>CAWKEG010000010.1:0-388819 GCA_963848515.1 uncultured Acidobacteriaceae bacterium
GATTTTGAGTCCGCTGCGTCTGCCAGTTCCACCATCCCGGCCTGGGTTGGGTGCCCGCTCAAAAAGTATCGCACAGCCCTTGGCCGGGGCGCTACACGCTGCATCTGTTAATCTTGCGCACCCATCCGGCGAACCTTCGTCCCCGCAATTCATCCATCCGTCTTTCCAGCCCCGCTTTCCACATCCGCATCGTCGAACTCGATGGCTGGTCCCGTGCGACAATGGAGGCAACCGTGATGACTACTGCCCCTTCTGCAGTTGTTCCCGAGCCAGCCTCCGTCACCCCGCAGTTGCTCGCCGCTCACAGCATTACTGCGGACGAGTACGACCGCATACTTGCGGCCCTGGGCCGGGTGCCTTCGCTCACCGAACTTGGCATTTATTCCGTGATGTGGAGCGAACATTGCTCCTATAAGTCCAGCCGCGTTCACCTCAAGCGCCTGCCAACCAAAAGCGATCGTGTCGTCCAGGGTCCAGGCGAAAACGCCGGCATCATCGACGTTGGCGACGGCTGGGCCTGTGCCTTCAAGATCGAGTCCCATAACCACCCCAGCTATATTGAGCCGTTCCAGGGCGCGGCCACCGGTGTCGGCGGCATTTTGCGCGATATCTTTACCATGGGCGCCCGCCCTCTGGCCGTCATGGACTCGCTGCGCTTCGGCGAAATCGCGGAACAGCCCGGCCAGGACCCGGAAGAGCGAAAACTTATCGCCAAAAACCACTCCATCGTCGAAGGCGTGGTCAGCGGCATCGCCGGCTACGGCAACTGTTTCGGCGTCCCCAATCTCGGCGGCGAAACCAAGTTCGAGGCCTGCTACAGCGGCAATCCACTGGTCAACGCCTTCGCCCTGGGTATGGTCCGCATCGACGAAATCTTTTATGGCAAAGCTACCGGCGCCGGCAATCCCGTCATCTATGTGGGAGCAAAGACCGGTCGCGACGGCATCCATGGCGCAACCATGGCCAGCGAAGAGTTTCACGAGGGCACCGAGGCCAAACGTCCCAACGTCCAGGTGGGCGACCCCTTCATGGAAAAGCTGCTCATGGAAGCCTGCCTTGAAGCCATGCAGACCGGCGCCATCGTCGGCATCCAGGACATGGGCGCCGCCGGCCTGACCTGCTCCACCTGCGAAATGGGCGGTCGTGGCGGCGTCGGCCTCGACGTCGAGCTCGACCTCGTCCCCCAGCGCGAAACCGACATGACCTCCTACGAAATCATGCTCTCCGAAAGCCAGGAGCGCATGTTGCTCGTCGCCGAAAAAGGCCGCGAAGAAGAAGTCCTCAGCGTTTTCAGAAAATGGGGCCTCGACGGCGTCATCGTGGGCACCGTAAAGCCCGAGTCGCGTCTCCGCATCCGTCATCACGGCGTGCTGGTCGCCGACATCCCGAACGAGTCCCTCACCGATGACGCGCCGCTCTACAACCGTCCCGTAGGCACATGGACCTGTCCTCTGCCGTGCGATCCACCCGAGCACGTCCAGCACGAGCTTAAGAAAGACCGCGACTTCACCGCCGACCTCATCAAGCTGCTCGAAAGCGCCAACGTCTGCTCCAAGCGCTGGGTTCACGAGCAGTACGACACCATGGTCCAGACCAACACCGTCCTTGGCCCCGGAGGTGAAGGCGGCGTCATGCGCATCAAAGGCACCGGCACGCCGGGACACGAGCGCGGCCTCTCCATGGCTCTTGACGGCAATGGCCGCTGGGCCTATCTCAATCCCCGGCTCGGCGCCATGCATGCCGTGGCAGAAGCAGCTCGCAAGGTGGCGTGCTCTGGCGCAACACCCGTCGCCGCCACCAACTGCCTTAACTTCGGCAACCCCGAGAAGCCCGAGATCATGGCCCAGCTCTCAGCCGCAATCGATGGCATCGCTGAAGCCTGCACGGCTCTCAAAACGCCCATCACCGGAGGCAATGTTTCCCTTTACAACGAGACCCGCGGCGAAGGCATCTATCCCACCCCGGTACTCGGCATCGTCGGCATTCTCGAAGACGTTACCAAAGCGGTCCCCGCACATTTTCAAAAAGCTGATGACGCCATCCTGCTCCTCTGGCCCATTCCAGAAGGCCAGAAACCAGACCCTGATCTCAAAGTCCCTTTTCAGCCCGCGCCGATCAATCCATATATTGTTCTCTCCATGACACCCGAGCCGTCCTTCCCGCTCACCGGCCCCACGCTCACGCCCGTACCCGATGCTTCGGCAGATATTTCCGACGCCAATCTCACAACCTTCGGCAGTTCGGAATATGCAAAGGAAATCCTCGGTGGAACCTGGGGCCAGCCGCCCGCGCTTGATCTGGCAGCCGAGGCCAATCTCCATACCTTGCTCATCGAACTCGCATGGCGCAAGCTGGTGCACTCCTCCCGTGACATCTCCGACGGAGGAATTGCCGTTGCACTCGCTCAGTCGACATTCCAAAACTGCATCGGCGCCGCTGTTGAGCAAGACGCGTCCCTCATGGCTCATCCCCTCTTTGGTCTCTTCGCCGAGCCCGCATCCACCATCCTTGTCACCGCGGATCAGGGAAAGATGAAAGCGATTGAAGAGCTCGCCACCCAGTACGGTTACTTTGTCGCTCGCATTGGCACAACCGGCGGAAACCGTCTCGAAATTAATGTTGACCGCGAGCCCATGATCTCCGCTCCAATTGAATCCTTGCGCAAGCCCTGGGCCACCGCCCTGGAAGCAACTCTCCACGGCGAGGTTCCGGCATGATCAAGCTCCTTTACCAGGGAGTCGAAGGCATCGCAGAGACTACCGGACCACTGACCACTGACCACTGTCCACTGTCCACTGTCGCCGAAGGCGACAAACTCAAAGAAGAATGCGGTGTAGTCGCGATCCACGGCCACCCGGACGCCGCCCGCCAGGCCTATCTCGCTCTCTACGCCCTGCAGCATCGGGGTCAGGAGTCGGCTGGCATCGCCACCGCTGATGGCCTGCATCTGGCCAACATCAAGGGCATGGGCCTGGTCTCGGAGATCTTCACCGACGACGTGCTCGCCAAGCTCCCCGGCACCATGGCCATTGGCCATACGCGCTACTCCACTACCGGCGACTCGGCTCTGCTCAACGCCCAACCCATCCGCGTCGACTCCACCAAGGGCCTCATCGCCATCGCCCACAACGGCAACCTGGTCAACCTCGGCAACATCCGTGCGCGCCTCGAGCGCGAAGGCGCTTACTTCCAAACCACATCCGATTCAGAGATCATCGTCCAGCTCATCGCCCACTCCAAATCGTCAACGCTTGTCGACGCCATCGCCGACTCGCTTTCGCAGGTCGACGGCGCCTTCTCCATCGTCATGATGACCCGTGACCGCATCTTCGCCGCCCGCGATCCGCGCGGATTCCGCCCGCTCTCCATGGGCCGCATCAAAAACCCCGGCGCTCCCGACACCATCATCTTCGCCAGCGAAACCTGCGCCTTCGATCTGCTGCGCGCCGAATACATTCGCGACGTGCTCCCAGGCGAGTTGGTCATGGTCACTGAAGATGGCGCTACCAGCCGCCAGTACTCCTCCGGCGTTCCGCAAACCAGTTGCATCTTTGAGCATGTCTACTTCGCGCGCCCTGACAGCCGCGTCTTCGGCCGCTGGGTTCAGGAGAGCCGCGACGAGATGGGCCGCCAGCTAGCCCGCGAGTCCGGCGTGCCTGCCGACGTGGTAGTTCCCGTTCCAGACTCCGGCGTAACAGCGGCTCTGGGATACGCTGAGGAAAGCGGAATCCGCTTCCGTCTCGGCCTCATTCGTAACCACTACGTAGGCCGCACTTTCATTGAGCCCGAGCAGCGCGTCCGCGACTTCGGCGTCCGCCTCAAGCTCAACCCGGTCCACAATTTGCTTGAAGGCAAGCGCGTCATCCTCATCGACGACTCCATCATTCGCGGAACCACCAGCCGCAAAATCGTGCGCATGGTCCGTGGAGCGGGCGCAAAAGAAGTCCATCTGCGCATAAGTTGCCCGCCAACAATTTCCCCGTGCTTCTACGGCGTCGACACGCCCAGCAAGCGAGAACTCATCGCCGCCAACAACTCCATCGAAGAGATTCGCCGCTTCATCGAAGCCGACTCGCTCGCGTACCTGTCGCTCGAAGGCCTGCTCAAATCTTGCGCCGGTGTCGAGCACAATGGCTACTGCACCGCCTGCTACACCGGCAACTACCCCACCCAATGGGTAGACGTCGAGGACATCCTGCCGGCGGCTGCGACACTTTAGTGTCCGTCTCATAGCTTCGCAATAGAGAAAGACCTGTCATCCTGAGCGAAAGGGGCCCCAAGCGCTTTTCAGCTTGGGGGTGGTGAGTCGAAGGACCTGCATTTGTTTTCTTAAGGAACTGGATACTAGCTGTATTTCTCAATGGGTAGGATTCGAATCTCGCCCATAAAAATTAAGGTTCGCATATCCGCTTTTCAGCGTATAGAACTTCCATTCAGACGCGCTGCTCTACCCTTCGGCGTTAGCCTTTGTTCCATACGTCATCAGGCCTGGGGGCTTCGCCCCCCTTCCTGTTGAGGATGCGCCGGAAAGCCGCCCTGTCCGCTCGGTTGCGTCTCTCCATAAAGAACTCCTCGGTCTGCATGGCAGCAATCTTCTCCGCCGCCGCCACCACTAGGAACTGATTCATGCTGGTCCCGTCCCGATCGCTGATCGCTTCGAGAGCGGTCTTGAGCGAAACAGGCATGCGCAGCGGAAACGTCGCGACCTTGGTCGTCATGTTTCTAACCTCCTCAGTGCTTCTCCTGGCCGGATGACTGCAATTCCAAAGCTATGCCAAGCTTCGCGCAGGTCCTTTTCGTTGAACGTCACAATTGCGGAAGCCCGTCCATTGACAGCCGCTTCTAAAACCATTTCGTCGCCTGGATCATGAAGCTGCGGTCGCCAACGGAAATGCATCTGGACCGGCTCTGCCATTGCGATCAACCCATCGATAAATGTCGCAGCGTCCTTTAATGAGAGCTTAGCCGCCATTCGATGCTCGGCAAGCATGCATTTGGCCTCATATTCCAGGGCAAGAGCCACGCTCAGCAGCATTGTGGCTTTTCCGTCGTCGATTCGTCGCAACAGTTCCGCAGACGCTCCGCGCGGACTGCGCATTGCCGCTACCACCACATCGGTGTCGATCAGGAATCTCACCTGAAAAATGATATCATATCGTGGGCGATATCATTCAACGAACCCGGAATGAACAAAGACTACGGATACCTTCCGCCGCCCTTCACCTCAATGCTGATCGCCCGCAACTCCATCTGACCCACATTTTCAAGCGTGTGCGGCCCCAGCGGCCCTGACCAAACCGCGCCTCCCACAGGCAGCTTTTCGCCAACGCGGCTATCAACCAGCACCACGCCGTCACCATCGCGACGAACGAAATCGCTCCAGCTCACAATGAAAAGTGCGCTAGGCCAGCGATGCGTATGCAGCGACACTGTTTCACCCGGAGCAACGCGAGTATCGAGCACACGCACAGTCTCGTTCTCAAGCAGAAGAACATGGTGCTTCGGCGCAGCCACCAAAGCATCGAGCTCTTCCGGCCAGTCTTGTTGGCTCAACCCTGCTTGCACGCTGCCTCCATTAGCGCAGGCATTGCGGATCACTGCCTGACCCCTAGTGCGCCTTAACCCCCGCCCCTTGCGGCCCAATGATCCTGAACTCCCCGCTGCAGTGCATCATGCTCATCAAATAAAGCATCCCATCGTAATACCTCTGCTCGCCCGACGGAACCGGCATCTTCCAAAGCGCATCCACAAACGCACTGGCATTCGGCCCATCGCTGGCCGCCAGGCTGCCCACCGCCGTGGTCGCCAACATGCCCGGCGAGTGACGCTTTGACTGCGGCTTGCCGTCCAGCGTGTACACGTCCACAAACTTGTCGATGCCCTGCGAGTACAAAAACTTCTGTATCCCGTCGCTCAGCACTGGCTCCTGCTTGTCCTTGTGCCACCACGAGTAGTCCACGCTCCAGTTGCTCACGCTGCGCCACGAGTCATACATGAACCCCACCGTGTTTCCGCCAAATCCAGCCACCGGCGTTCCATCAAAGTTGCTCCGGTCCGGCGTCAGGCCCGTCTCCGGCCCCGTCACACGATTGAACAGGTCGCGGCTCACGTCCGCGGCCGTTGCCCAGAACACCCTGTCCTCCACCGGGCCCCAGCGCGACCACAGTTCATAGAACGCCGGCAGGTGATACGACGCATCCGTCGTGCCGCCCGGAAAATCAGGCACAAACTTCACCATAAAGTGATCCTCGTCCACCATCGGCCCAATTGTTTCCTCGCGCGGCGCGAAGTTGAAGCGGAAATTCCGCATCGGACGCCCCGCAGCCGCAGCCTCGGCCTGCATCCTCCGGTTGTTCGGGCTCGGCCACGGGTGATCTGGCTGAACAAACGGCGCATCGTTGGGGTGAATCCTGAAAGGAGGCATTCCCTTCAACACTGGATGATGCCTCATCCCGCGCAGAATCTTGTCCGCCTCCGCCTGGTAGTTGTAGATGCCCTTGCCATTGCCCCAGCGATGCGCCGCAAAGTAAAGCGCCATCGTGTAATACTCTTCCCCATCCGGCGCGGCGCCCGTCGACCGCGGCGATCCATCCGTGCCCATCGACCACGCAAAATAGCCTACCGACGGATTCTTCGGGTCTGTAATCAGCATGTAGGTGTTCGCCCAGTTCCACAACGCGTCGAACTCGCGCTTCTTGTTCAACTGGACCGCGATCATCATGCCGTAGCTCATGCCTTCGGTGCGCGCATCGTTGTTGGCCCAGTCGGTTATGTAAGCCAGCGGCCCGTTTGCATTCGCCCCGGTTTCGAAATAGAGACGCTCCTCCTGCCCATCGCCGTGGAACAGTTGCTGAAACGCTTTTTCTATTTTTGCTTTGGTCTCGGCCGGCGTATGTCCCTGCTCGGCAAACAGGTCGCGATAGGTATGGGTCTTGTAAGCCCCGCTCCCGTCGCCAGGCATCCGCTCAATCTGCCCCAGCGGCGCATTCACGTGCGGAGCCGGCATTCGAAACGGTGGAGGCGCCTGCGCAGGTGCGCCTGCCTGAGCCTCTGCTCCCGTCCCGCACAACGCAAAAAACAACACTCCCGCCGCAAAGCAGGAAATACGAATCAATGTTCTCATTCGACCACCCTTCGTCGAAATTCTACTTGATTCCGATCACCATCGAGTCCGGGCCCACCAGGTGTTCCACGCGCGTCTCTTTAAATCCCGCTTCCTTCATCCATCCCATGCAGTCCGCGCCGGTGTAGTCGAATCCCCCCGGCGTTTCGATCAGCATGTTCAGGCTCATCAGCAGGCCAAAGGCATTCTTCCGCCGGTCGTCGTCAATGATCGCCTCGTACACAATCAGCGCGCCACCCGCGGGCAGCGCATCGTAGGCATTCCCAATCAGCATCCGCTTCTCGTCAAGATTCCAGTCGTGCAGAATATGGCCCATCATCACCACGTCCGCCTTGGGAAGCGGGTCGGTAAAGAAACTCCCCGGCTTGAAACGCACTCTTGACGAAAGACCGTGGGCTTCGACGTATTCCTCAAAAATCGGCCCCACTTCAGGAAGGTCGAATCCCGTTCCCGTCAGATGCGCATTCTTCAGCGCTACCTGCGTCAGCAAATCACCCTGCGCCGGACCCGCGTCCACAACCGTCTTGTACTTCGCCCACGGAAACTTCGCCGCAATCCCCATGTTGCCGCCCCGGCTCACGCCCGTCATCGCGCCCAGAAAATTCTTCAGCCGTGCCGGATCGGCGTAGAGAGCGGCAAACGTCTCTGTGGCGTTTGGCCCTGCCTCGCCTTGCGGTTGCCCCGTTCGCAGTGCGGTCGTCAGGTTGTTCCAGTGCTTGAAGAGCCGCTGATTCGCCATCTCCAGCATGCCGCCAATGTAAGACGGCTTGTGCTTGTCCAGAAACAAATCAGTCGATGGCGTATTCGAGTAAATTCCATCTTTCCGCTCCAGAAAGCCCAGCGCCACCAGCGCATCAAAAAAGTCGCGCGACGAACGCGGATGCAGGCCCAGCCGCCCTGCCAGCGTATTCAGGTCTTCAGGATGTTTCGCCAACTCGGTAAAGACCTCCATCTCCACCGCGCTCAACAGTGTCTTCGAGGCCCAGAACGAAAGACCCAATTGCAGAATGTGATCGGGGGACGGCGCGGCAACAGATGCGGACGCAGGTATCGTGGCAGATTGACTCATAATTGACCTCCGTGTGTTTTCGTACTTCAGATTGTCAAAAAGGGGAAGAGTCCCATCGAGATTTGCGCGCAGCGCACGCACTCAACGGGGGGGTAAACCGCATTAGAGCGGGCCTCCGCAGTCTAAGCGACAAGTGTCCGACTTGCGAAGCATTTTCTTAATGGGTGTTCTTTTCGGGGTTCCCGCATTCCGTCCGGGTGCCCCATCCTCGCCACGTTTTTGTTTTTGTGGCTGGGGTGGGGCAGCATGCACCATCCATCAAACCGTCTCCGGCGCCAGTTCCTTCACCCCGCCAACCGGCCTTCGCGCCAGGCTCTGGGTCAGCGCATACACTGTGCCCGCCGCCAGCAGGCACGGCAGCACCAGTCCCCTCAGCCCCGCATCGTAACTCCCTGTGTAGTCTTTCATCACGCCCATCCAATAAGGCCCCACAAATCCGGCAAACATGGTGATCGTGTTCATGGCCGCAAGTCCCGCAGCCGCCGCTCGTCCCGCCAAAAACTGCATCGGAATCGCATTCGCCGGCCCCAGCATCGCCATGAAGCTGATGTAGCTGGCCGCCAACGAAACCACCACCAGCCACGGCTCCTTCGCATAACTCGCCATCAAAAAACCCGCAGCCATCACTACGCAGGGAACAATGCAGTGCAGCGCCCGCTCGCCACTCCGATCAGAGTGCGCACTGTTCAGCAGCATCCCCACCGCCCCCGCCAACCCAAAGCACGCCACCAGGAAGCCGACATTCGTTACGCTCCACCCGGTCACTCCCTGCAGAATCGCCGGCGCAGAAAAGCTGTAGGCGTAGCTCGTCGTGAGCGCGAAAAAGAAGAAGGCCCCAATCATCCACACCTTCGGCGAAAGCAACGCCTGCCCAAATCCCGCACTGTGCCCCAGGTGCGCCGTAGCCCCATCGGCCTTCAGTTGGGTATCCAGCCACGCCTTTTCATCCGCCGTCAGCCATTTCGCTTGAGCCGGATTGTCCGGCAGCATCTTCAAGATCACCAGGCTGAAGGCCGCCGTCGGCAATCCCTCCACCAGAAATAGCCATTGCCAACCCGAGAGCCCGAACCTCCCGCCCAGCCCCAGCAGCCACCCGGCCAGCGCGCCCATCACCACCGAGCTCAGCGGCAGTGAGATATAGAACCGGCTGACCGCCCGCGCCCGCATCCGCGCCGGAAACCAAAGCGTCAGGTAATAGATCACTCCCGGATAGAACCCCGCCTCCGCCATCCCCAGCAGGAAACGCAGCGCATTGAACTCCAGCGGCGTCCTGACAAACAGCATCGCCGCCGCCAGCAGTCCCCAGGTAAACATGATCCGCGCCAGCCACTTGCGCGCCCCAAACCGCAGCAGCAGCAGGTTCGATGGCACTTCGCACAGCGCATAGCCAATAAAAAACAGCCCCGCCCCAAATCCATACACTGATGCACTGAAGTGCAGATCCCGGTTCATCTGCAACGCCGCAAAGCTGATGTTGATCCGGTCCATGTAGGCCAGCCCATAGCCCACCGCAATCACCGGCAAGAGCCGCCAGGCAGCCTTACGCTGTGCCGACTCGCCAATCCGCTCCAGCCGCGCCGCTTCTCCCAAATCCGGCGACAGATGTGCACCGTGCACAGAACCGGCAGCAGCCATAGGCGTTCACCTCTTGCGAGTCATTTGTCTATTCAGGGAAAAATGGGGAATGAAGACGGTACCGTCGTGTCGACAATGTACCACAGCCAACAGTCGGCCCACCTGGCAGATCGAAACCACGCTTCTCAGGCGCCCCACGGGTCAAGCACCTTCGCCGGCAGGTCCTGCACATCGCCTGTCTTGCGGGTAACCAGGGTCAGATCGCGTGCGTAGGCTGTTGCCGCAAGCAGTGTATCGATCACAGGCCGCGGCCGCTCGGCTGACCACTCTCCCCACAGTCGCGCCGTAGCCGCATCGATGCCGAGAATGCGATCGGCAAAGCGGTATTCCAGCCCATCCACCCAGGCAGCGAGTTTCTTCGCATTGCCCGGATCGCTCCTCTTCTTCAGAGCTACGCCCTTCCGCAACTCGCCCAGTGTCAGCACGCTGATAAAAAGCGCCGTGGCATCCGAGCCGGCAAGAAACGCCATCACTCGCTCATCAGCCTTCTTCCTGCGCGACTCGCTCAGAACATTCGTGTCCAGCAAGTACGCAACCCGTCCGCTCACAGGCCGATCTCCCGCCCCATGTCGCGGTCGCGTTCAATCTCGAAGCTGTCCACCTTCGGCCCCCCCAACAGATACGACTTCAGATCCGGTTTGCAGGCCGTCAGCGAGCGGTACTCTTCGATTGAAAGAATCACAGCCCGCTCGGTCCCATGCCGGGTAATAATCTGCGCCCCTCGGCTGTGTGCCTCTTCAATCAGCTCACTCAGTCTCGTCTTTGCTTCCTGTACCTGCCAGATCGCCATGAATTACTCTCGTTTCAACTATAATTATAGACGTTCTGGTTGAAATAATCTATCAGGGCAAGAATACCTTCCGTGCGCCTCTAGCTCCGTGCTCTCTGATCTCTGGTCTATGTTCCCTGATCTCTGCTCTCTGATCTCTGTTCCCCGCTCGTGCCCCAAGTCACAGGACGTTCACACTCCGCCTGTGATAGCATCCGCTCTTTGGTAAACAACGCCCGGCGGATTAGCCTTTTAATGGTCTGCCGTGCGTAGGCCCGAGACCCTCTCGCATGGATGAGGTAGACGGCACACCCGGAGCTGTGGCCCGGAAATCCGGCCACTTGGACGCCTTCAGCGGCGTCCGCCCGCTGTCCCTGTCCCTCCCACCCAAAGACTTTCATCCCGAACGAGTCCGCCGCGGCGGGCCGGTCGTAGGACCTGCAATTGCCGTTTCCTATTCTCGGCCAACCACCCCAAATTCTGCATATTCAAGGAGAAACACATGAAAACCTACCAGGGAAGTGAGATCCGTAACGTAGCTGTAGTGGGGCATGCGCACAGCGGCAAAACCACCTTGATCGCCGCTCTGCTGCATGCCGCCAAAATGACCCCCACCCAGGGCCGCGTCGATGATGGCTCGGCTGTCACCGCCTATGACGAAGAAGAAGTAGCCCGTGGCGTAACCATGCAGAACGCCGTCGCCTTTGCCGAGTGGCAGGGCGTCAAAATCAATCTCGTCGACACCCCCGGCTTCCACATGTTCACGCACGAAGCCAAGGCCGCCCTGCTCCCCGTTGAAGCCGCTGTCATCCTCGTCAATGCGCAAAACGGCGTTGAAGCCGTCACCGAGCGCGTCTGGAGATATGCCGAAGAAGCCGGCGTCCCCCGCATCGTTCTCGTCAACCAGATGGACCACCCCAAGGCCGGCGGCGGCGGCGGACTGAGCGCCCTGCTCGACGACATCCAGGACCGCTGGGGCCGCACCTGTGTTCCCGTCCAGTTGCCCATCTCCGACGCCCAGGGATTTCACGGCGTAGTCGATCTCGTCACCATGGAAGCTTTCTATTACACCCCAGGCGGCGACGGCCGCGGCAAGGTCACCGGCGAAATCCCAGCCAGCGTTGCTGCCGACGCCAAGGCCCGCCACGAAGCCCTCGTCGAACTCGTCGCCGAAGGCAAAGACGAGCTCATGGAAGAGTACTTCGAGAAAGGCACCATCCCCGAAGAACACCTCATTGCCGCGCTCCACGAGGCCATTCGCGAAGACCGCATCTTCCCGGTCCTCTTCTCAAGCGGCCTGGCCAACATGGCCCTCGATCACCTGCTCGACTTCCTCAAGGTCTACGCCCCCTCGCCTGCCGAGCGCCCGCCTTACCAGGTCAAGAATCTCAACGCCCCCGCCGATGCTGAAGACCCCACAATCGCCCGCAAAGTTGCCGACACCGAGCCCGGCGGCCTGGTCGTCTTCAAAACCATGACCGACCCCTTCGCCGGCCGCATCACCTTCTTCAAGGTCATCAGCGGCATCGTCAAGAACGATGCCACCCTGCAGAACTACACCCGGCGCACCGAGGAGCGCTTCTCGCACCTCGCCGTCATGCAGGGCCGCAAAGCTGTTGAAGTCCCCGAGCTCCACGCAGGCGACCTCGGCGCAGTGGCCAAGCTCCGCGAGACCCTCACTGGCGACACGCTTGGGGTAAAGGGCGCCGACGTCCAAGTCGCCATCGCCACTCCGCCCGAGCCGGCCATGACCTACGCCATCGAGCCCAAGACCCGCGCCGACGAAGACAAGCTCGCCCCCGCCATTCACAAGCTCATGGAAGAGGATCTGCTCATCCGCTTCTTCCGCGATCCGCAAACCAACGAATTCCTTATCGGCGGCGCCGGTCAGCCACACATTGAAGCCATCGTCAGCCGCCTCAAAAAGCGCTACCACGCTGAGGTTCACCTCAAAGCGCCCAAGGTCCCCTATCGCGAAACCATCCGTACAAAGGCAGAAGCGCAAGGCCGCCACAAGAAGCAGACCGGCGGCCACGGCCAGTTCGGCGACTGCAAAATCCGCATGGAGCCCATGCCCCGCGGCGGCGGATTCGAGTTCGCCAACGAGACTTTTGGCGGCTCCGTTCCCCGCAACTTCATCCCTGCCATTGAGAAAGGCATCGTCGAGTCCGCCGCCCGCGGCTATCTCGCCGGCTACCCTGTCGTCGATTACAAAGTCACCGTCTTCGACGGCAGCTACCACGATGTCGACTCCAACGAAATGTCCTTCAAAATGGCCGGCCGCCTCGCCTTCCGCAAGGCCATGGAGTCCTGCAAGCCCTGCCTTCTCGAACCCGTCATGAAGGTTGAAATCGAAGCCCCCGACGAGTTCGCCGGAACCCTGATGGGCGACCTCAACAGCCGCCGTGGCCGCGTGGCCGGCATGGAGTCCAAGGGCCGCACCACCGTCATCAACGCCCAGGTCCCCATGGCCGAAATGCTCACCTACGGCACGCTGTTAACCTCCATGACGCAGGGGAAAGGCAGCTACCGCATGGAAATGGACCACTACGACATAGTCCCCCAATTGGTAGCCGACAAAATCCTCGCCAACGCCAAACGCCCAGTAGAAGAAGAAGAGGAATAGCCGTATCTGAATGCTGTCGCAGTCCAATGGGGGTCCACTGGCCAACCAGTGGACCCAGCGCCCAAAAACAAAAGGAGGAGAGGCTGTCACCAGCCTCCCCTCCCTTCTTCCCTTGGGCCTCCCCTTTCAATCGCGATCAATGAGTCCCGCGCATTGCTGGCGGCGCGTACGCCCGTCTCTTTACGCTTCAGACCCTTCGATACTCTGAACGTGGATGAGCATGGCCTGCTCGTCGAGTTGACCTGTCACCTTCACGGCCTTCCCCTCATACGGTTTGGCGCTCTCCGCATCGTCCAGCTTGTATACCTGGCCCGATGAATCGCGCAACACATACTGACTGCCGCTTTTCAGAACGGTGCCCGTAAATGTCTTCGACTCGGTCTTCTGCGGTTGCGCCTGTCCCTGATCGGGCTGCGGCTGTGGCTGAGGCTGCGTCTGGTCCTGTGACTGTGATCCCTTTGAACCCGAACCGGCTCCGACGAATGGACTTCCAAAAGCCAATGCGCAGGCAAACACCAGGGTGCTGGCTGCAAGTCCGATAGAAAGATCGCGCTTGATGAATTGCATGGTGGTACCTCCAGGGGATGAATTGACGTGCGCTGGAGCGAATGCACCCTGCTGGCCATTCCCCGAGACACTGAAGGCAAAGGAGCTTAATCAGGTTCTCTCGTCCGGCGAGTAAAAAGCTCCCGCGACGCCCATGTAAGAACTACCCGCAGTGGGAAAAATGCGCTCGCTGCCTCAGACCTTGGCCGTGGGCCTCAGCCGCTTCGCCAGCGCCCACTTCAGCTCGTCGATTCCCTGCCCTGTAACCGCCGAGATCGCATGGAACTCAAGCTTGCGACGCTTCACATGCGCTGTAAGCTTCTTGAGCTTCTCCGGGTTGGCCACGTCAATCTTCGTGGCGACCACAATCATCGGCTTGTCGGCCAGGGGGTGGTCCGGCGCAACCGGGCCGTCGTCCTCTGCAAAGGGGTCAACTTCTCTCGTGATCGTGCTGCCGGTAAAGTTGGCCAACTCCTTGTTGATGACCTTGAAGTCTTCCACCGGATCGGGCCTGCCAGACGAATCCGATACATCCACCAGGTGAACCAGCAGCCGCGTCCGTTCGATGTGCCGCAAAAACTGCACGCCGAGCCCGGAACCGAGGTGCGCGCCCTCAATCAATCCCGGCATATCGGCCACCACAAACGACTCCAGATCCGGCTCTGCGCCCACCGTCACCACGCCCAGGTTCGGTTCAAGCGTCGTAAATGGATAATCGGCAATCTTGGGTCGCGCCGCCGAGATGCGCGAAATCAGCGTCGATTTGCCCACATTCGGATAACCCACCAGTCCCACATCCGCAAGCAGCTTCAGCTCCAGCCGGTAATGGCGCTCTTCCCCCGCCCGCCCCAGTTCGTGTTCCCGCGGGGCCTGGTGCGTACTGGTTGCAAAGTGCTGGTTGCCGCGTCCGCCGCGTCCGCCCTTGGCAATCACGTACTGCTCGTCCGGCTCCTGAAAGTCGTGGACCAGCTCCCCGGTTTCGATGTCGTAGAGCGCCGTGCCCACTGGCACCTGCAGCGTAATCGAGCGCCCGTCGAGCCCGGTGCAGTTCGACCCCATCCCGTGCTCTCCGCGCTGCGCCTTGTGCTCAGGGTTATAGCGGAAGTGAATTAGCGTGTTATGCCGATTCGACGACTCCATCACCACGTCACCGCCGCGGCCGCCGTCGCCGCCCGAGGGCCCTCCTCGAGGCACAAACTTCTCCCGCCGGAACGCCATGCATCCGTTACCGCCGTCACCGGCCTTCACCCGAATCTTTGCTTCATCAATAAACATAGGGAATTGGAAGTCACCGGCAGAGATCGATTCGCCGATTGAAAACAGTCAGCCGCGGAACAGAGATGCCGTCTTACCAGTCTATCGAACCGGCCTGCCCACACAAGCGCTACCCTCAATCGCCCAACATCGCATCAGAAAACTCTCATATGTGACGTACGTTACTTTCCACCCCTGCCAAATCAGCATAGAATCCCATCCAACTCCACTTGGGTATCTTTGGAACCATCCATTCCGCGCCCGGCAAACCTACGTTTCTTCCGCCCTTTGCCGCGCTGCCCAATTCCTGACCTGCCGCTAGAGCAGGCTGACGAGCCCGTTTGCACACCTTTTCCTGGAATCTGCCGCTGGAAGGTGTTCGCATGGCAGGGGAAAAGCAAATCCGGGTCAAGGCACTGGCGTTGGCCGTCCTACTTTCTTGCGCGGGATTTCCCGCATGGGCTCAATCCGCTACAGGGCACCCGGCACAAGTCCGATCGAAGCCTGCCTCGCCCTGCGATCCGGCTCCCGCGACAACCAAAAACACCGCCCAGGACGCGCAAGCCAGCCCTCCTTGCAGCTTGCCCCGCCCAAACCCAGCTCAAGCGGCCGCGCAGCAGGGCGATCCGGTTTCCACGGCAGTCACCTCAAACCTGTCCGCCTCTGATTTACAAGCGCTACCCGCAACCGGACGTCGCTGGGAGCAGTTCGTCATGGACACCCCAGCCTCCGCCGCCGGGCCCGGTTCGGCGCAGGTTTCGCTCCGCGCAACTGACCGTCAAGATACCGATACCTCCGTCGATGGCGCAAGCATACGGTTGGCCTTTGGCAGCACATCCGGTTCTTCGTCCGGCTCGCAGGGGCAGTCCTCTTCCGGCCTCGGCGTCGCGGACCCACAAAGCATGGGGCAGCCCTGGTCCGGCGGACGTTTTTCCGTCAGCGAAGCTGCGGTCCGTTCGGTCCAGACCATTGAGGGAAATGTCGAAGCCGGCGGCGCGCGTGCTGCCGGCGGACGCATGAATGTCGAGACGCAGGGCGGCGCCATGGGCCTCCACGGCCAGGGCTTTGTCTTCGACCGCCAGAACACCTGGGGCGCACGCAACCCATTTACCCAGTGGGTGCAATCCACAACCCCGGCCACCCTCACCGCCGTCCCGGTATTTACTGCGCTGCCCTTCACCCCGCCCGACCACGAAACCACCTGGGGCACCGGCCTCGGCAGCCCTCTACTCCGCAACAAGCTCTTCTGGTTTGCGGCCCTTGACAGCCTGCACCGCAACGATCCGGCTGTCTCCACCGTGAAACATCCTTACCTGTCACCTGCCACATGCGGGGCCCCCCCTTGTTCCCCAATTGGGTTCTTCGCCCAGCCAACCAACGACCAGATGCAACTGCTGGGAGCGCAACTTGGCACAAACACGAGTTCCGCCCTGGCCAGTTACTCGCAGATGCTTGAGACGCTCGACGGCCTGCTCGGTCCCGCCCCGCGCCTCGCATCGCAATGGAGCGGCTTTGCCCGCCTCGATTGGCAGCCCGCCGAGCGCCATCGTTTCTCCCTCGAGGGAATCGGCGCAAACTGGGATGCTCCCGGCGGTGGCCTCACCGGCGTCTCTGAGACATACGGCAACCGCAGCCTCGGATCCAGCCAGGCAAACATCCAGTGGATTCTCGCCCGCTGGGAAGCTTTCCTCACCCCTGACCTGCTGGCCGTAACTCAGTTTTCCGCCGGTCACACCGTCAATTCAGCGCACCCCGGAACTCCCTCGGCATTCGAACAGACGCTTAATCAGAACGTCTGGGGACAGTTGCCGCAGATCGTCGTCGACTCCCGCTACGGTTTCACCATCGGCAATCCTTCACGTTTTGGCTCGGGCGACTATCCCGATGAACACCTTTACCGAGTGCAGGAGTCCGTCGATTGGGTCCGAGGCAGCCTGCTTCTGAAAGCGGGGCTCGATCTCGGCCACAACGCCGACTCCACCAGCCTCCTTCGCAACCAGACAGGCACCTATTACTACGCGGACGTTGAGAACTTTGCCACCGACGCGCTGGTCTTTAGCGCATTTGGATTGAACGACTCTTTGGACAAGTTCAACCAGCACAACTGCGACCAGACCGGCAAAGCGTGGCGCGACTCCAATGGCCAACTGCGCGGTCTCGGATACCTCCCCTGCTATTCCTACTACTCGCAAACGATGGGCCCGGCCAATTGGAGCCTCAGCACCAATGACTGGGCTGGCTTCGTCACCGCGCAGTGGCAGCCGGCCAAACTCGCCGTTTTCTCCGCCGGCATGCGCCTGGACCGCGAACAGTTGCCCGCGCCCATCGCCGCCTTGGCAAACCCCCTCCTTCCGCTCACCGGTAATATGCCCGGCCTCGGTTCCAGTTGGGGGCCCCGCGTCAGTCTTGCCATCGGAAAAAGCGAAGGACACTGGCCCGTGCTCCGGCTCGGCTATGGCATGTACTACGGACGCGTCTCAAATGCGACCCTCGAAACCGTCCTTACTCAGACTGGCTCTCTCCAGGGCGACCTCAATTTCTTCACGCGGCCAACCGACAATCTGAACGGGGGCGGCGCACCACCCTTCCCTTACGTCTTCGCTGGCGAGCCGCTCGATCTCGTTAAACCTGGGGCCGTCGAGTTTGCCCCCAACTTCCGCAACCCAGAGGTGCACCAGGCCGTCGCGGCCATCGAACAGGAGCTTCCCGGCCACATCCAGCTCACCGCCAGTGCCCTGCTCAGCCTCGGCCGGCGCTTGCCTGTCTCCATCGATGCAAATCTCACCCCCTTGACGGCGCTGCAGACCATTACCTACGCGGTCGTCGACGGCACCGGCAAAGGACCCATCAAAGCTTCCCAGATTACCGTGCCCTTCTACGCCTCCTGGCCTTCCACAACTGGAACTACGGGCCGGCTCGATCCCAATTATCAGCAGATTGCCGAGGTCTTCAGTCGCGCCAACTCTACCTATGAAGCGCTCCTCGTCAAGCTCACCCGTTACGGCCGCCGCGGCCTCAGCCTTCACGCACATTACACCTACGCGCACGCCATGGACTGGAACCCAAACGAGAGTACGGCCGTCTCCGGCAACGATATCCTTGACCCCCAGGACTTCAACCTCGAATACGGCACCAGCAACCTCGACATTCGCCACTCCGCCGCCGTCACGCTCGTCTACGCTGTCCCATGGAAGCTCAAACACCTGGCCGGAAAACTCAGCAACGGTTGGATGACCTCCGCCATAGGTCAATTTCGTAGCGGCATGCCCTACACCATGCGCACCTCGGGATCGCTGCCCAAAGAGTTTAACCAGTCCAACGGCGACGTCATCGTCGGGCTCGGACCGGGCATGAACGGCTCCGCCGGTGACAACCGCGTCTACGGCCTGGGCAACGACAATGTCGACTACAACATCGGCCGCAATACCTACCGCTATCCCTCTACCTGGAAAGCCGATGCCCGGCTCGCCAGGCAGTTTGACCTCGGTCACCTCCGCGAACTGCAACTCATAGCCGAGTCCTTCAACCTCTTCAACCACCAGAACGTCACTGAACTTGAAACCACCGGTTACTACATCTCCTCCGGCAGCGCAAACGGTTCTCTACCGACCCTCAATTTCCTTACCGGCCTCAAAGCAAATTCCACCGCCTTCGGCCAGCCGCTCAACATTAACTCCACCAACTTCTACCGCGAGCGGCAAATCCAGCTCGGTCTCCGCTTAAGATTCTGAGAAAAGTTCGGAGCTTTCGTTCGGCCCGCGCCCGACGCCTTTCCGCAGCCACAATAAATCTCCGCCCGATTTGCAGATAATTACCCGCATTGCGCGCACAATCGTTTCATGATCACTTTCACCCGCGAGATCGGCCAAAACAGAATCAGTCTCAATCCAGAAGGGAGAGCTGAAAGCTGGAGGCTCGAAGCTGGAACCTGTCCTTCTAACTCCTTTGCTGAGAAGACTCTACCAATAACCTAAGTCTTAAGAGGACTTTAGAACGACGACCACCGCCTATCCTTTTGAAAAGCGCGAACTTCCTCAAAAAGTCCCAATTTTTTTGAGAGTGAGGCCACCCCTTGAGCTGAAAGCCGCAACAGGCTTAGGTCTGGCTATTCGGATAGGACGCCTCCGCAAGACCAGCCAGTGGTCCAATGCGAATCCAATCGACCGGTACTCAACCTGCCTCACGGTCCGGAACCTCCCGCCCCAACTGTTCCTCCAATTTGTTAATGTTGACCCATGTCCCAAGCCGTCGTTCCTATCCCCGAAACTGCTGTCGACCTCGAGTCCTTGGCGGCAGATGTCGTTGCAAAGGCACTGAAGGCCGGGGCCAGCGATGCTGAAGCCGTGATCCGCGAGGGCGACGAGTTCAGCGTCAATGTCCGCATGGGTGAAGTTGAGACCTTGAAGGAATCCGGCTCGCGAGGACTTGGCCTGCGCGTCTTTCGCGGCAAGCGGTCGGCTTCGGCCTCCACCTCCGACCTGACCGCGGACGGAATTCGCCAGCTTGTCGACGGCGCAATCGCGCTCTCGAAAGTTACCGAGGAAGATCCCTTTACGGGGCTGCCCGATACAGCGGAATTTGGCTCTCTGAGCGGCGATCTGCATCTTTACTATGACGATGTTTATTCGCTCGAAGGCCCGGAGCGCATCGAGTGGGCGCGCCGCGCCGAGGCAGCCGCGCTGACGGCCGATCCGCGCATTACCAACTCTGACGGCGGCAGCTTTGACGCGGCAACCGGGCGCATGGTGCTGGCCAACTCGCGCGGCTTTGTTGGCGGCTACCGTACCAGCTACGCCGGCGTTTCGGCTGCGCCCCTGGCCAGGGACATAAACGGCCAGATGCAGCGCGACGGCTGGTGGTCGAGCGCACGGAGCTTCGCGCATCTGGAATCCCCGGAATCTGTTGGGAAGGAAGCGGCGCGGAGAACACTGCGCCGATTGGGAGCAAGGCGGGTGCCGACGCAGCGTGTGCCCATTGTGTTTGCGCCTGAGGTGGCGCGCACACTGATCGGCAGCGTGTTTGAAGCTGCGTCGGGCGATGCGATCTGGCGCGGAGCGTCGTTTCTGGCCGGGCGCCTCGACAGCAAGATTGCGGCGGCCAACCTGACCATTGTCGACGACAACACGATGATGCTGCCGACGGGTGCCGGCGGCTACGGGACTTCGCCGTTCGATGGCGAGGGCCTGCCCTCGCAGCGAACGGTGGTGGTTGAAGAAGGCGTGCTGCGCAGTTATCTGCTGAACACTTATTCGGCGCGGAAACTGGGGATGAAGTCCACGCACAATGCCTCGCGGGGGCTGGCAGGCACGCCGGGCATCGGCTGCGGAAATCTTTATCTAGAGCCGGGCACGCTGCCGCCGGACGCCATCATCCGGGACATTGCGGCCGGCCTTTATGTGACGAGCCTGATGGGATTCGGCACCAACATCGTGACCGGCGACTATTCTCGCGGAGCCACCGGAATTTGGATTGAGAACGGCCACCTGACGCACGCAGTGGAAGAGGTGACGATTGCCGGCAACCTGGCGGAAATGCTGATGAACGTAACCTCGATTGGGAACGACCTTGAGTTCCGCGGCTCGGTAGCTTCTCCCACGCTGCGCATCGACGGGATGACAGTAGCGGGAAGCTAGGACAGAGTTAGCGGGGTTAGCCGTGCTGGCGCGCGTGTTCGCGGAGTTGGCCAGTGCGCGGCGTAGATGGTGACGGAGTTTGGGCAGTATGGGCGGAGCGGACCAAGACCATGCGGAGCGCAGGCTGGAGGAAATCGCCTTCGACCCAACCGATCCTAAAGCGGCGCTCAAACAATTGCCGCAGAGGCCGGCAGTGTTTGCTCTTTATGGCGCCGAGGCCCATGCGGAACCGTACATTGGCCGCACGCCCAATCTGAGGGCCCGCCTGGAGCGGCTCCTGCAGCCATCGGCCAAGCATCCGCGTCGGCTGCAACTCGCCGGGCGAGTGCGGCGCATTGCGTGGCATCTCACCGGATCGGAGTTCGAGTCTCTACTTCTGCAGTTCGAACTTCTCCAAAACATTTATGGTCCGAAGTCCCTTGAGCGGATGCATCTGCGTGCGCCGGCATTTGTCCGGTTTCTTGGCAGCAATGCTTATCCGCGCATCGTCGTGACGCATCGCCCAAGCCAGCGCGAAGCCGGCTGGGCCTATGGGCCATTCGCATCGCGAGCTGCCGCCGAGCGCTATGCCGATGAGGCACTCAAGCTGTTTCTGCTGCGGCGGTGCACGGACGATCTGGACCCCAATCCAAGTCACCCAGGGTGCGTGTACTCGGAGATGAAGATGTGCTTGGCTCCTTGCTACAAAGGTTGCACGGATGAGCGATACGGCAAGGAGGCCGCGGCCGTCGAGAGCTTTCTGGCCACGCGCGGCGAAAGCCGGCTCGTGGTTCTTCGAACGGAGCGAGACGAGGCATCGGCGGGTCTCGCATTCGAGGCTGCCTCGGCGCTTCATGCGCAGGTGCAACGAGTTGAGGCTGTACGCGCGCTGACAAGCGAACTGGTACGGCCGCTGAGTCAGTTACGGGCTGTGGTGCTGCAGGTTTCGGCGAGTCCGGACGAGGTGGCCGTGTTTCTGTTCGAAAATGGGCGACTGCGGGGACCGGCAGCTTTCTCCACGCTTGGAATGAGAATCCAGAACGAGCAATCGGGGTCGACTTCGCTGTTTGCGCAGCCGATGGCGATTGAACCGGTGGTTGAAGAAGCAGGGAATAGGGAACGGGGATTAGGGGTTAGTAGGAGCGGCGAAGGGGAGTGTAAAGCAGGAGCAGGGGCCGGCTTGGAGGTTGGGGTTCCGGCGCCCGTAAGGGTGGCGCGAGGAATGTTGGAGGCGCGGATGGAGGGGGCGCTGGGCTCGCTGACAGATTCTGCGGGGATGCCGTCGGCGACTGTGCGGCAGGCACATTTGGCGTTGCTAAAGCGCTGGTACTACCGGCCGGAGGCGAAGCGTACGGGGGAGATCTTTTTTCCGGACGCCGAGGGCCAGTGGCCGGTGAAGGCGATCCTGCGGGGCGTTGGCCGTGTAGCGGCACGGATGCTGAATACTGCGGCGGGAGCGGGCGATATCGGCGCTCCCGACTTGATACACTGACGGGGCAAGGAGTTACGCCAAAATCCTTGGCATTAGGTGTCCCATGGTTGAGCTTGTACCATCGATTCTTTCGGCCGATTTTGCGCACCTGGCAGATGAGATAGCTGCTGCCGAACGCGGGGGTGGCACGGTGATCCACGTGGATGTAATGGACGGCCATTTTGTGCCCAATATTACCGTGGGACCGCCAGTGGTGAAGAAGTTACGCAAGGCGACGAGCCTGCCTCTCGACTGCCACCTGATGATCGAGAACCCGAACGAGTACATAGCTGACTTTGGCGAGGCGGGTGCAAACTGGGTGAGCGTTCACTATGAAGCCTGCACCCACCTGCACAGGTCGCTGGAACTGATAGCCCATCACGGCATGAAAGCGGGGGTGGTACTGAACCCGGCCACTCGGGTCGATCTGCTTATTGATATTTTGCCAATGGTGCACCATGTCCTGATCATGAGCGTCAATCCGGGGTTCGGCGGACAGGAGTTTATCCCCTTTTCTCTAGATAAGATCCGCCGCCTGGCTGAATTGCGCCGGGAGATGGGCCTTGCATTTAGAATTGAAGTGGACGGTGGGGTGGCTCACGACACAGTGGCCAAGGTCGTCCAAGCAGGAGCGGAACTGCTGGTGGCGGGGAATGCCGTCTTCGGCGGGGGACACCCGGAGCATGATGCCCGTGCACTGCTGGCAGCAGCCCGCAAGGCTGCTGGCGAGCTTTAAGTCACGAAGAGTAGGATTCTCAAGATTGAGCTTTCAGGTGGCGGATGGCCCGGTTGATGGGCTGTCGCCGCAAAGAGGTGGTATGAAGCGGTATTCCAAGAAGTTTGCAGTTTTGGCCCTCGTGGTTCTGATGTTTGCCGGGGCAACGGCAGAAGCGAGAGAAAAGACCCCAAAGCACAAGAAAAAAGTGGACTTGAGCGCCAATCCACTTGGCAATGTCGCGTCGAAGCAACCGGACAAGGAACTTTACGACAAGGCAATGATCGCCTTGAAAAAGGGCCGTTATGACGTGGCCCGGCTCGACTTGCAGACTTTGCTGAATACCTATCCCGACTCGGAATACCGGATGCGCGCCAAGCTTTCAGTCGGTGACAGTTGGTTCAAGGAAGGCGGCACGGCGGCTCTGACTCAGGCAGAAGCCGAGTACAACGACTTCATCACCTTCTTTCCAGACGCTCCTGAAGCGGCCGAAGCAAAGATGAAGGTGGGCGACATCTACTATGAGCAGATGGAGAAGCCGGACCGCGACTATACCAACGCACAAGAAGCGGAGAAGGCCTACCGGGACATGATCAATATGTTCCCTGACTCGGCGCTGATTCCGCGCGCCAAGCAAAAGCTGCGCGATGTGCAGGAGGTTCTTGCCGAACGCGAGACGCAGATCGGCCTCTACTATGAGAGCCGCGATGACTACAACGCCGCCATCGCACGGCTCAAGACCGTGGTCGACACATACCCGCTCTACTCCAAGAGCGACCAGGCCCTGCTGGCGATTGGCGACGCCTATGCGGGAGAGGCACACAATATTCAGATTGCGCCACACCTTTCCGGTGCGATTCGTGAGCGGTTGATGACCGTGTACCAGGATCGAGCTGCCGCGGCTTACGCCAGAGTAATTACTCGCTACCCCATGGCTCCCCACGTTGAAGACGCACGTGACCGGCTGGTGGCGATGAACCGTCCGGTTCCCGAACCGACGCAGGCAGCGATTGCCGAGAGCGACGCCGAAGAACGCAGCCGGCAGGCCCTGCACTTTACCGACAAGACACTTGATTTGATCAAACGCTCACCCACGGTGGTTGAGGCGGTGCACGTCGGCGAGCCGAGCCTGACTGACCCCAAAAGGACCCTCGCGCCCGATGTGAACAAAGAGAACGTGGCGATGATCACCGATGCAGTCAACGCCGGAAAACCGGCCACACCGGCGGCGACGGCCACTCCAACCGGAGTGAACGAGCCGCCGCGGACCGATCAGCCATCCACGGCACCGCTGCAATTGGAAGCCCCTGCTGGCGGCACTGGCGTGGGTGCCGAGATTGTGAGCGCACCATCGGGAACGGCCGCGGCTGATCCGAATGCGCTGGTGAAGCCTGTCGGCCCTGTCAGCACCGCTTTGCCCGCAACTGAAAAGCCAGCGGAGGCGCCGCTCCAGGTAAACGAGATCAAGCCTGGAACTGCTCCTACCCAGCCTACCGAGGCCGCGGACGCAAAACACAAAAAGCCGAAGACGGATCTGAGCGACGAATCGTCGAGCAAGAAAAAGAAAAAGAAGGGCTTGTCGAAGCTGGACCCGTTCTAGGCAGATCACCGGAATCAGTCAAAACCCGACATAGGCCGCACACGGAAAAGGTGCGGCCTATCCATCCGGCGCTCAAGCCCGGGTGGTCCTCGCGCCTCAAATCGCCAATTGCCTCAATCTGCTAAAGTGAGGAGTAGTCCCCTCGTTCGAAATCCCTTATTCAAGTAAGGGTAAGATTCATGGGGGCACGCCTGAACCCCCATGCCTCACGATCTGCCCAAAGCCTACGACCCAACCGCCATCGAAGATCGCTGGGCCGAATATTGGGTGCGCGAGAACCTTTTCGCGCAGCCCACTCCCGGCGCCGATGCTGCTCAAGCAGGCGAGCCTTTTACCATTCTTTTGCCCCCGCCGAACGTCACCGGCCGGCTGCACATGGGGCACATGCTCAACCAGACGGAGATGGATATTCTGACTCGCTGGCGGCGCATGACCGGCCGGCGCGCACTATGGCTGCCTGGCACCGACCACGCAGGCATTGCAACGCAAATGATGGTGGAGCGGCAGTTGACTGCCGAAGGCTCGAGCCGCCAGCAGCTAGGCCGCGAGGCCTTTGTGGAGCGGGTTTGGGAGTGGAAACGCCATTACGGCGGAGCGATCCTTGACCAGATGAAGCGCCTGGGCGCATCGGTTGATTGGCAGCGCGAATATTTCACCATGGACGACCACCTCTCGGTTGCGGTGCGCGAGGCTTTTGTCCGTCTTTATGAGCAGGGGCTTATTTATCGCGGCGCATACATCGTCAACTGGTGCCCTCGTTGCCAAACTGCGATCAGCGATCTGGAAGTGGTGTACGACGAGCACAAGGGCCACTTGTGGGAGATTCGTTACCCCGTTATTGGCCTGGATGGCAAGGACAGCGGGGAGTTTTTGACCGTTGCGACGACGCGCCCTGAGACGATGCTGGGCGATACGGCTGTCGCCATTCATCCTGAGGACGAGCGCTACCTGCACCTGCACGGGGAGAAACTGCGCTTGCCTTTGATGAACCGCGAAATCCCGGTGATTCTCGACGAGTGGGTGAGCCGGGAGTTTGGCACCGGCGCTGTGAAGGTGACGCCGGCGCACGACCCGAACGACTTTGCGATGGGCGAGCGCCACAATCTGCCGTCAATCAACGTAATGGACGATACGGGCCACATCAATTCCGAAGGCGGCGCATTCCGAGGCCTGGATCGTTATGCGGCTCGGAAGATGATTGTCCAAGATTTAGAAGAGCGGAAGCTCCTGGCGGCCGTGAAGGACTACACGAACAACGTGGGGCACTGCGATCGCTGCAAGACGGTTGTGGAGCCGCGTCTCTCGACACAGTGGTTCATCAAGATTCAGCCGCTTGCCGATAAGGCGATTGCCGCAGTCAAGCCGGGGCCGAATGGCGAAAAGGCGATCCGCTTCACACCGGAGCAATACGAGAAAACCTACCTCAACTGGATGGAAAACATCCACGACTGGTGCATCTCGCGGCAGCTCTGGTGGGGACATCGGATTCCTGCATGGCACTGCGAAGGTTGTCACAAGATCACCGTAGCGCGGGAAGATCCAGCGGGTTGTGCTCACTGCGGGTCCGCCGAGATCAAGCAGGAAACCGATGTGCTCGATACGTGGTTTTCGTCGGGCCTGTTGCCGGTTTCAGTGTTTGGCTGGCCGAATATCACGGCGGAGAATCGAGCGGACTTCGACGATTTCTATCCGACGAGCCTGCTGGTTACCGGTTTTGACATTCTGTTTTTCTGGGTAGCGCGGATGATCATGCTGGGGTGCTGGTTCGCAGGCGATGTGCCAATGCCTGACGGGAGCAAGCGCTCACTGGAGGAATCAGTTCCTTTCCGCGAGGTTTATATTCACGCGCTGGTGCGCGACGCCAACCGAGAAAAGATGTCGAAGACGAAGGGCAACGTTGTCGACCCGATCGAGATTGTGAAGGAGTTTGGAACCGACGCGGTACGGTTCACGCTGGCCTCGATGGCATCGCCGGGGACGGACATCGCGTTCAACGTGGCGCGGACGGAGGGTTACCGCGCGTTCGCCAACAAGATTTGGAACGCGGCGCGGTTCCTCTTTATGAATGTGGACCGAGCGGCGGAGATTGGGATCACGGTGGACGCCTCGGCGCTGGGCTCAATGCCGGTGGTTGCTGCCGACGCGCCGCTTGAGGAGCGCTGGATTGTTGCCGAACTGCACTCGACCGCGGCGAAGGTAAATCAGTCGCTCGAGAATTATCGCTACGATGATGCGGCCAATATCATCTACCAGTTTTTCTGGGGCAGTTTCTGCGACTGGTATCTGGAGATCGTCAAGCTGCGGCTGGATTTCGCAGAGACAGCTGACAAGGCCGCGACGAAGGCTGCGCTGACCACGCTGGTTTCTGTCTTTGAGGCGGCTCTGCGGTTGCTTTCGCCGTTCATGCCTTTCCTGACCGAGGAGATCTGGCACGCCCTTTACGATGGCAATCCGCCGGCGAAGTCGATTGCGCTGACACGGTACCCGACTGGTGGACAACTCGATTCCTGCGATGAAGTGGACTCCGCATCAACGAATTCGGCACTGATCGGGATGAAGGACATACAAAAAGTCGTTACATCTCTCCGAGCGCTGCGCAAAGAAGTCGGCGTACCTGAGAAGGAGCTTGTCAGAGCGTTCATTAATACGGGTAAGCGGGAAAATCTAGAGGCTGCCCGGATTCACTTCGGGGTTCATCAAAATCAGGAAATCATAAGGAGTCTGGCTCGCGTTTCAGGGCTCGAAGTCAGTGGCCCTTTAACCCAAAGGCACATCCGCTCAGAGTCAAACTTTGATGTGGGTTTTGACTATGAGGCGGCCATCGATGTGCCCGCCGAGCGGGAACGCTTGACAAGAGATATCGCCAAGTATGAAAAAGGGTTGGCCGCCGCAGAGCGCCAGTTAGGGAATGAAAGCTTTCTGGCCAAAGCACCGTCCAATGTCGTGGATGGCCTGAAGAAGCAGGAATCTGAAACGCGGCTTTTGCTTGAGAAAGCCAGGGTCGCGCTCGAAGCATTGCCGAAGGAATAACCGCTGTTCACAAACGACTGACCTATGGATTGGAAAAGCAGCCGCATCGACGCATTGCTGGAGCAGGCCCTGGTTGAAGACCGGGCCGTGTCCGACTCCACGACTAACTTGACCATCGATCCAGAACTGCGCGCGGCGGCGGCCATCGTCGCCAAACAGGAACTGGTGGTGTCCGGGCTGGGTTCGGTGCCGCAGTTCTTCGAGATCTTTGCCCGCCTTGACCCGCGTCCGCCGGCCCAAACCCGTTTTGAAGTTGTCAGTCACCCGGAGATTTTTGACGGCGTTAGGGTTCGCTCCGGCCAAGTGCTTGCCGTCATCCGGCATAACGCCCGCGCACTGCTGAGCTGTGAGCGCGTAATCCTTAACCTCTTGCAGCACCTCAGCGGAATTGCCACGCTCACGCGCCAATATGTTGACGCTATTCACGGCACACACGCTCATGTGCTTGACACGCGCAAGACAGTTCCCGGCCTGAGAGTTCTGGAGAAATACGCCGTCCAGTGTGGCGGAGGCACCAATCATCGCATCGATCTTGCCTCGGGAATCCTGATCAAGAACAACCACATTTCACTGGGGGGCGGGCTGACCAACGCACTGAAGAGTGCTCTGGCGAAACGCCGAATGGGCCAGCGTGTCCAGGTCGAAGTTCGCACTCCCGACGAACTGGAAGAGGCACTCGCGCACGGGGCTGAAGCCATCCTCCTCGACAACATGACGGTGAAGGAAGTGAAACGTTCAGTCGAGCGCATCCGGAAAGAAACCGAAGGCCAGACGGAACGATGGATTCCCACGGAAGCCAGCGGCGGTATCGTTCTTGAAAACATCCGGGCCTATGCCGAGACCGGCGTGGATTTTATCAGCGTGGGCGCGCTGACTCACTCGGCAAAGGCGGCCGACATCGCCATGTCCATCACGGCAGAGTGAGCCAGCCAATGTTTGATCTGGCCGCGCTTGATTCCACACTCGCCGAAACGATCTTCGCCGGCAAATTGCATTTTCTTGCAGTTACGGATTCCACCAACAATGATGCTCTGGCGGCTGCGCGCAGCGGCGCACCGGAAGGCTCAGTTTACTTTGCCGATGAACAGCGTGCCGGGCGGGGACGCGGCGATCATGCGTGGCACTCTGCCGCTGGCGAAGGGCTCTACGTCAGCGTAGTTCTGCGCCCGAAGATTTCCGCGACGCGTCTGGCTCTGCTGCCCCTTGCCGCTGGGCTTGCGGCTGCGAATGCAATCCGCGAGTGCTCTGGGCTCGAAGTAGACTTGCGCTGGCCAAACGATCTCCTGATTGGTCCGCGCAAGGCAGGCGGGATCCTGGTGGAAGCTCAAAGGGAGGCCAACGGGGTTACGTTTGCCGTTGCAGGTATCGGCATCAACGTGCATCAGCGCAACTTTGATCCGGACCTCAGCACCGCTGGCACATCGCTTGGCCTTGAAGCCGGCCGAGTAATTTCAAGGCAAGCACTGCTCGTCTGCCTGCTAGAATCGCTGGAGCGAGAGGCGACTGGGCTTGCTGATCCAGAGGCAACTGAGTCCATTCCTGCTCGTGTTGCAGCGGCGTCAACCTGGGTTCGCGGTCGAAGCGTCGAAGTGCATGGGCCGCAGGCGTGCAGCGGCGAAACGGCCGGACTGGATGAAAACGGATTTCTATTGGTGCGCACCGATGCTGGAATCGTGACGGTGCAAACGGGCGGCATCCGCGCCGCGCAAACAAACTGAGAGACGTGGACTGAGAAAACGATGCTGCTGGCTCTCGATGTCGGGAACACCAATACTGTGCTGGGACTTTATCGCCTGGACGGCGACAAGCCGGAGCTTGCCGCGCACTGGCGCGTGACGACCCACCGCACGCAGACCGTGGACGAATACGGCGTGTTCTTTGTGAATCTGTTTGAGATGCACAAGATGGCGCCGAGCGAGGTAACGCACATCATCATCGCCTCGGTTGTGCCGCCGGTGGACTCCACTTTACGGCAGGTTTGCGAGGACTATTTTCATGTCGAGCCCATGTTTGTTGAGCCGGGGATCAAGACCAGCATGCCGATGCTTATCGACAATCCCACAGAATTGGGCGCGGATCGGCTCGCCGATTCAGTCGCGGCCTTTGACCGCTTTGGTGGCCCCTGCATCGTGGTCGACTTCGGGACGGCAACCAAGTTTGAAGTGATCTCGGCGCGCGGCGAGTATATGGGCGGCGCCATTGCGCCTGGCCTCGGCTTGAGTGCTGATGCGCTCTTCAACCGCGCAGCGCGATTGAGCCGTGTGGATATCAAGCGCCCCGCGAAGGTGATCGGCACCAACACTGTGGGCCATTTGCAGAGCGGACTTTACTTTGGTTACATCGGTCTTGTGGATGGGATCCTGGAGCGAATTCTTGCCGAGCTGAAGCAGACTGATCCAGCCGCAGAGCCGCGCATCGTTGCTACCGGCGGTCTGGCGCGCATGATCGCGGAAGATTCGCGCTTCATCCAGGAAATTGACGAATGGCTCACCATTGATGGCTTGCGAATTCTGTTCGAGCGCAATCGCGTAGTCCGCCAGCGCAGCCGGCCCCGTTGAGGCGCCCGTGCTGAACTACTTCAATTACTTTACTGAGATCGAAGAGCGATTTCAAAAGCGGCGCGGGGCGCTGCTGTTGCTTTCCACGCTCGATTGGGCGCTGATTGAAACCTGGCGCGAGGCCGGGATTCCGCTCGAGGCCACGCTGCGCGGCATCGACGCGGCCTTTGACAAGTACGAAGCGCGGCAGAAGCGCGCACGCATGAGGCGCATCAACGGGCTGGCATGGTGTGCGCAGGCGGTGATGGAAGCCGCAGTCGAGTTGAATGAGGCCTCGGCGGGTGCGGCTTTGACAACATCTGCGCCGAATGAATCGGGCTTTGAACACGAACGGATTGCGGCGCATCTCGAAGGCGCTGCTTCTGCTTTGGATGCCGCGACGGTTGCTCCGGAGCCATGCGCTGTAACCGCCTTGCGACTGCGGGAACTGGCTGGTGAAGTGAGAGCGTCGACTGCGGAGGGTGCGGCAGATATGAATCTGGAAGCGCTGGAATGTTCTCTAACTGTGCTTGAAGAAAAGCTATTTGCCGCTCTCACCGCGGCGGCTCCGGAAGAGTTATTGGTCGGGCTGAAGCAGCACGCAGCCCGCGAACTTGCGCCGTATCGCAGCCGCATGGGCGCCGTGCAATTGCGCCAGGTGGAACGCCAGTTTGTGCAGAAGCAATTGCTGGTGCACTATAGCCTGCCGCGCCTCAGCTTGTTCTACATGAGCCAGCAATGAAGCAGCACCGAACCAAATCCGCGCCGCGCAATCGTTTCGAGCGAAGGTTCGAAGGGAGCCGATCCGCGCCCGTTGAAGCTGGCGGCATTGAGAAGCTGGTCCAGTTTGAGAAGCCGATTTATGGAGGGACCTTTCTAACCCATAGTGAGGGCAAGGCTGTTTTTGTGCCTCTCACCCTGCCCGGCGAACAGGCCCGCGTGCGCATGATTGAGAACAAGCGCGGCTACGCCACAGCGGAAGTGGAGGAGATTGTCGCAACCTCTCCAGAGCGCATTGCACCGGGCTGCCCCCATTTCGGAATTTGCGGCGGATGCAACTATCAGCACACGAACTACGCGACGCAACTGGAATTCAAACAGGCCATCCTGCGCGAAACACTCGAGCGCGCCGGAGTTCGGGCGCCTGAAGAGATCGCAGTGCTTGCCGCGGCAACAGAATCGCAAGCGTGGGGCTACAGAAATCGTATCCGGCTGGCCTTCGATGCTGAAGGGAATCCCGGCTATCGTGGACGCCGGTCTCATGCTGTGATTCCGGTTACAGAGTGCCCCATTGCAGCACCTTCGCTGATAAAGGCCGCGCAGTGTTTTGCGGAGGTTGTCCGGCGATTTTCACAGCTGGTGCGACCCGCAGAAATTTCACTTTTCTGCGATGCCAGCCAAACATCCCTTCTCGCCAGCGTCTTCACGGCCGGCGATTCGAAGGGGCGTGTCAAAAGTCTTAATGATTTTGCCAGCGAACTTGGGAAGCAGATTTCAGCACTCAAGGGCGTCGAGTTTGTCGCAGAAGAGCCAACCGAAGGGCGCCGCAGTCTTCCCTCTTCACGAACCTTTGCGCAATGGGGAGAGCCGTCTTTGATTTATCGAGCTGCAGGTTTCGACTATCGCGTGGATCACGGAGCTTTCTTCCAGGTGAATCGGTGGCTGGTAGATGAGCTCGTAGAGGCAGTCACCTCGGGCCGAAAAGGCGCGCTTGCGTGGGATCTGTTCGCGGGCGTTGGGTTGTTCGCGCGGAAGCTCGCAGAAAGTTTTGGTCGCGTTGTTGCCGTGGAGTCGGCGCCGCCGGCGATTGCTGCGCTCAAAGAGAACTTGCGCCGGACGGGCGGCTCTGGCGTGTGTACTTCGGCCCTGGAGTTTCTGCAGCGCAGAAACAAGGCCGAGTGTCCTGACCTTATTGTCGTAGATCCGCCACGGACCGGCCTCGATGCAGAGATTACCAAGCTCCTTGCGGCAGTTGGCGCACCGGAGATGACTTACGTTTCTTGCGATCCGGCGACCCTCGCGCGCGACCTGCGCGTACTTCTCGCCTCTGGATACGAGATCGGGTCCATGACACTCGCAGACCTCTTCCCCCAGACATTCCATCTTGAGACAGTGGTCCAATTGCGCCGCTCCTGATAGGCTTGACCGCATAGATCCTTTCTAATTTTTGGCCGCGATGCAATTTGATCCCCCTAGCACCGGAGCGCCCTTTGCCGGCCTGACCGCCGTGCCCCTATTCCATGCTGCGTGGCTTTTTGCAATTGGGATTGCCGTCACACATTGGTTGTGGTTGCGGCCAAGCCTGCTAACGGTCGCCCTGATTTTCGTCGCCATTTTGTGCGGTGTAGCTGCTCTGCGCGCACCGCGCATCGCCTGGGCGCCGGTGGCGATTCTGTGGTGCATGCTGGGCGGCTGGTGCGCGCTCATAGAGCCTCATCCTGCCCCCACACGTGCTCTTACTTCGCTTTCAGACGGACTTCTCCGCACCATGGAAGGCACTGTTGTGGATGCTGCTCCGGTTCGCGCGGAAACGGAGAAAAATCTGAATGACGATGCTTTAGTAAACACGGTTTCTGGAGCGGAAACGACACAGCGAATCGATCTTCGAACGTTGAGCGTGGAGACGGTGACAGATGCAGAGGATGCGCTGGAGCCCGTACCTGGCGGCGTGAGGCTGACGGTGCGTTGGCCGGAAGGCGCATCAGCAGAAAATGGCACTGCTTCCTTTCAATGCGGAGAGCGCATCCGCGCAGTCGTCCGACTGTTACCGCCTGAAACCTATCATGATCCGGGCGCCTGGAGCCGAACGGATTTTCTTGTCGATCAGGGCATAACCTCAACCGCCAGCGTTGCCGTCGACCGTGTTGATCGGCTGGGGCGAAGTGAGGGCGCTGGTGCGCTGCTTGCCTGCCGACTAAGCGGACTGCAACACGCCACCACCAGCCGTCTTCTGGCGCTGCCTGCAGCGATGAGCGGATTGCCTGCGCCCCTCCGGCTCACCCAAGACGACGCGATCATGATGGCTGCCATGGTTGCCGGCGATCGAACCTATCTGACACATTCCCTGCGCGTTGGCTTCGAACGCACCGGCTCTTTTCATATGCTGGTGGTCTCCGGGTTTCATCTTGCCATCGTGGCCGGGTGCATTTTCTGGCTTGCGCAACGGCTGCGGTTGCCGCGGGTTCCGGCAACGTTTCTGACGATTTTTGTTTCTTTTGCCTACGCGCTATTTACGGGATTCGCGACACCGGTGCAGCGATCGTTCTGGATGGTAACCCTCTACCTGCTCGGGAGGCTCGTCTACAGGGAACGCAGCCGCTTGAACATTATCGGGTTTGCCTCCTTGTGCCTTCTCGCCGCGAGTCCGCGCAGTTTGTTTGACTCAAGTTTGCAGATGACATTGCTCGCGGTGGTCGCAATCGCCGGAGTGGCCGCTCCGCTTCTGCAGGGAACTGTCCATCCCTATCTGAATGCGACGCGCGATCTTGGCCTAACCGCGATCGACGCCAAATTGGAACCTCGCCTTGCGCAGTTTCGCGCCTTTCTGCGGATGATCGCGACGCAATTGCAAAACATTGGTGACAAACGCCTTGCATGGAATTTATTCCCTTGGGTGATTCGCTTTCTACTTCGCCTGATCGAATTGCTGACGGTGTCGCTTGTGGTTGAGTTGGCGATGACGTTGCCGATGGCGATTTATTTTCATCGATTTACGTTATTTGCGTTGCCTGTAAATCTGTTCATTCTGCCGATGCTGGCGGTGTTGATGCCGGCGGCTTTGCTTACTTTGGTCTTGCTCTTTATTTGGCCTGCACTGGCCGTTGTCCCGGCGATGATTGTCGCGCTCCTGCTTCATCTCGGGGTGGGTCTGGTTCATGTGTTCGGGTCTCTGAGGTATGGCGATCTCCGGATTTCGGGGCCGCTTCTGTGGCAGTCGGCAGGCTTCTGCGCACTTCTCGCACTGGCGGTTCTTCTGGCGCACTTGAGCGCAGCCAGTCAACAGCATTGGCAGCGCCGCCTTGCCTGGGTGGCGGTCATTCTGGCTGCTGTCACTGCCGTGTCTCCGCGCCCAATCGATCACTATCGAAATGCGCAACTTGTTGAAGCAATTGATGTTGGTCAGGGGGATTCAATCCTGCTGATTACGGCGGACGGGAAGACCTTGCTGGTGGATGGAGGCGGGTTTGGCGGGGGACCCCGGCAGGCTTCGCAGGAGTTCGACATTGGCGAGGAAGTCGTCTCTCCGGCGCTGTGGTCACGGGGAATCCGGCATCTGGACGCGGTTGCGTTGAGCCATGCGCACTCCGACCATATGGGCGGATTGCCCGCGGTTTTGCGCAACTTCCACCCGGATGAGTTGTGGGTTGGCAATAATCCACCGGTGGAGCCTTACAGGGCGCTGCTGGACGAAGCGGCTGGGCTGCACGTTCGGGTTCGGACGCTTGTGGCCGGGGATGGATTCTCGTTTGGGACGAGCCGGGTTGAGGTGCTGGCACCGTTTGCCGGCTACAAGCCGGGCGCCGAGCCTAACAACAATGATTCATTGGTGTTGCATGTTGGCTACGGGGCAACCTCGGTGATGCTGGAGGGCGACGCGGAAGCTCCGGTGGAAGAGGCGATGCTGGCCGAAAAGGGCCTGGGAAGCACGCTTCTGAAGGTCGGGCACCACGGCAGTCTGACATCGACCAGACCGGCGTTTCTGGCGCGGGTTTCGCCGCAGTGGGCGGTGATTTCATGCGGATTGCGGAACCATTACGGGCATCCCCGGCAGGAGATTCTGGAGGAGTTGCAGGCGGCGCACGTGCACACTCTGCGGACAGATACGGGCGGGGCAGAGTGCTTTCTGCTGGATGGAAAGTCGGCCGCCCAGGACCTGCCGTGCAGCCCCTGAAAGGGCCGAAATGGAAGGCCTGACGGGCTGGGTTTTCGGGCGAACAGGTGGCTCAAAAGGTTGCGATTTGAGGCCAAAAGGTTGGCCTGCGAGGTTCGGTTTTAACCCGGAATGTTCGCTCGAGTGGTTACGATTGGGGGCGAAATGTTGGCTTCAGAGGGTGCATTTTGGCGGTAACTTAACCTTTCAGACGACCGAACGAGCGTGTTTGTCTGCTTACAAAGTGCCGAAAGTTGGGAAGTGGTGGCATATTAATACACGAAAAGAGCGTTAAAACGGGTTAAAACACTTTATTTAAATGATTAGAAGTGTGTTTCTAGCCCTGTTTTGTGGCTTTTTCGCGGGATTTTGTGACCGGGAGTGAGGGTCAGGGACCAGGGGTCAGGCCCGGGCTATCCGCCTCCGTCGACTTCCCCGGTCCCCAAAGGCTCGGGACCGGGGGCACCTGTGATCTTTCAAGAGGTTGTCCATTCGGACTGAACCGGAGAAGCTGGTTGTGTCGAGCAACTAGGACCTTCGGAGGGAACGAATGGACATTCATAAGAATGCCGCACTTAGCTTGCGCAGTCGAGAGGCGTTGGCCAGGTTTGTTGTTGAGCAGGGAGCTACGCGGAAGGCGGCTGCAGCCGCCTTCCGCGTGGGGGCCAAGACAGCCGGCAAGTGGGTTTCGCGGTATCAGGCCAGCGGGGCCGCCGGCCTGCTGGATCGCAGCTCGCGCCCGCACCACAGTCCGCGCCAGACAGCTTTTTTATTAGTGGAAAAGGTTCTTGCTCTTCGTCGAGGACACATGCCCGGCTACGAGATCGCGCGCCGGACTGGCACCAGCCCGGCTTCGGTCAGCCGCATCCTTCGTCGCGCCCGGTTGAGCCGATGGCGCGACCTGAACCCACCGCCGCCGGTGCAGCGCTATGAGCACCCCAACCCAGGCGACCTGCTGCATCTCGATATCAAGGGCATGACGCGCTTCTCAAACGTAAGTCTGCGCGGCGATGGCCGGTTGCGCGGGAAACGGAAACATCCCGGCTTCCTGGCCTTGCATGTGGCTGTGGATGATCACTCGCGCATGGCCTTTACACAGATGCTGCCCAATCAGAAGGCAGATACCACCATCGGCTTCCTCAACTCCGCAGTGGAGTTCTTCGCCACCCACGGCATCGGCATCCGCGCCCTGCTCACCGACAATGGCTCAAGCTACCGATCACAACAGTTCCGCCAGGCCTGCCAGAAAATGGCCATCAAACATAGTCGAACCAGGCCTTACACACCCAGAACCAACGGAAAGGCCGAGAGGTTCATCCAGACCGCGCTACGAGAATGGGCCTATGCAAAACACTGGACTGACTCAGAGCAAAGAGACGCTCACTTGCAGCCTTGGATCGACTATTACAACCGAGAAAGACCCCATGGTAGCCTCAACTACAAGCCGCCAATCAGCCGCTCCGACGCTGGCACAACGTCTTGATCATCTACAGGCACCCGCGGCTTTTTGTGACGGTGGGCAGGGCCGGGGCGGATACCCCGTCGGGCAGAACTTCAGGGTTGGGCACCCGCGGCTTTTTGAAGGGCGAGGAGCGACTGAAGGAGGGGCTTGAGGAGCTTGAGGTCGAGGGCGTTGGCGCCGTCGGATTTGGCGTTGGCGGGGTCGTCGTGGACTTCAAGGAAAAGTCCGTCGATGCCGGCGGCGACGGCGGCGCGGGCGAGCAGCGGAATGAACTCCGGCTGGCCGCCGCTGACACCGTTGGCCGCGGAGGGTTGCTGCACGGAATGGGTGCCATCAAAGACGACCGGGGCGAGCGCGCGCATGGTGGCGAGGCCGCGAAAATCGACGACCAGATTGTTGTAGCCGAAGCTGGAGCCGCGCTCGGTGAGAAAGACGCGCCCGTTGCCGGTAGAGCGAACTTTCTCGACGGGGTGGGCCATGTCCCAGGGAGCGACGAACTGGCCCTTCTTGATATTGATTGCGCGCCCGGTTTTTCCGGCGGCGACGAGCAGGTCGGTCTGGCGGCAGAGGAAGGCGGGAATCTGGAGAACGTCTACCGCTTCCGCAGCGACTTCGCACTGGCTGGGCTCGTGGACATCAGTGAGGACGGGAAGGCCGGTTTCGCGGGCGAGGCGGCCGAGGATGCGCGTCCCTTCAAGGAGGCCGGGGCCGCGAAAGCTTTTGACGCTTGTGCGGTTGGCTTTGTCGAAGCTGGCTTTGAAGATGAAGGGGACGGCGAGGTCGGCGGTGATGCGCTGGAGGACATCGGCCATGGTGCGGACGTGGTGTTCGCTCTCGATGACGCAGGGGCCGGCTATAAGAAAAAGCCGGCCCGCGCCAAGGTGCACTGGTCCGATTTCAAAGGAGTTGCTCACGAAGGCGATTTTACCTTGCCGGACGTGGCGGCTGCTGCGCGGAAATCAACGGGTAGCGAGCTCCTCGGCATGGGTGCGCGACCAGGCCCAGAGAGCGCGCTCGAGGGCATGGAGAGCGGTGGGAGCGGGCAGGCCGGTTTGGGGCTTGACGACCGCGCACTCGGCAAGATGCCGGAGGGTGGCGTTGTACTCGGTGTAAAAGCGGACGTCGTGGCGGGCGTGGCCGAGAGCCTCGAGGGCGCGATAGTCGAGCACCGCATAGCGATCGGGATAGATGGTGGACAGGATCGCGGAGGCGATGGAGATGTCCACGCCACGCAGCGCGACGAGCGCGTTGACGGCTTCTTCAGCTGAGGCGTCGGGCGATGCGGCCACTGCGAGCGCGGTGCGGATATTCTCGCTGCCGTTTCCGATGAGGTAATGGACCATGCGCTCGGACTTCCAGCGCACGATCGCTTCAAGGTTAGGGAGGGTGTGTTCGCCGGCGCGAATCGCTTCTCCGGCTTCGTAGGCGGCGGCCTCAAGCTGGCGTTCGCGTTCGCCTGCTTCGTGCCAATACTGCTCTGCCAATTGCTGTAGTTCTAATTCCGCGGGTTGTAACTGAAAGTACGCCATGGTGTCGAGTCCTCGATCCAAAACCACCAAACCTTAGACCCGGCAAGTGGTGTTGTCAATAGCGGACGGCACACCTGAAATACCACTTTACGGGAAGGACACTTTTGCGGGATTTGAGGCGGGTTTGGGATTGAAAAGGTGGGAATGGTTGTGTGGACTTGAGTTGCCGGAAGAGCGCATGGGCAGGCTGTTGCCTGCCCAAGTGGATGATGACGGCCGGGAGCCGGCGAATTGACTTTGGATCTCTTCTCTTCTTTGAGAATCGATAGCGCTAGCCGACGAGGGAGAGGTCGGCAGTGCCTTTGCGGGGCGGAACGAACTTGTCGGCGCGGGAGGCAATGGTCAGTTTTTCGCGGCAGAGGAGCTTGCGAATCTGGACGCGGGCGTGCTCGGCCCACGGGCCGTGGTTGTCGAGCCGCACGTAGGCCTGCCAGTGGCGCAGGGCGGCGCGATGCTGGGCTTTGCGCTCGTAGGCCAGGGCGAGATTGTAGTGGGCGTCGGCGTAGCGGGGCGCGAGGGCGACGGCCCGGCAGTAAGCGGCGATCGACTCATCGGGTCGGTCGAGCTCGTCGAGCACGTTGCCGAGATCGAAGTAAGCGAGCACGTAGCCGGGATCGGCGATGGTGGCGCGCCGATAAAACTCCTCAGCGCGGGCAAATTGGCGGAGGTGGAAGTGGAGTGTGCCGAGGTTGATGCTGGCCGGCGCATAATCGGGATCGAGATCGAGAATCTCTTCGTAGAGCGAGATGGCGCGTCCCTTTTCGCCGGACTCTTCAGCCTGGACGGCGGCGAGGAAGCGCTCCTGAATGCCGTTTGGCTGATTGGCCAGGTTGCGCAGAGCTGCCGGCTGGGCGGAGCCGGACTCGCGGACGATCTGGTCAAACTTGTCGAAGCGGTCGAAGTCGAAGAGCAACTGGCGGCGGATGGGGTCGACCATGGCGCCATGATGGCGGAAGGCGAGGCGGGTACCGGTGCGCACGAGGCAGGCCTCAAGGAGGGGATTGGCCATGCCGGCCACGGCTTTCATGGCGAGGATGGAGTCGCGGATGGAGGCGGCGGGCACGTCGTCTTCGCGAAGGATGCGCAGGGTTCTGAGCTGACCGAGATCCTGGAAAGTGTAGGTGGGCTGTTGGGGGATGAGTCCGGCTCGTTCCCACCCTTGCAACTGATGGGTACTGATTTGCAGTATGCGGAGGACGTCCTGACGGCTATAGCTGGTCACTCTTGAGGACTCCCATACGTCTTACGCGTTGCTCCGGCCGTTGAATTCCCATTTTTGAATTTGTTCCCTGAGCTGGAATTTCCAGCTCATTCACCCGCTGTAGCTTATGGAACAGTTACCGAGAAACCGCTCTAGCTGCGATTATGCCAAGAGTAGGAGTGGATAAGCAGTGCGGAATTAGGGTGGCAAACAGAAACCCGTGGATAACGGTTGTCTGACTTGGTTCAAATGGCGCAGATGCGAGCGATTGCCGAAGAGCGAGGGCTCCCTTGGGCATTGAGGAGAGAATCCGGCGTGCATCGAGGGCTTGCTGAATTGCGATTCACGATTTTCGATGGATGGACTACTATTGACGGCACGTGCGCGATCGGGTATTAGACGCTGGACGAAAAATGAATGGGGCCCCTGTGGAATCGAAGATCCGACTTGCGCTCGATGAGCATCTGACGGTGCTGTCGGTCTGCGATGGCATTGAGGAGCTGCTCGGTTTCAGCGCCGAGGATTTGCTCAAAGCGAAGGTCGTTCTGAAAGACCGCGTGCACGCGGAAGATGCCGACATTGCGGGCATGCTGTTTTCCCCGGACCGAGAAGAAGACACAGGAACCTTTAATATTCGTCTGCGCCATGCGGACGGGAAGATTCGGTGCGTCCGGGGGGAGTTTGCGCGGGAGCCGGCGAAGGGCGATGGGGCGGCGGCTGTGACTTTGCGATTGCAGGACGCGAAGAGCCTGTGGAAGAGCGCGGATGAAGAGCCAATGACAGCGCGCTTCAGGGTGTTGATGGACAACACCGACGATTTTATTTTCTTCAAAGATCGCAACCACGTGTTTACCGCGGCGAATCGAAATGCGATCGTTTCGATTGAGCCTGGAGGGCCCGTACAGGAATTGCTTGGTCAAACCGATTACGATGTCTTGCCCGAGCGGTACGCGGATCTCTACTACCGGGCCGAGAAGCAGATTTTGGCGGGGATTCCGGTGACCGCGGAGGTGCATGAAGCGCTGAAATTGGATGGTTGTCTGGCCTGGCTGGACAATCGCAAGTACGCGATGCGGAGTGACAAAGGCGAGATTGTTGGCTTGTTCGGGGTTGTGCGCGACGTTACGGAACAAATGAGAATCATGGAGCAGCTGCGCGAGAGCGAGGAGTGGCTGCGGGAGTCGCAGCGGATTTCCGGTCTTGGGACGTATGTGACGGACATCGCGGCGGGAACGTGGGAGAGCTCGGAGGTTCTGGACGGATTGTTTGGAATCGGCGATGAGTATGCAAGGACGGTTGAGGGGTGGGGGAACCTGGTGCATCCCGAAGACAGGGCGGGGATGGTTGCCTACTTCGAAAAGGAAGTGATTGGAAAGCGAAAGCGGTTTGACCGGGAGTATCGGATTGTCCGGTACAGTGACGGGGCGGTTCGCTGGATGCACGGGCTTGGTCGGCTGGATTTCGATGAGCAGGGACGTCCCCTGAGGATGCGCGGGACGATCAAGGACATCACGGAGCGGAAGCTGGCCGCGGATGCTTTGCGCGAGAGCAAGGAGCTGCTTCAGTTGTTTATTGAGCACGCGCCGGCGGGACTGGTGATGTTTGACCGGGAGATGCGGTACCTGGCCGCGAGCCGGCGCTGGCTGGAGATGCATTTGCTGCTGGGCAGGGAGGTGATTGGGAAGTCGCATTACGAGATGTTCCCCGAACTTCCTGAAAGCTGGAAAGAGGAGCATAGGCGAGCGTTGGCCGGAGAGGCGTTGCCGGCAAGCGAGAGGTTCCTTGTGCAGAAGGACGGCTCGACGCAGTGGGTGAAGCGGGAGGTTATTCCGTGGCGGACGGGGGATGGGTCAGTCGGCGGCATCATAATTTTTTCAGAAGACATTACGCGGCAGCGGGAGATTGAGGATCGACTGCGGCTGACCGCGACGGTGTTTACGAATGCGCGGGAAGGCATTACGATTACCGATCCAAAAGGCACGATTCTGGAAGTGAACGACATGTTCACGCGCATCACGGGCTACTCGCGGGAGGAAGCGATCGGCCAGAATCCGCGCATGCTGAGTTCGGGTCTGCAAGGCGAAGAGTTTTACGCGAACATGTGGCACTGCCTTCTTGAAGAGGGCCGATGGTCGGGGGAGATCTGGAATCGGACCAGGTCCGGCGACATCATTGCCGAGACGCTGACGATCAATGCGGTGCGGGACGCGCATGGAGACGTGCAGCAGTATGTTGCGCTGTTCTCTGACGTGACTCAACTGAAGAGGCACGAGCAGCAGCTGGAACACGTGACCAACTACGATCTGCTGACGAGCCTGCCCAACCGGGCCCTGCTTGCCGACCGTCTTCGTCAGGCGATGGCCCTGCCGAGCCGGGAGAATCGTCTGCTCGCGGTTGCGTACCTTGACCTTGACGGATTCAAGCAGGTCAACGATCTTCATGGGCATGAGACAGGCGACCGTTTGTTGACCTCATTGGCGTTTGACATGAAGTGCGCACTGCGCAAGGGCGATACGCTTGCGCGGTTGGGCGGGGACGAGTTTGTGGCCGTGTTGCTGGATCTGGACGATGCCGATGCCTGCACGCCGGTCCTGAATCGGCTGCTGGAATCAGCATCGGAAAAGGTGCAGGTGGGCGATCTGTCGCTGAGCGTGGCGGCAAGCATCGGCGTGTCGTTTTATCCGCAGAAGGAGGATGTCGATGCGGATTCGCTGCTTCGGCAGGCCGACCAGGCCATGTATCAGGCCAAGCTGGCGGGCGGAAATCGCTTCCACATCTTCAATCCCGAACAGGACCAGATTGTGCGCGGCAGGCATGAGAATCTGGAGCACATTCGGCGGGCGATGGCGGCGCGGGAGTTTGTTCTTTATTACCAGCCCAAGGTGAACATGCGCACGGGCAAGGTGGTGGGAGCGGAGGCGCTGCTGCGCTGGCAGCATCCTGAACGGGGACTTTTGCCGCCGGGACTGTTTTTGCCGGTGATTGAAGAGCATCAACTGGCGATCGAACTGGGCGAGTGGGTAATCGACAGCGCCCTGACGCAAATTGAGACCTGGAGTGCGGCGGGGCTGGAAATGCCTGTGAGCGTGAATGTGGGAGCGCTGCAGTTGCAGCAGCCGGACTTTGTGGATCGACTGGCCGGCCTGCTCGCGGCGCACCCCGGCGTGAAGCCCTCTAGCCTGGAACTGGAGGTGCTGGAGACCAGCGCCCTGCAGGATGTTGTGCAGACGTCCCAGGTACTGAATGCCTGTCATGCGATTGGTGTTTCGTTTGCGCTGGACGATTTTGGGACTGGCTACTCGTCGTTGACGTACCTGAAGCGGTTGCCGGCCAGCATTCTTAAAATCGACCAGAGTTTCGTCAGCGATATGCTTGAAGATCCGGAAAACCTGAATATTCTCGAGGGTATTCTTGGCCTTGGCTCGGCTTTCCACCGCCAGGTGATTGCAGAAGGGGTAGAGACGGTCGAGCATGGATTGATGTTGCTGCGCCTAGGCTGCGAGCTGGCCCAGGGCTACGGAATTGCGCGGCCAATGCCGGCCCGCGACCTGCCTGGGTGGGTTACGGCGTGGCGACCCGATGTGCGGTGGGCGGAGGTTCCGCCGGTTCACTCCGGAAACCGGACGCTGCTCTATGCGTTCGTTGAGCACCGGGCATGGATTGCGGCTTTCGATTCGTTTCTCCAGGGCAAGCGCCACTCATCGCCCGCGCTGGATCAGCGTCAATGCCGGTTCGGCGCATGGCTGGACGCCGAAGGACAGGCGGGCCGTGGTCAGCATCTGGCTTATAGATCCGTCGATACCATTCATCGCAAATTCCATGCACTGGCCGGGTCGATTGTTGCATCGCAGGGACAAGGGAAGAGTTCAGCAGGCGTTGGACGCCTGGGCGAATTGCACAAACTTGGCGAGGAACTACTGGAACAGTTAGAAACGTTGATGCAGTGGTCTTAGGCCGTGGCGGCGCCGGGCCGTATCGACCCAGGGCTGCTTTTTGGGTAGCAGCCTTGAGGCAGCAGGCCGGGAGATACAAAAGGAAGAATGGGATTCGATTGCAGGAAGCCCTTGCGCACGGGATTGCGTCTTTGTGAAAGGGCCGTTTTTTGAGTTGGGGTGGAACTGGAGCCGAAGGCCGGACTTGAACCGGCGACCTGCTGATTACGAATCAGCTGCTCTACCAACTGAGCTACTTCGGCCTGCACATTCGATTGTATCGTTGCGCCGGTGGAAGGTAAAGTTGGGAAGCGCGGGCATTGGATTGGGCGGCGCTGGTTTGTCCGCTAATGAATTCAGGCGAGGTGAAGGATGACCATTCTGGCACAGACCGTTCAGCTTGCATTCAGGATCGCAATCGTATGGACGGCGGGTTTTTTGCTGGCGGCCGCGGTGAATGCTTTGCTGCCCGACAAGGTTGGGCTGACGCTGACCGGCAGTTCGACGACGTTGTTTGTACCCTACAATCGGATTGGCTTCTGGACCTGCGTCCTGGCGGCGGTGACGGTGACGGCGCTGGTGGTGGTGCGCGCCATGCTCGCAGATATTGCGTGGCGCTCGTTTAACTAGGGCGTCCTTCACGGCACAGACTCCGTTGAATACGCGGGGATGACGCAAGAGGGCAGGTATACTTCTGTGCATGCAGAGCGACCCGCTTGTGGAATGGCAGAGGCTTACCGAGAACTACAGGAAGATGTACGACGCAGAGTTGCTGCAACTGGCAGAGGTCAGCGAGGACTTGACCGAGACGGCGCGGCAGGCTCTGGGCGATGAGCTGAAGAAACGCGGACTCGATGTACACGGCTCGCCGGACAGCGGGCGGGGTACGGCGGATCCCGGGCTGGTTCGCAATGGCGTGGAGGCAGGTGAAGAAGGCGATGCACCGCCGGAGTACACGTGGAAGACGCTCTTGTGCGAGTGCAGCGGGCGGGAAGACGCGTGGCAGATCTGCGAGGTGCTGAGGCGGGCTGGAATTGAGTGCTGGGTGGAGGGGCCGGGAGGATCGTACTCTCCTTTTTCGCAACTGGAGCAAAGCGCGCCTCGGATTCTGGTGGCGGCGGATCGATTGGATGAGGCAAGAGCCCTTGTCTCGCAACCGATTCCCAAGGAAATTGTGGAGCTGTCGCAGATGGAGTCACCGGAGTTCGAAGCGCCTGCGTGTCCGAAATGCGGGGCGGACGACCCGGTGTTGGAAGGGGTGGACCCGGTGAATTCGTGGGTGTGCGAGGCGTGCGGGCACGAGTGGGCGGAGGCGGGGGCCGAGGGGGCTGAAAAGGGGACGTAAAGGCGGCTAAAAACGGAAAGAGCCGCCCGGCAACAGGGCAGCTCTTCCCTCAGGGAGAATAGTTCCAACGGAGGCAAAGCCATCAGAACTTTCTGGCTGCATAGTAGGAGCGGGGGAAGGGAGTGTCAAGGACAAATCTTGGGTGAAATAAGGTATTTAATTTCAGATAGATAGAGACGGGGATTTGACGGAAGGGCGGCAGGCGTCTTCGATTGATGTTCGCCTTTGGTTGTCCTGTTTTTTCCGTCATTTAGGGGTGTTTCTTCCTATTTGCGGCCTGTTTTCCACAGGTAAACGGCCCCATTAACCCTCTGGATGCGGCCCTTTGACGGTCTTGAGTCTTTCGTCCCATTCTTCGCGCAAATCGATGCGAATAAATTCTTCATCGAAGACGGAGGAGGCCGGTTTGCCTCGCGCGATGCGGTAGAGAGCCCTGCCGCCGCCGAGGAAGAACCCGAGCAGAAGGGCGGCGCTGCTGCCGACGATGACGAAGGCGGCGATGCTGACCAGCAGCTTTGCGGTCTTGGCGACTTCAGAGACCGTTGGCTGCGGAATCGAGGTAAGGTCGGCCTCGTAGTGGACCATCTCGATCAGTTTGTGGCTCTCGTCGGGAATGGCGTCGCCGCTGACAATAGCGACGAGCGGCCCGCTGCGGCGGACCTCGAGCGATGCGATGTCGGAGTCCTGGAGGAGCTTGGACCAGGGCGGCTGGGCTTTGCTGCCGGCCTGGAGGTAGGCGCGGATTTTCGGTTCCTGCGCTTCAGCCATTTGGGGCGTTGGATAGTCGATGATGGTGAGCGTGGCGGGGCCTGAGTTCAGCGAGTAGTTTGCCGTAACTGCCTCAGCGCCGCGATCGAAGCCGACCAGATCGGGCGGCAGCACACCGCCCCCGTTCGCGTAGCCGGCCGGACCGATGGCATAGTGCGTGGTTTGTCCATCGAGCGAGCCCTTCGGGAGGTCGGCGAGAATCGGCGGCATCATGGCACGCGTTCCGGGTGGGTTGGGTACGTGGCTGGCCAGCTCGCGCATTTCACCAACGGACATGGGACCGACACGTGAGAAGGTCGCATCGACGACGGTGTTGCCCTTCCAGAAGAGGACGCGGTTGTGATCGGAGGTGGCGCCGGCGCCGATGTCTTCTTTCGGCCAACCGTTTTTGCGGTAGAAGGAATAGGCGCCATAGGCGCCGCTGGCATCCTGAAAACGAAGTGCGCGCACGGTGAGGGTCTCGCCCTCGCGCTTGTATGTGACTGAGGCACCGCCTGTGTAGTCGAACTCCTTGAGAGCAGCGGCATTGGCTGGATCGGCTTGAGCAGGATCGGGAAGGGATTTAGGCGCCCCGGCGGCTACCCAGCCGTCGAGTGCCTCGGGGAGCAGTGCCGAGGGAGATGGCGGAAGCACGACGTGCGTTACGGCCAGATTGGCGGCAGGCTTGCTGTCAGCATTAGCGGGCGCAGCGGTTTTTGCCGGTGCGGATTGCGCCGCGACAGAGGCCGCGCTCCCGGCCAGGAGGGCCGAGCAAACCAAAACTGGGATCCAACGCATGCATGTGCTCCGTCTTCAGGACACTTCGACTTGAGGAAGGTCTTTCTTCAAGGGTACACGCCTATGGCGAGGCGAGCGGAGGCGGGTTCCCTGTTTACTTGGACACTGGGAGCACGGGAAAGGTTCCCGGCCGCCTGCTTTGTGCCGGGGGCGCGGGGTCGAACGCGGAGCTGGGGCGGGTCAGGTTTTTGAAGCGGGGGGCGCGATAGGCTGGAGCCCCCAGGGGCGCGTTGCTAATCAGGGTAGAGTGCGTCGCCCAGTGGCTTGTAGCGGCCGCCGTAAAAGATGAGGGCGTATTCCCGAATACCGGTGCCGACGGGACCTCCAAGACAGATGCCAGCCAGCACGGCAAAGGCTGCGGCAAGGAGACCGAAGAAGACCTGAAGCATAATGCCAACGGCAAAGGAAGCGCCGGTTGCGTCCGCGAAAGTTGAATGAATGCCATAGATGGCTGCGGCAAAGGCACCGCCCAGGATGAGTCCGGGGATGGCGAGCAGCAGGAACAAGGCGACAGCCGCAACGATGGGCAGAGCGATACGCAGCAATGCGTAAACGAGAAACTGTCTCTTCTCGGCTTTGATGTGCGCCCAGACCTGGCTCCAGGCTTCGCCGGCGGAGGCGTCGTCGAGGGCGAAATGGGGGAGGATCCAGTCGCGGAGGATCATGTCGGAGAGGAAGGCAGCGAGCGCAATCAGGATGATGATGGGAATCAAGGGTAGAAGGAGAGACAACATCAAGGGAATGTCGAGGGAAGCGCCGCCTTGCGACTCCTGGTAGAGGCGCCAGAAGCCGGCCGCGAAGGGAATTGCGATGAGAGCCACGAGCAACCCGAAGCAGACTCCGACAACAAGGTTCAGCCAGAAGAATCGCAACGCCTGCGACTGATAGATTTCCCATCCGGGCCTGATCTCCGTGGTGTTGGAGGCGAGGCAGTGGAAGTAGGCGAAGCGCAGGCGGGTGATGAGGTAAAAGATGAAACTGGCCAAGACCAGGGCAAGCAGAACCGCGGCTACGATTGCGGCGATTTGCACGGGTGTGACGTTGAATTGGGGAAATTGGAACTGCGGCGGCGCAATGGAGCCGTCGGTGTGAAGCGTGCCGATCTTTGACGTGGAACGGAAGCTGTTGCTTGACGAGCGGGAGTTGCCCCCAAGACCTTCAGTGATGATGGCGACCAGACCGAGCTTGAGGTAGGTTCCCCAGGAGAAATTGGTGAAGAGGAACTGCCTGGTTCGCTGGATGGCGAGGGAGACGGAATCGGCGGCGGAGACAGGGCGCATGGTTGACCTTTCCGGGGGCGGAAACAGCGTACCACGGAAGTACGGAAAAACTAGGGGCGAAGTTCCGCAGTGGGGCTCTGGGTGGAAGACAACCAGGCGTCGAAGGCGGCGAGGGCGCGTTCGCAGACGATGCGGTGACGCTCTTTTTTGTCGCGGACTTTTTTGCGGAGCTCTTCTTGGAGGGGTTCGAGGAGGTCGAAGGTGATGTTGGCGGGCTGGAAATTTTTGGGGTCGGCGTGGGTGATGTAGTGGACGAGGGAGCCGAGGGCAGAAGCGCGGGGAGCGGGCACGGGCTCTACTCCGTGAACAAGAGAAGCCGCGTAGATGCCGGCCAACATGCCGGTGGCGATGGATTCGGTGTAGCCTTCAACGCCGGAGAGCTGGCCAGCGAAGAGAACGCTCTGATTTTGCTTGAGGCGGAGGGTTTCATCGAGGAGCAGCGGCGCGCAGATGTAGGTGTTGCGGTGAATCTGGCCGTAGCGAAGGAAGCGCGCGTTTTCGAGGCCGGGGATGAGGCGGAGGACGCGAGCCTGCTCACCGAACTTGAGATGATTTTGGAAACCGACGAGGTTGTAGCTGTCGGCGCGGAGATTCTCTTTGCGGAGTTGGACGACGGCCCAGGGGGTTTTGCCGGTGCGCGGATCGCGGAGGCCAACGGGCTTCATGGGACCGAAGCGGAGGGTGTCGCGGCCGCGGCGGGCCAGGACTTCAATGGGGAGACAGCCTTCAAAATAGTCGAGGTTTTCCCATTCCTTGGCTTCGGCGGCTTCGGCGGCGAGCAGGGCGTCGAGGAAGCGGTCGAACTCCTCGCGATCCATTGGGCAGTTGATGTAATCGGCAGTGCCTTTGTCCCAGCGGGCGGCCATGTAGACGCGATTCATGTCAATGGAATCGGCTTCGACGATGGGCGAGATGGAGTCGTAGAAGGCGAGGTGGCCGGAGCCGGTGAGGCGCTCGATTTCGCGGCTGAGGGCGTCGGAGGTGAGGGGGCCGGTGGCGAGAATGGTGCACACTGTGCCGTCCTGGTTTCGGATGAGTGCATCGCCGGAACCTGTGAATTCCTCGCGAATGACGCGGATGCGGGGCTCGGCGGCGATGGCTTCAGAAATGAGGCGGGAGAACTCGATGCGATCGACAGCGAGGGCGTGGCCGGCGGGGACGGCGGTCTGATCTGCAATGCGAAGCAAGGCTGAACCGGCGCGGCGCATCTCCTGCTTGAGGAGCCAGGGGGCGGTGTTGGGCGATTCGCTCTTGAGCGAGTTGGAGCAGACCAGTTCTCCAAAGTCGGTGGTCTGGTGGGCAGGGGTAAGGCGGGGCTTTCCGTCGACGACGGCGCGCATCTCGTAAAGATCCACCTGGCAACCGAGGCGGGCAGCGGTAAGCGCAGCCTCCGGGCCGGCGAGGCCGCCACCGATGACACGAACCAGTTGCTTTGGAGCAGCCGCCTCCGTCTCCGGGAACGAGGTGTCTTGCGTGCCCTCGAATAAGCTCAACGGGCAACCTCTGCGGCGGCCAGGCGGTCGAGAGCTTTGCCGCTTACGCGGACGTTGCGCCATTCGTCGAGAAATTCGGCGCCCATGGCTTTATAGAAGTCGATGGCCGGGGTGTTCCAGTCGAGGACCTCCCATTGGAGGCGGAGGCAACCTTTCTCGGTTGCGATGGCGGCAACGCGCTGGAGCAGCGCTTTACCGATGCCGAGACAGCGGAACTCCGGATGGACGAAGAGATCTTCGAGGTAGATGCCGGGGCGGCCCATCCAGGTGGAGTAGTTGAAGAAGTAGAGAGCAAAGCCGGCTGGCCGACCGTCGTGGTCGGCGATCAGGCAGAAATAGATGGGGTTTGGTCCAAATCCGTCCCGCAACAGGCCTTCTTCGGTTGCGGTTACGGCATCCGGTTCCCTTTCGAAGGCCGCAAGGGCACGGATAAAGGCGAGGATTTCGGGAACGTCTGCCTTGGTGGCGGTCCGAATCGTGGTTGCCATGCCTTCATTCTAGGGCCAGCCGACAGGAGCCAGTGTTGGCTGCCCAAGTGGCGCTCACCGGCCGCACAGTGTGATACAGGCCACACCAGATCGTCGATTGGAGGCACTAGGATGGTATGCGAGAACTTTTGCGGCAGGACTTAACTGGAATCCGCGGTTGCGAAATGCAACCCGGAGGCCGGCTCAAACGTCCAGACGGTAAGGCAAGCTGGCGGCCGGAATCTGCGGAGCAGTCCGGAGTTCCAGTTTCGTCCCCCTTGTGCCGGAAGCGCTTATGGATTTAACTTTGGTTTTGCGATGGATCGAGATCTGCGCGACGGGCTATAGAGCAGATGAGGCTCCCCGGACGCAGGGTGGACCAGAGACAGAGGTTTGAAGAATGTCACTGACGATGCGTGCCGCGAAGAGATGGTTCACAAAGGCAGGTTTGCCGGAGCCGAAACAATGAGGGTTTCCGGGTAATTTTGGAAGATACGATTTTTTTGAGCGCGCTACCTAGATGGTTTGTGCTGCTCCCAAGGAGAAGAAAATGAAACGCAGCATTTCACTTTGGCTGGGCCTGATGGTTTTTGCCCTATTGCCCGCATTTGCACAAGCTCCGTCGGCGGGCATGGGCAAGATTCACGGCACCGTGCTTAATCCCACCGGTGCACCCCAGGGGAACGGCACTGTGAGCCTGTCGACCGACGGGGGCGCAACCCTGAAGTACACGTTTCCGGTAGGCGCTGACGGCACCTTTAGCGGCGAGGCAGCGCCAGGAGTCTATGCAATGGTCTACCGCGCGCCCGATACACCTCCGGGGAAGATGGTGGACATGTATCGGGGCATCAAGATTGTCGAAGGCCAGGACGTGGCGCAGGACATCGACATGACGCGCCAGGAATATGTGGACAAGTTACCGGCGGACCAGCGGAAGGCGCTGGAAGAGATCAAGAAGCAGAATGCGGAAGCGATCAAAGCGAACCAGGTGATCAATACTCTGAATTCTGATCTGAAGATCGTGAACCAGGACATCAAGGACGCCGAGGGCGCACGCACCCAGGCGGCCACGGATTTGGGAGCGGGCGCCACCCGGGAAGCGGTGGATGCGAAGGCGGATGAAATCCGGACGGCGAAGTACACCGAGATCGAGACGATGATGACCAAGGACACCGGCGTGATGCCAGACCAGTCCATCTTGTGGACGGACCTTGCGCGGGCGGAACTGGGTCTGAAGAAATACGACGACGCGGAGACCAACTACCGGAAGGCGCTTGCGCTTGCGACCAACGCAAAGAAGCCCATCCCGGATGTGATTGGCGTGGACGATGCGGGCCTGGGTGAGGTTTATGCGCGGCAGGGCAAGGTGACGGAAGCCAACGCGGCATTCGACGCCGCAGTCAAGGCCGATCCCACCAGGGCCGCCTTTCACCTGCGCAATGAAGCGGTCATCTTTTTTCAGGAACGGAATGCCGATGCGCAGGTTGCGGCGGCGGACGAGGCACTTGCTATCGATCCCAACCAGGCAATTCTGTACTACATCAAGGGTCAGGGGCTGATCCAGAAGGCGACGGTCGATCCGAAGACGAATCGGATTGTACTTCCGCCGGACTGCACGGAGGCCTATCAGAAGTACCTGGCTTTAAGCCCGACGGGTCCCTATGCCACAGAGGTGAAGGGGATTCTGGATCAGGCAGGAGAGAAGATCAACTCCAACTACAAGGCACCCAAGAAGTAGCAAGTCGCAGCAGGTGGTTGACTTATGGAGGGCGCGTCCGATTGCCGGACGCGCCTTTCGTCGTTGATGGGGTGGCATGAATGCCGGCGAGTTTCTGGCCGCTCGATACCAGGGCGAGTTCGAGCCTCTACAATCCAATGCATGAGCGCAGATTTGCCCAGCTACGCGGAAGCGGCAGCACAGGTTGCAGCCTATGCCGGGCAGATCGGCCGGCTGCGGCCTTCGACGGAGCGTATTGAGCTTGGCCGGGCACCTGGCCGAGTGCTTGCGCGGCCAATGTGCGCAGATCGCGATCAGCCGCCCTTTTCCCGCTCGACGCGTGACGGCTTTGCGTGCCGCGCGGAAGAAGCCTCCGCGCATGTACCGCTTGCAATTGCCGGGAGCACGCACGCGGGCGAAGCGCCGGCAGGTGAGCTGCCGCATGGTTCTGCATGGGAGATCATGACGGGCGCCGCAGTTCCGCAGGGCGCAGATGCCGTGGCGATGCTGGAGCACGTGGAGATTGCCAACGGCCAGGTGAAACTGGCGGCCAAGCGCACCATTGCCAAGGGCGAAAACATTGTGGCGCAGGGCGCCCAGGCACGCATGGGAGACGAGCTTCTGCCGGTTGGAGCGGTGATTTCGGCCGCACAAGTGGCTCTGGCAGCGGCCTGCGGTCACGCCGCTCTCGAGGTTTTTATCCGGCCGCGCGTGGCGATTCTGACCACCGGCGATGAGATTGTGCCGGTGAAGACTGTGCCCGCGCCCGGCCAGATTCGCAACTCGAATGGCCCGATGCTGGCGGCGATGGTGGTTGCGGCAGGGGGCGAGCCATGGATTCTGCCAACCGCCGCAGACAACGCGCGGGCTCTCGACACGGCGCTGGCCCAGGCCGCGGAAGCCGACATGTTGCTGATCACCGGAGGCGTTTCGGCGGGAAAGTTTGACCTGGTGGAGCCAGCTTTGATTCGCGCCGGCGCTCGATTTGAATTTACCGGGGTGCGCATCCAGCCGGGGAAGCCGCTGGTTTTCGGAGAGATGCCGAGGCCACACGATGCGGCAAGCAACAAAACCGGCAAGGCAGGCACGCGCTCTCCTGGCCCAGTGCGGGCGCTACCGCTCTTCGGGCTGCCGGGGAATCCGGTCTCTTCTGCGGTTACGTTTCTGCTTTTTGCAGCGCCTCTACTGAGCGCGCTTGCAGGAAGTCTTGAAGTAGGTCCACGGTTTGCGCTTGCGCGCATGGCTGGAAAAAGCGGGAAGCACGAAAAAGCGGGACTCACGCGTTTTCTGCCTGCCAGATGCACGTTTGGAGCCGCAGGCCAGTTGCCGGAGGTGGCGCTGGTTCCCTGGCAAGGCTCCGGGGACCTGGTTGCGATGGCCCACGCGAACTGTTTTCTGGTGGTACCCGAGGAGCCCAGGCTTCTGGAGTCTGGTGGAACGGTGAGGATATTGCTTTTCTGAGGAATAAGCTCTTGAAAAACGTACAGGCCAAGAAGGCAAAGAGCCCGTCTCCACGGCTGTCGCACTACGACGAGGCCGGACAGGCCAGGATGGTAGACGTGGGCGCGAAGCAACCGACGCGGCGCACGGCGACTGCCTCGGCGTTCGTGGAACTGTCCAAGGCTGTGCTTGCGGCGCTGCCGGCGAACCCGAAGGGAGATCCGCTGGAGGTGGCGCGGATTGCAGGGATCCAGGCTGCCAAGCGCACCTCCGACCTGATTCCCATGTGCCATCCACTCGCGTTGACGCATGTGGAAGTGCGGGCAAAAGTTGAGGCGGGCGGCGTGCGCATTACTGCAACGGCTGCCACGACCGGCCCGACCGGAGTGGAGATGGAGGCCCTAACGGCTGCTTCGGTCGCTGCCCTGACCGTGTACGACATGACCAAGGCGCTGGACAAGGCAATCGTTATCCGCAATGTGCAGTTGGAGTCAAAGACAGGCGGCAAGAGCGGAGATTATTTGCGGGGATCTGCCTGAGAGGACGCGGTGTGCATCGGCCCGGATGAGGCGGCCGATTCGCCATCGAAGGACATGTGTTCAGCAACCCAGACTGGACAATCGTGCTCCGCGCATTGAATGCGGGAACGGCGAGCCAGACCTTCCGCATTGGGTTCCACGAAAAGACAGTGGCCACCTTCCTGCCGACAGGATTGGTAGCCACGTTTGTGTGGAAACAGAAGTAGAGGCGGGCCTAGTGGGGCATGTTGGGCATGGCTCCGGCCGGCGGTGGGCCGCCTGGTCCTGGAGGGCCCTCATGGGGGATCACGAACGCTTCCGGATCGAGATGTCCGCGATGGCAGGTGCCGCAGGTCAAAGGCGCGGCGGGTGTATCCATCTTGTCCATGTCCGCAACCTTCTTGATGTAGTTCTGTTTCATGTCCTCGGTCATGGTGTACATGATGCGGGCCATCTCTTTCTCAGGCTTGGAGTCATCGTCAAACTTGAGGCGCGGACGGCCGTTGGGACCTACGTTGTTGGGGTCGGTTGCGTGGCAGGTGTCGCAGTGGACACCGAGCGAGCCGGCCCAGCCTTCCATGATTTCGTGGATCTGCTGGCCGGTGGTGTCCTTGGGCAGAACTTTAAGGTTGATGGGCGCGGGAAAGCTGCGCGGCATGCGAGCGCCACCGGGAGGCGGACCTTGCGGGGCCTGGGCGACAGTGGCAACGGCGAAGACGGCCGCGGCCATTAGAGCAACGGCGGCAGATGGAGGGAGGGAAGTAATTTTCAAGCGGATTTTCCTCGCGGAGTGGGATGACCTCTAACCGATGGACGGAATTGTAGCGAATAAAGCTTCACCTGCCTAATGAACGGTTCGTCATCTTGACTGGGCCGGGAGCCGTTTGAGACTGGTCGTCGGCCAGGATTTTGGCCCGGAGACGCAGGAATTCTCTGGAAGAGCGAAGCGAAGGGGCCAATCTACGGCGTGTTTTATGCCTATGCGGGGAGAAATCAATACTTTGCTGACGCGAAAACCGTCATCGCGCAATTGGAGAGGAGAAACGGGATCGAGCAGGTCGAGGCCGTTGTGGCTTTGACGCGTGAGGCCGAGTGCCTGGCAGAGGCGGCTGGGACCGGAGGTGAGCTGCCTGGCTGGGGCGCCGGAGGCAAGTGACCGATTCAACGCCATTTGGGGTAGGCCCGCGGTCGGTTCAAGCGCACGGATCAAGATGCATCCTGCCTGGCCGTCGGGTTCGCAGGAGACATTCATGCAAAAGTAACGGCCGTAGATGGCGTAGACATAGGCATGGCCCGGGGGGCCGAAGATCACGGAGTTGCGCGGGGTGGGGCCGCGATAGGTGTGGGCTGCAGGATCGGGCGGATTGTTGTGCGGGCCGAGGTAGGCTTCTACCTCAACGATTCTGCCCGCCAGAATGCCGGCGGCGGTCTTGTGGACCAGCAACTTGCCGAGCAGCCGAGGAGCCGCGCGCTCCGTCGGCTCCCAAAAGAAGGCGCGCGGAAGGAGGGCTCCCGGCGGCAGTTCCGGGGAGCTGGTCTTCCTTCCTTTCTGCGCAGAGCGCGAAGTGGCTGGAGCACGGAGCGGCTTTTTGTCTGCCTGCTTTATTTGTGGGCCTTGTTCCATTCTTTGATGAGGGCGAGAACCTCTTCGGCGTGGCCCTCTGGCGTAACCTTGGGGAAGATATGAAGTAAAGTGCGGTCGGGGCCGATGACGAAGGTGGTCCGCTCGATTCCCCAAACTTTCTTCCCATACATGTTCTTTTCTTTGAGCACCCCAAACTGATTGCAGACTTTCTCGTCTACATCAGCAAGGAGTGTGTAGGGCAGGTCGTACTTGGCGCGGAATTTGGCCTGATCGCGGGGCGTATCGCGAGAGATGCCGAGCACGACGGCCCCGGCGGCCTGGATTTTCTTGAATGTGTCGCGGAAACCGCAGGCCTCGATGGTGCAGCCAGGAGTGTCCGCCCTGGGGTAAAAGAAGAGTATGACGGGCTTGCCGGCATAGTCTGAGAGACTGACGGTTTTGTCCTCGTCGGTTTGCAGTGTGAAGTCGGCGACTTTTTGATTGAGTTCCATGGGGAATGTCCTCGTGGGCTTGCTGGGTAATTGAAGGGCCGAGAGTGGCCATCAGGTTTGATTATTTACGAGGTGGGGGCCGGGTGTCATTGCGCGGGAGAAGTCTCTTGTGGATTGAGCGAATTTTGCTGACCGGGGCGGTGCTTCTGGCGCCGCTGCCGGCGTGCGCGCAGTATCCCGTGCAAGCAAGCAAGGGAAGCCAGGATGCTCCCGAGATGCGCGCCGTTGCGGTGTTGGAGTGGACGGGCGAGGAGGGGCATCCGAAGGCGAGCCGGCTGGTGCCGGTAAGCGTGTACGACGGGCAGGACCTGCAGGATGCCGGCATCTACATGCCGCAGCCCGCGCCGCTGGCCCTGTCGAGTGAAGTTGAGTACGAGTTGAAGGAAAACGGCAAGACTGTTGGCCTGTTCGACGTGAACAATGCTGGACAGGAGCAGGGGTCCTGGGTGGGATTTGGCGTGTGGAAGCCGCTGGCTAAGCCCAAGCCAGTGGTGGCGGCGTCCAAGTCCAAGGAAGACAATCTGTGGGGCGAGGACGTGCAGAGCGACCGACCCGTGCTGCACCGGAAGCATAGCGCCGACGATGCGGGCGCTTCAGGAAAGAGCGACGGCTCCGGATCCGCTGGCCAGGCGCAGGACCCGGATCGGCCTACGCTGCACAAGAAGAGTTCCAGCGACAGTAGCAGCGATAGTGGAACTTCCACGCCGGATGCGAGTTCGGGGTCAGACCCGGATCGGCCCACGCTGCACAAGAAGGCTTCCAGCGACAGCAGCGATTCAAGTACGGCGAGTTCAACTTCATCAACCGATCCCGATCGCCCTACACTGAAGAAAAAGAAGAACGCGAAGATGCCGGAGGATGTGGGCTATGTGGAATCGGTGGCAAGCGCTTCCGATCCCAACCGGCCGCGGCTGCTGCGCGGCAAACCGGCCGATGAGGGTTCCGATGTGCTCCCGACATTGATGGGTCTGCCTGCGGACATGCATCAAGCGGTGGCCGTCTCCGATGCGAGGAGCCGTCCGGAGCACGTTTGGACTTATAGCTGGTCGAATCCCGACGATGAGGCCAAGATGAAGGCGGATCTGGAGGACCTGGCGCGCAAGGCGCTGGGTGTCGCAACTGCGGCGACGCCGGCCAAGCCTGCGGCAAAGCCGGCGGCGCGTCGAACAAGTACGACGGTGCGAACGAAGGCAAAGGCTGTTCCTCCTCCGCCAGCGCCGCTGCTGGATGAGCAGTTTCGCGTCTTCGAACTCTCGTACGGCGCGGGCGCAACGATGGTGTTTTCGGCTCATACCAACGGCACGGGCGCGCAGGAGAAATTTGTAACTCTTGTGGCGCAACCTGATCTTTATGGCAACGTGCTGGTGCTGCTGAAAAACGTGACCGACGCCGCGCACCTGGACGACACGCCGCGCATGAGGCTGATCGACGCCGTGGATGCGATCGCCGATAATCGCGGTGAGCTGCTCTTTGAGCTGCGCGGAGCAACACAGCGGCAGTTTGTACTTTACCGCGTGTTGCGCGGGCAGGCGGACAAGCTGTTTACAAGCGGACCCGGGGGGATTGTGCCGCCCCCGAAGGGAGAGTAGCTACTGGTGGCGCGCAGCGTGGGCCTTAGCGCTCTGGTCAGGCGACAAGAGGAAGAACAAGGCCATGCCAGCATTCAACGCCAGACTGGCTTTCACATTCCACCAGGTTGCCGCGAAACAGAGGATGTACATTGCGATTCCGGTGGCATAGCGCCCGGCAATTCCCTGCACGCCTGATTCGTAGCGGTCCAGGAGTCTTCGTTTTACGCAGACTCCAAAGAGCAGATTGAAAAGCAACGCGATGGCCAGGTAGGAGCCGTTGTAGAAGATCGCCGCGTCGCGGAGTTGCCCGGAGGCCACGGCTTGCGCCATCAAAGAAGTCGGGTAGGGGATCCAAACGACACCAAGCAGGAGCAACAGATTGGCCACCATCAGCACGTCGTCTGAGTGCCGAATGTGAGAGAAGAGGCGGTGGTGGTTGATCCACATGATGCCGATGAAGAAGAAGCTGAGCAGGAAGGCCGCGTATCCGGGCCATTGCTGAACGATTCCCGGCCAGAAGGCAAGTCCTTGCGCGGGCGGCTTCAATTCGAGAACCAGCAGGGTGGCGGCGATGGAAAAGATCCCATCGGAGAATGCTTCGATGCGGCTCGTGTCGTTTGTCATTTGCCTCCGGCAGGGTAGGGGTAGATCAAGGTGCGCTTGTTTCCGGTCAATCTTGCTCACATATTACGGAAGTTGTACTCCGCAAAGAAACAACCAATTAACAGCTTGCCTAGTTAAAGCTGAGTCTCTTATACAATTGAGGCTGAGAGCGGCAGGACGCCGCCCTGCGAGGTTCTTCCCACAACATGGCATCCGTTCTACCCGTTTCATCCCCTGAAACCACAAGCGTCGTTTCATCGAATTCGAGTCCAGCAGTGGACGCGCCGATCGGCCAAGACACGGTCCGTGCGGTTCCTGCGCGGCAGGAGATCCGCATGGGCCGTGCGGCGACCACGGGCGATGGTGTCAATTGGCTCACGCTTACGGTTATCGTGCTGTTTCATGCGGGCGCGCTGGCGGCGTTGTTCCTGTTCAGTTGGCAGCGGCTGGCGGTAATGGCGGTGCTTTACGTGCTTGCAATTAACGTCGGCATCGGGATGTGCTATCACCGTCTGCTGACGCATCGCGGCTACACGGTGCCGAAGTGGCTTGAGTACGCGATGTCGATTTGTGCGACCACGTCGCTTGAAGGCGGGCCGATCTTCTGGGTTTCCACGCACAGGGTTCATCACCAGTTGAGCGATCAGCAAGGCGATCCGCACACGCCGCGCGAGGGCGGATGGTGGGCGCACGCGGGATGGATACTTTTCGGCGCGGCGCTGCACGCGCAGACTTCAGTGCTGGCGCGCTACTCGCCTGACCTGAGCCGCGATCGATTTCATGTGTGGCTCAGCAAGTATCACTGGCTTCCAATTACGCTTTGCGGCTTGCTGCTGCTTGCGGGCGGATGGCTGTGGGGCGGATGGGTCAACGGCGTCGCCATGGTGCTGTGGGGCGTTCTGCTGCGGGTGACGCTGGGCCTGCACGCGACGTGGCTTGTGAACTCTGCAACTCACTTGTGGGGCAGCCGGAGGTTTGAGACGCGCGACGACTCGCGGAACAACTGGTGGGTGGCTCTGCTGACCGGCGGCGAGGGCTGGCACAATAACCATCACGCGCACCCGGTTTCAGCGCGTCACGGGCTGGCCTGGTATGAGATCGACCCGAACTTCTGGGGCATTTGGGTGCTGGCCAAGTTGGGACTGGCGCGGAAGATCCAGGTGGCGAAGTTCGACCCGGAAAATCCCAAACCTGCGGGCGTGTAGAAAACTAAAGGGATTTGGAATGAGAAAGCGGCCTTTCCTGCGGGGATGGCCGCTTTTCAGTTTGCCTCAACCCTTTTTTCACGCAAACGAAATCTACTTGCGCAACTTTGCTCTGAGCCACAGGGTTCCGAAGAGCGGCAGCGCGACGATCAGGACCAGGAGACCGGCGGGCAGACCGACGTAGATGTAGGTATCGGCAAAGTTAATTTTGTGGCCGCCGATCAGGTTCCAGGCCAACAGCGCAAAGATTGCAATGCAGGTGGTTGCGAAGAAGGTGAAGAAGGCCGCTGCAAAGGACAGCAGCAGGCTGGTGAAGAAGCCGAAGCCCTCCAGGGGGAAGCCCAGAACTCTCGCGCCTCCGTGTCCGTTCTGAATCGATTGCGCCATTTGATCCAACCTCTCTCGTCTAGAATAAATGTTGATGACCAGCACTGCACAAATCGAGCTGTGGCACGCGGAGAAGGTGGCCACGCAGGTGACCGTTCTCGAGGCGGCAAACGGGATTCATTACGCGGCGTGGGGCGAGACGCGGATCTCCGAGACCGACCTTGAACAGTTGGTCGGCGCCGTGCCTGCAACGCTCTCGGCGGCGCTTGCGAATCGGGCTTATTACTTTGTGCCGCTGGCCATTGCGGATACGGGCGACATCATGATCGCTCCGGCATACAACGTGGAACTGGGCGACCGCGCGATCTGTCATCGTAACGCGGTGTTCGGCTCGACGGAGGCGGTTTTTCTTTCGACGCGGCTGGTGGAAGACCGGTTTGGTTTGGCCTTTGAATTCTTTATCAACGTGGCCCACAACTTTGTGGAGGCGGCGGGGGTTCCGGATAGCTTTGCGTCGCTGGTGTGGTCGCAGGCAGAGGCCCAGGTGCGCGGCGAATCGAGCCAGGATGCGTGGGAGACACGCCGTCGTGCAATTGATAGCAAGGCCAGCCAGAAAGGCATCGACGAGCGAGCGCGCAGCAGCTTCTTTGAGTCGTCCTTCTCGGACGCGCTGGCGGTTTATATGCTGTCTCTGGCGGTGGACTTTGATTATCACGATCTGCGCGAGCGCGAGTACCCGCTGCTGGCTGCGCCGGCGCTGGCCGAGCGGCTGCGGCACGTGGCAGGACTGTTCCCGACGAATGCCGGGTATGAGTTTCAGATACTGTATCGGCGCAAGGGCTGAAGGCTCTGCGACGCTCGGGGAAACCTATTCTCAGGCGCTTTCGTCCGCACTCATATTAGTTCTCGGCCGATGCGCGGAGCATCGATCCATTCCCTGTCTTCACTTCTTGCCGAACCGTAGACCACGCGCCCTTCGCTGATGGTCCAGCGGACTTTGCCGAGCATTGCCCAGCCATCGAAGGGGGTGTTCCTGGACTTGGATTTGGAGTTGGTGGCGCGGTAGGTCCATTCGGCTTTGGGGTCGAAGACGACTACATCGGCGAAGCTGCCTACAGCGAGGGTGCCGCGACCTTTCAGGTTTAGGAGTGCAGCCGGCTGGGCGCTGAGGAGGCTCAGGACGCGGCCCATCGGCATCTTCCACTCCTTGTGCAACCAGCGGAGCGAGAGGCCCAATGCGGTCTCAAGGCCGGTGATTCCGTTGGGCGCGTGTTCGAATTCGACTTCCTTTTCATGGGTGGCGTGGGGTGCATGGTCGGTGGCAATGGCGTCTACCACGCCGTCGAGAATTCCCTCGATCATTGCGTCGCGATCGGCAGCGGATCGCAGCGGCGGATTCATCTTGGCGTGGGTGTTGTAGAGGCCTACGTGCTCCTCAGTGAGCAGGAAGTGGTGCGGGGCTACTTCGCACGTGACGCGCAGGCCGCTGCGTCGGGCCTGGCGGACAGCGGCAAGCGCCGCAGCCGTGGATGTGTGCGCCACATGCAGATGGGCGCGCGACTCGCGGAGTTCGGTTACGAGGCGAATGTCACGCTCGACCAGGTTAGACTCGGCCTCTGTCGGCATCCCGCGCAGGCCAAGCCGGAACGAAACCGGGCCGAGGTTCATGCTGGCGCCTTGGGTCATGCGCGTGTCTTCAGCGTGTTGAATGACGCTAAGGCCTACGCGCGCGGCGGCGGCCAGTACCTCGCGCATCACGCTGTCTTTCAGGATCGGCTGGCCGTCGTCGGTGATCGCCACAGCGCCTGCGGACTTGAGGGCCGCATAGTCATTGAGCACCTCACCTTTCGATCCGCGCGTGGCTGCGCCGATGGGAAATACGCGCACGGACGCGCCGCGATCGGGCGACTGCATCCAGCGGGTCACTTCAGGCGAGTCGTTCACCGGGGTGGTGTTGGGCATGGCTGCTACGGAGGTGAAACCGCCTGCGGCGGCAGCGGCCGTGCCGGTGGCAATGGTTTCCTTGTATCCCTGGCCGGGCTCGCGCAGGTGGACATGAATGTCGACCAGGCCGGGTGCAATGGTGAGGCCTTTAGCATCGAGCACTTCGGCGCCCTCGGGCAGCTTGAGCTTGCCGGGAGCGGCGATCTCGGCCACGCGGCCATCTTTGAGAAGAATGTCTTTGAGGGCGTCGACGCCGGCGGCGGGATCGATGAGATGGCCACCGCGAATCGCGAGAACTGTCATGCGCGGCCTCCTTGCCGGGCCGCGAGCAGAGCGCGCTCGACCACCGCCATGCGGATGGCGACGCCGTTGGTGACCTGTTCGAGAATGGTTGACTGGACGCCGTCGGCGACTCCGGCGGTGATCTCAAGACCGCGAATGATGGGGCCGGGATGCATGACGATTGCCGTGGGCGCGAGCGTAGCCAGGCGTTGGCCGGTGAGCTGGTAGCTGGCCTTGTATTCGCCGAGGTCGAGTTGGAGGCCGGCCAGGCGTTCGGCCTGAATGCGGAGCATCATGATGGCTTGCGACTGGCGGATGGCGGCTTCGAAGTCGCGCTCAATCTCGATGCCGGGCCCAGCCTGCGCAGCTAATTGAGGAAGCAGTTCTTTGGGGCCGCAGAGCAGGACGCGTGCGCCGAGCCGGGGCAAGAGCAACATGTTCGAACGGGCGACGCGGCTGTGGAGAATGTCGCCCACGATGGTGACGGTGACGCCGGCGAGCGTATTGTCGCTGACGGTCTGTGTGCCGGGGCGCAGATGGGCCAGGATGGTGCGCAGGTCAAGCAGGGCCTGAGTGGGGTGCTCGTGCATGCCGTCGCCGGCGTTGATGACGGGCAGGCGGGTTTCAGCCTCAAGCAGCCAGGCAGCGCCGGAGTTTGGATGGCGCAGAATAATTGCCTCGGCGCCGAGCGCACGCAGGGTGAGGCCCGTATCTTTGAGCGACTCGCCTTTCTCGATGCTTGAGCTCAGGCTCGAAACCAGCGTTGTGTCTGCGCCCAGGCTTTTGGCGGCGAGTTCAAAGCTGGTGCGGGTGCGGGTGGAAGACTCGTAGAACAAGAGAGCGATGCGGCGCTTGGCGAGGATGCGATCGCGAACCAGCGGGTCCTGGCTTTCAAGCTCCGCGGTACGGGCAAGAAGCTGGCTAACGCCTTCCACAGTCAGGTCCATGACGGAGAGCAGAGAGCCTGGATTGTAAGGGAACGACGAACCGGGCACTGGAGGCGTGTGGAGCTGGCGGCGAATGGAGGTTGCTGAGGGATTCATTTTAGCTTTTAGCCTCTAGCTTCTAGCTCCCAGCTTTTATGTTCCTGGCATTGGCTGGGCGCTAGAGGCCTAATTTCTTATTCCACTCTCTCGACGAGCAGTACTTGGTCGTTCTCGTCGACCTCGCGGAACTTGACTTCGATGATTTCGCGGCTGCTGGTGGGCACATGCCTGCCGATGTAAGTGGCCTCGATAGGCAGCTCACGGTGACCGCGGTCAATGAGTACGGCAAGCTGCACGCGGCGCGGGCGGCCATGGTCGAACAGGGCGTCAAGCGCAGCGCGGACGGTACGGCCGGTGTAGAGTACGTCGTCGCAAAGGACAATGTCGCGACCCTCAATTTCGAAGCCGATGGCTCCGGGAGTGACCAACGGACGAACGCCCGCCGTGGACAGGTCGTCGCGGTAGAACTGGATATCGAGGACGCCTGTGTTGACGACGCGCTTTTCGATGCCGGAGATGAGCTTTCCCAGCCGTTCAGCCAGTGGGATGCCGCGGCGCTTGATGCCGACGAGCGCAAGGTTTTCGCTCCCGTTGCTTTTCTCGACAATCTCGTGGGCGAGGCGCACCAGGGTCCGCTCGATCTCCGAGGCGGACATCAGGCGGCCCTTCGTGCGCAAGGCGGGGTTATCGTTGGATTCGCTCATGGTCGCTCTCTTGGGGGCTCGTCCTGCGTGGGTTGTATTTCAACGCTTGTCTCTTGGGGATGATACGAGGGGGCATGGCTCCCGAGCAAGTTGTGGAGAAGTGGAACGCGACTTTCTGCTCAGAACGGCGTCCCGATGTCATTTGGCGGAAGAACACTGGCGGATCGATGAAGAACTAGATTTCGGGCCGGCGATTGCGGGCCGTAAACCGGGCACCCAAAGCGCCACCGGCGACAGCAAAAAGGAGAAGTGCCATGGTGAGCACCATCATGGCGACCAATAGCCATCCGGCACGGGCTTCAGGGGGAGTCAACCAGGCTTTCATCGCGGCGATGGTCTGCGCGTCCACGCCCATGCTGGACCATTGTTGGCTCAGTTGCTGATTGACGAGATTTTGCCAGAGATCGTCGTAGAAACTTCCAGCGTGAAACCAAAAGCGCATGGCGAAAAGGATGATGCTGGTGGTTGCGGCGGCCGTCCAGGTACCGAGTAAACCGGTGGCGAGGCCAATGCGTGCGCCAGCGCCGATGGTGATCCATGCCGGCCGAAGACTTCGAACATAGAGGACAACGGCCCACGCTCCGGTTGCAGCCATGACGGGCAAACCGAGAATGCTGATGGGCGAAAGCAGGTTGCACATGAGGCCGGCAGGGATCGCCAGCAGGAGAACAGAGCGCAAGGCCATCTTCCAGTCCACGCTGCCGGCATCCCGCACCGCCTCATTCCAGCGTTCGGGCTGACCCGACCCCTGGGAAGCGTCTGCCGAGTAAACAAGCTGCGGAAGGCCACAGACCGGGCAATAGCAGTTTTCCGCCTGAACGGCCTGATGACAACGAGTGCAGGTAATCTCCATACACTTAGAGCGTATCGCATTTGGCTGAACGCAGGTCAGACCGGACCCGTCACTTTGCTAACACGTGGTTCCTCAGCCGCGCCCACTCGGGCGCAGCCGGACTGTCATCGAAGCGGCAAAGCAAATTGCGGCAGAGCCCTCACGAACGCGGCGGAAATCCAGCGGAGCCTCGCGCAATTAAGTGTGACGCTGATGAGTGCTGCTGCGTAGATGAGTTCTTCGGCGCAAGCCGAGGATGCGCGCGATCGGCAGATAGTCGCGGTAGCGGCAGACCCAACAGCGAATGGGGTATTGGAGAATGATAAGACGTGGAATGTCTTTCGATTTGAAGCGGGAAAGTCGAAGGTCAGCAGAACCGCAGACCACGCAACAGCCCAACATCAGCATCTCCTGAGACGAGCGAGGAATATCGACCGTGCATTCTGTTTATTCAAGATGCGCGAATGCCCCCCACAGGTTGCGCCAGTTCCCCGACCTTTCTTGCCAGGAAAAAACAAGCAGATTAGGGATAGTTGAGGCGCTGAAGGCGAACTCGCTAACCATTCGATTCCATCGAGAGTCCTGCTTCGTTCGGGAGCCAACATCTGTCAAGATGTCCGGCCGAGCTTTGCGGAGTCGATTGCCACACCTGCCTCTTCGCACAGTTCGAGCTTCACCTCGGTTGAATCGAGGATGCAGAGGGGCGAAGGCAAATTGGACATGTGTTCCGCAGGCACCGCAAGGTCAGGAAGCGATCGTGCAGACGGCTTTCGGCATGGACACAGCGATCCATGGGTCTAATCGGTCAGGCGCTTCATCTCTAACTTCTTCGTAAATGAAACCTTCGGCTCCAACCGAAAACGCGCAAGATTGGCTGGTAGGCGCGATCGCGGCAAACCCAACAGCGAGTAGGGTATTGAAGGAATATCAAACGTAGAATATCTTTCGATCTAAGGCGGGAACGCCGAAGGTCGGCGGACCCGCACGAGAGGCAATAGCCTTGCATCTGCATCTCCTGGATGAAGAAAAAAGGAACGAATAACTTATATGGGTTCTGTGATCTTATTATGCAACCGGAATCTGAGCTGAACGCATCCGCTCGAGAATTATTTTGAGCAGGAGATTTTGCACTGGATAAGCGGCAACGCTCAAACGGCGCGAGTCTACCGGCGGTTGTTCTTCAGGTTTGAGAATTGTTGCGAAGTCAGGCCTGGTCGGGGGGACTCAAAAGCTTTGCCGAAACAATTGCCGCGGCAGCCCGGACCACCTCTTCCAGAGTCATCTCGGTTGAATCGAGGATGACCGAATCGGAAGCCGGCTTGAGGGGAGAATCGGCACGGTTGCGGTCGCGCTGGTCGCGTGCGCGCAGATCGCGGATGACTTCTTCAGGCTGCACTTTTGGCTTGCTGGCGGGCCCGCCTAACTGGTCGTAGCGGCGCATGCCGCGCACTTCAGGGGCAGCGTCGAGAAAGATCTTTACCTCGGCGTGGGGAAAGACGACGGTGCCGATGTCGCGGCCTTCCATAACGACGCCCCCCCTGTCTCCAAGTTGCTGCTGGAGGCGAACCATCCAGGCGCGGACGGCGGGAAAGACACTGACGCGAGAGGCGGCATCTGTAACGATTTGATTGCGGAGCTGACCGGTAACGTCTTCGCCGTCGAGCAGGACACGGTTATCCTCTTCGCCCGGCTCGAGGTCGATGGTGGTGTCGGCGGCAAGATTTTCAAGAGCGCTGCTGTCGTCCAAAGAGAGTCCCGCGCGCAGGGCCTTGAGGGCGAAGGCGCGGTACATGGCGCCCGTTTCCAGATTGAGCAAGCCAAAATGCCGGGCCAGGCGGCGGGCAATGGTACTTTTGCCTGCGCCGGACGGCCCGTCGATCGCTACGATTAGCTTTCGCTCTTGAGCGTTGGGGCGAAAGGACCTTTCCTCAGCGGTCATCCGCGCTTCTTTGTGCTCTGTCCGGAGCTTTTTCTCGCCGGGGCCGTGAAGCCATACCGTTTTGCGTTTCCAGCCTTGGCACCGGCCGCCAGAGCCGGCTTACGAGTGCTGCGTGAGGAGCGTGCGTCGGGCCGCGCGTCTTTACGGGAGGCGTTGGGCCGAGGGGCGCTGCCTTTGCGCAGAAGGCCCGCGCTGCGCACGGTGGCGCCGGACTTTGCCACCGGCTTAGCGCCGTTGCGATGGCCATTTCCGTTGCCGTTGCGCTGGCTCATTGCCGAAGTGGAAGGCTTTCCGTTGCGCACTCCATTTGCAACCTTGGACGTGCGGCTATGGGCGCTGCCATTGCCATTGCTGCGCGATCCGTTTGCCGAACCGGAGGTGGCATGTGCACCCGTACGCTTGCCGTTGGAGGGTTTGGCGCCGTTGGCCTTCCAGCGTGCGGCGGAAGCCGGGCGAGAACCATTGGCTGAACGCCCTGCAGCGGGGCGCGCAGAAGAGCTTCGGGTTTCCGAGCCTGAACGACGGGCGGTGCGGCTTCCGGAGGAGGTTTGCGCCGGCTTGCGGTCGCGCGAGTGGGCGGCCGGGCGGCTGAAGTGAGGCCTGGGCGCAGAGGGTTTCGCCGTGGTGGCGGGTTTGTGGGCGACGGGCACCCGGGGTGTGTGGACCTCAGGAGTCGGGAGCGGCACCGGAGCTGCAAAAGTAGGGGTTGCGACCGGCGGCGGCACCCCATGGTCGTGTGCTTCCTCTTCGTGCTCATGGGAGTGGAGGAAGTAGGCAGAGGCCGGCATGGACGAGCTGGCGTAGGCCGTAGGAGCGACGGCGAACTCTGGCAGGGTTCCAGCGACGTAGAAGTGGGGCGCATGGCCGAGCGAAATGGTGTGGACCTGGCGAGTGGCGACCAGGCCGCGCAGAACTTCACGGACCTTGCTGCGTGCTGTGAGCGGGGCCAGGAACATCTCCACTTCTTCCATGCTTGCGGCGATGACTGCCTGCAGGTAGATGGAAGCGAGCACGGAGATGGCGGTGACCTGCGAAGTGGACGCGCCCTCAGCAATCGCCTTTTGGAAGCGCGTGCGGAGGAGCTGCCATTTGGCAGTGGAGCCGGGAGCAGAGATGACAGGGATGATGCGAAGCTGCTGCCAAAGCTCGGTGATGGCGCGCAGAACAGCGCCTTCTGTGACTTCGCGGCCCAGGGTGTGCTTGAGCGACGGGATGGTTGTATCGCCTGCTTCAAGCAATTTGTAGGCCTGGACGGCGAGTTGCGAAACCTGGCGCGAGCCGGTAAGTTGCGGGCTGCGGCGCCAGTCGCGATCGCCGCGAAGGGCGTACACGTAGGGCAGAACCCAAGCGGCCACAACAAAGTCAGGCTGTTCGCCGGGCTGTCCCAGCAGGTTGAGGCGCACGGCTACGCCGTCTGTCTCCAGGCGAACCAGTAACTCCTCTGCAAGAGCTATTTGTTTTGGGTCGGGGGTCGGATTTCGATGACCCGACACGGCTTCAACGAAGGTCGGCGCAATGGATGAGGCGAACTGCCGCCGGGGCAGGAAGAGACACAAGCCGGTCTCCTCGATCCATACACGGGCGTCTTCCAGGGTGAGAGCCCCATGTCCGTTCAAGCGCATCCTTTCGGCGCGCGATGCTTCCAATTGCTCTGCTGTCAAAGAAAAACCTCACTTCCAGGCTGGCGATCAGGCGTTTTTCAGGAACACCACAGGGTCACCTGCGTTGATGTATCGTCTTGGCATCCTGAAGGTTACGTCGGTTCGGCTCTTCGGCCGCTACCCTGGCTGGCTGATCAAAACACTCTGCGCCGGGCTCCCTTGCGCTCCTGAGAGCAGCGGAAGCCACCTACCAAACTATTCTAAATGCGAATTAGATTCGATGGAAGGCCCGCAGGATCTCTTTCCAGGAATAGAGCAGAGCGATTGGACGTCCGTGCGGGCAACTTGTTGGGTGCTCAGTCTTTGCAAGCTCCAGGAGTAACCACTCCATACGGACGGAATCGAGCGCGGTGTTGACTTTGATGGCTGAATGGCAGGCAATGGAGGCGGCAATTCTGGAGCGCAGCGCGGTAAGATTCTCATTCTGTTTGGGTTCGAAAGAGTCGTCGATGCCGGCTGCGGACTGTTCAATGACTTCGCTGAGGGTTCGCTCGAGTTGAGCGCCCTCCAGGCCCACGGGAGCCGCTTTAACCGCAAGTGTATGTGGGCCAAAGGGTTCCACTTCGAAGCCGTTACGCTCCAACTCTTCGGCAATGCTCGCAAAGACAACCATTTGATCGGGCTTGAGTTCGACCAGCAGGGGCATTAGTAACCTTTGCCGTTGCACTTTTTCTACCTGGCGGTCCCGCAAGATTTTTTCAAAAAGCACCCGTTCGTGGGCCACATGCTGGTCAATAATCCATAACCCGTCGTCTCCGGTGGCCAAAATGAAAGATTCGCGGAGCTGCGCGAGGGGCTTGAGGGAGCCGAGATGGTTGAGGTTTGCGGCGGCCTGCTCGGCCTCGACCAAGGCCGTTGCGGCGGCGGCGTCGTTGCCTGAAGCCGCAAAACTGCCCGACTCCGGGCTGCAGTTCTCGGCTCCTGAGCCAGTTCCAGGTTGAAACAGGGCTGCGGCGGCCTGGCCCCAGGTTTCGCGGTCGAAGCTCCCCGGCCCGATGGCGCCGGCACTAAAGGGCAAGGTGCCGGGAACTGGGGAGGGCTGGTGCGGGGTCAACCGGAAGGGCTCGGCGTCGGTGCGGGCGGTCTGAAAGGCGTCGGGATTGGAGTCGAGCTGCGGCGAGTCTGGCGCTCCTGGCAGAGGCGAGGTGGCCGTGGGCATTAGCGATGGGCTGGCGGTGGGTTGCGCGTCGATTGCGGCCAGGAACCCTGCGGCGGGACGGGCCTTGATGAGCGCCATGCGCAGGCTGTCGCGAACAAAGTCGTGGATGTGACTCTGCTGGCGGAAGCGGACTTCGGTCTTTGCGGGGTGAACGTTGACGTCCACCTCCTGGGGCGGCATTTCAAGGAAAAGCAGGACTACCGGAAAACTTGTGGGAGGGATTACGTTGCGATAGGCCTCGGTGATGGCGTGCATCAGCAGGCGGTCGCGGATGATGCGTTTGTTGACGAAGATGTAGATGGAGTTCCGGTTGAGCTTTTGCAATTCGGGCTTGGAGAAGAAGCCGGTGAGGCGGAGCGTGCCGGGATCGCGCTTGGGCTCGTCGGGGTCTTTCTTCCACGGAGGCGGTTCGGGAAGGCCTGCGCGTTCGAGAGGGGTCTCGGCGGCAACGGGGAGAAGTTGGCCGAGCGTGTCCTTTCCGAAGATCTGGTAGATGCGCTCGGCGGCGCGAGTTACGGGCGGGGCGGAGAGGATGGTGTGCGTGGCGGAGACGAGTTCGAAGTGCATCTCCGGATGGACGAGCGCGTAGTGCGTGACGAGCGCGGTGACGTGCGCGAGCTCAGTGGATTCGGCGCGAAGAAATTTGCGGCGCGCAGGGGTGTTGAAGAAGAGATCGGCAACGGCGATGGTGGTTCCGCGGGGCAGCGCTGCGTCGTCGACATGGAGGATTTTGCCACCGGCGATTTCGATTTTGGTGCCTGCTGGTTCGTCACCGGTGGCGGTTTCCAGGGTGACACGGGCAACGGATGCGATGGACGGCAACGCTTCGCCGCGAAAGCCGAGAGTTGCGATCGAGAGCAGGTCGTCGGCAGTACGGAGCTTTGAGGTTGCGTGTCGCTCGAAGGCCAGCAGCGAGTCGTCGCGGTTCATGCCGTGGCCGTCGTCGGCAACGCGGATGAGCTTTCGTCCGCCTGCTTCAACCTCAATGCGAATTCGGTTGGCGCCGGCGTCCAGGGCGTTCTCCAGCAGCTCCTTGACCACCGAGGCCGGCCGGTCCACAACCTCGCCGGCGGCGATCTGATTGGCAACCTGGTCAGGAAGTACGCGGATGCGACCCATAAGGATTCAGGTTAAACCCAGGGGTCTGGTGTCAGGGGTCAGGAAAACGAGGTCGAGACTTGGCGCTAGTGAGCTGCACCGGTCATCAGGTCTACAAACATTTTCTGGAAGCGCGGCAGGTCGAGGTCCATTTGCGCATGAACCAAGCGAACGCCTGTCGCCGGCTTGAGCGCTTCGTTCCAGGTGAGGGTGTCGCCGTAGCTGGGGCCGTGGCTCAGGTCTACGTCCACGTAGATCTGGTTTTCTTTTGTGATGAGCGAGGGGTCGACCCAGGCGCAGGCGGCCAGCTCATCCCACATGTAGGAGCGGTTCTGGCTCCATTGGACGATATAGCGCGCGGCCGGGCTGGCTGATTTGGCGAGGACGTCGAGCATCTGCTGCGAAAACGGCGCTTTGAGCGAAACGTCGGTGGTGGTGACGTCGATGCGCGGCCAGTTGGCGTGCAAGACGATGTGGGCGGCTTCGGGATCGAACCATAGATTGAACTCATGGCGCGGGTTGGTGGCGAACCCTGGATCGTCGGTCTGGGGATTCAGGCTGCCGCCCATGAGCGCGATTCCTTTGGTGAGCGAAGCGAACTCGGGATCGATGGCGATGGCCAGCGCGATGTTGGTCAACGGGCCGGCCGCGTAGATGGTGACCTGGTGCGGATGGGCGCGCACCTGGCGAATGAGAAAGTGCGCGGCGTCTTCGTCGAGGGGCTTGATGGTGGGCTGGCCCTCGGGCATGGGCGGGATTTCGTAGGGCCCGTGTGGTTTCGGCATGTCGGGAGTTCCCTGCGTCGCATCCGCTGCGGTTACTGGTTGCATCTCCCCCCACGCGCCGAGGTAGGTTTGCTTGCCGCCGAGAGCTGCGGCGAGCCGTGTCTCTCCCTGTGTCCGGATGAGCGGAAAGACCGCGCCGCGCGCAACGGGAACATCGGTGTGGCCGGTCAGTTCCAACATGCGGAGCGTGTGGAGTGTCTCTTCGTCGCGCCATGCATCGCCGGTGACGATGGCGATGCCGAGGACTTTGACATGGGGAGCTTGAAGCAGCGCGAGGATCGCCATCTGGTCGGAGCCGCCGGGGCCTGACGCGTCCTGATCGATGAGCACGAGGCGTTCCTGGGCCGGACAGAGCAGCGGAGACGCAAGGGCTCCGAGCGCCAGCGCAACCGAGAGAATTGCGGTTCTCATAGGAGGTATTGTGGCATATCCGCGATGCGGCTTTGCGAAGGCCTACCTGCGCCGCTCGAAGCCACGCGGTTTGATGGGCGGCGTAACCGGAAGGTTGGTCTTGCCCACCGGAAACACGGCGAGAAAGCGGTCTTGCCCTTCGCCGCTACTGGCCGTCTCCACATCTTCAATCGACTTGAAGGCGAGGTGCAGCAACCTGCGTTCGCGGCTATTCATGGGCGGAAAGGCGTAGGGAATTCCGCTCTTGATGACTTTATCCGCGGCGATCTCTGCCTGGAGCCGGAGCTCCTGGGCTCGCAGCGCCTTGAAGTTGGCGGCGTCGAAGCTGACGAGGTCGTTTTCGCGCTGATCCAGACGCAGTATCTGTGCGGCAATGGTTTCAAGCGCGCGGAGCAGTTCTCCATTGTGCTGGGTGACGAGCGGGACATCCGGACCGCCGAGTTCAACGTAAATCTGGCGGGCCTCAAGGCCTTCGGGGTCGCGCGCGCCGTCTCCAGCGGTGATGCGGTATTTGAGGCGCAATCCCCCAAGTTTGTTCAATGAGGCGAGAAATCCAGCGATCTTTTGGGCAGCTTGTTCGAGGTCGGCAATCGGCATAACTCATTAGTATCGCAGAGCCGGGCCGGGGATGGAGAAGGGAAATCGGGAGAAAGGGAGTGCGGGTCGCGGGGAGGGCAGCGGATCCCTCAATCTGAAGATTTTGTAACATGGGGAAAAAGTTCAGGCGGCGATTGTATGCTGGACAGTGATCATGAGGAACCTTCTCAGGGCCGGCGAAAAACAGCGTCTCCATGGGCCTTTGACCGGCGCCCTCGCCCTGCTGTTCTTGTTGAACGCAGGGATTTTATCGGGACGCGGGCAGGCGCCAGGCGATCGAGCGCCCTCGACCCCGGCGGCTTCAACGGTCATCACCCTTGAAGAGGCGATTCACCGCGCCGAGGCGAACGAGCCGGCGTATGCGGCGGCTGTTGCGGATAGCAAGGTTTCTGCGCTTGACCGCTCGATCGCACGCGGCAGCCTGCTGCCCAGCGTGGTTTATCACAACCAGGCACTCTACACACAAGCAAACGGATTAGAGAACCAGGCCGGACAGGGGGCTTCGTCCCAGCCCGCGCCGAGGTTCATAGCCAACAACGCGGTGCGCGAGTACGCGAGCCAGGGCACAATCAACGAGACGCTGGGTCTGGCCGGGATTGCCGGAATGCGTCGTGCGGATGCGGCGGCGGCGATGGCGGCAGCAGAACTTGAAGTTGCGCGGCGCGGCCTGGTGGCGGCGGTTACAGGACTCTTTTACGCGTCGCTGGCGGCGGATCACAAGATGGTTATCGCCGAGCAAGCGCAGCAGGAAGCTGCGGAGTTTACGAAGTTGACGGATGAGCGCGAACAGGCGCGTGAAGCGGCTCATGCCGACATGGTGAAGGCGCAACTGGAAGAGCTGCAGCGCCAGCGCGATTTGGAAGATGCCCGGGTGACGGCCGAAAAAGCGCGGCTTGAGCTGGGCGTGCTGCTGTTTCCCGATCCGCGCACGCTCTACACTTTGCAAGCGGCGGAAGGCGCGCCACCGCTGCCCTCGCTGGGGGATGTGGAACAAGCGGCGGCCAAAAACAATCCCGAGTTGAAGAGCGCTCTGGCGGCACTGGGCATGAGCAACGCGGACGTGATGGCGGCGCGAGCGGCCTATTTGCCCGACCTGGGATTGAATGTGACTTACGGCATTGATGCGCCGCAGGTGGCCGTGAATGGCCCCGACGGGGTGCGCAACCTGGGGTACTCGGCAGCGATCACGGTGGACATTCCGTTGTGGGATTGGTTATCGACTGAGCACCGGGTGAAGCAGAGCGAGATTCGCCGGGACGCGGCGAAGGTTGCATTGAGCGCGACACAGCGACAATTGATTGCGCGATTGGAAGAGGCCTACTCCGAGGCCGCAGCGGCGCGAGACCAACTCGGCTCGCTGGATTTGAGCGCAGCGACTGCACGAGAGAGCTTGAAGTTGACGAAGATGCGGTACAGCGGCGGCGAGGGGACAGTGCTGGAAGTTGTGGATGCGCAGAATGCGTATGTGCTGGCCGAGAACGCGCGCGAAGACGGACGGGTGCGCTACGAGGCGGCGCGGGCCGATCTGCAAACGCTGACTGGGACCCTGTGATGCTGAGACAAGCGGGAAGATGAGAAGAGCAATGAGCGGATTTGCACAATTGAAAACACGGCGGCGAAACCCTGATGCTCCTCCGTCCCGTGGCGAGTTGGGTTCTGATCGGCGTCGCGGCGCTTTCGCTCGCAGTTTTGCCGGGATGCAAAAAGGAAGCTGCTTCCGGAGACGCAGGTGACTGTGCAGGCCGAGCATCCGGAGCAGGGACCGATTGCCGAACACATTACAGCCGACGCCGTGTTGGCGCCGCTGGCCCAGGCGGCCATTGAGCCGAAGATCAGCGCGCCGGTACGCAAGTTTTACGTGCAACGCGGATCGCGGGTGAAGGCCGGGGAGTTGCTGGCCACACTTGAGAACAACGATCTAACCGCGGCGGCGATGGACAACAAAGGTTCCTATGTGGCGGCGCAGGCTGCTTACGATACAGCGACCAAGGCGCAGGTGCCGGAAGACACGCTGAAGGCGGAATCGGATCTGGCGGAGGCCAAGGCGAATCTGGATCTGAACCAGAGCATTGTGAAAAGCCGCAAGCAACTGTTTGCCGAGGGTGCGATTCCGGGGCGCGACCTGGACACGGCGAACGCCGCGCTGGTGCAGGCGCAGGCAGCCTACGATGCGACGGCAAAGCACCTGGAATCGGTGCGCACTGTAAGCCGGGAGGCGGCGCTGAAGGCCGCGCAGGGGCAGTTGACCTCTGCCGAGGGGAAGTTGAAGGGCGCAGAGGCTGAGGTGAACTTCTCAGAGATTCGAAGCCCGATTGATGGAGTGGTTACCGATCGGCCATTGTTCGCCGGCGAAACCGCGGCACCAGGCACTCCGCTGATTACGGTGATGGAAACGGCGACGCTGCTGGCGAAGACGCACATCGCGCAGAGCCTCGCGCAGCAGTTGAAAGTGGAAGACGAAGCGCAGGTGACGGTGCCTGGGATGGCTGATCCGATTGCAGCAAAGGTCTCGCTTATCAGCCCGGCGCTCGATCCGGGCAGCACGACCGTTGAAGTTTGGCTCAAGATTGAGAACAAGGCGGGCAAGCTGAAGGTGGGCACGCCTGTCAAGGTTTCGATTACCGGCAGGACGGTTGCGAAGGCGTGGAAGGTTCCCGCGGCGGCGATTGTGACGGCGCAGGATGGCAGCAAGTCCGTAATGGTGGTGGGCGACGATGGCGCGGCGCATCGCAGGGCGGTGACTCTCGGCATTGAAGACGGCGAAGACGTGCAGGTGACGAGCGGCCTTGCGGCAACTGACCTGGTGATTACCGGCGGAGCTTATGGACTGGATGACGGGACCAAGGTCAAGGTGGGCCCGGCTGAGGACAGTACAGAAGGCAAAGGCGGAGGGGCGGACTGATGGCGAACGAAGAGCCCGGCGCCGACAACACACACAAGCAATTCTGGCTGGCTCGATCCACGCGCACCATCTTCTTTTTTGCCGCGGTGCTGACAGTGGCCGGCATTTATTTCGCGCTGCAGGTGCCCATTTCTGTTTTTCCGGAGACAAACTTTCCCCGCGTGGTGATCGGCGTCGACAACGGCGTGATGCCGGTTGAGCAGATGCAGGTGACGATCACCAAGCCGATTGAGGACGCGGTAAATGCGGTGCCGGGACTGGTTACTGTGCGTTCGACCACTAGCCGGGGGCAGGCGGAGGTGAGCCTCTTCTTTGACTGGAATGAGGATATGTACCGGGAGCTGCAGCTGGTGGATGCGGCGCTCGGCAAGGTGGAGCAGACGCTTCCGGCGACGGCGAAGATCACCACCAACCGGCTTACGTTTGCCACGTTTCCGATTCTTGCTTATAGCCTCACGTCCGACACCGTTCCGCAGACCGAGCTTTGGGAGATTGCCACTTACGATCTGAAGCCGCCGCTGAATCGCGTGGCGGGCGTGAGCACGGTGACCGTGCAGGGTAGCCAGGTTCCTGAGTTTCATGTAGTGCCCAATCTGGCGCTGCTACAGAATTCGGGCGTGACCATTCCGGACCTGGTGAATGCAATTCAGGCTTCGAATATTGTGGAATCGCCCGGCCTGTATGAAGCCAATCACGAGTTGATACTTAGCCTGGTCGGCGCGCAGGTGCACGACATCGAGGGGCTACGCCAACTTGTGGTGAAGACGACGCCCACAGGCGCCCCCGTTCGTGTTGCCGATGTGGCGGCGGTGGAGCCTGGGATCATGCCTGTCTACACCACGGTAACCGCCAATGGCAAAAATGCGGTGTTGCTGAATATCGCACGCCAGCCTTCAAGCAACACGGTGGCCGTGGCTGACGCGGTGGCGGCGCAGGTGGCCGAGATGCGCAGCAAGCTGCCTGCCGGCGTCAAGCTGGAACTTTTTTACGACCAGTCGCAACTGGTGCGCGACTCGATCTCCAGCGTGCGTGACGCAATCTTCATCGGACTGATTCTGGCGTGCATTATTCTGTTTCTTTTCCTGCGCGACTGGACCTCGTCGCTGATCGCGGGACTTGTGATTCCGGTGACCATTGCGGTCACAGTGCTGGTGCTGTGGACCATTGGGCAGAGCTTCAATCTGATGACGCTGGGCGGGCTGGCGGCCGCAATCGGCCTGGTGATCGACGACGCGATCGTGGTGGTTGAAAACATTGTGATGCACCGCGACAACGGGGAACCTCGAAGCGAAGCAGTGCGCAAGGCGCTGAAAGAAATTACCACGCCGCTGATCGGTTCAACCATTACGCCGGTGGTTGTGTTTTTGCCGCTGGTCTCAGTGAGTGGCGTTACGGGAAGCTTCTTTCGGGCGCTCGCCATCACCATGACCGCGGCGCTGCTGACTTCGCTGATGCTTGCGCTGACGTGGACGCCCGGCCTGAGCATCATGCTGCTGAAAGAGCGCGAAAGCGAAAAGGTGCGGGAAGAACATCAGCCACGAGGCGTGCTGACCCGGGTGCTTCAATTTCATAAGCGCGCGCTCGACTGGGCGCTGGACAAGCCGCTGTGGGTTGGCGGAGCCTGCTTGCTGCTTGTTATCGGCACGTGGGCCGGTTACCAGGCGCTCGGTTCCGATCTTTTGCCGGAGATGGATGAGGGCGGCTTCATTCTCGACTACATCATGCCGGCGGGCAGTTCGCTGAGCGAGACCAATCGAGTGCTGGAGCATGTCGAACGCATCCTGCGCTCCGAGCCGGAAGTTGAAATCACATCGCGGCGCACCGGCTTGCAGATGGGTCTGGCTGCGGTGACGGAGGCCAACACCGGCGACTTCACGGTGAAGCTGAAGACAAAGCGGAACCGCGGAATCGACGAGGTGATGGAAGACGTTCGCCGTCAGATCAAGGCTACCGAACCAGGGTTGGATGTCGAGTTCACGCAGGTGTTGCAAGATATGATCGGCGACTTGTCGAATGCGCCGGAGCCAATCCAGATCAAGCTCTTTGCCGACGATCCTCAGCTGCTGGCGCAGCTTGGCCCCAGGGTTGGCGATGCTATCGGCAAAATCGATGGCGTGGTGGATGTGGAGAACGGCATCGACAACACCATCAGCGGGCCGGCGACTAACTTTCAGGTCGATCCTGTTGTCGCGGCGCGTCTCGGCTTTACGCCGGCTGAGGTTTCAGAGGATGCAACAGCGATTCTGGACGGCGTAGAGACGACCGATCCGCTGATTGCGAATGGACGCCCGTACACGATCCGCGTTCGGCTTGGCGACGAGACACGCACATCGCTCGATGCGATTCAGAACACGGTGTTCAACAGTGCATCGGGACACCTGGCATCGCTTGGATCGCTCGCGACCGTGGAGCAATTGCCGCCACAAAACGAGATCCGTCGCGAAAACCTGCAGCAACTTGTTATTGTGACCGGCAGGCTCGAGGGCTCTGACCTCGGGACGGGAATCGCGAGGGTAAAGCAGACTGTCGCTGAGCTGCATCTGCCCGCTTCAGTGCGCGTGGAGTACGGCGGCACGTACGAGGAGCAGCAGAAATCGTTCCGCGATCTGCTGCGAGTTTTGCTGCTTGCGTTGGCGCTTGTTTTCGGCGTGCTGCTTACGGAGTTTCGTAACTTCCCGGCGCCCATCGCCATTCTTACTTCTTCGGTGCTTTCGATTTCGGGCGTGATTCTGGCATTGCTAGTCACGCATACGACGTTCAATGTGGCTTCGTTTATGGGTCTGATCATGGTGATTGGCATCGTGGCCAAGAACGGCATTCTGCTGCTTGACGCTGACGAGAAATTCCGCGCGGCGGGAGCTTCCGCGCACGATGCCATGCTGCAAGCGGCGCAACGGAGGCTGCGGCCCATCGTGATGACGGCCATTGCTGCCGTCTGCGGCATGTTGCCGTTGGCTTTTGCGCTGGGCGCGGGCTCGCAGATGCTGCAGCCGCTGGCGATTGCGGTGATCGGCGGCCTGACGATCTCGATGGCGCTTAGCCTGGTGGTCACACCGCTGGTCTACTTCCTGCTGACGCGCCACCGTGAGGCTGCGGTCGAGGAACTGGCATAAGGCGTGGGAGAATAGGTCTATGCCTCCTTCAGAGCCAATCACGCTCACATCAGCCCAGGCCCGCGTTCTGGGTGCGCTTGTCGAAAAGGAAGTTACCACTCCCGACTACTATCCGCTGTCGCTGAATGCGCTGATCAACGCATGCAATCAGCGGTCGAATCGCGAGCCGGTAATGAATCTGGATGAAGAGGATGTACGGCAGGCCCTGCACGGGCTTGAGGACAAGCGACTGGCAGGACGTGCGCGTTCGGCTGACGGACGCGTGGCCAAATACGAGCACTGGCTGGGCGAAGCCTTCAACTTCAGCCGCGCTGAGACGGCGTTGCTTTGTGTGCTGTTGCTGCGCGGGCCGCAGACTCCAGGCGAACTGCGCGGGCGCACGGAACGCTTGCACAGCTTTGAAGAGATCGCCGATGTGCTGGCTGGAATACAGAAGTTGATGGACCGGGAACCACCGCTGGCCGCCGTTCTGCCTCGCCTGCCGGGCACGAAAGAGGCCCGGTACGCGCATCTGCTTTCAGGACCGGTCGAGAACCTGCAGATCGCTGCCATCGAGATGGCTTCCGGTCACGATCCGAGTACCGGCGACGGCTCGGTGCAACAGCGAATCGAGAGTCTTGAATCCCTAGTGAATGAGTTGCGTCAACAAGTGGCGGCCCTCAGCCAGAAGATTGACAGCCTTTTTGGCTGATGGCGATTTCTTTGAATTGCCCGACGGAGCCCGATCAGCATAGTATTCCCTGAGATCGTTTACAGGGGTTAATCATGCGCCTTTCCGCTTCACTCTCTCTTGCCATTCTTGCTTTGGCTTCTTACGGGGCCGCTGCGCAGACCACGGCCACGGTTCCGGCGACGGCGAAGTCCCGTCACTCCACTGCGCCGATCCTCGCTGCCACACCGCCGATGGGATGGAATAGTTGGAACTTCTTTGCTGGGAAAGTTACCGACAAGGATATTCGCGGCGCAGCCGACCAGATGGTGGCTACAGGGATGAAAGATGCGGGCTATGTCTACGTGAACATCGACGACACGTGGGAAGGCGAGCGCGACGCCAACGGGGTGCTGCACTCGAACGACAAGTTTCCTGACATGAAGGCGCTGGCCGATTATGTTCACTCGAAGGGGCTGAAGATCGGCATCTACTCGAGTCCGGGTCCGAAGACCTGCGCAGGGTTTGCAGCTTCACTGGGTCACGAGGTGCAGGACGCAGAGCTTTACGCGTCGTGGGGCATCGACTACCTGAAGTACGACATGTGCAGCTTTATCCCTGCTGTGATGATGAAGCAGGCGCCGAACGACAAGGCCGAGCAGATGCGGATAATGATTGCCGCCTACGACAAGATGGGCAAGGCGCTCAAGGCTACCGGGCGGCCGATTGTTTACTCGTTTTGCCAGTATGGCTGGGACGCGCCGTGGGAGTGGGCTCCGGCGATCGGCGGCAATCTGTGGCGCACCACGGGCGACGTGCAGGCCAACTGGCAAAGCATTTACAACATCATCAACATGAACGCCGGACTGGCCAAATACGCGGGTCCTGGGCACTGGAACGACCCTGACATGCTGGAGGTGGGGAACGGGCAGGTTTCGCGGTATGACAACAGGATGCATCTGCTGTCCTTGGCGGAAAACCGTTCGCACTTTTCGATGTGGGCCATGCTGGCCGCGCCGTTGCTGGCCGGAAACGACCTGCCGAACATGAAGCCGGAGATCAAGGCGATCCTGACCAACAAGGACGTGATCGCCATTGACCAGGACAAACTGGGCCGCGAGGGAACGCGCGCTTATGTTGATGGCGAAGTCGAGGTGTGGACGCGGCATCTTGCCGGCGGGGCGATAGCGGTGGCCGTTCTTAACGTCGGCGAAAATCGCTACTCGACGCATCCGTTTCATCTGGACCTGGCGAAACTGGGCTTGCATGGGGCGCAAAAGGGCAAGGATCTCTGGACCGGGCAGGAAGTGACGCTGTCAAACAACATGCCAATCGAGCTGGCGAGCCACGACATTCTGCTGGTCAGGATCGCTGCGCCAAAGTAGGGGGCTGGAGTACCAGTGCGGCGGTTTGCGCAACTGCGTGAATATGCGCGGGACGGGTTCGGCAGCAGCCGCCCACAATCTGCGCGCCTGCGGCGAACCACTGCTTGGCCAATGCGCCAAAATCCGACGGATCGGTGGAACCCGTCCAGCAGCGCGAGGCGGCGTCCCATCCTTCACCGGAGTTGGGATAGACGAGGACTGGTTTGTCAGAGGCTGAGCGCAGTTCCGCAATGAGGGATGGCAGCCAACGGGGCGGAATACAGTTGACGCCGATAGCTACTGTTTGGGGAAAGGCCGCCACAGCGGCAGCGCACTCGGCTAGCGGTTCGCCGTGAGAGACGTGATTCTGGTCGCGGAAGGAGAAGCTGAACCACGCGGGCAATGCGGGCCATGGGGCGAGGGCTTCGCCGACGGCGCGGACTTCTTCAAGCGAAGGGAAGGTTTCAAAGGCTAGTAGATCGGGTGCCTGCGGGCCGGTGGCACGGGTGAGGATTTCGATGCGCTCGCGATGGAAGCGGACGAGATCGGCGTAGGAGCAATCGTAGTTGCCGGTGTATTCAGCGCCATTGTGGAGCGCCGCACCGTAAGGACCGAGGGAGGCAGCGACGAGGACGCGGCGGTTGGGGAACTCCGCGACAACCGATCGTGCTAGAGCAACTGAGCGAAGCAAGGCAGCGTCGGCGCGCTCGGGCGGAAGGCCAACCTCGGCATAGCCCATGCGCGAGACCTGGTAGCTGCAGGTGGCGATGCATTGGGAGCCAGCCTGGATGAATGCGCGATGGACAGCCGCAACTTTGTCCGGCTCGTCTTCGAGAACGTGAGCCGACCAGAGAGGACCATCGATCTTTGCGCCGAGATATTCGAGTTCCGAGGCCAGGCCGCCGTCGATGACGTGGATGCCGCGGAGGAGATGGTTGTCGAGCGCCATAAAGTTTTTCGAACTTCGAGCGGCTAGAAGCTGCCTTTAGAGTTTTTGTGTACGTTGCACGGCGCGCACGCCGCCAACGCGGCGAAGGCCAAGAACCATGCGGTTCAGATGGCGCACGTCTTCGGCTTCGACAACGAATTCGATGACGACTTCGCCATCTTCGTCGTGGCGCATCTCGACGCCGCGGATGTTGGTGTTGTCGTCGGAGATGACGGCGGTGAGTTCCTTCAACATGCCGGTGCGGTCGTCGCAGAAGACGGTAATTTTGACGGGGTAGCGCTGCGGCTTTCCGGCCGATTGATCGCCAACACGCGACCACTCGACGGCGATACGGCGGTCACTCTCGTAGAGCAGGTTCTGCACGTTGGGACAACTGCGCGCATGAACGGCGACGCCCTTGCCACGGGTGACGTAGCCAACGATCTCTTCGCCGCGGATGGGGTTGCAACATCGAGCGCGATAGACAAGCAGGTCGTTCTGGCCCTCGACCTGAAGCGAATCGGAACCGGAGAGGTGCAGCTTGCGCACCGCGTCGGACATACCGGCTTCGCCACCAGCACCGGGCTTGGTTTCGGGCTCGGCCTCGCCAAGGTTGGCGTAGCCCGGCGCGAGCTTGTTGAGTATCTGGTGCGCCGAGTGCTTGCCTGAACCGAGAGTGGCCAGCAGGTCGGCTGCCGTGGCAACGCCATACTCGTTGGCGATACGGCTCAGGTCCTGGTCGGAGATCTGGTTCATCGGCACTTTGAACTTGCGCGCCTCGCGCTCCAGCAGCTTGCGGCCAATCTCGACCGCGCGACGCCGCTGGTCTTCATTGAGCCAGTGCTTGATTTTGTTGCGGGCGCGCGGGCTCTTGACGAAGGTAAGCCAATCGCGGCTCGGCTTGTGATCTTTCTGCGTGACGATTTCAACGATGTCGCCGGTGCGCAGCTTGGTGCGCAGGGGAACCATGCGGCTGTTGACCTTGGCGCCCACACAAGTGTGTCCCACTTCGGTGTGAATGGTGTAGGCAAAGTCGACCGGCGTGGCGTCGGCCGGAACGACGACCACCTTCCCTTTTGGCGTGAAGGTGTAGACCTCGTCGGGATAGAGATCCATCTTCAGGCTGGAGAGGAATTCGTTGGGGTCGGTCATCTCCTTTTGCCACTCGACAAGCTGCCGAATCCAGTTGAGCCGCTCCTCGTCGCGTGCGGTTACGGCGCCTTCGCCGGCCTTGTATTTCCAGTGCGCCGCGATGCCTTCCTCGGCAATGCGGTGCATTTCCTCGGTGCGGATTTGCACTTCGAACTGATGGCCGCCTTCGCCCATCACGGTGGTGTGGAGCGACTGGTAGCGATTGGCGCGCGGAATGGCGATGAAGTCCTTGATGCGCCCCGGCACCGGTCGCCACAAGGTGTGAATGAGCCCGAAGACCGCGTAGCAGGCAGCCACATCCTGGGTAATCACGCGCACAGCCAGCAGATCGTAGACCTGATCGAAGGAAACTTTGGAGCGCTCAATCTTTTGGAAGATGGAATAGAGGCGCTTGATGCGCCACTCGACGCGCGCTTCTATGCCGTTTTCGCGCAATTGCTCGACGAGCATCTCATCGACACCGCGCAGGAATTGCTCACCTTCGATACGGCGCGCCTCGACGGCAGCCGCGACTTTCTCGTAGCTCACCGGGTCGGTGTAGCGAAAGGCCAAGATCTTCAAGTTCTCCGCGCACCTTGCCCATGCCGAGCCGGTGGGCGAGGGGAGCGTAAATGTCCTGGGTCTCGCGGGCGATGGCCTCCTGGCGTTCCGGCTTCAGATGCTCCAGGGTGCGCATGTTGTGCAGGCGGTCAGCCAACTTGATGAGCACCACGCGCACATCGGAGACCATGGCCAGCAGCATTTTGCGCACGTTCTCGGCCTGGCGGTCTTCGCGATTGGCAAACTGAATTTTGTCGATCTTGGTGACGCCTTCGACGATGTGGGCCACCTGGTCACCAAACTTTTCGGCAATCTCTTCGTTGGTAGCCGGTGTGTCTTCGACCGAGTCGTGAAGCAGGCCCGCAGCGATGGAGGTTGCGTCCATTTTCAGCTCTGCAAGCACTTCAGCAACTTCAAGCGGATGAATAATGTACGGCTCGCCGGAGGCGCGCATCTGGCCTTCGTGATGCTTGACGCAGAACTCCCACGCCTTGCGGATGAGGGAGACATCTTCGCTGGGGCGATTGGCCTGGACGTGACGAAGAAGCGACTCAAATCGCTGATTAATCTGATTGGGATCGATGGGGAGGGAAACGGGGGCAGGCAACGACACCGACGCATCAACCGAGGGAGCGGGGGACGCGTTGGGAACTTCTTCCGGTATGGGCTGCCGGACAGTCGCCATACTTCATTATAGGCGCATTGGTTCTAAGCGCGTTAAAGCGGGCCTTGCTAAGATGAACCAGGGTAACTGCTGGGCAAGGGCACTCAGAATCAGCGATTTAAGTTGCAGAGTGGATGCGCGCGAGACCAGTTGAGAACCGGCGGCCAGCAATGCTCCCGGCAGACAGGGGCAAAGGCCCGAGGGAGCTTATGACAAAACCGCAAAGACCAAGGCCGGATGCGAAACGGACGGCTCCCAAAGCTGATCGCGCTCCGGCGGCTGCGCGATCGAGCGCGCGGCCTGAGGGCAGGAGTGGCAGAACAGAGCCTCGCGTCGCGCAAAGGAAGGCCGGCGCGATCGTCAATCGGCGGGCCGCGGATCGGCTGCGTGGCGGGCATCTTTGGGTTTATGCGTCTGATATTGAGTCAATAGAACTGCCCGAGGGAGAACCTCCGGCGCTGCTGGCTGTGGCCGACAGCCGCGGCTTGCTGCTGGGTACTGCGCTCTTTAGCCCGGCGTCGCAAATCGCGCTACGGATCGTCTCACGCGAGGCTCTCGGCGAGGCGGAATGGCTGGGCCTGCTGGCTGAAAGGCTGCGGCTGGCCATTGCGCGCCGCAAGCGGTTGTTGGACGCGGAGAATGACGCTTGCCGGCTCTGTTTCAGCGAGGCCGATGAACTGCCTGGCGTGGTTGCGGATAAGTACGGCGATCTGGTGATCCTGCAGCTTCTGGCCAAGGGGCTGGACTCGGCGGGCGTGCGGGAAACCTGTGTGCGGGTGCTGCGCGAGGAGCTGGCGCCGGCGGCGATTCTGGAGCGTCCGGACCCGCGTATGCGTGAACTGGAAGGGTTGGCTGCGCCGAAATCGGAGCCGCTCTACCTGAAGAAAGCCTCCAGCCAGACGGCGACCGAGTTTCATCTCAACGGGCTCGTTTTCCAATTCGATGCCAACGCGGGACAGAAGACGGGGGCTTTTCTCGACCAGAGAGCCAACTACGCAGCAGCGCGCGATTGGGCAAAAACTCTGGGAACGACGGGCCGCGCACTGGATGTGTGCTGCTACCAGGGCGGCTTTGCGTTGCACCTGGCCGAGGTCTGCAAACAGGTCACGGGGATTGACGCTTCTCGCGCGTCGCTCGAAGTGGCGGAAAAGAACCTGGAGGCGAATCGGGCCAGGTTGGCGGCCAAGGTGGACTGGGTGGAGGCTGACGCTTTTCAGATTTTGCGGGACTGGTCGGACGCAGGCGAAAAGTTTGACGCGATCATTCTGGATCCGCCGGCTTTTGCAAAAACCAAGCGGGCTGTCGAAGGAGCTCTGCGCGGCTACAAGGAGCTGAACTTGCGCGCTTTGAAGATGCTGCGTTCAGGGGGGCTGCTGGTGACCTGCTCGTGCTCGCACCACGTTGGCTGGGCGGAACTGGAAGGAACGGTGGCTTCGGCGGCGGCGGATGCCGGCCGTCGCGTGCGGCTGCTTGAGCGGCGCGGCGCTTCTACCGATCATCCGGTGGTTCTGAATTTACCGGAGACGGAATACTTGAAATGCCTGGTTCTGGAAGTGGAGTGATCAGAGGAGTTCCGGGATTACAGTACCCAAGTCAGATTCATGAGAGAATGCCGCCCCCTGGGGTCGCGTCAACTTGGCCTGCTGCCTTCAGCTAAACCAATCCTGGACTTGCTTAGACCCGCGCCACACGCTGGCCGAAATGGAATCGAGGCATGAACCGCAGGAGCCGTTCGAGCCATGTGCGACGAGGGGTGGGAGCAGTGCCCTGCCCGCCGCGAGCGGTCGCCGTCCGTAACTCTACCAGAACATCTTTTACCTGGGCCCGCAGGGCCTCCGCTTCAAAGGTGCAGGAGCGCAGATAGGCTGAAACAGTGAGCCCTGCCTGAGAGGCACGCCTCCTGAGTTGGTCGCACTCGGTTTTGCTGAGCCTGATGGTGATGCTGGCGCATTTTTTGTTCTGCTCAAGAGCCGTTGAAATATCCAGGACGGATTCAGCCCGGGCGTCATCGTCCCGTGACGGAGCGTCCCACTCAGCCGCGGTTTGAGCGGAGAGTGCCGAGTCGCTCAAGGATGCGGCCCTGGCCGGATCGGATCCGGAGGCGGCGGTCCGAGGGAAAGCCCAACCAACGGGATCGACCGGAGTGTAGCGGGCGTGGGCGCGCAAAGCATGCTCATAGCTGAGAGTTGCTACGTCTTCGGCGAGATCGTCGTTGTTCCAGGCGGTTTTGGGAGCGGGTGCGGTGAGGGAGGCCAACAGCCCGGCAAAGCTGGCAGGTGCGGAGGAGGGCAGATTGGACCATCCGGTTGACGAAGACTTGTCGCTGGCGGCTTCGGGGTTAATGTCTGTCTGCTGCATGGAAAGGAGCATACCGCGGGCTGGGGTTGGGACCTTGAGGAAATTCACATGCAGTGAGGTGTGCAAAACCCAAAGGCGGAAATGCGAGCCGCGATTCCCGAAACGACACTGGCGAGGAGAGAGAGTGTGCGGGGCAGGGCGAGGGGGTTAATCTTCGAGCGCCATACCTGCTTCCGGGTCGGGCAGGACTCGATCGGGCAGGCACAAAAGGCTGGCGAGTGTCTCAACAGGCAAGGGGCGGGCGAAGAGGAATCCCTGGCCAAAGCGGCAGCCCAGATTGCGGAGGAGGCGGTATTGTTCGCGGGTCTCGATGCCTTCGGCGACGACATCCATGCCCAAAACCCTGGCCAGTTCAATGATGGTGCGGACAATCTGTAGCGGCTGCTCGCCCTCTGTCATGCGGCCAACAAAGGAGCGGTCGATCTTGAGCACGTCGATGGGAAACGAGTGGAGATAGCTGAGGGAACTGTAGCCGGTGCCGAAGTCGTCCATGAGGAGCGAGACCCCGAGGCGGCGGAGGTTGCCGAGCACTTCATGGGCGGTGCCCATATCCGGAATGAGGCTGGACTCGGTCATCTCCAAACCGAGTTGGCGGCTTGAGACGCCGGTTTGGCGCAGCAGCGCCTCGACGTGGTCTGCCAGGCCGACGCGCGCGAACTGGCGGGCGGAGAGATTGACGCAAACGCGCAGGGATTCACGGGTTGGGTCGACAATGCACCACTTCTGAATCTGTTTGCAGACTTCTGACAGACCCCAGTCTCCAATGGGCAGAATCAATCCACACTCCTCGGCGATCGGAATAAAGTCCATGGGCGGGACGAGACCGCGCTCGGGATGGGACCAGCGAATGAGGGCTTCAAGGCCGACGATTCGCCGAGTCGCCAACTCGATTTCCGGCTGGTAGTAGAGGACAAACTCGTGCTGGTCAAGGGCGTGGCGAAGGTCTGTCTTGCGCGGCCATTTTTCAGATGTCCCGTTTTTGATGCGGAGTTGCCTCGACCCCTGCCCCGCGGAGTCTATGCGTAATCTGCGCAGTTCCAACTGGCTGGCCACCATATCGGCGAGGCTCTCGAGCATCCGCAACTCATCCAGCGCCATGGTGCGGCGAGGCTGGCAACTGAAAATCGTCAATGCGCCGAGGATCAAGCCGGAAGGAGAGCGCACGGGCGCGCTCGCGAAGGAGGTTACGTCCAGGCGCCGAAGAGTCATCCGTCTGCCTTCGAAGCCCGGATCCCTGGAGATGTCGGGAACGATGACCGGCCCATTTGCGGCGAGGACCATTTCAAAGACGGACCCATTCCGCGGCAGTTCGCGCACCGCCTCGCCCCAATAGGACTTGACCCACACGCGGCTCCCGTCCGCGAATCCAAGGAGTACCGTGTCGGCACGGAAATATGCGGCACTGAGCCGGGTGATGGCATCGAAGCTTGGCTCCGGGTCGGTATCGAGGATCCCGGTGGCAGCGAGCGCGGCCAAGCGCGCATCCTCTTGCGGCCTATCGATTCTGTTTGTCTGCAGCTCCGTCAATGACATTGTTTCCAGGCTCCACGGCATCCCCAAGTCGCTGAGTCCAAACAGGCCCAGGTTGACCGTACCGGCCGCTCCACGGAAAGCGATCGCGGCGCGGCCGGTAAAGGGAGATGCATCTGACCTGATGCACAGGTTCTTTAACTCCCTTATCGGAAGAGAGGCCGCGGTGCATGAGATTACGCAAGAGAAGCAGGGATGGGTACTTTACGCCAAGACCGGGCTTACTGCTACTGAGGGCCTGGTTGTCCGGTTTCGGTCCAAAGGAAGGTGAGTTGATCCGCGTCGTCCTGGACCTGCTGGTCCACGCTGACCCCGGCCGAGTGTCCGCCGTCGAGGCTATAGTGCAACAGGACGGGACGGCCGCTGGTTGAGGCGGCCTGCAAGAGCGCCGTCATTTTGCGCGCATGCAGCGGCGCCACGCGGGTGTCGCTTTCGCCGGTAAAGAAGAAGACGGCAGGATACCGGTTGCCGGGCTTGACATTCTGGTAGGGCGAATACTTGAGAAGATAGGGAAACTGCTTTTGGTTGTCGGAGGAACCATATTCCGTAATCCAGTAAGAGCCAACCAGAAATTTCTGAAAGCGGAGCATGTCGAGCAGCGGATAGCCGCACAGCACGGCAGAAAAAAGATCGGGACGCTGGGTGATTGCCGCGCCCATGAGCAGTCCGCCATTGGAGCGGCCGGTGATGGCGAAATGCTGCGGCGAGGTGTACTTGTTGGCGATCAGGTATTCGGCAGCGGCGAAGAAGTCGTCGAAGACGTTCTGTTTTTTCTCAAACATGCCCTGCTCGTGCCACTGCTCGCCATACTCGCCGCCGCCGCGCAGGTTGGGCAGCGCGAACCAGCCGCCCTGCTCCATCCACCACGCGTACTGCGGATTCCAGGCCGGGAGCATACTCACATTGAAGCCGCCATAGCCGGTCATGAGCAGCCGCTCGGTCCCGTCCTGCTTCACCCCCTTTTTGCCGGCGATGAACATGGGGACTCTGGTACCATCCTTCGACTTGAAGAAGACCTGCCTGATTTCGTATTGGCTGGAGTCGAATGGAACCTTGGGCTGGAAAAAGATATCGCGCTTGCCGGTAAGCGTATCGAGCCGGTACAGCGTGGGAGGCATGATGAAGGATTGGAATTGGAAAAAGCCATAGCGATCCGCGGTCCGGCCGTTGACGCTTGACGCGGAACCGATGTTGTCGTATTCCACCGTGCCCTCGGGCTTGCCGTCCAGCGAGTAGACCGAAGTCTCGGTCTTTACGTCTTTCAGCCGGTTGACGTAGATTTTCTCGCCCACGATCGACCAATCATCGATCGCATCGGGGCCTTCGCGCACGATCGGCTGCCACGCGTCAGGCATGATTCCCGGATCAGCCTTCATGATGCATCCATTGGGCGCATGGTAGTCGGTCTTTACGTACCAGGCTCCTTTGGCGTAGATGGCTGCGAACCGCGAATCCAGCCCCCAAATCAGCACGTCGAAAGACGACCCGGGTTTGGTGAGGTCGCGATAGACAATGTCCACGCGCTTTGCGGGAACGCCGCGGTCAATTTGAACCACCAGGTAGCGTCCGTCATCGGTGATATAGGCGCCAAAAAGGTCGTCGCCGGCTAGCAGCTCGCCGCGAAACTCGCGGCCGAAGATGAGCTTGTCCTGCGAATTGCGCGTACCCAAAACGTGCTGGTAGAGGAGCGTGCCCTCGCGGTTGTTGCGCGCGTAGTAGAGGCTGGCTCCATCGGGCGCAAAGGCGATGCTGGTGTAGCGCGCCGAGGGGAGCGCATCTTCCATCGTCTTGCCGGTGACGACGTTGAGGATGTGCTCGCTGGTCTCGTCCGCGCCGCCATGCTGAATTGCATAGGCCAACAATTTTCCGTCGCGGGAGACATCATCGATGCGGACTGAGATATTCGGGTCGGTGCTTAGTACGGCCGGATCGAGAAGGCGTTTGTCTTTTCCGGTCCAGCCCTGGCGCACATAGATCGAGAACTGCTGTTCGCCGGCCAGCCGCTTCCGGAAGAAATAGCTTTCGCCGCGCTGCCAGGGCGTGCCGGCGGCGGAGACGTCTTCAAGATCGGTCAGATCGTCAACGACCTGCGGCCGGATGCGCGCCTGCTTCATGTAGCGGGCGGTGTAGGCATTTTCGGCGTCGATAAAGGCGCGCGTCTCATCGCTTTTGGAGTCTTCAAGCCAGCGATAGCTGTCGACGACCTTTGTGCCGAAGTAGTTGTCGATGACCGGAGCGGCATCGACAGCGGGCGGCGGGGGAAGTGTGATTCCATCGCGCCCATGTATTGTCTGGCCAGCCAAGCTCACTCCCCCCAGGGAAAGGATCGCTATGCCCAATTCCAATGTCCGCCTCATCTCAGGCCCCCCAAAAACAGGATACTCGGGTGGATTGCCCATCGAGGTTCCCTCTGCGCGGCGGTGTGAGGAGTCCCGGTAGAATCAACACCAGTGGCAGAAGCTATTCCAACCCAGCCCTCTCCACGTTCGCGGTGGGCGCGCGGTGTGGCGCTTCTGCGTCCGTCTCATGCACATTCTGTTTTTTCCGCAACGGTGGTACTGATGGCGTCCACCTTTCTGTCGCGGATTATCGGACTGGTGCGGGTCAAGTACATCGTATGGCTCTTTGGCCGGGGCGTGGAGGCTGACGCATTCAACGCGGCATTTGTTCTGCCTGATTTGATCTCCTATTTTCTGGTGGGCGGCGCTGCTTCCATCACTTTTGTCACCATCCTCACACGGTATCGGGAAACAGGACGCGAGGCGGAGGGGGAGCGGTCGCTTTCTGTGATTCTGACCACCATGTACCTGGTGCTGGGCGGGGCCATCGTGCTGGCCGAGATCTTTGCTCCCTGGTACATTCACTGGTGGTTCAACGGATTCGACGCGGATAAGGCCGCCCTTTGCGTCAGGCTTACGCGCATTCTGCTGCCGGCGCAGTTATGCTTTTTGGCAGGCGGCGTGTTTGGCGCGGTTCTGCTGGTGCGCAGACAGTTCAGCGTGCAGGCGGTAGTGCCGTTGATCTACGGGCTCGGCACCATCGTTGGCGGGCTGCTGCTGGAAAAGCGCATCGGCGTCTCTTCGCTGGCGATTGGAACCGTGGCGGGTGCCTTTCTGGGCCCATTCCTGCTGAATGCCGTATTTGCCCGGCGGGCGGGCACACGCTACCGCATGATTCTCGATTGGCAGGACAAGGGGTTGCGCGAGTGGGTGCGCCTCTCGTTGCCGCTGATGATCGGTGTCTCGCTGGTGACCGTCGATGGCTGGTTTATTGGTCACTTTGCTTCGAAGATCGGCGGTGCGGTCTCGCTGATGAGTTACGCCAAGCAGCTTTTCACCGCGCCCATGGCGATGCTGGCGCAGGCGGCGGGAGCTGCATCCATGCCCTTCTTTGCCACCATGTGGTCGCAGGAGCGGCGCTACGAATTTGCTGTCGGCGTGGCGGACTCGGTTTCGCGCGTGGCTGCTTTGGGGCTGCTTGCCGCCTCGGGCATGGTGGTGCTGGGGCGGCCAATGATTGACCTGGTGTTCAGCGGGGGGCGGTTCTCTCATGCCGATGCGAGTCTGTGCTCCGTTTACTTTGCGGTTTTCTCGCTCTCAATGTTTCTGTGGTCGGCGCAGGCCATTTATTCGCGCGCCTTTTACGCGGCCGGCAACACGATTACGCCCGCAATCGCGGGAACGATTATTACCGCGGCTTCATGGCCGATATATGTTGCGTTCTTCCATTGGAACGGAGCAACAGGACTGGCCTTTGCGTCCGACATCGGCATTGCGCTGCAAACGGTGACCATTGCGGTGCTGCTGCACCGGAGGCACATGGTTTCGCTGGCCAGCCTGGACTACCGGGAGATGGGCCGCTGCCTGCTGGCTGCGCTTACCAGTGGCGCCGGTGTGTGGATCGCCGTCTGGACGATTACGAACTTGCTGGGCCGGATGTCTGGTAGACCCTTGCTGCTCCATAGCCGGTGGACGGATCTGGTGTTGCTGCTGGCAGGATCTGCGGTTTGGCTGGGGACCACCAAGATCGTGCTTGAAAAAACGGGGTCGGCGCTGCCGAGGGTGGCCATGAAGCGGCTTGGACTGGCTTAAGAAGGCTCAAATTACTGCCGGCACTGCTCGCGGATTCGATCGCCCAAAACACGAGCGCCCCTGCTTGAGCAGAGGCGCTTGTGGTGAGGTGAAAATTCCCCGGAGCGACGATTACTGAACTGGCCTGGCTGCTTCAGTGACAGGCGGGGGCGTGGGGAGAACGGCCTGCTTGCTCTCGGGCTTGCGAATGTCGATGCCGCCCTTGAAGAACGCGCCATCCTCAATGCTGATGCGCGCCGCGGACACATCTCCGCTCAGCGAGCCTTCAGCGCGAATGTCAACGCGGTCCGTGGCTGACATGTTGCCGCGCACCTTGCCCAGCACAACAATTTCTCGGGCGGTGATGCTGGCCGAAACCTGGCCGTTGCGGCCCACGGTAACGCGATTTCCGGGCAGGTTGATGCTGCCTTCGACCTTGCCATCGATGAACAGCGACTCTGAACCGCTGATTTCGCCCTTGACGAAAAGGCCCTTGCCGATGGTCGCCTGGTCGCCCGGTGCGGGAGAAGGAGGGCGGTTGGAAGTCTCAAACGAAGGAGCAGGCGTGGCGGGGCGTGGTGGTTCCGGCGTGGGAGTGGGGTGAACTGTTGGGGTTTGGCTTGGTTTCCACATAGCGCTCAAGGTAGTTCCTTTTCTGTCCTGAAAGGACGGGGGGATTCCAAGGCAGGGCCATTGGTGTGCCCCAAAAGTCAACGAATGCGAACAGCCGGGTAATCCAGTTATGACTGCAAAATACGGCCACCCGCGAAAATGCCGCGCAACGTGGTCCGCCCGAACAAATACGTTGCCGCTATTTTAAGACGATACCCGTCAACTCGACGAGTGCACGACTAGTCAATGCCCCGCGGTAGCCCACATTGACTGCACATTAGTTCCGGAACGGGCACGCTGACTCAATTTGACTCTTTGATGCCCGGCCTGCCGAGACTGCTGCAACTCGACCTTCCAATAGCCTACTCTAAGCGTATGACGGATCGTGAACTGGTGACGCGGATTGCCCGGTCGGCCGGCGGCAAAGCGGGATACAAGCAGTTGGTGCGCGAGTTGGGGCTGGCGGGAGGGCGGGAGCGGCGCTTGCTGCTGGAGCAACTGGCGCGGCTGACGGTGCGCGGGACGCTGACCAAGCTCGATCGCGAGCATTGGAGTATTCCCAAGCCGGTTGGAACTGGCGGCACGCGCGACAACCTGGCGGCTGGGCGGCTGGACCTGCATCGCGACGGGTTTGGATTTGTGCGGCCCACTGCCCGCCAGGCTACAGGGCAAGAAGATATCTTTATTCCTCCCAACGAGATCAACGGCGCCATGCAGGGCGACCAGGTGCTGGTGGAAGTGGAACCGCCGAAGGCAGACGGGCGGCGACAGGGCCGCATCGTCCGCATACTTGAACGGCGGAATCCTACCGTGGTCGGCGTCTTTCATTACGCGCGCTCCGATCGTTCGTTCGGTCACTACGTGGTCCCTTTCGACGAGCGCATGACGCAGCACATCCTGATTCCTGAGGGGCAGGAGTTGCCGGCCGCGACCGAGCGCTCGACTCCCCATCGCGTTCTTGGTAGCGAGGCCGCCGCCGCCACGCACGACAGTCTTGAAGGCCTGGTGGTGGATGTTGAGATCACCAGTTGGCCCACGCCAACACGCCCTCCAGTCGGCCGCGTGATTGAAGTGCTTGGCGATCCGGACGACTTCGGCGTCGATGTGGAGATGATGATCCGCAAGCATCAACTTCCGAGAATTTTTCCGGAGAAGGTGCTGGCCGAGGCGCGAAAAGTGGCCCATCTGGACGCGGAAGAAGCCAACAGCCGCCGCGACTTCCGCGCGCTGCCCATCGTCACCATCGACGGCGAAACAGCCCGCGACTTTGACGACGCTGTCCTGGTGACAGGGCGCGCGGACGGCGGTTTCGAGTTGCAGGTCCATATTGCGGACGTGGCCGAGTATGTACGCTCTGGGACGGATCTGGATCTGGAGGCGCGGCTGCGAGGGACCAGCGTTTATTTCCCCGATCGCGCCATCCCCATGCTGCCGCAGGAGCTCTCGACCAACATTTGCAGCCTGCGGCCAGGCGAAGATCGCCTGGTTTTGAGCTGCATTATGCAGCTCGACTCGACGGGCCATATCGAAAGCTACGAAATTGTGGAAGGCGTAATTCGTTCGGCGGCGCGCATGACCTACACCGAAGTGCACGCGATTCTGGAAGGCGATGCAGAAGTCCGCGCCCGTTACGGACGGCTCGTGCCTGGGTTCGAACTCATGCGGCATTTGGCCGGCCTGATGAACAAGCGGCGCGAGGAGCGAGGCAGCATCGACTTTGACTTGCCGGAACCGGTCATTGAGTTCGACGAACAGGGACAGATGCGCGGCGTGACAAAGTCGGAACGCACCTGGGCCAATCGCCTGATTGAGGAGTTCATGCTGGCCGCCAACGAGTGCGTGGCCACCTGGCTTGAAGACCTGGGAGTGCCTTCGATCTATCGCATTCACGAAAAACCCGAGCCGCGCCGCGTGGTTCAATTTGAAGAGCTGGCCGCGGGCTTCGGTTATTCGCTTGGCCTGGGCGCCCTGCCGGTCAAGCGCGTGCAGACTCGCGGAGAACGGCGCGACTCTCATGGCCGCGGGCGCAATCCACGGATGCACGAGGTCCCGGAAGATATTCCGGTGACGCCGCGCATGTATCAGAAGCTGGCTGCCCGCATCGAAGGCAAGCCGGAAGAGCGGATTTTGAGCTACCTGATGCTGCGCTCGCTGCGCCAGGCCCGCTACTCCGAGATCAACGAAGGGCATTTTGCGTTAGCGGCGCCGACTTACACGCACTTCACGTCGCCCATCCGGCGCTATCCGGACCTGATTGTTCATCGCATTGCGAAGACGCTGCTTCGCGACGGCGTGCTGGGCGAAGGGGCAATTGAAGAAGGCCGCCACGGTTCCCCATGGACGCATCCGAACGAAGGCCTTTTGTCTCCGCGCGTGCCGCATCTTAACAAGACGAAAGCGGTCTTCGGCGGGGAGCCTCCCATCCCAGAGGCAGAACTGGCGCAGATTGCCGAAGAAACCAGCCAGACTGAGCGCCGCGCCGCCGAAGCCGAGCGCGAACTTGTGGAGTGGAAGAAGGTCCGTTTCATGCAGGACCGCGTGGGCGAGGAGTTTGCTGCGCTGGTGCTGAACCCCGCCAAATTCGGGCTCTTTGTGGAGCTGACAGACCTGTTCGTCGAGGGGCTGGTGCCAATCGACTCACTGCGCGACGACCGTTACACCTGGCGCGAGAACACGCATGAGATTATCGGCGAACGCAACGGCCGCCGTTTCCGCGCGGGAGATCAGGTGCAAGTAATTCTGGACCGCATTCTTGCCCAGGAGCGCAGGCTCCAGTTTTCGATTGTCGAAGAGGGGATTCCCCTCACGGGCAAGCGCGCTCCAAAGCCTTCGCTGAAATCGAAGAAGAGCCGGCACAAAGATGTCCGCACCCCTTCCGCAAAAGGCAAGATGAAATTCGCGCGGAAGGGCAAGCGGCGCTAAGAGCCTATGTCCACTTCGTCCTAGTGTCCGGCCTGTTTTTCGGCCAGGTCGCCGATGATGGGGAGTTTGTAGCGCTGGCCGTTAACCGCCTTAAGAACACAAATCAGCCAGACCACGAACCACGCGAGCCAGATGAGCCGGGTGAGCAGGTAGAAGAAATAGAACCCGAACATCCAGCCGAAGACCGTGAAGAAGCTGAAGGCGACGCCGATGACAATCGCGGCGACGTTGAGGAAGATCGACTGCCATGCGTGGAAGCGCACATAGGGGCTCGCGTTATAGGGCGGGAGAACCAGGAACACAATTGCCGGGACGATGGTGATATAGGCGAGGGCACCGGCGGCATTGTCGGTGAGGCCAGTTGGAGTTGATTCGGACATGATCGCTCCTTTCAGGTTGAAAACTCTTGCTCCATACTTCTGGGTTGCCGGACAACGATTCGCATGAAGAAGACGCGGAATGAAGAAGAGAAACCGGATCGAAGACCAATGAGGGGCCGTAATGCAGTCTGGCCGGGATAACGCCGGTCAGAGGGGAAAGTGAGCCGGCTACCCCACACTCGGAGCGATGCGATTGAAGGCGGAGCGCATTCCGGGGCCCAATGCCTTTCAAACCGCGAATTCCGAATGCCATAAGAGAATCTACAAAGTATTGAATTGTCAAGAATAATTTCGGTTTGCGGCGCAGTATCTGCTGACGGCTGCTGAGCCACGGGGAGGAATTCGTTTACCGGAAGCTCGATGGCACTCCATCCAATACAATGGCAAAGGGAGCATGACGAATGGCACATATGGTTTTTTGCGTTCGCAACAAGAAAGAGATGGAGGGGCTGGATGAACCTCCCTTTGATTCAGAGTTCGGTCAGAAGATCTTCAAGAACGTCTCCAAAGCGGCTTGGGCGGAGTGGGTAGACCGGCAGAAGATGCTGCTGAACGAGTACCGCCTTCAGCCCTGGACGCCGCAGGCACAGACGTTTCTGGTTGAACAAATGGAGGAGTTTTTCTTCGGCGCAGGCTCGGCACTGCCCTCGGAGTTTGTGCCTCCCTCGCAATAGCAGCGGGAGCCGGCCGCACCGCGCGCAGAGGCCGTGTTTTGGGCGATAAGCGCGCCGGGCCGTGCTGGTGTAAACTGAACAAGACCCTGCAGCCGGTCCCACCAGTGGACCGGCTCGATTGTGTCGGGACGTGGCTCAGCCTGGTAGAGCACTCGCTTGGGGTGCGAGGGGTCGGGAGTTCAAATCTCCCCGTCCCGACCATTAAACTCCGCTTATTTGACTTCGCTCGCTTCGGTAACTGATCTCTAACTGCCGACCCACGAAGCACCCCAACTTGCGCCGCAGCGAGGCAGAGGCGGACCAATTCGGCCTGCGAGGGGCGCGAGGCGAAGCCGAGCCTTCGGCAGCTCAAATCTCCCCGTCCCGACCATTAAACGATCGATCACTTATTGAACTTCCCTCCAAGATTGATTTGGAATTGCGGGAGATTTTGTGGGTATCCAGGCGCCTACTGGATAATCTGCATCTTGATAGCCTCCTGCGCCGCCGTCGCTTCACCTCAGGCCCAACTGGCGAGCCGCGCTCCCTTATCTTGCGGCTCGCGTGACCGCTGAGGGCCAGAATGGGGGCATCGAGAGCCGGCGTTCGACGCGCCTTCTTCCACGAATCCAAAAGGGGCTGCGCAGTTCCCAGCCGGCGAAAAGAATGGCGGCAGGTCCAAAGCTGCTGGCCAGGCGAAAAAAATCTTCCAATCGATGATATGAATTGCACGGCTTTCTTGTTATACATAGTGAGCGGCCACCACGTACTTCCCATCGCCGCTACGAATCGGATCGAGGAGGGACAGTCATGAATACAAAGAAATTAGCGCTCTTCGCGGGCGCCGTGGTAGTCGTGGCCGGGGGGCTGATCTATGCGCTCGGCATCTATCCACCGGCTTCTCTTCGCGGCGGTGAGGGCGCAATCGGAAAGCGCGACGTGTATCGTGCTGAGCAGCCGGCGGATGCGACCGTTACTCCGAGCGCTGCGCCAGTGGCCACTCAGGTGAACCCGCAGCTGATGCAGATGAACAGCGACCAGATGCATGCGGACCAGATGCATGCGGACCAGATGCATTCAGACCAGATGCATTCAGACATGAACAGCAAGATGCGTTCAGACATGAACAGCAAAATGCATTCGGACATGAACAGCAAGATGCGTTCAGACATGAACAGCAAGATGCGTTCGGACATGAACAGCAAAATGCATTCGGAGATGAACAGCCAGATGCAGTCGAATATGATGCAGAGATAGGTGCTTGAGAAGCAGGCGCCTTTCTCAGGAAGCAAATGGGGCCCAATTCAGGGCCCGCCCTTCGCTTGCGGATGCTCGGGGATCTGCACATGGATTGCAAACCAGTAGGGGGCGGGACCTGGCTCGCACGAGGATTAAGTTTCGCCGGCGGCATTTTTGCGCTTCTGTTTTGCGCGATGCTGGTCGGCGGCATTTCAGCGCGAGCCGAACCCAGGCTTTACTCCCAGGAAACCAAGCAGTTCCGGATCGTCTACTACTCTCCTCAGGACGAATATCTTGCCCCGCTCCTGATCCGCTCGCTGGAAAACGCGGCGCAGTTTTATCGAGAGAAATTCGGCTATCAGCCGAAAGGCCAAATCACGATTCTCATCCAGGATTTCGACGATTTCGGATACGGAGGCGCCGGAACCGTCCCCATCAACTTCATTGAGATCGGCATTGAGCCATTCAATCTGGTCTTTGAAACGCTGCCCTCAGCCGAGCGCATGGGGTTGATGTCGAAGCATGAGATGATGCACATCGTGATGGGCGACGAGACAGCCCCACGCGACGCCCTGTTCCGAACACTCTTCTCCGGAAAGATCATGCCAAACACCGACGATCCGATTTCGATCCCCTTCAGTTTTTTGGGAAGCCCGCGGGTCTATGCCCCGCGCTGGTTCCATGAAGGCGCGGCGGTTTTTATGGAAACCTGGTTAAGCGGCGGGCTTGGACGCGCCCTGGGGGGCTACGACGAGATGACGTTCCGGGCGATGGTTCGCGACAAGCGGCCCATGTACGACGTGGTGGGCCTGGAGTCAGAAGGAACATCGGCTGATTTTCAAGTGGGCGCAAATTCTTATCTATACGGAACGCGCTTCATGAACTACCTGGCGCGCCAGTATGGGCCGGAAAAGCTTACTTCGTGGATTGTCCGCACAAACACGAGCCACGCCTATTTCGAGAGTCAGTTTCGCGAAGTCTACGGTACGTCGCTCCGAGACGAGTGGCACAAGTGGATTGCCTTCGAACACGAGTGGCAGGACGCCAATCTGAAGTTGATCCGGCAGTATCCTGTGACGCCGGTGAAGCCCCTCTCACCGAAAATCCTTGGATCGATTTCGCGGTCCTACTACGACGCGAAAGACAATGTGATCTATGTCGCCGTCCGGCATACGGGCCCGATGCCCTATCTCGCCGCGATTCATCTCGATTCCGGGCGGGTGGAACATCTTACCGATGTGCGCGGCGGCACGCTTTACGATGTCACGTCGCTTGCCTTCGATCCCGTTGGGCGGCGGCTCTTTTTTACGACCAACAATTCGCACGGACTGCGTAGTTTGTATGTCTTCGATCTGAAGACTCGCAAGAAGACCCTCCTCGGGCCCCACATGCGGATAGGCGATCTTGTCTTCTGCCGCAAGGACGGATCGCTGTGGGGAGTGACACATAACGACGGGCTTTCGAGCATTGTGCGCCTGGAGGCGCCCTTCAAATCGCCGAGAGTGCTTGACACGCTCCCGTTTGCCACGGACTTCTTCAATCTCGATCTTTCGCCGGACGGTACGCAACTGACCGGCGCGCTGACCGATGAGAGCGGAACACAACGGCTTGTAAGGTACCAGACGGCCGACCTGCTGGCGGGCGTTACGACGCACGAAGTCCTGTATGACTTCCAGTTCGATTCACCGGACAGCTTTACCTTTTCAGCGGATGGCCAGTATCTTTTCGGATCATCCTACCTGACGGGTGCATCGAATCTGTTTCGTTTGGATCTGAAGACAAAGAAGCTCGATGCTCTCAGCAACTCTGAGACGGGGCTCTTCCGGCCGTTGCCGCTCCCCGACGGAAATCTGGCGGCGTTTGAGTATTCGGCCCAGGGATTTCGCCTTGTGAGCCTGCCGGTTCGGGTGATCGACGATGTAAACGCGATCCCATACCTGGGACAATCTGTCGTGGAAAAATATCCGGAGTTGAAGACCTGGAAGCTGCAGTCGCGCAACAATATTGACGATATCAAGCTTCGTACTTACGCCGGTTTCTACAAACCCTTTCGCCGCATGGAGCTTCAGTCGATATATCCGATCGCGCAGGGCTACGAGGACTCGAAGGCCGGGGGTGTGCGACTGGATTTGGGGGATGGTTTAGGTCTCAGTCATATCGAGTCGACGCTTTCCTATTCTCCCGATGAGTCGCAGGCGGTGAGGGATCGATTCCATTTCGGGCTGGAGGCGACCTACTGGGATTGGAAGGTCTCCGCATACTTTAACCGAGCCGATTTTTACGATCTGTTCGGGCCTACGAAAGTGGGGCGACGCGGATTTGAGCTGGCTGGCCAGAAGAAGAAGAATTTCATTTACGACTCGGATCGCACCTTGGACCTGACCATGAGCCTGGCCGGATACTCCGGGCTGGACAAGCTTCCTGACTATCAAAACGTGGCTACGTCGCACACACAGATTGTGAGCGGCACGGGGGAGCTTGCATACTCCGATTTGGAAAAATCGCTGGGCGCGATCGAAGGTGAAAGCGGTGTGCAGTGGAAAGTGAGCGCCGAGGTGGACGACACTTTCCCCAAGGTATTTCCCCGCGTGTGGGGAGAATATGCCCGCGGATTCCTGCTTCCGCTCAGAAACTCGTCGCTTTGGATTCGCTCGTCGGCAGGCAAGGCGTTTGGCGAGGCGAACGATCCATTTGCGAACTACTACTTCGGCGCTTTCGGAAACAACTGGGTCGACAAGGGAGACTTCAGCCGTTATCGCGAATACTATAGTTTTCCCGGCGTTCAAATCGATCAAATCGGCGCCAATAGTTTCGCGAAATCTCTGGGCGAATGGGATTTGACTCCGCTGCACTTCCGCGATCTTGGGTCCACAATGCTTTACTGCAACTGGGCAAGGCTCGCGCTGTTTTCGGGGGCCATGGGAGCGAATCCAGCCAGCAATCTGCGAAGCGGCTATGTGGACGGCGGCGCTCAGATCGACTTCCGGCTGGTGTTGTTCTCTCAGATAAAGTCGACTTTCTCGACCGGGTACGCTGCATCACACGATGACACCAGGCACAACGGTCACGAACTCATGTTCTCACTGAAAATCTATTGAACACTTCAGAGGCTTCGGCTGCTGCAGGCCGAAGTGCCGGGTCGCGATCGAGCATACGCAGAATCAGAGCGTCGATTTCCGGGGGCATGCCGTCGCGAAACGTGGAAGCTGGCGCGACAAGACGGCATTCGATAGCCTCGTACACGTCCAGCGGTGTTTCGCCTGCGAAGGGATGCCGCCCGGCCCAGAGCTCGTAGAGCAACGCACCCAGTGAAAACACGTCTGAAGCGCCGCTCGCCGTTTCGCCGCGAAGGATTTCAGGAGACATGTACAGCAGCGTGCCCGAGAGCGATCCGGATATCGTACCGGACGCGCCTCGAGAATTCGTCTCCAGAGGCACGGGGCCGGCCAGGCGGGCCAGACCGAAATCCAGGATCTTCAACACCCCATCTTTGCGGATGATGATGTTCTCCGGCTTGATATCTCGATGCAGGATTTCTGCAGCATGCGCCGCAGCGAGAGCGCGCGCAGCCTGTCGGCCCCAATCGATAGCCTGTGCGGTATCTGTCGCGCCGGCTTGAATCAGTTCGCGAATGGTGCGGCCTTCAACCCATTCCATCGCGATGAACAAGCCCGCGGGCGAGTCTCCAGACTCGAAAACCGTGACGATGTTGGGATGGTGCAGCGCAGCGGCTGCGCGGGCTTCGGTCTCGAAGCGGTCAACTGCCTGTGGGCTTGAGACAAGATGGCGGCGCAGGATCTTGAGCGCGACCGGGTTCCCGGATGGTTCACGCGCCAGATAGACTTCGCCCATTCCGCCGGTGGTGATCAAGGAATCGATTTCGTATTTTCCAACGCTCTGGCCCGCGCCAAGTGCACGGGGTTCGGATTCCAGCAGGTCGGCTACAAGATTAGCGGGCGGCGCAGCCAGGAGCGTCTTGTCGTTGATGTCGAGAAGAGATTCAACTTCTGCCTTGACGGGCTCGCTGGCGGAAGCGAGCAGAGCTTGACGCTCGTCCGCTGGAAGATCAACCACTGCGTGAAACAAACGTTCGATCTCTTCCCAATCGGACCGCGGGTTCATGATTTCTCGCCACTGATCTCGCGGCTCAGCCATGTGCGCGCCAGCCGCCAGTCCCGATTCACGGTAACAAGGGAGACCCCCAAAGCTTCGGCTATTTCCTCCATACTGAGGCCTCCGAAGTAGCGCATCTCGACAACCTTGCTTTTGCGCGGGTCGAGCGCCTGCAGACGCTCCAGCGCTTCATGAAGCGCAACCACCTCCGCCGCCTCCTGATGCACCGCTAACTGCACGTCGTCGAGCGAGACTGTGACTCCCCCACTGCCACGCTTCGCAGCACGGCGGCTCAAGGCATGATTCACAAGAATCTGGCGCATGGCCGTGCATGCGACAGCAATAAAATGATTGCGATTCTCATAAGAAGCGTTTTCGGCGCCTGCCAGCTTGAGAAACGCCTCATTGATAAGTGCCGTGGGCTGGAGAGTGTTGCCCTGATTCTGCCAGTTCCAGGAGCGACGCGCAATGCGATGCAGCTCGTTGTAGACGAGCGGCATGAGCTCGTTGAGCGCGTTTTGGTCGCCCTTGCCCCAGGCGGCCAGCAGGCTGGTCACCTCGCCTTGAGAATTCACTCTCCCGACCTCGGCGTCATATGACATGATACGCAGATTTCTTTGGAATTTATCTTCTTTTTGAGGCAAGGCGCCTCTGCTTCACCGCTGCCCCTGGCCGAGCCGATGCATCTCCCACAGATCGCGGGGAGTCTGCGAAAGCAGAGGCCGGACCGCCAGCATTCCGATGGGGCCGATGCTTTTCTCCAGATACCTCAGTTCCGCGAACAGGCCCTCCAGTTCAGGGTCGGGCGGGACTTCCATGCCGAGTTCCCGAAGCATAAGTTCGCTCTTGGCTCTTGCGCTGAGCTCAATGGTTAACTGCAGAAGAGACAGCATGTCGCCGCGCACTGCAGGTGGGAAGGCCTCCTGCAAATTCGCCAGGTAGGCGCCGATCCGGGTCTGTTGGAACTCCTTCGACCCAATCATGCCAAGCACGTCTATGTCGCTGTCCAGCTTGCTCCCCAGCCACCGGCGCAAGGACTGTTCGCTGAAATAGAAGACGAAGCCAAGGATCACCGGAAGGCCCACGAACGCCGCTACCGTGGATGCCACGGGCGACTGCAGGCTTTGATTGAACAACGAGTGAAGCACAATTGCAGCCAGAAGGCCGGGCGCAAAAAGCCGCACGCCGCGCCACTGGCGGCGCTCGAGCAGAAGTGCAGAGATGGCTGCTCCGAGCGCAGCTACACCTCCGTGCATTACGGCGGTGCCGAACCCGCGCAGGATCCAGATGCCGATTCCCTTTCCCTGCAGAAGGTGAAGGTAAGAGATGTTTTCAATCAGAGCGAATCCCGCGCCAACGGCGAACCCGCAGATCGCCGAATCGGCCATGAAAGCCGCCCTCGCGGTTGCGATTACAAAGATCCAGTAGGCGGATTTGGCCAATTCTTCCACCACAGGAGCACCAAAGCGGGCGTACTGATCCTGGTATTCAGGAAAATTCCTGAAAATGAAGGTATTGAATGTGAAGCAAAGCCCTGCCGCCAAGGCACCGGCTATGAGCGCGGCGAAGACCGTCCGCGCCGAGACTAATTTATAGCTGTCAAGTCCTTGCAGAGCCCCGAGAAACAGGAGCACTGGCGCTAGAGCCAACGCTAACCGAATGAGATCGTGAACTTGCATGAAGGTGTGAATCACGGGTTTGCCGAAATCGCGAAGGTCAGACGGTTCCAGCCTTGTTCGCGGCGATAGGATAGTGATCTGGCGAGCGATTTCAGCAGCCAGATACCCAGGCCGCCGACGGGCCGCTGCGCTAAATCGAGCGTCAGATCTGGCGGACTGGCCTTCAGCGGATCGAACTCAACACCTTGATCGCCGACTTCGACGGTCAACTCGCCCGCTTCGGGGATCGAGTATGTAAGGATTACCGTCCCCGGATCACCTTCCGGATAGGAATAGCGGCATATGTTCACCAGGATCTCTTCGATCAGAAGGTCCAGCTCGAGCATGCGCGACTCGGGCAAGTTCGCTTCCCGCGCCCCCTTCCGGACAAACTCCGTAGCAGGGCCGAGCGATTCGGCTTTTCCGACCAGCGTCAACGATTGAGGCGTTCTCAGCAAGCCCTTCGCTCAGCCCTCCATCAGCGCCGATTCGACCGAGTTGTGCAGAAGGAGAACCTTGTCGAGCCTGGTGATTTCGAACACCTGCTGGACCAGGCCGTTCATGCGGCAAATCCGGAGCTCTCCGCCTTTTTCTTTTAACTTCTGGGCGAAGAAGACAAAGGAACGAAGTCCCATGCTGCTGATGTATCTGAGATCGCCCAAGTCAATGATGAGGCTTGTAACCCCTTCTGCGATGCAGAACTCGCACTCTTTTTCAAACAGAGCGGCATTGTCGGCGTCCATGCGGCCAGCCACATGCAACACGACCTTATCCCCGATTTGGATTCGTTCAATGTCCACGGTAGTCCTAGGTTGACTTAGGCCGCACTTAATGTCAATTAGAATGATTTTCTGCTCGGGTGGAAGGGCGATGAACGGCGCTGTGCTTGAGGCGCGGATATTTCGAAACTACTGTGGCTCGCTCGGGGCATCGGAAGTCAGGATCCGGGCAACCGATCCGAATTTGCGAAAATTGCTGAATTCGAGTTCGTTGCGTTCAAGCAAATTCCCGCCCTGTTCCGCAATCACTTGCGCGCTCACCGGCAGCAGATAGTCATGATCGTTGATGGCAACGTAGTCGTAGTCCACACGGACAGCTGCCTTGCGAATGGGGAATTTCCTGGGCGCATCGTCTGTGATGGTTGTTGCGCTCAGGACGCCGTGCGTGGTGCGGTCGATATAGACCCGGCCATGGTAGCCCAACTTGATAGAAGCTGTGGGAACGGTCAGCCAAAAGAGTGAATTCTCCTTTTCGATGCGATAATCGAAGACCTCAGCCGGTTCGCCGCGCAGCATGGATGACTCTTTCCAGGTGAAAACCGCCTTCGAAGACGGCTTGAAGATATTGCTCAGTGCCACTCCGAATTCGCCGGTTGAAACCATTCCGATTTCCGACACGGTTTTTACGTCTTTCTTCAAATTATTCTCTTCGCTACTGACAACTGTGCGGCTCTCAAGTTGGTTCACGTAAGTCAGTACTTCAACAATCTTGTCCTTCAGCTGCCAGCTACCATTTCCGCGAGGATCGATTGAACGGGTTGTCACCTGCTGGCAGATAAGGTTGGGTAGCACGTTTCCGTAGTCGAGCGCTTTTTCGCGCGCATCGGCCAGGAGCTGCTCCAATTCTTCCGGAGCAGGATGGTTGACCGTCTGCTCGGCAGCCGCTAGCCCCGGAGGATCGACTCCCAAAGGGGCATCGCCGGTTCCGGCGCTGGTCGATTGCACAACCCCGCCGGTCAAAACGAACTCGCCAGTCGCTTGAGTAGATTTGCCGCCCTGCGTCAGGCTTGCTCTCACCTCATATTCGCCGTCGGCGGCAGAGCTGATGGCAAAGCCGAAAAGAACCGGTTCAAGTTCAGCGCCGGCCTTCACGGTCGAAGTGAGCGGTTTACCCTTCAGGGGGACCCCTTCGCGCAGAACTTCAAGCTGGACGGTTGCTTTCTCCTGCGATTTCGGATCGGTGCGCGCAAAGAAGAATACCGAGAGTTTATGTACGCCAGATGGAAAGTGCCCGTACAGGTTTGGCAGCACTCGCTGATCGCCGCGCCACAACAGATCAGGGTCGCTTCCCCCACCGTCTGTCATCTCTACGCCACGCACCAACATCAGATCGCTCAGCTCCGGCACGGAATGCGGGGCCAGGATTTGAAAGGTCTGGCGTTTGGCAGCGGCTTTGCCGGAGTTGTTGTCAATGATCGCGGTTTGAAGAGTATATTTACCCGGCGGAGCTGAGAAGCTCCTCTCAAACGAAACGACTTCGGGCGTTGTTTCTGAGCCATTTCCTGTTGCCCAGCGCTTCGCAATATCCTCACTGAATCGCTCAATCACAGTGCCGGAGCTGTCATTGATGGTTGCCAAAACGGAAACATGAACTGAACTGAGATGTGTACTGGCATCATTGTGAACCTCCAGTCCGTTCACCGGCGCTTCCAGTGCGAGAAGACCTACATTGCCTTCGTCCTGATGCCCCATGCGCAACACCGCGGCCCGGTAGTCGACATCGCTGGGAGGCTCCGGGCGCTTAAGAAGGGCCATCAACGGAAGTTCGAAAGGCTGCGGTGGTTCGGTGATTCCGGCGCTTGGGGGTAACGCCAGGTAGCCAGTGCGCGCGCGCATCCTTAGCCCGTGGCGCGAGGTTTTGAAGACCGTTGCATGAAAGCTGCCATCTTCGACGCCGACAGGAGGAACGAAGGTGGCCTCGTAATACGTCGTCAGGCCCCTGATCATATCCTTCACTGACCCCGACATACTCCCACTCGAATTGAGTACATCGCCCCCGGTTTGCCTGGCGAGCATATTCAGGTTGTCCTGAGAAGCAAAGGCGCTTGGTTGCCTGGTCGCCACCGTGGCCATGGCAAAGGTATTGGCCTCACCTGCCATCATTGGGTTGCTTGCGCCGGTGAGATCCACGCCGCTGGGCGCGTTACTCATCGACATGCCCGCTATGCTGTATAAGGAGGCCAGTTGGTCTGTGTCTTCCACTTCATCCGGGAGAACGACATAGATGTTCGCACCCGCCCTATTTGCCGCGCCAATGATGGAGTGAATCGCGTCCTTTGCGTGGCTGTCCTGGCTTAACCAGTCCTTTGAATCGCTGCCATTTTGGCTGATTGAGGTGAAATAGACAATCGCCTTGCGTCCCGGCAGCGACTTCTGCGCTTCCAGCAGGGCAAGCAGGCTCGCCCACGGCAAAGACAAATGCTGATCCTTGGCAATGCGGCTCGATGTCTGCAACGCCGCATACATTGCGCGGGCAATGGCGCGCACCCGCTTGTCCACGGCTGATCCGGAAGTGTCCTGTCCAGTCTTTGCAACCTGAATCAGGCGTCTCTCCTCTGCATTCGCGGTCACCGTCTTTCCGTAGACCTCGGGCTGCACAGCATCGGAGACCGCTCGAGAGATTGCCTTGCGATCGATGGTGTATTCCTGCTGAATCTGCAGCCGCCCCCAGACATCCACAACCGCAAACTGGAATCCAGTACCAGGGAACATCCGGAGAAACTTAGCCGCTGCATCCCGCTGCTTCCTACTGGAAGCCCAAGCGGTTGATGCCGACTGGCCAAACATGGAGTCCTCCGAACCTTTCCTGTTTTCTTGCATCCCCGGACGATCAAAGAGAAGAGTAATCAGCGGCTCATCCTGCTGCTTTCCGTTTATCAGTCGGAGATCCGTCAGCTTTACCGGCGCGCCATTGTCAGTTATGGAGATCTCATCCTGGCGCAGATCAAGAACCGGCTTGTTGTGCCGGTCGCGAATTGCGAGATCCAGCGTGACATCGTCCACGGGAGTTTGCAGGCTCGCTACCCCTGGCGCCGCGGGCGCCGGCGCTACAATCTGCGCCGCTGCCGCACCGGCAGCCATAAGCATCACTGTAAATACGACGCGGCCAGAGCACCTCAAGATCATCTTTCTCAACATTGTGATTGGATTCCTGGGATATAGGGAAACGTTACATAGACGACCAAGGAACGCAGTAAGTTTACGCGTTGCACAATTTCTCAGTCTCCGCAGAGCCAGACCCCTTGGACGAGGATTCTGAAAGGCAGAACGTCTTATTAGGCGCCGCCTACCTCTGAGTTGCTCCAACTGGCCAACACAATGAGGGGGTACCGGCCAGGCTTGAGGCGACACAAAGTTGTATGAGCGGCGGGATTGAACAATTGGTAGATAAGGGCTAAATTGGATACGCTCATCAGACTTCTTCAGGAGATAGCGACTAATGAAACGAGTGCCCTTTTTTGTTTTGTTCACAGCCATTTTGGCTGGGACCAGTTTTGCGCAGGCCGGCGCGGGTTCGAACGGTTCCAAAACCCGAAGGTTGGAATTGGTGCCCGCCCCGCTGCGCTCTGCCAGTGCGCCTGCATTCGAGGCGCATCCTTCGCCGTACAACTTCCCGGGTGTTCAGTTTCCGCGGATTGAGGCTGACTCGCGGGTCACCTTCCACTTCAAGGCTCCCGATGCGCAGAAGGTGCAGGTTGCCCTTGCCAACGTCCCCTTCGACATGGTGAAAGGCGACGACGGCGTGTGGACCTACACCAGCGCACCGCAGGCGCCGGGATACCACAACTATTGGATGGTTGTTGATGGCGCGATCGTGCTGGATCCGGGCACCAACGCGTTTATCGGCTATGGGCACATGTGCAACGGGTTTGAAGTCCCCGAGCCGGGCGTGGATTTTTATGACCTGAAAGACGTACCGCACGGAAATGTGCTGATCAAGAACTACTTTGCCAAAACGTCTGATTCCTGGCGTCATATCTTTATCTACACGCCGCCGGGATACGATGCCGACACAACGAAGCGCTACCCGGTGCTGTATCTGCAGCACGGCGGCGGCGAGGACGAGCGCGTCTGGATCGAAATGGGCCGCGCGAACCTGATTCTCGACAACCTGATTGCCGCTGGCAAGGCGAAGCCGATGATCGTGGTGATGGAGACGAGCGCGGTGCGTGGCGCGGGTTTTCCAGGCATGGGGCCTCGGCCAGGTGCCGGTCCGGGAGCCGGTCCAGGATCTGGTCCAGGAGCGGGGCAAGGTGGTGCGCCGGGTGCTTTCCGCCGTGGCGGGTTTCCGGGATTTGGTCCAGGAGGCGGACCTTACGGGCAACTGATGGTGAACGACCTGATTCCCTGGGTTGACAGCCATTTCCGCACGCTCTCCGACAAGGACCACAGGGCGATGGCGGGACTTTCGATGGGCGGCTTTATGACTGCATCCGTCACCATGGTCAATCTGGACAAGTTCTCTTACATCGGCTTGCTCAGCGGCGGAACTTCAGCCGGGTTTGGCGCGGGCGGTCCCGGCAGTCCCATACCGATGGGCGCACCCGCTCCCCCACCGGCATCGCTTGACCTGAAGACCATTTACAGTGGCGCGATGGCTGATCCAGCTGAGTTCAACAGGAAGGTCAGGGTCTTCTTCTTCAGTTGCGGCACGGAGCCTCCGCTCGAAAACCCTGAAGCGTTGAAGGTCCACCAGCAACAATTGATCGCTGCCGGGATCACGAACAGCTACCTCTATATTTCTCCCGGCACGTCGCATGAATGGCAGACCTGGCGGAGGAGCCTGTTCACCTTCAGTCAACTTCTATTCAAGTAAAGTCATTCAATCGTGTAATCTTCATTCCCATGCAGCGATGGCCCAAAGTTCGGTGTCCATCGCTGCATCGGATTTCAATGCCCACGCCGCCAATAGGAACACCTTGAATCCACTTCGACAAGTGGATCGTCAATTCCTTTTTCAGATCGGAATTCATCGACTGCTTTTCGGCAGTACGTCCAGGAATCCTCCCCGTAGTCGTCGATGATCACGAAGCCGCCCATCGAGAGGCGATGATACAAAGCGTTGAGCCCGTCCATTGTGGACTCGTAGAAATCGCCATCGAGCCGGATCAGCGAGAGCTTTTCGATCGGCGCGCCCGGAAGAGTGTCTTTGAACCATCCCTTCAGGAATTTCACACGATCGTCAAGCAGTCCATACGCAGCAAAGTTTCTCTGCACTTCCTCAAGGCCGACGGCGAAATTGCGATAGGCCTTTTGCATGACGGGCCCGGCCTGGACTTTGGCTTCAAGGGGGAACCGGGCCGGGTCGGGAACCGGGAGCCCTTCGAATGAATCCGCCACCCACACTGTCCGGTCATCAATCCCGTGCGCTTTGAGAACGCCGCGCATGAAGATCGATGCGCCGCCGCGCCAGACTCCGGTTTCGATCAGATCGCCTGCCACTCCGTCGCGCAGTACGTTCTCAATGCAACTCCGGATGTTATCGATCCGCGCCAAAGGAAGCATCGATACCGCCTCTGAATTCACATAATGCGATGCGAAGTCCATCGCAAACCGGAATTCGTCGTCGTCGATATCGGGTTCATGTTCGAAGATTGTGTTTGTGAGCGACCGCTTGAGAAGGTCAAGATACAAATCCACGGAAGAGTCCATAATCACCGATTTCCTTGCTCCGGGATAGCTACCGATGAGCGCGATATTGGCCTGGCGTATGCACCAGATTGGAGAGCAGCAGCGGAGTCGCCGATGCCCTGCACTGCCTTCGAGAAACCTAAAATACCTTATACACGATAGGAGGGACAGGCTGGTTGAGAAGAGTTGTCATGACAAAAGCAGTCAAGCCCAAAGCGGAAGCAAAAACAACGCGCGCGTAGCGACTGGTAAGAACCGGTCCTTCCGAATTCTTGATACCAAGCAGAGCGGCGCGCACCTTCTCCCAAAGTGCCAGGGCCGCAGTTGCGCACAACCAAAGCGCCATCCAGACACCAATCCATTGAAGGGCGCCGAGCGCGGCGAAGATCGCGTCGATCTGCTTCCAGTCGGCCCATAGCCAGAACAGTGTGAAGGCAACCCAGCAGAACGTGAGGCCGCGGCCCAGGGCGATATAGACGGAATTGCTCGAGAGCGACTTGTAACCTTTTCTTCCCAAAGCGCGCGCCATTGCGACCTGCCAGAGCTTATTGAGCGATATTCCTCCACCCTGAAGCACGCCATACACAATGAATTCAGACGTTCGCCCGTGCCAGATGCCCACCAGGAAGAATGTCACGAAGAAGCAGAAAACACCCAGGAAAGGCTCTAACGCTCTAGATGAAATGCGCCGCATCAACGCCATCAGCAGTGGATTGTACACATAGGTTTTGAACCATGTTGATAGCGTAATGTGCCACCGGTTCCAGAAATCGAGAAAAGAGGACGCGGAGAACGGACGGTCGAAGTTCTCTGGCAAACGCAGGCGCATAAGCCGCGCCAGGCCGATCACAATATCGATATATCCGGAGAAGTTCGAATAGAGAAAGAGCGGGAAAGCGATCGCCAGCTTACAGGCTGCGTAGAGCTTGAGCGATAACGGCAGGGGTTGAGTAAGCTGCGAAAGTGCGTCGTCTCGCACCAGGTCAAAGACCATTGCCAGGACGTTAACTTTGAAATAGCCGCGGACGATGCGCTCCATTTGCAGGGCGATTACACGCGGTCCAAGTTCGATCGGCTGGCTTCTAAACTGGTCGCGGGAAAACTCGTCGTAGCGCTGAATGGGGCCGGAAACAAAGGTTGTGAAGTTGAGCATGTAAAGCAGATAAGCGCCGAGCCCGATGTGCTGTTTTTCACGGCTATCCCGCATTTCGAACAACAGGTGGAGAACGCGGAAGAATATGTAGGAGAGACCCAGCGTGAAGTACGGAGAATGCAGGAAAATAGATTCCGGAAGGAAGGTATATTTTTTAAGCCATACATAGACGAGTATGACGGCCGGGACTCCCCAGGCCGCGGATTGGCGCCAGCCACGTTCGACCAGGATGAGGGCACCGTAGCCGAGCACGAGAAAGCCTAGGAGTGGAATCAAGGCGACCGGATTATGCGCAAGAAGGCCCAGGAAGACTAGGCTGGCCACCATCAACACGGTGGAACGCCAAATGCTCGAACGGCTAAGGTTTGATACCAGCGCCACAGCCAGGCCGAAGCCAATGAATTGAAGAGAAGCTGAATCCATCAATATTTCCCTTGCGTCAAAGGCGACGGAGATTGGGCGACAGCTTTAAGGGCAGGAATTGATCCACTCGTAAGCGCCTTGGAATAGATCTCGGTCAATATCGCATGGCCGAGACGATTGGGGTGACCCTCGGCGTTGAAATAACCGTATTGGAGGTCCGGGTAGTTACGAACTGCCGGAAGTGTATCGATATAGATCCCGCCGTGCCTGGTAACAATGGAGCGCAAATCTTCACCGAACTTATATGGATCAACGCCAGGCGGCAAATCCTGGGTAAGAATCAGATCAGTCTGGGCGTGGTCGGGAAGTGGCGCCACTACGACGGGCACACCTGCATTCGCGGCCAGGCGCTCGACTCTGGAGAAATTTTGATCGAAGCGCTCGAGCCTTTCTCTCTGCTCCAATGTCGGCTCGCTCACATAAAGATTCTTCATGATAGAGGCTTTAACATACTGACTCTTACTGGCATACAAAAAATGCGTCAGCATGACGGACGTTCTGGTATGCCGGAAGAGATAACGAATCGTGTCCATGATCGACATGGCGTTGTAAGCCTGAGCTGCACGATGCCATGCTCTGACGATATAGGAGCTCTGTCTATCGTAGATGGGCACCATCTTGATCTCTGACTGGGTGGACATATCTCCGATATTCAAGGTCCAGAGAACCATGTCTGGATCGGCCTTCAAGACTTCGCCGAAATGGTCGGCCGTTACATCCGTGCCCCGGTAAGCCATGGCTTCGTTGTAGAGTTCGACCTTGCGCCCGGTCCGCCGCGAGAGTTCCTCGGGGAGCAAAGTGGCAAAGGTCTTTTCAACCGGCACTCTCATGCCCATGGTCATGGATGAGCCCAGCATTACGATTCTGTAGGTTCCCGGCGCTTTCGGCCCAAAGTTCTGATCGGATCTGAAACCAAGATTGTTGAAGCGGTATTGCAGCAGTTCACTCTCGGGAATCTTCTCCATCACCTTGCAGTTTGGAATTCCCCGCGCACCGGTCGTTGGATCGGTGAACACCATGCAGTCTTCTCCGGCTGCGCCTGTACCCATCTGAGGGAACATCCACCTTGCGAACAATTCAACAGACCCAGCGAGGATGACAATGGTGAGAATCCCAAGCAGGGGCAGCAGCCACCGGTCTCTCCGTGGCAACTTCGGTTCGATTGGGCGTTCGGGCGCGGCAGTTTGGGAAGGCGTCATGCGAGTAGATTCTCCGCGGTTCCCACAAATCCTTGCGAAACGATCTTCATGGGCGCGCGCTCAGGGTCTGCGCCTGCAACCTGAAGCTCCCAGCGCGTGAGCCCGGACTCTTGTTCGCCAACTTTCGTGAACCCCAGTTTTGCATAGTGGTCGACCACCAGCTTGTTGCGCTCGGTGGGCTTGTAGACGCCAGTAAGCTTCGAAATACCCAGGCCGCGCGCATGAGCCAGAATTTCGCGCAAAACCATGTGTTCCACTTTGCGACCCAGCACGCGGCAGCTCATCAGCCAGGTATCGATCTCCCAAACTCCAGGATCGGTTGGCCGGCAAATGATTACGCTGATCATGCCGTTGTCGCCGAAGATGTCGGCGAGGCGCACCTGGAGCGTAAAGACCTCAGGGTCGGCCTCTGCGCCTGCCACTTCCGGATCGGTGAAGCGGCGGGTGGTCAGGTTGTACTGGTTGGATTTGTTGATGAGTTGGACAATGCGCGCCCTCCCGGTTGCATCGAAGGGCTGGAAGGTGATGGTCATATCCAACGAAGCGAGGTAGGCTTCTACGCCACCAACTTGTTTTTGCAGAGTTGCTCTCTTGGCGTTGTCCTGGTAGAAGCCCGCGCGGCCCAGATCTTCACGCGCAAAGGCAACGGACTCAAAGTAACCGGCTGCGGCGAGGGTTCTAGCGTAAAAAGCCGGCTCCTCGGGCAGCTCCGGCACAGCCACTTGCGGAAGTAGCTTGCGCACCAGTCCGCGCTCTGCCGGATTGTCGTCAAGAAAGACCATGGCATCGAGGCCGAGAGACAGCTCTTGGGCGATTGCCTGAATGTTGGTAGCCTTGTCGTTCCAATTGGCCTGGAAGACGGCGATGTGGTCGAGCTTGAGCAGCATCTCGGGGTGGTCTTCAAAGGGTTTCCGCGCGACTTCGTCTGTATTCTTTGAGCAGACGGCGAGCACGATTCCGCGTTGTCGCAGGTCAAGAGCCAGGCGCTGCACGGCAAGATGCGCTTCGCCCCTGGCGTCGCCTTGCGCTATCTGGATTCCTTCAAGGCCGTCGTCGCCGATCACTCCTCCCCAGACGGTATTGTCGAGGTCGAGGATCAGAACCTTTCTGCTCTTGCCGCGGATTGCCGCAACCATGCGGGCAACGTGATCGGCGTAGAGCGGAATGAGCTGGTCGGAGAAAGGACATTTCGCCAAATTCCACAGTTGTGGATCGTGCCAATCGGAAAGGCCTACCGTTTCTGCGAGCCCCGCCACATCGAGCAGCGCATCGCCCGACCCCAGAACCATTGCCGCCAACTCGCCATTGATTCTGTCGATCAGGTTTCTGAGAGTCCCAGGAAGAGCGCGGTCCAGGCTGCCGAAAAGCGTTTCTACGGGAGGAGCAAAGGTTTGGAAGATGCAAACCGCGCTCGAGTTGGTTTTGATTCCTTCGCGCAGCGCCTGAAGATACCCCATGACGCCTTGGACCACCGCGTCGGCGGCCGGGGCATCTCCCAGGCAAAGTTTCAAGGGCAGGGCGCGATAGTCGAGCGCAAAGAGCACGGCATCCGGCTTGGAGCTGTTGACCTTGGAGTCGGGTGTCAAGGCCTCCTGCGCAACCTGATCGTAGGAGGGTTGGATCACCTCCATCGCTATGCCATGCCGCGCCGCGCTCGCCACCAGGGCCGGCAGGATCAGATCGATCGTCGAGTTGCTGAGGACTGCCAAGCGAAACGGCGTCAGCGGGTCAAGCGACTTGCCGCCGGCGCGTGCCTTGGCAATGGCCTTTGCCAGCTTCGTCAGCTGATTGAGATCCAGAGCAGGTGATGCCAGGGACTGCAATTCATTGCCGAGAGGGGCATCTAAATCAGGCAAGGCCTTCAGCTTTGAGGGAAACTCCGGCGGGACACGAAGCAGCCATTGCAATTCCGCATAGAGTGAGTTCATTGAAGGACCCTGATTCCCCTTTTCAATTCAATATCATGCGGCATCCGAAGATGCTAGCACCGCTGTTTGATGAGTGCGACAAGATCGCCCACGTTCTTGAGGTTTCCTATTTCAGAGGTCGTGAACTTGACCTTGAATGCTTTCTCAACGGATAGCATCAGCCGGATATGCGTAAGGCTGTCCCAGCCGTCCACGTCCTTTGCCGTTAACTCAGGAATCAATTTAATTGAGTCATCGTCGAACACATCTTCAAAGGTCTTTGCCAACTCGGCGTAGATTTGCGGTTCATCCATTCGGGAATGCCTCCACTGCCCATATTACCGGAAACGATATGCGAAAAATTCGCTCGACGAATGGACAAGAAGTGCCGATCGCTGGCGTTGAATTCCCCGGCTCTGACTGCACCAGGAAATCGTGCTTGCCCACGGATTGCAGGAGAGGCAGTTCTTTTCCACGATGAGCTAGGACGGGAAGAGAGAACCGGTATGCATGGCGAATGTGGCGAGCTTGGAGCGGCGGCGGGGCACTTGCTGAGCGGGAGCGGTAAGCAATCCGGCGATCTCGCGCAGTTCTGCGCGGGCATGTCCGATCGCCGCAGCGACCGCATCCCTTCGCTTGGCGGAGTCACCGGCGGCCGGCGCCGCCGCGGGCTCGGGATCGCGGCGGCGGCTCGTCTGCTCCAGAGTCTGGCGCGCACCGGCAAGGGTATATCCCTCGGCGTGAACAAGCCGCTTGATTTCGAGCGCCAGTTCCACATCGCGCTTGCGGTAGAGCCGTTGCCCGGTACCACTTTTATTGGGCTTGAGCTGGGGAAACTGCGACTCCCAGAATCGCAAGACATACGTCTCAACCTCGCAAATCCGCGCAACATCGCCGATCTTGAAATAGAGACGATCTGGGATTGAGGGCGATTCGAAGGCGCGCTTCCGAGATAGTTGCGTGGCCATAATTATGGGGAGCAGGCGTCCGCGATTGGGGGCTAGGCCTCGCTCTACACGAAGTATAGGGCACAATTTGCACTAATCGTTGAGCAAAACTCGGTCTTGCACCATATTGGTGAGCAAAAGTCCGGCGAAACTGGTCCTGGATCTCGTTCGGCCCGGTTTTATTCGCGTTCAGGACGGCTGACGGCAACGCGAGCGGTAGAGCCATGCGGTGCGGCGCGGAGGTATTGAACCGGCCAACTGATCTGTTCGCCGAGCGCAGCGGCTGCATGAACCGGCCAATAGGGATCGCGGAGCATCTCCCGAGCCAGGAACACCAGATCCGCTTCGTCGTTGGCGATGATGCCGTTTGCCTGGGCTGGCTCGGTGATGAGGCCAACCGCAGCGGTAGCGATACCAACCTCACGCCGAATTCTGGCGGCAAACTCGACCTGGAAGCCAGGGCCAATCGGAATTTTCGCGTTGGGAACCATGCCGCCTGAAGAAGCGTCCACCAGGTCAACTCCATGGTCGCGAAAGAGCTTGGCGAGGGCGACTGACTCGTCCGCGTTCCATCCACCGTCCACCCAGTCGGTGGCGGAGATACGGACGAACAAGGGCAAGTGGGCCGGCCATTCGGCGCGAACTGCGTCCACAACTTCAAGAGCCAAGCGGGTACGATTTTCGAAACTTCCACCGTAGTTATCCGTGCGCTGGTTGGCGAGCGGAGAAAGAAACTGGTGCAACAGATAGCCGTGGGCGGCGTGAAGCTCGACCAGGTCGAAGCCTGCCGCAAGGGCTCTGCGCGCCGCCTGTCGGAATCCCTCGACTACGGCTGCGATACCGGGCTTATCCAGCGCTTGCGGGATGGCGTAGCTGTCTGAGAAGGCCAATGCGCTGGGTGCTACTGGCCGCCAGCCGCCTTCGCCGGGTCCGAGAAGCCGCTCTCCGGTAAACGGCGCGCTCATGCTTCCCTTGCGGCCGGCGTGGGCCAGTTGAATGCCGGCATGTGCACCCTGCGAATGTATAAAGGCCGCAATTCGCTTGAGGACGGGAATGTGCTCGTCCTTCCAGATGCCTAAATCGGCGATCGAAATGCGACCTTCGGGCAGGACTGCGGAAGCCTCGAGCATGACCAGACCGGCGCCTCCCTGCGCACGGCTGCCGAGGTGGACCAGATGCCAGTCGGTGGCAAAACCGTCCTGAGAGGAGTACTGGCACATGGGCGAAACGCAAATGCGATTGGCAAATGAGACCGAACGAAGCTGAAGAGGAGAAAAAAGAGGATGGCTCATAGAAGGGTGATGTCGATCCGGGGCCGTAGATTTGAAAGGGGCCTGCGTAATAGATGATGGGCCGCAGCAAGGGATGCAAATCAGTGGAGGCAGAGCGCGGCGCATTTAAGGATGCGAAGGAGCGGACACCGGGATTGGCTACTGCTTTTTGAGTACAGCGGTGCCCTTCTCGTCGAAGAGAATCGTGTTTTCGAGTTTGCGGAAATCGGCCGCCTTGGCGGGAGGGATCTCGACCTGGCGCACCACATACTCGCGCTCGTAGTGAAGCATATTGCCTTTGACAGAAACTGCTGATTTGTAGCGCGCGAAATCCACGTCCACGTCGACCGGATCGGGTGTCTCATCCACCACATATCCCGCGGGAATGGCAATGTCGAAGCTGTCGTGCCATTTGCCGGGATGGCCGATCTCGATCGAGTAGGCGCGCGGCTTACCCTCCATGACATCGTTGACGGCGCGCACGTGGGTGCCGATTACGCGGGGATGAAACAACAGGAGCGGACCGGAAGTGTGAGCAAAATTCGCGTCGCTGAAATGGAGATCGAGATCCAGCGGCTTGGCCAGCTCGTCTGCCTGGTGGAACTCGTAGCCCTTGAAAGCGAGGCCGGGAAGTTCCGCGCCAAGCCCCTTTTCCAGTTCCTCGTGGACGTCTTTTGCGTCGCTTTCCCTGAGGAAGCCGCGCTCGTTTGTGGCGTCGTCGCCGCTGAACACTTCAGTGACGTCGCCGGTCAAGGCCCCATCCGAGGTCAAAGTAAAAGTGCCCTTGCGGCTCAATCCTGCGGTCTCCGGCGGAAGCACCGGCATCTGCAGGACCTGGCTGTCCGCCCCGTTCACGAGGTTACCCCAGGCGCCCTGCAACGCAGCGCGGATGAGCCCAACCGGCGTTACTTCGTCAGTTGGATCGAAGATGAGAAGCGTCTTGCCGTTGATTGCCTTCACGCGGGCGACCAGGCGCGGATCATGGTCTCCGTCGGGCAATTCGATCGCGGCGATCATGTGATTGCCGACAAGCGAGGGTGCAGCCGGGTCGATAATGCCGCGGCGGCTATCGACATGGAGATAATGGGCGCGGACTCCGACGGCCTGCAACATGGAGATAAGCAGAGTGGCCTTGTCTTTGCAGTCGCCGTAGTGATTGCGATAAATATCGGCAGCATAGTGTGCCTGCCAGCCGCCGATGCCGCGCTCGACGATGAAGTAACGCACGTTCTTCTGGATGTAATCGGTGATGCGGCTGAGCTTGGTGTAGAGATCGGGCGCGCCGGCTGTTAGCTCCTGCGCCTTTGCTGTGATCTCCGGCGTTGGATCGAACCGATGCTCCTCAAGTTGCTCCTGCCAAAGGCCGAGGGCACGCCATTGGTTATCCGCACCTTTCACTGCTTGGTCGCCCCACTTGATCGACATGCGGGCGGCAAGAGCACTCCATGCCGGGGTAAAGTGGATGTTTTCCAGATCAAGAGCGGGCATGTTACTGATTTCCCAACGGAGATGGTTTGCCTCAGTCTCGACCGGCTTTACGGGTTCGAACTTTCGCCAGGAGTCCGCATAGTGACCGCCGGGCGGAAGAACCAGCTCCAGCGCCTCTGACACGATCGGAATCGAGGACTGGATATCCCATTCCTCTTCGTTCATGTAGGGACGGAGGTGCTGCTCGGTCTCGCAAACCACCACTGCTCCCGGATCACTGGCCGGTGGCTTCACCGTGCGAATACGCTCAGTGAACTGCAGGATGGGGGCGGAGTAGGCACCTTCGTCTTTGAAGTCCGAATCCATGGCCTGAAACTGACGCCCATCGGAAGTGAAGGTCCAGGAGCGAAAGTAGTCGAGCTTTTCGTCGACATCATAGCCGATCGAGCAATGAGAGTACTCTCGGCCCTGCGGCTTGAGAATTCGCAACGCGGTTCGCTCCCGCTCAACGGCGTGATTCTGCTCGTCGAGCGTGATCAGGTATTCGTCGAACAAAACCACGGCAGGCGCGTCCCCAACGGTGGTGGGCGTTGGAGTTTTTGCGGCGGCTACGGCCCAATCCGGGGCAGGCTCTGACTTATCCCGCGCAAATGCGAGGCTTGCGCCGACCAGAATTACGAGCGGTACGGTAATGGCGAATATCGAACGCATGTGCCGGCGCAGAGCCTCGGAGCGCGGGATCATCAGTTTCCTTTCGCAGCAGCCGGAGCGGCGGCGAGAACAAGTTGCTGCTGATCTGCTGTAGCTACTTTTTGATAGAAGCCGCGCAGATCCTGGTATTCTTCCGGTTTTGCCTCGGTGAATGCGCGAGCCAGTGTGCGTGCAACAACCACAGAGCCAGGCTTCGAAATAGTTTTGGCGACGTAAGCGGCGTGACCCGCCCACGGAATGGTAGCGTCAGGCGGCGCACCTTCAACAACCAAGCCCTCAGGCAGATGGTAGGTGATCTGCTCGGCATTCTTCTCACCATAGTGCATGTCTACTGGAACGATGCGTTTCTCCTGGCTCACGAACGGTGTGTGCCCGCGAGCCTCAAAGAAGTAGCCCGGCAGAATCAGGCGTTTTGAGGTTGCGGTGCCCAGCGTGCCGTGCGTCTTGACGATAGCCATCAGGTTCGAGTCGGGATCATTCATGCCAAGGAAGTGATCGACGTGCGCCTCGACACCTTCGGGGACAATGTTCTCCAACTCACGATCGAACTGCTTTCTTAGCTCGGCGTCGTCATTGCGAAGAGCGGCCTGGCGCCACCGCAGCGCTTCCTGGCCAGCCATAACTATCTGGAGATCGCCCGTCATGCTGCCATGAGCATCGAGGGTGATATCCCCGGTGCGGACTGTCACGTTAGCGGCGTAAGGTTGGATCGGCGTTGTCTGATAAGCCGCACCATCCGCGCTTTGGCGAAATCCGCCGGCATCGGAATGTCTCCAATTCAGGGTTCCAAAGGGCGCCATTTTCTCGCCGGGATCAACCAGTACTCCCTGACCGTTAATGCCGAGAAGAACCACGGTATCGTCGAGCTGATCCATGTTCAAGTACGAGGGATCAAAAGTACCTCGATCGCGCGCAACGACTTTCATGGCGAAAGCGGTCATCCCGGCTGCCCGCACCATGGTGAGATACAACCCTGCGATGTCTTCGCTGTTGCCGCTCTTCTGTTTCCACGTATCTTCAGCGTGCTTGGTTGCTTTCAACTTCAGTTGCTTCAGTTCGGATGCGCCCTTGGCTCGCGAATAGTCCGTGTTTTCCAGGGTCTGGACCAACTTGTAGAGCTTCTGAGCTTTGACGAGATCGCCGTCGCCCGGAGCAATCTGCGCCGCCACTGCCGCGTTGATGTCCTGGGACGGATCGGCAAAGCGATCCACTTCTTTTGACCAGCGCTTGGACTCATCCATCCAGAATTGGGTCCCGGTCATTGAGGCTTTGTAGTAGAACTGGATCTTATAAAGCAGGCTGCCTATCGGAGGCATGTACTCTTCGTCCGGGATGGGGGGAACGTCGGCGACATCCAGGCTGAATCTTCCCGAAGAGTCGGCCTGCTGAACGCTGACGCCCGACGGTAACTTGCCCCACCAGATCAATGAATTGAGCAACTGTCCACGGTCGTTGGTGAGATAGCTCGAGGTTTGGTTTTGAATGCCGGGAAGGAACCCCTTGAATGGGGTGAATTCGTAGTGAGCCTTGCGGACAGGATACCTCCGCTGAATTTCCCACGAAGGCGAAGAATAGAGATTGTCGTCGTAACCCAGCACATACTGATATTCCAGAATGCTGCCCACCTCCACGCTGGGCAGAGTGAACACCATGCGGCCAATCTGCCTGTCTTTATCTTTTGAGATGAGAAGATCTTCCGGCTTGCCAGCTAGCGGAATGATGGTTCCGTCCGCGTGAATGGTGCGGGCCTTGATGTCCCTCACCTTGAAGTTGCCTCTGAGGTAGGGCACCTCGACCGTCGCCAGGTCCTTGCCCTTTTCGTTGAGCACCTTGATGCGCGCATAGAAGCTCTGGTAGTGGATAGGATCATTGGCAATTTCCACGATATTGAGATAAACCGCGTCCGCATCCGGATACGCCGGATCGGAGGTCATCTTGAGTTCTTCAGCGGTGGGCGGTTGAAATTGCGCGTTCAGCAATACCGGCGAGGCCATTACTAAAAGCAGAAATATCTTAAGGGTGATTCGACGAACATGCATGGATTTTCCTTTGAATATCGATGGCGCTAAGTTTACCTCAGAATGGGGAAAACAAATGCAGAAAGGGGCGATTGTCACACCAAAGTGTGATGGGGGAGACACTCAGGGCTGCAAGTTACGGGATTCAAGCAGCGTGGAGACCAGGGCCAGGGGTAGTCCCACGACGTTGAAGTAGCAGCCCTCGATGCGCGGAATCCAGCGTGCCGCACGGCCCTGGATAGCGTAGGCGCCGGCCTTGTCCATGGGTTCGCCTGTGGCGACGTAGGCGGCAATCTCCTGGTTGGAAATGGTAAGAAAACTAACGGAAGTGGCCTCGGCGGCAACGTCAACGCTTTGCGCGGTTACCAGGGCGACGCCGGTAATGACTCGGTGCGTGCGGCCGGAAAGCAAGCGCAACATGCGCGCGGCGTCGGCGGCGTCTTCCGGCTTGCCAAGGATGGCGTCGTCGAGCGTGACGGTTGTATCGGCGCCCAGCACGGTGAGGGAGGACTTGCCGTTCAGGCCTTCTTCTTCCGCATTCTTATTGGCGCCGGCCAGTTCGCGAAAGACTACCTGGGCTTTTTCCTGGGCGAGCCTTTTAACGTAAGTGAGCGGATCTTCGCCTGCGAGAGGCTCCTCCGGAATGTGAGCGGGGTGGACCTCGAACGAGAATCCGGCCTGCAGAAGCAGCTCGCGGCGGCGGGGAGAGGCTGAGGCCAGAACCAGCATATTTGAATTATGGCAGGCGGCGGCGGTTAGACTGAATGGAGCGCCAGCGCAGCAAGCTACGTGCTGGCCGGACAAGGTTCCAATGCACTTCTTAGGATTGAATGTTGTCCAGATACTCTGGACGCTGACCTTTGCGGCATTGCTGGTTCTGCTTGTGGTTTTGCTGGGGCGGGATCGAGCGCGGCGCTTTCCCTGGTTCACAGCAAGCATGGCCCTGACGGCAGTGCGGCTGCTGGCAAGCAGGATGCTTTACGACCGCATCCCGCAGATCACGATGAGCAAGATATTTCTGACGCTCGCCCTGGTGGAAGCGCTGGTTACCTTGCTTGTAGCTGTGGAGATTGCGCGTCGCGCCTTTGCGGGGGCCAGCCGCCGTGCCTGGATGATCGGCACACTCTGCGTGCTGGCGGTGGGGGCTCTTGTCCTGGTGGCATGGGGTCCGTGGCCGGCGTGGAAGACGCTTACCGCCGAATCGTCACTTGCCTTGCTGCGCTTTATTCAACTGGCCGCTCAGAAAATCGGCCTGTTCTCCAACGTGCTCATGATTGAGCTGGGCTTGCTCGTTGTGTTGTTGGGGAGCCGCTTCAAGGCGGGCTGGCGCAGCCACACGCAGCAGATCGCGATTGGCCTCTCGACGACCGCCATTGCGCAAGTGGCAGTGCGCGGGATCTGGCAGGAAATCGCGCTGCACGCCGCACCCCAGACGCAGACGGAATTCGAGCGGGTCATGGGCATTCAGGACAAGCTCTACAACGCCAACAGCGCTATTTTTCTGGCGGTACTGGTGTGGTGGATCGCTTGCCTCTGGATCAACGAACCGGGAACGGGGATACCGGCGGCAGTTGCAGTTCCAGAAGCTTGTGATGCAATTCAGGCTGACAGCGAGAAATAGTCGGTTCGGTTTCGAGCTGCGCTTTTGCTGACGGCTATTCGCTGATTCTAGATGTGACAACTGGCCTGGCCACGCTTTTCCAAATAGCGCTGGTGATATTCCTCCGCGCGCCAGAAGGTCTGTGCGGGCTCAACCTTGGTCACGACCCTCTTCGGCTTGAAGCGGCCTTCTGCGGTGAGCTGCTCGATTTTTGCTTCCGCCTGCGCCTGCTGCTCGGGGGAGTGGAAGAAGATTGCCGAGCGGTATTGACTGCCCCAGTCGGGCCCCTGGCGATTCAGCGTCGTCGGGTCGTGGAGGGCGAAGAAAGAGTCCAGCAGCCGCTCGTAGCTCACCTTCGCGGGGTCAAAGTCCACCTCGACCACTTCAGCGTGGCCGGTCTGGTCTGTGCAAACGTCTTTGTAGCTGGGGCGCTCAAGTTGGCCGCCTTCATAACCAACCGCCGTCGCCGTTACGCCAGGGATGGCGGCAAATGCAGCCTCAACTCCCCAGAAACAGCCGGCTCCGAAAGTTGCTTTTTCAATACTCATGCCTGATTAGATGCACCAGCAAGGACTTGGGTGACAATCTCGCGCTTCAATTCTGCTTCGAACTTTACCCTTCCTTTTTCTCATTGCGCGGCTTGACTTTGAACCAAATAGGAGTCCCTTTGAAGCCGAAGGCCTCACGAATCTGGTTCTCAAGGAAGCGCTCGAAGGCGAAGTGCAGCTTTACGTCGCGATCGGTGAAGAGCACGAATGTGGGCGGCGCCACGGCAGCCTGGGTCATGTAAAAGATTCGGACCCGATTGGCCATGGGAACGGGCGCGCGCTGGAAGTCGATCTTGTCGAGGAAGCGATTCATCTGGCCTGTGGTTACGCGTTTGCGCCGCTCCGCTGCTACCGATTTGACCTCGTTCAAGACGCGGCCGAGGCCCGTGCCCTCAAGCGCGGAGAGAAAGATTACCGGGGCGTAGTTCAGATACTTGAGTGCCGAGCGGAGTTGCTTTTCGAAGATATCCCTGTCCGCCGGCGGCTTGCCATCCATGCGGCCGGTGGTGATGGCGTCCCACTTGTTGACCAGGATAATGACGCTGCGGCCGCTCTCGTGCGCGTAGCCGCCGATGGTGGCGTCGGCTGCCGTCACGCCTTCGCTGGCATCGATGACCAGCAGCGCCACGTCGGCTGCTTCGAGATGACGCCGGGCCATGACGACGCTCATTTTTTCAGCCATCAGGTGCGTTTTGCCCTTGCGGCGGATGCCTGCCGTGTCCACAAACCGCAGTTGCTGGCCCTCGAACTCCACCACCTCGTCCACCGCGTCGCGCGTTGTTCCTGCAATCGGCGAAACGATGGCGCGGCTGGTGCCGGTGAGCGCATTCAAAAGCGTGGATTTGCCGACATTCGGCCGCCCGATGATGGCGATGGAGGTCTCGTGCTGCTCAAACTCTCCGTGGGTGCGGTTGTGCGGCTCGGCGCCGTCTTCAGCCTCTTGCTCTGCCTCGGCGGCAGCGGTCTCTTCCTCGGTCGGCGCAACGTGGGCTGCTGCCGGGATCGCGTCGGAGATCGCGTCGAGCAGATCGCCGATGCCGAGCGCATGTTCCGCGCTGATGGGATAGACGTTGCGAAGGCCGAGCTGGCGGAAGTTTTCGGCGGCCAGGGTCATTGCCTCGCCCTCAACTTTGTTGACGGCCAGAAAGACGGGCTTGCCGCCGCGAATCAGCAGCTTTACGAGGTCGTAGTCTGGACTGGCTAATTCGGTACGGGCATCGACGACCAGGACCAGGGCGTCGGCGTCCTTGAGGGCAACTTTGGCCTGGTTGTAGATTTCGGTGGGAATCAGTTCGGCGTCGTCAGGGACGATGCCACCGGTATCGACGAGGCGGAAGTGCCGGCCGGACCACTCGTACTCGCCGTAGATGCGATCGCGGGTAATGCCCGGCTCGTCGCCCACGATGGAACGGCGGCTGTGGGTAAGCCTATTAAAGAGAGTGGATTTGCCCACGTTGGGCCGGCCAACAATGGCCACCAGCGGGAGTGCGTCGGTGCCGGCCTTGCTGGGCACAACCGATCTGCGATACGTGGGCAAGACTTGTCTCCGATTGGGCCCGGGGGGCGTAGATGCGCCCGTTCTGCGTGGCCCGTCTTACCAGTCTACCGTTTTGCGTGGGAAGAGGCAGGCTTCGGGTGGAATAGCGTCGGGGGGCATAGCTCTGCTGACCTGAAGACCGGACCGTGGTGCATGTGCCCGGTTCATACCAGGCAGGTACCCCCCACCAAAAAAAATTCGGACTTTTTGGCGAAGTTCGCTCTTTTCATCAGCATGCGGGGTGGTCGCCGTCGCAATGTCCTCTTTAGATTGAGGTTACTGGTAGAGTCCTCTCAGCAAAGGAGTTAGGAGGGCAGTGGACAGTGTGCAGTGAACAGATTTCAGCTTTGAGCTCGCATCGGCGGTCTCCACTGTTTTGGATTGCGTATTCAGGATAGCCGGAATGGGAATAATTATATGCAAAAGTCCCAAATGCGCCAGGTGATTGAGGATAAATGGTTTGTCAAGGATAGTTGGATTCGGGAGGCTTGACATTGGGCGCCGGGAGAGCTTGAAAGCGTAGTTTGGATGCGAGCCCGGACTGGCCGCCCGGCCCATATTCACTCGACGATAGAGCCGGAGGTCCTGGGTTGCCAGCGGCAGATACTTCTACTCAGTACGTTCGCCCGCGTATACACTAGCGCAATTCCCAATGCGAGAGGTCAACCCCGATGCCGAAGTTTGTGATCGAGCGAGAGATTCCCGGAGCCGGCGCTTTGACGGCTGAGCAGGTGCAAGGCATTGCGCAGAAATCGTGCGGAGTGCTGCGCAATCTGGGGCCGCAGATTCAATGGCTGCACAGCTATGTGACGGACAACAAGATTTATTGCGTGTATATTGCGCCGAACGAGGAAGTTGTGCGGGAACATGCGCGGCTGGGTGGCTTTCCGGCCAACAGCGTGGCGCAGGTGCGAAGGATCATCGATCCGACGACTGCGGAAGGCGCGGGAGCGTGATTCCGGAGGGCATTCCGGCAAGCCTCGTCGGTGAATTTTCTCCAAGATTTCCTTCGCAATCCCGGAGAGCCGATTGCCCTTCCCTCCTGAAGGAGGGAACGATGCATATCCACGGGAACTCCATGAATGTGAACGCGGCAAATCTTTACTCTGCCGGCGATGCCGAAAAGTCTGCCGCGGCCCAGCGAGCCGCCGAAGTCCGCAAACGCCTCTTGAAGGCCGGCGCCAGTATCGACGGCACTGAGTCGGCCGAAGCGGCGACGCTGATCGGCCATTGGCTCGGCGAAAATCCCAGCCAGCCCGAAGACGATGCCGAGTACCACGCTTCCTCGTCCGGCAAAGAGTCGGATTTCGGCTGAGACGCGCCCGATCGTCTCGCTTCAATCTGCCGCGCGCCGGGTCCCGGCCAGCATCACTATGCCGCCATCACTATGATGGAGTGAGCACCCGCTGCCGATGGCCTCCGGTCTCAATGTCTCTGAGCGACACCTCAACCCGCGCCCTGCCCTCCCTGCACGAGTTTTTTTCTCCGGGCGGGATTCTGGCGCGTTCGCCGCTGCCTTATGAGTACCGTCCTGGGCAGCTTGAGATGGCCAAGGCGGTGGAGCGCGCGCTCAGCGAGCATCGCCACCTGATTGTGGAAGCGGGCACGGGCACCGGCAAGACGCTGGCGTACTTGCTGCCCGCCCTGCGCACCGGCCAGCGCGTGATTATCTCCACAGGCACCAAGGCGCTGCAGGATCAGCTTTACTTTCGCGATGTGCCGTTTCTCGAGACGCTGATCGGCGATCTGCGCGTGTGCTATATGAAGGGCCGCGCCAACTACCTTTGCCGCCACAAGCTGGTTGCTTTGCAGAACCAGCCGATTCTGTCGGGGTTGGAAGAAATCGATCAGTACAAGCAGATTGCCGATTGGGAGCGGACGACAGAAACCGGTGACCGGGCGGAGTTGTCGGGGATGCCGGAGTCGAGCGCGCTGTGGCAAAAGCTCGACGCGCGCACAGAGGCCTGCCTGGGCTCGACCTGCCCGGACTACAACCGCTGCTTCATTACCGAGATGCGGCGCAAGGCGCTTGAGTCGGACATTATTATTGTCAACCACCACTTGTTCTTTGCCGACTTGTCTGTGAAGCAACAGGCTACGGGCGCGCCGGATGCGGGGATTCTTCCTGAGGCGGCGGCGGTGGTGTTTGACGAGGCGCACGAGTTGGAAGACGTGGCCTCAAGCTACTTTGGGCTCTCGGTGAGCAACATTCGCTTTGAAGAGTTGGCGCGCGATACCGATGCGCTGTTGCGGGGAAAAGAAGGCACGCAGAATCTGCCGGCGGCCACGCAACAACTGCGTGATCGGGCGCGCTTGTTCTTTGCCGGGCTGCCGATGGCCGGCGATGGACGGCAGCCTTTTACGGGGCGCGAGGAGTTTCTTGAGACGTCGGGCGATTTATACAATGCCGTGCGGACCACTCTGAAGCTGATGGAAGCGGAGATGGAGGGGCTGAGCGGCATTGACGAAGCGCCGGGGCTGAAGAAGCGTGTGGCGAGGCTGCGGAGCGAGTTGGAATTTTTGCTGGAATCGAATTCCAGCAACATGGTGTATTGGATGGAGCGGCGCATCCATGGCGGCGGCCAGGCGGACAAGTCTTCGAGTGCGGGCAGGGCTGGATTTAGAAGTCAGTCAAGGACGACGTTCATCCAGGCGACGCCGATTGACGTTTCCGAACTGCTGCGCGAGATGGTCTTCGAGCAGATTCCGACTGTGGTGCTGACCTCGGCCACGCTGACGGTGCAGGGCGGGTTTGAGCACATGCGGCGACGGCTAGGGTTGACCGAAGCGCGCGAGTTAGTGGTGCCTTCGCATTTTCAATACGGCAAACAGGCGCTGCTTTATTTGCCGCCGGAGATGCCGGACCCGCGCGACCCGGAGTTCCAGGAAGCCGCGGCGCGCTGCATACAGCGCGTGCTTGAGCTCTCGCGCGGCCGTGCATTCTGCCTGTTTACCAGTTACAGCCAGATGCGGTTGCTCTACGAACGGCTGCTGCCGGTGCTTGACTTTCCGATCCTGTTGCATGGGACGGCTCCGCGCAAAGCGCTGCTGGAAGAGTTTCGATCGACCCCGAACGCGGTGCTGTTTGGCACGGCCAGCTTTTGGCAAGGTGTCGATGTACAGGGCGAGGCGCTCAGTTGCGTGATTATCGACAGGCTGCCGTTTGCCGTGCCCAGCGATCCGGTGGTGCAGGCGCGCATGAAAGCGATTGAAGAAGCGGGCGGCAAACCGTTCTTCGACTACCAGGTGCCTGCCGCCGTGCTGACTCTTAAGCAGGGGTTTGGGCGGCTTATCCGCTCGCTTGAAGACCGCGGTGTGCTGGTTCTGCTGGACCCGCGCATCACGCGCCAGCGTTACGGCCAGACTTTCCTCAAGAGCTTGCCGCCTTACCGCATGACGTCGACGATCACCGACGTGGAAGCGTTTTTCGCGAAGTAGCTGGCGGCGGTTTATCGCCGCGGATGCTCGCGAAACTCTGGGCAGGCTCTCTACGCTTTGCCAGTGCGGCCCGCTGCAAAGAGGCGATCGTCGACACGCGCGAGGCGCTGCCTGGCTCCGTTCCGCAGCAGGGGTACGTGAGGGAGGTTCGCGAGATGATCGTTGATTGCCCACAGATCTTCTTCCGCGGTCATCCAACCGATGCGGTCGAAACGCGAGAGATTCATTGGACGAGAGTAGTTGCGCAGAGTTTTTTCCTGGCGAAGGTTGAAGTAGTGTTCGAAGTAGGAGATGGCGAGTTCGCGGAGGGTGCGATAGACGGGCTCGCGGAAGCGCAGGCCGCTGTAGTTGGATTTGGCGATTGCGCCCCAGTGGCCGTGCTGCTTGAAGACGGCGAGGACATGGTCGTCGTCGCGCACGGCTTCAAGGTCGAGCAGCAGCGGCGGGAAGCCCTGGACCCGGAGCGCGGCTGCGGCCAGCAGGGCGCCTTCAAGGCAATGGGCCACTCTGTCGCGCAAGACTCGGCGAGGCGAGCGAATCGTGTCGCCATCGGGCTCTTTGTTGTAGGCGATATCGATGTCGAGAAAGCGCTGAATTTTTTCAGGGGTTTTGAGCGCCTTGAGAATACGAGTTTCGCTTGGAGTTAATCCGAACCTGGACATTGAGATGGGTTGGCCTTTCGCGACAAGCGATCGTTCAATGAATTCAGATCAGAATCTATCAGAAGATGGCGCTGCCACTGCTGAATTATCATTGGATGACGAAATGTTTCGATCAATACGAAAAAGTTGCATTGGCTGACTTCATAATTGCGAACGATCTTATGAGCCTTTGAGGTGTGGAATTGAAGAACGCGGAAAAGAGTATCGATATTTACAGTCGCGAGGGGGTTGCGACGCGCGATGTGGAGAAAGATGTCGCGCACGGCGATCCATCGACCCGGCCCGCTTCGAACCCGTTGCTCTTCGACACGCCGGAATCCGAAGCGATCAAGGAAGAGATTTGCGCGGTGGGCCGCAAGCTCTGGATGCGCCAATTTGTGGACGGGAACGGCGGGAACATTTCTTATCGGATCGGCCCGAATGAGATCATTTGCACGCCGACGATGATCAGCAAGTACGACCTGACGCCCGATGCTCTTTGCATGGTAGATCTGGATGGAAAACAGATTGCGGGCACCATGGAGCGGACCAGCGAAATCTTTCTTCATCTTGAGATTTACAAGTCTGTGCCGGAGGCGAAATCCGTTCTTCACTGCCATCCGCCCCATGCCACGGCTTACGCAATCACGGGCAAAGTTCCACCGAACATGATTATTCCGGAGTTCGAGATATTCGTCGGCAAGGTGGCGATTGCGCCCTACAAGACGCCGGGAACTGCGGAGTTTGCGGAGACGGTGATTCCTTTTGTGAAGCAGCACAACACCGTTCTGCTGGCGAATCACGGCACGGTTTGCTGGGCAGATACCGTGACTCACGCCGAGTGGTACGCCGAAGTACTCGAGACCTACTGCTGGACGCTGATGCTGGCATCGCAGCTGGGCGCGCCCATCTCGTATATCTCCGAGCCGCAGGGGTCAGACCTGATGGCGATCAAGAAAAGGCATGGTCTGCCGGATGCGCGCTTCGGCACCTCGGGCATGAAGGAGCGGCAGCCCACAAGTCTCGAAGTACCCGCGGCAATTGCGCACACTCTCACTCCGGTTGCAGGCGTGGACGTTGAACAGATCGTGAGATCGGTGACCGAGGCGGTGTTGAAGGCAATGCAGGCGAAGTGAGATTGATTCGAGGTCGCAGGGCGGCGCGCCGACCGGGGAGGAACACAGCCGATGGAGTTTCTGGCGCGGGAGAGCGAATGCACATCGACGAACATGACGTCCTGATCGTTATCGACGTGCAGAACGACTTTTGCGCAGGTGGAGCACTTGCTGTTGCCGATGGAGACGCGGTTGTCGAAGCGATCCATGACGTTGCGCCGCTGTTCCGGCATATTGTTCTTACGCAGGACTGGCACCCCGCCGATCACACTTCATTCGCGACGGCGCATCCGGGGAAAAAGCCGTTCGAGCAGATCGAACTGAGCTACGGGATGCAGACGCTGTGGCCTGCGCATTGCGTTCAAGGCAGCAAGGGGGCGGAGTTTCATTCCGCGCTCCATTTGCCGCAGGCAGAGCTGATTCTGCGCAAGGGGTTCGACGCGCGCATCGATTCCTATTCGGCATTCTTTGAGAATGACAGGGCAACGCCGACCGGGCTGGCGGGTTATCTGGAGGAGCGTGAGCTTGGCCGTGTCTTCCTGGCCGGGCTCGCTTATGACTATTGCGTTGGCTATTCGGCTCTGGATGCACGGCGCCTGGGGTTGAGCGCCTACATCCTTCGCGATGCCTGCCGGGCAATCGATTTGAACGGTTCAGTGGCAAGGATCGAGGCCGAGTTCGCCAGGGAAGGCGTTTCAGTGATCGAATGCGCAGCGCTGTCCGGCTAAGGCCTCGCAAAGTAGAATCGCAGCAGGTTTCGCTGAGTGTGATTGCTTCTATGTCCCGCAACTTCTATATCCTGGCCGCTTCGCTGGTGCTTTTCGCGCTGATCTCGGGGGGCATGTCGCTGGTGCCTTCGAGTTTTCAGCCGGGCTTGCCGGCCAATGGTTCGCTGTGGCGCACGGTAGCCCTTTTTCTTCTTCTGCTGGGGCTGATTGCGGCGCTGGTCGGCGTGATGAGCCATCTATTTGAACAGGTTGACCGGCGTAGCGAAGAGGCTCGCCAGGCGACGCGGCGGAAGCGCCGGGAAGATCACGATTAATAGGCTGCGCCTTCCCCGGTAAAATAGAGTGTGGGACACATTCCCGCACAGGATCGAGCAAACGCCGATGTATGAAGTCACCGTGGAGGCAGGTTTCTCCTCCGGACACTACCTGCGCAATTACAAGGGCAAGTGCGAAAACCCGCACGGGCACAACTACAAGGTCCGCGTCACGCTGATTGGGGCAGAACTGGACGAGGCCGGCCTGTTGCTGGACTTCAAGTTGCTGAAGTATGTGATGCGCCCGGTGATTGACCGCATTGACCACATGATGCTCAACGACCTGGAGCCGTTTACGGTGATCAATCCCTCGGCGGAGAATATTGCCAGATATTTCTACGACCAGACGAGCAAGCAACTGGCCGAAATGACCGGCGGACGGGTGCGGATCAAGGACTGCACGATCTGGGAGACCGACATGACGACGGCTACTTACTACGAGTAGGGGCTAATTCATCTGGCCGGACTTCGACTTCAAGTACTTGTCGAAGGGAATCTCGAAGTAGAACAGTTCGCCGCCGTCGGCGTTGCGCAGCGCGTGCAGGTGGAGCTTGGCGCCGCGCAGCGGGTGGCTCAACTGCGACACATCGTAAAACAGGAAACCGGCCTGCGTGGAGTGCGGCTCGACCACAAGCGCTCCGTACTCGAAGGTGTCAAAGTCCTGCTCGACATCCTTGTCGCTGGCCTTGGGCTTCATCTTGATTTTGGGCAGAGGGCCGGGGAGCGGGATACTTGTTCCCTCGCGCTCTTTGCGCGACATCAGCCGCTCCACATCTTCCGGTTCGGCCGCCTGAATTCTGTCGCCCGCGGCAGTCTGAAACAGAATGCGCGCATCACGAAGCGAGATTGGCTTGTCACCCTGGTTGGTGACGATGAGGCGCACGGGCATGACGCCGTGGCTGAGATAATCGACGCGGAAGATGGACTCTTTCTCTTTTGTGTCGTAGGGTTCGGCGGCGATTGCCACCTTCTCGGCCGGGTGTATCTCGACATCGGCAAAGGTGGTGGCCGGTTGAACGGCAGGCGGCGTGTGGTCGGTGGCAAGGGCCGGCAGGGCCAGGCAAAAGAGCAACAGCGGAATTGTCCGCAAGGCCTTCATCGTGCTCGACTGTATCATTCTAGATTGGACTGCGGAAAGGCTCGTTCCGTCACGCATGATTCTCTTTTTCTACAATCTTGCCTTGTTGGCGGCCCTGGTGGTTGGGGCTCCGTGGTGGTTGTGGAAGATGGCCACGACGCACAAATACCGCGAGGGGCTGCGGGAGCGGCTGGGGCGGGTTCCTGCCTTGAAGGATACGCGCGGCAGGCCGGTTATCTGGCTTCATGCTGTCTCGGTGGGCGAGGTGCTGGCCGTGAGCAGGCTGGTTGGCGAGCTGGATCGCGCGTTCCCGGAGTATCAACTGCTGATCTCGACGACTACGCGGACGGGCCAGGAGCTGGCGCGGGATCGGTTTGGCGCAGAGCGGGTTTTTTACTGTCCACTCGATCTGCCGTGGGCGGTTCGGACCTACCTGAATGCTCTTCATCCGCGGATGCTGGTGCTGGCGGAGACGGAGTTCTGGCCCAACCTGCTGAGTGGATGCTTTCGGCGCGGGATTCCTGTGGCTGTGGTCAACGCGCGTATCTCTGACCGGTCGTGGCCACGCTACCAGCGTTTGCAGAGCCTCTGGCGGCCGATTCTTGGCCGAATTGCCTGCGTGCTGGCGCAGAGCGAGACGGATGCAGAGCGGTTGAAGACGATTGGCTGCGCGCCGGAGCGGGTCTCGGTTGCCGGGAACCTGAAGTTCGATGTGCGCGCGGTGAAGGAAGCGGAAGCCACGCGGCAGCTGAAGGCCGCGGCTCGCGGGCTGAGGATTGTGGTTGCAGGCAGCACGCTTGAGGGCGAAGAAGAGGCGCTGCTCGCAGCATGGCCGATGCTGCTGGCAGCAGATCCCGATCTTGTGCTGGTGCTTGCGCCGCGCCATCCGGAACGATTCGCCGCCGTTGCTGCGCTGCTGGAGCGGTCGGGGGTTTCGTGGGCAAGACGTACAGATATGGATTCTGCAGCGGAAGACTCGACGCGGCCTCTTCAAGCGGGCCAGGTCGTGCTGCTCGACACGATTGGCGAGCTGGCCTCGGTCTACTCCCTGGCGGCGGTTGCGTTTGTGGGCGGGAGCGTGATTGCAGCCGGCGGTCACAATCCGCTGGAGCCGGCGCAGTTTGCGGTCCCGATTGTGATGGGGCCGAACTACGCTAACTTCCGCGCGATTACCGAAGACCTGCTTGCACATAATGCTGTGCAGATCGCGACTAGAGAAGAACTCGGTTCAACTCTGATTGCGCTGCTGGGTGACGAGGGAGCGTCGAAGGCCATGGGCGCGCGGGCGCGGCAGGTTTTCGAGCAGCAGGCTGGGGCTACGGATCGTTGCGTAGCCGCTCTGCGAGAGCTGGTCTCGATCGGCGGCGAGGGGCGTGGATCATGACGCAGGCCTCTTCTGCACGGCGTTTGCTGCTGCCGCTGGTTCCGGTTTACAGGCTGGCGCTTGCGCTGCGGGAGCTGCGGCTTGCCAGCGGACTTGAGCCGGTGAGCCGATTGCGGTTTCCGGTGGTCAGCATTGGCAGCCTTTCGGCGGGCGGATCGGGCAAGACGCCGCTCGCGATTGCGCTGGCGCAGGCTTTGACACGGCGCGGTGTGCAGGTGGACGTGCTCTCGCGCGGCTATGGACGGAGGAGCAAGGCGGCGCTGAAGGTCGATGTGAATGGAACTGCCGAACAGTTCGGGGACGAGCCTCTGCTGATTGCGCGCGAGGCTGGTGTGCCTGTCTATGTGGCTCAGCAACGGTATGACGCGGGACAAATGGCTGAGGGAACGTCTTACGAATTGACGGGGCCTCACGTGCATCTGCTGGACGATGGATTCCAGCATCGGCAGCTCGAACGCGCTGCGAATATTCTTCTGCTGGACAGCCTGGACTTCGAAGACCACCTGTTGCCCGCGGGGAATTTACGTGAGCCACTGAGCGCGATGCAGCGCGCGACGGTGGTGGCGATCCCTGCGGACGACGGTGGGCTGGAGGGCCGATTGCAATCTGCGGGATGGCGGGGACCGATTTGGCGGCTGCACCGGCGCATGGAGGTTCCGGCGATCGAAGGGCCGATTGTGGCTTTCTGCGGGATTGCGCGCAGCGAACAGTTTTTTGCCGGGCTTGAGTCGGCGGGGCTGCATCTGGCCTCAAGGATTGCGTTTCCGGATCACCACGTTTACAAGGTTCACGATCTGGACTGCGTTCGGGATGCGGTGTGGAGCATTGGGGCCACGGGGGTGCTAACTACGGAGAAGGACCGCGTGCGGCTGGGCGGACTGGGCGAAACACTCGCGCTGCAGACGGTGCGGCTGCGGACGGAGATCGAAGACGAGGACGCAGCCATTGCGGGGCTGGGCTGGTAGCAGCCGGGCTTGCGGCCAATCTCCCCGGTCCCTCCGCCGCGACGGTCGAGCGGCCGGGGCCATCCGGCGTTCAAGAGGTGCCTAGACCTTGAGGAAGATTTTTCTGCGGTAGAGGATCCAGACGGGGATGAAACAGACGGCCGTAAAGAGGAACGAATAGGCGAAGGCGGCCCAGGCGGGGTCGGGAATCAGTTCAAAGAGATGATTGTGGGCCGATCCGAGCGCGTCCATCTTCTCTCCGTCCTCTTTAAAGGGAAAGAGTTCCACAATGCCTGGGAGCAGTTCGCTGACCATGTAAGCGGCAATGGCGTTTGAGCCGAAGACGAGCCACGGCCAGAGGGCGCCCCTGGAGATGGCCTGGCCCTTTCCGCGACCTGCTGCTTTACCCCAACCCTTGATTTCGACGGCCCAGAAGGCGAGGGCAAAGAGGGCGAGCGACCAACCGGCAGCGACAAGCACGTAGGAGCTGGTCCACATTTTCTTGTTCAACGGAAACCAGATGGACCAGAAGTAGCCCGAGGCCAGGCAGACAGCGGAGGCAAGAACCAGGCCGAGAGCCTTGGTTTTTTCATCGCGCTGCGATCGCAGACCGAGGCCGGCAAGCAGACCAAGGAGCGTGGTGCCGATGGCAGGAATATCGCTCAGAAGGCCTTCCGGGTCGCAGAGATTGTGGGTGGTTGTGTCCTCGTAGAGGTGACCGGGCATCAGTTGGCGGTCAAACCAGGCAACGATGTTCTGTTCTTTGTCGAGGAAGGGAATATCGCGCCCCGGACGGCCCGCGCCGGGCACGGGAACCCACTGTACGAGCACCCAGTAGCCCACCAGTACAAGGGCTAGTGCAGCAAATTTGGTCCATACGCGTTTGTCCCAGAGGTAGAAGAGTCCGACGACCATGTAACAGATGGCGATCCGCTGCAGGACACCGTAGAGGCGCATGTGCGCGAGATGAAAGTGAGGAAAGCCGTTGACGACGATGCCGAGCAGAAACAGGATGCAGGCGCGCTTTGCGGTGTGCCAGGCTAGCTGGGCGCGCGTGACTCCCCTGGCCAGACGCCCCTGAAAGGCGAAGACGATTGAGGCGCCGACTACAAAGAGAAAGGTGGGAAAGACAAGGTCGGTGGCCGTGAAACCATTCCATTCCGCGTGTTCCATCTGGGACCAGGCGGAGGGGCCTCCATTGTTGTTGACCATGATCATGAAGCAGATGGTGACGCCGCGCAAAACGTCGAGGGAGAGCAGGCGTTTGACAGGCGTGGGCGCGGGCGCCGAGGTGGTCATGAAGACAGGACTCTCCGTTGAACCGTGTGGGTTGAATCTCAATACCCTACGCTGCGGAAGTCACACTCGCAAGAGCTGAGTGGATGGAGGGCGCGAAAGCCCGCAGGGGAAGCGGTGGCCGGCGGACAAAAAAGCAACGAGCGGAGTGAGGCTGGCGACTGCTGGGAATCAGGAGGTTTTCGTTTCCTTTTGAAATGACCAGGGATCGGGTGAGCCCTTTAACCCTGAAGTGATAGGCTGGCATGTCGAACGCAAGGAGAGTTTTTCGCATGTCCACGTGCCATCCCTATCACTTCAATCTTGTTGCCGCGGCACATGCCGTGATGCTCGAGCACGGATTTCAGCCTGATTTTCCGGCCGAGGCAGCCACAGAACTGAGCGCGATCGAGGCTCACCCGGAAACGCCAGCCGCCCCAGGGGCGCAGGATATGCGCGGCCTGCTCTGGTCGTCGATCGATAACGACACGTCAAAGGATCTTGACCAGATTGAGTGGGCGGAAAAGTTGCCAGACGGTCGGATTCGCGTGCTTGTGGGCGTGGCCGACGTGGATGCTCGAGTCAGCAAGGGGACCATCCTGGATAGCCATGCCCAGAGCGAGACTACCTCTGTTTATACCGGCGTCCGGGTGTTTCCCATGTTGCCGGCAGAGCTTTCAGAGGGCATTACCTCGCTGAATGAAAATGAAGACCGGGTCGCGGTGGTGATTGAGTATGCGGTGGATGCGGCAGGGACGGTAACAGACGGCAAAGCGTATCGAGCGCTGGTGCGCAACCGCGCGCAACTGGCCTACCCGAGTGTTGGAGCCTGGCTTGATGGCAGTGGACCGGCGCCGGCGAAGGTAGCTGCGAGCGCGGCCTTGGCGGACCAACTCAAGCTTCAGGACGCGGCAGCACAATGGATGGTGAACGGGCGCTTCCAGCACGGAGCGCTCGATCTGGAGACGATTGAGACGCGTCCGGTGATGCTGAAGGACGACGCGGTCGAGATCACAAGGCTTGAAAAGAATCGCGCGACCTCGCTGATTGAGGAGTTCATGGTCGCGGCCAATGGAGTGATTGCGCGCACGTTTGGAGATGCGGGCGTGGCCAGCATCCGCCGGATCGTGCGCACGCCCAAGCGGTGGGACCGCATTGTGGAAGTGGCCGCGGGGCTGGGCACGACTCTACCGGCGGAGCCCGACTCGAAAGCTTTGAACGATTTTCTGCTGGCGCAGAAACAGAAGGATCCCGACCACTTTCCGGATCTGTCGCTGACGGTTGTGAAGTTGATGGGGCCTGGGGAATACGTGCTGGTGAAGCCGAATGAAGTGTCGCCGGGTCATTTCGGGCTGGCCGTGCAGGACTACACTCACTCGACGGCTCCCAACCGCCGCTTTCCGGACGTGGTGACCCAGCGCCTGCTGAAAGCGCACATTGCGCAGGGGCAGCAGCCTTACTCCGCGGACGATCTCACCGCCATTGCGGCGCGATGCACGCTGATGGAGGACAGCGCGCGCAAGGTGGAGCGCGATATGCAAAAGCGTATCGCCGCTGTGGTGCTGCACCCGCGCATCGGCCAAAGCTTCCAGGCCATCGTTACAGGGGTGAACAACTACGGCACCTTCGTTCGGACTCTCAATCCGCCCGTGGATGGGATGCTGGTGCAGGGGGGCAAGGGGCTGGATGTGGGCGACAAGGTGACCGTGAAGCTGATCTCGACGAACCCAGAGAAGGGATTCATCGATTTCGCGGCTTGAGGCTTTGGTCTTCAACCCCGGTGGTGGCTGGACCAGGTAGTTCTGATTCAAGGTTTCCGTTCGAAATTCTTGCGAGGCGGTGTTTTCCTGAGGAAAATGCCGCTTGGCGTCCCTGTTACTTTGGAGAGCAGAACTGAAACCGCTGCAGCCCCGTTTGTCCCTGCTTTTTACGGAAACAATGGAACTTCAAGCGGAACATTCGACTGGAATCGAGTGAAACAACGGCAAATAGCGAGACCAACGAGCCGTTGCCCGGCCGGGACTTTGCAAGAATAATTTTGTGTCCCGATGACCCGGAAATCCGTCTAACAGTCAGCGCCATAGACCAACAATTGAAACTGACCTCGGGAGCTTCCCCAGACGCATGATCATCAGCAGGGGTAAACCATATCAGCGGCAGTGCCGAGCCCGGTTTTGCATTTCTTTGCGGATAGAGTCTGAATCCACTCAAGGCGGAAGGATGTTCTCAGATTTCCGATTGGTTGCTGCCGTTCTGGTTACGGGGTTGGCATTGTTTGCGCAGCCCCTTTGTTTGTCGTCGCAAGAGCCTGCGAAGGTTCCAGGCGTGTCATGGCTGGACTTGCCTGAAGCTCCGCGGCCACAGATTGAGGTGGCCCTTGCCGAGCCCGCTGGTCAACAGGGCACAGGCCAGCAGACATCTGGTGGACAAGATCAACAAGCTCAGCAGCCTGGGCAAGGTTCCACTCCGGCCCAGACTCCCGAGACAAAAAGCCCGTCCACTGATAGCACCTCCAACCCGTCTTCTCCGCAGACCGCCCCGCCCCCTGCTGAAAAGAGCAAGGAGCAAAAGGCGGCAGAACAGATCAAGCAGCAGGAGCACCAGCGCATGCTGGGCATCATTCCCAGCTTCAATACTTCGTACGTGAGCGATGCAGTGTCCCTGAATGCGAAGCAAAAGGTCAGCCTCGCGTTTCACTCGGCAGTTGACCCTTACACCTTTGCGATTGCTTTCATAGTTGCCGGATTGGGAGAAGCCAAAGATAGCGATCCAGGATTTGGGTGGGGGCCGGAAGGATACTTCAAGCGTTCAGGAGCCGCGTATCTGGATGCGTTCGATGGCACCATGATTGGAAACGCCTTTCTCCCCATCATTCTCCACCAGGATCCGCGCTACTTTCGTCTCGGCCACGGAAAGGTCAGCCACAGGCTTTTTTATGCCATCGCTACCAGCTTTATCTGCAAGCACGACAACACCGGCAAGTGGGAACCCAACTACTCCAATGTTGGAGGAAACATCATCTCGGGGGCGATTTCCAACTACTATTACCCGTCGGAAAGCAAATCCGGCATCGAGCAGACCTTCGAAGCGGGATTGACTGTGACGTTTGAGGGCACGTTTGGCGCCACGCTCCAGGAGTTCTGGCCGGACATTTCGCGGAAGCTGTTCCACAAGGATCCGACGAACGGACTGGATGCGCAGGCTCGCGCGGCAGATGAGGCGAAAAAGCAGGCGAACCTTAACAAGCGGTAGCTGCGTCACAGACCCCTTAGACGACGAACTGTATATTTATGCCTTGTGCCCGGAGCCTGATATTCTTCGCGGGGTAAAAAAATGGCGCAGTCGAAAGAACTCTACGACGCAATTTTGAACGGAGATGCAAAGAAGGCGTATGCCGCGACGAAAGTGGCGCTGGAAGCAGGCGCCGATCCGATGCAGCTGATTGCCGAATCGATGGTGCCGGCCATGGATGAGGTAGGAAATCTTTTTGAGTGCGAAGATTATTTTGTGCCTGAGCTTTTGCTGGCCGGCCGCGCCATGAAGAGTGCGATGGAGTTGATCAAGCCGCTGCTCGCGGCATCCGGGCAAAAAATGTCGGTGCGGATTCTCATCGGTACCGTAAAAGGCGATCTGCACGATATCGGCAAGAACATTGTTGCGTCGATGCTGGAAGGCAGCGGGTTTGAGGTGATCGATCTTGGCGCGGATGTTGCGCCGGAGGTTTTTGTGGCGGCGGTCAAGGAGCGAAGTCCCCAGGTGGTTTGCTTGTCGGCGCTGCTGACGGTGACCATGCCGGCCATGAAGCGGACCATTGAAGCGCTGAATACCGCAGGCGTGCGTACGCAGGTGAAGGTGCTGATCGGAGGGGCTCCAGTGACGAGCCAATACGCGGGAGATCGGCGCCGACGGGTACAGCGAGAACGCCAGCGGAGCCGTCAGCCTGGTCAAAAATCTTCTGGCCCTGGACGCAGCCTGACGGATCGCGATTTCTGTCTCTACGCTGCGACCTGGAGGATCGGCGCAGTTGCCAGTGGATGAACGGCGGGAGGTTCCTGAGAGTCAGCGATGCGATTCAGAGCGATCTTTTGCCAGGTGCTTACGCGCGAGATGGAGAGCGTTATCTCCCGGTCGCCCCATACGATCGAGACAGAGAGGGTGCCGATGGGCCTGCACGATCTTGGCGCCCAGATGCATCCGCATTTACAGGAACGAATCGACGCCGCGGACGGCGAGGGCTATGACGCCATCTTGTTGGGATACGCGCTTTGCGGGCGGGGCACCGAAGGGTTGCGCGCAGGAAAGACGCAGCTTGTTCTTCCGCGCGCGCACGACTGCATCGGCTTGCTGATGGGCGGGCCGGATGCCTACCAGAGTTATTTTGAGAACCATCCGGGTGTCTACTATCGATCGCCGGGCTGGATTGAGCATCGGGCCGCAGACACGAAGCTTGAGCCTGCATTCGCGTCGGAAAAGAGGGCGCTCGGGGAGCGGCGGAGCGAGGAAGAGCTGATTGCGCGTTATGGCGAGGAGAATGGCAAGTATCTCTTCGAGCAGTTCAATGCCTATCGCAAGCACTACTCCGGGCTCACTTATATTTCGACTGGCGTCGCGTCGGACGACGTGAGCCGCGACAAGGCCAGGACTGAGGCAGAAAAAGAGGGATGGGCGTTCGATGAGGTGAAGGGAAGTCTTTTGCTTCTCGATCGGCTGGTGAACGGGGATTGGGATGCAGCCAGCTTTCTGGTTGTGGCGCCCGGCGCAACGATCAGGGCCACACTTGGCGAAGGAATCGTGGACGCGGAATGACGGGCGACCGTGTACGGATTCGGCTGGAGCCGCTGGCGAAGGAAGTGGACGTGCCGTGCGGCGCGCCGCTGATGGCGGCGCTCTCGGGGCAAGGCATTGAATTTCCATGTGGCGAAACGGGGGCCTGCGGCGGCTGCGGCGTGCGCGTGCTGGCAGGAACGCTTCCGATCACGGACGCTGATCGAACGGCCTTTTCGAAGGAACAACTCGACGGTGGCTGGAGGCTCGCCTGCCAGGCGCGAGCGCCGGAGCGGGTCGCGGAGCCGCTTGTGCTTGAGTGCCTGCAGTGGCGGATGGAGGTGCTTGCAGACGACACGGGCCTGACGGGCGCTGGTAAGCATGGACTCGGAATCGCCATCGACTTGGGGACCACGACGATAGCTGCGCAAATCATGGACCTTGCCACGGGAAAAGTGCTGGGAGTTGAGACCGAGCTTAATCCGCAGGCGCGCTTTGGTTCGGACGTAATGAGCCGGATCAGCGCGGCGCTCGAGATGCGCGACGATTTGACGGCGGTGATACGCTCTGCGCTCGGGAAAATTGTGGGGCGTCTGGCCGGCGGACGCGCGAACGAGGTTGTTGAAGTTGTGCTGGTGGGGAACACGGTGATGCATCACCTGTTCTCCGGTTGCAATGTGGAGCCGCTTTCTCATGCGCCTTTCGCGTCACCTAATCTTGGAGTGCAGTGTTTTCGGTCGCAGGATCTGGAATGGGCTCTTGCCGCAAGCTGCACAATACGCTTTGTGCAATGCTTTGGGGGCTTCGTAGGCTCGGACGTTCTGGCCGGCATCATCGCAACAGGCATGACGAAGAGCGACGAGCTTATGGCGCTGGTTGACCTTGGAACGAACGGCGAAATCGCCATCGGGAATCGAGACGGCATTGTCTGTGCGTCGACGGCGGCCGGGCCGGCCTTTGAAGCGGGGTCCATTCGCATGGGCATGCGCGCGGCTACAGGAGCGATCGCTTACGTGTCGCTCGCGGAGGGCGAGATGAAGGCCACGGTGATTGGTGATGTCGAGCCTCGCGGCATCTGCGGCAGCGGGCTGGTGGATGCGGTTGCGGCGGGCTTGCGGAGTGGGGCGATTCTGGCATCGGGACGCATTGCTGACGGTTCGAAACGCTTTCCCGTGGCAGGCGACGTGGTTCTTTCGCAGGCGGACATACGCGAGTTGCAGTTGGCAAAGGCGGCGATTGCTTCGGGATTCAGGCTGCTGCTCAAACGGATGGGCGCTGAGGCGCGCGAGCTGACAAGCGTTCATCTGGCAGGAGCCTTCGGGAATTACGTGCAGATCGAGAGCGCCCTGCGCATTGGCTTGATTGATGTTGAACGCCCGCTGGTGCATGCCTCAGGCAATACGGCGTTGCGCGGAGCAAAGATGATGCTGCTGGCGGCCGAAAAACCTGAGTTGCCCGTGATCGAGCATGTGAGCCTGGCCGCTGATCCCGGCTTCGAGGATGAATTTGCAAACTGCATGAGCTTTCCGGCGCCGGGCGTCGCGTGAGACCACGGATCAGGGAGCGCAGGGCACCCTGAATTATTTACACTTATCTCCAAAGAGAACGAGAACTGAAAATATGCCTCATCCTCAAATCAAGTTTGGAACCGACGGCTGGCGCGGCCTGATCGCCGACGACTTTACCTTTGCCAATGTGCGAACGGCAGCCGAAGCCATTGCGGCTTACATTCACGCCAAAGAAGATCCAGCCAAGGGGCTGTGCATAGGGTACGACACGCGCTTCGGGTCGAAGGCCTTTGCGCGCGCCTGTGCCGAGGTTGCCGCGGCAACTGGGATTCCGGTGAAGCTGGCCAACGCGATCACGCCGACGCCGGCGCTCAGTTTCGGCGTGCGCGAGCGGGGCGCGGCCGGCGGCATCATGATTACGTCGTCGCACAACCCGGCGCAGTGGAACGGCGTGAAGTACAAGGCGTGGTACGGCGGCTCGGGGAAGCCGTCGATCATTGCGGAGATCGAGTCGTATCTGGACAAGCCGGTGGCGCGCGCCGCCAAGCCCGCGACGATCGAGGAAGCTCGATTTTCTGCCGACATACCTGAATGCGATCGAGAGCTTCGCGGACCTCGACATGATCTCGAAATCGGGCATGAAATTCTGCATCGACTCGATGTATGGCGCGGGAGGGACAATTCTCTCCGATATCTTTACCCGCATTGGCGTGGCGAATTTGGCGATCCGGTCGAATCCCGATCCGTTGTTTCCGGGCATCAATCCCGAGCCGATTGAGCCGCATATTCGGGCGCTGGGCGAAGCGGTGGTGGCCAACGGCTGCCAGGCCGGACTGTGCACGGACGGCGATGCGGACCGCATTGGCGCGACAGACGAACATGGAGAGTTTGTCGATCCTCACAAGATTTACTGCGTGCTGCTGAGCTGGGTGCTGAAGTACAAGGGATGGCCCGGCGCCGTGACCCGGGCTTTCAACACGACCAAAATGCTGGACCGCATCTGCGCCAAGCACGGCCGCGAGCTGATCGAGCATGGCATCGGTTTCAAGTATGTCTGCGACTTGATGCTGGAGCGCGAGATCGTGATGGGCGGTGAGGAGTCCGGCGGCATTGGCTTCCAGCGCCACCTGCCTGAGCGCGACGGGCTGCTCAACTCGCTGCTACTGGCCAACGTGACCGCTCAAGAGGGCAAGACGCTCGGCCAGCTTGTCGCTGACCTGCAAGCCGAGTACGGCGAACACCAGTATGGCCGCATCGATTTGCATATTTCCGACGATGTGAAGAACGGCGCAATCGCCCGAGCGCGCGCACTCAAGACAGGTGATCCGGTACTGGCGGGGATGCCGATCCTGCGCCAGGAGGACCTGGACGGCGTGAAGTTTTATCTCGACAACCCGGAAGCGAAGACGAAACCGAACGCGGCCGAGACATGGATTTTACTGAGGGCCAGCGGGACGGAGCCGTTGATGCGCATCTACACAGAATCGTGTTCGAAGGAATCGGTTGCGAGGCTGCTGGAGGCTGGGCGGAAGTTCGCACTGGGAAGCTGATCAACTATCCGAGAGCAGAAGCTGAGGGGAGCCCGATGTTTGTTCACATCTTTGGATTCAAGTGGAAGCCGGAAGCGACGGAGGCGGACCAGGCGCGCGCGGAGAAGGAGATTCGCGCATTTCGTGGCGTCATTCCCGGTCTGATCGAGGTGTGCGTGGGCGTTAATCTCTCCAAGCGCGGACAGGGGTACACCTTCGCCGGCCTGATGAAGTTTGTGGACAAGGAAGCGGCGGATTTTTACTCCATCCATCCGGCACATATGGCGCTGCTGCGGTGGCTTGGGCCGCTGATCGAGGCGGTGGAGCTGGACTTCGAAGGGTAGAGCCTAACTTTGTTCTCTTTTGAGACCCAGGAGTTGACGAGTCCCAACCCCGAATCTACCAATGAAATGAAAACCATACTCATCTCAAGGGATTCTTACGATAATTCCTGGCCCTTGATCGTAAGGAGCCTGAAGGTCTACATCCGTTGTACCGGCTGAAGTGAGCAAACCGGTGGAAGCATTCACCGTGAAGCTATGCCATCCTGAACCCTCGTCCAGAAGTAAGGCGCCCGTCGGATCCATTAACAGAGTTGTACAGCAGTACTTATCGGAGACAGAAGAAACGGGTGTGGGATTTACCGCGCCTGTGGACGGATCAACGGCGAAGATCAAGATGGCTGCCGGAGGCGGATTTTGGTTACCGGTGTATGCCGAAACATAAAGAAATTTGCCATTCGGATGCATCACCATGCCGATTGGATTGGGGCGCGTATTCGTAGGCAACGGGATGAGCGGATAACCGGGAAGCACGGAGAGCGCTCCGGTGGTGGAGTTGACTGAGAACGCATAAAGATCCCATTCAGCGTTCACGCCGCCGCTCGCCATGCCGGTGTAATTCAAAACATTTGCGTAGGCAAACTTGCCGGAGGGACTAAAAACGAGATTGGAACCAAGGAACTGGAGGACGCCGAAAGGCCAGTTGCTGGAGGCAGTCGCGACGGGAAATGGGGATCCGGAAATCTCCGCGAGCGCTCCGGTTGAGCCATCGATCTTATAGACCGATATCCCAAGATTCATGTTCTGGGCGATGTTCCACGCATAGAGGAAATTGCCTTCAGGATCCGCGATTTCGACGGTGAGGTCCATTGCGGAGTTATCAGAAAAAGCTGGTCCCTGGACGATTCCGCCCGGGACAGGATTCAACTGGAATGGGGTAATCTGGTTCGTTTGTTGGCCAGTTTTGGAGTACTGAGGGCCAAATACATAGTTGGATATGTAGATGAACCTTCCTTGCGAGTCCATGGTCATTCCCGATTCGCCGCTCACCGAGGGTTGCGGGATGAATGGATAGGCAGCGGAGGAAGGAATGAGTTCTCCTGCCGTACCGATGGAAAAGGCCAAGATCGCCGGGCCGACGCCAATTCCCAGATCGGTGCCGAAATAAAGATACTTCCCGCTGGGAGGGAAAAACATGCTGGTAACATTCTCCGAAAGATTCATATCGGGAAATAGGAGAGGGATCGCAACGGGTTGATTTTCCGCCCACGCCATTGAACCGAGCAATCCTGAAACTGGATCCAGGGAAGCCACATTTAGGCTGCCAAACAGATAGGAACCGGGGTTAAATGGATCAGAGTCGGCGTTCCCCGGACCTGGATAATTGGCGTAGAGGAACTCTGAGCCGGAAGCGGGTCCGGTGGGAGAAGGAGTCGGCGTTGGGGTAGGGGTTGGAGTGGGAGTTGGAGAAGGAGTTGGACTTGGCGCGGGCTGGTAGCCTTGTGCTCCACCTCCACATCCGGTGATTGGAACCATGCAGGCAGCAATTAGGAGAATGAGAAATCGAGCGTATGCCGAGTGTCTTGACATAATATGTCCTGGTTCCGAACGGATTTGGCACCATACTTGAGGCATGAATCAACAGCCGGAAGTATAGCAGGGATCGGACCATGAGAATGAGACACCGGACACAGGTGTTTCATTGCTGTCGAAAACCCCGAGATATAGTGCTCATTTGCTCAAATGTAAAGGACTCTGAGACGTTCCTGTAGACGGCGCGCGGCGATTCCGGGTGCCCCAAAAACAGTCCCTGGAAGAGGCAAAGGGTGTGGACTCTGAGCCAAAGAAACCAGTAATCTCAGCCGATATCCGTGACATGGGAAAATCTCCAACTTCCTCCTATGAAATGGCCTACGCAACAACGGCGACCTTGGCGCGTTTGCCAAGGCGGATGACGATGCGGGCGGGCAGAGCGGAGACAGGAATCAGAGCACTCTCGGCTACTTCGCCATCGAGCTTCACGGCCTTTTCGGCTATTTTGCGGTTGGCTTCGGCTCCGGAGGCGGCCAGGCCCATGTGAACGAGCAGCCTGGGAAGGCGAATCTGGTTGCTTCCCTCCGGGCCGGCGACATCTGCGTAGGCTACGGCGATCTCTTCCAGGTCCTCGGCGGTTTCTTTCTGCTGAAACATGCGGACCCAGTTTGTTTCTGCTTCCTTTGCAGCCACGGCACCGTGGAAGCCTTCTGTGATCGTGATGGCGAGGAGCTTCTTTGCAGCCATCGGATGCATTCGTCCCTCAGCAACGTCAACTTTCCATGCCTCAATCTTCGAGCCAAGAAAATCCGTCAGAAAGACAAAATACTTCCACATGAGCTCGTCGTTGATGCTCATCAGCTTGCCGTACATCTCGGAGGGCGGCTCGTTGATGCCGATGGCGTTGCCGAGGGACTTCGACATTTTCTGTACGCCGTCGAGGCCTTCGAGGATGGGCGTCATCAGGACGATCTGGGGCTTCTGACCGTATTGACGCTGGAGTTCGCGGCCGCAGAGGAGGTTGAACTTCTGGTCGGTGCCGCCGAGCTCGACATCGCACTCGAGTGCGACGGAGTCGTAGCCCTGCATGACTGGATACAACAGCTCGTGGAGGCTGATGGGCTGCTCGGCCTGGAAGCGCTTGCTGAAGTCGTCGCGCTCAAGCATCTGCGAGACGGTGAAATGCGCTGTGAGCCGGATGGTGCCTTCGTAGCCGAGCTTGCCGAGCCACTCGGAGTTGTAGCGCACCTCGGTGAGCTTCTCGTCGAGAATCTTGAAGACCTGCTGCTTGTAGGTCTCGGCGTTGGCGTCGATCTGCTCGCGCGTGAGCGGCTTGCGGGTGACGTTGCGGCCTGTGGGGTCGCCGATGAGCGAGGTAAAATCGCCCACCAGAAAAATGACCGTGTGGCCGAACTGCTGAAAATGGCGCAGCTTGCGCATCAGCACGGTGTGGCCCAGGTGCAGGTCGGGAGCGGTGGGGTCAAAGCCGGCCTTTGACGCGCAGCGGGCGGCCCGTTTTGCGGCTGTCTTCAAGGCGCTCGCGCAGGTCGCTGACGCGGATGATTTCGGCTGCGCCTTTCTGGAGCAGGTCCATCTGTTCGTCGACGGGCGGAAAATTGGTGGGTAGGGATGCTTGCATGTCCCAACCAGTATAAATTTCGAGGCTGGTGAATTGGCGACCGGTGTGGCCAGCATACGTCATTCGCGGCTGGACCGTTGCACCAGTTCCCGCGCCAAATCGGCACTTAACTGCACCGCAGGCGCAATCATCCGCAAGTGCAAAGGTTCCGGCCTGGAGAAACCGGCACATCTGACGAAGAAGGAAAACAACTACAGAGGAGAGCCATTCGATAAATGAGCCTAAGGTGAAGTAAATCGGCATTGCTCACTGATTTACATTGACAACCCCTCGGCCACGGTTTAAGCTCGGCCACTATAGCTTCCCCAGAGTCAGGTTGACACTCGAGAGTTCGAGAATGCGCTTCCTTTCGCGAATTATGCGTCTCGGAAGCAAGCCATTCCAATTGAAGTTAAATTTTCAAGAGGCTTTTTTCCCATTTGCCCAAACGGGGCGGATCGCTCGCAGACCACCATGAGGAGACAGATGAAACGACAGATTTACGTCCTTGCTTCGGCGACAATTTCATTGCTCTTGATCGGATGCAGTGGCGCCGTCCCTTCGGGTGGTCCCGTTCAGGCGGCGACCTCTTACAGCAACGCAACCGTTACAGGCCATTACGCCACGGCCATCAACGGAATCCTGCCGCTCAGCAATGGGTCATTTGCGTACTTTGGCATTATGGCCCACGTGGTTTCAACCGGCGGAGGTCAATTCACCGGGAGCTATTCCGCCAAGTTTCATAACTACATGGTGGGAGGCGGCAGCTACAGCCCAACCGAGTGCGACGGAACACTCACGGCAGGAACCTACTCGATCGGCAGCACCGGCGATGGGACGGCCAACCTGACATTTTCGCCAACGACGCCCTCCACGATCTGCACCGCTTTCTCGGCAGGGTTTGAGATTTCGACAACTGCCGCGGGCGATCAGATTGCCCTCGCCGAAATTGACGGAATCGCGACGTCCTCGGGCACAGGAATACTTCAGCAGTAAGGTGGCGACCATAATCTGGCTTGCTGGCCTGCCATGATAGCTCCATCGCGATTTTCCAGCGGGGCTTAGATCAGAGTCGTTTACCCTGAATTCGGGCCATATCTTAGGCTGCGGATCGGAACATCGCCAGCGAGACGCTGCCGGTCTGGCTCAGCAGCATCAGGGTAGATGTTCTCAATTGCGCGTCCGCTTTTGTGCAAGGCAACTGATCCATCAGCGAATCCTCAACCTCCGCCCGCCGCCTGAATTCCAACAGGCGATTAGCAGCCGCTCGGTCTCGGGTAGCGTTCAACAGGTTCGCGTAGGTCAGTGACCCATATGATCTTTGACCCCGTCTCCGTGCTACCCTGAGTTTTCCTGGCTGTTTACGGGAGGCACTTGCCGCCGTGAATTCACCTTGACGGGCATTAGGCTGGCGGCCGGTTCCGGAGGGATGGAGATGAAGTTCCGTCTACCTACTTTGTGATTGATGCGGTGGCACTGGCAGGCCTTGCGTTGCTGGAGACTGCGAGCAGGCCGCCAGCCCGAGGACCTCACGCAGACTTCCGGACCTCTAGCCGCTGCACGACCTGCCACAACAACTTCAAAACCTCGAAAGGCCAGGATGTTTCCATCGGGCGCGAGTGGGCCGCGAGCATCATGGCCAACGCCGCGCGCGATCCCTACTGGCAAGGCAGCGTGCGCCGCGAGGTGCTCGAACATCCTGAATCAAGCGCGGCCATCCAGAACGAATGCGCGAGCTGCCACATGCCCTTGCAGAATTTGCAGGACAAGGCTCTGGGCCGACAGACCGAGATGTTCAAGCTGCTGCCGCTGACAGCAGAACACGCGGAAGCTGCAGCGGCGGCCGATGGCGTTTCCTGTACGGTTTGCCACCAGATTCAGGCTGCCGGTCTGGGCACGCCCGCAACTGATAACGGCAACTTCGCGGTGGCCGGGGCTGACGTGCATCCGCGGCCTGTCTTCGGTCCCTACGCCGCCGATCCCGACCGCGTGGTGAAGGTGCACGTGTTGGCGGCCGGCTATGCGCCAGTGCAAGCCAACCATGAGCGCGAAGCGGGCCTGTGCGGCAGTTGCCATACGCTCTACACGGTTGCGCGCGGCGCGGACGGCAAGCAGCTTGGGCAGCTTCCGGAGCAGATGACTTACCTCGAATGGGAACACAGCGACTACCGCGACAAGCAGACCTGCCAGCAGTGCCACATGTCCGCAGAAGAAGGACAGGTGCTGATTGCGTCGCTGCTGGGCCAGCCGCGTGAAGGAGTTCGCCGCCATACCTTTACCGGCGCCAACTTCCTGATGGAAGCCATGCTTGGCGCGCATCGCGATGAACTGGGCGTGACCGCGGAGCCGGCCGAACTGGCTGCCGCCACGGCGCGCGTGACTGCTTTTTTGCAAACGCAATCGGCGCGCGTCACCGTGGGACCGGCGGGGATTGCGGGCGGTGAGCTTACGTTCCCCGTACGCGTTGAAAACCTGAGCGGCCACAAGCTGCCTTCGGCTTTTCCATCGCGCCGCGCCTGGCTGCACGTTGTGGTGACCACGGCGGATGGGCGCATCGTGTTCGAGTCCGGCAAGCTCAACCCGGACGGCTCCATTGCCGGGAATGCGAATGACGCGGATGCCGCAAGCTATTCTCCTCACTTCGCGCGCATCACCAAGGCCGATCAGGTAGAGATCTTTGAGCCAATTCTCGGGGACAGCGAGGGTCACGTAACCACAGGGCTGCTGGCCGCAACGCAATACCTGAAGGACAATCGCCTTCTGCCGGCTGGATTTGACAAGAAAACTGCGTCGCACGATATCGCTGTGCTGGGCAAGGCGGCGGACGATCCGGACTTTACGGCGGGCTCGAGCACTACGCAGTACGCCGTCTCGACGAACGGCATCGCGGGTCCCTTCAGGGTCACAGCGGAGCTGGTTTATCAGCCGGTGGGCTATCGTTGGGCGCACAATCTTTCGTCTTTCCAGGCTGCAGAGCCGCAGCGCTTTGTGCACTATTACGAGCAGGCCGCGGCGCACTCCGCGCTGGTGCTGGCTCACGGTGAAATAACGACGAGCGGCCACTGAGCCTTGTGTTGCTTTTCGCCGGGACATAGGCGACACGTTATAATCGAAACTATGGAGCACATGGCCAGCCATCGCGTTTTTTCCAACCTGCGCCCTATCGGCGCTCGCGCGGCCCGTGCAGCGGCTGCGGCCGCCTAGACTCTTTTCACCTCATCCCCAAAATCTCAAGCAAACAGGTTCCTCATCAGGGTCGCCGCGCCCTTTTCCGGGAGGTAGATTCACCTCGCGCCTTTAAACTGGAGTCATCATGGAAGAGTTCAGCCGTATACAACGTCTGCCGCCTTATGTTTTTAACATCACTGGAGAGATGAAGGTCTCTGCGCGCCGCCGCGGAGAAGACATCATCGACTTCGGCATGGGCAACCCCGACGGGGCTACACCCAAACACATCGTCGACAAGCTGGTTGAAGCAGCTCTCAAGCCGGCGACGCATCGCTACTCGGTTTCCAAGGGCATTCCGCGCCTGCGCAAAGCCATCTGCAACTGGTACAAGACCCGGTACGACGTCGATCTGGACCCCGACACCGAAGCGATTGTCACCATCGGTTCCAAAGAGGGAATCGCGCACCTTTGCCTTGCCATTCTGGACTCACGCGACACGGTGCTGGTGCCCAACCCCAGCTACCCGATTCATATTTACGGGCCGGTGATCGCGGGCGCGCACATCATCAGCGTCCCGGTGCACGACCAGGAGCAGTTTTTGAAGCAGCTTGAGGACCTGATCCCACGCATGACGCCGCGGCCCAAGGCGCTGATCGTCAACTTCCCGTCGAACCCGACAACGGAGTGTGTGGATTTGCCGTTCCTGACTCGCCTGGTGGAGCTGGCGCGGGAATACGGCTTCCATCTCATCCACGATCTGGCGTATGCCGACCTGGCCTTCGACGGGTACAAGCCGCCCAGCGTGCTGCAGGTACCGGGCGCAAAAGATGTGGCGGTCGAGTTCTTCACCATGTCAAAGAGCTACAACATGCCGGGCTGGCGGGTGGGCTTTATGGTGGGCAACCCGGTGCTGGTTTCGGCGCTGGCGCGGCTGAAGAGCTACTTCGACTACGGGACGTTTACGCCGATCCAGGTGGCGTCGATCGCGGCATTGGAAGGCCCGCAGGAGTGCGTGCACGAGATTTGCGAGACCTATCGCAAGCGGCGCGACGTGCTGGTGGAGGGGCTGAACAAGATGGGCTGGCCGGTGGCGTTGCCCAAGGCCACCATGTTTGTGTGGGCGCAGATTCCCGACCAATACCGGAAGATGGGGTCGCTGGAGTTTTCGAAGCTGTTGCTCACGGAGGCGAAGACGGCTGTGTCGCCCGGGATTGGGTTTGGCGATTACGGGGACGGGCATGTGCGGTTTTCGCTGATTGAAAATGAAGAGCGGACGCGGCAGGCGCTGCGGGGGATGAAGACGCTGTTTGCGAAGGGGTAGGGTCTGAGCATCAGGCATTGCGGCGGATAGCTCACCGTTCAAAGCCGAATGCCCCAGATCTCAGGAGCGAGATTTAGGGCATTCGGCGAATTAACGCCTGAAAACTGCGAGGGCCCTTGCGGAGAAGGTGGCGTTTGCCTTTCGCACTCTTACAGACTTCGCCGCCCTGATATCAGATTGAAGATCAGAACGATGACGGCGATCACGAGCAGGATGTGAATCAGTCCGCCGGCGATGTGGAAGCTGAAGCCCAAAAGCCACAGCACGAGAATAACTACAAAAACTGTCCAAAGCATAATGTCCTCCTCGGTTGTACGGCTTCCGGGTTCAACTTTGTTCGATTAACGGCCAGCTTCAGCGATTGCCTGATGTTTGGCCCCACGAATTGAATCAAGGAATGCATTAGCCGAGGCCGGCGCGGCCACATTTCCCCTCAAGACTGAGCGGGTAGATGCATGGCGCCCGTAGATGGCCACCATGGAGTCGTCGTCGCGGCGAATTGAGGCGCCGGTCAGCGTGATACCGGCAAAGGCGCCGCGAGCTCGCGAGTAAGTCAAAATCTCAGTGTTCATCTTCCAGTCGGTATCTGCCGAGGCATGACGGCCAACCGGGCCGGCTGCCGCAGAGGCATCGCCGCCAATTTGAAAACCGCTGGAGATCAACTGTTGCATCCCGCGCTCGTTTTGGATGATCATGACCAGGTCGACGCCTTCGACACCAATCTGTAATCCCCAGCTTCCGCCGGTGATGACAAAGAATGCAGGTGCGCTCCATCCGCTGGCGGTGCGGCATGTCGCCACACCCCGCCCGTTTTCCGCGCCGAAGACAAATCCGCCCTTGAGCAGGTGGGGAACTACGGCTACGCAACGTGCATGCTCCAGAACTTCTTCGGGGATTCCTTTGTCTGGAGCGGCCATAATCTGGCTCATGACATTGCCGGCATGATCCAACCGGTCTGTTGTTGCTTCACGATCCGACCTCGCCCAGACTGTGGAAGCCAGACTGAGTAACGCAACACACACAATGATTCTCTTCACAAATACACCTTTTTCTGTCTCTGCAGTGCGTCGATTCTCTTGCGCTTGACCACGATGCATGAGGCAAGTTCGACTCTACCCGGACAAATCTTTCGTGTCTGAGCTACGAAGCTCACCAGCCCTAGGTCCGGCTCAGCGTCGGCCAGTTCCCTGCGCGTCAGGCTTGCGGTGGTCAATGCGGGCCATCTTTTTCTGAACATAAAGCGTATAGTCGTTTTACCTGGCGCCGGACCTAGCGCGCAGGATGAGCGCGAGGCCAAGGATGAATCGTGTGCAGATTATGGAATATGGCGTGGCTGAAACCATCCCAGGCCAGCCGCGGTCCGATTTGCCTGTAACGGCGAATCAGAAGAACAAGAAGATCTTGAAGGGACTCGGTATTCCACCGAAGGCGCCGTCGGGTTTCGATCCTCATCTTGTGCTCACAAAGCTCTCGACGGGGAAATCTCGTCGCGAGTATCAGGCCGAAGAGACAGTCTTCTCGCAAGGCGATCCGGCGAATGCGGTGTTCTACATTGAAAGCGGAAAGGTGAGGCTAACGGTTGTGTCGAAAAGCGGCAAGGAAATGGCCATTGCCCACCTTTCACAGACGAGCTTTATTGGCGAAGGCTGCCTGGCGGGGCAACCGCTTCGCATGGCTACGGCGAAGGTTCTCGAACAGAGCACGATCATGCGTATCGAGAAGAAATCCATGGTCGGGCTGCTTCAGCGTGAACCGGAGTTTGCCGAGCAGTTTCTGGAGCACATGCTGTCGCGCAGTATCCGCATGGAGGCTGACCTGATCGATCACCTCTTCAATTCAAGCGAGAAGCGCCTCGCTCGCCTACTACTGCTGATGGCCAATTTTGGCCAAGAGTCCAAGCCTATCCCGGTAATTGCGAAGATCAGCCAGGAGGCTCTTGCGGAGATGATTGGCACCACGCGCTCACGCGTCAGTTTTTTTCTCAATCGATTTCGCGACCTCGGTTTCATCGACTACAACACGAGCGGCATGAGCGTTAATAGTTCGCTGGTGAGCGTTGTGTTGCATGACTAGGTGAGGCGTCGGCTTAGGCTCGAACTGTTCGGGATCGATGACTTACAGCCTCTGACTTAGTCAATGCTAACCGTATTTATCGTGCTGCACGACGTATGGCTAAGATGCGTCTAACTCAAACTGCACCACGCATGGTTCAACTGAGTTATTGGTTTTCGATTTATGCACCAACGCTGGTGAAATCCACAAATTAATCAGTTTTTTGCACTTGCTTCCACAGATTCAACGGGCCTAAGCTCCTCTCCAGTTGATGACCTGACAGGGAATTGGATATGCAGTTCCAGCCTGACAGGACGATGCAGGAAACAGTCTCAATCGGTGTTGTCGATGTCGGCTTGCCGGTATGTGTCAGGGCCGAATGAGATTGAGAATGCATCCAGAGTCAGTCGGGAAGATGCAAGGACCGATCGACCACGAAGATTCATCCGCGGCCCAGCCGAGGATGCAAAGTTCGAGGAGAACCGGGAAGTCATCATTGACCCAGCCGTAGATGCAGGATTCAGGGCGACCTGAAGACGCAGGGACGGCAAAGCCGGAGGGTGCGGAAACCGAGGCAACTCGGGGAACCATCAGCCGGCGCCGAAGGGGCGAGAGTTCGGGGCAACCCGGAGACTCAAACCGGAGGCAAAGCCGGAAGGTGCAGGCGCGGGGAAACCCGCCACCACACCAGGAGGCGCAACTGGAAGAGCGAAGCCGAGGGGCAACCCGAGGCGACAGCGCCAGAGGCGCCGAAGGACGCGAGAAGCGAGGCAACTCGAGGCTCCGTCGCCGGCACAGCCGGAAGATGCTGAAACCGGGGGCAACCCAGGGGAAGGCATCGGCAGGCACAACTGGAAGAGCGTAGCTGCGGGGGAAACTCCAGGCTACTGCGCCATGCGTGCTGAAGGATCGGAGATTCGGGGCGACTCGAAGACTGATCGCCGGCAAGGCCGGAAGGTGCGAAGGCCGGGGCAACCCGGAGCGACGCATCGGCAGGCGCAACCGAAGGAGTGAAGTGCGGGGCGACCTGAGCTTCACCACCGGATGTGCTGAAGGACGCGAGAAGCGAGGCAACTCGAAGATCCGTCGCCGGCAAAGCCTGAGGATGCAGGATGCGGGGCAACTCGCAACCTCATCGGGAGGCGCGACTGGAAGAGCCTGGCCGCGAGGGGCAACCCTCAGGCTAGAGCGCCGGGCGTGCCAAAGGATGCGAGAGACGGGGCAACTCGAACCTCCATCGCGGGCGCAGCCTTAGAGATGCAGGATTCGGGGCGACCCGAAGACTTAGCGCAGGGCTGAACGGGTTGATGCATGGTCCAGGGAACTTGTGAGTTCACCCTATTGAGGCGCCAGAGACTCCGGTCTCTGGCGTCTTCGTTTTTGGGCGGCATTTTGCGGCGTAAGATTGCAGAGGAGAACCCCATGAAACTTAGCCTGATTCAAAGTGCGGGAACGGTCGCCGCGTTTGCCCTGCTGTTTGGTGCGTCTCCACCGATGCGGGCGCAGGGACCATTTGGAGCGCCGACGGAAAACAGCGCATTTTCCATTCCGCAGGCGCAGGTAATTCAGCCTGAAGAGTTGAACCGCACATTGCACGCCGGAACCGCTGAAAAGCCTCTGATGCTGCAGGTGGGCTCGCGCGTGCTTTTTGACCAGGCGCATATTCCGGGTTCGGAGTACGCGGGGCCGGGGTCGCAGCCGGCTGGTTTTCAGCAACTCCAGAATCGGATTGCAAGGCTCCCTCGCGAAACGCCAATCGTGCTCTATTGCGGGTGCTGTCCGTGGAATCGCTGCCCGAATGTTGCGCCGGCGTTCAGGCTGCTGCAACGGATGGGATTCACGCAGGTAAAGGTACTCTACCTGGCCGATAATTTTGGCGCCGACTGGGTCAGCAAGGGATATCCGGTTGAGCGCACCCGCTAAAAGGGATATGCCCGTCCCGACGTCTGCGGGCCGAAGCGCGGCACGAGCGGCGAGAATGTGGATTCTCCTTCTGCTTGTCGCCTGCCAGCTTACCGGGGGCCGGATGGGCGCCAGCAGCGGGCCCACGGTCAAAGCTCCAGTGTCATTGGTCAACAGAAAGGCGCCGGGGTTTACGCGCAGAGACCTGAGCGGCAGGCTTCTCAGTCTCCGCAGCTATCGAGGCAAGGTAGTGCTGCTGAACTTCTGGGCCACCTGGTGCGCGCCGTGCCAGTTGGAGATGCCGATCTTTTCCAAATGGCAAAAGCAATACGGGCCGCAAGGTCTGCAGATTGTGGGAATCTCGATGGATGATGACGCTCAGCCGGTGCGCAAACTGGTGAGCGGGCTCAAGCTTGAATATCCCGTGGCGATGGGTGACGCCCGGCTCGGCGAGCGGTATGGCGGCGTGCTTGGGCTGCCGCTCACTTACCTGATCGACAGGGACGGAGTGGTGCGCGCGCAGTTTCAGGGAGAGACCGATCTGAACGCGATCGAAAAACAGTTGAAGCTGATTCTCAATCAACGCTAAGGCTTCAACGAATGTTGGCGTACAGGGTAGCTTTTCGCAGTCTTCGCCCTTACTGCAGCTTCGTCCTTTCGGGTCTTGACGAAGGGCCGGTAAAGATCGACAACGCCACTGGACTGCGGTTTGCTCACCGGCGGTGTGTGGCAACCAAGGCTACTTTGCCGGTGCGCTCGCCTGCGCCTTCGACATGCCTCGGATGTAGTGGATCAGGTTCCACACCATGTTGTCGTTGGCGCGGCCCGAAGCCTCAGGAGGCATCTTGTCCTTGCCGTTGCGGATGATTGCGAAGAGTTGCCCGTCCATGATGCCCGACAGCACCTTGGGATCAGTGAAGTCCGGCATCGTCGCTCCCAGACTCTTGGCGACATCTGTCTGTCCGTTGCCGTTGTCACCGTGGCAGAGGGCGCAGTCGATCTGATAGAGACTTTTGGCTTTTGCCTGCGACTCGGCAGTCGGTTTTACAGGATTGGTTGCCGTGGCGGCCGGTGTAGCAGCGGTCCCGGGGGTAGCTTCAGGGGTAACGTCCTGCGACTTGCTGGCACGGGATAGAGATGGAGTCAGGGCGAATAAAGCGACTGCGGAAAGTAGCAGAAACGACTTCAACATAACAGTCCTCCTCAAAAAAGGATGTCGGAAACTGGCATCTTTTAGAGATGATCGATTTCTGGCACGAATTATAGGCCTAATCGGCGAGGGGGGCCAATGACGGGAATCACGTCAGCAAACTAGTCGAAGTTTTCTTCGAGCGACAGATCGTTTTTGCGGAAACCGGCCGTTAGTGCATTGCCGAAGCTCCGGCCCCTGCACCGGGCTTGTTCTTGCTCAGCAGGAAGGCCAGAGCCACCAGTCCCACCGACATCCACGAGAGCTCCATGTAGACGTCCTGATATCCCTGCATCTGCGCCTGGCGGTTGAGCTGCTGATAGAGATTGGCAAGGGCAAAGACCATGCTGTTGGGTCCACCGAAATGGCCGGCAAAGAAGCCGGATAGAGCCTGCGCGTGCTGCTGGTAAGCGATCGACCCGGGCTGCATGGCATTCTGCAGGTGCTCCTGGTGCCAGGTGGCGCGGCTGGTTACCTGGGCATCCGTGATGGCGATCATGATGCTTCCGCCAATGTTGCGGGCGAAGTTGATGAGGCCGGAAACCTGGTTGCTCTCCTCCTTGGGCATGCCGACATAGGCAGCGTTGGTGATGGAGATAAAGCAGAACGGCAAGGGCAGCATCTGGACGACGCGCAGCCAGGACGCCTGCGCAAAGGACATGTCGAGGGTGGTGACTTCCGCCGCAATGCGGAAGGTGACAACGAACATGACGAATCCCAGAACAGCGAGCCAGCGTGCGGCGATCTTGCCGGTGGCGATGCCGGCCAGGGGCATGACGACGACAAGCGCAAAGCCACCTGCGGTCAACGCCAACCCCGCATTGGTGGCGTTATAGCCCAAGAGCTGCTGCATGAACTGCGGTTGCAAAACAGTATTGGCGTTGAGCACGCCGCCGACCAGCGCCATGAGAAAACAACAGATGGCGAAGTTCTTGAATCGAAAAAGCTTGAGGTTGATGAGCGGGTTCTTTTGTCGCCACTCCCACACCACAAGGCTGATCATGCCGCCGACGAACAGAAATGCGAAGAACTGGATAAAGCCGGAGCTGAACCAATCATTCTCTTCGCCCTTGTCGAGCATGATCTGGAGTCCACCCATGGCGATGGTCAGGAAGGCCAGGCCCATGTAATCCATGTTGCGCAGTTTGGAGCGATCGGCCTTGATCCACGGCGGATCGTCGACCAGGCGGGTGACCAGGATGAAGGCCAGAATGCCGACCGGAATGTTGATAAAAAAGATCCAGCGCCAGGAGAAGTTGTCGGTGATCCAGCCGCCGAGCGTTGGACCGATGGAGGGTGCGAGCACCGCAACAAGGCCGTAAAGGGCAAAGGCCTGGCCGCGTTTGTGCGGTTCGAAGGAGTCGGCCATGATGGCCTGCGCCATGGGCTGCATTCCGCCGCCTCCGGCTCCCTGGAGGACCCGAAACACCAGCAGCATGGGCAGGGTAGGCGCCGCGCCGCAGAGAAAGCTGGAAACGGTGAAGACTACGATACAGAAAACAAAGAAGTTGCGTCGCCCCATCAGGCTCGACGCCCAGCCACCCAGCGGCAGCACAATGGCATTCGAGACCAGGTAGCTGGTTAAAACCCAGGTTCCTTCATTGGTGCTTGCGCCGAGGGTGCCGGCAATGTGCGGCAGAGCAACGTTGGCGATCGAGGTGTCCAGGACCTCCATAAATGCCGCCAGCGCAACCGTCATGGCGATCAGCCAAGGATTTACCCTTGGTTTCCAGGCCGATTGGTCAACCGGATTGGGATTCTCCATGTGTTTGGCCGGGGACGGCGAAGCTGGCTGCAACTCTGGCAACAGTTCTCTCCTCTGTTAATCGTTGATTCCATTGGGTGGCCGGGGAAGTGCGGCGTTGTGGTGCAAGAAAACGGCCCGGAGACACTTGGCTCAGGCCCGTCTCTTGCGGTGCGTGTTATTCAATAGATTCGCTTCCCCGCCTTTGGGGTTCATGGATTCACTAATCGGGAGGTGTCGGCGGGTGGGCGAGGAGTTCGCCAGCCGACCAGGGCAATCGCCAAGCCGACGACCTGCATGACCACGATGAAGCCGACGCAGGCTGGCCAGCCGCCCAGAGCCCAGAAGGCTCCTGGAATGACTCCGGCCGCCGCGCCTCCCAGGTAGTAGCAGGTGATGTAGAGGCCGGCTGCTGTGACACGGGTTCCGGCAGGGGCGGCGACACGGAGGTGGCTGCTGGATGCTGTTTGCGCGATGAAGACGCCGGAGCAGAGCAGCGCAAGCCCTGCAATGATGACGGGCAGCGAGGACGCCAGCGTGAGCAGTACGCCGGCGATGGCGCAGACGATGGCTCCGGCAATTCCAGCGCGGAGCCCCACACGAGTGATGAGGTAGCCGGCGGCAGGAGTGACGACAAGTCCGACCAGGTAAACGAGGAAGAGCGAACTCAAGGCGGTGGTCGAAAGCAGATAGGGCGAAGCGTTCAGATGAAAGGTGATCCAGGTGAAGACACCCACCAGCGAAAAGAGCACATTGAATCCGACGGCAAAGGTGGCGACAAGGCGGCGGTTGCGAAAGAGCCCGCGCACCTGGTGAAAGAAGCTTGATTCACTTTGGGGGGTAGATAGCGACTTTACCCGACGCCGTCCGTGGGGCAGCCATGCGGCGACAGCGGCCGCACCGATGAGCGATGCCGCGCCGAGCACCAGAAAGCTGACGCGCCAGCTATATTGTTCGGCAAGAATACCGCTTGAGATGCGCCCCAGGAGGCCGCCCAGCGCGGTTCCGCTGACATAGAAGCTCATGGTCAGGGCGAGCTTTGTCGGGCGGCCACTCTTCGCCAATGTAGGTAATGACCACGGCAATGATTCCGGGAACTGTAATGCCCTGAAGAAATCGCCAGAAGATGAGCTGGGCGAGCGTAGTGGAGGTAGCAGCGAGCAGCGTGGGGATGCTGACGCCGAGCAGAGAAATGACGATGACGCGCTTGCGAGGCAGCCGCTCAGCGAGTGCGCCGAAAAAGGGCGCCGACAATGCCACGCCGAGTGTTGCCGCCGACACGGTCATGCTGACGCCGGTCTTCGAGGCATGGAACAGCTTCGCGAGTAACGGCAAGAGCGGCTGCGTGCAGTAGAGCTCAAGGAACGCGCATGCGCCGCAAAGCGTCACGGCAGCGGTCGCCAGCCAATTTGGCGCCGCTCGGTCCAGTTGGTGTGTGGGGTTCAAGTTTCTAGGATAGTCCTCGTGGCGATCATCGAGGTTGCGGCGGTCTTTCAGCACATGGAGGGGCAGATGGATTTACTCTAGGGTGAAGACATGCAATCTCTTCCCCGCAAGCCGCCGCGGCGCGGCATGGAGGCCTTCGCATCCCGTGACTTTCGGCGGTTCCAGTTGGCGCGTGTTGCGGCCGTGCTGGGATACGCGGCGCAGTCCGTGGCGGTGGCGTGGCAGGTCTACTCCATTACTCATCGGGCCATCGACCTGGGCTACACAGGCCTGGCGCAGTTTCTGCCGGGGCTCTTGTTCCTGTTGCCTGCTGGACATGTTGCCGACCGTTTCGATCGCCGGCAGATCATACTGGTTTGCTATGGATTGCAGGTTGTATGCACCAGTGGACTTCTGCTGCTCACCGTCGCCGGATTGCGCGGCGTTTACCCGATCTATTTCGTGCTGTTTTTCATGGGCACGGCGCGCACCTTTTCCGGGCCGGCCAACTCGGCGCTGATTCCTCACCTGGTTCCAGAGAAACACTTCGTTAACGCTGTTACGTGGGGCGCGACCGTTTTCCAATTCGCAACCGTGATTGGGCCGGCGCTGGGGGGTGTGCTGTTTACGCTGCCGCTCATCCACTTTGCCTATGGCAAAGAACTGTTGGGCGCCGGGCTCGTGTATGTCTTCACGCTAGGCACGCTGGTGTGGTCGCTGGTGCTGGTGGCCAGCATGCATACGCGCGTTGGCCGCATGGAACATCGCGCGCTTTCGCTTAAAGTGGTGCTGGCCGGATTCCAATACATGGGCCGCTCGCCGTTGCTGTTGGGCGCTGCATCGCTGGATCTGTTCGCGGTTCTTCTGGGAGGAGCTGTCGCGCTGACGCCGATTTTTGCCAACGACATTCTGCACACAGGGCCACGCGGGCTGGGCATGCTGCGGGCCGCGCCGGCAGCAGGTGCAGTGGCCATGTCGCTGCTGTTGGCGCGGTTTCCATTCCGTCGCCGGGCCGGGGTGCGGCTGTTTGTGTGCGTCGCTATCTTCGGAGCGGCGACCATCGTATTTGGCTACTCACACAGCCTGGCTTTGTCGCTGGTTGCTCTGTTTATTGCGGGGGCGGCGGACTCGATCAGCGTTATCATTCGCGGCTCGCTGCTGCAGTTGGCTACACCGCCAGAGATGCGCGGCCGGGTGAGCGCCGTGAACTCGCTTTTCATCGGCGCGTCGAATGAGCTAGGCGAGTTTGAGAGCGGATTGACGGCGCAGTGGTGGGGCGCGGTGCGGGCCACGGTTTATGGCGGAATCGGCGCGCTGGCGGTGGCTGGACTCTGGTCGGTGCTTTTCCCGAGTCTGCGTCGCGCGGATGAACTGACTGCCGAGGCGCTGCGGCCGGAGACGGTCCTCAGGTAAGCCACGAATGCGGTACGGGCTTTTCCGCCCAAGGCGCGACTGACCAGCCCCGGGCCGCGTAGGATGGATGGCTGGAATGGAGGATGTGTGAAGGTTTGGAAGATCATCGTTATTCCCACGCTGATTACGCTTGCTCTTGGCAGCATCTACCTGTTTTGGGTTTGGAAGCAGCGTCAGAACCCGGGCGTGGTCGGTCAACCCGATGCTAGCCAGACCCTGAGCCAGGATGATGTTGCCGTGGTGCGCTCGTTTTCTCCCGCACATTTTGAAGACACACTGCGACTGCAGGGCACGACCGTGTGGATGAAGAACGGTTACACCATGGCTTATTTCAAGTACGAGGGCGGCCATGTGGATTTCGGCAAGCGCGTGGGGCTGATTCCTCCGCTCGAGCAGCTGGCGATCAAGAAGATCGTGAAGGCGTCGGCGCCGGCGAGTGTGGATGATGGCATCTCGCATGGAAGCAGGCAGGCGTTCGCGGTCTTTGCGCTTCCTGGGAACACGGATCTCTACGCAACGGCGATTGGCGTGATGGACGGCGACCAGGAAGCCTATTACCCGGACATTCTTTTTTTCTACGACGATCCGCACACGATTTACACTCACTGGCCCAAAGATGTTTGGGTCGCCATTGATGCACACCAGGTCAAGCCTGGGATGAGCGAGTTGGAGACGCGCCTCGCGATCGGTCAAAAGATGCATCCGGATGGCGAGACGGAAGGCGACCGCACGGTGACCTACGACCAGGATGGGAAACACTGGACGGTTACTTATGTGGGCGATAAGGCTACGGCGATCAAGAACGATTAGAGAAAGCTGGCTGTGCGCTTGGCGAGGCAGAGCAGGCTAAGAAAAAGAGAGGCCCGCGGAGTGCGGGCCTTTCTTGTTGATCGCAAGCGCGAGGAAGAGATTATCTCTGCGCGGTTTGGATTGGCTTTTGTGCGGTTGCCGCGGGCGGATTTACCTGGGCGTTCAGGAAATCCGTCAGGTCATTCACATCCTGCTGCGTGCCGACCATGGGCGGCATAAAGCGCCGGTAAGGCATATCGGGCTTGTACTCATGAAGCATGGTGACAAAGCTGCCGATGTTGGTGCGGTCGCGTCCGCTGAGCAGTTGACGCAGGGGGCGGTAGCCGTCGAGGGTGTGGCAGGCACCGCATTCACCGCGGAAGATTGCTTCGCCGTGAGAGTAGCTGGAGTCCGAGCCGTTCCAGACCCAGTTTGAGTGGACCAGATAGCCGTCGTGGTTGATGCGATTAACGTACGGGACGCGAACGCCGTTGGAGTACATCCAGTGGCCGATGACGTAGGGCTTGCGCAGCATTTCGCGCGAGTACTCGCCCGCGCCTGTGGCCATGAGGGCGAGCAACAGCACGGCCATCGCGTGCGACAGGTTGAAGTCCAGCGGGTTGCGATAGGCCAGGTAATAAGCGACCCAAATGATGGTGGCTGAGGTGACGATGATGACCAGCGCCATGCGGGTGACGGCAGAAAAGGTGCCTGCGTTGATGGTGTCGATGCCCAGGGTGAGAAGCGCCTGTTGCGAAGCGGGGACCATCATGTAATACCAGATCATGAGGAAGGGCATGGCGACAAAGCTGGGCACGAGCCAACGGACGCTCCACTGCACCTTACTGATCTTGAGCGCAGGCTGCTTGTCGCCGTCGATCTGGCTGGAGGTGATGAGCGCCCAGACGCCGGCCAGCGAGCAGCAGACGCAGGCGCGTAGCAGCAGGCTCGGCCAGTAGGTGGGATTGAAGAACGCGTTCCAGAACTTGCTGGCTTCGTGGCCTGTGCCTGCAACAGCCAGCCAGGTATCGCCGGGCGTGAGCATGAAGGCGAGGATGCCGTTGATGATGATGAGCGTAGCGGCCGAGGCGCCGGCATAGACCCAGCCCACGGTGAGGTGAAGCTTCTCGTCGATGCGGTTCCACGTGTAGTAGTAGACGGCTACGGTGGCGAGCTCGACCAGGAAGAAGACCCACTCCATGGCCCAGCCGAAGACGAAGTTGTGAATCAAAGTGCTGGTGGCTTCAGGCTGCGTGAGTCCGATGGCGAACCAGATGCCGACTCCAGAGACGGTGCCGAAGACTGCAGTAACGATGAGAAAGAACTTGGAGTGGCTGGCTAGTTGTTTCATCCATGCGGCGCGGAGTTCGGGGTCGGCGATACGCATCGCCTTGCGCTCGGCCATGGGCAGATAGAGGCCGCCGCCGACGGCGAACTGCGAGATCATGACATGGAAGATTGCGATAATGCCGATGACCCAGCCGGAGCCGAGAATCGGAATGTCCCAGAATGGATAGTTCATAGTTTCTCCGAAACAGTGGACAGTGGACAGTGAACAGTGAACAGTGAGCAATGGACAGTGAACAGCGGTCCGCAGATCATGTTCATCTGTTCACGTCCTTAGTCTTCCCAAAATTGTGTAGATCATTTTGCCGATTTCATGTGAAAGCCCTTCGGCATTGTCAATGAGTTGGGGTTTTCCCAGCCCAATTCTTCGAGCAAGTTCCAATTGTGTCTGCAATTCGCAATTTGATCCCCGAGCAATTCCAAGGAACTGTTGGAACTCTCCGGTGCTTGATCTTCCTTGACCCTCTGCGATGTTGCTTGGAATTGAAACCGCAGAACGCCGCAATTGACTCGTGAGTCCGAATGCCTCTTCGCGAGGGAAGCTTTTTGTGAGGGCGTACACTGCCACCGCCAGATCCATCGACTTCTGCCAGACCTTCAGATCTCGGAACGATCGAAGTCTTGTGCGGCTCATCGAACTAGTCACTGTGCACTGCTCACTGTCCACTGTTCACTGCCTTTATCGAATCGTCCAATAGCCGATGACTGTAGTGGCCAGCAGGGCGAACACGGCCAGCAAGCCGAAGTAGTGTGCGGCGCGAGCGCGCTGTCCGCTTTCCTTGTTCTTGTCGTAGAAGGGGATCAGAATCCACAGCACGATGCCGAGCGTGAACAGCAGAATACCTGTGATTTCGCCGGCTTCCCCGGGCAGAAACGATCCCAACAACTTGAGCATCTCGAAGGGGCTCATGAAGTACCACTCGGGATGAATGCCGGCCGGCGCAGGCGCAAGCGAGTCGAACGGCTTGCCGAGCGACCAGGGAAACACGGAAGCCAGCAGCGCAAGAATGTTGAGCGAGATCAGCCACATGGCAAGATCCTTGCGCAGGAAGTTGGGCAGGAAGGGCATATTTTTGCGCTCGGCGGCAGGCTTCTCTTCTTCGCTGGGAGGGACGGCATTGCCGTGGCGCTGCACCAGCCAGAGATGAAACGCAAGCAGCGGCACAAAGATGGCCGGAAGCACGACGACGTGGAGAGCGAAGAAGCGCTGCACCGTGAACTCGCTCACATCCGGGCCGCCACGCAGCATGTTGGCAATCGCGGTGCCGATCCACGGAATCGCAACGGGAATCTGCAAGCCGACCTTGGTGGCGAAGTAGCTGAGCTCGTCCATGGGCAGCAAATAGCCGGAGAAGCCGAAGACCGCTGCCAGTCCAAGCAGCGCCATGCCGCTGAGCCATCCGAACTCACGCGGCTTGCGATAGGCCTTCATAAAGAAGACCGAAAACATGTGCACCATGATGGAGAAGATCATCAGGTTGGCGGACCAGGAGTGCGCCGAACGAATGAGCCAGCCGAAGTGCATGACAAAAGTGATCTGGCGTACGGACTCGTAGGCATCGGCTCCCGGCCGGTAATAGACCAGCAGCAAGACGCCGGTAAAGCACTGGACGAGGAAGAGGAACAGCGAGATGCCGCCCCAGTAGTACCAGAAAGATTGCGAATGGACCGGGACGGTTTTGTGGCGCGCGAAGGCGGCCAGTTCGCGAAGTCCCAGCCGTTCATCGACCCAGTCATAGATTTTCATCGTCTTTGCAGTCATGCTTGTTTCCTTTTAACGCGCTGTTTTCTTGCCCTGCCCTAAACGGGATTTCAGAAAAAACTATGTCCGCGAAACCAGAACCCCGGTGTCGTTGACCGCGACTTTGAAGAGCTTGAGCGGCTTCGGCGGCGGTCCGCTGACATTGGCGCCGGTGTAGGGGTTATAGACGCCGCCGTGGCATGCGCAATGGACGCGGTCGGCCTGGGGCTCGTACTGCACCGTGCAGCCCAGGTGCGTGCATACCGCGGTCATTGAAATCCATCGGCCGTCCTCATGGTGAATGAGCATGGCTGGCGCGGTACCAAACTTGTACATCAGCACCGATCCCGCGGGCAGCTTCTGCGCATCCTTTAGCGTCACCTCGGTCACCGCTGTTGCGCTGAGCGCCATTTCTTCAGGCGATGCCAGGTAACGGTAGATTGGATAGGCAAGAGCGGCGGTGTAACAAAGGCCCGCCGCTCCGGCAGCCGCCAGAAAAGCCCGGCGCGTATTGCGCTCGCCATTTTCAACCACGATCGTTCCGGAATTTGTAAGTTCACTCATAAACTAAGCCGCACCTTCCATTGGTTTCTGCGCGCGCGCAACCACGGACACGAGCCATCCAATCACGCCCAGCCCGACCACAAACAACACCAGGAAAAGGCCGACCACGCTCCAGTTGGTCACGACAACGCGGTCCCAGACGTCGTAGTTTTTGCTCAGCAGGGTCAGGTCGCGAACGCCATCGCGATACGTTGTGAACATGATTTCCAAGAGCACCGCGAGGAGTACGCCAACCCAGCCGATCCAGGCGGCCGTAATCTTGCCGAATCCGGCAATGGCGGCAACCAGCACAGCCACGACGACCAGGGCCAGCCAGCCATATCCCGCAAAACCGGCAAGCTTGTAGAGCGGATAGCCGCTGTGGCCAGCGAGCCCGGCTTTCACGATCTCCGGCTGAACGCTCGCGGCCCAGAGCCCGGCAAGCAGATACAAAACGCCGAAAGCGGCTGCAACTTTGCCACCGAGTCCGGCAACAAAGGTTTTCTCCTCCGCGGTAAAGGTGCTGCGCCCTGCCAGGTAGACAAGCCACAGCCCGCCGATGAACATGCCGCCGGCCATCATCAGCAGCCAGCGCGGTGTCAGCGTCGGGTCACCTGTGGGCAGGTAAGCGCCCATGGCAGAGGCGGAGTACATGCTGCGCCACACTTCAGGGCGGAGCATCAGCGTCATGTTGGTCGAGAGAAGGCGGGCAATGAACCCGGCCAGCATCCAGGCGCTCAAGCCCACCCACCAGGCGGATTTGCCGGCCTCGAGGCGCGCCGTGAAGCGATAGAGCAGCCAGTAGGTGAGCATAAGAATGCCGATGATCGAGATCCAGTAGACGCCGATCAGCACGCTGCTGGTATAGAGCGCCCTGCCGTAAAGAACCTGCGCAAACAGAAGCGGCGGCACACCGAGGTTGATGACGAATGTCATGACGACCGTGAGCCTGCGCGCGATGGCCCGCGCGGTGACGAGCGACAAGGGCGAACCGCGGAAGAGGCTGAGCAGAACCGCAATCAGCAGTCCGCCGAGCAGCATTTCAACGGCGACAAAATGGAGCGACAGCGTGACCACGTGCAGAAGTTTCAGCAACCAGACAGGCGCCGGCAACGGAATTGGATCGACTGCGGGATAAGGGTTCATAAGATTCCGAAGGTTCCTTTCACTTTGCTACGGGCGCGGAATCGATGGAGAACGGCTGTCCACTGCGATCCCCGAAAGTTGGCGTCGCGGCTCTGATTTCCGTGCCGCGCCGGGATAGGGCGGGAGGGGGAAGCCGCTGAAGATTTTCCAGGAGACATTTTGGACTGTTTCTCTCCAATTTGGATTGGCAAGGGACAAGCTACAACCTGTCATTCACAGTGGTCTGTGACGGCGAATACATCGGCTTGTGACAGATTCGATTAGGCTCCCGGTTGAAAGCACCCCTCATTCCAGGCTCGCGCGTGCAGGCATAATTGCCACCCGCAAGCCTCATCGGCATTGCCGCTTGGAGATGAGACACGTTCCACTGACGACGGCATGAAGAGACCCAATTCATCGATGCAACTGACGCGCGCGGCGGATTACGGCATCCGCGTGATGATTCACCTGGCCGGGCCGCCGACGGAAGCGCGCGTCTCTCTGCCGGCACTGGCTGAAGCCGCGGATGCGCCGGAAAGTTTCCTCTCCAAGGTGATGCAGGCCTTGTCTCGGGCTGGACTTATTTCTTCGCGGCGCGGGCAGTCGGGCGGTTTCCAGATTTCGCCGCGCGGCCGCGCCGCCTCCATGCTGGAAGTGATTGAGGCGATCGACGGATCGATCTGTTTGAATGTATGCCTGGTCTCCGGGCGATCGTGTCATCGCAAGGCGCATTGCCCGGCTCACCCGGTATGGGAGGAGGCGCAAAAGGCCATGCTGGATGTGCTTTCGGGAGCCAGGATTGCCGAACTCGCTACCGCGGCGCGGCCGGCAAACGGTGCGCTCGTTGTCTGTTCGCCGCCGAAACTTGCCCGGCGCTGAATAAGGAAAAAACCTCGGCGAGTTGCATGAACCCATCGAAGAGTGTTTCAATCTAACTGTTGAAACAGGGGTGCTCCACAGATGTGGGGCTGAGAAATACCCTAGAACCCGATCCGGATAATGCCGGCGTGGGAAGCTTTCGAAGCCGAACGGCCCTCTTCCTCGAATCCATCTAAGGTCCCTTGTTTTCAAGTTGTATTCAAGGGAGCCTCATGTTTGATTTTGAAGTTGCTGTTCGCCCTTCTCGCCATTGCTTCACAGCGTTCCGTCGCGTTCTTTCTGGATCGCTGATCACGGGAGCGTGTCTGGCAATTGCGATGGGCGCAATGGGGCAGACGCCGGCGGCCACACCCGCGGACACCTCCAGCCAGACCGCCAATCAGCAGAAGCCGGCGCGCGTCACGACGACCGTGGTTGTGCATGGCGAAGTGGAAGACAACTATCTGCCGGAGAATGTTACGGTGGGCACGCTCGACGGTGAGCCTCTGAAAAATGCGCCGCTTTCGGCTACCGTCATTACGCGCGACCTGCTCACCGATCAGGTTGCCCGGCTGCTCTCGGACGTGGTCAACAACGACGCCTCCGTCGCCAACGACTACGTGCCTGTTGGTTATTACGGCTTCTACCAGATTCGAGGCTTTCCTCTCGATCTTGCCACAGGGCTTGAGATCAACGGTATGACCATTGCTGGAGAGCAGGACGTTCCGCTTGAGAACAAGCAGAGCGTGGAGTTTCTGAAAGGCATTGCCGGCGTGGAGAGCGGCGTGGCGTCGGCCGGCGGCCTCATCGACTATGTCACCAAGCGGCCGGCAGCGATTAAAGACCTCGACCTGGCCACGGACGATCGCGGGACGGCGTATGGCGCTGTCGATCTAGGCCATCTGTTCGGCAGCCGCAAGCAAGTGGGCGCGCGCGTGAACCTGGCGGGTGAACGCATCGCCAGCTACATGATTGGCACAAACGGCTGGCGTGCGATGGGCGCAGGCGCCGCAGACTGGAAGCTAAGCAAGAATGCGACGCTGAAAGGCGATTTCGAGTACCAGCACAAGACAGAACGCGACGGCAGCGGCTACCAGTTGCTGGGCGGAACGACCGTGCCGGATATCACGAAGATTTATCGATCGACGATGCTTGGGTACCAGGCATGGGCTCCTGCAGACACCTACGACACGTTTAACACGCGTGCGCGGCTTGACTACACGCTGCCGCGTAACTGGGTGGCATTTGCCGCGGCCAGCTTCAGCCATTCGCTTATCCAGGACAACGTAATCTACGCCTACGGCACGCCCTTCGATGACAGCGGCAATGTTGCCTGCCCAGGTGCGCCTGACGCGCCGGAGTATTTTTTCTGTCCCGATGGAAGCTACGGCATCTACGATTATCGCGATCCGAACGAACTCCGCTTCGACGGTCAGGCGGAAGCCCTGGTGACCGGCCGCGTGAAAACGGGAGCGATGACGCACGAGCTGACTGGCGGGGGAGAGCTGTTTCTTCGCAGCGTTCAACTGCCGGGTGCGCCGCCGCTGAACGCGCCCGACAATGTTCAAGACGGCTCCGTGTACAGCTACATCGGTCAGGAGAATATTTATCAGCCTGTCGCTTCATTTCCTGAAGAGATTGATTCGGTCACTGGTACTCCGGACCAGGCTGGACCGCGCTGGCTTTCGGTGGACAGTCATCAGTCGTCGGCAGTTATGCAAGACCGGATTCAATTGCCGGGGCGCTTCCAACTGCTGGCAGGCGGCAGGTTTGATTCCCTGCGCGACCATAACTATTCCGCGCCGAATCAAAACGGCGGATTGAATTTTACCGACAAAACTGTATGGCTTCCGCAGTATGCAGTGACTTACAACCCTGTTGACACCCTTACGCTTTACGGCAACTACGGAGTGATGCTTTCGCTGGGACCGCAAGCGCCGTATTGGGCCGGTGGATACTACCTTTCTCCATTCTTTACGCGTCAGGCCGAGATTGGCGCGAAGTATGAACCGAGCCAGCGCATCCTGATCACGGGTGCGCTCTTCCGCATGCGCGCGCCTTTCTTTTATCCGATTGGCAATGTAGATTTTGAGTCCGACGGCCGCGAGACGCACGATGGCATTGAACTGAACGCAGCCGGCAAAGCGACGAACTGGCTTCGACTAACCGCGTCGGCCGCGGCTACGCGCGCTCTCTCAGACAATTCAAGCACTCCGGCTTTCAACGACAAGCAAGTCATCAACGTGCCTCATCTGCGGACGACGCTGTTTGCGGATATTGCCTTGCCCCGCGCGCACGGCCTGCACTTGATGCCCGGCTGGAGCTACACCGGTCGCAAGGAAGCAACGCGGGACGATGTCGTGAGCGTTCCGGGTTACAACCTGTTCAGCATGGGCGCGCGCTATACGCCTGGCGGCGAGCAGGGGCGCATGACCTTCCGAATCTACGCCAACAACATCGCCAACAAACGCTACTGGAGCGACACCGGCGCGAATGGCGGCGATTCGTTTATCTGGCTCGGCGCACCGACGACGGTGCGGCTCTCGGCCCATTACACTTTCTAAGGCCGACGTTTTAAGCAGAGGACGATTCAAGAGTGAGCGCAACCGCAAAAGTACACGGCATGGAAGGCGATCTGGTGGAACCAGACTGGCCGCCGTTGACGCTTGCGGAAGTACGCGCGCTACTTCAGGATTTTCCAGACTTGGGCGAGCCGATTGAGATTCTGTCTGTCAGCCCGCGCCCACTTTCTTCCGCCGGCGTCGTCAACACCGCGGGCGGACGCGTCTTCGTCAAACGGCATCACCGGACTGTGCGCGATGCCGAAGGACTACTCGAGGAACATCGCTTTCTTGCCTACCTGCGTGCGAACGGAGGTCAGGTGCCGCGGGTTTTGACTTCGGCGTCGGGCGAGACAGCGATCGCGATGGGCGAGTGGATGTACGAGACGCACGAAACACCGCCGGGCGTGGATCTGTATGAGGAGGCAATCTCGTGGACGCCTTTCCGAGCTGTCGCGCACGCGTATTCTGCAGGCCAGACGCTGGCGCGGCTGCATCTTGCTGCGGAAGGGTTCAACGCTCCGCAACGCAAGCCCCGCCCGCTCGTAGCCAGTTTCACAATCTTTGCCGCAGAGGATCCCGACGCAGAGCTTGAACGCTATCTGGCCGCGAGGCCGGCGCTCGGCTCAAACCGCGCAGTACGCGAAAGCTGCAGACAAGCACTCGAATTGCTTGCGCCATTTCACCAGCAGCTTTTGCCGCATCTTTCTGCTTTACCGCTGCTCTGGACGCACAACGATCTTCATGCCTCGAATCTTTTCTGGAGCGATTTGAGCGACGCCGCGCAGGCGACGGCGATTATCGACTTCGGTCTCGCGGATCGTACGAATGCCGTGCACGATCTGGCCAACGCCATCGAGCGCAACATCGTTGAATGGCTCGCACTCGTCGCTGACCCCACGCATCCAGACGACGTGCCGGTTCACGTCGACCACTTGCACGCGCTACTTGAGGGCTACGAGTCTGTGCACCCGCTCTCTGCGGACGAGGCCGCTGCGCTTGCGCCCATGACCGCTCTCTGCCACGCCGAGTTTGCACTTTCAGAGGCGGAGTATTTTCTAATTGCGCTGCACTCGCAAGAGAAAGCCGCGATGGCCTACGACGGATGGCTCGTTGGTCACGCACAGTGGTTCCATAGCTCTGCCGGCCGCAGGTTGCTTGGCGCAATTGAGAACTGGGCTGCGGCACACAGCCGGCGCTCACCAAAGGATGGAGTGCGATGACGTGGCTGGCGATCGCAAACTATCTGGCCGAGCGCTGGCTTGAGATTGCAGGCACCATTACAACGGTCCTCGGCATCTGGCTCACGACGCGTCGCCTGCTTATCTGTTGGCCTGTAGTCTTGGCGGCAGATTTCTTGTATCTTGCGGTGTTCTTTCGTGCGCGCCTTTTCTCCGATGCCATGTTGCAGGTCTTCTTTGTGATCTTCACGTTGTACGGCTGGTGGCATTGGTGGCGCGGCGTGAAAACAGACGGGGAAGTTCGCGTCGTTCCGCTCAATTTGCGCGGTTGGTTCGCGGGCCTTGCCGCAGGCGCGGTGGGGTCTGTGCTTTTGGGATGGCTGATGGTACGCATCGGCGCGGCGCTTCCGCATCTCGATGCGGCCTTGACGAGTTTCAGCCTCGTCGCCAGTTGGTGGGGCGCGCGGAAACACATTGCCAACTGGTGGCTCTGGATTGCAGTCGACCTGATCTATATTGGCGAGTATCTCTACAAAGATTTGAGATTGACGGCGCTGCTCTATGCAGGACTCGTGGTCCTTGCAGTGCTTGGTTTGCGTGAATGGCGCCGCGCTCCCGTCGAGGCTTAAGACGCCATCTGCACCACGTTTTGCAGCGGCTCGCCGTTCATGTAGCGGCGCAACTCGCTTGCGGCAACATGCAGCGCACGAGGCGTAAATTGCACACTCGATCCGCCGATGTGCGGTGTGATGAGCAAGTTCGGACAGGCCCAAAGGGGATGCCCTTCCGGCAACGGCTCCGGGTCGGTTACGTCAATTGCCGCGCGAATCCTGCCCGACGTGAGTGCCTCCACCAGAGCGCCCGTTTGGACAATCGGTCCCCGCGCGGCATTCACCAGCAGCGCGCCCTGCTGCATCAGCGCGAACCGCCGGCTACCGATCAGGCCTCGCGTCTCATCGGTGAGCGGCACAATCAGCACCACTACCTCGGCCCGCGGCAGAAGGCTATCCAACTCGCTCACTGCGTGAACCTCTGGGTTGGTTCGAGCGCTACGGGCTACGCGCAGTACGTTAACCTGAAACGGCGCGAGCATCCGCTCGATCTCCCTGCCAATGGAGCCATACCCCACCAGCAGAACCGTCTTGCCGGTCAACTCCTCGAGCATTACTGGCGGATACCATGGGCGCTCGTCACCTGTGATCGCTGCGTAATGCTTCGGCGCATCGAAGCGCCGCTTCCAGATGCCTTCGTGCTGAATCTCGTAGTAAATGGGAAAGTACTTCAGCATGGAAAGAATTGCGGCCAGTGTCCACTCCGCCGTGCAGATGTTGTGTGCGCCACGCGCGTTGCAAATAGTCACGTGCGGCCCGACGAGCGGCGGCAACCACTCTGTGCCCGCCATCATCGCAAGCACTAACTTCACGCCGCGCAGGCGAGGCCAGGCGCGGGTAGCACGATTGGAATATGGGTCCGGGATCCAGACGTCAATTTCAACATCGTGCTCGGGCGGGTCCGCAATCGAGACCAGTTCAATGCCCTCGGGGAAGTCGCCGAGAAGCTCCGCCGGAAGTCTTCCAGGATATCCAACTCGCAGCATCATGTCGGTGCGTCCTGTCGAATGGCGAGGACTCGCTTTCATCCTATCGCAACTCGCGTCCGGGCTGCACAAATTCCCGCAGTCATCGAACTGTGAGAAAATTCAACGGCAGTCACCTTTTTATGCGCCTCAGGTTGAACAAGACGCACTCCCAGCAGCAGCTCGCAGTCAGGCTGCGCGTGGAACCGGCGGACGACTCCGGGATACTGTCCTGGGAGCATCGCCGACTCCTGATTCACGCTGCGAAAACTGCCCTGGCCGCCGCGCTCTGCTGGTGGCTGGCGCTGCGCTTCGGGCTGCACGACGGCTACTGGGGTTCCATCAGCGCGATTATCGTGCTGCAGTCCAACGTCGGCTCTACCGTGAATGCATCGCGCGACCGGCTGCTTGGCACGCTCATCGGAGCACTGCTCGGCTTTTCGTTCTCGATGTTCGGCGCGCTTCCCTGGAACTACATTCTCGCCGTGCTCGCGGCAATTATCGTCTGCGGTCTGTTTGGCCTCCGCAACAGCTCACGGCTGGCAGGCGTCACCATCACCATCATCATGCTGGTTCACAAAGAAGGCCCACGGCTGGGGCTTGCCCTGGATCGCGTCGGCGAAGTTGTTCTGGGCATCGTGGTTGCCCTGGCCGTCACGACTCTTATTTTTCCAGATCGCGCACGGCTGAGGCTGCGCGACGGCCTTGCTCAGGAGTTCCTGATACTCGGCAGCTTTTTTGAAACGATCCTCGAGGGTTTTCGTGGCACACCTTCCGAGCAGCTGGCATCGCTGCGTGACGATGTGCAGGCCAGGCTCCGCAGCAACAACCAATTGCTGGAGCACGCGCGCAACGAGCCTTCCGGCGGCCAAGGCTGGCACGAAGGACTAGCCATTCTTTCGCAATTCGGCCATTCGCTGTTCGACGCGCTGCTGGCACTTCAGTTTGCCGTCGAAGGCAGCCGCGAAGATAAATTTGCCCAGCAACTGGAGCCGGAGCTAGGAAAGCTTGCGGTCGATATTCGTACCGGTTTTCACCACGTTGCCGGATGCATTCACAAATGGAGCTTCTTTGTTCCGCCGCCGTGGATGAATCTGGAGCAGGACATTGCCGAGCTTGAAGCCCGCATGGACGGCGTGCGTCACACCGGCATTGGCTTCTCCCAGGCGGAGATTTTGCGCGCCTACGCCGTGCAACTCCACCTGAAGCAGATTGCCCGCTTGCTCCGCGCCTCGCGGGTCGAGACCAGCCGTGCCGTCGGCGAAATGCAGCAATCGCTGGACGCCGAGTAGCCCATTGTTTGGGTCGCGCTTAGTTGCGCGTGCTCGCAAGACTCAAACCGCGAGCGACTCCGTGTAAACCGCCATACCCACCACAGCGTCCGCGCCCAGCGCATCCAGCGCGTCTACTTCCTGCTGACTGCGAATGCCTCCTGCCACAATAAGCTGTCGCTGGGTCAGCCTGCGCAAGCGCGCAGCCGTCTCGATGGGAAAGCCCTGCATCATTCCCTCGCCATCCACGTGCGTATAGAGGAAGGCCGCTGCGTGGGCTTCGAGTTGCGGAATGGCGTCGTCGGGCGTGAGCTCGACCTGCGCCTTCCAACCCTTCACGGCGATGCGGCCATTCTTGGTGTCGATGCCGGCAACGATGTGCGGCGCGCCAATGCTTGCGGCGAGTTTCTCAGCGAAGTCGACGTTCACCGTGCCCTCGGATGAGAAGAGAGCCGAGCCGATAATGACGCGCCTGGCACCCGCATCCAGCACCTGGCGCGCGCGCTCGATGGAGCGAATGCCTCCGCCGGCCTGCACGGGAAGCCGCTTGGCAATCTGCGCAACGAGCGCAGAATTGTCGCCCTGCCGCATGGCCGCGTCGAGGTCGATCAACTGCACCAGTGGGAACTTGGAAAACTTCTCGATCCAGTATTCAAAGTCATCGAACGCAAGACGCAGTTTCTCGCCCTGCACAAGCTGAACAATGCGCCCGCCCAGCAAGTCAATGGATGGAATCAGCATGGCAACCTCACAGACACGCCGGCCTTTGCGAGCTCTTCCTTGAGCGAACGGGCGCTTGAAACGCCGAAGTGAAAGATGCTCGCGGCGAGCGCTGCATCGGCTTTGCCGCATCCGAAAACATCCGCAAAGTGGTCCACGGTTCCCGCACCGCCCGAGGCGATAACTGGAATTCCGACCGACTCGCTCACAGCGGCGGTGAGCTCACAATCAAAGCCCGCGCGCGTACCATCGGAATCCATTGAGGTGAGCAGGATCTCGCCGGCACCGCGCTGTTCAGCCTCGCGCGCCCACTCGACAACGCGGCGGCCGGTTGGCTTGCGCCCGCCCTGGACGAAGACTTCCGCATCGCGCACCGGATCGGATGCCTTAGGATCGCGGCGTGCGTCGATGGCAACGACCACGGCTTGCGCTCCAAAGCTGCGACCGATCGCGTCAATCAACGTTGGATCTTTCAATGCGGCAGAGTTCACGCTCACCTTGTCCGCACCAGCTTCAAAGACCTGTGCCGCATCGTCCGCAGTACGAATGCCGCCGCCTACGCAGAAGGGCACGAACAGCTCGCGTGCCGTTCGGCGCACCGTGTCGAGCAGCGTGGCACGGCCTTCGTGCGTCGCAGTGATGTCGAGCAGGACAATCTCATCGGCTCCTTCGCGTGCGTGGCGAGCAGCTTGCGTAGCCGGATCGCCCGCGTCGACGAGATCGACAAACTGAACGCCTTTGACGACGCGTCCGCCGTGCACGTCGAGGCAGGCGATGATGCGCTTCGTAATCAATTCTTCCCCTCCGCTTTCCACGAGAGAAAATTACGGAGAATCTTCAATCCCGTTGCGCCGGACTTCTCCGGATGGAACTGTACGCCCATCACATTGCCGCGCTCGACGGCGGCTGCGAAGGGCTCGATATAAAACGTGGTCGCCGCCGTATCGTTCGTTACCGGCCCTTTGTAGGAATGGGTGAAGTAGACGTACTCACCAGGCTCAACGTCTGCAAGAAGCCGCGAGCCCTTTCGGACTTCAAGCGAGTTCCAGCCTACGTGCGGAACTTTTTCCGTGCTCTGGGCAAAGTGCGTGCACGACTCGCTGAAATGTCCAAGCCCGGGCTGCTGCGGCGCTTCGCTCGACCCTGCATACAGCCATTGCATGCCAACGCAGATGCCGAGAAAGGGCACGCCGCGCGCAATTGCCGCGCGAATCGCGGGCGTAAGGCCCGTTGAGTCGAGGCGGTTCGTCGCTGCGAAGTGGCCTACACCGGGCAACACAATGCGCTCGGCTGATTCCACCAGCGCGAGGTTGCCGTCGGTCACTTCGGGTTCCGCGCCCAGGTGGCGCAGAGCCTTGAGGACCGAGGTCAGATTGCCCGCTTTATAGTCGATTACGGTTACGCGCATCAGAGCAATCCCTTGGTCGAGGGCAGCATTTCACCCAACTGTTTGTCGCGCGAACAAGCAACGCGCAGCGCCCTGGCAAAGGCCTTGAAGATGGCTTCGATCTTGTGGTGGTTCGAACGTCCGTACATCGTCTTTACGTGCACATTGGCGCGCGCGCCGCGTGCGAAGCCCTCAAAAAAATCCGTAACCAGCTCGGTTTGCAGATCGCCCACCAGCCGCGTCCGCACTTGCGTGTCGACAGCAAAGGCCGCGCGCCCACTCATATCGACGGCCGCAATCGCAAGCGTTTCATCCATGGGCATTAGGAAATATCCGGCCCGCAGAATGCCACGCTTGTCACCCAGCGCGCGATCGAAGGCCTCGCCGAGCGCAATGCCTACGTCCTCAACCGTGTGATGCTGATCTACGTCAAGATCGCCATCGCATTTGAGTTCGAGGTCGAACGCGCCGTGCCGCGTGAACAACTCGAGCATGTGATCGAAGAAGCGAATACCGGTCGAAATCTTGTACTGGCCTTTGCCTTCAATCGACAGCTTGATCGCTATGCGCGTCTCTGTGGTGTTGCGCTCGAAAGCAGCTTTCCTTACACGCGTGGTGCTCGTTGCCTTCTTTGTTGTCATCGGTTCCCTCTTGCAATCCTTAATGTTGCAACTGCTGCGTTGAGACCGGCGACGGCCAGCTTCATCTGCTCCTGCGTGCCTATCGTAATGCGTACGCGGCCATCGCACCCAGGATCGCTGGAGCGGTCGCGGACCAGCACGCCGGCCTCGCGCATCAGCTTCACAAACTCCGCGTGCTGAGTGCCGATTTCAACAAGAATGAAATTCGCACGGCTCGGCCAGCGTCGAACTCCGACTGCGTCAAGCGCGACCTCAAACATTGTGCGCGCGGCAAGTACTTCGCCAACATACCAGTCGAGATAAGCCGTGTCCTCAAGCGCAGGCGGCAGGCAGGCCAGCGCCAGGGAGTTCACGCTATAGGGCGAAAGCACGCGCCTTATCCAGCGCATCATTTCAACCGGCCCTGCAAGCAAACCGAGCCGCAATCCTGCCAGCCCATAGGCTTTTGAAAAGGTTCTCGCCACGATCAGGTTCGGCACGGCGCCGACCAGGTCCATGATGGTCTCGCCGTAGAAATGGAAGTATGCCTCATCCACCAGCAGAACTGCATGAGGAGCGCGCTTCGCAATCTCAAGCAACTGAGCGCGGGGGGTGACCGAACCCGAAGGGCTGTTGGGATTGGCGATGGCAATGATCTTTGTCTTCGGCGTGATTGCGTCGAGCAGCCGTTCGTAAGGGAATTGCAGATCGTCGGCCGCCTGCACCGCAACTGCGCGCGCATCCGTTGCCGAGGAATAGACCTCGTACATGGTATAAGTGGGCACCGGCAGCAGTAATTCGTCGCCTGCCTCAAGAAAAGTCTCGAAGAGCACGTGGATCGCTTCGTCAACGCCGTTGGTCAGAGCCAGTTGCTCAGGGCGGACGCCAAGATGCGCAGCCACGATTGCTTCGACGGGCTCGCGTTCTGGGTAGCGCGTGAGCGATCCGGCGGAGATGCTGCCGAGCACTTCGCGCACTTTCGGAGAACAGGCAAGCGTGTTTTCGTTGAAGTCCAAACGCAGCGCGTCACGGCACCCGAGCGGAGGATGATATTCCTTCATTGCCTGTACGCGTGCGCGCGGCGTGGGACTGCAGGTAGTGATTGCTTCAGCCACGGGACCTCCTTGCATTTGAGCCTTTGCGCAGCCGCGTTCGAATCGCCTCGGCGTGGCCGAAGAGCCCTTCGGCTTCTGCCAACGATACTGCCGGCGGCCCCAAGGTTCGGAGCGCGGCGCCGGAATACTCCTGCACGGTGATGAGCTTGACGAAGTCGAAAACGCTCAGGCCGCCGCGCACCTTCGCCATACCGCCCGTCGGCAGCGTGTGGTTGGGACCGGAGATGTAGTCACCCATCGGCTGCGCCGACCAGCGGCCCACAAAGACCGATCCTGCATTCTCGATCCATTTGAGATCGCTAGCCGAATCCACTGTGAGATGTTCCGGCGCGAGCAGATTGGTAATTGCGCGCGCCTCGTCTACGCTTGAAGCGACGATTGCGAGACCGCTGCGGCCAAGAGATTCTTTCGCGACGGGATTGCCGCGGCTGCGCAGCTTTGCCTCCGTAATTACTTGCTTCGCCAGATCGTTGCGCGTGGTGATGAAGATGGCCAGTGCTTCCGGATCGTGTTCTGCCTGCGCGACGAGATCGGAGGCAATGTTCGCTGCCGAGCCGCGTTCACTGGTAACGATAATCTCGGTAGGACCGGCGAGCATGTCAATGGCGCAATCGAAGGCGACAAGACGCTTGGCCGCGGTGACGTAAAGATTGCCCGGACCTACGATCTTGTCCACGCGGGCAACGGTTGCCGTTCCATAGGCCAGCGCTGCAATGGCGTGCGCGCCGCCCAGGCGATAGAACTCCTTAATGCCGAGTAGGTGCGCTGCGGCAAGCGTTTCAGGGGCGGGCTTTGGCGAAACCGCAACAATACGTTTTACGCCAGCAACCTGGGCTGGAATTGCTGTCATCAGTAGCGTAGAAGGCAACGGATGGCGTCCGCTTGGAACATAGCAACCGGCAGATCCGAGTGGGCGAACAAGCTGTCCAGTGGTGAGGCCACCAATTGGCGAAGCGCTCCACGAGGGCGGCATTTGCCGCTCGGCAAATTTGCGAATCTGCCTTGCAGCGGTGGTCAGTGCCTTGCGCAGAGCGGGATCGAGCACCCTCCATGCCACGGCCATTTCTTCCGACGTCACGCGTACCGACTCCGCGCCTGGCAGTCCATCGAATTGGGCGGCATAGCGCAACAGCGCGCGGTCTCCGCGCTTGCGCACATCAGCCACAATGCGACGGACGGCGGGCAGCACACTGTCCAGCGCAGCACCGCCGCGCCGTTCAAGCGCGGCCAGCACTTCCGCTGCCTGCGCTGCGCCTCGTCCTTTGGTGCGAATCAGTTTCATCGTTCTCCTACTTACTCGACTACATTTGCGAGCAATGCCAAATCCAAAAGTGGTTGGTATTCTCGCGGCGCGGGCCTATAGCAACGGTTGTGCACCCAATTGAGCAATCCAATGTTTCTTTTGTTCTTTGAGCAGGTCATCCACTTCCAGCGGGTGGATCTCCTCGTCGAGCCCGGCAAGAATCTCGAATTGAAAAGCCGGCTCGCCGTGCGCGTTCCATTCTTCCTGCAGCGCTTTTTCGCGATGCGATCCATTGCGAAGCATGAACCAGCTTCCGTTCTTTGTCGCGTCGAGATTTCTGGAGACACCGACCCAGACATGTCCTGTTACGGTGCACCGAATAGCGTATGCACCCAGGATTGGTTTACGCTCCTTGAAATCCCGGATGGCTTCTTTTCTCGATACCTTCGATGGCATTTCAATCTCACTTTCAATCGCTTCGCGCGATGCGCGGTCAACGGTTGCTGTATTCCGTAGTGGGGTGCGGGCCGAATCATGTGGTTAGGCCCGCACCATTCCTACAGGACGACCTTGTTCAGCGGATACTCGACAATTCCTGTCGCCTTGGCCGCCTTCAGCCGAGGAATGACGTCGCGTGCGGTGCGTTCGTCAACAATAGTATTGACCGCAACCCACTCCGAATCGCTCAACTGCGAAATGGTGGGCGAATTCAAGGCAGGTAGTACCGCCAGCGCCGCCTCAAGATCCGAGCGATGCACGTTAAGCATCAGGCCCACCTGCGATTGCGCATCGATTGCGCCGCGGAGCATCAAGGCGATCTGATCGAGCTTCTCGCGCTTCCAAGGGTTGGCCATCGTGGCTTTTCCCGCGATCAGGTGCGTTTCGCTCTCCATCACGGTGTCGATGATCTTGAGGTGGTTGGCCTTGAGCGAGCTGCCTGTCTCCGTCACCTCGACGATGGCGTCGGCCAGCATCGGAGGCTTCACTTCGGTGGCTCCCCAACTGAACTCGACCTTCACGTTTACGCCCTTGGCGGCGAAATAGCGCTTGCTCACTTCAACCAGTTCCGTGGCGATAATCTTGCCTTCAAGATCTTCAGCTTTTTCAAAGCCGCTTCCTTCGGGCACGGCCAGAACCCAACGCACCTTGCGCCGGCTTTGCTTGGCATAAGTAAGCGTGGTGACACTTGCCACATCAAGGCCGCTCTCGACGACCCAGTCGATGCCGGTCAGTCCCGCATCAAGTACGCCGTGGTCTACGTAGCGCGCCATCTCCTGCGCACGGATAAGCATGCACTCGATTTCGGCGTCGTCGATGGACGGGAAGTAAGAGCGCCCGTCTGCGTAGATATTCCATCCGGCCCGCTTAAAGAGGGCAATCGTCGCATCCTGCAAACTTCCTTTGGGAATTCCGAGTCTGAGCTTGTTAGCCACGCGCGGCCTCCGTTTCAGCCACAATCGGCTTGGTGAAACAACTTACGGTACCTTCGTGACAGACGAGCCCGTCGCCTTCGACCACTACGCGAAACAGCAGCGTGTCGTTATCGCAGTCGGTCGCGGCCGACACAACACGCAGCCTGTTGCCGCTGCTCTCGCCCTTCATCCACAGCTTCTGGCGCGTGCGGCTCCAGAAGGTTACAAATCCGCTCTCGAGCGTCTTGGCATAGCTGACGGGATTCAGAAAACCCAGCATCAGCACTTCGCCGGTGCGCGCGTCCTGCACGATTCCCGGTACGAGGCCATCCATCTTTTCAAAATCGATTGTTGTTTCGCTGCTCATTGTTTTTCCTGGTAAGTCTTATTGCTGCTTTGTGAATTTGTTCCGGTTTGGAGCATGAAAAAACCCGCTGGCGTTGGTCGCCGGCGGGCTCTGTTTCTTTTTGGATCTCTCTGGCCGATTAGTTCAAGCCATGGCAGTCCGCCGGCATGGGGGTCCCATGATGATGGTGGTGACCGTGATGGCGGTGGCTCTGCATCTGTTTAAAACTTAAAGGTAGACTCCCCACGCTGTCAACTCAAACTTTGGTCTTGGATGGGAAAAATCAGCAAGGCACTTTACGCGACGGCGGTTCCCGACTGCTTTTCAGGCGAGGCGGGGGCGCTATTGTCTTCAAGGAGATCGAAGAGCCGCTTATAGAGAGCCACCCGCGTGTCTGCTCGCTCGGAGGCGCGGGTAACGTAGCGCACCTGGATGTCGAAGCCCGCTCCCTCGGGCAGGAGCGTGACCAGGGGCGCGGCGCTGAACGGGTTCAGGTTTTCGCTGTGCGACGAGTGCTTCCACTCTGCCGCGGCTATGTCGGCCCCTTTCTGTGTTTCTTCAATTAACGCCTTCTGGATGCGCTCGACCAAGGCGCGAGGATCGGTGGATGCCGGCAGGCCCATCTTAATTTCATCCCACATCCATTGTCCGGCGGTGGAGAAGTTGAAATACTGCCCGCGAATGGCGAAGCTGTTGATGAACGAAATTCGGCGACCTGTCGGCAAGCCTTTGTCTCCCAGGTTGCCCGTCTCAAGCAGCGAAGTGTTGATCAGGCCAATTTCGGTAACCTCTCCATTAATGCCGTTAATCTCAACGCGGTCCCCGACATGAATGCCGTTCTTGCCCATCAGGACAAACCAGCCGAAAAAGGCGAGAATGAAGTCCTGCAAGACGATGGTGACTCCGGCAGTGGCCAAGCCCAGGATTGTAGGCATTTGCTGCGGTGTGCCGAAGACGACGAAAAGGATGAGCAAGATGCCAACGATTTGAATCGCGAGTTCGAGGATCTTGCGCAGGGTTTGCCTTTGCTTTTGGGCCAGGACAGGAATGGCCATTAGGCGTCGAACCAGCGCATCGCCCAGGATCATGCAGATGAGGATGAAAACGATCAGAGCCAGGGATCGCAGAATCAAATGCAAGACGATGCTATGTTGAAGCTGCACCTGTGCCGCCCATTTTCCGTAAACGATGGCAAGCTGCTGCTCGGTTTGAATGCGGTCGTCGTAAATGCTCAGCAGCTGGCGTTCCGCGCTTCTGCTTTTCAAGTCGGCCAGTCTTGATGCATGGTCCGTTGCCGCGCCTGCCACAGCAGCAACGGCGTTGGCCTGTGCCTCAAGCGCATTGTGCTCGCTGGTCAGGCTGCGGACATCGGCTTGCGCCTGCGCGAGCGCCTGCAAAAGCAACTGGTAGCGGCTGCGCTGGTTGAACCAGGCCTTAACGCGCGCTGCCAAAGTTCCGAAGCGTCCAACGGCGATCACTGCAACGTCTCCGCCGTTGTGTACCTCGCTGTCGTATTTCTTCATCGACTCTTCGTGCGCGGATAGTTCACTTTGAATTTCGCTTCGGTCATCGCCGGAGGCGCGGTCAAGGTCGTCGCTGGCCTCGTCAAGCTGGTCGGAGTCGAGTCCAAGCTGTGCCTTTGCAATGTCAAGGTCATCGCTGTCGGCGTCTTGTTGCTCTCCGGGCTTCGCGTGGTCCTTTGGAGCGTTCGATGAAGAAGTAAGACTGTCGACCTGCGCCTGATCTTGCGCGACAAGCTGCTTGAGTTGATCCACCTTTTGGGAAAGCGCAAGCGCTTCTCCAGTAAGCGTGCGATGCTGCGCCTTCAGGTTGGCCTGGCGCAGCGCGGATGCAAAGGCCTGGTCGACCTCGTGATCTGCCAGATGCTCAGCCTGGCGTGCGTATTCAGCTTCTTCCGCTGTGGCCGCAAGAGGCGCCAGAGCTTCGGCCGTCTTCCAGGGGAGCAGATCGACCAGGGTCTTGGCCGAGCCGCCGGCGCTCTCGCGACTTTTTCCCTGGGGAAGATTCGACATGACGCCTCGCGTGGTCCACAAGAACGCGATGCACAAGACAAGCAGCACGAGCAACGCGACAAGTGCAGTAAGTCTTGATTTGTCGAAAACGCGGGATTTGACTTCGCCATTCGCGGCGGGAGTGATCGGGGGAGTCGCCATAGAATTCTTAGATGCCTGGTTTCGCACAAATTCGTTTCAGTGATTCAACAATATTGAAGTACTTTACCCTTGGAGCAGTTTCAGGATTACTCTACCCTGGCGGAATTCATGCGAGGTCGCCGCTCCCTGATGGTCGCGTCGACTTGATGAAGCGCCTTCAAGGTATACCAATCCTGGAACCGCTATAGTGTCAGGCGCACTTGCAGCGGGCCTCGCGCGCAGCAGAGAATGGAGCCGTGCCCATAAAGATGCAATTCGTGAAGATCGTGATCGTGCTCCTGGCCTTGTGCGGAGTTGCGGCGGCCCAATACCAGGATCGAGACACGCGAGGGCTGCCCAAAACATCGTCGTCAGCCCCGCCAGAAGAGTTGCGCACGGACATCAATCACGCCACCCTCGGCGAGCTGTTGAAGGTTCCCGGCATGACGCCAAGCTGGGCTGGACGCATCGTGCACTACCGGCCATACCACACCAAGGCTGACCTTCTCGATCGCGGCATCGTTACTGCGGCGGTCTACGATCGGATCAAAGACTACGTGATCGCGCACCGCGACAAACAGTGACGAGCCTTTATGCCTCCGCCGGCTCCTCGGCAACCTTGTCCCCGCGCCGCAAAAGCCTGCTCAGAATGACATAGAGGACAGGGATAAAGAACAGGTTCAGGACGGTGGAGAGCAACATGCCGCCGACGATTGTGGAACCCACCGACCGGCGACCCAAGGCGCCCGCGCCGGTTGCGAAGACCAGCGGAAGCACGCCCAGAATGAAGGCGAAGGAGGTCATGAGAATCGGCCGCAAGCGCAACTCGGCCGCCTCGATGGCTGCCTCGACAATCGACCGGTCCTTGCGACGCAACTGCTCCGCAAATTCGACGATCAGAATCGAGTTTTTCGCTGAAAGGCCGATCAGCATCACCAGGCCGATCTGGCAATAGACATCGTCTGACAGCCCGCGCCAAGACACCAGGGCAAGCGCTCCCAGAATCGCCATGGGCACGGCAAGGAGAATGATGAACGGCAGCGCGAAGCTTTCATACTGCGCCGACAGCGTGAGGTAGACCACCAGGATTCCGAGTCCGAAGATGATGAGCGCCTTGCCGCTGGATTCGATCTCATCCAACGTAAGACCTGTCCACTGGTAGGTCATGCCAGGCATCTCATAGTGCTTGGCCAGATCTTCCATCGCCGTCAGTCCCTGCCCGGAACTGTAGCCGGGAGCGGGAGAGCCGTCGATTTCAACGGCGCGAAAGAGATTGTAATGATTAACGACAGGCGGGCCGGAGCTATTCTTCACCGTAACAAGATTGTCGAGAGGAACCATTTGCCCGGAGTCCGAACGCACGTAGTAGCTGTGCAGAGCGCTGGCGCTCATGCGGAACGGCTGATCCGCCTGCACATAGACGCGATAGGTGCGATTGTTGAAGTCGAAGTCGTTGACGTATTGCGAGCCCATGAACACGCTGAGGGTGTCAGTGATCTGCGAGAGCGGAATATTCATCGTCTTTGCTTTCTCGCGATCGATCGTCACCAGTTCCTGCGGGTCGTTTGCAGAGAAGGTAGTGAGCAATCCAGTCAGGTCTTTGTGCGTCTTGCTGGCATTGACAATCTGGTGCGCCACGCGATCCAGGTCGGTGAGTGTGTTGCCGCCCCCGTCCTGCAGCATGAATTGGAACCCGCCATAGCTGCCCACGCCCTGCACAGCCGGCGGTTGGACCATGGCTACCAAGCCGCCATTCGGGGCAAACATGAGCTGTTGCAGCTTGGGGTTAAGGCTGGCAATGATGTCCGCCGTGGAGTGGCCTTTTCCCCGGCGCTGATCTGCCGGCTTGGCACTGACGTACATCAGGCCGGCGTTGGAGGCAGAGCCGGAATAACTGAAGCCGATCATGGCGAAGGCTCCGGCAACATCCGGGTTCTGCAGAATCGTGTGTTCTGCGCGTTCGGCGAGCGCCGTGGTGTAAGTCAGCGAAGATCCCGGCGGCGATTGAATGATCACCATGATCGTTCCCTGATCTTCCTGCGGGAGGAACCCGGTGGGGACGTGCTGATACATCCAGACCGTGGCGCCGAGTCCTGCAAAAAAGACCAGCAGCAACAGGTAGCGCAACCGCAGCGCAACATGAATCGACTTGGCGTAAGAGCTGGCCAGCCATGTGATAGCCGCATCTGCCCCATGGATAAATGCCGCGAAGGCGCGCGAGAGGGGGCGAATGTGAAGAAAGTCCAACTGGTGGGGGCGCTGCTCTTCACCGCGCAGAAACATGGCTGAAAGCGCCGGTGAAAGCGTAAGGGCGTTGAAGGCTGAAATGGCGATCGAGAACGCGATGGTCAACGAGAACTGCCGGTAGAGAATGCCGGTAGTGCCGGGGAAGAACGAAACCGGCACAAAGACAGCGATCAGCACAAGCGACGTGGCGACTACTGCGCTCGTTACTTCGCTCATGGCCCGCGATGTGGCTTCGTGCGGGTCAGAGTGCTCGATGGCAATGTGCCGCTGCACGTTTTCGATCACCACGATAGCGTCGTCGACTACCAGGCCTGTCGCCAGGGTGATGCCGAACAAGGTGAGAGAGTTAATCGAGAAACCGAAAATTTTGATAAAAGCGAAGGTACCGATGAGCGACACCGGAATGGTGACAGCGGGGATGATGGTGGCGCGCCAGTCAAGCAAGAATAGGAAGATGACAGCGATGACGATTAGGATTGCCGCACCAAGCGTGATGAGCACTTCGCGAATGGAGTCGCCGACCACGGTTGTGGAATCGAAGGCAACGGCGTATTCCAGGCCTGGCGGAAAATTCTTTGACAGCTTCACGAGCGCGGCTTTGGCTGCCCTATCCACTTCAAGAGAATTGGCGTTCGAAAGTTGTTCCACACCAACGCCCTGGGCCACATGCCCGGAGAACTCCAAGGCGCTGCTGTAATCTTCAGCGCCCACCGCGGAGTGGCCGATGTCCTTGAGCAACACCAGGCCGTCTGCGGAGTTCTTCACAATAATGTTGTCGAATTCTGCGGGGCTGGTAAGGCGGCCGACAACCCGGACAGGAATCTCGAAGGCCTGCTTGGAATCCGCCGGCGGCTGGCCTAGCTGGCCGGCTGGAATCTCGACGTTCTGCTCTTGCAGAGCTTTCACCACATCGGTGGCCGTCAGATCGCGAGCAGCCATTCGCGACGGATCGAGCCATACGCGCATTGCGTATTTGCGCTCGCCGAAGATCATCACATCGCCCACGCCCGGCACGCGCTTGAGCGCATCCTTTACGTACACATCCAGGTAGTTGGAGATGAATTCGTTCGAGTAGCGGTTGTCGAGAGTGTAGAAACCGGCGCCGAAGACGAAGTTGTAGTTTGTTTTGGTAACGGTGATGCCCGTGGCGTTGACCGCTGCCGGCAAGCGCCCCTGTACGCTGGCGACGCGATTCTGTACGTCTACCGAGCCGATATCCAGGTTATAGCCCGTGTCGAACGTGACGGAGATCTGGCTGGTTCCGCTGTTGGTGCTCGAGGAACTGATGTAGCGCATGCCCTCGACGCCGTTGATGGCTTCTTCCAGCGGAATCGTGACTGCCTTCTCAACCGTCTCCGAGTCTGCCCCAACGTAGTTGCTGGTAACTCTCACTACTGGAGGCGATAGATTCGGATACATGGCGACAGGGAGATTCGGAATACAAATCGCACCGGCCAAAATGATCATCAATGCGCAGACAGTCGCGAATACCGGCCTATGAATAAAGAAATCGACAAACAAGGTAAGCCTTCCTTTGTTGCACCGGGCAAACTTCCAACTCAACTAACTGCCGGTCTGTGCGCCACGTTCGGCGCGGTCCTGTCACGTCTCAGTTGGGATCGCGCAAAGAATCAACGGCCCCGTTCTCAATCGTGCGACCCTCCATTTCCGCGCACACGCGCAGAGGGTGGGTGAGCCGGACCTCAGCCGCCCATCGGCATTACCGGCATTCCGTTCGTGAGGAACTGCGTGCCGGAGACAATCACACGGTCGCCGGGATTCAACCCGGAAAGAACTGAATAGGAGTTGCCCACCGTGTCACCGAGAGCGACTGCCTTTTGCAAAGCCAAAAAGTGTCCGTTCTGCGGCTGCGCCACGTAGACAAAGCTTTGCCCGCCTTGCCGCGTCACCGCCAGCACAGGAACCGTGGCCATCGGCTTGGTGCTCCAGATAATCCGCGCCTTCACCATCTGTGCATTGCGCAGAATCTCAGACGTGGAATGCACGGGAGCCTTTACCAGAACACCCTGCAATGCGCTGTCCACCTGCGCGGAAACAAAGTCGATCTTCGTCTTTTCCAGCAGATTGCCGCTGTTGTCCGTGATGTCGACTTCCAGGCCGTTATGCACTTCGCTGGAGCGCTCGGTGGGAACCTCAATGTACGCTTCCAGATCCTTGTTTTCATCCACCGTGGTCAGCATGGGCGAAGGATTGAGCGGAGAAGCGTAGTCGCCCACGTGGACCGGAATGTCGCCCACGACGCCGTCAAACGGCGCCTGAATCTTGTAGTAGGCCAGCAACTGCTCCTGCGTCTTGCGCGCCTCTACCGCCGACTCGTAATCCGCCTTGGCGTTCTGGTACGCCTGCTGCGCCTGGTCGTAGGCGTCCCGGCTGGTCACTCCCGCATCGAACAGCTTGCGCTGCCGTTCAATCTCAACAGCGTTATAGTCGTAGACTGCCTTCTTTTGCCTTTCGGTTGCGCGCTGCGAGTCGACAGTGGCCTGCTGCTGCCGCGGATCGATCACCATCAGCGTCTGGCCCGCCTTCACGTGGTCGCCCGAGTGCACCAGAATCTGCGTAAGCAGCCCGCTTACTTGAGGCAAGATCGATGTCGAACGCCGCGATTTGATGGTGGCCACATACTCGCTGCTCTGGGCAACCGGCGCCAGCACCACGGTTGCAGTCTGCACCGGCAAGCCTTGCATCCCGGCCCCGGCTGGACCTGCCGGCTTCTTTTGGCAGCCCACTGCGGCCAGTCCAACTAAAACCACGCAACTTATGAACTGAATGCGTCTAAACCTGCTGTTTGGCACTAGCTTCTTCCTTTTATCCAGGCATCTTTGGCCCGGTGCCCCGTTATTGCACGTTATGATTGCGAATTCATGCGGCAAAACAATCCCTCGTTGGGAGGCATTGCCACTTATGTTCAGGGGTTTCCGCCGCACTTTTTTGGCGCTGAATGCGGAGTTCCCAGGATGACTGCGGAGATTGTCTTCAGTTCTATCTGACGCGCGAAGCCTGACCGAAGATGCCGGATTCGTGACAAAAAGTGCGCCACGCCCGCTACGGGAGCCTTGTCCTGTCCAACTTACGGCACACTAAGAGGATAGCGCAGCCCGCTTCTTTGCTTCTGCGACCGCGCTCACACCTGTTTTCCGGGTGACGGAACCGGGCGTCCGCCAGTATCCGCCGACAGCTCCGGTGAGCGGCTCCTCTCGAGAAGGGGCGGGCCATTTTTTGACACACCCTCCCCGAGTTGATAGCCTTCATAAGGGCGCATGCGGCCATTACGGGCTGATTGTTGCACTCCCAGAGCGTCCCCGTCGTCTAGCCCGGCCTAGGACACCGCCCTTTCACGGCGATAACACGGGTTCAAATCCCGTCGGGGACGCCAAATAAAATCACCAACTTAGACGAATCGGCTATTTCAGGCGCGAAGCCTCAGGTGGTTCTCCTGCGGCCGTTTGGCTGGAGTCATGAGCACCTTCTACCAGTCTCCGCATGGGTAAGCCGGCGATCTGTCCAAAACCGCCGCCAGACTCTCCAGGATGCTTAATTCGGCGCCGCCGATCAGGCTAAATTCCTGCTCAACGGACCGCAGGTGCCGTCCGAGGTTCGCCCGTCTCCAGCTACCCTCAACACGGCTGCTCTGCTGGTATGCCTTCCGATAGACTTCAGCTAAAGCCCGGCTGTTCCTTTATCGCAGGGAAACTATCCCCGATCTAAGTGTGACCGATGATCCTGATTATCTTCGTGATCTCCATGTTCGTCAGCGCGACTCTGCTGTTCCTGGTCGAGCCGATGATGGCCAAGATGGCTCTGCCCTTGCTCGGCGGAAGCCCAGCGGTTTGGAACACCTGTCTGGTCTTCTTTCAGGCGGTGCTGCTGGCCGGTTATTTATACGTCTATGCGGCCACAAAATGGCTGGGCCGCAGGACACAAATTGTGCTGCACCTTGCGCTCGCATGTACGGCCCTGGCCGTATTGCCGCTGCGAATCCCGGCCGGCTGGGAGCCCCCATCCCAGAGCAGTCCCGTGCTTTGGATACTCACCATGCTCTCGGTTGCGGTGGGCCTGCCGTTCTTCGTGCTTTCCGCCTCAACGCCCATGCTGCAGAGATGGTTCTCTCAGTCGGGGGACAAACAGGCAAGCGACCCCTATTTTCTTTATGCGGCAAGCAACGCGGGCAGCCTGGTGGGGCTGCTTGGTTATCCATTGTTGCTGGAACCAACCCTGCGGCTGAGCGTTCAAAGCCACTTTTGGAGCTACGGCTATGCGCTCTATCTGGTCTTAGCCTTGGCTTGTTCGGTTCTGGTTTGGCGAACGCAGCCGGGCGTTGCCGCTAACGCTGCCATGTCCAGCGAAAATGTGGGCGAAACCGAAACCAAAGAAATCTGGCGTCAGCGTTTGTGGTGGATTGCCCTGGCTTTTGTGCCCTCAAGCCTGATGATGGGCGTGACCACCGCGCTGACGACCGATGTCCCCGCCATTCCGCTTTTCTGGGTGTTGCCGCTCGCGATTTACCTTTTGAGCTTCGTGCTGGTCTTCGCCAAGCGGCAGCTTATTCCGCATGATTGGCCGATTCGCAGGCTACCCTTCTTTATCCTCGCCTCGCTTGTTCCCGGCGTCTGCAAGATCCAGCTTCCCTTATTGCCCTTGATCCTGATTTATCTGGTCACACTGCTTGCCGTGGCTTTGGTGTGTCACGGCGAACTTGCGCGCAGCCGGCCATGCGTTAGCCGGCTTACGGAGTTTTATCTCTGGATCTCGTTTGGCGGCGTACTTGGCGGAATCTTCAACGCGCTCATTGCACCCGTCGTTTTTTCTACGGTGGTCGAGTTTCCTCTGGTTCTTGTTTTTGCGGCATTGCTGCGCCCACCCATCGCGAATGGGCCTCCGGCCCCCGACAAGGCCGCAAGCGCCAAACGCAACGACTGGCTGCTCCCCATCGCGCTTGGCCTGTGCATGGTTGCCGCGTTTATCGGCCTGCCGCGTGCCGGGATTGCGCTGACCGATCCGCTCGCCATTGTTGTCTTCAGCGTCTCCATGTTGTGGTGTCTCAGCTTCGGCAGGCGTCCGCTTCGTTTTGCGCTGGGATTGGTGGCATTGCTGGCAGCGAGTACTTTCTATACTCCAAACTTGGGCCATGTCCTCGATGTGCAAAGAAACTTCTTTGGGGTCCTGCGCGTAACGGATAGCCCCAATGGCAAGCTTCGCTATTTCATCCACGGCGCAACTCTTCATGGATCACAGAATCTCGATCCGGCGAAGAGCCGCGAGCCGCTGGCCTACTACACCACATCGGGTCCGGCCGGCAGCATCCTTCGCGCCTTCCAGGCCAAAACTTTCCGGTCAAGCTCAGGCGATCTCCGTAAGCCGAATTGGGCCGTTGTTGGCCTGGGCGCAGGCTCAATGGCGTGCTATCTGCAGCCGGGCGAGTCGCTCACCTACTACGAGATCAACCCCGCGGTGAAGTCGATCGCTCTGGACCCGCGTTACTTTACCTTCATGCAACAATGCGCACCAGAGGCGCAGATCATTCTTGGAGATGCAAGGCTCAAACTCCGCGACGCTCAGGACGGAGGATACGACCTGATTGTTCTCGACGCCTTCAGCGGAGACATGATTCCCATGCACCTGGTCACGCGCGAGGCGTTGGCTCTTTACCTTCGCAAGCTTGCGCCGGGTGGCATGCTCGCTTTCCACACCAGCAACCTCTACCTGCGGCTTGTGCCAACGCTGGCCGCCCTGGCGAACGACGCCGGACTGGTGTGCCTGGTGGACGAAGACAACCCCATCACGCAAGAGCAGAAAGACGCAGGAAAGTTTCCTTCGGAGTGGTTAGTCATGGCACGGAGCCGCGCCGATCTGGGCGCGCTGGCGACGGATCCCCATTGGGTACCGGCAAAAGTGCAACCGGGAACACAGGTGTGGACCGACGACTTCTCGAACCTGTTGCGCATTATCAAATGGAAATGAGTGGCAGTTCAGCGTTCAGGAAGCGAGTGACTCGACCAGCCGATTCATGCTCTCTTCCTGCTGCTCGATGGACTCGATCAGTTTGAACTGTGTCCGGCAACGGTCAAGATTATGTCCCTCGCGATGCACCTTGAAGTAGGTGTCGCCCATGAGAAAGTCCGTGAGAAAACGAACGCCGAGCTCGTACGTAATCAACTTTCCCGAGAAGGCGAGAAGATCTTTTTCTGCTTTGGTCAGGAACCCCCCGGCCGTGCTCAGGTAGCCGCGCGCGAGTGCTTCGAACATGGGAAACTGCATCTCGACTTTGGAGAGATCCCGCTCGTCTTCCAGTGCGGGGCTTGTCGCGGTGCGCACCATGTCGCCAAAATCGTACGGCGCCAGTCCCGGCATTACGGTGTCAAGATCAATCACGCAGATGCCTTCGCCGGTGTCGTCGTCAAGCAGTACATTGTTGAACTTGGTGTCGTTGTGAGTCACGCGCTCCGGCAGGTTCGCCTCAAGCAGGACGCCAGTGATGGATTCGCGGGCGTAAGCGAATTCAATCTCGGGCTTCGCCAGGATCGCGCGGCCCGCTGCATCCGCATCAATAGCCTGCTCCAGCGCTCTGAATCGTTTTGGCGCGTGATGAAAGTCAGGGATCGTATCGTGCAATCGCGGCGGAGGTAGATTGGCCAGTAGCTGCTGGAATCGGCCGAACGCACGGCCAGCCTGATAGGCCTGGTCTGCGGACTCGACCGCATCATAGGAATGCGCGTTCTGAATAAAGTCGAAAGCGCGCCAGTAGTTGGCCTCGCTCATCCACGTGCCAGGCAAGCCCGTCGCGCGCTGGAATCAGCCTGAGCACACGCCGTTCCCAGTCCGGCTCACTCGCAATCTGTTCAGCAATATGCGCGGTTACTCGCTCGATGTTTTCCATCAGCGCGACCGGTCGCTTGAAGATGTTGTGATTGATCCGCTGCAGAATGTGGCAACTCGACGCGGTTCCCTCGCGGAAGAAAATTTTGTAGGTGTCGTTGATATGGCCGCTGCCGTAAGGAGTGGCTTCGACAAACTCGCCGCCGATTTCAAACTGGCACGCCACGGCGGCGATGCGGCTCTCGTTGCTCATGCCCAGAGACTTTCAGGGTATTTGCCGCTCTTGACCAACTGCTGGATGCTCTCCACAACATGCGCGTGATCTTCACGGTAGGTAACGCCAAACCACGAGTCATTGCTGCGCAAAACCTTGACCTTCGCCTCACCGGCTTGAAGCATCTCGTTTACGGTGCTGGGAATGTAGCACTCCTTCTTGAGATCCGCGCCGTTGGCCGCGAGGAATTTCTTGAAGTGCTCGTCCAGCCTTCCAAAAACCTGCGGAGTGAATCCAAACATGTTCATGGAGACCGGCTCATCGCCTGTCAGCATGGTCACTTTGCCATCGCTGCTCGTGTCTTTGGCGTGATCGCCCTCGCGCGCAATGGCTGTCAGCTCGACGACCTGCTCAAGATACCCATCGCTGCCCACACGGCAAACACCGCGCGCCACGGTTCCGAACTCTGAGAGAGTATTCCGCAACACGAATCCGACCATTGCGTAGTCCCCGCTGCCCGACTCAAGCTGCCGCGCCATCACCTGGTAGCTCTCGGCTCCGTAAAAATCGTCCGCGTTGATCACGGCAAATGGCTCATGAATCGCGTCGGCGGCCATCAAGATGGCTTGCGTGGTGCCCCATGGTTTGGTGCGCCCCGCCGGTACGCTGAAGCCCGCTGGAATCTTGTCGAGCTCCTGAAAAACGTACTCCACGGCGATGCGCTTTTCGAAACGCGCGCCCACAACTTCTTTGAAAGGCTGCTCAATATCTTTGCGAATGATGAAAACCAGCTTGCCGAATCCGGCGCGCATGGCGTCGAAGATGGAATAGTCGATGATGGTTTCGCCGCTGGGGCCAACCGCCTCAATCTGCTTCAGACCGCCGTAACGGCTGCCCATTCCTGCCGCCAGGACAAGTAAAGTGGGGGATGCTGTTGCTGTCATGAACTGAAATCCTCTCTCTAAAATTGCTCTATCAAATGGTAAAGCCCGAGGGGGCGGTTTGGGATGAACGGAAGGGCACAAGCCGCCTGAAAACAGAATTATCCATCGATCGGTCCAGTGAAGCCATCGATCAGGGCTCGCGCGCGCGAGTTGTGCAGCGTTGCCTCCGGAAAGGGTTGGTTGTTGGCTGTCGAATTAGACTGTCTGAGGAGTCAGAAAAATGAAACTGGGTCTCGGTCTCTACCGGCACATGCTCAACGACGAGTACTACTCCTTCGCCGTTCAGGCCGGCTGCACGCACGTTATTGTTCATCTGGTCGACTACTTCCGGAAGGGCGAGGCCAACCCAAACCAGAACCAGCCTACCGGCGGCAAGGACAAGCCCTGGGGCGTTGCCGGCGATCCTGACAAACTTTGGTCGGCCGCTGAGCTCACCCTAGTTACGCAAGCAGGTTCAAGCGGCGGGCCTCAAGCTGGAAGCGATTGAGAATCTTGATCCCGCCCATTGGCACGATATCCTGCTCGACGGTCCCAAGCGCGCCGTGCACATCCGCAACGTGCATGCGATTCTCAGAGCCATGGGCGAAGCCGGCATTGGCACGCTCGGCTACAACTTTTCGATCGCCGGAGTGGGCGGCCGCGTCAGTGGCCCATTTGCCCGCGGAGGTGCGGAGTCGGTCGGCATGGACGGCTCCGTCGACACGCCCATTCCCAACGGGACCGTCTGGAACATGATCTACGACCAGAACGCGCCCGCGGGCTTTCTGCCTTCTATCTCCCACGCCGAGCTATGGAATCGGCTGCAGCGTTTTCTGGAGGAAGTCTTGCCCGTCGCCGAGAAGTCCGGCGTTCGGCTCGCTCTGCATCCTGACGACCCACCCACCCCAACCTTGCGCCAGCAGCCCCGCCTTGTCTATCAGCAGGCCATGTACCAGCGCGTGATCGACATCTCGTCCAGCCCCAGCAACATGCTCGAGTTCTGCCTGGGCACGCTTGCCGAAATGATCGAGGGCAACCTCTACGACACCGTCGAGCAATACAGTGCTCAAAAGCGCCTCGCCTACATTCATTTCCGCAACGTCAGCGGCAAGGTTCCCAGCTATCACGAGACCTTTATCGACGACGGCGACGTGGACATGCTCCGCATCATGGCTATCCTCCACAGGAACAAGTTCGACGGAGTCATGATTCCCGACCACAGTCCGCAGATGACTTGCTCGGCTCCGTGGCATGCCGGCATGGCGCACACTTTGGGGTTCATGCGCGCCGCTATCATGGCTCTCGAACGCGGATTCTCGCCAGAAACCAGGGTTGAAGGGTCCGCCGCAGCTTTGAAAATGTAGAGGAGATTTGAGCGTTTCCAGACCAGGCCATCCAGATCTGAATCCAAGGTGAAGGTGCCCGAAGGTCAGGTCTCTAATTCCGCAGAGCCCGTTCTTCGAATGCCTTTTCCTGCGCAAGCATCTGGGCAAGTGCCTTTTCCGGGCAGATGTGGTGCCCTTCAATCTGATCCAGCTCCTGCTCGGTCTCTACGCAGGAAGCGACCGTCATGAAGCAGTCGAGGCAGCGCGTGTTGAAGCTGCCATTGTCGTTTTGGGTGCGGCTATACATCGTTCTTCGGGGCACTCCAGATATTGAACGATGTTAGGCGTACTTCGATTGCGCTGTCGTGATTCGCATCACGCGCCCCTGTGATACTAACTCCCCCGCTTTGCGTTCCTATCGCTCAAAGACTTTCTCCACACGAAATGCTTCACAACGTCAGTCCCTGGTTGGGGTTGCGGCGCAGTTCCCAACATGGGCTCTCCCCACCCTGTGAAAACAGAGACACGGAGCACGGGTCATCGAATGTTCCCTGGTAATCGAATTCCGTCTTGAGGCCCTTCTGAGGAATCGCCACGTAGCGATTGACGGTGACCTTGGACTGCGGCGAACCGCGCAGACGATAGACAGCCCAGTCGCAAAGGTAGACGGCCGCGAACCCAATCGCCAGCACCACTACCGCCCGCATCAGCCAACGCATCAGGAATGGAAACAAGTCTCAGCCTCGCAGCTCAGTCGCGCACGCCGCGCGCCGTTGATTGCTCTCCAAGTCTACCCGATGCCGAATCAGGTGACGGGGACGGGCCGCGGCGCGCCTTCCGGCATCACCAGCTTTTGCGGCGCACAGCAGGCGCGGTCCAGTTTTGCCCGGTCGGCTTGCATTTGTTTGTCGTTGCTTAGCGAAGCCAGTACGGCGGTCAGGATGGACGTGGTCGCTTCATCTGCCTGTGGCAACATCCGATAGTGCATCCACTTGCCCTCGCGGCGCGCCGCCACAAGCCCGGCTTTGCGCAGGTAGGCAAGGTGCCGCGAAATCTTCGGTTGCCCCTGGCGCAGAATCTCGACAAAGTAGCAGACGCACACCTCGCGCCCGGCGATCAAGTTAAGCAGCCGCAACCGAGTAGGGTCGGCCAGGGCCGCGAACAATCCAGCCAGATTTGCCTGTTTAGGCGCTCGAGTCATGCAGTAATTATATCCGCGTTGACAAATATGTGATTGCGTAATATATTTGCTAAAGCGAATATGAGGCGCTGAAAAATGACTGCAAAAACAATCGCCCAGAGATCGGACAAGGAGTCGGTTCAGAAAACGGTTCAAGACAAGTACGGCGCGGCCGCCCGCCAGGTGAGCCAGACAAGCACGTCGGCCTGCTGCAACCCAACCTTCACCTGTTGCGACCCGATCACAGGCAACCTCTACAACGATCAAGAAAAGGGGGCGCTGCCCGCCAAGGCCGTCCAGGCTTCGCTCGGTTGCGGCAACCCGACTGCGCTCATCGACCTCAAGGCCGGCGAAACGGTTCTCGATCTCGGCTCAGGCGGCGGCATCGACGTGCTTCTCTCGGCCAAACGCGTAGGGCCAACCGGCAAAGCCTACGGCCTCGACATGACGGATGACATGCTCGCCCTTGCCCGCGAAAATCAGCGCCAGGCTGGTGTCGAAAACGTTGAATTCCTCAAGGGAGAAATCGAAAACATCCCGCTGCCCGAGGGCTCGGTAGACGTCGTCATCTCGAACTGCGTCATTAATCTCTCGGCGGACAAGGATCGTGTGCTGCGCGAGGCCTTCCGCGTTTTGAAGCCGGGCGGCCGCTTTGCCGTTTCTGACGTGGTCGCTCGCGGCGAAGTGCCCGATGCCGTGCGCCAGAGCATGATGCTTTGGGTAGGCTGCATCGCCGGTGCTCTCGAAGAAAACGAGTATATTGCCAAGCTCACAAAGGCCGGCTTCACCGACATCACCGTCGAGCCCACCCGGATTTACTCCATCGAAGACGCGCGGCGTTTTCTTGAGGACGCAGGCGTAGATGTCGACGCAATCGCATCCCAGGCCGAGGGCAAGCTGATGAGCGCCTTTGTCCGCGCCACCAAGCCGGCCGCAAACTCCTGTTGCGGCCCTGAGTGCTGTTCAAACTGAATTCCCTTCGACGGAGCAACTTATGCAGAAGCCACACAACGTCCTTATCCTATGCACCGGCAACTCTGCGCGCAGCATAATCGGTGAGGCGCTCTTCAATACGATGGGCGCGGGCCGCGTAAGAGCCTATAGCGCCGGCAGTCATCCAACTGGCCGCGTGAACCCGTTCGCCATCGACGTCGTCCGCGGGCTGGGCTTCCCGGTCGAGAACCTGCGCAGCAAGAGCTGGGACGAATTTGCCGCCCCCGGCGCACCTGAACTCGACTTTGTTATCACCGTCTGCGACAAGGCAGCGGGAGAAGTCTGCCCCTTTTGGCCGGGGCAACCCATTACTGCACATTGGGGCTTTCCCGACCCTGCGGCAGTCGAAGGCTCCGACGACGAAAAGCGGGCCGCCTTTGCGCAGATATTGCGCCAGATGCGAAGGCGCGTCGAACTCTTCCTCAGCCTGCCCATTGACGCTCTTGACAGTCTGGCGATTGAGAAGAAGGTCCGCGAAATCGGACAGCAACCGTTGCAGTAGAGGAGCAGCTTGATGAATCAAAGCCCTGAAATCTGCTGCCCGGCACCACTGCCCGGCCGCGCTTCTCATCTCTCGTTCGTCGACCGCTATCTGACCCTTTGGATTTTTCTCGCCATGGCGGTTGGTGTCGCGCTCGGCAGGTTTGTTCCCGCAGTTCCTGTCTTCTTTCAGCGATTCCAGGCCGGAACCACCAATATTCCTATTGCCGTCGGACTCATCCTCATGATGTATCCGCCGCTGGCGAAGGTGCAGTACGAGCGACTCGGCGAGGTCTTTCGCAATCGCAAAATCCTCTGCCTCTCCCTGATTCAGAACTGGGTCATCGGTCCCGTGCTCATGTTTGTACTCGCCGTCGTCTTTCTGCGCGGATACCCGGAGTACCGCACCGGCCTCATCCTCATCGGTCTTGCGCGCTGCATCGCTATGGTCATCGTGTGGAACGAGCTGGCGCGCGGCGATACCGATTACGCCGCCGGCCTGGTCGCCTTCAACAGCGTCTTCCAGGTCCTCTTCTATAGTGTCTATGCGTGGTTCTTTCTTGCCGTTCTTCCGCCATTGGTTGGCCTCAAAGGCATAGTCGTCGACATCCGGATGAGCCAGATCGCTCAGAGCGTCTTTATCTATTTAGGCATACCGTTTCTGGCCGGCATGCTCACGCGTTTTCTGCTGCTCAAGGTCAAAAGCCGCGACTGGTATCAGACGCGCTTCATCCCCGCCATCAGTCCGCTCACGCTTGCCGCGCTGCTCTTCACCATTGTTGTCATGTTCAGCCTCAAGGGAAACCTTATCGTCCAATTGCCCCTCGATGTGCTGCGCATCGCTGTCCCGCTGCTCATCTATTTCGTTGTCATGTTCTTCGTCAGCTTCTGGATGGGCCGCAAGGTCGGCGCTGACTACTCGAAGACGGCCACGCTCTCCTTCACCGCCGCCAGCAACAACTTCGAACTGGCCATCGCCGTTGCTGTTGCCGTCTTCGGCCTTAACTCGGGAGCGGCCTTCGCAGCCGTCATCGGGCCACTCGTCGAGGTGCCCGCGCTCATTCTGCTGGTTCAGGTTTCGCTACGCTTGCAGAGCAGATGGGTCCCCTCAAGTGAGCGAGTTGCGCCTGAAGTCCCAGCGCACTGAACGCAAGAAGGCCAGCCGCTACGGGCTGGCCTTCTTGTGTTACGAAATTAAATCGACCGTTGTTAGAACTTCACGCTAGCCGCCCGGGGCGAAATCCCGCTCATCTCCGCTGCCCTTGCTTCGGCATAAGCCGCCGCACCCATCAGCGCGGTCTTGCTTTCAAGAATCACCCGCACAGGCATATTCACCAGCAACTGGCTCATCCGCCCCTTGTCGGCGAAGGCTTTCATGAATGTGCCGTCCTTCAGCTTTTCAAGGATGCGCGGCGCGATACCTCCGCCCACATAGAGCCCGCCCACGGAGAGAACTTTCAGAGCCAGGTTGCCCGCTTCGGCGCCGTAGGCCGAAACAAACATATCCAACGCCTTTTGACAGATCTCGCTCTTGGCCGCCAAAGCCAGCTCGGTAATCACGGCATTTGGGTCTTCAGCAGCCATGCGCGCTGCAAGCGATGCCGGCTCTTCCATCCCGCGGACTTCTCGCAGAAATTCGTAGCAGTTAGTCAGCCCCTGGCCGCTGACCACGCGCTCAAAGCTGATGCGCCCGTTGTACTTTTGCTTCAAGAACCGCAAAAGGTCGATTTCGTCCTCGTTGCGCGGCGCAAAATCCGCATGCCCGCCTTCTGAAGGGTAGGGAACGTAGTCGCGGCCGTCCCAGATCATGAAGCTCTCGCCCAGGCCCGTTCCCGCGGAGATCAGGGCACGGTTCCCCAACTGGCGCGGATCACCCTCGCTGAGCGTGTAGACCTGATCGGCGCCGAGTTCGGCAATGCCGTATCCATTCGCCTGTAGATCATTGATAAGAAAGACGAAATCAATCTTCAGATCGGCCGCAAGTTCGCGGCTGTCCAGCGTCCAGGGCAGGTTTGTCAGGCGCAGGCGTCCGTCCCGCACCGGGCCTGGAACCCCGAAGCACGCGGCCGTCACCTTTTCCGAAACGATGAACTCTTTTACGATCTCTTCCAGCCCCGAATACTCCTTGGCTGGATATTGTTTATCGCGAGCATGTTTCAGATTTCCGTCCGCAAAGTCAAACAGCGCAAGGTTGACTTTGGTGCCGCCTACGTCCCCCGCCAGAATCATCCTTCCCTCTCCAAAAAGCCGCAGCCTTCATCATCCGTCGCCGGCAGCATCGAGGCTGCGCTCTTGTCCAGGATCAAGGTAAGTATACCGCTCGCCGGCCAAATCAACTGGCTCGGCAGCCGTTCCACATCTTTTGGTCCTATCATCACTTCCTTTAGAATCTGCGCCTTATCCGCACCGCCCACCAGGAAGAATACCGAGCTGGCCCAATTAATCACGGGCCAGGTCAGCGTAATTCTCCAAGTGTCCTTTTGCACTACATGGTTGGCCGTCACCAGCCGATTCATCTCGTGAAGGGCCTCGGTGTGGGGAAAAAGAGACGCAGTGTGGCCATCTGGACCCATTCCGAGAGAGACGAGGTCAAACCGGGGCAGTTCCGCCCCTTCCAGCCGAAAAGTGTTCCGCAGTTCCGACTCGTAACGGGAAGCAGCCAACTCAGGATCCAGCTCCCCCTCCATGCGGTGAATCTGGTCTGGCCTTAGCGGCGAACTATCCAGAAGCGCCTCGCATGTCATGCGGTAGTTGCTTTCCGGGTCGTCCGGAGGAACGCACCGCTCATCGACCCAGAAGACATCCAGCTTGTCCCATTGCATCCGTGCGCGCCAGGGCTGGTTCGGGTTACCCAGCAACTCAAACGCTGCCTTGGGGGTTGATCCGCCACTGATCGCGATGCGCGCCCGCCCGCGCCGGTCAACCGCCTCGTCAACCATTTCCACAAAATACTGTGCCGCTCTCCGGGCCAGCGCCCCAGCATCGGCCTCCACGTAGTAGATAATCCTCAGCTTCCTGGACATCCGCCTCGCACCCTCTGATCTCTACTCTACTTTGGAATGAAGGACTGCGCCCGACAGAGACGTGCAAGATTCGATTCCCGTCCAATGCCCATAAACAGAACCCGACAGCCGCCATTCGCTTACCCGGTTCCGACGCGAACCCGTCACGTCAGGGAAACAAGTTGCCTGGACAGCGCCTGGCCCAAACCGAGGTAACGTGTCTGCGGAAGAAAACGGTTGACGCTGCAAAGTAACCTTGTTAGCGTACACCAAAGTACTCGACTAATAAGTAACTTCCCTGCTTCCCGTGCTGCATCTGCAACAAATCAGCCCTTGGAATCCCCTGGCGAGGAGCACTCGTGCCGGCAAGGTCCATTCGTGTTCTTTCTTTCGATCTGGCGTTGATCGCGGCGTCGCTCGTCGGCATCTTTTCGCTGGTTAGCGGTTGCGGCGGCGGCAGCATCAATATCGGCGATCAGGCTCACTTCACTGCGCTCTCTGCATCGGCCACGACCGTCCGCGTGAATCAGCAACTGCAATTCACAAACAACGGCCTCCAACTCGGTTCGCCGATGACCTTTTATGTCAACGGCATTGAAGGCGGCAACGGGGAATTCGGGACGATTGACAGCAAGGGGCTGTATACGGCGCCGGCCATTGTGCCGGTACCCAATTCAGTCGCCATCACCGTAACTTCGGTCGATCATCCTTCCTTTCCGCAGGGCTCCGCCTCGGTGGGCGTTCTCAATCCGATTCCGATCATCAACGGCGTAACGCCATCGACATTCCCGGAAGGCTCGGCACAAGTTGCCGTCAATGGATCGCAGTTTGTTTTCGGCGCGCAGATCATGTGGAACGGAGCCGCTGTACCCACCACGCTGATTTCAAGCACCCAACTGGTCGCCGTGATTCCCGCACCCAATCCGGGGACTTTCCCGCTGCTGGTGAGCAATCCAGATCCGGGATCGGCAAACTCCGCGACTGTTCCTGTGGTCGTGGGTCCGGGACAAGTTGTCCTCACGTTGTTTCCCGGAGAGGGCTCCGACGTGCGGGTCAGCAATCCTCTGGCCTTCGCGCTCACGGTCAACGGGACGAACAACACCGCGGTCACCCTGAAAGTGAATGGAGTCCCCGGCGGCAACGCGCTCATCGGCACGGCGGTTGCAAAAGCAGACGGAACAATTACGTACACTGCGCCGGCGGTGGTTCCCACTCCCAGCAACGTGGTGCAACTCACCATCACCAGCGTCGACAATCCCGCGGTGTCGATCACGCAGAATATCTCGGTGCTGAATCCGATCCCGATTCTCAACTCGGCGTCGCCGATGACGTTCAATGTGGGGCCGCCCTCCACAACAGTCACGGTGACCGGCCAGAGCTTTATCAGCGGCGCGCAGGTATTGATGAATGGAGCGCCGGTTGCGACTACGTTCAATAGCGGAACCCAGTTGACCGCGACGCTTGCCCCGACAGAGCCTGGCAATCTCGATCTCCAGGTCTTGAATCCAAGCCCTGGCCCGGCAACATCGGCCGATCTGATTGCGCTGGTGGACGGCACGCCCCCGGTGCCGCTCGTCACCCCTCAGGATGCCTCCCGTTTTCTCGAGCAGGCGACCTTTGGAGCCACGGATGACAGCATTCATCACCTCTCGATGATTGGATTTCAACCCTGGCTCACCGAGCAATTCTCGCTGCCGCTCGTGCCGCAGGAGCCCGGTGTCGAGACGGCCGTGATGCTCAACAATCCACCCTGCGCGGCGGGTGACGCAAAGTGCAACGCGGCCCTCTTTGAGCAGAACAGCGCGGACGAAGGCCTGGTCCAGGGCAGCTTTTGGCAGCAGGCCCTCGCCGGAAACGACCAGTTGCGGCAACGAGTCGTCTACACGCTGACCGAGATGTTCGTCATCTCCAGCGAGGCCGATTTCAACGTGCAAAGCATGCCACGCGGAGAAGCGAACTACTACGACCTGCTGGGCGCGGACGCCTTTGGAAACTTCCGGACGTTGCTGCAGGATGTGACGCTCAACCCGATGATGGGGCAAATGCTCTCGATGCTCGGCAACGACAAAGGCAACGCCAATACCGATCCCGACGAGAATTACGCGCGCGAGATCATGCAGCTTTTCACCATCGGCCTCTACCAGCTGAATGACGATGGCTCGCAAAAGCTGGATTCGACCGGGCAGCCAATCCCGACCTACTCCAACACAGACGTGGAGGGACTGGCCGCGGTCTTCACCGGCTTCAGTTGGAACATCCCAGGAAACAATACCGACACCGCATGGTCAAACTGCTGCGCTTATACCGGTCCTGGATTCGGCGAAGAACTTTTGCCCATGCAAAGCTTCGCGAGTCATCACTCCACAGTGCAAAAGCAGTTTCTTGGCGTCACGATTCCCGCCGGTGGGGCCGATCCGGACGGCGATCTCAAGATCGCGCTTGACACTCTTTTTAATCACCCGAACCTGCCTCCGTTCTTCTGCAAGCAGATGATCCAGCACCTGGTCACCAGCAATCCGAGCCCGACGTACATCGGCAATTGCTCGGCTGTGTTCAAGGACAATGGATTGGGCGTACGCGGAGATTTGAAGGCGGTGATTACCGAGATACTGCTTGATCCGGAGGCACGCAGCTCCTCCACCGACTTCACCAATCCAAAGTATGGAAAGGTGCGCGAAGCACTGCTCCGTTATACCGAGTGGGCGCGCGCCTTCTCCGCCCAATCGCGCACCGGCTCGTACGGCATCGGCAGTACAGAGGATCCGATCTGGGGACTCGGCCAGATGTCGCTGCGTTCGCCGACCGTCTTTGACTGGTTTGCGCCGGGTTACGTTCCTCCGGGAACAAGTATTGAGGCTGCCGGCCTGGTTGGGCCAGAGATGCAGATGACCAATGTATCCACCGTTGTTGGCTATCTCAACTTCATGCAGGACTCAATCGGCAGCGACGCATCTCAGGGCTTCGACATCTTCGCAAGTTACGAAACCGAAACGGGTCTGGCCGCCAATCCCACGGCTCTGCTTGATCGCATCAACCTGCTCTTGATGGCCGGCGAAATGGACAGCACTTTGTATGGCCAGATCCTCGGCGCCATCACTGCGATTCAAATTCCGACCGGCGACCAGAATGCCATCAACGCAGCGCTTGCCAACCGCGCCCGAACCGCCATCTACCTCACAATGGCTTCTCCAGCCTTTAACGCGCAGTACTAGGAACTTCATGACGAATAGATTTGAAAAGTCGCGCCGGCAATTTCTGAGAACGGCTTCCCTGGCTTCTATGGCAGGCCTTTCGGCAAGCCCGTTTTTGCTTGAACTGAACACGCTGGCCGCAATGGCGCAGGGAACCGGCTCATCGGGTTACAAGGCGCTGGTGTGCGTATTTTTGCAGGGCGGCAACGACGGACACGGCTCAGTAATCGCCACCGACACGGATTCCTTTGCTGCCTTCACGCAGGCGCGATCGGGTGCACCGGGCCTTGCCTATCCGCTCGGCAGTCTGCTGCCCATTACGCTAAAGACTCCGCAGAGCGGGCGCACCTTTGGCCTTAATCCGGCACTGGGCGGGGTGCAAAATCTCTTCAACGCCGGGCGCGCAGCCATCGTGGCCAACACCGGCACGTTGATTGCTCCGGCCACCAAAGCGCAGGTGAATGCGAACTCCGTTCCGCTGCCGGCGTCGTTGTTCTCGCACTTCGATCAGACCGCGGCATGGCAGGCGATCGCCGCAAACGGTGGAAGCGCGGAGCATGTGGGATGGGGCGGCTCGGTTGCGGATGTGATCGAGAGCATGAACATGAATTCGAATTCAACATTCACCTGCATCTCCACAGCCGGCATCGCGCTGTTTCTCTCCGGACAATCGTCATTCCAGTTGAACGTAACCTCGGCAGGTCCAATCCCCATCTATGGGTTAGCTCAACCTCCCTTCGGCCTGCCCGCCGCAGCCAATCCACTCGCGGCTATTCTCACTGCCGATGAATCTAACCTGTTTGCCAAAGAGTATGAAGTCGTCGTCAATCGATCGACGCAGGCGCAGGCGCAATTGGCAAGCGCAATGCTTCCAGCAGGCGTCGGCGGCATTCCTAATCCGCCGCAATATGTTGATCCGATGACAAACAAGCTTACTGACAATTCATTCGCTATTTCGATGCAGACAGTGGCGCGCATCATCGCTGGGAGTAGCGGACTGGGCGTGACGCGGCAGATCTTTTACGTGCAGCTGGGGAGCTTCGATACGCACGACGGGCAGGCCGTGACGCACGCGCAGCTTCTTACGCAACTGGGGCAGGGGCTGGAGTATTTCGACGGGCTGATGGTGGCGGCCGGCATGGGCAGCCAGGTGACGACATTCACTGCATCGGATTTTGGCCGCACGCTGACCAGCAACAGCGATGGCACCGATCACGGCTGGGGAAGTCACCATTTCGTTGTTGGCGGCGCGGTGCAGGGGCAGGATATGTACGGGCAATATCCGGTTATCGGCGCGAACCAGGCCAACGATGTGGGCGCCGGCCGCCTGATCCCAACCACGTCGGTAGACCAATATGCAGGGACGCTTGCGCGGTGGTTCGGCTTGTCCGATGGCCAGGTTCGGCAGGTCTTTCCGAACTTCGGCAACTTCGGTTCGAGCCCGTATCTAGGGTTTATGGGATAGCGGAAAACATTGGACTTGGCGCGTAGCAGAGACAGAATAGCCGGCCTTACCGCCCCAGGTAGTCCCGATACTGCGTTTCGAGCACGCCGGCGGCCCGCGCAAGCGCAAGCTTCGACACGTTGTAGCGGTAGAGACTCTCGACCAGGCTGTTCTGGGCATTTGCCAAAGTGGCCTGGGCGGTGACCAGGGGCAGGTTGTCGTCTACGCCGGCGTTGACGCGGTCCGTCTCATCGCTGAGTGCGCGGGTCGCGAGTTCCACATTCGATTTCGCCACCTGGACCAGCTTTGCGGATGCACCGACATCCAGCAGCGCCGCGCGTACCTGTTCGTCGATATGGTTGTGCAAGTCGGCGAGCTGCGCATTCACGGCTTCAAGCTGCGCCTTCGATGCATCCTCATTGCCGCGCAACCCGGCCTCGCGAAACAGAGGCAGGGAGAGCGTTCCCATGGCGACGAAATTGCCGTGAGTTCCGGCGCCGTTGACCGTGCTGGTGCCGTAGTAGCTGTTGAAGAGCAGAGTCGGCAGCCGCTGCGCGCGATAGACATTATGGATGGCGCGATAGGTCACGACCTGGTTCTGCAGGTTTTGGTAGTCCTGACGGCTCTTGTAGGCGATGGCGCACACTTCTTCCGGCGTCTGTTCTGCCAGGTCGCTGTAGGGAGCGGGATCGGTGAGAGCAATTCCCTGCCCAGGATCGATGCCGGTCTCGCGCTTGAGCAGGATCAGGTCTTTCTCATAGGCGTTCTCTGCGTAGAGCAGCGCCTGCTGCTGCGCCTGCAACTGCACGCGCGCCCGCAGTTCTTCCAGATTCGCGACAACACCGGCCTCGTGCGCCGCATGGGCATGATCGAGCGAAACCTGATCCTGGGCCAGCAGCGCTTTGGCGTTGTCCACCTCGCTGGAGGCGGCAATTGCGTGGAGATAAGCGGTGGCCACCTGCTGCACCACCTCGCCCCGCGCCGTCATTTTGGCAAAATGCGCCGAGCGTTCGGCCGAGCCCGCCGCCTTATATCCCGCGATCACGGGCCCGGAGAACAGCGTTTCGCTAAAGTGAACTTGTCCCTGGGTAAGGTCGTCCTTGGTAATCAGCGAGATTCCCCCTGCCGGCATCTGCCCGCCCGGAAACAACCCCGCGAACTTGGAGACGACGCCCGGTCCAAATCCCTGCGCTGCCAGATTATGCTGGTAGACCCCGGTATCCCCGGTCAGCGTAATCGTCGGCAAAAACTGTTGCAGGGCCTCGTTCTTTTCCCCGTGAACAATCTTTTCGTCGTTTTCGACCTCTTTCAATCCGAGGTTGTTCTGGAGGCCGCGGCGCACCGCATCGTCGAGCGAGAGCTTGAGCGTTTCATCGCTCACGGGCTGCGCGGTCACGCTGCCGAAATAGGGATTGGCGGCGGAAGAAGGATTTCCGGCTTGCGCCCGCGCACTCGCGTCCCAAAGGAACACCGAACCACAGATCGCCGCCCCCACTCCCAGCCGGAGCGCAAATTGTTGCACATGCTTCACAATCATCATTATTTCAGATGCCCCAGCCAGCGCCAGGATTCAGCCGGAGCCCCGGGTTCGGCAGCCCCCAAGGCTCCGGTTTGACTGGTTTCTTACTCCGGATGGATCCAGATGGCATTTCCACCGCCTGAAACCATATGGACGTTCAGCACTGTGGTCCTGTCCACGGGGACTTTCTCGAAAGTGGTGTGCTTGGCTTCGACGGCGGCGTCGGGCGCGTCCGCGTAGATCTCCGCGACGTATTTGCCGTCGCCAAGAAAGCTGAGCGGTATTTTGATGTCGCGCTGGTCCCAGTTGGTGAGCGAGCCGATGTACCAGTCTTTCCCGCTGCGCCGCGCCAGGGAGACCCACTCCATGGGCGTGCCGCCGACTGCGTGGATTTCATCCCATGTAGTCGGCACCTGCTTGATGAAGTTGAACGCCACTTGGCCCGCGTAGATTTCCGGATAATCGGAAACCATCTGCAACGGGCTCTCAAGCACAACGTAAAGAGCCAGCTCCTGCGCTCGTGTCCCCAGGCCCATGGGCATGAAGTTGCGCACCACAAAGTTTTCGCGATTGCTGTTGTTGAAGGCGCCCGGCGTGTAGTCCATGGGTCCGGCCAACATGCGGGTGAACGGCAGAGTGGCGTTGTGCGCCGGAGTTGTGCGCGCGCTCATCTTCAGATACTCCTTGCCCAGGACGCCTTCGCGCGTGATCAAGTTCGGATAGGTTCTGCGCAGGCCATCGGGCTTGTAGGCGCCGTGGAAGTCGATCATCAGGTGGTGCGCTGCGGCATTCTCAACCACGCGATGATAGAAACCCACCATCCACTGGTCGTCGCGGTCCATAAAGTCAATCTTTACGCCCGCGATGCCCCACTTTTCGAAGAGTGGAAACGCCTGGTCCATGTACTTGTCCACGGAACTCCAGTGCGACCAGAGCCATATCTTTACGTGCTTCTCATTGGCATAGCGAATCAGTTCCGGCATGTCGATCTCCGGAACCACCTCGGTAATGTTGGCCAGCGCCGCGTAGTCGTCCGGCCCCTTGCGATCGGCTTTGGCCCAGCCCGCATCGATGAGCATGTACTTGAATCCTGAATCCGAGGCGAAGTCGATGTAGTGCTTCATGGTCGCGGTGTTCATGCCCGTCTTGAAGGTAACGCTTGGAGCAGCCTCCCCGGACCACCAGTCCCACGCCGACTTTCCCGCTTTGATCCACGAGGTATCGGCGACTTTCGACGGCGGATTGAGATTGAGAACGATGTTCGACTCGATGAGTTTTCCAGCGGTGTCGCCGATCAGCAGCACGCGCCATGGGCTGTTGAAAGGTGTCGAGGTGATTACGGCCACGCCGGTTTCTGCAACTCCTGCCGCATCGGCATGCGGCGCGAGGCCTGCTTTGACGATCAACGAGTTAAATCTCCTGTCCTTGGTCAGGTGCATTCCCGCATAGTTGTCGATATCGGCCTCGGTGATGGCGACCCAGCCCAGGCCAGGCTCATTGGCCAGAAACGGCAGCCCAATGATCCAGTCCGCATGCAACCCGCTTGCCTCCCGAAGTTGATACGAGTCCTCATACCCCGAGTTTCCGTTCATGATCAGCGGATAAGTCTCCGCATCTTTCGCGTAGGCAAACTCGGTCAACTCGTTGGCGATGCGGACGTCTTTGAGCGCGGGCTGGTCCGGCACCAGGTAGCGAAAGCCTACGCCGTCGTCGAAGGCGCGCACTTCAACCGTGAGCTTGCGGCCGGTAGCGTCCTCAAAGTCGGCGCGTACGCCGTTGTAGTGATCGCGCACGCTGCTCGTTTTGCCGACAGGAATCGTATAGGTCTGGTCAGCGCTCTCCGGCTGCGCGGCCTTCAAGTGCATGCCCGGGCCAAGCGCCGGCTGGCCAACCAGCTCCAGCCCAAGGCGCGCGGAATCCATCAGCCGCTTGCCGTGGAATTCGACCGCATAGCGCAGATCGTCGGTAGCCGTGCTTCTTCCTCGCACTGGCGGACCGCTTTCCGTGCCGGCATCGAAGAGCAAGACGGTGATTTCTCCGTTGGGAGAAGTGACCTTGACGGGACTGGTGCTGGCCGCTTGAGCAGCCAGGCTGACAGTGGTTACGAGCGCCAGCAAACAAGACAGTGTTGCGCGAATGGTCGACATGATTTCTCCGTTCGAGGCAGGCGCAATGCGAGCGTCTGCCTCGTCTATTTCAGGAACGCCCAATTATACGTCCGTTAACGATAACTTTGAAGGATCAGTCCGGAGATGGTGCCGACAGCGGAATGTCTTTGCGCAGCCGCTGGTCGTGATAGACCACGGCAAGGGCGGCAGTAAAGGCCGCATAGCTCAACAGAACGCATGCACCGATGATGAGCACGTAGGCGAACACGCCCACTCCGGCCAGGATCAAGAATGCGGGCGAACCCATGGTCACATGCGCGGGCACGGCGATGAGCGCGGCCACTGCGGCCACTGCAAATAGAACCAGGATGCATACCAGCTCCACCGCATACACAATCGCATAAATCACCAGCAGCACAAGGAAGATGCGGCCCTTTGCGCCGCGGGTAAGGCTGGCGCTGCGCTGGAGAGCCTTCCACGCGGTCAGGTTCTCCTCGATGCATGCCGGGTAAGCCATAGCGAAGCGCAACATGATCAGCACGGAGGAAACCAGGATGCCGATGTAGAGAAGCACGAGAAGCGGAACCATGAAGAACATGGCTGGGGTGCCGAACCCCGCTCCCGTGGCGTGCTGGATGAAAGCGACGCCGATGAAAATGAGTGCGCTCGCAATGGCAATCGGCACCACCATATAAAGGATGAGCAGCACAATGAGCCAGAGCGAGCGCCCAAAACGGCTCCATGCCGCGCTGTACGCCTGCTGGAAGTTGACAGCCACGCCGCGATTGGCGTTTGCAGCGGCGAAAAATGCCGCAGGCAGATAGAGGGCATACGCGGCGAGCATAAGCGGATAGCAAATAAGCAAGAACCAAAAGAACTGCACATTGACGAAGACAGCCCCGAGTTGCGGGGGATTGCCGGTCATATGCGGGCCAATTGTCTTGAACAGGAAGATCGTCCAGCCAACGATGAATGCAACGATGATGGCTGTGGGAACGGCCGCAATGCCAAGAAAAAGGCCAAGATTCGCGCGCGTCAACCGGTAAGTCCGATCGAGGATTTGGCTCAACGTCATGGGGGCCGGAGGTTGCGGAACAAAAGCTTGAGGATCGGATGATTCGTGCATGACATCTCCTCCTTCGGTGGTTACCACCGCTTCAACAGGCGTAGGCCGCCCGGAAGCATTTCGCCGTTCGGGGCGGGAATGTTTCCGGTACGGCCCACGACGATCGTGCGTGGATTCGCCATGATTGATCTGTTTTGGCCCGTACTCAATTCAGGTGTAAAAGTAGAGAAACCCGGGAACGCCCCAAGTATACTGCCGGCAGCCGCGGGGTAACGCCGGATCGAAGAGGGAATACACGAAAACTTGTTCGCGTGCGGAGATTGGCCGCGGGCGTGCCTTTGCCAGACGCGGAATGCCCTTCGAGAAGAATCGAAGCGGTTGCGCCGTCAGGCATCCACTGAGAGTCGGGTTCTATGCGAAGTTAAGGGCGGATTCAGCCCAGACCACGGCTTCGGCGTAACACCTCACCAAGCTCTTCCGGTCCAGATCATGAGCCAGGGCAATGGCGTCGCAGGCAGCCCAATCCGCGTTCTCGTGCCGGACCATCCAGGCAAGCAGAGTGCCTTCAGGCAGGTCCACTTCTGTCAGTGCCTGACGAATCTCTTCGCGAAGGGGCAGCGTCTGGACAAGTTCATCTATAGGGAGCCGCAGCATTGCCGGCACCATGCTCAGCAACCCAAGAAGATATTGTTCGGTGGAATTGAGTTCGCAGAATCGGGCGGCCAGTTCGCAGAATCGCCCGCGCACAAAGGCCATGCGCAGTACCTCGGAGGGTTGGCCGGCGCTGATCTCGCTTGTAATGGCAAGCGTGGCAATGCGCCGGAACGCATCTTCTCCAACCGCAATCAGAGCACCCTGCACGGAGTTGACTTCCTGCCGCACAGCGTACAGCGGCGAGTTGATGAGCCGCAGCAGGCGGTAGGTGAGCGAGGCGTCGCGCTTGACCAGCCGGGTAAGAGCGCGCAAGTCGAGCGAGTCCTCGTGCAACAGGCGCAGGATTTCAACGTGCGACAAGCGGTTGGCTGGCACATTCCGGTTCTGGAGCAGCACCGGCCGGCAAAAGTAATAGCCCTGGATGAGCGTAAAGCCTTCCGCGCGCGCCTGCTTGAACTCGTCGTGGGTCTCAACTTTTTCGGCAACCAGCGCCACTGCGTAGCTGCTGAGTCTTTCGAGCAGCTTCTTTCTCTCTTTGACGCCGGTCTGAATGAAGTCCACCTTGATGTAGTCGGCCAACTCGATGAGCGGCTCCATGCCCGGCTTCCAGACGAAATCGTCCAGCGCCACACGGAAGCCCTGAGCCTTCAACCTGCGGCATGCCTTCACTACGTCGGGCGTGGGTTCAATGGTCTCCAGAATCTCGAGTACGGTCATGGACGGCGGCAGAACATCCACAAGATCCTCGGTGAGCGACTCGCGGGTGCAGTTGACAAAGGCCGTTACGCCACCGGCCAGCTTTTCCAGGCCAAAGATCACGGAATTGTCGAGCATGGTGCGCGTCGCCAGGTCGCCGTCTCCGCGAAAACCCAACTCGGAACCATTCCTGAACAGCAGTTCGTAGCCGTGCAGTTTGCCGCGCAAATCCAGAATGGGTTGCCGCGCTATGTAACGCAGTCCATCCGCAAACCCAGACAGGACTGGCGCGGTTCGTTGCTTGGGTGCCACCAAAGTCGCCATGCGTATCTTCTCAGACCGTCTATCGGCTGGAATACGCATAACATGAGAAGTTTCTTAACTGAACGGCATCAGCCGCCCATGAACATTCCGCCGTTCACGTCGAGCACGTGGCCGGTAATGTAGGCAGCTGCTTCGGAGGCAAGGAAGGCAACCGGCTGGGCGATGTCGGCTTCAGTTCCGGGGCGGTCGAGCGGAATCTGGGCCATCATGGCCGTGCGTTGTTTTTCGTCGAGTACAGCAGTCATGGGCGTCTCGATATAGCCGGGGGCCACGGCGTTTACGGTGATTCCCCGGGAAGCCACCTCGCGCGCCATCGACCGCGTGAACCCGATCAGCCCCGCCTTGCTGGCGGCGTAGTTGACCTGGCCGGCCTGGCCGGTGCGGCCTACAACGCTGGAAATATTGATGATCCGGCCCCAGCGATTTTTGAGCATGGGGCGCAGCAGGGCCTGGGTCAGCAGAAACGTCCCGGTCAGGTTGGTTGCCAGTACGTCGTCCCAGTCGGCGCGCTTCATGGCCATCATCAGCCCGTCGCGCGTAATGCCGGCATTGTTCACCAGGATTTCGACCTTGCCGAAGCGCTCCAGAACCGCCTTCGCACAGGCCTTGATCGACTCCTCGCTTGCGATGTCGAGCGGGAACGCCGCCGCCTGCCCGCCCGCGGCTTCAATGTCCGCCACTGCTTCGGCCAGCTTGGTCTGGTTCCTTGCCGCCAGCGCCACCGTTGCCCCGGCTCGCGCCAACTCCAAAGCGCAGGCCCGTCCAATCCCCTGCGAAGCGCCGGTCACCAGCGCGATTCTTCCCTGCAAATTCGCCATAAATCTTTCGTCGACCCGTGTGCAAAAACTCTGCGCCCTTCCGCACCTCATTATAAGTGCGCGCCAGACAGTATCCGGGGGTTGCAGTGAGAAGAGGCCGTCGTTAGCCTGAGGGCGAAATGGCCACGGCGACAGGCCTGCCCACAAGCGCGGGGCGCACCAGCTCTCTGGGCCACACATAGACGGCGAGGCGTCGCGAATAGTGCAGCACGGGGTCTGACTTGGGTAAGGTGAGCCCGATGGAAGCTGCGAGATCGTTGCGCTCAATCTCCGCTGCCGCCTCTTCCAGCGGCCAGGAAACAAAGTGCAGGTTGGCGCGGATAGGCTGCCCGGCGCGGTTGGAACTGTAAAGGCAGGAACGCTCCGTGACAAAATGCTCGAACGTTCCGCCGCGATTTTCCGCCAGGCTGGCGTTCGGCCCCAGTCCCCGATAGCGCGCGTTGAAAACCACCGGCCGGTTCGAGAATCTGCGCCTGCTGTAGAACGCAAACTCGCGTTCCGAGTGCTGCTCCAGCCGCATGTCAGACCAGTAGTACGGCAACTGATAGTAGGCGCGCGCGACGGCCACAGCCAGCAGGTTGCTGGCATCCAGCGAAAAGCAGAAGACTCCCGGCGTACCCGTAAACTGGTCGCGGACGTAGGTGCGAAGATTCAGATCTGGGAAGCTGCGCGCTCCGGGAATAGGTGGCACGCCGCGAATCTTGATCCGGTCAAGCCAGAACGGCACCGCGCCCAGCCAGGCCGACCCTTGGAACGTGTCGACTTCAAGCCAATTCGGCAGCAGAGCGGCCATTTGCGCAATGGGAATCGGCCAATGCGCAAACAAAAGATCGTTCCAGCGCTGCGTCATGGCCCAACGGCCGGAGGGGAGCGGCCTGGGTCTGTGCGACGTCCTGAACTGGTACTCCTGCATGGCCCTCTCCAGCGGTCCCGGCTGGACTTGCTCCACTGGTACTCAACTTAGCAAGATCTTCGGAACAATGAAAATCTCGACAGTCGCCCTCATGCCGTATTCTGTTCGCGAGACCTCAAGAATGTCCAGCGAAACTTTTTCTGCGCCCGCCGCAAGTAATCAAACGAATGTATTCGCCGTCCACGGCGCCGACCCCGAAGTGCTGGCCTTTGCCATGGCCAAGTACTCCCGCTCCGCGCTGTCGATGCGGGAATCCTTGACTGAGATCAGCGCCCAGCGCGCCGAGCAGTTTCTAAACACATTCTACTTTCAATACGGCCACCGCTCGATTGCCGACCTGGCCCACATTGCCTTCGCGGTTGAGCGGCTGAGCCTGCTGGCGGCCATCGTGCTGGTGGATGAGCAGCGTTGGGACGGCCAGGAGCGGTCGACCCGGTATCAGAATTTCATCAAATCCGGCTGGTATTTCCCTGATTTTGCTGGGGATGTTGCCTCGGCCCAACTCTACGCGCATACGGTTGAAAATCTCTTTGCCACCTACCAGCGCACCACCGCGGCCGTACTCGAGCTGCTCCGCGGCCGCATTCCCTGTCCGGAATCTCTAAAACCGGAAGCCTACGAGCGCACGCTGAAGGCCCGCGCCTTCGACGTGGCGCGGTACCTGCTTCCGCTGGCTACCAATACTTCGCTCGGACAGATTGTGAGCGCTCGAACTCTGGAAACACAGGTCTCCCGGCTGCTTTCAAGCCCCATCGCCGAGGTGCGCGACCTGGGACTGAAGCTGCGGGAGGCCGCTACCGGCTCTGCATGGAACGTCAACGGCCAGGCGGCTTCGGCATTCGCCGAAAAGATAGCGGCTGCCGATCCATCGCTGGCTGGCGAGGCTGCTCAGTTCCTTACGCGCGAGGTGCGCACCGCGCCCACGCTGGTGAAATACGCGCAGCCCAACGACTACGAGATTCAATCGAGCGCCGAACTCGCGCAGGCCGCGGCGGAAGTCTTGAAAGACCTGCCCATTGCGGCAGCCCCGCTGGTCGATCTGGTCGAATGCACCGAGACGCTGGAGGTGGAACTGGCCGCGACGCTGCTCTACTCGGCCAGCCATTACCCATACCGCCAGATCCGCGACCTTGTCTCCGGCTTCACGGGCTCGCAGGTTTCAGCGATCATCGAGCTTGGCTTGCGGCACCGCGGCAAGCATGACGAATCACTGCGCGCCTTCCATGCCGGAGCCGCTCTGCGCTTCGACATCCTCATGGACATCGGCGGCTTCCGCGACATGCACCGCCATCGCCGCTGCACGCAGATCATTCAGCAGTTCACTTCGATCCACGGGTATGAGACGCCGAACTCCGGCGACCTGGCCGGCGACGCCGATGTGCTTGGCGAAGCCGGAATCCTGGCCGAGTACCAGGCGGCGATTGAAGCTGCGCACAAGGCAAGCGCGCAGATCGCGGCCGGCGCAGCCCCGGAAGCGGCTCAGTCCGCGCTTTATTTGCTTCCGCTGGCCACGCGCATCCGCAGCCTGTTCAAGATGGATTTCGCCGAGGCGCAATACATTGCGGAACTCCGCTCCGGTCCCGCCGGGCACTTCAGCTATCGGCGTGTGGCGTGGGAGATGTATCTGGCAATGCAACGCCAGCATCCGTCGCTGGCGGCGCATATCCGGGTGACGGATTTCACGAAGCCGATCGATCTGCTGCAGCGCTAAGCGCGGTTTTGATCTGAGCAAAACTTCCCCAACCGCCACTGTGAGAAAATTAGAGTTTGCACACTCAATCAAAGTTCCGCCTTCTTGTGGTCAGGCCGGGCGCCATGGGCGATATTCTGCACGCCCTGCCGGCGGTCACCGCGTTGCGCCTGGCGCATCCAGCGTGGGAGATTGACTGGATCGTGGAGCCGCGCTGGCGGGCGCTGCTGGCCACCGAGCAAAGCACCGGTCGCGGTCCGGAGCAACCCATTGTGGATCGCATCTTCCTGGCGTCCACTAAAGAGTGGCGGCATCACCCGCTTGCCCTGAAGACGACGCAGGAGATCAAGGCGCTGCGCGATCGGCTCAAGGCCGTTCCTTATAACGCGGTGGTCGATATGCAGGGCTCGCTGCGCTCGGCGATTCTGGGGCGCATGGCCGGCTGTCAAAGGATGATTGGCGAGGAGACACCGCGCGAGGGCCCGGCGCGGCTTCTTTATACGGAGCGCGTGGCCACCCACGGCGCGCACGTGATCGAGCAGGATATTGAACTGGCTTCGGCTGTCGCGGGCGACGCTCTCACGCACACTCCTCCGCTGCTTCCCGTTGACCCCGCCGCCGAATCCTGGTGCGATACGCTGCTTGCCACCAGCGGAACGCGGCCCGTGGCGCTGCTCAATCCCGGCGCGGGATGGGGCGCCAAGCGCTGGCCCGTTGAGCGCTATGCCGAGGTTGCCTGCGGACTGAGCCGGAGGAGTTTCCGCGTTCTGGTCAATGCGGGGCCCGCCGAAGAGCAGATGGCCGATCTTATTGTGAAGAGGACCAGCGGCGCGGCTATTCCACTGTCGATGTCGCTCGAGCAACTGATTTCCCTCACCCGCCGCGCGGCGCTGTTTGTCGCTGGAGATACGGGGCCGCTGCACCTGGCCTGCGCGCTGGGCCGGCCGGTGGTAGGTATTTACGGACCGACCGATCCCAGCCGCAACGGACCCTACGGGACAAGATTCAGAGTGCTGCGCAGCCCGCTGAGCAAGCGCGACCACACCCGCTATCCTGACCCCGAAGCTGGATTGCTGACCATTGAGCCGGAAGAAGTGATGCGCGCCGCCGATGAGTTGCTTGCCGAGGTAAATGCGCAATGACCGAGCCGGGTAATTCGCCGGATCTCGGCTCGCAACGCCCTGACTGGATCGCCCGCTGGCAGCGCATCGCCCGGCGGATTCGGGTGCCGCTGGGATTCCTGACAGCAGCGCTTTATGTCTTTGAGCTTTGGCGGCGCGCGCCTCGTCCGGCCGCTGTGGCTTGGAGCCTCGTACTGGTGCTCCCAGGACTTTGGCTGCGTGCCTACGCCTCAGGATACGTGAAGAAAAATCGAGAACTCACCGTGACCGGCCCTTACGCGTACACGCGCAATCCGCTCTACCTGGGGTCCATGCTGATGGCCGCGGGCTTTGCCGTGGCGCTGCTCAGTTGGCAGGTGGCGGCGGTGCTGGCCGCGGGCTTCGTTGTTATTTATGTTCCCGTCATCGCGTCGGAAGAGCGATTTCTGCGCGCCACCTTCCCCGGCTTCGAAGCCTATTGCCGCAGCGTGCCGCGCCTGATTCCCCGCCTCACGCCCGCCAAACTGCAGACCCGCAAGAGCTTGCCCGCCGCTGATGAAGAAGCTACCGGCGTTCGGGCCGGCGGCTTCTCGCTCAAGCTTTACAACCATCACCGCGAGTACAATGCTGCTATAGGGGCCGCACTTCTCTATCTCAGTCTGCTATTCTTGCGGCCGGCGATGGAAGCGATCCTGCACGGGGCGCGGTGAGCGTTTTCCGGGTCATTCAGGTCAAACAATAAGGAGCCATACCCGACGTTGAAGACGCGCACGTACGCCGCCTTAATCTTTTGTGCTTATGCATTGGCCGCTTTGGCTCACGGCCAGAAGACGCCGCCCCTTGCGCCTCCCCGCGCCGGCTTCAGCTTTCCGCAAAAGCAGACCCTCACCTATTCGGTTGACTGGCGTGTGTTTCCCGCAGGCACGGCCGTGCTTCACTTTGAAGTGATGGGCGATCGCGAGCGGCTGACCGCCAGCGCCGACACCATCGGCGCCATCAATCTCATCTTTCACGTCAGCGATCACTTCCAATCCACATTCGACCGGCAAACCGGTTGCACCTACGAGTTCGACAAGCAGACCGTGGAAGGCCGCCGGCAATTCAACTCCACGCTGCGGCTCGACTACGGCCAGGGCAAGTCGATTCTCAACGAGAAAAACCAGGTCAGCGGGCAGACCAAGCACGTTGAAACGGCCATTCCCGGCTGCCTGACCGATCTGCTGACGGGCGTCTTCTATGCTTCGTCGCAGCCCATGTCCCTCGGGCATACTTTTGTGATTCCGGTGGCCGATGCCCAGCGCACCGTACCGGTCACCATGAAAGTGGAAGGCCGCGAAGAGATCAAGACTACGCTGGGGACTTTCAAGACCCTGCGCGTACAGCCCACGGCCGATGCGGGCGTGGTAAAGAACCGCGGCAATATCTGGATCTGGTACACAGATGACGAGCGGCATCTCCCCGTGCAGATGCGCGCGCGGCTCTTCTGGGGCACCATCACGTTCCGGCTCATCGGCAACGAAAACAAGTAAATCTGCGGCGGATTATGGCGGATGCTGCGTTGCGTGCGTGCCTGGGCATGGGTTGGCGCGTGGCGTCGCTTGTTGGTTGGCGCACCGTCAGTTTCTCCGCTTGCGGTGTACACTTTTCCTTCGCACGCAGGGTGTTGGTGTGCTGCGCGTTTGAGGGATATTGCTGGCAATATATTGTTCGTCAGGCGGTCCCTCAGGGGCTAAAGCCCCCGACCATTTTGAACGTGTTTGCGGCACGGCTAAAGCCGTGCCCTTTCAAAGCAATAATGTCTAGGCGGTTTCAGAGGAGTTTTATGCGCAAAATTACATTCGCACTTTTGCTTTTACTCGGTTTTGGATTGGCGCCGTTCGGCGCTGCGCAGAGTGCGCCGGGCAAGCGGCCCATGACTTTTGAAGACATGATGAAGATGAAGCGGCTGGGGGAGACGGCTGTTTCGCCGGATGGCAAGTGGCTGGCCTATTCCGTGACGACGGTGGATCTGGAGCAGAACACCAAAACGGCGGAGTTGTGGGTGCAGGCGATTGGTGGCCCAACCTCCGCGAGTTCTGCACCGTTTAAGCTGGCGGTCGGTCAGCCGGGAGACTCGGGCGTGGAGTTCGCCGCCGATGGAAAGCGGCTTCTCTTCCTTTCCGGGCGAGAGGGTGGGCAGCAGGTATGGCTGGCTGACTTCGATGCGGCGACGGGTGTGGCGAGCAATGCGAAGAAGCTGACTTCGATTGCGACGGAAGCCGATAACGCGAAGTGGTCGCCTGACGGGAAGTCAATTGTGTTTACGTCGGCGGTGTATCCGGATTGCCCGGCAATTACGACGGCGGATTTTGCAGCCGGGAATAAGTGCAATGCAGATCGCGATGCGGCGCTGGCGGCGAGCAAGGTGAAGGCGCAGGTTTTTACGCATCTGCTGTATCGGCACTGGAACCACTACACGGGGGATAAGAGGTCGCATCTGTTTCTGGTTTCGGTTGCGACGGGGGCGATGCGGGATTTGACGCCGAACGATGCGCACAATGTTCCGCCGGAGTACCCGACCGATCCGCTTGGCTGTGGCTGCAACTTTACTCCGGACTCGAAGGAGCTGGCGTTTACTGAGAATCTCGATCCGGAGCCGGCCATCTCGACCAATGCGGACATCTTTACGCTGGATTTGACTGATGCGGCGGCCAAGCCGGTGAAGGTGAGCACTTCGCCGGGTGGGGATTTGAATCCGGCCTATTCGCCGGATGGGAAGTATCTGGCGTGGCACTCGCAGGCGCGGGCTGGGTATGAGGGAGATAAGTTCCGGCTCGTGCTGTATGACCGGGCGGGGAAGACGATCAGGGATTTGCTGCCGAATCTTCAGACTTGGGTGGATGAATTCGTATGGGGACCTGACTCGAAGCGACTGCTAATCGTTTCCGGACAAAAAGGCGAAATGCCAATTCTTGTTGCCAACCTCGAAGGGCATTCCAACCACTTGAGCGACCGCGGAGAATTCAGCGACTTGCACCCACTTGCAGATGGCAAGACAATCCTCGCATCCGCCATGACAGTAGACAGGCCACCTGAAGTAATAAGGCTCGTGTACACCTGGGATTACCAAATGGAGCGCGGCTACGACATAGTCACTAATAACTCAAATGTCGCCAATACGTCGCTTACCCATCTCAACGACGCGCTTCTCGCGGATCTCGACTTACCCAAGATGGAATCCTTCTGGTTCAAGGCGGCGGACAAGACGAAGCTGCAGGGATTCATCCTTCGGCCGCCGGGGTTTGATGCTGCGAAGAAATATCCGGTGAAGTTTTTGATGCATGGGGGGCCGCAGGGGGCCTGGGGCGACTCGTGGTCGTATCGGTGGAATGCGGAGTTGTTTGCGGCGAATGGGTACGTGGTCGTCATGATCAATCCGCGCGGGTCGACGGGATACGGGCAGGCGATTGTGGACGGGGTCAACGGCGACTGGGGCGGGAAGCCTTTTACCGACCTGATGACCGGCCTCGACTACGCGGAGCAGCACTATCCCTTCATCGACAAGGCGCGCGAGTGCGCGCTGGGCGCGAGCTACGGCGGGTACATGGCCAACTGGGTTCTGGGGCATACGGACCGCTTCAAGTGCATCGTGTCGCACGACGGCATGTTCAATGCGGAGTCGGCGTTTGGATCGACGGAAGAGGACTGGTTCAACGAGTGGGAGTTCAAAACTCCAAACTCCCAAGCGGGGCATCCGTGGGACTACTACGGCAAGCCGGATAGCGAAAACCCCTTCCGCAAGTGGTCGCCGATGATGGCGGCCAAGAACTTCAAGACGCCGACGCTGGTGGTGCATGGGCAGCTTGACTACAGGCTGGATGTGAGCGAGGGTTTCCAGTTGTTTGACACATTGCAACTGCTTAAAGTCCCGAGCAAGATGCTCTATTTTCCCGACGAAGGCCACTGGGTGCTGAAGCCGCAGAACTCCGAGCTCTGGTGGAAGACGGTGAATGACTGGGTGGATGAGTGGACGGGAAAAGCAGGGAATAGGGAATAGGGAACAGGGAAAAGAAAACTGCTGAGTGAATGTCGAATCCAGAGCGTAATACATTTCATGATTTTGTAGTACAATGGGAATATGCCCACGACAGTGCAAGCCCGTTTGGATGAGAAGGCCGAGGCGGCGCTCGAGCAAATTGCCAGCGCCGAAGGATGGACAACTTCTCAGGTGATTCGCGAGTGCCTTCTTGAGGGGGCAGAGCGGCGCATGCAAAAGCCTCGTCCCCGGTTTGTTGGCATTGGCTGTGTCGACTTTGGGCCCAGCGATTTGTCGACCAACAAGGCATATCTGAAGGACCTTGGCGTGAAGAGCATGGGCAAGGGGTGGCGTCGGCCCGATGAGCGGAAGCGATGACGCCGGTTCTGGCCGACTCGAGCTTTTTTGTTGCCCTGTTTAATCGGCGCGAACAAGCTCACAGTCGCTGTCACACTGCTTATGAGGCGCTTGACAGCCCGCTCGTTACGACTGAAGCGTGTATAACGGAAGCGCTTCACCTGCTCGATCATGCAGAAGCGGCCGTTGACGCGATTCTGAAGAACATACAGCGAGGGACGCTCGAAGTTCCTTTTCGGCTTTGCGATTGCGTTTCAGAGGTCGCTCACCTGATATCGAAGTACGCCGACACGCCTTGCGACTTTGCCGATGCCTGCCTGATCCACTTAGCCGACCAGGTTGGTACAGGCGATATTCTCACCCTGGACAGCGACTTCAGGCACTATCGCTGGCGGCGGACACGCAAATTCAACCTTTTGATTCCTCTGGACTGAACGAATGCCTTTTGGCCGCAAATCTTCGAAGCCGCGCGCGTTTCTGAACGAAGCGGGGCTGTTTAACTACGCGACCCTGGCGCTGGGCCGGCAGATGCGGACCGAATCCGATCTGCGGCGGCTGATGCAGAAGCGCGTGGAGCCGGGGGAGCGGGGCGATGCGGTCGTCGAAAAAGTGGCGGCGCGGCTGCACGAGTATGGCTATCTGAACGACGCTGCCTTTGCCGAGACCTACGCGCGGCTGCGGCAGGAGAACGAGAAGCTGGGCGTGCGTCGCGTGCGGCAGGATCTGCAACAGAAAGGCGTCGACAAAGAATTGATCGCCGAGACGCTGGAGGCGCGCTACGGGCAGACCAACGAGGAGGCGCTGGCGCGGCAGCATCTGGAGCGCAAGCGCATCAAGAAGCCGGAGAACGAGAAAGAGACCGCGCGCGTGATGCGGCGGCTGGTGACGGCGGGATTTTCGACCGGCGTGATCTACAAGATTCTGCGCCAGTGGGATGTGCCCGAGGAGAGTCTGGCGGCGCTGGACAATCTGGACGAGGAGCGGCAGGAAGAGTAAATCCTACGGCATCGGCAGTAACGTCAATCCTGGAATTTTAAAATGCTTTTGATTGTCAGTGGCGAGCGGGCAGCCGCATTCAATTGCCGTCGCCGCGATGATCATGTCTGTAATGCTGTGAGTTTGTCCCTGGCGGCTCAGGCCAGCCTTGATCAAACCTGCCTGCTCGGCAATGGGAGACGATACAGGCAGCCACTCGAGATTGGCCAAGTGCATTCTGGTAGCCGTTTCTTCTCCCGGGCGAAGACCGCCGTAGACCTCCGCGATGCTGATTACAGAAGTAGCAAGCACTTTTCCCGACAAGACCAACTGCTCAAGCCAAGCACGCCGCCCGTTACGGTTTCGAAGCACGTCGATTAGTACGGTGCTATCGAGCAGCAGCGAATTCGAAGAAGCCGGTGTCATAGCGGGTCGAGATGCTCGTCTCGTCCTTCGAGCCGAGTGCTCGGTTCGTTGCGGAGGGACTCCACCCATGCAGCAGTTCCCATCCTGGCGAGTTCGGGATGGTCTTCGTCCTTCCAAACGGGCTCGGAACTGCGCAAGAACTCCAGCAATTTCCGCTTCTTCACTTCTGCAGTTGCCACCTCAGCGATGAAAGCGCTCCTCTGCCGAGGACCGACAAGGGCATCGATCTCCTTGAGTAGTCCCGCAGGGAGCGCGACGTGTGCCCTTTGTATGCCCATAGCAAAGCCCACTCCTTATGGGCATAGCGAAAGTATACTCTCTTTCTCCCACTTTTTACATAAGATGCGTAACTCTAATCCTCCAATTACACTGGTTAAGCCATGCAAAACCGCTCTGGGAACGAGATACGCGAAGCTTTTCTGCGCTTTTTTGAGTCGAAGGGTCACCGCCGTGTGCACTCTTCGTCCCTGGTGCCTGCCAACGATCCGACGCTGCTGTTTACCAACGCCGGAATGAACCAGTTCAAAGATCTGTTTCTGGGCGCGGAGAAGCGAGACTACGCGCGCGCGACCACATCGCAAAAGTGTGTCCGCGCGGGCGGCAAGCACAACGACCTTGAAAACGTGGGCTTTACGCGGCGGCATCACACCTTCTTTGAGATGCTGGGCAACTTCTCGTTTGGCGACTACTTCAAGCAGGACGCAATCAAGTTTGCCTGGGAGCTGGTGACGAGCGAGGAGTGGTTCGGGATTCCCAAGGATCGTCTCTACGTGACGATTTTTGAGGGCGCCGATGGGGTTCCGCGCGACGATGAGGCCGAGGGCTATTGGATCGAAGCCGGGGTAGCGAAGGAGCGCATCCACCAGTACGGGCTTAAAGACAATTTTTGGCAGATGGGCGAGACCGGGCCCTGCGGCCCGTGCTCGGAGATTTTTTACGATATGGGCATTGAGGCCGCGGAGACGCCGGGTGTCGACAAGCCGTTTGGGCAAGACGACGCGCGCTATGTCGAGATCTGGAACCTGGTCTTTATGCAGTTCGATCGCTCGGCGCTTGTGGATGCGGCGGGAAAGACGACGGGCTACAAGCTGACACCGTTGCCTAAGCCCTCGATTGATACGGGCATGGGGCTGGAGCGCGTGGCGGCTGTGCTGCAAGGGAAGGTCTCCAACTTCGAGACGGATCTGTTTACGCCGCTGATTGAGGCGGCTGCCGAGCTCACCGGCGTCGAGAACGACCTCGGCAACGCCAGCCTGCGCATCATCTCCGATCACGCTCGAGCTGCGACGTTCCTCATCAACGACGGGGTGCTGCCTTCGAACGAGGGGCGCGGGTATGTGCTGCGCAAGATTCTGCGGCGCGGGATTCGGCATGGACGGCTGCTGGGGCAGGAGACGCCGTTTCTGTTTGAGATGGTGTTCGCGGTCCGCGATCTGATGCAGGGCGCTTATCCGGAGCTGACGGATTCCGCCGCGCGCGTGGCGAAAGTGGTGAAGGCGGAGGAAGAGCAGTTTGATCGGGTGCTGAAAATTGGCTTGACTCGCTTGAACGAGGAACTGCAGGGAAGCTTCACCGGCGAGAAGGCCTTTCACCTCTACGAGACGTTTGGCCTTCCGCTTGACTTTATGGTGGATGCGGCGCGCGATGCCGGTGTGAAGTTCGACGACGAGGGCTTTGAGAAAGCTCGCGCCGAAGAGCAGGCTCGCGCACGTGCATCGTGGAAGGGCGGCAGCCAAAAATCGGCGAGCCCGGCATTCCGCGATCTGCCCAAGACCGTGTTCGAGGGCTATCGCCAGGTCAACTCCACCAACTGCGAAGTGCTGGCCATCGTCAAGGATGGCGTGGGCGTCCCCGCGGCCGCGGCCGGCGATTCGGTCGAGGTGGTGCTGGATCATACGAGCTTCTACGGCGACTCGGGCGGTCAGGTGGGCGACACGGGTTGGTTTACATCCGTCGACGGAAACGCGACCATCGCCGAGATCACCGGCTGTGTGCTGCCGGTGCAGGGCGTGCGCGCGCACAAGGCTGTGCTGAAGCAGCCGCTGGCGATTGGAGACCACGTGAACACGGTTGTCGATGGTGAGCGACGCAATTCAATCCGGCGCAATCACACGGGAACGCATCTGCTGCACGCCGCGCTGCGCCAGGTGCTGGGCACGCATGTAAAGCAGGCCGGGTCGGCAGTGCATCCCGAGCGGCTGCGCTTCGACTTTTCTCACTTTGCGCAGGTGGCCGATGAGGAGCTGGAAGAGATCGAGTCAATCGTGAACCGCGAGGTGCTGGCCAACGCCAAGGTCGAGACTCTGGAAGACGTGCCGATCGACGTTGCGGTGAACGAGTATCACGCCATGGCGCTGTTCGGCGAAAAGTACGGCGACAAGGTGCGCGTGGTGAAGCTGTCAGATGGTTTCTCGACGGAGCTTTGCGGCGGCACGCATACATCGGCCACGGGCGAGATCGGGCTGATCAAGATCATGGCCGAGGAGTCGGTGTCGTCGGGTGTGCGCCGGCTTGAGGCGATCAGCGGGTTTGGTTCACTCAATGTTTTCCGCGAAGATTTTGCTGTTGCGCAGGTTGCGGCTCAGGTCGCCGGCACCCCTGCGGGAGGCAGACTTTCGGAGGGATTACTTGCCAGATTGAATGCGCAGGAAGACGAGATGAAGAAGCTGCGCCGCGAACTGGATGATATGCGGATGAAGTCGGCCGCGGGCGGGTTGGATGAGGCGCTGAGTCGCGTTGTCGAAGTGAAGGGCGTGAAGCTGGTAACGCTGCGCGCGGATTCGCTGGAGCGCGGGCAGTTGCGGACGCTGGTGGACAACCTGAAGCAGAAGCTCGGCGAGGGCGTAGTGGTGCTGGCATCGGCGCAGCCGGAGGGCAAGGTGGCGCTGATCGCCGGCGTAACGCCGGGGCTGATCAAGCGCATCCAGGCCGGCAAGCTGGTAGGCGGGGTGGCCAAGCTGGTGGGCGGATCGGGCGGCGGCAAGCCGGAGATTGCCGAGGCTGGCGGAAAAGATCAGGCGCAGATTGATGCGGCGCTCAAGGCCGCGCCGGGAATCGTAGGAGAGTTGCTGGGGTAGACGAAACTCTGACGCATAAAAGAAGAGGGCCGCTTTCACGTTGGAAGCGGCCCTTTCTGCGGAGTTTTGACGAGACTACCGAATGCGGAAGGCGTAGCCTGCACCGAAGGAAAAGATTGGATAGACCTGAAGTGAGTTCAGGTTCTTCGTCCACTTGCTTATCTGTGTATTCAAATCGGCCTGCGCATTTTCATTGGTGGCCATATTCACGCAGGAAGGTCCACTGATGGCTACATCCGATTGATTTGTACAGCCATACCCAGTCAAGAGCACGTTCACTGAGGGCACACCGGTGAAAGCCGCGCCAAGCTCAAAGGGGAACGACCAGTGCCCGCCCTTGCGAGGAATCATGTTGCCCCAGCCGGTGGTGAGGGTAAAGGCCTGCTTGCGCGTATTCAAGCCGAGAACCGCATTCATTCCGATTGGATCGGCTAATTCCGAATAGTACTTGGTGCTGTTCAGCGTAATGCTTGACCCGCTGGAACCGACCGCGTTTCCTGTGACCTGGTTATCGTTGTAGAACAGCAAGCCCGGACTGATACGGAAACCGTGAGACGGAAAAGCGTAGTAGTCCAGGGAGGCTCCGGCGCTGGCGAAGTTCACCTGGCCGTCCAGGCTGAACCCGCTGGTATCGATGTTGTTGACCGTGTACTTGAAAAAATTGCCAGTGCCGCGCACATTAAAGTGCCGGTTGATATTGGTCGCGGCCTGCAGATTAACGCCCATAAGCGAAATCCCGCCGCCGAAGGCGAGTCTGGAAAACGGAGCGTTCATGGCAGCGTATTTATTCAAGGGCGAGGCAGGCACGGCCATGGACTCGCTGGATACGCTGGAAAACGAGTCGAACCTGGAAAGGCTGCTTGGACCACCGCTCTGTTGAGAAACCAGCGCCGACGAGGTTGCCAGCATGGCGACAACAAGGAAAGCAACGTTGCACTTCATTCGAGAACCTCCCGCAAGAAGGAATCATGGCTCCGGAAAAATCGTACGTTTTCCGCGCAATCGAACCGGAGTTACCGCTTGAACCTGAAGGGTGTCTTGCCCCCCCCACAAAGCTTGTGAGGAATTGAATTGACTCCAAGCTAGCACGATGCATTTCTCTGCGCAATCAACTTTTAGTGCTACCGGGCGTGCTGGTATTCAAAAACTAAACTGAACGAAAAGCATAAGTTGAGGCAGATGTCCCAACGCTGAGCGAACGGCCTCTCCAGGGCCAAATCACAAAAGCGCTACGGACAGCTGCCAGGGAGAAGCCCAACTCTGACGCAAAAAAGGGGCCGTTTCCCAAGCGGAAGCGGCCCTGATTGCGGTGGAGTGAACATTTAGCGAATTCTGAAGCTGTAGGCCGCGCCGAAGTTGATGATGGGGTAATACCGGAACGGGCTCACGTCGTTCTGGTACTTCTGGATCTGGGCCTGGAGGTTTGCCTGCACATTCGGATCGGTGGCCACGTCTACGCAGTTTTGCCCCTGCGCGTCGCAGGCCTGGCCGCTGGTCAGCGCCATGTTGATGGTGGGGGCGCCCACAAACGCCGCGCCAATCTCAAACGGGAAAGACCAATGCCCGCCGTGACGGGGAATCATGTTTCCCCAGCCGGCGGTCATGGTAAAGGCAGGGTTGCTCGCGTTCAGAGCCAGCCCGCCAGTGCCCGTGATGGGGTCGGAACTTGATGCATAATACTTGACGCCGTTGAGCGAAAAGCTGGTGCCGCCGGCGACAGTTACATTGGCGCTGACCGTGTTCTGGTTGTAGAACATTCCTCCAGGGCTCAGACGGAAGCCGTGATTCGGAAAGGGATAGAAGTCAAGGGAAGCGCCGGCCGTGGCGAAGTTCAACTTGCCGCTCAAGTTCAAGCCGTTTGTCGAAATATTGTTGACCGTATAGTTGAAAACATTGCCTGCGCCGCGCAGATTCATATAGCGGTTGAGGTTGATCGCCGCCTGCAGGTTGATGCCCAAGGGCGAGATGCCGCCGCCCAAAGCGACATGCGACAAGGGGCCATTATTGATGGACCGCGCTTTGGCAGCCAGCGAAGTGAGGCTGGATGCGGGGGCGGACAGCGAAGGCTGCTGCGCCAGCAATGGCGTGGGTTGACAGATCAAGGCTGCGGAGATGGCGAACGGAATAAGCGTCAGGCGAAGAGCGAAAGTTTTCAAGGTTCCTCCAGGTGCACGGCTCTGAATCTCGGAAGATGGGTCCGGTCGAACCGAAAAGGGTCGTGCTGGAAAACCTCAGTACGTGTTACCTTCGGGTAGGTCGAAACGCCACACAGGCAGATCAGATGGCGTTTTTGACCTTACCAATAGGGCATTTGCGGTTCAATGACCATTTCGTGCTATGCGGCTTTTTAATGCCCATTTTGGGGTTCCGAAAGTACTGTCCCGAAACAATACAGCTCCGGAGAGGCTTCGATTCCGCTCTCTTCTGAAACCCGGACACCAGAAGTCACTTTGCTCAACGCCTTGACCCCCCGCATGACCTTTAAGGGACAACACCTGAATCGAAACCGCTCCCATGCCTTAATCTGACCCAATGGCCGGGCAAGATACGAATCGTGAAAAAGCGGCAGCCTTCCGCTACCGCCTGATCGAGTGGTACGAGCGCAATCGCCGCGATCTGCCCTGGCGCAATCGGACCGATCCCTACGCCATCTGGGTCTCGGAGATCATGCTCCAGCAGACGCGCGTGGCCGTGGTTGTGGATCGCTACCAGGCGTTTATGGCGCGCTTCCCCACGCTGTTTGCGCTTGCCCTCGCCCCGGAGGAGGAAGTGCTGGCGCTGTGGAGCGGGTTGGGCTACTATCGCCGCGCTCGCATGTTGCTGAAGGCAGCACAGTTTGTCGCGAAAAACCTGCAAGGGAATCTGCCCGCCACGTCCGCGGAGCTGCGCGCGCTACCCGGCATTGGCGCTTACACGGCCGCCGCCATTGCAAGCATCGCTTTCGGCGAGCCGGTGGCCGTGGTCGACGGCAACGTGGAGCGGGTGCTTTGCCGCCTGTCGGGATGGGAGAGCGCCAGCCGCGCCGGGGCAGCAACGCTGCGGCGAAAGATTGAAAACCTTGCTGGGCGGCTCGTCGACCCAAAGCGCCCCGGCGACTTCAACCAGGCGCTCATGGAACTGGGAGCGACGGTTTGCCTGCCCCGCAACCCGCAATGCCTGGTGTGTCCGGTGGCTGCCGGCTGCAAGACGCGCGGAGAGCACAAGACTGCACCCCGCGCGCGGATGTTGAGCCGCGAGGTGGCGCATGCCCTCTCGGTAAGGATGGGGCGGAGTTCCGCCAAGACGCACACCGCGGCGGGCAGGGAGGTGCTGCTCGAACAGCGCGCTGCCACGCAGACCGTCATGCCGGGAATGTGGGAGCTGCCCCTCCTGCGCGATGCGGCGGTTCCCGAAGAGGATCTGCGCATGACCGTTCGCCATGCCATCATGCAGGTCAACTACTACGTGCGTATCCGCACGGTGTTTGAAGACGACATTGACGCTATGACGGTTGCCGGCGGCGAGCGCCGTTGGGTTCCGCTGAGCGAAGTTGCCGGCATGGCGCTCACTGGCCTCGCGCGCAAGGTGCTCTCCCGCGCTCACCTGTTGCCTACCAAGGCGCTCGACGCCATTGCTCCCCAACAGGATGCCAACGTACCCTGATGAGGTCGGTTTCGATTTACTCTTGAACGCGCAAGCCCTCATCCCATTCATCCACGGAGAATTCGTGCTCAGGTTTTTGATCGTAATCGGGGCTCAGTAGTAGTCGGCGCAGCTAAGATAGTAGCCGCACTGGGTGCAGACCAGCTTGCAATGATGCCCGGTAAGCTGATGGCTGCACGTGGGACACACCTGGCAGTGGTGTTCGACCGCCTGCGCGGCGCCGGCCGGCTCACCATGTGAGAAATCCGCTTTAAAATTCGGATTGAAATCGGGGTCAAGGGCCGAAGGCCGCTGCGGCAACATGCACGACAGATTACCATGGAAGAGCAGGCGCGACTGCAGCACAATCTTCCTGCAGGCGCCTACCACATCAACACTCCGGCTGTGCCCACACTTCCCCTGGGCGGCGCACCGGAAACAACCACCGGATTTCACATCCCCCAAGGAGGGACTATGGCGAGCAAGGCAAGTGCGGTTTGGACAGGTTCACTGAAAGAAGGCAAAGGCACCATCTCCACGGCAACCGGCGTACTGAAGGACGCCAACTACTCATTCGCCACGCGTTTTGAAGGCGCCGACTCCGGCACCACCCCCGAAGAGCTGATCGCGGCGGCCCACGCAAGCTGCTTCTCCATGGCTCTGGGCGCGCAGTTGGGCGGCGCGGGCCTGACCCCCGCCAAGATTGAAACCAACGCGGCCGTCACCCTGGCCAAAACCGATGGCGGCTTCGCTGTTACCAAGATTGCGTTGACCACCACGGCCAGCGTTCCCGGCGCCACCAAGGAAGTCTTCGACAAGGCCGCCGCCGACGCCAAGGCCGGCTGCCCCATCTCCAAGCTCTTCGCCAACAACACGGAGATCGTGCTCGACGCCAAGCTGGTCTAAGACCAGGCGGGTTCAAGAACAACCTGTTTTCAAGCCAAGTCGTGCTGTCAGGGATCGGGGTCGAACGCCCCGGTCCCTACAGCAGTCGCTAGATTTGACACAGGTTGCCGCATTTGCGAGACTCAAGGTTGCTGCCTTGTTCAGCGAGCCTTGCTGAGCACGTAACCGTGCCGAAGTGGCGGAATTGGCAGACGCGCGTGGTTCAGGTCCACGTACTCGCAAGGGTGTGGGGGTTCGAGTCCCTTCTTCGGCACCAAATATAATGGAATCAACGACTTAGGCAAATCTGACAGGACCATAAACTAAAGTTACGGGACCACGATTTATTTTCAATCACTTGCGCCCAAGAATTACCCAATGGTCGCAGCTTCCCGCGACTGTGTAATGGTCAGTCATCAGAGTTTCGCAGCTTCCTTGAAGTCGTCACAGAACTCGGCAAGTTTGGCCGCTATTGCCTCCGCCAGTGACTCTAGCGAGTATCGCTTCCCGTCTATCGTCCAGATGAATCCACCCTCAAAGACATCGGGTGTGAGTTCCCAATTTTCCGGGTAAACCAACTCGCCGGGAGACAGTTCATATGCTGCATACGGGCGCTGTCCAAACCGCACGTTGTAGGCACCATTTCTCACGATGAACTGTGCGGCAACTTCACCCAATAACAAAACGGCATGACCACTGGGAGCCCGGTCAGTCCAATTGAAAAATTCGCCGTTGTGCGGCTTGCCTTGAATCAGCGCCATCGTCTTCTTAAGGTGGGTGAATTCAGAACCAGCCGTTTGCTTGATCTTTTCGTTCTTCTCATTCTCGTCAAACTGTTCAAACATTTGGCACCCCTTTCTGTCATGATCCGGCGACTCCACAGCGATGTCAAACCTGCGCCTTGCCCATCTAAGCAGCCGGTACAAAGTTGCGTTGTAGTTCGAGCAGAACCTCGTCTGACCTGACCGGCCCGTCCAACTCCTCAAACGTAGGGAAGCAATCGCAGGCGCAATTGGTGCAGAAGTATCCAAGGCAGGCAATGCATTGGATCATGTCTTCGCGGTCGTGTGTCGCGTGGCAGCTATGGCAGTGGGGCATCTCGTCTTCTCCTGGTGCTGGATTGATGGTGGATGTCATGGGCACCAGATTGCTACCCGATGCCCCTGGACTCTTGGGAGAGTTGCCTGAAGACAAAGGTCTCATCAATGGAACCACTCGCATAGGTTACAAAAGGTATCGAGAGGCTTTCCCTTGACTGTCTCCAAGATTGTGAGACTCAAGCCTGCACCCTTACCTCAACGCACCAGCAACCGCAGAGCATCGCAGAAATGGAGCACGTCGAATGAGTCGCAAGAATCACCGCAGATCAACCGCACGAGCAGTAATCGAAGCATCTTTACAACAGGCACAGGAACACGCACGGATCATCGAAGCCAGCTACCATCAGGACGACCAGATCATCGCCACAAATGTTGACCTGCTCATCGCCGCAAATGTTCGCCGCACGGCACGGTGGAAGCATTCCGCAGCAGCAGATGCAGACAAGGCTGCTCAAATCGCAGCGCACCAGCCCGCCCTTGTAAGCGAATCTGATGGGAGCAAGCATGGCGGTCTTTGATGGTTTGTTCCCATGGTTCGCAATGCCCAATCACGTCACCACGGATGGCAGGGACAACACGGTGCCTGGAATATGGGCTGAGTTGAGCGACTCCGAACACGCCCTCTATCCGGTGCTGTACCGGCTGTGCAATAACCCTGGACACAGCGCCGAGATCACGAACGGTCAACTGCGAAAACTCACGGGCTTACCCCGCAAGATACTGGCACCTGCAATCGCTGCGATTACTTCCCGCTGCCTATTCCAGATCGACCCGTTGGACAAGCGAGGTCAGAAGTACAAGGTCAGGGCACTAGACAGGGACGGGAAACCATTCGACGGGAAGCCCGTTACGCTCGCCGTGCAACGTGATCGTGCAAACGATAGAGCCATGCGACGGAGGAAGGTACCGGCCATCCTCGAACCAGAGGACACCTGGGGCCAAAATCACGTAGTTTACTAAGTAGTAAACGTGGCCATTTTAGGCCATGTGATGTGGCCGTTTTCGACCACGTTGCGGACAATCGTGCGCCACAACTTGTTAAATCTATTGGGCTGATTGGAGGTGACTGTAAGATGCCCTTATATAAGAGTGGTACAAATCTGTAAACAGCTATTTGAAAACCCCAAAACCTAAAGAACCCTTGTAACAGCATTGTTAACAGAGCGCGTGTGCGCGCGCGCGAGGGACGAGGTCTTTCGTTTTGGTAAAGAGGGTCTTTAGGTTTTTGTTAATCGCACAGACGAAGCAGAAACGTAAGGCGAAGCCTCTACCAGTTCCGGGGCGGCGTTTGCCGCATACTGTGCAGTGAGGGTTACCAATCCGTTAACACAGGCATCTGTCCCTGCGGCGGGCACACGTCCTGTGCCACTCAGTGCCTTCATCAAGGGCGCGACCGCTGGCAAGATTCGGCAGGAGGATGCGCCCGTTCCTGAAGACACCAATGAAAGGTTCATCCACACCATAGAGGTGACGCTGCCCGCCAGCGGGCCGGGTGCCAAATTCAAATACACCTGCGCCAGCACGGCCAAGTTCCTGAAAAGACACGCGACGGGTTCATCTACGACATCGTGGTACGTGGACTGCCAGCCGTCCAGGTCACCCCATTCAAGTACACCATCAAAGCGATGGGCACCGGCCAGATCAAGCAGGCTGATTTTCCCGTCTCGAAGGATACACGCAATGATCTTCTTAGACGTTGCCCCGCCGCAGGGCAACGTCCTCCTGTCCAATACACGATTGACGGCATGGCCGCAAGACACGGGGATGTGCAACTACGGCGGATGCGCATCCTTGTGAGGCACACAATCATGCATACATCGAACGCTATGCCACCTTCCTGCGATTTGTGGACTACGGGTGAGGAGTAACCCTACCCTCAATTTTGACTGAATTGATGAATCGTCAATAACCATGCAGGTTTTAGGCACATCTATAGGCAGAGACGTTGAAAACAGCCTTCGTAGAATGCACGGGCGCATACTATGCGGGTTACCCAAAATAAAGTGAAGAAAGTTTGGCTGTATGCAACTTTCTGTCGTTTTTTTTCGTTTATGAGTGTAGAGGGATGTACCACGGTGCCACCGACTGTAAATAAAGTTGCCCCCGATGTGACTTTCTGCCGGTTTTTTTCCTTTATGAGTGTGAAGGGATATGTGATGAGCGAGATCGCTCCTGAACGTCCCCCGATGCTTGCCGCTGAATTTATTTTGAGATTTATTTAGTCAGATGTGACTTTTTAGACTTTTTTTTTGTTTATGAGTGTAGAGGGATGTTCTGATCCGCTTCCAAAGCGGTCTCTCTTACCGGCGATGATCCGCGCCCGAGAATGGTCCCGCATGAGTGGACCCGTCGAACCCATCGCAGCACCAGCCCCAGTCCGACAGCCCCATTCAACCAACGGCATCGAATGCCCACCACCAGCACGGTCCAAGGAGGACATCTCATGAAGAAAGCAACCATCCCGACCATGTTGGTCACCACCGCACAGGCTGCACGTGCATTACAAATCAGCGAACGGACAATCTTTCGGACTCCATCTCTAAGGGTGTGCTCGAATCTGTAAAAATTGCGGGTTGCCGTCGCATCAACCTGGACGTGCTGAAAGTGGTTGCCAGTGTTGGTGCCGTGGAAAGAACGGGCAAGGTAAGCAGCCACGCCATAAGGCGACCACACCAGCACAGCGGCGGGAATCCCGATGAGATTTGATCCATCAACACATGAAGGCATGATCCTGCTGGCCAGTGATCGACGCAAAGGTGTGTGGGCATCACAAACCATATTCAAACGTGGTAACACCGTGAGGCAGGCTGGACAGTTGCCGACATCCGCATCAGCACACACATTGGAACTGGTGGCACTGTCTACAGCATTGCGTTCTGTTACGAAGGCACAGGCAGGCTACCTGGGGCAGAATGCACCATCGACCAAACCGCGCATCCTAGTGATAACTGCCGACCCGACTTTCGCCGACGCACTCCGGGCAATGATGACGCGAAGACGCGGTGAGAATCTCGCAACCAAACCACTCAAGGCAGGCCGCAACTTCGTCTATGGCCGCATACCAGTTGGTACGGTTCGATGTGACGTTGCAAACAGACGCGACACAGGAAGATAAGCTAATCCTACACTGAAGACATGGGCGCATAACCACTTCTTCTCGCCGAAGATGCTGGCCAGCATTCCCCCGGCGCTGTGTCCAACGGCTGTGTCACAGGTCATCTGATTTAGAGATTGATGGGTCCATGTGTGCATGGTTCGAGTTTCGCCATGTCCTTAACCCATCTCTCGACACTACGAACGTCGAGCGCCGAACGGGGTCGTACCGACGGCTGCATTCCTTCGGCAGCGGTTAATGAGCGGAACCACAAAAGTTGATCGGGCGATCAGCGATGAACAGGATGGTTCCGGGAGTACGCTTCGGGTTCCGCTCATTCTGAGTATTTAAGAGATTCGGGTTGCTCCACCAGCCCTGATACAGTTGACGCCTTGAGCCCTGCTCGTGCGACGCGGGAAGACAACGCTGCTGACTGGGTGTGAATCCACGGGGTACGGTGTCGAGTCAGCACAGGGCGCTGACTCATCCACCGATGGTTGAAGTGGGATGGCCGGTCCGTCGAATTAATAGACATGATGTGTTGAAATCGCTGCCAAATCACCGGCGCATACGTGCAGTGTCTTTGTGAGAATCAGAACGTGACAGCCTGTACAGTCGCCCTACAGCCCGCGACTACTCCGAGAGTTCCTGCACTAATTGACACGAAATCCCGCCGAACGCAACCCCAAGGACATATACACCCATGCCATAAATCATCTGCCGAGAAGAGAGCCACGGGTACTTATTGTGCCAGCCGAGACCGTAAAAGGCTCCGGTTCGCTGTGGCAAACAGCAAGCCTCCTGCTTATCTACGAAAAACAAACTAGCACTTGAGAGTGGAAGGCTGTTGCCCCATTCCTCGAAGCAGAAGGAATCCTGAAGCAGCCGGACACATCTTTGCGGCAGTTATCCGCTCAGCCACGCGGTGGCGTGAGGCTGCACTCGACGTGGAGAAGAATGGGCAGGAAAGTGATGACGCAACGAGCACGACGTCGCACAGGTCGCTCAGAAAAACCAGTAGTGATCCAGCGGTGCGGAACGAAGTCATCTATCAAGCGGCAATGATGAGGGCGGCTGTGAAGTTTGGACGAACCCGTTGGACCGCCCTCGCGTAGAGGCATCACCCTTCGATGAGGATGACGAGAGCAACACCAGCCCCTTCATTCAGACCTCGACGACTTTGAGCTACCAGAAGGGAACCAATGAAGAATCCAGCAATACCGAAATACCTACGCAGACCGCTGGTGCTGTTCCCCGAAGGCTGGCACGAGGGATAGACGAATCCCGAGATTGCAGATGGTTCGATACCTCTCTATCTGGCAGAAGCGTACATCGCGCAGATTGCCAAGCCGAAGGTGAGCGACACACCTACCCGTTCGCGAAACTGCCTACGACTCGAAAAGGCTGGCGAGAGTGGCGCGAACACTACTACCTGGAGATGTGTACCAGCCCGTTCGGATACGTGGGCAAGGGCATCAGCCATGCACCTCACGGAATGAGCATCCACGGCGTTCCAAAGCTGCATCCCGACGACGAATAGAGACGCGCACCACAGTCACCCCACCTAAACCAACCCACGAGGAAGCAATGACTACGAAGAAAGGCTCACAGAGCCTCAAGAGAGAACTGCGCACATACACAGCCGCGCAACCAATGACCGTCCGCACCACAGCCGATGGCAGTAAGCAGATTGCGGGGTACGCGATTGTGTGGAACTCACCGTCTGTCCACCTCGGCGGGTTCACAGAAGTCTGTTCCCCAAAGATGCTTGACCGCACACTGAAACAGTCCCCCGATGTTCTGGCCTTGCGCGATCACAAACAGGAGTTGCTATTAGGCAGGACGATCTGCAGCACCCTCAAGTTACGCACAGATTCGCACGGTCGTGCATTTACCATCACTCTGCCTAAGACAGCCATCGGTGATGACACAGCCTAGAATGTCCGCGTGGGAAATCTCTCCGTTGGCCTCCTTCGGGTTCACTACCATTGCATACTCATGGGCAGAGGGCAGTGACGGGCGTTTGGTTCGCACTCTTTTGGATGTGGACCTGTACGAGATTTCCCCGACCTCGTTTCCAGCTTATTCAGATGCCAGCGTTTCCACTCGCTCGTGTCGAGCCAATCTTCGAAAGCGCATCACGTCGGAAGACATCATCGACAGCGACGAGGACGAAGACGACCCTGACAACCCGGACGACGATGATGCAGACGAGGATGACGACGACGAGACGCGGTGCGAATGTCCCCTGTGTTGAGTGTCAGGCAGGCGACTGTAGCGAATGTTCCGCGAGTGACTGACACGATCTCCATCTTAGGGATGTCCGCAACAGGACGACGACCGCGCCGAAGATCTGAGAGTACGAAGTCTGTTCGCACATCGCACCAAGTTCAAACTTTAGGTTTCCATTTTGTGATGTAGCTTCTGCGATCAACCAATCGAAATTATGTCCGAAGAGGGCAGGTGTGAGTCTCCCCACGTGGAGATTCGCCTCTTGCCCTTTTGTGTTTCCGCCCATCCTTTCGCAGCCTGAGTGACACTCAGAGCCTGCAACCCCACACATGCAGGGCACTCGCTGAAGAGTCTTTAAACGACTCTCGCCCCCGTGCGCCCTGTCACCGCCCTATCTCAATAGAGCAGAAAGCCCATACCCCTATGAGTATTGAATTGAAAGAATTGCAGGAACGTCGTAATGCGTTGCCCGTCAAGATGCAGGCAGAAGCCATGCACAAGGACATGGAATGCAGACAGGCGTAGTTTAGTTTGAGAAGATGAACTCGAAGTTACCACCTGGAAGCAGACATCCAACGCTCTGAGACCATGGCCAGCATTGACAAGGAACGCAGCGAGTTCACCCGCTCGGCTCGTCCCGGCAAGATCGGGAAGGTGGTGCTGGTGAGGAACAGCGCGACCGCATCAATGCAGCGTTCCGTTCGTATGCGCGTACAGGCCGCATTGCAGAGGAGCACAGGGACCTTTTGACGACATCGGATGCGACTGGTGGAGCATTAATTCCGACCCTGTTCTACCCAGAGCTAGTGAATGCTTTGAAGTTGACGGGCCGATTGCTTCCAAGGTGAAACAGAAATCACGGACAACTCCGGTGCGCCTCTGAAAATTGCGCTCGGTAACGACACGGCGAACGGTCTGGTTCTTCTCGGAACTCAAGGAACCAGCGCAACTGCAGAGACGGACCCTGTTTTCCAGAGCAAATTGTTGGGAGTGGATACCGTCACTGGAGGACTGGTAAAGATATCGTTCGAGGAAATGGCAACAGTTCGTTCAGTCTTGACAGCGCCCTGCGTGAATATTTCGGCGCGCGTTACGCGCGTGGCATCAAAGCAGCCGTTACAACCGGCAAGGATTCGGCTGGCACGGCTTCGCCAAATCAGAGCACAAATGGTCTGCTCGGTGCTGCCAAAACCGGCACAACGACTGCAAGTTTGGCGGCTGGTATCGGTTGGAATGACCTGACCGCTGTGTTCGCTGCGCTCGATCCTGCATACAGCATCAGTCCATCGTGGGTTATGAACAGTTCGACGCGTTCATACCTGATCGGGTTCAGGGACGGCTTTGGCAAGCCTTACTTCCAGAACGATCCGAGCAGTTCCGCGCCCTTTCAGAGCATTATGGGATTCCCCATTGTGCTGAATCAGGCAATGCCCCCGATTGCGGTCAACAAGACCCCGATTCTATTCGGTGACCTGGAGAAGTCCTATCTTCTGCGTACCGATGGTTCGCCGTCATTCTGCGACTGAATGAGCGTTTCGCCGATACGCTAGAGGTCGGTTTCTATCTCTGGACGCGCATTGGCGGACTCTCTTTGGACGCTGGCGTTCATCCGATTGTCAGTCTGAAGATTGCAGCCTCCTAACGGTCGACGAACTCGAAGATCAGACAGAAGGACTAGCCCTAAAAGACCCAGAAGACTTGCCACCGCCGCAACTGCTGGTGAGGCTGACGCAAGACGTAGGCAAGCTCCCGACAGGGCTTGTCTACCGTCTGCCCACCGATGTTGCCCTCGCACTCATCAGGCACAGGAAGGCCACACCCGTTGGCAACATGGGCTGCTTTCCTGACTTGGATGTATCAGAGGCGGAACTGGAGAACGCTGGACTTGACGGTATCGCTGTCCTCGACTGGGGAGCGATCCAAAGCTAGGCACCCACAACCCGGCATAGAGAACCCCTCAGAATGGCCAGCAAACCAGCGGTCATTTTGAGGGGTTTCTTTGTGTCTGACTCGTAATCACCACTTGATTGCATTCACGACCGGCTGGACACTCTCGGCGTTCAATGCGTCCAGATACCTTTGCGTAGAGGCTAGGTCAGAGTGACCAGCCATCTTCTGAACCGTCTTCAAGTCCACCCCGGCGCGTAGCAGCGTCGTCAGGTACGTCCTACGGAAGCGATGAAGGGTCCACTGATAGCACCCTTCCCCACCATTGCAGCCCTTACACTGTCCACAGTTCAGCCCTTCCCGCTTCACCACCCGCTTCAAGGTGCGGAGTAGGTGCCTGTTTGGTCGGTCTGACTCAGTGCCAAGGATCAGCACCGTACCGGGCCTGGATTCCTTCCACGCTGCCAGCCGAGCGCAGAGTATATCGTTTACCGGGACGGTTCGGGCTTCCTTGTCCTTCACCTTGAACGTGTACGCTTCGCGAGACTTACCCTGAACAGTGAACATGCAGCCCTTTAGATCAGACCACTCTGCATACATGATTTCTTGCATACGCAGCCCCAACTGTTGACCCATGTCGATAACAAGGCGCATGTACTCATCTGCCCCGGCCCTGAGTTGCCCCATTTGTGTGTCGTCATACGTCGTCACTTCTGGCTGCTCATAGGTAGGCTTGTCTGTCTTCTCCAGATTGGGCACGGTGACCTTGGCATAGCGAAGGAAGGCTAGAACCCTGTCGTGCTTATTGGCAACAGTACGCGGTGCCAGTCCCCGCTCCGAGAGTGCAGTACCGAACGAGAGGATATGCTCACGGGTTATCTTGGAAACGTAGGAGACTCCGGTCACCTTGCGGAACTCTTCAAGGCAGACACGCGCTGCGCTGGCAGCCTCCAGTCGTGGTGGGGTGAATGATTCAAGGTGCAGGACGTAAGCGGCGGCTGCCTCCTTCAGTAGTGCCGGGACACCGTTGGCCTTCATCATGTGGTGCCTCACGGCACTCGCATGTTCCGTGGTCACGTGCTTGTCAGTGACTGCCAGACTCGCAGCCTCTGATGCCTGTTGTAAGGCTTGAACAGCATCACGGGGATGGGAGGAGTCCACCGGCGTGTAAACCTTCTTCCCGCCTACATACGTCCTCAAGAAATACTTGCCGTTGGGATACTCGTGCTGCTGGTCACCTTCGTAGACGAACCCATGTTTCACTTCATACTGGTTATGGCGCATGAACATGATGGCGGGGAAATAGCGCCAACCCTTCGGCGTCTTCGTCTTCCACATGAGTTTGACTGCGGGGTGACCCTTCATCTTCGGCATGGTGTGCATCTCCGTTTGGTCCGACTAGGTTCACAATACAGGACCATACAGGACCATACAAGATGATGATTAGAAATCGTCAGTGTTTATAGGGGTTTCACGAAGGGAATGCGAGTCCCTTCTTCGGCACCAAAGTTCAATCAGGTCATCGTTAAACCAGAGCTTAGATAGATTCACGCTGCGCTGGTACCTTCTCCATTCCAACCTCTCTCATTGCAATGGGTACAGGTGGGGTCCGGACACGCACCCGGTCGGCGAATCCTGTCTCCGAAATTGCAAACGAAATGCCGCTCATCGCCAACGCTACAAAGGCACTATTCCACGCGTCGGCGTTATAGAGATCGTGTGCGACTCTTGGCGTGTGCAGTGTCACCACCCATAGCAGGAACATGATCCCCAGCAGTGAAGCGGCGGGCCGGACCATTCGATTCAGTCCCAGGGCAGCGGCGGCAGCCAGGAACCCTATTGCCGAAATATAGGTCCAGAAAAGATGAAAGGGAATCCAGGACGGAACCAGACTGGCAATAAAGTCGGGAATCAACAAGTGAGTCCAGCCGAAGACGGCCATTGAGAGAGCAAATAGCAATCGCCCAGCCTTGGCTGCGGCATTGCTGGCCGACATCACCTTTGCCGATGCGCTTTCAAGGCCGGGAACCATCGAGGCAAGCATCATGCAGCCCGCGCCTAACGAGAGCGTCTCAAAGAACACGGTGCGTTCGCCAAGATCGCCCACGACGGCTGAAACTCCCGGCAATCGCCGAACTAAAAGAGAGAAGATGAACACCTGCGTCAGCAACAGAGCGGCGGTCTGAGTTTTTCCCGGGATCAGGATCAGGGCTCCTCCAGCAATCAACAGTGCGCCCACAACATAAGCCCAGAGTGGGTGAAATGGAATGTGCTTCGGAACCAATTCCAATCCTTTCAAGTAGCCCTCGAACATCCACTGCTGAATGCCTAACCCTACGAAGGCAACCGCAATGCACATTCGCCCGAAGACATTCTGAAGCCCTGGTTTTGCCAGATCCTTTCCAATATTCACCAAGCGCATGAGGCCAGCCTCCGCATTCAGCCTAACTTCCAAAGTGGTTAGCTCCAATAGCCACTTGCCGTCCCTTTGACCAGTCCACTACACTCCCCGTATGAAGCTGAAAAGGGACTTCCACGGCACGCTCCCGGTGTTGACAGTTGACCGGGAGGACCGAACCCCGCTTCACAAGCAAATTTACGATGGATACCGCGCTGCTATCCTGCGCGGAGATTTGCGAGCCGGCGAACAGATTTCTTCAAGCCGGGATTTTGCTGCGGTGTTGAAAATCTCTCGGTTTCCGGTCCTTAACGCCTATGCCCAGTTGCTGGCGGAAGGTTATCTGGAATCCAGAACAGGGTCAGGAACTTTTGTCTCTGCGACGCTGCCTGAACGGTTGATGTCGCCTGCACCGGCAGGCGGCGCCCTCAGATCGCCTCTCTCCGGCAGGCGCTCCGTTTCACTGCGGTCAAAGCTCTATCCCTCATTTCCCGATTCACGAACGGTGAGTGCCTGGGGAGCGTTTGGCGTTCATCAGCCGGCGCTGGATCAATTCCCGTTTACCCTTTGGTCAAACCTTGTGGCGCGTCACAGCCGCAATCCGCATGTCAACGTCGTCCATCGCATCGATCCATGCGGTTCCCAGCGATTCCGCATCGCGGTGAGCGACTATTTGCGGGCTGCCAGGGGCGTCAAGTGTTCTCCAGATCACATTCTGATTGTGTCCGGTTCTCAGCAGGCACTCGACCTGACTACCCGCGTTCTGCTCAACCCTGGAGACGCAGTCTGGGTTGAAGAACCGGGTTACACGCTTCAGAAAACTATCCTCAAGGCTGCGGAATGCAAGCTGATTCCCGTCCCGGTTGATAGTGAGGGCATGAATGTGGCCGCGGGAATCAGACGCGCGCCCAAGGCTCGAGCAGCATTTGTGACTCCCTCTCATCAATATCCTCTCGGTTCAACCATGAGCGCTTCACGCCGCATTCAGCTTCTGAACTGGGCGCAAGACTCCGGAGCCTGGATTGTCGAGGACGACTATGACAGCGAGTTCCGCTACGATAGTCCACCAATTGCTTCCATGCACGGACTGGATGTGAATGCCCGGGTGATTTATGTGGGCACATTCAGCAAAGTTCTTTTTCCAGCGATTCGCCTGGGTTATATCGTCGTTCCCGAGGACCTGATTGACCGCTTCAAAGCGGTCCGTCATGCGATGGATATTTTTCCGTCCTACCTTCTGCAAGAGGTGCTCGCCGACTTCATCGCCGAGGGCCACTTCACGCGCCACATTCGAAAGATGCGCCAGCTTTATAAGCAGAAAAGAACAATCCTGGCAGAGACTATCGCAGAGAAACTGCCCGCAGAACACGGCTTTCAAGTCCATGGCGTTGAGGCCGGAATGCATCTGACCCTCACGATTCCACCCGGGAAAAGCGATCTCGATATCGCAGAGCAGGCAAGAACGTCTCGACTTTGGCTGTGGCCACTTTCGCCAAGTTATCTCGGCCGCAATCCCCGGCAAGGCTTCGTTCTGGGTTTTGGAAGCGTGGCAATCGCCGACATCCCCCGTTCCGTGCAGTTGCTTAAATCATTCCTCATGTAAGGAACTTCGACGAACCTGGCATTCAAATTCCACCGCAAAAAAAGAACGCTGGACTGCGGAGCAGCCCAGCGAATACGTGCAATGACGTATCGGAAATCGGGGAATCTTCTTCCTACTGCGCTCTCTGAGTCTGAGCTTCAATCAGATGCTCGAACTCGGGAACGCCGCGAATACTGGCGAAATCGCTTTCGGCCGCGATCTTCCGGGGGTTCGTGTACCCCTCATTGAGAGCCATCCGCAGGTAGTCAACGGCGCACGAAGTCATTCCGGCACGCGCGCAGCCTATCGCCATGTAATAGTTCATCGCGCCCACTTCCTGCTCAGAAGATGGGTTCGAAACACTCAGGGTCTCGCCCGGCTTGAAGATGTTCGGGTCAATCTCCAAGGCAGCAGCGTAGTATTTGCCTCCATCCTTGTATTTTTTGCGCGCCAGCAGGTCGCTGCCAAGATTCTTGAGAAAGATGGCAGACTTCGGATCGATCTTCAGCGCCTTTCGATAGTAGCGCTCCGCCGATTTCAGGTCCTTAAGGGACGCATACACAGTCCCAATATTGTTCAAAGCATTCGAATCGGAGGGATCAAGTTTTGCCGCTTCCAGATAGCATCTGAGAGCGTCATCGTTGTCGAACATCATCTGGTAGGCGATACCGGTCTTGTTCCAAACATCAGCCGACTTGGGCGTTATCTTCTTGTAGGTGTGGATCGCAGCCTCGTACTGTTTGTGGGTCATGAGGGCGTCTCCAACCTCCTCGGCAGTTGAACCCGGCTGCTGCTGGCCCGTCGAAAGCTGCGCGCCCGTAACAGAGGACGGAGAGCCGATGGCTGATTCCGACGATGGCACCATCGCGCTGCTTGACGCGGCAATCGCCTGCTTCCCAAATGGAAATTGGGTCAAGGCCGCGAACATCGCGACCAACATTAAAACTCGAACCGGGCGGGGACTGTTCTTCAAGTTCATAGAACCTCCTTTTTCCTGACAACTCCGATGCCTTATTCGCAATCAGGCCACGGCGAACTCAACCGCATAAGGCCGAGTCACGCGCCTCCTGAGAAAGTAATTACATCTTGTCTGGTGGAGACTAGCCATAGCCGCTTTGGTTAAAAAACGCATGGCCACTGTGCAGGGACAGCTTGAGGCTGCAATTCACATCCGGGCGCACAATTTTGCATCGCTCAGGGTACCCGAAGTTTTACAGACGCTTGAATTGAAAAGAATCTACCTGCTCGTCGCAATGGACTTCATTTGCCGCACTGCTCGCGGCATCTGGTCCACCAGCGTACTGCCAAAGCCGAGAATGAATCCCTGCTGGGGGTCTTCCATATAAGTGGGCGATAACGGCCAGAGCCATAATCTTTCGCGCGCGGCTCTTGCTGAAATCTCGGTATCGCGCAGACCTTCGGGCAGAGTGACGGCCACGTGCATTCCGGCATCGGTTCCGTGAATTTCCAATCCCCAATCCATGGGGAACTCATTCGACAGGTTGTCAATCAGGGCAGCGCGCCGTTGACTATAGATTTGACGCATCTTTCGAAGGTGGCGCGCGAAGTGTCCCGCGTTGATAAACTCCGTCAGCACCTCCTGATAGAGGTATGGGGGAAAAATATCCATGGCGTGCCGAACCGTGACAAACATGCCAACCAGGTCGCGGGGAATCACAACGTAGCCAAGACGCAGCGAAGGAAACAGCACCCTGCTGAATGTTCCGATATAGATGACCCTCGAATTTGTATCGAGGCAATGCATCGATGCGATTGGCTGACTCTCGTACCGAAATTCGCAGTCACGGTCGTCTTCGATAATCCATGCGCCTGACTCCTGCGCCCAGTTGAGAAGTTGAATGCGGCGATTGGCGCTCATCGTCGATCCCAGCGGATATTGGTGCGATGGAGTTACAAAGGCTGCTCGCGCCTTGCGGCATCGCTGAAGCCCGCTGTCTACAATCAGGCCCTCGTCATCCACCGGAACCGGGACGAGCCGGCAGCCGGCGGCCGCGAGAACCGCGCGCTGCATGGAACATCCAGGCTCTTCTACCCATACCGAATTTCCAGGATCGAGCAGTACGCGGGCGGTGATGTCGAGAGCGTGCTGGGAACCGGATACGATCATGACCTGATCGGCCTCGCACTTGACTCCGCGCGAAGTTCGCAGATAGTCGCGGATGGCTTCGCGTAAACGCAGTGAGCCTAACGGGTCGGTGCGATGAATCGCGCTGATTTGCGGATTCTGACTGTAACGGCTGACAAGGCTCGACCAAACGGGGAACGGAAACTGGTCCATAGCAGGCTGGTGAACGCCAAATGAGCCCCATCCCCGCAAAATGGGAGGAAATCGGAACGTGGGATACAGGGAGTTGCGTCGCGCCACGGGACGAACGCCTGAGATGTGTTGCGTCGAATCGCCTGCCACTTGGGCCAACGACATCCCTTGCTCCGGCAGGGATCGCGAGACGTACGTTCCCGCCCCGTCGCGCGTTTCCAGGTAGCCCTCGGCGAGCAGTTGCGCATATGCGTTGAGGACAGGAAAGCGGGATACGCTCAGGCCCCTGGCCAGATCTCGGCTCGACGGAATGCGATCGCCGGGCTGCAATTCGCCTCGAAGTACGGCGGCGCGGTATCCGTCGTAGATCTGCTGATGCAGTGGACGCTGTTCCTTCCGATCCACGGCAATCATAGGCAGAACTTAAGCCAGGGGCCGGATTGAAACAAAATCGTCTTGATGCCCATAGCTCGCCTCCACATTCACGCCGCCAACAACAAATCCCGTTCAAAAGATCGGGATGGCGATGTGCTCAACTCTGTCTACCGCTAACTGCAGACGGAAAGTTGGATTGCGCACCGAAATAACATTCGATGGACTCCACTTTTTCGTCTGTCACCCGGAGATACTCCACGTTCCGGAACGACTTACCGTTCTTGGTTCGGCAAAGATACTTCGCAAACGCGTCGTTGCCGTTTCCGATCACCCGCTCCAGCTCAATCCGATCGATAAAATTGATCTGGATCTCCCAGCATCGCGTTTTGAAAACGCTCTTACTGATGTGGTCGTCACCTGCCGCGCTCGAAAAGGTGAAATTATCGGCCAGCAAGGCATCGACGGGGCCCCAGTCCGTTTGCTCCCATGACGCATACCACTTCCGGATGACCTGCTCTTTAGCCGCAGCCAGCCCTGCCGTTGCCTGTGCACTTGCTGCTCCAGGCAGGCCTACAGTTGCAGTCAGTGCGCAGGCTCCTGCTCCAAGCAGGCGCCTGCGCGACATTACGATCCGATTCATTGTCGATTCTCCTTACTTGCAGCGGTTATTGGAACGGAACGGCGTTTGGGAAGCGATTCCGTTTTTGTTTCGAAACCCTTGTTTCTTGATCGACCCTGTCTTGCCGGCAGAAGCGTAGCGAGTCTACCCTCAGGGCCGGCAACTTAAGTGCGACGCGCAGGCAATCAATGTTGATGCATGGCGGAATCACCGGACATTGCCGGAGTTCCGTCAGACCAATGATCAACAGGGACCATGAATATGGACTCCGGCTCGGGCCCCTCGTGATGATCCGTGTCGAGCACAACCGGGGAGTCGGGCAGGTTCGCTCCCCAACTCGCGGCGCCCATGCGGGGCAGATGAAACATCAGGTGCGGATGCCAGTGCCCGCCGCTGTCGCTGAGATATTGGTTCTTCGACATCATGTACGACATGGATCCCTGCTCGGGCATGGGCAGCAGACTCGCGGCCACGGACGTTTGGATGTTCTCGGCCATCTGGTCCTTGGTGAGTCCGCTCAGAATCAGCCTTGTTCTGAGAATGGTGTAGGGCAGAATGCTGCGCACCGCAGGCGGGTTGTAGCAGACGGGCCCGCGCAACTTGGGATTCCAGAAATCCGTGCTGTCTAATGGAGCCATCCAGGACCGCTCGACGAGGCAGGTGAAGCCGTTCTTGCCTTCAATTGCCGTATGGTAGCCGTCCTTTGCGAGCACCAGAACACTGGCGTCGTTCGCAAGAGCCGGCGGAGCGGCGCTTTTTGCCAGCACGATCTCGGCATCATGATCAGCGATGAGGTATTGATCGAGCGGGGCCATGGCCGGATAAGGAAACTTGGTCTCCTGCGCTTGTGCAAGCCCGGGGCTGGCTGACACACCGATGAGCATTGAAGCTGCAAGAGCCAATGCGTTGAAAATCTTTGTATTCATGCTTCGCTCCTGAGTTCGAGTTATTTTCAAGGGGGAAGTTGCCTCACAGGGCCAAATGATCCTGCGAACGGGGTTGATTGAACAGCAATTCAATGTAGCGCCGGAGATGGTCAATGCACGCCGCGGCTACCTCGCGGCTGTTCTTGGCCTTGGCCAGGATGAACGCGCCCTGGAGGGTGGCTTGCATGTAGAGTGCCAGGCTCTCTGCTGTCCACTCCGCTTCGATGCCGCGCTGCCTCCTGGCCTCCTCAATGTCCGGCACCAGCGTTGCAGCGTGCCCCCCGATGCTCCGGTTGCAAGCCTCACGCAGGGCCGGATGCGTGTCGTAGACCTCCTGCACCATGGTTCCAGCCAGGCAGGTGAAGTCGTGCAGTTCGCCACTCAGCATAGTTTTGCGAAAATCCACATACGCCAGCAGACGGTCGAGAGGGTCGGCGTGGTCAAGGTAGGGAGCGGATGCGAAATGAGCGTTGGAGCGTTCAGTCCAATAGTCCGCGGCGGCCAGAGCGAGGCCTTCCTTGCTGTCGAAGTGGTAGAAGAAGCTGCCCTTCGTGAGTTCGGCGGCTTCGCAAATGTCCTCAATGCGCGTGGCGGAGTAGCCCTTGATGCGAATGACGTGCAAGGCCGCATCGAGGAACCTGGTCTTCGATTCGTGCCTCGATTCGTGTTTTGATTCGTGTCTAGATTCGAGTTTTGTTTCAGTTTGGACTTTCAATATACCCACCAGTTGGTAGAACTGTACCGACTAATGGGTATACAGTCAAGCGTCTTTTGGTCCTTTTTTATAACACTCCTGGATTGAATAACTTGTATATCAATCCCACTGCGGCCGATACGTCGAGAGGGCGCTGGCCTGGGCTGTAATTGAGTTTAATGAACACCCTGACGGAAGACAAAAGTGATTCCGTTTCACTCCCCCGCAGCCTCTGGGGCCAGCAACTCCGCGTCGTTATTCCGCACATTGCCCACGCGCGCGCTCACCGGCCAGCTGCGCATTCGCTCGGCAGGATAGGGCCGCAGCAGGTCAACGGGTGGCCGATCTTTGGTCTCCGGATCGAGCCAGCGCTCGTAGTCCTTCTGCTCCAGGATCACCGGCATGCGGTTGTGCACCGGCTCCATCAGTTCGTTGGGATCGGTGGTGAGTATGGTGAAGGTCTCGAGCGCTTCGTTGTCCTTGCCTTGCCACCTGTCCCACAGCCCGGCAAAGGCGTAGGGCTCGCCGCTCTTCATGGCAAAGGCAAAAGGCCGCTTGGTTTTGGGATCGAGCCGCTGCCACTCGTAAAAAGCATCGGCGGGCACCAGGCAGCGCCGCTTCTTCAGGGCATCGCGAAAGGCAGGTTTAGTGGCTGCCTCCTCGGCCCGCGCGTTGATGGTGGAGTAGCCGAACTTGGGGTCCTTGGCCCAGAAAGGCACCAGCCCCCAGCGCAGAAGGGCGAACTCGCGGCTGCCCGTATCCCGGTTTGGCCGCACAATCGGCTGCACACTTTGCGGTGCAACATTGTAGCTGGGCGCAAACCAGGGCATGTCCTCAAGCTCAATGCCAAACCATTCAGTCAAAAGGTCTTGCGTCGATTTGCGAGCGAAGCGGCCACACATGATGCCCTCAGCATACCGCAGCGGCAGTGTAAATTCCCAGGAAAGACGCCAGCGATGACAGTTGACAAGAGGGGCCTGATAGATGGAAGCTATAGCGAACAAAAGGCGAATATGTCTGCCCGCTCTGCCAATGCCCTCCGACTCGAAATTGAGCACGCCCTGGAACGAAGTTTCCCGGCGGCGCTGACCCCTGCGCAGTGCACCATTCGCGAAACTGCCTCCACCGGCATTGCCAAGGTGGATGCGCTGCTCGAAGGCGGATTGCCGGTCGGCGCCATCAGCGAAATCAACGGGCCAGAGTCTTCCGGGCGGACCACGCTGGTGCTTTCCTTTCTTGCCCAGAGAACCGCTGCGGGCCAGGTGTGCGCATGGGTTGACGCAGACGACGCCTTCGATCCCGAATCGGCCGCAGCCAACGGCGTTAATCTGCGCCAGCTCTTGTGGGTGCGATGCCGCAAGGCCGGTGGTCCAGTCCAAAACAAGCAAGCGGCGAAGCCATGGTCGCGCCTCGACCAGGCGTTGCGCGCGACCGATCTATTGTTGCAGGCCGGCGGGTTTGCCGCTATCGTGCTCGACCTGGGCGACACCGCCGCTGAGTACACGCGCCGTATTCCACTTGCGACGTGGTTCCGTTTTCGCCAGGCGGCAGACAGGGCGCGCACCTCTCTTGTTGTTGTGGCGCAAGCCGGCGCCGCCGAGTCCAACTCTGCCCAGGCAAGTAATGCCCAGTCCAGCGCCGCCCTTGCTCTCCAGTGCGCGGTCGTCCGTCCTGTGATTGCAGGCGGAACGGTACTGCGCGGTTTTCACTACGAGGTGCGCAACCAGCGGCAGCGCTTTACGCCCTTTGCCGTGGGGCGCAAGAAACCGCCGGCCTCTGTATGGCCCGCCGTCAGCGCCTGGGATACAACCGGAAACATTGCCGACGTGGAAGCATCGGAAGCAGGCAAAGTTCTGGAAATGGAGCAGAGCGCATGAGCCAGGGACTGTACGCCTGCGTTCATGCGGCGGAGTTTCCGTCGCAGGCTCTGCTGCGCCTGCGGTCCGATTTGCAATCGCTGCCGGTAGCGGTGCTTGAGGGCCGCGCGCCGCTGGAGCAGGTTTGCTCCATGAATCGAAACGCGCGGCAACTGGGCGCGGCTGGAGGCATGACCAGGCTTGAGGCTGAGGCATTGGCTAGCCAAAGTGGAGGCCTGCGCCTGCTGCCGCGCTCGCTCGAAGGTGAGGCCGCGGCGCGCGCGGTGCTGCTGGAGTGCGCGGCCAGCTTTTCGCCGCGCATCGAAGAGGTAGGCAAGGCTGCGATCAGAGATGCTAGCAAGCGCAGTAGAAACTGCGTGTACCTTCATGCTCGATATCGCCGGCACCGAGCGATTGTTTGGACCGCCGCGCGCTCTAGCCGCGAGGCTGCGGAACGCTCTCAAAGCTGCCGGTTTTCGCGCCTCCATCGCTGTCAGCACAAACTTCCATGCGGCCCGCATGCTTGCAGCAGCCTCGCGCGGCATCACTGTGATCCCCGCAGGCGAGGAAGCGCAGGCCCTCGCCAGCCTTCCCGTCGCTCTGCTTGCGATACCGGACAGTCACGCCGAAACTCTCGCAATCTGGGGCATTCGCACGCTGGGCGAGCTTGCCGCATTGCCTGAGGTAGACCTGATCGCACGTCTAGGCCAGGATGCATCCACGTGGCGCAAATTGGCCATGGGCGCGCAAGAGCATGCGTTTCAGCCCATCGAAGCTGCGTTCGCGCTGCGCGAATTCTGCGAGTTTGAAACACCCGTCGAGCAGATGGACTCGCTCTTGTTTGTCGGCGCGCGCATGATCGATAGCCTCGCTCTGCGCGCTGCCACGCATGCCATGTCGCTGGCCTCGGTTACGGTCGATCTGCAACTCGAAGGCAAGCGCGCGCATCAGCTTGTGCTCCGTCCAGCACTGCCTTCCGTTGATCGCAAATTTCTGCTCAAGCTGCTGCAACTTGAGATCGCCGCCAAGCCTCCGCCTGCTGCCGTCTTGTCGCTCGCGCTCAGTGCCGAGGCAGGCCAATCAAGCAAGGTGCAGCTTGGACTGTTTGCGCCACAAACGCCGGAGCCCTCGCGGCTGGATGTAACCATCGCGCGCTTGAAGGCAATTGCCGGCGAAGACCGCGTAGGTTCGCCCATGCTCGAAGATACGCATCGTGCAGGCAGCTTCCGAATGGCCAACTTCAGTGCCGAGAATCCCCCGGATGAAGAACTGCAAGGCACGCCGCGCATGGCTCTGCGCCGCCTGCGCCCTCCGCTTGCGGTGCGTGTCGCGCTCAACGCAGGCCAACCGGCGCTCTTTCACGATGGCCGCCAAAGTTACAAGGTCGCCACATCCTTCGGTCCATGGCGCAGCAGCGGATGCTGGTGGTCGCTCGATGGCTGGGACAGCGACGAGTGGGATGTTCTTGCAGAGTCAGAGGGCGCACCGGTGGCCTGTGTGCTGGTGATGGATCGCGGCAAACATGAGTGGCGGCTCGAGGCCTTCTATGACTGAGAGCGATGAATATGTCGAGCTGCATGCGGCAAGCGCCTTCAGCTTTCTCGACGGCGGCTCGCAGCCGGAAACGCTTATCGAGCGCGCCGCGCAACTCGGCATGCCCGCCCTCGCGCTGGCCGATCGCAACGGCCTCTACGGCGCGGCGCGCTTCCATACTGCCGGCATTCGCTGCGGCGTGCGCGCGCATATCGGCGCGGAGATCGCCGTGCGCTACTTCGGAAACATGCTCACAGCGCCCGCCTGGTTGCCGCATCAACATCCGGCACAGCCGCCGCGCCTGCTGTTGCTCTGCGAATCCCAAACCGGCTATCAGAATCTCTGCCAACTCATCACGCGCTTCAAGATGCGCGAAACTACAAAGGCTGAAGGCGCGGCCACACTCGAAGATCTAGAAGAATTTTCCGCGGGGCTCATCTGCCTCACCGGTGGCGACGAAGGCCCGCTCGCCGCAGCCCTCGCGCAGAGCGGTAGTGAAGCCGCACACAAAATCATCGGCAGGCTCAGAGCCATCTTTGACCCCGCGCATCTCTATCTTGAACTCCAGCGTCACGGCCGTCGCGACCAGGAGTGCCGCAATCAGGCGCTGCTTACGCTGGCCTCCTCGCTGCGTCTGCCGGTGATTGCCACCAACGGCGTTCGCCATGCAACGGAGGCCGATCGTGAACTCTTCGACGTGCTCACGGTCATTCGCAACCACACGACGCTCGACAAGGCCGGCCGCCTGCTGGCTGCCAATTCCCAGCGGCTGCTGCGTTCAAGCCGCGAGATGGCCGCTCTCTTCCGCGACATTCCCGAAGCTGTCGCCAACACGCGCATCGTGAGCCAGCGGCTCAATTTCACGCTCAACAATCTTGGCTACCAGTTCCCGCATTACCCGGTGCCCGCAGGCGAGACGATGGACTGCTTTCTCGCCAAACGTGTGGACGAAGGCGTGCGCAAACGCTACGGCAATGCAGCCAAGCAGCATCTTCACGAAAAGGCAAAGGCGCAGGTGCAGCACGAACTCAAGCTCATCGCAAAGCTCGGCTTTGCCGGCTACTTTCTCATCGTGTGGGACCTGATCCGCTATTGCCAGCATCGCGGAATCCTTGTGCAGGGCCGCGGTTCCGCGGCTAACTCCGCCGTCTGTTACGCGCTTGAAATCACGGCCGTCGATCCAGTCGGCATGGAACTGCTCTTCGAGCGATTCCTGAGCGAGAGCCGCGGCGAATGGCCTGACATTGATCTCGATCTTCCCTCGGGCGATGAGCGCGAACAAGTGATTCAGTATTGCTACGAGCACTACGGAGTGCTGGGCGCGGCCATGACCGCCAACGTCATTACATATCGCGGCCGCTCTGCCGCGCGCGAGGTGGGTAAGGCGCTCGGCTTTGAAGAGGAGACGGTCACGCGACTCTCAAGCCTGGTGAGCCGATGGGAGTGGAACGGCGACAACGACACACTGGCCCGCAACTTCGATCAGGCAGGCTTTGACATCCGTCACCCGCGCATCGCGCGCTATCTAGACCTGTGCCTGCGCATGCGCGATATGCCGCGCCATCTCGGGCAGCACTCCGGCGGCATGGTCATTTGCGCCGGCATGTTGAATCGCGTTGTCCCCATTGAGCGCGCGTCCATGCCGGGCCGCACAGTGGTGCAGTGGGATAAAGAAGATTGCGCCGACCTGGGCATCATTAAAGTCGACCTGCTCGGCCTGGGCATGATGGCCGTGCTCAAGGAATGCATTGAGTTGATCCCGCGCCACTACAAAAAAGAAGTGGACCTCGCCACGCTGCCTGAAGATCCCGTTGTCTATGAAACGCTGCGCAAGGCAGATACCGTGGGCATGTTTCAGGTGGAAAGCCGCGCGCAGATGGCGTCGATTCCGCACAACGCGCCCACGCGCTTCTACGATCTGGTCGTGCAGGTGGCCATCATTCGTCCCGGACCCATCGTCGGCAAAATGATGCACCCCTACATGCGCCGTCGCCAGGGACGAGAAGAGGTCACCTACCCGCATCCATCGCTGGAACCGGTGCTGAAGCGAACTCTTGGCGTGCCGCTGTTTCAGGAGCAGTTGTTGCGCATGGCCATGGTTGTGGCCAGCTTTACAGGCGCTGAAGCGGAAGAGCTGCGCCGCGCAGTGGGCATGCGCCGTTCCATGCAGCGCATGCGCAACCTCGAAGGCCGCCTGCGCGAAGGAATGACGCGCAACGGCATCGATCTCGCAGCCCAGGACAATATTGTGCAGGGCATCTCTTCCTTTGCCATGTACGGTTTTCCGGAGTCGCATGCAGCCAGCTTCGCGCTTATCGCGTATGCGTCGGCGTATCTCAAAGTTCATTTCCTCGCGGCCTTCACCTGCGCGATTCTCAACAATCAGCCCATGGGCTTTTATTCACCGGCCGTGCTTATCAAGGATGCACAGCGTCATGGCCTGCGGGTGCGGCCCATCGATGTGCAGCGCTCGCAGCCGCTTTGTGCACTGGAAGTGGAAGCCGATTCAACATTCTCACTTCGCATCGGCTTTAACTACGCCAAGGGTCTGCAACGCACTGCATCAGATGCGCTTGTGAATGCGCGAATGCACGGCGGTGCCTTTCGCTCCATCGACGAACTCACCCTGCGCGTACCTGAACTCAATCGCAAGGATCTTGTCTCACTCGCCCAAATCGGCGCTCTGAACTCCATTGGAGAAGTCGAGCATCGCCGAGACGCGCTGTGGCAAGTGGAAGAAGCAGCACGCGCCGTAGGCCCGTTGCTGCGCGGAAACCGGAACATGCAAGATGAAATGCGCAAACAGACCCCTCTAAGAAAAATGAATGACGAAGAGCGCGTGTCCGCGGACTACGCAGGAACCGGCATTACCACCGGCCCGCACCCCATGGCCTATCATCGTGCGGCTTTTCGTAGCGACGGCATTCTGTCTGCAAAAGAACTTGAGCAATGCGCTAACAGGCAACCCATCACCATCGCCGGATGCGTGATCGCGCGCCAGCGGCCTGGTACTGCGAAGGGATTTGTGTTTCTTTCGCTGGAAGATGAAACAGGCATCGCCAACATCATCATCACGCCCGACGTGTTTGAGGCCAACCGCATCGTTGTAACCCGCAGCCGCATTCTGCGCATCAATGGGCAACTCCAGCTTCAGGATGGCGTCATTCACGTCAAAGCGCGCGAAATTCTACCTCTCGACATCTCCAGCGCCGCAGTCGGTTCGCACGATTTCTACTAAAATCTGCACGCCTTTACCCGCTGGATACATTGGAGCCAGTGTGCACCGCTGCGATGATAGGATGTGAAAACATCCCACTGGGAGGGCGGCACAAATGAGCGACAATTCCCCTTCGAACTCACTCACATCCGAGCAGATCTCCACCATCACTCGGCAAACCAACTACGGCACCTGGCGCTTTCAGAAAACGTGGAAGCCCATGCATGTTGCCGATGCCGAAGGCTGCTGGTTTACCGATGGGGCCGGTCGCCGCTATCTCGATTTTTCAGCGCAACTCATGTGCGTCAACCTGGGCCACAAGAATGCACGCGTAGTGGAGTCGATTGCGGAACAGGCCCGCGAACTCGCCTATGTCACTCCCGGCTACGCCACCCGTGCGCGCGCCCGCCTCAGCGAGAAACTGCTGGAAGTTCTGCCCGCTGGCCTCAACAAATTTTTCTTCGCCACCAGCGGCACCGAGGCTAACGAAGCGGCCTTCAAAATTGCGCGGATGGTCACGGGCAAAAACAAAATCATCTCCCGCTATCGCTCCTATCACGGATCGACCATGGGCACCATCGCAGCCACGGGCGATCCACGCCGCTGGGCCATGGAGCCCGCGGGCAAAGGCGGCGGCATTGTGTTTGCGCCGGAAGTCAACTGCTACGATTGTCCCATCAAGCACACTTATCCAGGATGCAACATCGCTTGCGCCGACTATATCGAACACATGATCCGCAATGAGAGCGATGTGGCTGCCATCATCGTCGAGCCTGTAGTGGGCACCAACGGCGTTCTAGTTCCGCCTCCCGAATATTTTCCGCGCCTCCGCCAAATCTGCGACCGTCATGGCGTGCTGATGATTGCCGACGAAGTCATGGCCGGCTGGGGCCGCACCGGTAAATGGTTTTCAGTGGATCATTGGAACGTGAAGCCTGACATTCTGGTCACGGCCAAAGGCATCACCTCGGCGTATATACCGCTGGGCCTTTGCGCCACCACCACCAAAATTGCAGACTACTTCGAAGACCACTATTTTTCGCACGGCCACACCTACGAGGCGCACCCGCTTACGCTCGGCCCAGCGGTTGCCACCATCGAAGAGATGCAACGGCTGAAACTGGTCGAGCGCGCAGCCGAGCTCGAGCCCTACGTGCGCGCCCGGCTCGAAGCGCTCAAGGCTCGGCATCCTTCCGTCGGCGACGTGCGCGGCCTCGGCCTCTTTTTTGCGGTTGAAATCGTGAAGAACCGCAAGACCAAACAGCTTTTCAACACCATGCGCGACAAGGTGGAAGGCAAACCCCTGGTTGTCGATCAGATCGCCGGCAAGATGATGGCTCAGGGCGTTTCAATCCAAGCCTGGGTCAGTCACTTCGTCATTGCGCCGCCGCTGATTATCAGCAAGGAAGAATTGGATCTGGGAATAGCGGCACTAGATGAAAACTTGTCGATCGCGGATGCGCTGGTTGAGGCGTAAGAGGTGACTTAGGTTTTCTGAGAAATGAGAACCACTCCTTAGGCAACCTCTTCCGCTCGCTCTGGAATCGCAGAGGGCGCGGCCAGCTTCATCAGCGCCAAATAGACGAAGCCCGCGGTGAAGAAGCCCACAAACCATGCGTAATCGTAGAGGAAATGCAGCGGCTCGTAGAAAAGTCCGACAAGCGCGATCGTCACGCCCAGCACCAGCGCGGCAATGGCGCGCGGATTAAAGCCCCTGGTGTAGTGGTATGCGCCTTCGCTGTGATAGAGCGAATTCACATCAAGCTCGGTTTTGCGAATGAGAAAATAGTCCGCGACCATGATGCCCGCCACCGGACCAAGCAGACCCGAGTAGCCTACCAGCCATCCGAAGATATAGGCGTCGGGCGTAGCGAGCAGCTTCCACGGACACATGGCCAGGCCGAGAAAGCCTGTGATCAGACCTCCAGTACGAAAGCTGATGAGCCGCGGATAAAGGTTGGAGAAGTCGTTTGAGGGTGAGACGACGTTTGCGCCGATGTTCACGTTGAGCGTGGCCACAAGAATCGCGATAAGCGCAACGAACGCGACAACAGGCTGATGAAATGCACCGATCAGCAGGATTGGATTCCAGATCGGGTGACCAAACAAAACCTCTGACGCCGAGGTCACCGAGATTCCGACAAATGTGTAAAGCACCATGGCCACGGGCAGCCCGAATGCCTGGCCCCACGATTGCGCGCTCTGCGATTTCGAGTAGCGGGTAAAGTCGGGGATGTTGAGCGCGAGCGTTGCCCAGTAGCCGACCATCGCCGTGAGCGATGGAAAGAAGACCGCCAGAAATTCGCTGGTCGAGTGGAACTGGCTCGGCGTTGAAAGCATGGTGCCAAAGCTGCCGGCCTTCATGCGCACCCAGATCAGCAGCGCAGCGGCCATGACAAACATGAATGGCGCGCCGAAGGCTTGCAGGCGACGGATGGATTCGACTCCGCGCCACACCACGACCATGTTGAGCAACCAGAAGCCGAGGAAGCAGGCCCAAAGGATGCCGTCGTTGCCGGTAACAGAAGGCCATATCACAGCGAGCATTGCGTCGATCGCGGTTCCACCGATCCACGATTGAATGCCGAACCAACCGCAGGCCACGACAGCGCGCAGAATCGCAGCCACGTTGGCGCCGCGCACGCCGAAGGGCGCGCGAATAAAGACCGGAAAGGGAATGCCGTACTTCGCGCCGGCATGCGCGTTCAGCAGCATCGGCATCAGCACAATCAAGTTGCCCAGCAGCACAGTGGCGATCGCCTGCTTCCAGTCCATGCCCTTGGCAATGAGCGAGGAAGCAAGCTGATAAGTGGTGATCTCCATGCACATGGAAAACCACAGCGCCGTGTAGTTGTAGAAGCCCCATGTGCGCTGCGCGGGCGTGGTTGGCGACAAATCACGATTCGAGAGAGACGGATCGTTGACGCTCACGGGACCTCCTCCGTGGTCGTGGAAGCTCAAGATAGTTCAAACAGAATACGACATCCATTCAGGCGAGAGACCTATTTCCACGCACCTCCGCGTGCTGCGCGACGCAGATAGTTGCCGCGCCCCGGCTTACCGATAAACCTGCCGCCGGAAACAATCAACTCGCCGCGGGAATAAACATCGCGTGCATTGCCGCGCACATGGAAGCCCTCAAACATAGAGTAGTCCACGCGCATATGATGAGTCGCCGCCGAGATGGTGTGTTCTTCGTTCGGATCCCACAGCACAAGATCCGCATCGCTGCCCGCGGCCAACACTCCCTTCTTGGGATACATGCCAAAGATGCGTGCCGGCGCGGTCGAGACCAACTCCACAAAACGATTGATGGAAAAATGTCCCTGGCCCACGCCGTGGTGATGCAGCAGTTGCAAGCGATTCTCAATGCCGGGGCCACCGTTCGGAATTTTGGTGAAGTCATCCTTGCCAAGCGCCTTTTGATCGGCGAAGCAGAAGGGACAATGATCGGTCGAGACCACCTGCAGATTATCCCTGCGCAGACCCTCCCACAGGCTGGGCTGATTTTTGCGCTCGCGCAGTGGCGGAGTGAAAACATACTTTGCGCCCTCCCAACCCTTGTCGGCAACATCCTCAAGCGAGAGCAGAAGATACTGCGGACAGGTCTCCGCAAAGGCAGGCAGGCCGCGGTCGCGCGCCTCGCGCACCTGATTGAGCGCGTCTTCGCTGGAAAGATGCACAATGTAGACCGGCACGCCCGCCATCTCCGCCATGGCGATCGAGCGATGCACAGCTTCAGCCTCGGCGATTGTCGGCCGCGTCAACGCGTGATAAATCGGCGCAGTCTTTCCCTCGGCCAGTGCCTGCTGCACAATCACATCGATCACAGAACCGTTTTCCGCATGCATGCAAATCAGCGCGCCGTTCTTCGCCGTTTGCCGCAGCGCCTTGAAGATGGTCGTGTCGTCGACCATGAGCACGTTGGGATAGGCCATGAAGAGTTTGAAGCTGGCTACGCCTTCGTGCACAAGATCGTCCATGTCTTCGAGTCCGGCATCGGGCAGATCGGTGACGATCATATGCAGCCCGTAGTCGATGCATGCCTTTCCTTCGGCCTTTTTCCACCAGGTGTCGAGCGCCGAGCGCATTTTGGTTCCGCGCGCCTGAATGGCAAAGTCGACGATCGTCGTCGTGCCGCCGATGGCCGCCGCGCGCGTGCCGGTCAGGAAATCGTCAGCCGAGTGCGTGCCGCCGAAGGGCATGTCGAGATGGGTGTGCGCATCGATGCCGCCCGGCAGCAGCAACAATCCGCTCGCGTCGACTACCTTATCCGCGGAGCTTGCAGGAATACTGTCACGAATCTCTTTGATCGTCGCACCCTCAATCAACAGATCAGCCCTCGCTGTTGAATCGGCGTTGACGATGGTTCCGTTTTGAATGAGTAGAGTCGCCATAGTCTTGAATTCGCCTTCGAGAATTAACGATCGCTTGAGTCAGAGTTGAGTCGACGCGCCGCGCGTGCGCTCATCCCAGGTTTCAGACGGAAGGCCGGTATCGACGCGCTCCATCGTGATGCACTGGTCCACCGGACAAACCAGCGAGCAAAGATTGCAGCCGACGCACTCTGTTTCATCCACGCGCGGAATGCGCGCCAGAGGCGTTGCAAATGGCCCCTGCGACAGAGCTTCGCGTTCTTTGCGCGTCACCGGCGTCTCTGTGATTGCCGCGCGGCTCTCCGCCTCTTTCACCGCCGGAATTGGATGCATCTCTACGTGTCCGTTCACCGGGCCTGTCACGCGATCGAGGTGAATGCACTGGTGCGCGCCATCCCAGCAGGCGATGTGACAGAGGTCGCAGCCGATGCATTTCTGCTCATCGATATGCGCAACGATTTTGTAATTCAAATTAAGATGCCTCCACTCGGTAACGCGCGGCAGCGAAAGTCCGCGGAAATCTTCGATGGATGTGAATCCCTTCGACCGCATCCAGTTGTCGAGTCCCTCTGTCATGTCTTCAACAATGCGATACCCGAAGTGCATCACCGCAGTGCACACTTGAACGGTATCGCAACCTAGCAGGATGAACTCCGCCGCGTCGCGCCAATTGCCAATGCCGCCTATGCCAGAGAGCGGTAATGCGGCTTCAGGATCCGACATGATCTGTTGAACCATGTTGAGCGCGATGGGCTTCACCGCAGGTCCGCAGTAACCTCCGTGCGAACTCATCCCGTCCACGTCCGGCCGCGGCGTCAACGTGTCGAGATCGATACCGGTAATCGAATTGATGGTGTTGATTGCAGACAGTCCGTCTGCCCCGCCGCGCCTGGCGGCACGCGCCACGGAGCGAATGTCGCTGATGTTGGGCGTGAGCTTGACGAGCACCGGCGTGCGCGCTTTTTCCTTCACCCACTCGGTAATCAGCTGCGTGTACTCCGGCACCTGCCCCACCGCCGAGCCCATGCCCCGTTCGCTCATGCCATGCGGGCAACCGAAGTTAAGTTCCAGACCATCCGCGCCTGCGTCTTCCGCGCGCACAACAATGTCGTGCCACGTTTCGCGTTTCGATGCGACCATCAAGGACGCAATGACGGCGTGCTGCGGATAGCGTCTTTTCACTTCTGCCATTTCTTGCAGATTCACTTCGATGCTGCGGTCGCTGATGAGCTCAATATTATTGAAGCCCATCATGCGTTGGCCGTTCCAGTCGGCTGCGGAGTAGCGCGAACTCACGTTGGTAATCGGCTCGCCGATTGTCTTCCACACGGCTCCGCCAAACCCAGCATCGAAGGCGCGCATAATCTGCTCGCCGCAGTTGGTGGGCGGCGCCGAGGCTAGCCAGAAGGGATTGGGCGAATTGATGCCGCCGGCGAAATTGCGAACGCGCAAATCAGGCATGGGCCACCTCCGCAATCTTGAGCATCGCCAGTGCGGCTCGCTTGCCGCCGGCAACGGCGTCCACCACTTCGCGTCCACCATTCACACAGTCGCCCCCGGCAAAGTAGCGCGGATTACCGGTTTGCCCTGTCGCACGATCGGCAACAATCCGGCCGTCGCGCACTTCAACGCCGCGCAGTTGCTGAATGAGCTGCGCCAAAGGAGACTGGCCGATGGCGGGAACGACCATGTCGCACTCGATTGTGAATTCGGAGTCGGGAAGAGGAATTAGTTGCTGATCCAACTGGCGCATCTGGATTGTGTCCAGCAACAGGCGGCCAGCTTCATTGGTGCGGATCGCGAGCGGCTGCCTGCGCCACAAAAACTGCACGCCCTCCTGCTTGGCATGTTCGTACTCAAAGTCGAAGGCAGACATATCGTTCTCGCCACGGCGGTAGAGAAGATAAACGGCCTCGGCGCCCAGGCGCCGAGCCGCGTTCGCAGCATCGATGGCGGTGTTGCCCGCGCCCACCACCACGACGGTTCCATACAACTGGCGCACGTGGCCGGTCTTGTATGCGGCGATCAGCTCAAGAGCATTGATTACGCGATTGCTGTCTTCACCCGGAACGCCAAGCCGCTGCATCGCGCCCAGGCCGAGGCCTAGAAAGATCGAGTCGAAGTCCGCTTCAAGCGCCTCCAACGATGCGGAAGACTCGATACTCACTCCAAATCGAAACTCAACGCCCATGCGGCGAATCATCTCCACTTCGCGCAGGCTATCGGCAGCGCGCAGTTTGTACTCGGCCACGCCGTAGGTGTTCAAGCCGCCTGGCAACGGGCGCCGCTCAATCACTGTGGCCTGCGCGCCCTGCCGGCACAACTCCGCCGCGCACGCCAGGGACGCGGGTCCCCCACCGATGCAAGCGACACGCAGATTGCGCGATGCACGAGGCGCAACCGGCAGTTGCTCGCCCGAAGCATGAAAGGCATCCATGGCATGGCGCTGCAAAAGCGCAATTTCGATTGGCTTGCGATTCTGGCCGTGCAGAACGCAGGCGCCTTCGCAGAGCACGTCCACGGGGCAGACCCGCGCGCAGCTTGAACCGAGAATGTTTGCCTCGAGTATGCGCATAGCCGAGCCGCGAAGATTGCCCGAAGCGATGCGCTTGATGAAGCCGGGCACGTCGATATGCGTAGGGCAGGCACCCGTGCAGGGCGCGTCAAAGCAATTGAGGCAGCGGTCGGCCTCGATCACGGCGGCCTGGGTCGCAAGCGCCGGCTTCAACTCGCTGAAGCGTTCGCGCAGTTGCGGATCGTCGGGTATAGCTGCGGTGCTCATGCAGACCTCGTAAAAAACTGCCTTTCTTTCGGGGCCTCTCTCGAATGGGTCTCGCCGTTTTCATTACTACAATTGCGAAGGACGCGCTAAGACTCGATAAGCGGCCCATACAAATCGGGCCGGCGGTCGCGATAGAACTGCCACGTACGCCGCACTTCGGCAATCTCACCCAGATTCAAATCAGCGGTCAGCACCTCGTCTTTGTCGCGCGCGGCCTGCGCAATAATCTGTCCTCGCGGATTGGCGAAGTAGCTTGACCCGTAAAACTCGCCGATATTCCACGGCGGCTCGGTCCCGACTCGATTGATGGCGGCGATGAAATATCCGTTCGCAGCGGCGTGGGCCGGCTGCTCCAGCTTCCACAAGTATTCGCTCAGCCCGGCCACCGTGGCCGAAGGGTTAAAGACGATCTCCGCGCCATTCAATCCCAGGCAGCGCGCGCCCTCGGGAAAGTGCCGGTCATAGCAGATATAGACGCCGATCTTTGCGAAGCCGAGATCGAAGACCGGATAGCCCAGGTTGCCGGGGCGAAAATAAAACTTCTCCCAGAAGCCCGGCGCAACATGCGGAATGTGCGTCTTGCGATACTTGCCAAGATAATTGCCATCGTTCTGGATGACGGCAGCCGTGTTGTAAAAGATGCCTTCCTGCTCCACTTCGTAAACCGGAACCACCATGGCGATGTGCAGCTCTTTCGCCAGCGCCTGCATTAGCGTCACGGTTGGCCCGGAGGGAACCGGCTCGGTCGTCTCATACCACTTTACGGATTGCTCGGCGCAAAAGTAGGGACCGTTGAAGATCTCCTGCAGGCAAACAATCTGCGCGCCTTCGGCTGCCGCCTTGCGAATCAGGCCCACGTGCTTTTCGATCATGGCTTTTTTCTGGACTGCCAACGGCTCTGTCGCCGGCACCGCATTGGAAGCCTGAATGATGGAACATCGAACAATACGGGTCACTGAAGCCGCCTCCGGAGAATGTGGATAGTATTTGAAGTTAATTGAAACGCGGCCACAGGGCAATGGCTGATTGCTTCCTCGGGTTCGTCGAGTCCTATCCGGCCCCTCTGCGAAGCCGCGGATGTTCTACGATTGCTGCATGGGCGCGTTGCTCGACATTCGCGATTTGCAAATTCGCTTCGGCGCAGTCGAGGCCGTGCGCGGCATCAGTCTGCAGGTGGATGAGGGCGAGGTACTGGGCCTGGTCGGCGAGTCGGGCTCCGGAAAAAGTGCGACTGCCCTTGCGATTCTGAGGTTGCTGGGACCGGCGGCACAGGTTGAGGGACTGATTCTGTGGAAAGGTACCAACCTGCTTACGCAATCGGCGAGCGCCTTGCGGCAAGTGCGCGGGCGCGAGATTGCCATGATCTTTCAGGAGCCGATGACGGCCTTGAATCCAGTGATGTCGATCGGCCGCCAGGTTGCCGAGGCGGCCGAAGCGCACTCTTCTTCCTGGACCGGCCGCGAGGCGAAGCGGAAGGCGATTGAGGCGTTGGAAGCAGTCGACCTTGCCGATGCGGCACGGCGCTACGGCGACTATCCACATCAGTTTTCAGGCGGGCAGCGGCAGCGCATTCTCATTGCCATGGCGCTCATCAATCGGCCGCGGCTGCTCATTGCGGACGAGCCAACGACCGCGCTCGATGTCACCGTGCAGGCGCAGGTGCTGGAACTGCTGCGCGGCTTGCAAAAGCAGTACGGCCTAGCGATGCTCTTTATCTCGCATGATCTGGCGGTGGTGGGCCAGGTCGCGAGCCGCGTTGCCGTAATGCGCGCGGGAGAGGTGGTTGAGACGGGGCCTTCCTCAAAACTGCTCACTGCACCGCAGCATGCTTACACGCGGAGCCTGCTGGCGGCCGTTCCTACATTGCGTACCGACAGGAGCCGGCCGTTGGCGATGGTCGCCGGACCGCCCGATGCGTCAGAGGTATACTCTCCGCACGCAGAGTGAACAGGCCGGGCGAGAGAAGGCAAGAGACAAGGAGAATGCAAACGATGACGCAACGCGCACGCATTAACAACGCAAAACTGGTTTCGATATTGGCCGCGGCGCTGTTCGCCATTCTTCCCGCGTGCTCCGCGCAAACCGCGACCCACAAAAAGAGGACTCCACCGAAACCTGAACCTACCGCGCCGGAGCTGTTCGAGTACATTCGCGGCGCGCTGCTTTCGCTCAGCCCTCAGGACGGCATCAATGACAACGTCGACGTGACGTTTGATGCGGCGAAGGGAGTTCTGACGGTCAAACAGCCAAGCGGCTACTGCGACGAGTTTTTTGGCGCACTCGATGCCAACGACGTTGTCTGGGACGACTTCGATCCAAGCGACTCGCGCAACACGCGTGAAAGATTGGTGCGCGTCACCATGGTTTCAGCCAGCGGCAAAACCGCGAGGACCTGCTACGACAAGGCCAATCAGGTGGATCCCACCGTCGAGGCGAACCGCGTGCGATTGGTTTTCTCTTTTGCCAAGGCGGATCAACGGCCAAAATTTCAGGACACGATGACCAAGGCCATCAAAAAGCTGATTGCGCTGAGCGGAGGCGCTCCGGAGCACGATCTCTTCTAGGGAATGCCCACGGCTGAAGGCGGGGAGCCAGACAGAGACACGCGCCGCCCCCCGGTGTATCCGAGAGGCGGTGTGGGAACGAAGAGGTCGAAAGCTACTCGGCTGCGGCAGCTTCGGCGACTGGCTCTGAAACCGCTGCTTCTTCTGCTTCAACAGCTTCGGCCACTACCTTTACCTTGATGTGCGCGGTCACTTCGCGATGCAGCTTGATGGCTACATCGAAATCGCCGACGCTCTTGAGAGGCTCAGGCAGTTGCACCTTGCGGCGATCGATCTCGAAACCTTCTGACGCGAGCCCGGCGGCAATGTCGGCCGAGGTAACGGAGCCAAAAAGACGGCCCTCTTCGCCCGACTTGCGCGTAAAGCTCAGCACGACCGGCTCGAGTTTGGCGACCAGCGCTTCGGCCACGGCTTTTTCAGAGGCGGAACGGCGCGCGGCAGAGGCCTTCATCTGCTCGATGACCGCCTTGTTGGCTTCAGTGGCCTGCATGGCAAGCTTGCGGGGCAGCAGAAAGTTGCGGCCGTAGCCTTCTGCAACCTTCACCACGTCTCCGCGGTGACCCAGATTGTCTACATCTTCCTTCAGAATGACTTCCATGTGAAACTCTCCAATACTTCTTAAAGCTGGCTGCGAGCACTTTCGCAGGGGCACAAGGCACGGAACAAGGCCCGTACCCTTCGAAACCTCGAACCGTCGCACCTGATTCAAAACGTCAACCACTGGCGCAAAACTCATGCCGCGAGCGGATCGGGGTATTTCTAGTGCCGTGTGGCAAACGGCAGCAGGGCGATGTTCCGGGCCTGCTTGATGGCTCGGGTCAGGCGGCGCTGGTGCGTTGTGCAAACGCCGGTGAGCCTGCGGGGCACAATCTTGCCGCGCTCGGCCACAAACCCTTGAAGCAGGCGTACGTCGCGGTAAGGGATCGCGTCAATTTTTTCGGTGCAGAACTTGCAAACCTTCTTGCGGCGGAAGAACTTGCCGCGTCCGCCAGGACCACCGGAGGGACGGCCGCCGGGACCGCCAGGACGGCCGCCGGGGCGAGGGCCGGAACCTGAATTTGGTCCTGAACTTGAACTCGGTCCTGAACCCGAACTTGGACCATGGCCCCCTTCGGAAGCCTGGGGTGCTGCTGCGCCCGTCTCGGGTGCCTTGCCTTGAGTCTCATCAGACATAATGTTTCCTCTTTACTCTCTTCGTTTCCGCCCCCGCCCATGCGGGCTCGACAGAATACTGGATCGGGCCGCGGCCGTTTGCAGGCGGCGGCGATGAACAAAATCGCCTTTAGACGGCGGCCTGAACGGGCTCGGCAGCTTCTGCCGCCGGTGCGGGTGCTGCCACGGGTGCTGCCACGGGCGCAGCTGCCGCCGCGGTAGTCGCAGCCGGTTCCACCTTGCGGCGAACTCCGCGCAGTGCCTTCACCTTGGCCAGCCGCTTCTCTTCCTCATCGATGCGGACGGTGATGAACTTGATCACCGGCTCAGTAACGCGCAGGCGGCGCTCAAGCTCGAGCACGCCGGCGCCATCGGCTTCAATGGTCAGCAGAACGTAGTTGCCGTCGTTGAACTTGCGCACCATGTAAGCGAGCTTGCGCCGGCCCATCTTTTCGACAGTCTTGACCGAGCCGCCGCCAGCCGCGATGGTGGTGCTAAAGCCGGCGATCAGCTTGTCGGTATCCTCTTCGGTCACATCGGGCCGAACAATAAACATAACCTCATACACACGGGACATCTCAATTCCTTTTCCGCCGGAGCAACTTATTGCCCCAGCCCCTCAACTCTCAGTTCACAGTTCGCGATTCGTAGTCCCTGGTCTCTACGTCCCCGCTCCCTGATCCCTGTCCTTCTCTTCCTTGCGGTTAAACTCGTTCATCGCGGCTGCCGGTCCTTGTTCCACGATGCGCCGCGTAGCCGTTGCCACCCGGTCAAGCACCTCGTCAAGAACCGTCAAATCCGCCTTGCGCATCGGCGAGAGCAGATAATCCCTGCCCGGACGCCTTCCGCCACCGGCGGCAATCGCTTCAGGGGGCAAGTCGAGGCCCACGCCTATGCGCAGCCGCAACCACTCCTGACTGCCCAGGGCGCCGGTTATGCTGCGGGCTCCGTTGTGCCCCGCCGGCGAACCGCGTTCCCTGATCTTGAAGGTACCCAGCGTCAGGTCCAACTCGTCGTAAATCACGAGCAGGTCCCGGGCCGGGTCCGCCTCAAACTCCCGAACCAGCGCGGCCACTGCCTCTCCGCTCAGGTTCATAAACGTCTCCGGCTTGGCAAGGACCACTTGGCGTCCTGCAATTCTGCAGGTTGCTGTAACGGCCCGGCAGCGCCGGTTTTGCACCACAACCCCTTCTTGCTGGGCGATGCGGTCGATGGCCATGAACCCCGCGTTGTGCGGGGTCCACAGATATTCCAGTCCGGGATTGCCCAGCCCCACCACCAAAAAGGGGCCGCGGTTCTCACGGATATCACTTTCACCGGCCAAGGCTTACTTCTTTTGGCCGGCGTCAGCCTTCTTGGCTCCCGCTTCCGGCTCGGCCTTGCCCTTCTTGGCAACTTCAGGCTCGGCCGCGGTCGCTGCCGTTGCCGCCGCCACGGCAGCTGCTTCAGTCTCAGCAGCCGTCGGCGCTTCTTCGCGGATCGAAACTACGTGGGCCACGGTCGCATCGGCTGCATTCAGAAACTTGATCTCGTCTGAATGCGGCAGATCGCTGACGCGCAGAACACCGTGCATCTCCAGAGCGCTCACGTCCAAATCGATGTGGCTCGGAATGTTGGCAGGCAGACACTCAATTTCCACCTGGCGCATCACCTGGTCCAGAATGCCGCCGGACGTCTTGACGCCCACCGGAATCCCCAGCAGCTTCACGCGCACCTTCACGCGCAGAGCCTTGTCCAGAGCAATCCGCTTCAGGTCGATGTGAATCAGCTTGTCGTTGATCGGCTCGCGCTGCCAGTCCACGATCATGGCCTTGGCAGTCTCTTTGCCGGGAATCTCGACGTCGAAAATGGTGTTGTGGCCGGTCTCGGAATAAAGAATCCGAGCAATCTGCTTCGGCTCCACTTCAACAGCAACCGGGTCGTGCCCGGAACCATAAAGCACAGCAGGAATCTTGCCGGCGACTCGTACGCGGCGCGCGGCGTTTTTGTTGAACTTGCCCTCACGGGGCTTGGCTACCACTACTTCAGGCATTGCGGTCTCTCGTTTCCTTGTATCGGGCACGGGCTTTTTGGGGTCCGCTCCCTTTGTTGGGAGCCAGGGATCAGAGGTCAGGGGTCAGGGGTCAGGAAAAACCTTGAATCCCTATCTGCTGACTGCCGATCTCCGGCAATTCGTTGTCGTTACGGGCCACTGATCCCTGAAACCTGATCTCTGACCCCTGCTTCTAGTTGAACAGCGAACTTACGCTGGTTTCCAAATGAATGTTCTCAATCGCCGTGCCCAGCAGGCCGGCGATGGAGAGCACCTTAATCTTGGGCAACTTCTGTGCAGCCTCGCGCAGCGGAATGGTGTCGGTGACCACCAGTTCCTGAAGGCGCGATGCGGCGATACGGTCAATGGCCGGGCCCGAAAGCACGGCGTGGCTGGCGCAGGCATACACTGCGGCGGCGCCTGCGGCATGAAGGGCGTCCACGGTTTTTACCAGTGTGCCGGCGGTGTCGATTATGTCGTCGATGATGAGGCAGGTCTTGCCGTTCACGTCGCCCACTACGTTCATCACTTCGGCGACGTTCATATCGGTGCGGCGCTTGTCCACAATGGCCAGAGGCGCGCCAATCTTCTGCGCAAAAAACCGTGCCCGCTCCACGCCGCCGGCATCGGGAGAAACCACGATCAGGTTGGGCAGCTTGAGCTGGTTAAAGTAGCCCACCAGCACCGGGCTGGCAAAGATATGGTCGACGGGAATATTGAAGAAGCCCTGAATCTGGGCGGCGTGCAGGTCCACAAAAAGGGCGCGATTGGCGCCGGCCGTGGTCAGCAGGTCGGCAATGAGCTTGGCGCTGATAGCTACGCGGGGGCGGTCTTTGCGATCCTGGCGGGCGTACCCGTAGTAGGGCACCACCACCGTGATTCTGGCCGCCGAGGCCCGCTTGAGCGCGTCAATCATCACCAAGAGCTCCACCAGGTGCTGGTCCACCGGATAGCAGGTGGGCTGCACCACAAACACATCCACTCCGCGCACGTTCTCCAGGAGTTGGAAGTACACTTCGCCATCGGCAAAGCGCTGAATCTTGACCTCGCCCACCGGGACCCCGATGTGGCGGCCAATTTCCTCAGCCAGCGGCTTGTTGGCCGTGCCGCTGAAGAGCTTGAAACGCTTGTCCTCGCTCAGGTTGCGGGTCCGCTTGCGTTCCACGACCGGCTTGGCGTCCTTCGCCTTGGCGGCTTCAGCCGCGGCGCCCTGTGGGGCTTCTTTCGGCGTCGCGTCCTTACCCGCGTCCTGCGGCTTTGGTGCGCTTTCAGGCTTTTTGTCTTCCGCTGTCACTGGCAATGTTTCAGCTTCCATTTCCGACTACCTCCAAGCTGGTTGGCTTTGGCTGTTCTTCGGGTACTGCGTTTCAAAACTTGGCTGGGCGACCAGGATTCGAACCTGGACAAGTGCCTCCAAAGGGCACTGTCCTACCATTAGACGATCGCCCAATCTGTGAGCAGCCGTTCGCGAGTTTCACGCCCGCGACGGACAACTGTCAATGCAAAAGCATCTCGCGCCAGTAGGCTGTGCGCGGCAGGGTGCGGGTAAGAGTGGTTTGCACCTTTATCCCGAGAACCTGTTCCGCCAGCCGGGCTTGGGCTGCTTCCGCACCTCCGCGGGTCAGGTACAACCCGAAGAGCGCCGAACCGGACCCGGACAGCGAGGCAAAGCAGGCCGCCTCCGGAGTGCCGAAGCCCAAAAGTAGACGCTTGATCTCTGCAAGGGAAGGATGCTGGGGAAACACGACTCGTTCAAAGTCGTTCTGGATCCAGCTCGTGATCCCGGTGCGGACAAGCGCGGACTCTTGTGGTCCGGCCAGGTCCTCGCGGCCATTTTCGTTGCTATTGGCGAGGACACCGGAGGAGCCTGTCCCCACCCGACCCTCGGGGATTGCTCCCTGAAAGGCGCTGGCATAGGCACGGCTCAACTCATTCAGTTTAACCGCACTGACCTCAGCGGTCAAACCCTCCTCCAGACACACCGCATCCCAGTCGCAAAAGGCCTGCGCGGTCGAGACGCCCATCTCCGGTACCGCGACCACGCACCACACCGGCTCGAGATCTGGCAGAGCAGAGACTTCCTGCCCCCGGTCAACCCCCAGAACCGTGCCACCGATAAGAAAAAGCGGCACATCGGAGCCCACCTGTGCAGCGATTTCTAACCACTTTGTGTCCTTGTCGAAGACGGTGGGAAGCTCCAGTTCCGCCAGCAGACCCACGAGCGCCGCCACCGCATTCGCCGAACCCGCGCCCAGCCCGCCCTGCACCGGCAGCCGCTTTTCTATATGAATATCCACTTCCGCCGTGCGTCCGAGCGTCTGCAGCGCCAGCTCCACCATCTTCCAGGCGGTGTTGCGGTTGTCGGTGGGCACGCGGCCGTCGTTTGAAGTGAGCCGGATCGTGGTTTCCGCCGCAGCCCTCGCCGTTATCGTCACAACGTCAAACATCTCGAGCGTCTGATAGACCGTCGTCAGCCCATGGAAACCATCGGGGCGCGGCGAACCAATGCCGAGGCCAAGGTTGATCTTTGCGTGCGAACGTACGGCTGTGGGCATACCGGTTCATTGTAGGGCCTTGTGCATTTCCGTGCGTAGTCCCGATACCGCTTGAATGCAGTCGCCGAGCCTGGCCGACTGCGCCGCCAAAATCGCTGTCAGAATTCGGGAACTCCGGGAGTAAACTCTGCGTAGAACATTGGGAACGCCCGCGGGAGCTTCCATGCATTTCTTGATCTTTGCCCTTGCCCTCTACTTCGTTCCGGCCATCGTTGCGGCGCTGCGGCACACGCATAACGCGACCGCAATCCTGCTCATTAACATCTTCTTTGGCTGGACCGGAATCGGCTGGTTCGTTGCGCTCATCATGGCCATCTGCTCGGCCCCTTACTACGTCTACTACTACCATCGCGGATGGTAAGAATCGAATCCGGCTCGCCCGAGCCGCGCTGGAAATTGCGCGATTGGCTCGCCGCTGCCGGGCTTTTTCTCGCGACGGCTGCCGTCGTCCTCTGGCAAAACGCGCACGTAGCCGTCCTCTTCGATCTCAGCTACATTCTCAACACCGCCGAGCGCATCGCCCTCGGCCAGGTGCCGTACCGCGACTTTCCCCTCGCGCATCCGCCGCTCACGTTTCTGGTGCAGGCCGCAATCATTCGTCTCACAGGCCGCGTAGTCTTTCACCACGTGCTCTACACCGCGTTCATTGGCGGTCTCGGCTCGGTGCTGGCGTGGCGAATCGCGCTCCGCACATTGCGTGGTTCGCTGCGCGGGCGCGTGGCGGCAGCGTGGCCCGTGGCCTTGCTCACAGCCCTGCCGCTCACCGTTCTGGGCATCTATTGCGTCGTGCCCAACCCCGAGTACGACTGCGACTGCGGCTTCTGGATTGTTGTCGCGATTTACATGCTGCAGCGCCTCGATGCCAAAACCGGCGCCGCGTTTGGCTTTGCCGCCGGGGCCGCACTCACTGTGCCGCTTTTCTTCAAGCAAAATATGGGCCTGCCGCTCTTGCTGGTGGCCGTCGTTGCAGTCTTGGTGTCGCTCGCGCTGAACGGCCGTCGGCAAAACCCGGCTGCGGGACCAACCTCACGCACATTGCTCTCCATTCTCGCCGGCACGTGCGTCACACTCGCGGCAGCCGTCCTTGCGCTCCAGGCCACCGCCGGCATCGGCAACTACTTTCACTGGACCATCGCGTATGCCGGGCAGCGCCGTCTGCCCGGATTCAGCCTCATGCTGGGCGTCTATCAAGACCCCACGCTGCTGTGGACCCTGCCATGCATCGCCGTTGCCCTGGTGCTTTTGCGAGTGCGTTCTCCACTTCGTTGGACCCGCATCGCCGCCTTTGCCCTGATGGCCGCGCCGTTCCTGTTCACGCTCGCCTCGCTCTTTATTTACGACGACGCCGACGAACGCGGCGATAGCCTGCTGGCTCTCTGGCCACTGCTTCTGGTTCTTGCCGCGGCCCTCGCGATCTGGAATCTCTTCCACCTGCGAACCGAGCCACCTCTGCGCGCGTTTCTGCCCCTGATTCTCCTCGCCGCCATCCACGGCACCTTGATGTCGCAGCAGCTTTGGGGATCGACCTATGGCATTTGGCCGTTGGTCGTGCTGCTCATTGCTGAGCTGCTCGTGTTCGTCGATCAACTTTCCCAACGCGGCGCCTCGACCTGGTTTCTTCCCGCTATGGCAGCGCTCGTCTCCGTCACGCTGCTCGTCTGCGGGGGTTTCTACACGGCCAGCGAAGAGCGGCTCTCCTACGCGAACATTCCAGACGGGCCGCCCGCGCACTCCGCCTTTCCGCAGCTTGCCGGCCTGGCCACGCCGGGGCCCTACCTGCCGCAAATCGACGAGCTTCTCCGCTATGCCCAGGCCAACATTCCGTTTGACGATGGTATCGTTCTCGTTCCCGGCGAGGAACCGTTTTACTTTGCCACTGGCCGCACGCCGCGCTTTCCAGTGCCGTTCTTCGATCCGACCATCGACCCGTATTCTCTCGCTGAAATCGCGTCTCTCATGCAATCGCACAACATCCGCTGGCTCATCGTGAAGCGCAACTTGCAGTTGACTGAAGATCCCACCCCGCAGCGCGAAGCTACGATGAAAGCGCTGCTAAGCGGACTCACGCAAGTGGCGCGCTTGCAGGGGTACGACGTGTACCGGCGCTAGACGGTCTCAGCGGCTCTTCGGCGTCTTGCCGGACCGCTTCAACTCTTCCCAGTCCTTCTCCGTCTGGTCGGCATAGTGCGACCCGAACTTCGCCATTGCCGCAGCAAAGCCGCCGCCCGAGCCCAGGTATCCGGCGATCACCACCGGATCGCTTGACCGCGCGTGTCCCCGCGCCAGCAGCTCCCCGCAAACCTCCGCGTAGGCCTCCAATCCCCCGCCAGCCAGGTCGCCCAGCTCAATCGATCCCTTGTGATCGTTCAACTGCCGCACCAGGAATTGCCGTCCGCCGATGTGCGTCCATCCCAGAAACGGATCGGACTGCGTCTGCATTGCCTTTTGCCCTTCAGCCGCGCGCTGCCCGTTGTGCGCCACCGGATGCGCATCCGGCAAGTAAGCTGTGTACGCCGACGCAACCTCTTCCTTGATCTGCAGAAACAGTGGATCGCCCGGCCCATTGCCCTCAAAGTAGACGCAATAGTCGCGCAGCCCCACCGAACCTGTCCCCACCACTTTGAACGCAACATCCACCGGCCTGTAGAACGAGAGCAGGTGCTGCCGCTGCGGTTCCAGCATCTGGCGGTAAGGATGCAGCGAAGCCAGAACCGCCGCGGCCTGCCTGCCCGTCACGCGCGTCAACATCGGTTTCGTTTCCTTGAAGCGCCGTTCTTTTCCCTGCGCCTTCGCGCCTTTTCCCGCGGGGACGAGCTCCGTTAGTTGTTCAAGCGTGTGCAGTGGCGTACTCCGCTCGGCCTTTGCCAACGCCACGTGCACCGGTTCAACCCCGCCCAGCCTGTGCACTTGATATCGGCCCACTTCGACCGCAGCCATTTTGGCGAACGCGCTCATCTGCACACAGTAGCGCTCGATGCATCGGATCGCGGCCGATTCCGCAGCCGCGCCTTTGTGTCCCGACCCGCGCCCTGCCAGCACCAGCGAGGCCGCCATGCGCTTCAGGTCCCACTCGAACGGACCCCGGATCGTTTCGTCAAAGTCGTTGATGTCGAAGACCAGCCGTCCGTCCGGCGCGGCATAGGCGCCCAGGTTGCGCACGTGCGCGTCGCCGCACAGTTGCGAGACAATGCCCGTCGAGGGCAACACGGACAAGTCCGCGGCTATCACGGGTACGGCGCCGCGAAAGTAGCCGAACGGCGATTGCATCATCAGTTCGTATTTCAGCTTGATCAGCGCCGGAACGCGTCCGTGCATTGAGCGCTCAAGAAGCGCCAGCGCCGTCGCGCGCCGCGCCTTTGGCTTCAGTTCATCGTGTTGCTGGCGCCCTACCTGCTTCCGCCGCGCCTGGCCCAGTGCGCGCCGTTCTTTCATGGTCCTATCTTGCATAGCCGGAACATACACTCTGTGCCTTCGCCGCGCAATACGCCGTCGCGCCTGATTTACAATTTTTTCCAGTAGCCCTGCTGCTCTCCCTCGCAGCATTCAGAAACTGGCCGGGCTCCGCTCCCGGAGGCATGTCCCTTGTCCAGCGCTGCAGCCCGATTCTTTTTTGCCTTATTCGCTTTTTCTCTCGCACTCCCTCCCGTTCAAGCCCAGACTGAGCAGCAGCCGCCCGCCAGCGAGAAGCCGCTTACCGTCGAAGCAATCTTTGGACACCGGTCAATCATGGGCGCCCCACCGGAAAATCTCACCTGGTCGCCGGATGGCAAACACCTCACCTATCTCGATGGCGGCCAGCTTATCGACCTTGATCCCGGCACCGGCAAGCCGCATGTATTTGTGAGCCGCGAAAAGCTGATCCCCCTGACCCAGGAGAGCCAGTCGGAGCGGGACCGCGACCACCGCAACCGGTACGGCATGGCCAGCTACCTCTGGGCGCCTGACTCAACCCACCTGTTGTTCGACTCGGCTGGCCGCCTGTGGATCTACGATCTGCGCAATGGCACCGCGATCGAAATCGGGTTTGCGGGAATCGGTTCCGGCGACGACCCCAGGTTTTCGCCCGATGGAAAAGCCATCTCCTTTGTGCGCGACAACAGCCTCGCCGTGATCAAGCTGCGCGATCCCGGTACGCCCACGGCGATTGTGGCGCCCTCCACCAACGATGCCGTGCTCAACGGCAAGGTCGATTGGGTGTACGAAGAGGAGCTTGAGACGCGCAGCAATTACTTCTGGTCGCCGGACTCCAGCCGCCTGGCCTATCTGCAGATGAATGAGACCGAGGTGCCGCAATATCCGATCACAGACTGGCTTCCCACGCATGCGCTGGTCGATTCCGAGCGTTATCCGCAACCCGGCGATCCCAACCCCAATGTGCGTGTAGGCGTGGTCAACGCCTCGGGAGGCAAAACCACCTGGATCAAGCTGCCCATCGAGCCTGGGCAAGACTACATTCCCCGTTTCGGATGGGCAGATCAACAGACTCTGTGGATTGAAACTCTCACCCGCGATCACAAGCATCGCGACATCTACCTTGCCGATCCTGAAACAGGCCAGTCGAATCGGATACTCCGTTTGAGCGACGAAAAGTTCCTCGACGACAACTACGACGTCTGGGCAGACGACGGCATGCTCGTCCTCACCAACTGGAACGACGGGCACAATCATCTCTATCTCTACTCCTTCGACAAGGACAGTCCAGGTTCCACCACGGCCAAGCTTGAACGGCAATTGACCAGCGGCGACTTCGAGGTGCGCGAGGTTTACAACATTGATTTCCAAAACAGGTTCATCGAATACGCGTCCAACGAGGGCAACCCGCTGGAGCAGCAACTCTACGTTGTCGCATTCGATGGCCAGCGCAAACGGCTAACCACCGGCGCCGGCTTTTATTCCGGCATCTTCTCGCCCGACGGCGGCAAGTTTGTCGAGCGACAGTCTGCGCGCCTCGATCCGCCAACGCTGGCTCTCTGCGACGTTGCGGGCAAGTGCAGCGTCTTTTGGCAGACGCGGGCTCTCGAGTCCTATCATCTGCGTGCGCCGGAGCAGTTGCAGATCAAGGCCCAGGACGGCACCATGCTCTATGCAACGCTGCTGCTGCCCGAGAACACAAGCGCTACCTCCGTGCCGCTTATTGTGAACCCATACGGCGGACCCGGCGAGCAAACCGTCACCAATAGTTGGGAGTTTCGCATCCTCTTCGACGAAGTGCTCGCGCAGCACGGCTTTGCCGTTTTGCACGCTGACAACCGCGGCATGGCCGGCCGTGGCCGCGCTTTCCAGCAGGCCGCCTGGCACAACTTCGGCCCCGTGCAGCTCCAGGATCAGTTGACCGTCGTGGACGCGGTTCTGGCCAAGTATCCCCAACTCGATCCAAGGCGCCTGGGCTGGTGGGGTTGGAGCTGGGGTGGCACCTTCACGCTTTACGCCATGACTCACTCCGATCGCTTTCGCGCAGGAGTTGCCGTGGCCCCGGTCGCGGACTGGCGCGACTACGACTCCATCTACACGGAGCGCTACATGAGCAAGCCCGCCGAATTTCCCAAAGGCTACCGGGACTTTTCAGTCGTGAACTCAGCCGCAAATCTCAAGGGCCGCTTGCTCCTTGCCGCCGGCACCGGCGACGACAACGTGCACATCGAAAACACAGTGCAGTTTGTGCAGCAGTTAATCGAGGCAGGCATTCCCTACGACCTGCAAATCTATCCCGATAAAACTCATTCCATCGCCGGCTCCGATGCGCAGACGCACTTGTTCAATCGAATCCTCGCGCACTTTGAGCAATACCTCATGCCGCCCGCGGCGCAGTAGGCAGGCGCACCTCAATCGCGGTTCAAAGCGTGAAGGGCGGCGGCGCCTTTTTCTGTGTAGAGTGCGAGAAGACAGAAAACGAGAGCGGCTGTCTACGGATTGTAGATAGGGGGCTTTAAGACTTGGCTACAGTTCGCGGCGGCGGAACAGGTCGTCCTTCTCGCTCTTGGAGCAGTTTGAACACTCCAGGCAGCAAATCAGGAGCACTGCAACGCCCACCGTTACCAGAACGGCCATGATACTCGCATTGGCTTCGAACCAGTGCATCACATTATTCATACCGATTGATCCATCTCCGGCAATCACACGAACCGGTTACCGGGCCAAATATCGCAGCCTGAGTCTTTGGATACCAGTTTGACGTATCCAGGGTACCGCCGGTTGACTCTCCTCAATTTTCCCAAGTTTTTATTTGCAGTAAAGGGAATAAAAGGCGAAAATAAAGAAGCGATGTTCAGCAGCCCAAATCCGGAACCGGCCATCCCAGACGAGGAATGGCCGGAGGAACTCCAGATTCCGAAGCCAACGCCTGTGGCCGCCCCAGCGGAACCGGCCGGCGCTTGCGTGAACTGGCTCTTTGTCGATCTCAACTCCTACTTCGCTTCCGTCGAGCAGCAGGTCCGCCCCGAGCTGCGCGGAAAGCCAGTCGCCGTGGTCCCCATGATGGCCGACACTACCTGCTGCATCGCCGCCAGCTACGAGGCCAAGGCCTTCGGCGTCAAAACCGGAACCATCGTCGCCGACGCCAAAAAAATGTGCCCCGGCCTTGTGCTGCTCGAAGGCCGCCACGAAATCTACACCGAATACCATCACCGCATTGTCGAAGCCGTCGAAAGCTGCCTGCCTGTCACCGCCGTCCTCTCCATCGACGAAATGGCCTGCCGCCTCATGGGCCGCGAGCGCCCGCTGCTAGCTGCGATGGAGCTGGGCCGCAAGGTCAAGGCAACCATCCTCGAGCGCGTTGGCCCCATGATGCGCAGCTCCGTCGGCCTGGCCACCAACCGCTACCTGGCCAAGGTGGCCAGCGACATGGAAAAGCCCAACGGCCTGGTTGCGCTGCCGCTCGACATTCTTCCTGAAGCGCTCAGCCAGCTCACTCTCCGCGACCTGCCCGGCATCGGCGCCAAAACCGAGAAGCGTCTCAACGAGAAGGGCATCACCGCCATGAAGCAACTGCTCGCTCTTAACTGCGAGCAGGCCGGCGAGCTCTGGGGATCGGTCTGGGGCGAGCGCCTGTGGCACTGGCTCCAGGGCGAAGACTTCGACATGTCGGAGACCGATCATCTCAAGTCCATCAGCCACTCCCACGTGCTCGCCCCCGAAATGCGCACTGCGGAAAAAGCCTGGGCCGTTGCTCACAAGCTGCTGCATAAGGCAGCCATGCGCCTGCGTGCCGGCGACCTGTGGGCCAGCAGCATCGGCCTTGCGGTTGGCTTCGCCGTGCCGCGTGGAGAGAAAGCCCCCGTCAGCCGCTTCGGCGTTCCCACCCGCGGTTGGCACGACGAAATCAAGCTCAGCGAGTGCCAGGACAACGGAACGCTGATCGCCGCCCTGCTGCGCCTTTGGGAAGCCCGCCCTACTGGCCAGGAGTACGATAACCCCTACTTCATCGGCGTGCAGCTTAACGATCTGGTCCCCGACCGCCTCCACTCGCTCAATCTCTTTGACTCGCTCGACGGCGAGCAAAGCCGCACCCGCCTGCTCAAAGCCATGGACGAGCTCAACAATAAATACGGCCTCAGCACCCTGGCCCCCGCCACCATGCTCAGCGCCTACAAAGCCGCGCCTACACGGATAGCCTTCCACAGCATTCCCGACCTGTTCTGACCTGATTCTCTTCATCGATTCCGCTTTGACCGCAGCCGTAGATCTGGTTGCATGAATGTTTTTGTAACAAGGGCACGGCTTTGAGCCGGGCCACAAAAGGCGCATAAATGGCGGGGGTTTTAACCCCTGAGGGATGCCACGCTTCACGGACGGCATTTATGCAACCAGTTCCCCGAACTTTTTCCTCTCAATTGCGTAACTCTCTGCATCCTCATTCCCGCATTCCTGCGGATTAGAAGGTAGCAGCGAGAGATATGGCCCGCGATTGGCAGCCCGACTTCGAACAACTCGTGGACGAGCACCAGTCGATGGTCTTTTCCCTCGCGCTGCGAATGACAGGCGACCGCGGACTGGCCGAAGAGATTGCGCAAGATGTCTTTCTGGAACTGGACAGGCATCTTGGCAAAATCGAATCGCCGCTGCACGCGCTGCACTGGCTGCGGCGGGTGGCCATGAGCCGGTCGGCCGATGCGCTCAGGCGGCGCAAGGTACGCGGTTTGGATTTGTGGGTGGAGATGGAAGACGGTTACGGCGCATTCGTCGAACAGAGATCTTCGCCATTGGGCTCGCGCATTGAAAGCCTGCTGACGACGCTTCCCGAGCCGCAGCGCGCGGTGCTGATTCTGCGCTACCAGGAGGACCTGACGCCGGAAGAGATTGCGGCCACGCTTGAAGCGCCGCTTGCCACGGTCAAAAGCAACCTGCAGCGCGGCCTTAAGCTGCTGCGAGCCAAGGCCGAATGCAATTTGAAGGACTACATACGAGTTGCTACACCCCAGTTAAGGAGCAGTTGAGTGGAGTTTGAATCCCAAAACGAATCTGAACGTGACGATCTCGACCGCGACAACTTCGAGCGCGCTTTGCAGCAGGCTTTCCCGCGCCGCCCCGCGCCGCCCAGCCTGAAGCGCAAATTGATGGAACAGCGCCGTCGTCAGAACACAGAGCACCTCCACTTCCGCAAGGTCGTTTGGGAACGCCTGGCCGCATGTCTTGTGCTGGCTGCGCTTGTCGGTGGCGGCGTCGGTTGGCATCAGCGTGAGGAAAATCGCAAGGGAGAAGCCGCGCGCCAGCAGGTGTTCACGGCGTTGCGCATTACCAATCGTGCATTGAATCAAGTCAGGGCACAGCTCGCGGAACACGATCGCGACCGGCAGCAATAAGGAGAGGTTTCCATGAAGAACCACGTGGTTGCATTCATACTCGGGGTCGCCGCATGGGCCGCTCCGGCGCTCGGGCAGTCGGGGCCGTTCCTGTTGCCGCCCGCGGTCGAAAAGGATCTGGCTGCCCGCGCCTCCGACGTCACCGAGGTCACGCTCGATAAAAACATGCTCGCCTTCGCCGCGAAGTTCATGACCGGCAAAGACAAGGACGATGCCGCGACGCAGCAGCTCATCCAGGGTCTCGACGGCATCTACGTCCGCGACTACGAGTTCGACAAAGAGGGCCAGTACTCGATGGACCAAATCGAAGCACTCCGCAAGGCGATCGAGACTCCCGAGTGGTCGCCTATGGTGCGCGAGCGCGAACGCAAGAACGGCGAGACCACCGACATCATGGTGAAGCTGGTCAACGGCCAGGCGCATGGCTTGTTCATTCTGGACGCCGAGCCAAAGGAGCTGACCATCGTGCTCATCCTCGGTCCCATCCGCATGGATCAGCTAGGACAGTTGAACGGCCTCGCAGGCATCGGTGGCGCCCTGGCCCCTCTGGGAAACCTGCAACAAGCGCCGCACGGCAACAAGGACGACAAATCGAAGGCGAAAGAAAAGAAAGGCGGCAGCGAATGAAGCGTCTCTGGTTGATCCCCGTAGTCCTTTGCGTGGCGCTCGTTCCCGCCGCCGTCGTGCTTGCTTCAAGCGAAGATGCGTTTGACAGCGTGGTCAGCTCCCTTGAGAGCGAGTATCACGTCCACGCCACGCGCGTGCCGCTCATGGGCCTGGTCAGCCTCATCTCGAATACGGCCACAGGTGGCGGCGTCAGCGGTATGCACGTCGCCGAGATCGACGGCTTCACGCAATCCCTCGATGGCGAAAAACTGAACAGCATGGTCACGCAGAAGCTCGGTCCGGGCTGGTCCCGCATGATTCGCGAAACCAGCCGCTCCGGCAGAGAGCAGACGCTCATCTTCGTCCACCCCGAGGGCTCTCGCATGGGCATGTTCATCGTCGACAAGGACGCCAACGAGATGGACATCGTGCAACTTTCCGTCGATCCCGATCACCTCAATCAGAGCGTAGCCAAGTACGAACACTCCCACCCTGGCTCAGATGACGACGGCGGCGATTCAAACTAATTGGGTTTCTCTCCGCGCCGGCCCGCGCATTTGCTCGTGCAAAGTTTTTAAAGGAATCAAACTCTCCATATGCGCGGACCTTGCGCCTGCCTAAACTTGAGGCAGTATGGCAAGCCTCGCTCCAACGCCGACCTCCCAATATCGAGGCCGGCTTGCGCCATCCCCAACCGGCTATTTGCATGTTGGCCACGCGCGCACCTTCTGGACGGCCTGGCTCCGTGCCCGCGACGCCGGCGGCGCACTCGTCATGCGCATGGAAGACCTGGATGCGGAGCGCAGCAAGCCGCAATTTGCCGAGGCCGCACTCGAAGACCTGCGCTGGCTCGGCATTCGCTGGAACGAGGGCCCCGACAAAGGCGGTCCGTTCGCGCCCTATGTGCAGAGCAAGCGGAGGCCTTTCTACTTGGCCGCCTGGCGCCTGCTTCTGCGGCGTGGCTGGCTCTATCCCTGCCGCTGCTCCCGCAAAGATCTTGAGTCCGCTTTAGGCGCGCCGCACGAAAGCTCCTCGCCCGGCTCGCCCGGCGCGCAAAGCAACGGCAAACTCGAGCCCTTGGACGATGAACCCATCTACCCCGGTACCTGCCGCCAAAATCTCTGGCGCGCTCCGCAGTTGCCCGGCCCCACGGCCAGCAATATTGAAATGCCTGAAGGCATCAACTGGCGATTCCACGTCCGCGATGGCGAAGTGGTCGAGTTCGTCGACCAAAATCTGGGCCCGCAGCGCTTTGTAGCCGGCGAAGATTTCGGCGACTTTGTCGTCTGGCGCAAGGACGGCGGTCCCAGCTATCAGCTTGCCTGCGTGGCCGACGACGCTTCCATGGAAATCACGGAAGTTGTTCGCGGCGCCGACCTGCTCAAGTCCACCGCCCGCCAGATTCTGCTCTATCGCGCTCTCGACTTCCCAATCCCTTCGTGGTATCACTGCCGCCTGGTGGTCGATCACAACGGTCGCCGCCTCGCCAAGCGTCACGATTCCCTCAGCCTCCAGGCCATGCGCCAGCGAGGCCTCACCCCCATGAACATCCTCGCCGCCGACCTGCCCGTCGAAGCCTGAACAAGGTAGTTCCCGCACTCCGGCGATTGCGCATCCAAGTCCAAAGGTGAGCATTCATTCGGCTGAGATCTCATGGCGACTTCAGAGGCCTATACTTCTCAGGGGAAAATCCAGAGCTTATTCGAGAGCCGAACCGAGGAACGACTATGGACAAAATCAGTCGGCGTAAATTTCTCGCCACTGCCGCCGCTACCGTCGCAGCCACCCGCCTGACCGCTCAAAGCCCGGCGGCCGCCACGGTCACACTCACCCTTCCCGCCGAAGCGACAGGCCCCCACATGCCCAAGGACTTTGTCGGCCTCTCCTATGAAGTGGAGCAACTCGTCGACACCGCTTTCTTTTCTTCGAAAAACGCCGGCCTTATCCAAGCGTTCAAAGAGCTCTCGGCTAACGGCGTGTTGCGGCTCGGCGGCAATACCGGCGAGTTCGGCTATTGGAAGCCCACGCCCAGTTCTCCCGAACCCATTCATCCCAAGACCCGCATCGTCGAAGGCGAGCCCAAGCCAGACTTTTATCCCGTAACCGAAGACGCCATCGTCAACCTGGCCGCCTTTCTAGAGGCCGCCGGCTGGACGTGTATTTATGGAATCAACATGGGCACCAACACGCCCCAACGTGCCGCAGAGGAAGCCGTCTTTGTGGCCAAAACCCTCGGGCCGCGCCTCCAGTACTTCCAGATCGGCAACGAAGCCGACCTGTTCGCCACCCACCTGCGCGACCCGGCAACATGGTCCCCCAAAACCTACCTCGATGAGTGGCTCACGCTGGCCCGCGCTATCGCAGCCCGTGTGCCCAACGCCCTCTTCGGAATGCCGGATATCGCCGCAAGAATGAATTGGCTGACGGAGATCGCCGCCCTCTGGCCTTCCATCGAAGACAAGCCCAGCGTCACCACGCTCACGCATCATCACTACTTCACTGGCCCGCCCAGCAACCCCGATGCCACAATTGCAAACCTGCTCAAGCCGGCCACCATCGCCAGAGAGCAGAAAATGGCGGACACGGCAAACGCCGCCGCCCGCGCAATGGGCGTCCGCGTGCGCATGACTGAAGGCAACACCTGTTATCGCGGCGGCAAGCCCGGCCTCTCCGATGTGTTTGCCGCCGCGCTCTGGGCTGCCGACTACTCTCTGCTGCTGGCCAGCAACAATTACACGGGAATCAATCTTCACGGCGGCACCGGCCCCTCGGTTGCCAACGGTCTTGGCGGCGCTTTGCCCGGCGATTGGCTGCTCAGAGATCAGGGCGACACTCTCCAGCAGATCGCCTCCCATCCCCACCCCTTCTACACGCCCATTGCGACCTTCGGTTCGGAGTACGCCTTGCAGCCCGTTGCCTTCGGCCTCAAGTTTGCCGGTCTTCTCTCCGGCGGCACTTTCCTTCCCGGCGATTTCACCGCGCAGATTCAGGCCGCGGGCGTCAATGCCAGCGCCTACGCCGCCAAGCTTCACGGAGGACAGACCTCCGTCATCATCCTCAACAAGGACGCGGAAAAAGACCTCGAGCTGACCGTCGACTTTGGAAAGGGCAAATCCGGCGAGGTGGAAGCGCAAATGCTTGTCGGCCAGGCTCTCGATAGCCGCATCGCCGCGCTCACCCATCCCGCAAATTCCGGAGCACTGAAGGACGGCAAGTTCACCGTCAGTGTTCCGCACGCATCGGCGCATCGCCTGACCCTTAAAGGTTGAAGCGCCGCCACCCACCTGCAAAAAAACGGGCCGAGGTCTTGTCCTCGGCCCAACTCGCTCTCAAAAAATAATGACGTCCGCTTTTACGAGTGTTTGATAAACGACCCGTCCTGCAGCTCGTTCATCGCCTGCCGCAGCTGGGCCTGCGTATTCATCACGATCGGCCCATACCACGCCACCGGCTCTTCCAGCGGCTTGCCCGACACCAGCAGAAAGCGAATCCCCTCCGGCCCTGCCTCGACCACAATTTCATCGCCGCGGTCAAAAAGTACCAGCGAATGATTCTTCGCGTCGTACACCGGCTGCGCATTTGGGTCGACGGCGGACTCCGTCAGCACTGCCTGCGGATTTGACGCATCTCGAAACGTCCCTGCTCCGGCAAAAACATACGCAAACGCATTCCGCGTCGTCTCCACCTGGATGCGTTTCCGTTTTCCTGGCGGAACGGAGATATCCACGTAGCGCGCGTCCACAGACATGGACTCAGTCGCCACGCCCTCCACCGGCCCCCGCTTGCCCCAGAACTCGCCGCAGATAATCCGAGCCTTCGTCCCATCGTCTTCCGTAACCTCCGGAATCGCGCTCGAAGGAATGTCCTGGTAGCGCGGATCGGTCATCTTCAGCGCCGCGGGCAGGTTCGCCCACAGCTGGAATCCATGCATCCGCCCGCGCTCGTCGCCTTTCGGCATCTCCTGGTGCAGAATGCCGCTGCCGGCCGTCATCCACTGCACGTCGCCCGCCGTCATGCGTCCCTTGTTGCCCAGGCTGTCGCCGTGCGCCACCTCGCCCGCCAGCACATAAGTGATGGTCTCGATCCCGCGGTGCGGATGCCAGGGGAAGCCGGCAAGGTAATCCGCGGGGTTCTCGTTGCGAAAATCGTCGAGCAACAGGAACGGATCGAATTCGGCCGTCTTGCCGAAGCCGAAGGCGCGTTGCAGTTTTACGCCTGCGCCCTCGATGGTGGGTTTGGTTTCAAGAATCTGCTTGACTGCGCGAAGCGACATGGTGCGACCTCCTCGGCCCTACATCTATTCGATGCGCGAGCGCAATATTCGTTGCAACAGGTAATTGGGGGATAGTGATCAAGTGTGAGTCGGCGGCCCAAAGCCAAATCCGGGATGACCTTGACTCTACTGCGCCTGGTCGGGAATCATCCCAATCGTCACAAGCCATGTTTCCACCAACTGCGGCCACCCTGTAATGGGGAACCGCGTGCGGCGCAGCCCAAACGCGTGCCCGCCCTGAGCGTAAAGATGCATTTCTACTGGAACTCCGGCGTTCTTCAGCGCAATGTAGTAGGCCAGCGAGTCGTTTACGCTGTCCACGTGGTCATCCTCAGCTTGCAATAAGAACGTTGGCGGCGTCTGGCTGGTCACGGGAACTTCGGGGTTCAACGTGAGGTGCTCATCGGCATTTTCTGGATGAGGAACGACAAACTTCCTGGCGCCCTGATTGGCATCCCACTCTGCCGCGGAAAGCGACAGATGACCGGGATAGATAGGCACCGCAAAGTCTGGACGGCAGCTTTCTTTGTCGGCCGCATCTTGGGGTGGATACAACCGGTGCTCAAAATGAGTGCTGATGGCTGCCGCCAGATGCCCGCCTGCCGAAAATCCAAGCACGCCAATTTTGCGCGGATCGATGTGCCACTCCGCCGCGTGAAAGCGCACCAGGCCAACAGTCCTCTGCGCGTCTTCCAATGCCATCGGTGATTCCGGATACGGCCCCGACTTTGGATAAGGCCCCACGTCGGTCACGCGATACTTCAGCAGCACGCATGTGATGCCCTTTGCTATCAGCCAATCGCAGACCTCCGAGCCTTCAAGGTCGATTGCAAGAATCTGGTAGCCTCCGCCGGGAAATACCACCACTGCAACACCAGTGTTCTTCCCCTCTGGCGAATAGACCGTCATGGTCGGGAGTGAGACGTTGCTAACCGAGACCCACGGCTTTTCAGCGACAAGGGAATGCTTTCCTGTTTTTGCGGCAACCTCCGGTCCTGCGACAGGCTGCGCATCAAGCGCCGCCCCCGGCCAGATCGGTATTTGAGTTTGACCCGGCGATGGTTGCCACACATACGTTTGAGCTGCAAGACAGCCGAACAAAAACAAGGGACAGAGAGCAGAGACGAAAGGCTTCATTGCAACCCCCATCGCCGAATATAACCAGTGGCCGCTGGGTCCGCAAATCGAAAACCGTGAAGCATAGCGTTGGTGACAAGTCCCTATGGCCCCGCTCTCCAACGCCGCCCGCTTACTGTCTCACAAACTCCACATCCAGCGTGATCGCCACTTCCTCGCCCACCAGCACGCCGCCGGTTTCCAGAGCCGCGTTGTAGGCCAGCCCAAAATCCTTGCGGTTGATCTTTGCCGTTGCCGTGAGCCCAATACGATGGTTGCCCCAGGGATCCTTAGAAGGCTGGCTTACATCCTCCACGTTGAGCGTGACGGTCTTGGTCACGCCGTGAATCGTCAGCTCGCCCGTCACTGCGTAGTCCGGACCGCCCTTGGCATCAATGTTCTTGGATTTGAAGGTCATCGCCGGAAACTTCTCCGCTTCAAAAAAGTCCGCGCTCTTCAAGTGGCCGTCGCGCTGGGCGTCGCCGGTCGAAACGCTCGCGATGGGGACGGTGCCTCAACCGTTGAATGCGTGTAATCGGTCTCGTCCAACTTCAAAACGCCGGAGAGGCCAGAGAACTTGCCCTTTACGTTCGAAATCATCATGTGCTTCACCTTGAACTCGGCCGACGAGTGCGCCGGATCGATCTTCCAGGTGGTTACGGTACCGGGTGCGGAAGTAGCTGCAGTCATGGGTTATTGCTCCTTTAACTCACTTGGATGCAGGATCGAGATATTCGTTGCAACAAGTATTTTGCGCCGGGTGCCCGGACCCTTCGCCTGGCTCTTTGGACGGCCAACTTGGGAACCAGTTCACATCCAGCCCTTTAGCGCCGCGGGCGGGTCGGCGCGCGAAAGTCATTGCCTGCGTTGAGGTTGGGGTGGTATCAATCACGAGGGTCGGAAGTGCTTCCCCTCAAGCGCCGCTTTCCCGCCGGGTCAAAAATCCAAAACCAGGCAAGGACCACGAACCTATGTGTGGAATCATTGGAGTCTTTTCGCGCCGTGGACCTGTGTCCCCAACTGTGCTGGAACGCGCGACCCAAAGCATGTATCACCGCGGGCCCGACGGCCAGCGCCAGTGGATCGCGAGCGATGGGCAAGTGGGCCTGGGCCACGCTCGGCTCAGCATCATCGATCTCTCCACCGGAGACCAGCCGATAGCCAGCGAGGACGAACGGACGCGGATCATCGTGAACGGGGAGTTCTATGGGTTTGAAGCGATCCAGAAGGAGCTGGAAGGCCGAGGGCATCGGCTCAGAACCCGGTCGGACAGCGAGATTGCGCTGCACCTGTATGAGGACTACGGAACACAGTGCCTGCACCACCTGCGCGGCGAGTTTGCCATGGTGCTTTGGGACCAGACGCGGCGGCAACTGTTTGCAGCCCGCGACCGTTTCGGCATCAAGCCGCTGTTTTATGCCTGGCACGACGAAAAGCTCTACCTGGCCAGCGAGGTGAAGGCGCTGTGGGCAGCGGGGGTCCCGGCGCGCTGGGACGAGCAGGGCGTCTACAACTCCGTGTCGATGGGCGGGCACATGGGGCGGACGCTCTATGACGGAGTCTTCCAGATTCCCCCTGGACATTTCCTGCTGGCGACAGAAAAGCATGTGCAGGTGAATCAGTACTGGGACTTCGACTATCCGACGAAGCAGAACAACCAGGCGACGCGGTCCGACGAGGAGTACAAAGAGGAGTTCCGCGCAGCGCTGGAAGAGGCAGTGAAAATCAGGCTGCGGGCCGATGTGCCGGTAGGCGTTTATCTCAGCGGCGGATTGGACTCGTGCGCCGTGCTGGGGCTGGCGGCCAAACATCATCCGGGAGCGGTCAAGGCGTTCACGCTCACATTCGAGCAGGCGGCCTACGACGAGGGCCCGATTGCCAAAGAGATGGCGGCGCTGGCAGGGGCGGAGTTTCATCCGATCCCGATTGGGCAAAGAGACCTGGCAGACAACTTTGCGGATGCGATTGCGCAGGCTGAGACGCTTTGCGTGAACGCGCATGGCGTAGCCAAGTACCTGCTCAGCCGCGCAGTGCGCGACGCCGGCTACAAAGTTGTGATTACAGGCGAGGGATCGGACGAGATTCTGGGCGGCTATCCGCATTTCCGCCGCGACATGCTTCTCTTTAACCGCGAAGGCCAGGACGAGGCGGCGATTGCCGAATTGCTGCAATGGCTCGACCAGCAAAACACCGTTTCGCGCGGCCTGCTGCTCCCCGACGGCGAGATAGGGCCGATGGATTCCGTGAAACGGATTCTGGGCTACGCCCCGAGCTGGATCGAGACCTTCTCGAGCAGGCAGGTCAAGATGCGGCCGCTGCTCGATGCGGGAATCCAGGCGAAGTACGGAGCCTCGGAAGGCAACTACGGGATCCTGGACGAAGTGGATGTGCGCGGCCAATTGAAAGGCCGCGATGAGCTGAACCAGTCGCTCTATCTGTGGTCGAAAACCGTGATGGTGAGCTACATCCTCACCATGCTGGGCGATCGGATGGAGATGGCGCACTCCATCGAAGGCAGAGTGCCGTTCCTCGATCACAAGGTGGTCGAGACGGTCGCGCGCCAGCCTGTGAACCAGAAGGTGCGCGGCATGACCGAGAAGTACGTGCTGCGCGAAGCGGTGAAAGACGTCATCACCGATACGGTTTACCGGCGGCAGAAGCATCCTTTTCTAAGCCCGCCAGCCACGCTGAATCCCGAAGACACGTTCAATACCTATATTCAGGACATTCTACGGGGACCGGTGCTGAAGTCTCTGCCCTTCTTCGACCAGAAAAAGGTGGTCGCGCTGCTCGACGAACTTCCAGGCATGGATACCGGAGCGCGCACCGCAAACGATCAGATCCTTATGCTGCTGGTGAGCATGTGTGCACTTCAGGAGCGCTACGGGCTGGTGGCGTAAGGTAGCGGATCTCCGGTAAGGCGAAATCTGGCAGCTGTGCCCGTCTGAACCGGCGCGGAAGAGAGTCCGCGTTCGAAGTTGCCGGCCCGTCGCCCCCCGGAGCCTTATCCTCTATACAGACTCCCGTGTCCGACTTCGCACAAACCGTCAAGCAGCAGGCCGACATCGTCAAGGTGATCGAGGGCTATATCCGTCTGCGCAAATCCGGCGCGCAAAACTACTCCGGCCTCTGCCCCTTCCACAAGGAGAAATCTCCTTCCTTCTCTGTCCACGCCGTGCGCCAGTTCTACCACTGCTTCGGCTGCCAGGCCTCAGGAGACGTCTTCAGCTTCGTCGGCAAAATTGAGAACGTAAGCTTCCCTGAAGCCGTCCGCATTGTTGCTCAGAAGATGGGGATTCCTCTGCCCAAGCGCGAGTTCTCCTCGCCCGAAGAAGCTGCCGAAGCCCGCCAGCGCACCAAGTTGCTGGAACTCCACGAAACTGCCACCGCCTGGTTTGAAGAGCAGTTGCGCGGCCCGGAAGGCGCCATAGCCCGCGAATACCTGGCCGGCCGCGGACTCACCCCCGAAGGCATCGCCAAATTCCGCATCGGCTATGCTCCCGACAGCTTCAACGCTCTCCGCGACCGCCTGAAAGGCATGGCTGACGACCAAACCCTCCGCGCCAGCGGCCTCTTTAGCTCCAAGGAACAGGGCGATGGAACGCAGGGCAACCTCTACGATCGTTTCCGCAAGCGCGTCATGTTTCCCATCGCCAACGAGAGCGGCCGCGTCATCGCCTTCACCGCGCGCACTCTCGAGACCGGCGACAAAGCCGGCGCCAAGTACATCAACTCGCCGGAGACTCCCCTATACTCCAAGGGCCAGGTACTCTTCAACCTCGACAAGGCCCGCACCGCCATCCGCCAGTTCGAGTTTGCCCTTCTCGTCGAAGGGCAAATGGACTGCATCTCCGTCTTCCTCCGTGGCATTCAAAATGTCATCGCCACCAGCGGAACCGCTTTCACCGAGCAGCAGGTGGCCATGCTCCGCCGCCACACCTCCAACGTCGTCGTCAACTTCGATCCCGACGCCGCCGGCAGCAACGCCGCGGAAAAGTCCATCGCCCTGCTCACCGAAGAGGGCTTCACCATCAAGATCGTCACCCTCGACGGCGGCCTCGACCCAGACCGCTTTATCCGCGAGCGCGGCGTAGAAGCCTACACGGCCGCCATCCGCGACTCGCGCCGCCAATCCGACTTCCTCATCGAGCGCGCCCGGCAAATGTTTCCCGGCGCCAGTGCCGACCAGAAGGTCAAGGCCATGAACTACCTTCTGCCCCACATCCGCCGCATGCCCGAGAAGCTGGCCCGCGACCAGTTCGCCGTTGACGCCGCCCAAAAGCTGGGCATCGACTCCGCCGTTCTCCGTGAAGAGCTCCGCCAGGCCGCCCTCCGCCGCCGCGACCACGTCGAAACCCGCGCCACCGCCCTCACGGAGGTCGAGCGCGTCCTGCTCCGCGCCCTCGCCATCAGCGATCCCGAGAACGAGGACGCCCGCCGCCTCGCCGACCAGGCCCTCGCCGACCAACCGGCCTGGTTTGAGCATCTTGGCACCTATGCCGCTCTCCAGGCCCTGGCCGCCCGCCAGGCCCGCGACCCCATGGAGGTCGTCGACGACCAGGCCCAGCGCGCCCTCCTTGCCGAAGCCCTTCTCGCCGAAGTCAAACCGCCCGAAGCCAGCGAAGTCCGTGGAGCCGTCCAGGAGATCCAGGAGCGCTCCCTCGAACACCGCCAGCGCCAGCTCCGTTCTCTCATTGCCGAAGCCGAGCGCCGCGGCGACTTTGCCGAACTCGCCCTGCTCACTCAGCAAAAACTCGAGCTCGACCGAACTCTGCGGGAATTGCATCGGTGAGAGGGCATAATCGGCTATCGATTGCCCCGCCGGTGCAGAGTTGCGATGATCCTCGAAATCAAACCCGAGCAGAAAAAGATCCTCGATCGCGCCGCCAAGTCTGGCATGAGCCCCGGCGAGGTTCTTGACCAGGACTTTTCTTCCCAGATTGCAGAGGGCTTTGCGCAGGCGGAACGCGGCGAACTCCTGGCTGCCGAGGAAGCAATTCGCTTCCTCCGACACCGGCGCTCCCTCAAGCTAATTTGACCCCCAAATCCCCCAAATCTTGCGTCGAAACCACCTCCAACCGCGTCTAATTCAATAGAGGCAGGTACGGGTAGAAAGAAGATTTCCCCAGTCCGGTGCCCAAGACAGTCCGGCCCCTTCGCGACCTATCTCGAATTTTTGTTCGAGAGACAAGGGCAGGCTGTGGTAATCTATTGATCTCTGTGAGGATGCGCGCCCCTCTGCCCCATACATGAGCTGCGGCTCGCGGGCTAACCAGGCGAAACCTGAAGCGCTGTCATCCTGTTCCGAGCAACTACCTGAAACCGCTTCTTTTTTTGCGGGTGACCGCAAATTTGCGTTCGCATGCGCTCTGAAGATTTCCCGCGCGAAATCTTTTTTTTGCTGCCACGCACTCGACCTCGCACCGTCGCGCAATGCGGTGCATCTATCTCATTGCGCCGGAGAGAGAAGGATAATCTTGGCAATCGACGACAAATTTGAACACGACATTGACAACATCATCGAAGTAGGCAAAGAAAAGGGCTATCTCACCTACGGCGACGTAAACGACATGCTGCCGGAGGACGTCAACGCCCCCGACGACCTCGATGATCTCATCGGCACCATCAACACCCAGGGCATCGATCTGCTCGACGCCCCCAAATTCCCCGGCGACAAGGATTTCGAACTCGAAGAGGGCGAAGACGTCGAGCTCGACCTTACCCCCGGCACGCTCGAAAAGACCAACGATCCCGTTCGCATGTATCTGCGCGAAATGGGCACCGTTCCGCTGCTCACTCGCGAAGGCGAAGTCGAAATCGCCAAGCGCATTGAGCGCGGACAGATGCGTGTGCTCAAAGCCATCTCGCGTTCGCCCATCGTCATCCGCGAAATCGCGGCACTCGGCGAAGACCTCAAGCGCGGCGTCCGCAACGTAAAAGAAGTGGTTGTCTTCGACGAAGAAGAACTCACCGAAGAGATCGTCGTCACCCGCGTCAAGGCCACCGTCGGCCGCATTGAGACCCTCGTCAAGCACCAGAAAAAAATTGCCGTGCTCGACGAAAAGCTGGCCGCCACCTCCACCGTCACCAAGGCCAAGGTCAGGGAAGCACGCCGCCTCCGTTGGGCCATCGCCCGCGAAAAGGTGCTCATCTCCCGCATCGTCCGCGAGCTCAAGTACACCGCAATGGAGCGCAAGCGCCTCCTCGACAAGGTCAACAAAACCGTCGACACCATGCGCACCCTCGAGCGCCAGATCCGCTCGCTCGATCAGAAGTTCGACGCCTCCAAATCCGAGGAGCTCAAAAAGGAATATCGCCGCCAACAGAAAAACTGCAAAGTCGATCTCGAAAAAATCGAAGGCGACGCCGGCGTCTCAATCGGCGAGCTCAAGCGGACCCAGCGCGAAATGATCCAGGGCGACATGGACGCCGAGCAGGCCAAGCGCGAGCTGATTGAAGCCAACCTGCGCCTCGTCGTGTCCATTGCGAAAAAGTACACCAACCGCGGCCTCCAGTTCCTCGACCTCATTCAAGAGGGAAACATCGGCCTCATGAAAGCGGTCGACAAGTTCGAGTACCGCCGCGGCTACAAGTTCTCAACCTACGCAACATGGTGGATTCGCCAGGCCATCACGCGCGCCATCGCCGATCAGGCCCGGACGATCCGCATCCCGGTACACATGATCGAGACCATCAACAAGCTCATCCGCACCAGCCGTCAGCTAGTGCAGGAGCTCGGTCGCGAGCCCAGCAGCGAAGAGATCGCGCGCCGCATGGACATCCCTGTCGCCAAGGTCCGCAAGGTCCTCAAAATCGCGCAGGAGCCCATCTCGCTTGAAACCCCCATCGGCGAAGAGGAAGACTCGCACCTCGGCGATTTCATTGAAGACCGCCAGGCCGTCTCGCCCTCTGAGGCTGTCATCAGCGTCAACCTCAAGGAGTACACCTCGCAGGTTCTTCGCACCCTGACCCCGCGCGAAGAGCGTGTCATCAAGATGCGCTTCGGCCTCGAAGACGGCTCCGAGCACACTCTGGAAGAAGTCGGCCAGAGCTTCCAGGTCACGCGCGAGCGCATCCGGCAGATTGAAGCCAAGGCTCTCCGCAAGCTCCGCCACCCCAGCCGCAGCCGCAAGCTGAAAGCCTTCGTCGAAGGCGTCAAAGAAATGTAGTGCGTGTGGGTGCACCCATAGGGTGAATGTTCAAACCCATAACTTGATCGTTGAGGCACCATAGAGTAAAAATTGCGGTGCAAGCTCGAAGCCGAAGTCGATAGTCCTTAGGAACGAAGTAGTTCCAAATTGGCCCTATCGACTTCGCCCCGCGTAGGGTCAATTTATGGGGATAAGAGATTGTGCAGAGACGAGAATTTATTTAGATGGTGGCCGGGTTTTCGGCGGCCGACTGTGGCCATCCACTGAAACCGTCGCTCGCCTGGAGTCGCCCCGAAAACATGGCCCATGAAAGGCGCATCGTTTCGCCTCGAGTACTTTCATGCCTGAAATCGATCGAATGACGAAACAGAGATCTCGATTGAAATCTGTCACTGAAGAATGGAAACAACCAGGTCCTCACAGGAGAAATTCCATGAAGCATTTCCGCCTGCACATTACGTTTCTAACAGTTGTGATGCTGCTTCCTCTGGCTCGACTAACCGCGCAATCGAGTTTGCCTGCCTTATCGAACGATGACGTAAAGTCTGATGAGTATCTCCTGCTGGGGAACGCCGACCGAGGCGCCGGAGAACCCTGGGTCTTCGTCAATCCCAAAGACCCGCAGAACATTATCGTCGCCGCCATGGCGACGCTCAATGTGCTTCCGGACGGCGAGACGCCGGTGCCTCACGACAACTCGGTCCAGGCGACGCTCAATCGCGTCCATGAACTTTCTGTTCCAGACGGTTCGCGGACGGACATTGCGATTACGCACGATGGAGGAAAGACCTGGATTTTTTCCGACGACGACTTCCGCAAAGTCTTGAACAAGAACAGGTGCAGCGACTCCTTCGCGGGTGCCGGGCCCGATGGCGCTCTTTATTATGGCTGCCTGGCCTATCTCGATCGTGGTGATGCGGGCTTTAAGGATGGCTACTTCCGGGGCGGAGAAGCAGTGAACCCCGGCGGCGGCACAGCCATCTCCCGCTCCGACGACGAGGGAAAAACGTGGTCGAAGCCTACCTGGGTTCACCCCCTTAAGTCGCCTCAGCTTTATGCGCCCTGGCTCAGACCGATGTTTGAGCAGGTCTCTCCCGTCGATCGACCGATGTTTACTGCCGATGCGTCAAACGGGACAATCTACCTGACCGGAACCGGGGGCGCGCTCGCAAAGGATGCGGTATTGGGGCCGTTGGAGCGCGACCCGGAACTGCCGGGCAAGGGTTACAAGCGTCGCCCATTCTCGCAAGGGGGCGGCTTCCACACCTATATCCGTGCATCGCATGACGGCGGGAAGACGTGGGGTGTCATTTACACGACGGATTCACAGGAAGTTCCCGGCGGAGGTTTCGGCGGAGGCGTAAGCGCGGCATTCGGGCACCTTGTTGTTTCCTATTCGACGCAAACACCGCCGCCAGGATCGAATGCGACGTGCCCATGCACGGTCCTCGGCATCAGCGAGAACGACGGCAAGAGCTATAACTACAAAGTTGTGCCCCCGCTTCCAGCCAACCTGGTGCCACCTCCACCTCCAGCCGGAACGCGACCACGCGGAGGAGGCTTCCCGGGTGGGGCAATGCTTGCCGCCGATCCGACAAAAGAAGGCCGTTACGCTATCGCGAGAAGCGCGGGCAGCCGTATGTACGTGAACGTGACTGAAGACGGGGGGGACACCTGGTCAGAACCGGTGCTCGCGTCAGAGGCTCCAGAAGGCGCGAACTTCAGCCATCGGGCAATGAAGTATTCACCAACTGGAGCGCTCGGCATCATTTATAAGGCGATGTATCCGAACCGTACCTTCGAAGTGTGGTCAGCCGTTTCAAAGGACGGCGGCCACACATTCAAAACTGTTCGCGTGAGCCACGGCATCTCGCCGGGTTACGATCCCAAGCGCGGAAACTTCATGTACGGCGACGACTTGTCGTCGATGGATATCGACAAGGATTTTCTTTATGTCGTTTGGGGCGACAATCGCTCGGGCTCTGAGGGCACCTGGTTCGGCAAGGTCCCGCTCAGTGCCTATTAGGCGTTGTGAAGAGACCACCAGGCGCTTAAGTTAGTGGTTCCATCGGCGGACGTTGCGCGGAACCTTCCGCTTATGCGTCAACCCACAGTGCGGGCGAACGTCGATCCGAAAAAAGAGCCGCGGCCTTTGCATCGGGCTGCGGCTCTTCAGTTTAAGCGAAGCTTTTCTTCGTCGTTTGTACGAACTAAAAACCGTAGTTCTTTCTGCGCAGCGCGTTCTTGTAAGCATCACGCGCCTTTTTGGCCGCCAGCTCCGCGTCGTGGAGTTTGAAGCCGGCATCGTCCCACAGCTCCATCTGCACCATCGAGTGGTCTGCCGTCGCAAGCGACTCTTCACTGTGAATCGCTTCCACCCACTCGTCCACCGCATCCCTATACGTTTTGAGCAACTGATCAAAGTCGAGAGTGTCCATAGTTGCGAAGCTAGCTGCACCCCGCCGCTGGGTCAACCGAATTGCCGCCAATTTACAGAGAATTCATCGCAGCGCCATTCAGAACTGCGAAAGCTCCGTCTGCGCGCGCTCCAGGTCTTCGGGGACGCCGATGTCTAGAAAGAATCCATCCACCTCGAAAGGCCGCAGGCGCAAGGCGCGCAGTCTCGGGAACCAGGAAATCTCGCTCGAACGAGAACTTCTCCGGCAAATGCTGCGGCCATTGCAGATCTCTCTCGACAACATACGCGCCAGCATTGATCCATCCCGGCCCTGACCGGCCCTTCTCCTCAAAGCCAACGACGCGCTTCCCCTCAACCCGCACCGCGCCATAGCGCGCGACATCCGCCTGCCGCGTCACTGCTATGGTCAGCGTACTCCCCTCGGTCTGGTGGAACTCGAACATCGCCGCGTAGTCAGCATCAAGAAACGTGTCGCCGTTCAGCACCAGCACGGCCCTCTCGCTCGCCTGTTCCAGTGCCTTGCGGATGGCGCCGCCAGTCCCGAGCGGCGTCTCTTCGACGACGTACTCCAGAGCCAGCCCCTGAAACGCCGAACCGAAGTGATCCTGAATCACTCCGCGCAGATGCCCAACAGATAGCAGCACACGCGTGCAGCCCGCGCGCTCAAGTTGTCTCAAAAGAATTTCAAGAAACGGCCGCCCCGCAACCGGAGCCATCGCTTTGGGAATGCCCTCGAGCCTCGAAGCCAGGCGCGTGCCCAGTCCACCGGCCAGAACAATGGCTTCCATACCGCGCTAATTCCCCGGCGCGGCAGCTTCGCCGTGTGCCTTCAGAAATTCGCCGCCAAAATAATCCCGTTCCACGATCGCGCAGAAAATATGTTCCAGGGCCAGGTGCGCCTGCTGGATATACATCGTCACGTCCGACGGAACGCAGACGAAGTGATCGCAGAGCGGCGCCATCTTTCCACCCTTGCCACCGCTAAGGCCAATCGTACCAATCCCTAGTGTTTTCGCCGTCTCCAGCGCCCGCAGCACGTTCGGCGAATTGCCCGAAGTTGAGATTCCCATGAACACATCGCCGGCTTGTCCCAGCGCCTCCACCTGCCGTGCAAAAATGCACTCGAATCCGTAATCGTTGCTGCCGGCCGTCAGAATCGACGTGTTCGTCGTCAGCGCCACCGCGCGCATCGGCGGACGATCGGCCGCAAGCCGCACAACAAACTCCGCCACCAGGTGCTGTGCATCCGCCGCGCTGCCGCCATTGCCGGCAACCAACAATTTATGGCCCGACTTCAGCGCGGAAACTGTCTGCCCGGCTGCACGTTGCAGGGTCGCCTGCAGCGCGGTATCTGATGCAACCGCCTCGAGAACAGCGATTCCTTCGTTCAGCTTCGTTTGGATCAGATCGCTCAAGGGACCCTCCATGCCTGCATCCCGCCGGCCGTGAAGTGGCACCCGTAGGCAATGCCGCCATCGTGATTAGTGCGCAGAGCCTCCGCCACTTTGTCCTTGTGAATCGGATCGGTAAGAAAGATCATGAATCCGCCGCCGCCTGCTCCGGAGATCCGCGCGCAATAGGCGCCGGCCTCGAGAGCGCAGGCATACAGGCGCTCAATATGTTCGTTGGTAATCTGGCTGGCCATGCGCTTCTTCGATTCCCAACTGCTGCGCAAAACCTGGTGCAGCCGTTGAAAATCTCCGCGAAGCAGGCACTCCTTCATGCGAAACGCCTCTTCCTTGATCGAGTGCATCGCCTCCAGTGCCATCGGATTCTTGTCCCGCACGTTGCGCGATTGCTCGTCGATAATATCCGCGGAGATGCGCGACTTGCCCGTGTAATAGAGCAGCAGCGAGGCCTCAAGCTCCGAGACCACCCAGTCTTTGATGCGCAGTGGATTCACCAGCACGTGGCCGTCCTTGCCGAACTCCATAAAGTTGAAGCCGCCAAAGGCCGCCGCGTATTGATCCTGCTTCCCGCCCTGCAGCCCAGCCTCCTCCCGCTCGATTACAAAAGCGGTATGCGCAAGTTCGTAGTCGCCGAGCGGAAGATTCAGCCATTCGACATACGCAGCCAGCATGGCCACAACCAGCGTTGACGAAGAGCCGAGCCCGGAGCCCGCCGGCACATCCACCCGCGTGCTCATGCGCAGGCTCAGAGGTTTGCCGCCATTGAAGTTGCGAACCACGTGGTTGTAAACAGCCTTGAACAGGTCGAGCCGGCCGTCGTTTTCAAGCCTGGCTTCCGCGCCGTATTCCGCCGTTTGGTGCATGTCCGCGGACTCAAACTCCACCCGCCCCGTCGTCAACGGCTCCAGGGCCGCATAAGCGTAATAGTCAATCGTCGCGTTCAGAATCGCGCCGCCGAACTCATCGCAGTAGGGAGACACGTCGGTGCCGCCACCGGCGAGTCCAAGACGTAACGGCGCTCTGGAACGAATCAGCATAGAAAGTGTGCCTGCCGCAAAGCCAATGGTAAAGCCTGGAGCGAGGAGAGAGAAACCTGCATCGGGCGAATGGAAGCCCTTGAGGTAACAGGCAGCGTGCCTGCCGCTCTATGGTTTCGCATTTGCCCCTTTTGCTTTGCGAAATAGTCAGCGATCACCCGTCTGGCTTCCATCCGCTCGGGCAACTGCGGACCCATCACAAAGCTCCCTCGAGCCCTCAAAAAGCGCAGAGGGAGCGATTTGCGCGCTCCCTCCACGGTTGCTTGCGTTCCGTCCTAAGTATTATTCCGGTAAGACCAGCAGGCCGCTTGCCAGCAATTTCTCGGTCAGCTTGTCGAGGGCCTCAGAGAATTTGTAGGAGACGGCTCGCGCGCTCATGCCCAGCAGCATCGCTGCTTCGACCTGCGTGTACTCCTGCAGCACGATCCGGCTTAGCAACTGGCGGTCCAGCGAACCGAGCCGGTCCAGGCACATTTCCATGTCGAGAACAAAGATCACCGCGTCCTCGAAGGTGCGGATCGGGCGGCTTGATGCCCATCCCCGCCCGACAGGATCGCCCAGAATTGATGGCGCCCTGCCTACCTGCATGGAGGCATACAGATAGCGTCGCAACATGCTCTCCGTGTGCCGTCTGTAGAAGGCCAGCGAAACCACCGGTTCAGCAGGCGCTATCGCCGGCTTCACCTCTGGCTTGACCGCTGGCCTTTGTTCCCAGTTCCGCCGCTCTTCCTGCCATGGGAGCGGTTGACTGCTTGCTCCCCAGATCGTCGCCAACTGAAGGGCTGCGCTCATTGCGCGCCTCCCTGTGCTTCAGCCGATTTCCATACCCGTATATGCGGCTTTCGGCCCGGACGCCCGCGCCGCTTCCGGCTTTCTGGTGTCGGAAAGTCTTTCAGTTTTTCTTCGCACTGATTGCAATACACAGTGCCCTGTGTTTGAGCCCGGTACCAAAGACAACCGCAACCCTCGCAAATTTTCAATTGCACGCGCAATTCCATGACGAATTCTCCGTGTTCTCGTCTTTTCCCGGCGGGTCTTCTTCGAGCTGCTGTTCGTCGGGGTGGAAAGAACCAGGCTGGGCAACTCAGGATTCTCGTGTCCTAATGGAGGTTGGCCGCCTTCGCTCTCTCGTTTTTTTGTCATGCTGTTAGCGCGCAGATCCTGGAATTTTCGACCAGTGTGCGGCACACCCCTGCGAAGGGCCCTATGCGGCGGAAATGGGAATGGAAAGAAATCCGCCGGAATCGACTTTCGTCTTCCGGAGGATGTTCATTGGCCGCTGCAAGCGACAAAAACTTCGACCCGCTCAGCAGCACGCCAAGGAGCTATTTCCTTAAGTATTCCCACAAACCAGTACGAGATTAAGTAACCCCAATCTAGGAATATGTATCTCTTGCGTCAACGTCTGAGCCCAGTTTTACGTTCCAGTGCTTTCCAATCATTAAAAGAGCGTCGAAAATGAAGGCCAATCGGCCATTACGACTTTTCCTGGGGAAATGAGAGAGTCGTCTTGCCTATTGCTGGTGGCGAATTTTCCTCACATGAATTTTACCCAGATGCACGAACGGCTACGCCTGGAGCTGCTCCGCAGGATACAGCGGGGTACGCTCAGCGTGTCCTTGCTGGCTCGCCAGACCGGCTTTGGCCAGGCGCATCTCTCCAACTTCCTGCACAGCCGGCGTCAACTCTCCCTTGAAGCGCTCGATCGTGTTTTGGCTTCCCAGCATCTGGCGGCTCCCGATCTTCTCCCCGTAATCCACCATTCCGGCGACTCGCCCGCCGAAAGAGAGAGCAGTTCCGTGCCGATCGTCTCTCACGCCTCCGCGCTCTTTGAGCCCTTTATCCGCCCTACCGCGGTTCATTCCCTGCTTCGCTTGCCTTCCGGCGTTCTGCAGTCGCTCCACACCCGCGTCTCGCCCTCGCGCCGCGCCTGGCAGCGGTTTGTTGCCGTGCGCATTCCCCCCGCCGACGCCCTGGCCATGGACCCCCTCGTACTCCCCGAGGCCATCGTCCTCATCGATCGACACTACAATTCGCTCGCGCCCTATCGGCCCAGCAGGCCAGGCGTTTACGCAGTGCGCCATGGAGCGCACCTCACCCTGCGGTACCTGGATTTTCTTTCCAACCGCCTGGTCCTGCGCCCTCACAACATCGCCTTCCCGGTCGACGTAATCCAGCTCGAACCGGGAGAAGCCGTCGGCGACCTCATCGCAGGCCGCATTGCCCTGATCGTGAATGAGCTCTAAAGCTTTTTATGTACTTTCCTGCGCGCGCGAAAACTCATAACCGCTCCAAGTTCACTCTCCGTGCGTCGTGTCCTGGTTGTCGAAGCGCGTATAGCGCGAATTGAAATACATGAAAACCGTGCCTGTGGGCCCGTTGCGCTGCTTGGCCAGGATAATCTCCGACTTGGCAAGCTCCTCTGCCGACAGCTCCTCTTTGTTGTGGTTGTAGTAAGCCTCGCGATGGATAAACGCCACCACGTCGGCGTCCTGCTCAATCGAGCCTGACTCGCGCAGGTCGCTCAGCATCGGGCGCTTGTCATCGCCGCGCCGCTCGCTGGCACGCGAGAGCTGTGAAAGGGCAACCAGCGGCACATCCAGTTCCTTGGCCATCGCCTTCAGGCCGCGCGAGATCGCCGAGACCTCCTGTGTCCGGTTCTCGTACCCCTTCTTGCCGCCCGATGGTAGCGAGGCCGTCATCAGTTGCAGATAATCAACCACCACCAGGTCAAGCCCGCCCGCATTCTGTTTCAGCCGCCGCGCCTTGGCCCGCATCTCGGCCAGCGAAATGCCCGCCGAGTCATCAATAAAAATGTGCGACTCCACCAGTTGCCCGAGCGCATTCTGCAGCTTGTCGTGATCCTCTCGGCCCAGGAAGCCCTTCTGCAGTTTTTGCTGGTCCACGCTCGCCTGCGAGGCCAACATGCGGCGCAGCAGCGACGCCTTGCTCATTTCCAGGCTGAACACGGCCACCTTCGCCCCATGCAGCAACGCCGCGTTTTGCGCAATGTTGATCGCCAGCGCCGTTTTGCCCATCGAAGGCCGGGCCGCAATAATAATCAGCTCGCCCTTCTGCAAACCGCTCGTCATCCGGTCAAACTCAATAAAGCCGGTGGAAACGCCCGTGACCTCCCGGCTCTGCTTGTACAGGTTGTCAATCGACCCAAACGAGTTCGCGACGATCTTGTCCAGGCTCTCCAGGCCCTGCGTCAGTCCCTTCTCGCTGACCTCCAGAAGCTGCGACTCGGTCACGTCCAGCACGCCGATCGCATCCTCGCTCTGGTCCGCGGCACGCGCAATCGCCGACGAGCAAATCAGCATCAGCTTCCGCAGCAGGCTCTTGTCTTTGACGATCCGGATGTACTCTTCAATCACCGGCCGGCGGGGCAAGCCCTCGGTCAACGAAGCCAGGTAGGCGACGCCGCCCACCGCCTCCACTTCTTTGTAGCGGGCCAGTTCGTTCGCCAGAGTCACGATGTCAACCGACCGCTGCGCATCCAGTAACTCGCTCATGCGCATATAGATGCGGCGATGCGAGTCGAGCGAGAAATCGTCCGCATCGATCTTTTCAGCAGCCTCGGAGTGAGCCGCATTATCCAGCAGGATGGCGCCAAGAATCGTCTTTTCAGCGTCGATGTTCGCAGGCAGTCCGGTATCGAGAGTCGGGTTGGGGATCGCGGCCATATCAGAATGAGTTTGAGGCCTTCGGGAGCGGAGAGCAACCCTGCAAAACCTGCCGATTTTCAGGAAAAACGGCCCAGGCCTGCGAAGATAGATGTGAAGGCCCGCAAGATTGAGCCGATATGGGTCCTACCTTTTCTTTCAGGACAAACAGTGCAACGTGTTGCTTTAATCTACAACCCTGCTTCAGGACAACATTCCGCGAGCCGCAAAGCAGCAGTGCAAGAGGCCATGGCCGTGCTCGCCGAGGCAGGCATCAAGGCCGAGGCCTTTGTCACCGAAGAAGCCGGAAGCGCCACAATCCTGGCCCGTGAGGCCATCCGGCAGGGCTGCGACACCATCCTGGCCTGCGGCGGCGACGGCACCGTGCACGAGGTCTTGCAGAGCCTTGTGGGCAGCGACGTTGCCCTGGGCGTCATTCCGCTGGGAACAGCCAATGCGCTGGCCGCCGACCTGGGTCTAACCGCGTCCCCCGCCAAGGTGGCTCGCACCCTGCTCGACGCGTCCCCAGTACGAGTCTCCGTGGGCCGAATCCACTATCACGACAGCGAAGGCAACGCACACGCGCGCTACTTCACCGTCGCAGCGGGTGTGGGAGCGGACGCGCTCCTCATGTCACGCCTCGACGCGCGCCTCAAGCGCCGCCTGGGCTACGTTCTCTATCTCATTGAGGCCTTCCGCATCTGGGCTACCCACTCGTTCCCGTTGTTTCAGGCAGAGCTTCCGCATGACGGGAATGCCGCCGGCCGCGTGATCGAAGTTTCGCAGTTGCTGGTTGTGCGGGTGCGATCTTTTGGCGGAGTTCTGCGCCATCTGGCTCCAGGCGCCAGCCTCCGCAACGGCAACCTGAGCCTTCTGGCCTTCAAGACCCGCAGCCGGTTCCGCTACATGCTCTTTCTTCTCGCCGTCATCGCCGGCCGTCACACCTTTCTCCGCGAAGTCGAGCTCATCGAGAGCCCGTCCATCGAGTGCCGCGTCAGCAACGGCAGCAAAGAAAAGCTCTTCGTCGAAGCCGATGGCGAAGTCCTCGGCGAACTCCCCGTCCGAATCGAAGTCGTGCCCCACTCCTTGAATCTCCTCATCCCACGCGGCGCAAGGCCGTAAATGGCCGGAACGGCGACGGACAAATCCGCAAGAAAAATTCAGGCAATCAGGTGAAGCGCCTTTGACCCGTCGATAACCGCATCGGCAACCAGACGGCGATCGAAAGTTGCCAACTGGCCACCGTGGCCCCGAGCCAGGGCCAGCAGGTACGTGTCGGCCACTTGGCCGGATTCGAGCAGGCGCGTCGCATCGATGCGCTGGCTATCAACCAGCGAGATGTCATCTGCCCAGAACTCACGCCCGCCCAGAGCGAGCAGAATTGAAAGCAACTCAGCCACGGCCGCAGGCGTTCCAGGCGAGTTCGGATAGCGTGGGTGACCCACTACCCGAAGCACGCCGTTTTCGGTGAGCGGACAGGTCGCCCACGCTTTTCGGCCTTTGGCTGCAAACCAATCGTGCGCCCGGTCGTGCTGCACGTGCGCCGGGTCGATCAGGGAAACAAGAACATTCACATCCATCAGATATCGAGTCACGGCAACTCTTCCTGAAGTTGACGGACCAGTTCGGAGGTCACGCGCGCAGCACCCTGGCGCACTGCGAGCAAAGGCACGCCGTTGCGGGTTTTCCGGTTCGAGGGAGAGGGCAGCATTGCCGTCCGTGCCAGCGCGGAGATGACTTCTCCCACGCTTTTCCGTTCGGTGGCTGCCATCTCCTTGGCCGCTGCCAGAACATCGTCGTCGATCGCGAGTGTAGTTCGCATTCGGGGTCCTCCTTTCGCTAGCATCAAACATCAGTCATCATACATCAATCTCGGTCACTCGGTCCACACTGCAAATCCTCCCGGAGGGCCTTTTTGGCCCGCGCTTCAAGCAACGCGCCCGCAAGCCGAAACGCAATTCAAAGAAAATCCCAGGCCTCGGAATCGAGCCCTGGGATTTCTTCTCTTGAATCTGCCCGGAAAAAAACAGAAGCGGCGCGCTACTTCTTCAGCGGCTTCCGCGCAAAGTAGTAAAGCGAATACGCCAGCGCCGCAAACGCCAGCACGCTCACATAGTTGTTATCCAGAAACGTATGCGGCAAATTCAGCAGATCGCGATTTTCAAAGTAAGTCGCTTCCATAGCCTTCAGAGCCACGCCGAACAGTCCCACGATTCCGCCTGCGGCAATCAGCCCCGAGGCAAACAGCGAACCCGGCGAAATATCGCTGTCCGCGTCCTCGCTCCCGGCCTTCTTCGCAGCCTGATCCACAAGCCAGCGCACCACTCCGCCCACAAAAATCGGCAGCGTGGTCCCTATCGGCAGATACGCGCCAACCGCAAACGTCAGCGAACGGACGCCGAGCAGCTCAACCGCGATCACCAGCGCAACCCCAAGCATCACCAGGCCCCAGGGCAATTTCCTGCTCAGGATGCCGTTGATCACCGTCGCCATCAGCCTGGCTTGCGGCGCCGGCGCGCTGGCGCTGCCGATCCCCTGAATCCAGTGAACCTCAATCCGGCCCGTCGCCGGCGAATAGAGATATTTCCCGTCCGCCAACTCCGTCGAGCCGATTGAATTCAGAACCGTGTACTCCGAACTCGGATGCAAGGTAGACGAATTATCGCCGGCGACAACGCGAATCTGGCTGGGCAGGTGCTGGTTTTCAGATTGAACCACCACGCCGGGATGCGAAGCATGAATATCCCACGGCTGCGATGCCGCGTGGAATTCCTGCAACCCTGTATTCATCAGGTTGAGCGTGAATCCGATCACGATCGTCGAAACCACGACCCCGATGATCAGCGCGAGCTGCTGCAGCCGCGGCGTCGCGCCGATGATGTAACCCGTCTTCAGATCCTGCGAAGTGTCGCCGGAGTTCGACGCCGCAATGCACACCACTCCGCCGATTGTGATCGCCAGGGCGCCAAAAGCCGGGCTGGTCCACCCCTTGACGAGAAAAATTGCCGAAGTCGCCATCAGCGTCGCAATCGTCATCCCCGAAACCGGGCTCGCTGACGAACCCACCAGCCCCACAATGCGCGAACTCACCGTCACGAACAGAAATCCGAAGACAACCACCAGAAGCGATGCCGAAAGGTTCGCGGCCCATCCCACAAACGCTCCCGGCACCGGCTTGAATTCCAGAAAAATAAACATGCAGGCCACAATCAGCAGCGAGCCAAAGATGACCACCTTCATTGAGAGATCGTCCTCAGTCCGAATAGGCTTGGCCGCAGCAGCCGCAGCCCCTGGCTTCAGATTTTTGAAGCCGGAAGTCAGAGCACTAAAGATGGTCGGCAGCGTTTTGATCAGCGTGATTAGGCCGGCAGCAGCCACCGCGCCAGCACCCATCGGCTTGATGTAGGCGGCCCATAGGTCGCTTGGCCCCATCTGTGCAATGGGGACCTGCCCTGGATAAATCGGATGCCCAAGCTCCTTGCCAAAGAAGTAGATCAGCGGCATCACCACAAGCCACGAAAAAACACCGCCCGCAAAGATCACGCCGGCAACCTTGGGGCCGATGATGTAGCCCACGCCCAGGTATTCCGACGTGGCATCGGCATTGATCGCCGCGCCCTTCATCACATGCTGAGGACCGAAGTCCGGTTGGTATTCCGGCGAGCCCGGCCACGCCTGCAGCAGATTCTTGTTCTGGAACAGCGTGTAAACGCCGCCCAGCCCGAGGCCGAGAAACACGCGGCTTGCCAGCGACCCTCCCCGCTCGCCGGCGATCAGCACATCCGCGCAGGCCGTCCCCTCGGGGTATGGCAGCGAAGCATGTTCCTGCACAATCAGTTGGCGGCGCAGCGGAATCATGAACAGCACGCCCAGCCAGCCGCCAATCAACGCCAGCATGAAGATGCGCGAATACTCAAGATCGAAGCCCAGAAACACCAGTGCCGGCAGCGTAAAGATCACGCCCGAAGCGATCGACTGCCCGGCGTTACCGGTAGTCTGCACAATATTGTTCTCAAGAATCGACGCCCGCCCAAACGCGCGCAGAATGCTGATCGAAAGCACCGCGATCGGAATCGAAGCCGCAACCGTCAACCCTGCGCGCAGGCCCACATATACGGTAACCGCGCCAAACACCAGCCCAAAAAACGAGCCTAATAGAATGGCGCGAAACGTAAATTCCGGCCGGCTTTCACTGGCGGGAACGAACGGTTGAAAATCGGCCACAGGCAGCCTCCAATTGGTTGCTGATAAAGCTCAAAAAGAATTCCCTGAATGGAAGAGCATAGCAGCGGACGGCCCGGCGAGTCACAACAGCGCCCTTCGCGCATCCCATTGCGCGCGGCCCAGGGTCCGCGTCGTCTCTCCTCCCACCGCGGATGCCCAGCTCTCCAGTAACCACCTGTCTACCACTAAAGTTACCCTGCACGCGCACCGCAATTCGCTCATTTCTGTAGACACCGACTCACCTGCTACTCCAGAATGCTAAGAATCATAGGTCAATTTCAGGCCATCTGGGGCCCCTTCCCGCAGTCATAGAAAAAAGGAGAAACCATGCTCAAGAAGCTGGGGAAATCTACGCTCCCGCTTATTGCGGTTCTGGCGCTTGCCGCCGCTGTTTGCCAGGCTCAATCCGTAAAGACGCATCATGTCCGGGATGTTGTGCGCAGCGGTCAAGCGCCGGCCACCGGCCGCCTCCCCTCCAACCAGGTTTTGCAACTCGACCTCGTTTTGCAACTCAGCGATTCAGCCGGACTCGATAGCTTCCTGAAGGACCTCTACGATCCCACCAGCCCTTCGTTCCGGCACTTCGTCACGCCTCAGGAGTTCACGGCCCGTTTTGGTCCCTCCCAAAGCGATTACGATGCCGTCGTCCGCTTTGCAAAAACCTACGGCTTCCAGGTCGTCGGAGGCACGCGCGATTCAATGGATGTGCAGGTCAAGGGCTCTGTGGCAAACATCGAAGCCGCTTTCCACGTGAACATGCGCACCTACCAGCACCCCACCGAGAATCGCGCATTTTTCAGTCCCGACGCCGAACCCACGCTCGACCTGCCCTTCAACCTCTGGCACATCTCCGGCCTCGACAACTACTCCGTGCCCCACGCCATGCTCGAAAACAAAGATGTCTATGCGCAGGCCCACGGCATCGACGCGTCCCAGGTCGTCTCTCACGCCACCACCGGCTCCGGCCCCTCGGCGTCCTTCCTGGGCAGCGACATGCGCGCGGCCTACTACAACGGCGCCCTCACCGGCACTGGTCAAAAAGTCGGCCTCTTTGAGTACTACGGCACCGACCTCGCCGACCTCACCACCTATTTCACAAACACCCATCAGACCAACAATGTGCCCGTTACCTTGCTCTCGACCGACGGAACCAGCACCAGTTGCCTCAAGAAAAGCCGCTGCGACGACACCGAGCAAACGCTCGACATGACGCAAGCCATCGGCATGGCGCCGGGGCTCGCAGGCCTCACCATGTACGTCGGTTCTACCGATACCGCCATCATCGGCAAAATGACCACCGACACACCCCTGGCCGGAACCATCGGCTGTTCCTGGGGCTGGACCCCCGTCGATCCCACTTCGCTCGAGCCCTACTTCAAGAAAATGGCCGCCCAGGGCCAAAACTTCTTCGTAGCCTCCGGCGACAGTTCTACCTGGAAAGCGAGTACCTATCCCTGGCCGGCGGAAGATCCATACGTCGTCACCGTTGGCGGCACAGATCTCGTTACCGCAAGCGCAGCCGGACCTTGGAGTTCTGAAACCGCCTGGGTCGACAGCGGCGGCGGCATCAGCCCCGACCATCTCGCCATTCCAGCCTGGCAGCAGCTTGCCGGCGTCATCAGCTCCACCAACAAGGGTTCCACAACCTACCGCAACGGCCCTGACGTTTCCGCCAACGCCAACTTCTCTTTCTACGTCTGCGCCGACCAAACCACCTGCACCGCCAATTCTTACGGTGGAACCAGCTTTGCCGCGCCCATGTGGGCCGCCTATATCGCCCTCGTCAACCAGCAACTGGCCTTGAACAGCCAACCCGCCATCGGGTTCATCAACCCCACCATCTACGCGCAAAACGTCTCCGGCGGCTCTCTCTCTGCCGCCTATTCCACAAACTTCCACGACATCACCAGCGGCACCTCCGGCAGCTATTCCGCCGCCACCGGCTACGACCTCGTCACCGGATGGGGCAGCCCCAACACCGGCCTCTTCGCGGCGCTCACCGGTTCCGTGCCCACCTCCGGTTATTCGCTCTCCGCCACGGCTGTCTCCCTGGTCCAGGGCACGAGCGGACCCACCACCGTCACCAGCACGCCCTTCGGCGGATACAGCTCTGCCATCACTCTCGTCGCTTCCGGCCTGCCCTCCGGCGTCACCGTCAGCTACGGCGCCAATCCCTTCGGCCCCTCCGGCAGCACCACCATCACCTTCATCGCCAGCGCAACCGCCGCCACCGGCACATCCAACGTAACCATCACCGGAACAGGCAGCGACACCACAGTTGAAACCACGACCGTCAGCCTCACCGTCACCGCGGCGCCCTCCAACTTCACCATCGGCGCCAACCCAACTTCCCTCACCATTGCACGTGGAAGCTCGGGAACTTCAACCATCACAACCGCGTTGACCCAGGGAACCATCTCGTCCATCGCGTTGTCCGCCTCCGGCCAGGGAAAAGGAACCACCATCAGCTTCAGTCCCTCTTCCATCTCGGGCGGCAGCGGAACCTCAACCTTCAAAGCAACCGTCAGCCGAACCGCGACAACCGGCACTTTCAACATTGTCGTCAAGGGAACCGGTGGAGGGACCTCGCATACCGTCACGATCCCAGTCACAGTCCACTAGGTCGTATTGACACACAGGAGTGGCGGAGTAGCGAGCGCGAAGCTTGTCAGGCGAGGCAGAGGACGACGGTCGTGTCATCCACTCCCTGGGACGAGTTGCCGCGGCGACAAGAATGGCCTGAGTTTCGCCCCAATCCAGGGTCCCCGGCACGCGTTTTCTGCGTGCCGGGGGTCCAAGCCGGAGGGCCGGGGCCAATCTTCCCGATTTCTGCGTCGCTCCCGGCCTCTTGAACTCAGCGCAATTGGCTCACAGCGCCGCCCACGTGAAAGCTCATAAAAGGCTCTAGAGCCCCAGGTCGGAAAGTACCTTCGGTTTCGCTTCTTCCACGGCCAGCAGGTTGTGGCAGGTCGAGCAGTCCTGAGGAATGCTCGTGCCATCCTTGGCCACGTGGCTACCATCGTGACAGCGGAAGCAGCCGGGATAGCTCATATGCCCGATATGGCTCGGATGCGTTCCCCACGTCACCTTCATGAACGGGAACACGTTCTGATCGTAGAGAGTCACCAGCTCCTTGCCGGCGGCCTCCACAAGCGCAGCCTTCGCGGGCAGCACTTCCGGATGCTGTGTCTTGTAAAAGGCTTCCAGCTCCTGAGGAATCTTCACGCTTGCCTCGGCCTGGCTGGCATAGTTGGCTTTCAACAGCTCCAGACCCTCTTTATGGACCCAGGGCAGTTGAGGGCTGATCGGGCCATCGGACATTGCCTGGTTGATCGCGTCTTCCGCGGTGGCAAACGGGTGCGCCGCGCGGTTGTGGCAGTCGATGCAATCCATCACACGCCGCTCGCCCTGGGGCACGCCGCTGCCTGCGGGCAGCGAGCTGAACACCGTCTCCGAGCCGTCGGGGTTCTGTTTCTCTACCCATGGAATCGTCGTGCGCGACTCGTCCGTCGCGACGTACTCGATATGGCCCAGGTGAACGCCGTGAATGCCGGTCAGGTGTGAGAGTCCATCCAGCCCGCCCAGGTGCAGAATCAGCACAGTTTGGGTTTCGCTGTTCTGTTCATCGTCCGCAAAATTGGACTTGACCAGAAGTCTTTCACCTACAAACCGGGCAGGCGTATGGCAGCCCTCGCAAATTACGCGCGCAGGGCGCAGGCTCCTCACAGGCGACGGAATCGGCGTCGGATATCGATTGAACGTAACCTCGAGCAGTTGCTTGGTGCCGTTCACCTTGGCGCTGAAATATGCTTCCGCTCCCGACCCAATGTGGCACTCAACACACGCCACATGTGAGTGCGCAGCTATTTTGTAGGCCGTGTACTCCGGTTGCATCACATGGCACGATTGCCCGCAGAACTGCGGCGAATCCATATAGGCCGCGCCCCGGTAGCTTGCCATCGCAACCACCAGCAGGTTCACGATCGTCGCCACCAGCACAATGTCCAATCCGTGCCGGAACATCCGGTCATTCAGATCGATCTTGGGAAACTCGGCCGGAATCTGTCCAGCTTTCTGCAGTTTTCTGTGACGCAGAAAGACGCCTACCGGAATCAGCAGCAGCCCGGCCACGAACAGTCCCGGCAAGAGCAGGAAGAAAATAATGCCGAGGTAGGGATTGTCGTTGAAGCGGCCGAACATCTCAACCAGCCAATAGCTGATCATGGTTATGCCGGAAGCCGTTGTAATGGCGCCGCCGGCAAGGCTGATGGGGTTATTGCCGAAAAAGAGCGCCGGCCTCACCCAGCCTTCACGAAATTTTTGAAACAAAGCCACCTTTTCCCCTCCGACTGCAAACAGATTGAACGCTTACAGGAATGCCCCGCCCAGGGGCCCATACCGTCAGGCGGTCGCGACCTGAAGCCAACACCGAATCCAACGAATCCCTCAAACGGCAAGAATCCCCTGGAAACGCCGTAGCCCGCCCATACGAGCGAAACCACGATTCCCGCGCCCTTCAAAGCCACGCTTCGAGTTTTGACCCCTTCAGGAAGTCAACACTCGGGTGATGCGGTTCTGGGCCAATCGTGCTTTCGCCGCTGGGGGCGGGCCTTGTCGTCGATCACGGTTCCGATTGTATCGCTTACTTCAGCGAACGGAAGTACGCAACCACTTCCTTGATCTGCGGATCGGTCAGGCCGGTAATGGCATGCATCTTGCCCTTGCCGTTCTTGACCGCTGCAGTCATTTCAGCCACGCTGAGACCCTTCATGCTCGGGTCGGAGACAGCCTTGATGCCCATCATCTTCGCCATGCCCGCACTCGGCGTACCCGTGGCGCCATGGCAGGCGGCGCACTTTGCTTTATAGGTGGCTTCGCCAGAATCGGCAAAGGCAAGCGTGCTGGCCAATGAAACTGCGGCGGTCAGCATCAAAACAGAACGAAGGGACTTTGTCATTGTGACTCTCCTTGAGTTTTTGGGGGCTCGAACGCGCCTTGCAGCGTCTGCCTTGTTACATTGTTGTGGTGCACCCGCAATGGCTCATCGCTTGCCGCCATGATGGTCTTCAAACAGAACCCATCTTACCGGACCCGGGCCAACACGCTCGTTGCCGGAACGACACCGCTTCTTTCTTACTTTGCAAACGTGCGGAAGAAATCCACAGATGCCTTGATCTGAGTGTCTGTAAGCTTGCCCTTGAACGAGGGCATCTTGCCCATGCCGTTGGTCGTGGCTGCGATCATCTGCGCCTCGGTCTTGCTCTTCACTGAAGGATCGGTTGCAGGCTTGACGCCCATCATCTTCGCGATCCCAGGGCTCGGAACACCCGCCGAACCGTGGCAGCTCTGGCACTTTTCCTTGTATGTCGCTTCACCCGACTGGGCAAAGCTCACAGCGCCTGCCAAAAGAATAACGGCGGCCAGCGCCACTTGAAACCGAATCGTCTTTCTCATAATAAAACTCCTGAATAATTTCACCGGCCAGTGTACGCGCTGGCATCGGCGTTCGCTTTCCCGGTCCTTGAGAAACCCATTCCGCTTCCCAGCCTGACACCAACCCAGAACCGGTTCCCACAATTCCCGCACTCTCAAGGAAAAAAGGCGGGCCGCCAAAAACCCCTTTGAGCGGCCCCGCCACAATCTTCAAGAAAAGCCGGAGGCTTTAATCAAAACTCGTAATGCACTCCAAGAGTCAACATGTTCGCATGGTAGTTCCGCGGCGCGGTTTCGCCGGCCGGTGAAATGTTCATGCCGGTTTGGTAAGGTGCGGTAGCACACGATATAGGGGTTGCGGGCGTCGCGGGCGTTGGGTTCGTGGTGCTGCACAACTGTGCGCCGGAGGGCCCGCCCTCGCCGTAGCCGTAAAAGTTGTAATCAGCCTTCCATATCAATCCCGGACGCGAGGTCCATGCGAAATTCACAAAAGGCGTTTGAGAGGTAGACACCAGCGAACCGGCGACATCCCGCGCATCGTTATAGAAGCGCGTGCCGTTCACCGAGTTGATGTTGTAGCCGATGTTTGATTTGACTGTCTTGACCGGCGACAAGCTCAAAGCCACCGATCCGGATTGCGTTGGTGCATGCATGAAGTCCAGGACGGGGCCAAAGTCGTACCCTGACCTGCCCGCTGATGTGGCTGGGCACGCCGTGCCGCTGGGTGTCGAGGCGGCAACCACGCCTGTCCCCGCCGAGGCGGCTCCCAGATAGCAGATGTTGTCCGCCATGTACACATCGCTGTACGCGTAGTTGAAGTCGATCCCATAATGCTCGTTCGGGAACAACTCCGCGCCCAGGCCCAGGACTCGGCCGTAGTCTACGTGGTCGAGAGGACCGGCATAGGACACATCGCTTGCCGCCACCGCGGCCTGGTCGTTGTTCGTGTTGTTGTGATGCTCAATGTCGTTGTAGGACCCGGAGATCGTCGCCCAGGTCTTGGGCCGGTACATCGTGTGAACCCGGTACTGCTTGGTCTGCCGAGGCGTCATCGGGGTAAAAGCATTGTCGTTGTAGAGCATCTCGATGCTGCCGTTGATGCTCCAATTCTCGGAGGGGCGCACTGCAGCAGTGAAGATCCCGCCGGTTTGGTTGATCGTGACCGTGCCGTTATTCGTCGCATTCACCGCTAAAGGAGCGTTCTGCGGAATGCCTTCGGCAATCGTGTGCGTCCCGTAGCGATAAGTGAGTGAGAATGTCGTGCGCGAGGTAGCGTCCCAGGTGAAAGTTAAGTCGTTGTTCACCTTCTTCTGTCCGAAGAAATCCGGGGACTGGACCCCAACCGACCCGCTGCCTTCAAAGGTCGACGCGCCCGCCACTGCCTGGGTTGTAATCAGGGTTGGATTGTTGATCGTTTCGTTGGTGGCCGTCGCCGGGGTCGCCACCGTCGTCAAGCTCGTCATCGTTGTCGTTCCAGGCTGCTGGACGTTCGAGAAAGTAAACTGATCTTCAAGAGCGAATGTCTTCGAGATCTGCCAGACGATGCCATAATCGGCGGCCATCACGGTCCGCCTTGCGCTTGCAACTCCCGTATACGCAAGCGACCGTGTTGCTCCCGCCAGGCCCTGGAAGTTCTCAAAGTAGTTGGGCAGATTCATCGTTGCCTGGGTGTAGCGTGCGTCGCCGTTCATCGAAACATTCTTGATGCTCGAGCTTTGCAGACGGAAGATCTCCGTCGGAAAAAGAGTGCGCGTTGGCTGCGTGCGCAGGTAACTCGCTATGACTGCACAGGCCGCATTGATCACCGGCAAGCCGCCCGGTGTGCTCGCCGCGGAGAGCACAGGAGTCGCGCCAATGCTGTTTGCATTGCAAGCACTGGTCGCGTAAGCCGTCTGGTTATAGTAGTTCGCCAGTAGAGCGACGCGCGTTCCGTCCGCTTCCTGCACGACCAGGCTGCCTGGGTTCACCGTCATATACGAGTCGGCCTTGAGATGATCAACCTCCTCTTCGAAGGTCAGTTTGGTGCCCTTCACGGGCTTCCAATCGATCCCGCCCGTGAAATTGTCGCTGCTGTTGCGCTGCATCTCCTGGAGTACGACCGCGTAGGACCCGGCAAACTGATAGCCGCTCGGGGTCATGCTGGGCCCTCCAAAAGTATTATGCGAATACCCGGCCCGGAACGTCACCGTCGAGAGCGGAAAAATGGTGAGATTCGTGTCCGTCATCCGCCGCACGGTGTTGTACATGAACGGCGATTGGTTGACCTGCGACCACGGCAGCGATCCGGTTGTCGCGCCGGTTGGCCCGATCGGAGTCGAGAGCCCGCTCAGAATGTTTGGATTCCCCAGCAGATCGTAGTCGAAGTACTGGCGGTCGCGACGGAAGATTCCCGAAAACTCGTACAGGTTGCCTTTGTAGAAACTCAACTTGGCGTAATTGTCCGGATCGCCGCCGAATCCATTGGTAAACGCCGTCAGCGAATCGAACATCGCATCCTTGTTGCCCGGCAGGGCGCGCATCTCAAAGCTCTCGCCCAGCATGCGCGGTCCGGAGCGCATATTCACCATCGTGTCGTACATGGCCCCGCTTCCGGAGAGGCCCACCACGTGGCCGCCAAGGTCCACGCTCTCGTGGACCGAATACCCGTTCGGCACCACCGGGGCCGATGTGTCCGGCGTCGGAATTGAAGTGCCCGGCGTCGCGTTCTGGCTCAGGGCCATGCCTGTCGTCAGTAAGACAACGGCGACTCCAATGCCTTCGGCGGCGCGCCGGATCATTGCGAAAGAGGGAGAAAACCAAAATAACTTCTTCATATAAAGCCTCACTGGATAAAACTTGCTCATCTCAAAATCAGCACCGCATGTCAAGTTGACCCGAACCGCGCCACCCGATCGTCCCGGAGGGCGCGGCTCCATCGTTCCTAGCGGAGAAACGCCGCGTTGATGTTCGACCCATGGATGTAGGTGTGGCAGCTTGTGCAGGGTTGCAATTCGTCCGATCCCGCACCCATCCCGTGAATCGTCGCGTTGGCAACCCGGCTGTGGCACTGGTTGCACAATACGTTCACGTTTGGCATGTTCAGCATCCGCGGGTTCTGCGATCCGTGCGGGCTGTGGCAGCCCAGGCAGCCTTCCGCCTTCACTGGAGCGTGCTCATAAACAAACGGTCCGCGCACATCCGTGTGGCACTTGGTGCAAACCATGTTCTGATCCGCGGTGGACTTCAGGTTGTTGTTCCCGAAGGTGCCGTGCGGGTCATGGCAGTCGCTGCACTTGACCACCCCTTCGTTTACCGGGTGGTGGAACGGCATGCCGAACGCCGGCTTCACGTCCGTGTGGCACTGGAAGCACAACGTTGGCTGCGGCGCCTTGAGTAAGGCTTCTTCCTTGCTCTGGTGGACGCTGTGGCAGCTCACGCAACTTACGTTGGCCTTCGCATGAGGCGAACGCTCAAAGTCCGGGTGCGCCCCCGCGTGGCAGCTCAGGCACTTCGCATCCACTTCCTTGGCAGGAGCCTTGGCAGGATTGAAGATCTTGGAAATATCGCCTCCGCCTTCAACGTGCGCTTTTCCCGCCCCATGGCAGTTCTCGCAGGTGATCCCTTTGCTCCCGTGCATCAGCGCCATCTTGGTGTGCGGATTGTTTGCGAATTTCTTGCCAATCTCGTCATGGCAGGTCACGCAGGTCTCGGAGCCCACAAAATCCGACGTGGCCGCAGCCTTGCCTTGGGTGTCGGCGGTCTTCCCCGTGGGAGCCGGTGCGCCCAGCGCGGTGGCGCACAGAACGCTCACGCCCAGAATCAACATCAAACAAGCTCGCAGTTCCGGCCTCTTCCCCAGAACCGCACCGATTAACAATTGCGCTACAGGCCTATCTTTATGCATGAAAAATACCGCCTTGTTTGCTCTCATCGCGCCTCTCCCTGAATCCTGATTCCATCGTTTCGATCCTCGAGCTTCTCAATTCCCCTTGGAAAACTCGCTCTGCATCAGATTCTCTGGACTTCGATTTCACGGTAGCTGCGCTTGTGCGGAGCATCACTACATGCCGTGAAGATTACGGTTTCGTCATACGTGTGAGCGGTGATGTCCATCACACACGATAAGGCCTTTCATTTCAGTTGTCTTCGCTGGGTGGTTCCCTGTGACCGAAAGGGACGGATCGGCCGGTTATTGCACGATCCCCGGAGATCAACGCGGGCAATTGGGGAGCAGACCACCAGAATGCTCACCCATCTTTCCTGTTTTGCTTGATTTTAAGCGGACCAGCCCTCCGGTCCTGAAAACGCCCCCTACATCATTAGCCGAACGAACAATTTTTTGCTGTTCAATTTTGAACACCTCCAAGCCGGTCCATCGAAGTGAGCCAGCGGACTTTTCTGCCCCCGCCCCTGCGATACAGATCACAGCCCCTGCGCCGATGACAAAACTGCCCCTCCGATTCTGCGTCACAGCTTCGACTTTGTTGCCGCGAGGTTAAGCCCATATACGCGTGAGGCCCGTCACATCCATTTCCCTGCCTTATGCAGCAGACTGCCTGTAGAGCAGGAGCCTCTTTTCCGTGGGCCCGAAGCGTTTTTCACCGTAACTGTCGCCCTTGCAGCAAGCTGCACGTTTCGAACAGTTCGGTTTCAAAGGGGCTCAAGCGGAACTGGACGGGGCAAGACCATGGCGGACTCTCAGATTTCGGTAGAACCACACGCGCGGCAAAGGCACTTGACCCGGCAGGTTCCTGCCGGTTGCGCGGCTTGTTCCAATCGCCGCCCAGGGTGGTTCTGCTCGCTGGGCAGCGCGGTCCTCGCCGATCTTGAGCTCGCTACCAGCACCATCTCTCTGCCCGCTCAGGCTTCACTCTTCACCCAGGGTGAAGATGCCCGCTGCCTTTATCTCATCTGCAGCGGCTACCTTAAACTCACCACCGGCCGCATGGAAGAGAAGCAAATGATTGTGCGGGTCGCTGGACCCGGCTCCATGCTTGGTCTCTACGCGGTTCTCTCCCACGGCCTTTATGAAGTCTCTGCGGAGTCGTTGACCACCGCCCAGTTGCGCCCCGTTGAGAGAGAGCGGTTTCTCAACTTCCTCCGCAGCCATAAAGAGGCGCAAATGCGCGCCGTCCAGTGCATCTGCCAGGAATACCGCTTTGCCCTCCAGGACGCCTGCCGCATCGCTCTCTCTGAAACCGTAGCCGCCCGCCTCGGCCGACTGCTCCTCGAATTGGCAAATCAAATCGGCGAGCACCTCGACGCCGGCGAGTTCCGCTTCCCGCTGCTGCTCACGCACGAGGAGATGGCCTCCATGACTTGCACCACCCGCGAAACCGTCACCCGCACCCTCGGCCAGTTCCGCAAAGATGGATGGATCTCGATCGAAGACTCCCTCGTGACCCTCCACCACCCAGACCGCCTGCAGGCCCTGCTCTAGATCTCTCCCTCGCTCCCCCCGGCAGGCTTTTCAAGTCAAACAACTGTGAATCCGGAGCGTTATCATAGTAAGTGGGAGTCAATGCCGCACATGATCCGTTTTCCCGCGTGTCTTTCTGCTCTTCTTCTCCTCTGCTCGGTTGCAATCGCTCAATCACCCGATGCCGTTCCAGCTTCGGCTTCAGCCCAGCCCGCCGTCACCTCTGCACAAAGCCCCGAGGTCACCCAGTTTCAAAAAATCGAGGACTCCTGGTCCGACGCCGTCAACCGGCACGACCAGTACGGCCTTGAACTGGTGCTTTCGCCCCTCTTTGTCGACGTGGCGGCAAGCGGTGACATCACCACCCGCAATCAGCAACTGGTCCAGGTGATGACCGGAGAAGATAAAACCCTCTATCTGACGCAGAAGGTAATCACCGTGCGCATGCTCGGTGACATCGCTGTCGCCAACGGCACCTACACCCTGCACCACAAGGTCAACGCAGCCCAGGTGGATGAAAAAGGCGTCTTCACCCACGTCTTCGAGCGTCTTCGCGGCGGATGGGTCTGCGTTAACTCGCAACGCACCGCGTTGCGCGAAGACTCCAACGTGAAGCAGAAAAAGTCCTCCACCGCTTCAGAGCCGTTCCACATCCCGCTCTTCTCCAGAAGCGACAAGAACAATTAACAGCGCTGCCCGAAAACTCCGAGTCGCATCTCACTTGTCGATCAGTTCAGTTTGAGTCGCACGATCCAACTCAGTTTGAGTCGCGCTGTCCATTCTCGATGGGCTTTCCGTCACAAACAGAACCGGCCTCGGCTTTAACTAGCGATGCGTTTGCTTCCTTCCGCCTTGGCTCCTTGCGTCTTGGCCGCTTGCGTTTTTATCGACACATGCACCAATCCCAGCGCTGCCGGCGTCACCCCCGGAATCCGGCTCGCCTGCCCAATCGTGATCGGCCGGACCCGCTCCAGCGTCTCCCGCATCTCGCGCGAAAGTCCGCTGATCGCGCCATACTCAAGCCACTCCGGAATCGCGACCGCCTCAGCCGCCTTCAGCTTCGCAATCGATTTCTTCTGCTGCTCGAGATAGCCGGCAAACTTAATCTCCGTCTCCACGGCCCGCACCTCGTTCCGCAGCACCGCGATCTCCAAACGGCCCGCAGTCGAAGAGGACGCGATGTGCCCCATCCATCGCGCGCACTTTGCTCAATGGGTGGGAATCGAGAATCTCCTCGACCGCACTCCCGATCTCCGCCAGCAACGGCTCTTTCATCAACTCTTCCCGCATCGCCCGCAGCACCGGCTCAATCGTCACTTCAGGCCGCTTCAATAGTTGCGCCCAAGTCAGTCCAGCGGTCGCAGTCTGTGCGCCAAACCCCGCCGCCTCCAGCTTTTCCATATTCGGCTTCCCTGCAAGCAAGATCCGCTCCAGCGCCGCCATCCGTTCCTGCTTTTTCTCAAACTCCGCCCACGCCTCTTCGCCAATCAGCCCCAGTTTGCGTCCGTAGGGAGTCAGCCGTCGGTCGGCGTTATCGATCCGCAGGTGCAGGCGAAACTCCGCCCGCGACGTGAACATGCGGTACGGCTCGTTCGTCCCCTTCGAAATCAAATCGTCAATCAGAATCCCCGTATAGCCTTCGCTCCGGTCCATCGTGAAAGGCGCCTCGCCCTTCAGCCAAAGCGCTGCATTGATCCCCGCCATGATCCCCTGGCACGCCGCCTCTTCGTAGCCGCTCGTTCCATTGATCTGTCCCGCAAGATAGAGCCCTTCAAACGCCTTCACGCGCAAGGTACGGTCCAGTTCCGTCGCGTCCACGCTGTCGTATTCAATCGCATAGCCGGGCCGAAGCATCTCCGCCTCGTCCAGCCCCGGAATCGAGTGCACAATCTGCCATTGCACTTCCATCGGCAGCGAGGTCGACATCCCGTTCACATAAACCTCGTGCGTGTTCAGCCCCTCCGGTTCAAGAAAAAACTGGTGCTGCGTCTTGTCGGGAAACTTCACAATCTTGTCTTCAATCGACGGGCAATAGCGCGGCCCGATCCCCTCAATCCGCCCCGAATACATGGCCGACCTGTGCACATTCTCGCGAATAATCCGCAGCGTCTCCGGCGTGGTAAACGCGATATGGCAGCTCACCTGCGGCTGCACAATCCTCTTCGTCCTGAAGCTGAACGGCGTAGGGTCCGCGTCGCCCGGCTGCTCTTCAAATGTCTCCCACTTGATCGTCCGCCCATCCAGCCGTGGCGGCGTCCCGGTCTTCAGCCTGCACGTCCTCAAGCCCAGCGCGCGCAGCGACTCACCCAGCAGAACAGAAGCAGGCTCTCCGCTGCGCCCCGCCGGATACCGCTCCTCTCCGCAGTGGATCAGCCCGTTCAGAAACGTGCCCGTAGTAATAATGGTGGCCCCAGCCAATCAGCCTCCGCCCGTCCCTCAGCTTCAACCCCAGCACCCGTCTCCGCGGACGAACCGGCCGCGCCATCTCCGTCAACTCATCGGTCCCCAGGCCTAGCTCTTCTGACCCCTGATCCCTGACCCCTGACCCCTGTTCTTCAAAGACGAGATCCACCACCTCCGCCTGCCGAATATGCAATCCCGCCTGCGACTCCAGCACCTCCCGCATTTTCACGCGATAGAGCTGCTTGTCGCATTGCGCCCGCGGACTCCACACCGCCGGCCCCCGCGAAGTATTCAGCAGCCGGAACTGAATGCCCACCGCATCGGCCACCTCGCCCATAATGCCGCCCAGCGCATCCACCTCGCGCACCAGGTGTCCCTTGGCCACCCCGCCAATCGCCGGATTGCAGCTCATCTGCGCAATCAGGTCCATATTCATCGTGATCAGCGCAGTCTTCAGCCCCATGCGCGCAGCCGCCATCGCCGCCTCGCACCCCGCGTGCCCCGCGCCCACCACCACCACATCGTATTGTTCGCTGAATGCCATCCAGATCGGGGAAGCTGCCCTCAACATCCATTCTACGGATTCTCGCCGGCACACCCAAAAACCAGCCGGTTTCACCCGATTCAATGGATTTGAAGCGCGCCCTTACGCCGCCCGCAGCTCCAGGATGATCGCCGCCCCGCGCGGTTCCAGGTTCACCGCCGACACCCGCCCATTGTGGTCGCGCAGAATCGTCGCGCACAGGCTCAGCCCCAGCCCCGAAGTTTCCCCGGCCGCCTGCGCCTGCGCAAAGGGGTCGAACGCGCGCTCCGGATGCAGGAATCCCGGCCCCGAGTGTGCCACCAAAATCTGCACCAGGCTGCCTTCGCAGGTCGCCTCCAGCCGAATGGTCTTCGGTTCCTCTTTCGCGGAGCCCGACCCCTGGCTCTCCACCGCTGCAATGGAATACTGCAGACAATGCAACAAGGCCTGGCGCAGCTGCTGCGCAATGCACATCACCCTCGGCAGGGCCGGTGAAACACTCAGCCGGAATTCGATCGAGCGCTCCAGAAAGTCCGACCTGTGAAGCTGTTCCATGTCCGCCAGCAGCTCGGCAATCGAGACTGCGGCAAGCTGGTCGCTCTTCGTCCGCGATATGCGCAACAGGCTCTCCAGCGTCGACCTCATCCGGCGCGCCTCCGAGAGGATCGACTGCACTCCCTTGCGCTCGTGTGCGTCCCCAGCCGCCGACTCCTCCAGCAGCGAGGCATAGCCAAGAATCACCGTCAGCGGGTTATTCAGGTGGTGCGTAACGCTCGCCGCAAGTTGTCCCAGTCCGGCAAACTTCTCCGAGTCAATCAGCTTTTCAAACAGCATCGTCTGGCTGCGCGTCGCTTGCACTCGTGCCGCCAGCATTTCAATCGGCAACAGGTCGTCGGCACGCAGTGGGTCTTCGGCCAAAGCTCGCGCGGCTCCCCGCGTAGGGCGCATTCCGGCCAGCAAAAGAGCCCCTTCGGTCCCAGCACGGCCCTCCATGGGCACCGCGAGAGCTCGTGTGAACCGCAGCCGTTTCAAATCGTCGCCCGGACTGAGCCATGGACTCAAGTCCACGTCCTGCGTCTGGCTCTGTTCCACCGCCGGCGATGCCGAGCCCGGCGTCAGAAAACCCGTCGCCGGAAGCCGCATCGCCATTTGCCCCAGCGCGGCTGCCGTCGCCTCGTCCATGCCCGCCGCCCCGGCCAGCCGATATCCGCCCGAACTCTGCAGCAGCAGCGCCGCCTGCCGGAACCGGCTATGCGCCACCACGGTCTGGCAGATCTCCGGACCCTGGCGGTCAAAATCCTCCACCCGCCGCCGGGTCAATATGAGGTTGGTATACGCTTCAAGCTCTCGCCGTGCCCTCCGTTCGCGCTCCTCGGCCGCCTTGTTCAGGTCCAGTTCGTCCTCAAGCGCCAACAGAATCATCCCCATTGCCGCCACAACCTTGCCCATCACGATAATGTGGATCAGATTCAGATCCAACGCCGCATTTTGACCAATGGCCGGAATGATCTCCAGCGAAGTAAACGACCAGGCCACAAAGCCGGCCGCGCTCAGAACCACGCCCGGCGAAACACGCCGAAACACAAACAGAAGCAGCAGCGCGGTCATCAGCAGGTTGGCGCACTCTGCAAAAGTCAGCGCCCAGGCTGCTCCCGCCGCAAAGCAAACCCATAGAGTCAGGCTCCCCATCACAGCGCAGAGCGACACTCCAAGCCAGCCCGGCATGTGGCGCTGCGCCGCGCTCCAGAACAAGACGACCAGAAAGGAAACACAACCCAGCCCGGAAAAGAACCAGAGCCGAGGACCGACAGGCGAAATGCCGTCAAAAATTCCGTAGAAGACCAGCGAGGCCATCACCAGCGGAATTGTGTAAGGCGTCACATAGAGAACGCGATACCGCCCCAGCCGAAACCGCGATGGCGTAAGCGAGGCCAGAAACAGCGCTGAGCTGATCAGCATCGCCGTATGACCGGCCGCGGCCATCCAAAGCCGCGTCTGTGCAGACAGGTTCCCCGGCCACTCTATATAGCGCAGAAGCATCGAGGCCAGGGCAAGAACAAAGCCCAGAAACCACAACAGCGTGCGCGTGTCGCGAAAACGAAAATATAAATACCCGAAGGCAGGCAACAGAAGGGCGCTGAGTATCAGAGCAGGTGCGTGATAATAATCGGGCATGGAAGCATGGATCTCCTTCTGCCCCCATTCGCTGGAACGGCAAGATGGCTTGACTCTGTCTGACGGAAGTCCGTTATGATTCTCGGGAAAGGCTTGCGCCCCGCCTGCCGCACCCTCGCTGGCTGCGCCGTTACCTGAATTCCCGACCCTTCAGTTTGAGACCACCCGGAGGCCGTGTACATGCGTCTAAAGTTGCAGCGGGACCCTGGGCCCGAGCGGTCGTTTCGGTGCGCGGTAAGCTGCAGGTAAACTCCAGGAGGGGGAGTCATTCGCTTGAGAATTCATCGGTGGTTGATCTTGTTGGCAGTCGGAGTTTGCAGCCTGCCCGTTGCTGCGCAGAATAGCGACACCTTTACCCCCATGCCCCTCGATTCCGGCTTCGGACGCATGGATATCTCCGCGCCCGCCGTCCCGCCCGAGCAGATCATCAAGGAATTCGCCGCCAAAGAAAGCGAATTCCAGGAGGCTCTCGACCACTACACCTATCGCCGCTACGCCCGCGTCCAAACTCTTGACGACGACAACAAAGTCGACGGCGAGTGGTACGAGGTGGACGACGTTATCTTCGACCCCAACGGCCAACGCACAGAAAAGGTCGTCTATGCGCCGGGAAGCACCCTGCAGCGCGTCATGATGTCGCCCTCCGACCTCCAGGACATCTCCCACGGTTATCCATTCGTGCTCACTACCGAAGCCATCGCCCAGTACGACGTTAATTACGTAGGCCGCCAAAAGGTCGACGAAGTCGATTGCTACGTCTTCTCCGTCAGCCCCAAGGTCATTGAAAAGAAGAAGCGCTACTTCGACGGCCGCATCTGGGTCGACGCCACCGACCTCCAGATCGTCGTCACCAACGGCCGCATGGTCCCCGACGACACCCGCAAAAATAACGAAGACCTGCATCCGCCCTTCATGACCTGGCGTCAGCAGGTCGATGGCCACTACTGGTTCCCCGTTTACACCAAGGGCGAAGGCATCCTCCACTTCTCCGGCGGCAGCGGCTACATGGCCCAGGACGTCCACATCCGCGACACCGTCAAATACACCGACTACAAACGTTTCGGCTCCACAAGCACCATCCTCTACAACGGCCAGACCGTCCCCGGAAACAGTCAGCCGCCCAACGCAGCACCAAAATAACAGGATCGCTAACTTCGACCATATTCGTTGACTTCTTGCGCGGTGGCGGCTTTTCTCAAAGGCTCTTCTTCTGAGCCTTGAAAGCGATTTTTCGCCGTTTCTCGCTCCACGAATCCTCTACCATCATCGCTGTGGGCTGTTCACTGTCCACGCATCGAAAAATGGAGGTTCAAGAAGCTGTGACCAGTCAAAGAACCTGCTTCTCGCTTAAGACCGCCCTCGTCGCCCTGCTGGCCACCGGCCTGCTCACCGCCCAGGAGACGCGCAGAACCAGGGTCAATCCGTCACCCAATTCCGCCGACGACACCAGGGAAAACTCCAGCGCGGTTCCCGATGTCTACGCCATCACCGGCCACTTCGACCGCATCGTTGTGTTGCGCTTTAAATACAAGTCAGACCTGCTCGCCGGTCTCACGCAGATGGCCAGGCAGGAGCACATTCAGAACGGCGTCATCCTCAGCGGCATCGGTTCCGTGCGCGGCTACCAGCTGCACCAGGTCACCAACCGCACCCTGCCCGTCGAGGAAATGTATGAGAGCAACCCCACCGGCGCCGCCGATCTGGTCAGCATGAACGGCTACGTCATCAACGGCCGCATCCACGCGCACATCACCCTCGGCACTCCCGACAAAACCATGGCCGGTCATCTCGAGCCCGGAACCACGGTCTTCACCTTCGCCATTATCACAATCGGCGTAATGAACGACGCCGACCTCACCCGCGTCGACGACTGGACGTATCGATAGTGCGGGGTACTGGGATTTTAAATAGATAGACCGAGTTCATTTCCGCAACTTCGTCATCATCGCAACCAGCATCCCGCTCACTTCGTCGATCAGACCCTCTGCCTCTTGCCGCTCTCGCGCCGGAGGCGTTCGCCTCGGCGAATTGGCCCAGCACTTCAGTGCTGGCATCGGCATCAAGACACACCGCCAAGTCCCGTGGGACGGCGCAAAATCTGAACGCAAAACAGAAAACTTGGAAGGCTCCCCGATCGATCAAAATCCACGGCCGTCCCTCAAGAGCCGAGGATTCTCCCTTTGGCGAGAAGCAAAACGAAGGACCAGGAAGTTTCGGACACCGTTGTTCCCTAATCCCTGCCGGGGCCCCCGACGAGCGGTCTTTTGCTCGTTGGGGTGGCTATTCCCTATTCCCTATTCCCTATTCCCTATTCCCTAATAAAAAAGATACTTCCGCCACCGATCATCCCCGCGCCCCAGCATGCGCATGATCTGCCGGCTTGTATGCAGCGAGAACGGTCGCGGATCGCGCAGCAGGATCATATCGTCCAGCTCGTGCAGCATCCGGTTTCCCTTGCGGCGATTGCACGCATGGCAGCAGGCCACCAGGTTCTCCCACGTCGAGTTTCCGCCGCGAGAGCGCGGAATTACGTGGTCCAGCGTCAGTTCGCCGGGGGGCAGCGAAACGCCGCAGTATTGGCACGTATTCCGGTCGCGCAGCAGAATGTTCTTCCTGGAAAGCGCGCGCGTCTGATGAGGAATACGGCGGTATTCGAGCAGCCGGATCACCGACGGCATCGCGATGCGGCTGCGCTGCGCGTGCAGAGTGAGCCCGTGCTCCTCCTCCGTGCGCGCAATTCCTTTCAGCACCAGCACCAGCGCCCGCCGCGCGCCGCAAATGTTGATTGGCTCGTACGATGCGTTCAGCACCAGCACCGGCATCTGCAGCAGGTGCGTGGTCTGAACAGCGTATTGCCCAGCCGTGTGATCACCCGCAAGCGCCGCGGCCCTGGCAATCGATTTTTGTTTACGCGCATGAATCATTGCTTTTCCCAGCGACATCTCTTTTTTTCCTCGTCAAAAAGATCGTTGGTCTTGCGATGAAAACCTGCTTGCCTCGTGCATCACGGCCACCGGCTCACTGCCCGGCATCTTCTCCACGTCTTCCTCGTCCTCAAATGAAACCTTGCGGCCAGATTCATGCACGCGCCGCGCCCTCGCCAGTGTCGCCACCCACACCGACGCCGCTCCAGCCTTCAGCAGTGCCTGCGCCGCCGAGCGCGCCGTCGCCCCCGTCGTCAAAATGTCGTCCACCACCAGCACATGCTTCAGCATCACCGCCGCCGGATCTGATACCGAAAACGCGCCGCGCACATTCAGCCGCCGCATGTGAGGCGTAAGCCCCGCCTGGCTCTCGGTCGCCCGCAACCGCATCAGCGTGCTCGACGCCAACTTGAGCTGCCATTCAGGATGACTCTTTTTCAGGAATCCCAGCGCATGGGCCGCCAGCGACCGCGCCTGGTTAAACCCGCGCTGCGCATGCTTCGATTTGTGCAGCGGAACAGGAACCACCAGCAGCTCCGCAGGCGCATCCGCCGCCAGTTGCGCAATTGCCTCCGCAAGCATCCGACCCAGCCCGTGAGCCGCCGGATGAAGCCGGTCGTACTTCAGCGCATGGATCGCCTGTTTCATTCGCCCTTCATAGGGCCCAAACGAAACCGCCCGCACAAACGACGGCGGGGACAGACGGCAGGCCCTGCAAAACCCGGAACCTGCCGGTCCCAATCCAAATTGCCCGGTGTCCACCGTATCGCCGCACCGCGCGCACGCTCCGCCCCCGTGGACAGAAAACTCCATCCAGCACACTTCGCAAATTGGCACAGTGGAGATCTGCGGCAGTGGGGAGCCGCAGAGAGAGCAGAAAGCAGGAAGGATGGCGCAACTCAAGGCGTCCATGGGACTTCGAAGCACACGAGCCACTGCGCGCCAGCGTGAAGTCTCCGATGGCGGAACGTCGAACGTCAGTGAACCGGAGTCCCTGCGGAAGACGCACCTCTCTTCAAGGAAGCGTGGAAACGTGAAGCGCTGCCTTACCCCTATCTATACCCCATCGACATTTGTATGGCAAGCCACGCAACCCATGCGCGATGCCCCGACCGGTCCCTGACGCTCAACTCGAGTGAATGCTCTCGCGTTTTTTAGGCAAAGACTGAATCCAAAAAGACGTTGAATCAACTTGCGTTAACGGCTCTGACGTCCGCTCGCAAACAGCAGCGCTCCGCCGGCCGCGATCGAAACAATGCCGGCAAGCGGCGGAATAGGAATATTGTGGTGCTCTGTCTTGTTAATTTGAATTGGCCCCAAATCTACTTCCCGCTTTTGAGTCGTGTACTTGATTCCGCCATAAATTAGCGCAACCAACCCAACAACCAGCAGAATCAATCCCGTCACTTTCATGGCTCGAACCTCGGATTGCGATCATACTGCAAGTCAACTGCTGACAAACAGGCTTGTTTGGGAAGAGGCTTTCCCGGCGAGGAAGTGCGCGCTATCCTCTGCCGGGAAACGGGAATTAGTTCATGATGATCGCCATCGAATGCGAGCCCAATTTGCCCGCGCCATTGACACTGCCAAATGCCCGCAGCCTGTCGAGAAAACCGCGGCTTGGTTGCCCGAAACCACAGCTCTAGCGGTGACTGGTTCCAGCGTGCTCCCGTTCCGCGCGCTCCCTCTCGAGTTTTTCTTGTTCCATCTTCAGTTTCCTCTCGAGTTCGCTCTTCTCAGTTTCGCGATGCACATTCTCTCGCGCATCGCGGGCCGCGTCCTTCACCGTGCCCCAGGCCTTTTCCGCTTTGCCCTTCACTTGTTGGGCTGCGCCTTCGGCCTGTGCACCGCTGTCGCCCGTCCACTCGCCAACCTGGCGTTTCACGCGCCCCGCCGCATCGTCGATTGCACCCTTCACTCTGTCCTTGTCCATTGCTCCACCTCCGTGGAAATCGGTTAAGTGACTCTTGGCGTCCATTCGCCCTTCCTGCTCTTTCACCCTAACCAAGTCAATCAGACATTCAAGCGCGAATACCGTCAGACCACGGGTCTGCGGCCAGAGATCAAGCGAATCAGCAGCACCACCACTGCGATTACCAGCAATATGTGGATATATCCGCCCAGCGTGTAGGAACTCACAACTCCCAGCAGCCACAGAATCAAGAGGATAACGAATATTGTCCAAAGCATTCTTGCCTCCCTCGTTGCTACCTGCCTCGTCCGCAACAGATGGCTTTGACGCCCTCCATCTTGCCGGGGTTGTTCGCCAAAATCAGATTGTGAAGTCCCTTTTCGCGCCCGCAGAATTGCACAAAATGCGGATAACCAATGCACGCTGTCGCGCAACTAATTCGTGATCACCGGGCTCCGGAAGAAATTACCGAAGGCGGTCCAATCAACTAACTCGCTCTGATTCTGCACTTCGTTTTCATGGCGTCAACCAAGCGCACTTCGCTCGTCAGTGAATTTTGAAAGCATTCTGGATTTGGATGGAGAGTGCCGTGCTTCTGCTAATTCTTCTCGTCGTTCTGATCTTTGGATTCGGATACGGTGGATACCGGACGGGCCCCGGATACGGATACTACGGTGGCGGCGCCATCAGCCTCATCCTCACCATAGTCCTGATCCTGCTCCTTCTAAAAGTCATCTGAGCAGTGCGGACAAGGCGGCCTGAAATGCATGGTGTATGCGCACGAGTGAACCATTCTCATAGGAACGTCGCACTCCTGAACTTGCAGCTTTAGAAAACCCCCGCCATATACGCTTCCGCCGGCTGTGTCTTCTCCGACTTCGATCCGCACTCCGCCAGCACAATCGGCGACAGCGTGATCACCGGACACCGCGCATGCGCCAGCACCTTGTACACCACACCGTGGCGCGTAATCGCCGCAAACGCCGATGCCCCTTGCGCTCCCAGCACAATCAAATCGGCCTGCTGTGCCCCGCTCTGATAAAGCAGCTCCTCGGTCGGATCGCCCGGCACCACAATCGCCTGAATCGCTATCTTGTGGTGCAGCCTGGGCGGCACCAGCATCAACATATCTTTTTCTATCTCGTCCAGCGATCGCCCAGCCAAAATCTCCGCACGCTCTTGAGGCCGGATCACATGCTGCAAAACCAGCCGCGCCCCGTGCTGCACCGCCAATTCTGCCGCAAATGCCGCAATCACCTTGCTCGCTTCGTGAAGGCTCGCCGCACACAGAATCGTCCGCGTCGCAAAATTGCGATAGCTGCCGTCAACCACGTCGGGGCCCACAATAAACACCGGCACCTTCGCGGTCCGCAACACCGCCTCGGCCACCGAACCCACCAGCAGCTTGCCGATCGGGCCCGGCGAATGCGTCCCCATCACTATGCGATCGATCTCGCGCTCGCGCGTGAACGCAAGAATCTGGTCCGCCGCCAGCCCCGGGCGCACAACCACTTCGCATGTCAGGCCCGCTTTGCGAACCTGCTCGGCCAGCGGCTCAAGTTGATGTTTCTCCGCGCGCGCCGCCGCGGCATAGTCGTAGAAGCGGACACCCGAGGTCTCCGATGCGCCCACCACCAGCGTGTCGTACGCGTGAAACAAAATCAGATGCGCGCCAAACTCCCTGGCCTGCGCCAGCGCAAATGCATACGCCTTTTGATTGGTGGGAATCTCGGAGGCAAAAAGGATGGTGGAGGGTTTGCTCCAACCCGGCTTCATGACGTTGGCCATGGGAACCTCCCGGTAGTGCGTCCAAACTGTCGCAAACAAAACACAGACTTTGCAGTGCCCAGCCGCACATCAGCTGGTGATTTAACTCACTCACCCGGGACCGCGAACATCGGGCCACACCAGTCCTGATACCGCTACTATAGACCCGGATTCAAACAGCATCGTCAACCAAAAACAAAATTATGCCGGCCTTCCCAAATTGGCGCCCGCCTTTTCTGACCGCAATCTTCGCCTCCCAGCTCCACCTCTCGCCCCTCCTCCTTAATTCCAACATAAAGTGATCTGAATCACAGCCGAGCCCACAACAAAGCTGTTCTTCTATACCCGAATCGTGGCGCCCTGAAGTTGCCAGGATCGGTTTCGATCGGCTTTCCTCATCCAGTAGTCCACTGCCAGTTTCCATCGGCCGTGTCCACCGTTTCTCGAGGGAAACCAGGCTGCTTCACCCCAGGCTCGAGGACCAGCTTTTCCCCTCCCGCCCGCCACAATTCCGCAGGAGGTCTCATGCAACCGATGCACAATATTCCCGCCCGCGGCGGTCTCAACTTCGACGAAACTCCCTTCCTCGCTATCTGGGAAGTCACTCAGTCCTGTGATCTTGCCTGCAAACACTGCCGCGCCGCCGCCCAGCCCATCGCCCACCCCGACGAGCTCTCGAACGCCGAAGGCAAAGCCCTCATCGACCAGATCGCCGACATGCACATTCCCATCTTCGTCTTCACCGGCGGCGACCCCATGAAGCGCCAGGACGTCTTCGAGCTCATCCGCTACGCCGCCGACAAAGGCGTCCAGGTCGCGCTCACCCCCAGCGCCACGCCGCTGCTCACACGTGAAGCCATCTTCAAGCTCAAAGAGGCCGGCCTCGTCCGCCTCGGCATCTCGCTCGACGGCTCAACCCCCGAGATTCACGACACTTTCCGCGGCCTTCCCGGCGCCTGGGCGCGCACTATCCAGGCCATCCAGTGGGCCAACGAGGCCGGCATCCCCATCCAGGTCCACTCCACCATCAGCCGCCACAACGCCACCGACCTCGATAACCTCTGCAACCTGTTTGAAAAGCTCGCCATCGTCATGTGGAACGTCTTCTTCCTCGTTCCCGTCGGCCGCGGCCAGCTCGGCGACCTGCTCTCCGGCGACGAATTCGAGCAGGTCTTCGGCAAAATCTACGAGCTCTCCCACCGCGTCAGCTTCCAGATCAAGACCACAGAAGCCATGCACTACCGCCGCTACCTCCTCCAGCACAATCTGGAAGAGCGCAAGATCGGCCACGGCCACGGACATCCCGGCGCAACCCGGCCTTCCGCAGCTCTGACCAGCCAGGACGTAGTTTCAGCTGCTTTGAACGGCCATGACACTTCCGCTGCTTTGAATGGGCACGATACTTTCGCTGCTTTGCAAGGGCACGATACTTCCGCTGCTTTGAATGGGCACGACGCTCCCGCAGCTTTGAAAGGGCACGACTTCAGTCGTGCCGAAAATTCTGCGAAGAAGAATGGTGGGGCTTTAGCCCCCGCCTACGAACCCGGTGCCCCCACCGCCGACGCCAAAACCCGCACCGCCAGTTGGGCAACCCGCCGCGTCAACGACGGCAAGGGATTCATGTTCATCTCCCACGTCGGCAACGTCTACCCCAGCGGCTTCCTGCCCATCCACGCAGGCAACATTCGCGAAACGCCCCTGGCCGACATCTACCGCCACGCGCCCATCTTCAAATCCCTGCGCGATACCAGCAAGCTTGAAGGCAAGTGCGGCGCATGTGAGTACAAGGAGATCTGTGGAGGCTCCCGCGCCCGCGCCTATGCCGTGACAGGCGACCCCCTGGCTCAGGAACCCTGCTGCATCTACCAACCCAAAAACTGGGACCCCGACCTCGAGCAAAAAGCCGAAGCCTTCCGCGAACCCATCCGCCAGGAGAATCTCGTCACACTGTAGGAGGCCACCGAAACACTCCGTCGGCACTCAAACAAACCTCCACCGAGAGGCGGTCATCCTGAGCGAACGGGGCCCCAGGCGCTCTCTTCAGCCTTGGGGTGGTGAGTCGAAAGCCTGCCCTGAGCGTAGTCGAATGGGGACCTGCTGTTGTTTTTCGGCATGTGCCCCATTCATACGCGCATTTTGCGCATGAGTGGGAGTCGCGCCAATTTCTCCCAGGCCGGTGGCCCCGGTCCCGAGAAAGGAAAGTCTCTCATTCACCGGGAACCATCAGGTGGGCCGTCGTTGTCCCCGCATTCATCACCCAGATGCCTCCCTGCTTGCCGTCCTCTGGTAGGCCGAGCGACTTGCCCGTGGCATTCGGTACCGCGATGGTGATGTGCGAGCGCGTGTGTTCGGCATCGGCGCCATTCACGTGATACCAAACCGAGCCGTACTCCGGCTTTACGCGCGTGCCGTCTTTTTCAGCGGCATCGAAAGCGGCCAGGCTGGCCTTCTTATCCGGAATCGCCTCAAGCTTCAAGTTCTGGGCAACGCGGTCCAGGTTCGCGATGCTCGTGCATACCACAGCAAACGGTTGCTGCCCCGGCTGACCCGAACGGTCGTAGCACACCAGTCTGTTGGTTCCCTTCCTTAATGTCTCGTAGGTATAGTCGGATTTCCATTGGATCACTGTCGCACCATCTTTCATTCGAGCGGGCGCGGCGGTTAGCGCCTTTTCGATCGGGTCGGTAGGACCTTGTGCGAACGCCCCAACAGAGAGCGTCATCAGACCGATTACCACACAGGTTTTGAGCTTCATTTTGTAACCTCCAGGGGAACAGGAAAAAGTATACACAGCGAGTATTTCCGCACGCACTCACAACGGCGGGTGCCCCCGGGTCCCTCAGCTGAATAGAGTTCGTCGTGGGGACCGGGGCCACCTGCCTACTGGGCGTAGGAGCCTTGCCTGCAGATTTCCTCAGAATTAATCTTTCGGCCATTGACATCGCTTTTGAAAGCTGGCATAGTCGCTGCATTCGATTGACCGAGGGCGACTGCCTCACACAGTTCGACAGCGATCCCCCGTTTCAAAACATTCCCCGCTTCGCTCTTCCCCGTACCCGTCTGCTGGGCCCAAGACCATCATTTGCGAGGTTCCCCAATGCGCAGATTCCTGCTCGCAGGATCCTTCAGTTGCTTTGTGTTTCTCGCTGCCTTCTCTCTTGCAGAGGTCGATGCACAGGCGCAGCAGCCTTCAATCTCCGCTCCCGCTACGCCAATACCTCTTGTCTACCCACTCTTTGTCGAGGACGGCGACTTTACGAGCACCCTAATAATGGTCAACGGAAGCGCAATGTCTACGTATGCGGACGTAGCCCTGCGATCACCCGACGGAACGACCGTCGCTACGCAAAGAGTCCAATTTCCGCCTTTCAGCCAGCAACAGATAAATATCCGCTCAATGCGCAACTCCGGGACCGAGCCCAACATTACCCACGGCAGCATCACCTTGACGCAGAGCCAGAGCCTCAGCGGGATTGCGATCGTTGGCACCATAGCCATCACGCAGCTCTCTTCGTCTGTCCCTCATTACATCGATGAAGAGCCTACGAGACCAGGCGCGTCGAGCTCCCAAACACTGCGTGGGGTGGCCGACGGCAGTGTTGGCTCACCACTCGTGGCAATCGCAAGTCTGAGTACAATGCCGCAGCACGTAACCATCTCCTGCCTTGCGGGCAATAGCGCGGTAACTTCTACGGTTACTGTGGCGCCCGAGCAGACTGTTCTGACGCCCGCTTGCAGCCGCAATCTGAGTAGCGACTCGGATCTCGACTGGTATGTACAGAACCTACCGGATATCCAGCATGGTCCGGTGGGTTTAGCCCTAACGAGCGATGCGGCGCCGGGTTCCTACACCGCCTTCAGCCTCGCTCCCCACGATTCACCGAATGGCAGATACTTCAGTTCCGTTACCCTCTCCGACCCGACAAAGCTCCAATCCACTACAACGGTCTATCCCGGAGTTCCGGTCGGGGCGTCGCCGCTTTTGCCCGGCGGAACTTTTACGCCCGTCCTGACACTGGCCAATTTCTCTCAGAGCCCGCGCCACGTGATCGTTAACTATGCGCTGACTCAAAATGGCGCAGCCAATTTGACCCCCGTCCAATCTGTTACGCTCGCTCCCATGACCAGCCAGCAGGTGACGCTTGGCGGTCTGACGGGCGATACCGTGTTGCAGGACTCGTTTATGGTCCAGAGCGACGGCAGCCCCGGTGACGTTGAGACGAAGCTCGTCTCGACAAGCAACTCGGTGCTCCAGGAAGTGGAGTCCCTCGGTAAAGATGAAGATAATCCCGCCAACGGCGGTGACCACCCTTGGACGGTGGCGAACGGCACCACCTCAACGCTTCTCCTCTTCAACAATTCCGCCCAGCCTCAATACTTCAATGTTCAGATCTCGGCCGGCGCGACGCTTTGGCGCAAGTCTTATCAGTTGCAACCGATGCAGACCCTGGCTGTAAGCATTAACGAACTGATGAGTACGGGCGCCAAGGACGACTATGGAAATGCCTTTCCGAGCGATATCTGGCAGGGCCAGGTCGGATGGCACATGACCACAAAGGGCTCGGGCAGAGGGCGGCTCATGCAATCCAATCCAAACACGGCGATGGCTCGAAGCTTCAGTTGCCAGGAGACTATGGAAGCCTGCCAGCAGCAAATTAATAACTTGAACTTTTCTATCGAGAATGGGGAAGTGGTTGATTTTGGAACGGTCGAGACATTGACCTGCTTTGATACTTGCAATGGCTCGCCGGGAGGCTGGGGCGGCCAGGGATATTCCTATTCCTGGTCGTCAAACAATTCGAGCATCGCCAGCATCTCCGGCCCCAACTACAATCAGAGCGCCAACGTCTATGGAGCCGGTGTCGGAAGCACTTCGATCAGCACCGAGGTTTGGGATGCTTACTGTCAGGTCTACGCAAACTGGCCTGCGGCGGTAATAACCGTAAACCAGTCACCTTCGCAAATCAAAATGTCAACCGGCGACACCGGCACGTTAAATGTGGTCACTTCGCCATCTTCGTTTGCACCCGGTATCTTGATTTCTTATGGCATGACTTCAAATCCGAACAGTGCGTACGCGACGTCGGCTAAATTTAGTCCGCCCGGAACGTTCACAGGAAATGACAATTGGAAAGTCTCGGCAACCAGTTCCAGTAATTCGCCGTCGGGGATCTTCATCGGCACGGCTTGTGTCAATGCAGTGTGTGCCTCACAGACGACGACAATCATTATCCCCCCGCAGTTGCTCATACAGATGATGTATGCGGAAGCTGGCGGCACAAACCAAACTGCAATGCAATCCCTTGGAGAGACAATCGAGAACCGGTTCTCGTCTCCACTCTTCGATAATACTTTTTACAATTGGCAAAACTCCCTAGTTAGCGGACAGGTCGCACTCAATACCTCAATCACAACTGGCGTGCAGCCAGAACTGAACGCCGCTGTAAATGTATTTACAGACACCAATGCGGGATGGTGCGGCGCGCTCTCTTGGTGGAGCCCCACTTCGGCCCAATGGTCCAGCGTTCAGAACGCCATTAGTTCTGGAACCACAACTTTTCCATCGGGCACTGGTGCCCCGACTTACAACTCTTCTGTCTGGCCCACATCAAGCCAACAGATCTTATATGTCTCTTCCGTGGGCATAAAGTCCGGAGGGGTCCCCAATTTCTTATATTTAGCGACCCGCACCTCATCACAGGCCGCGGCAGTATCAAGCTCATGCAACTAGGAGGTCCAACCAAATGAAAGTGTCGAAAGTTGCTGCTGGCTTAGTTCTGGCGTTCCTGATTCCTGACGCACAGGGCCAGAACGGGTTTAACCAAGCGCACGAAATGTTTACAACCTATTGGAATGAAACGTTGCACGCCAAGAAGAACGATAGCGCTGAGACGGAAATGCTCCGTAAGCGCGCGTCCGACCTTCCAGCGCAGTTGGAAACACTGCTGACTAAAGCCGTCTTCGACTACTTGAGTAGCACCGTCAGCCCCTCGCCGGAGGCTTTGAAGAATGACCTTTCCCGGGCCTTAACCGCTCCGATGGGGGAAGGACAGCCGGCCGAGGGTGTTGCGGATGCGGTTTCAGTTGATCATGGCAAGGCCTTCTTCGTAGCCTATGGGGTAGGTACTTGCGCAAGCTGCTCGAAAATATGGTTTGGAAAATTCGTTTCGCGGCGTGGTAAATTCACTCTTCAATCTTCCACTGATTCTGAAGCAGCCAACCAGATGGTGCATTTGGCCCTAATCAGGGCCGACCATTCATCTGCAGTTGTTCTTTATGGCGTCCATCTGGGCGACCCTCACAATCGCCTGGATTTGAGGTTGTACAACCCCGAATCGACTGAGCTTAAGCCGATATGGTCATTGTTAGATCAGCCGGAGGGCGAGGCATCCTTCCAAGGCCTCACGATCCGTATCGAATCAGACTCATCGCTTACGGGACCAGCGCTTCGGCAAAGCCAAAGCTTTCTGTTCTCGGGCACGCAGGTGAAGCTGATTCAAAAGTCAGTTTCGAAAGTACCAGAGTAAAGAGGCGGTTCTGTGGCCTCAAACACATTCACCATTATTGTGGCTTCTTAGCGCGGAAATACGGAAATACGGGGACGGAAATAGTGGCAGAACCCGGTGGCACCATGTTCCTAAACCGAAGGAGGGCTTCAATGACGAAAATAACACTGGTAGCGATTGCGTGGCTCTCAGCTTTCACCATCCCGATATCCGCCCAAGGACAGTCCGAATCCCCGGTTCAGTTTACGATTCGCACCGAAGGGTCGAACTTCAAGAAAGGTGCGGAGATTAAGCTCTCGATAACACTGACGAACGTTTCAGACCGCCCAATCGATATCTACACTGCCTCAGGAGCGAACGGAGGTGAAGCGGAGTACGACGTCGCCATTTATCTGCGTGAGGCCTCTGGGAACTTGCTACCCCGTATTGATGGCAGAACTGTTGTGCGCAGCGATGGAAAGACGATCAAGATGCGCGCGGCGCCACCAAGCCGCCGTGGAGTTAACCTGGGGCCGGGCGGACAATTTCAAGATTTCACCTTTTTGAATCGCCTTTTCGATCTCAGTGCCCCCGGGACCTATACGGTGTCCGTCGTTCAGGATGTGCAGCTTGACCACGCTAGCCCGACACCCGCGTTAGCAACTGCGACCTCAAATACTGTTCAATTTACAGTCACCGATAGTGCGGATGCCCAATGAGAGAGAGCTTCATGCGAGCAATCGGAATTGTTGTTTTCGGTTACCTCTTATCCAGTTGGTCGGCCACCGCCGTAGCCCCCACTCTTTCACTGACGCTTACTGCGCTCGAATCGAGTGCGAAAGTTGGTCAAGGCGTCATAGTGCGGGTGACTATTGTGAATGAATCCAATCAGCCAGTCACCTACTACAACACAAGTACCTACTGCAACTATTCACTCAAGGTCCTTACAAGCGCGGGAACGCCAGCGCCAGAGACAGATTTCAAGAAAGGGCTAAGTTGCGGGAGCGGTCAACTGGAAATTACCGGTAGAAGAATCCTCGTCACGCTTAAGCCGGGCGAAAGCAGCGCCGAAGATATCCGAGTTTCCGAGCAATACGATCTGTCGCAACCCGGCCAATATTCGATCCAGGTAGATCGAACCTTTCCTGGAATCGGCCATTTCAGTTCCAATGTTGTCAATGTAAATATCACATCTTAGGGCGGCGAGCGGCCCGCCCCCTCCCAAGTCCACAAGGCTTAGGGTGCTCTTCCATTGGATCCCGTCCCCTGGGCCACCCTTCGCATCGGGTCTCGGTACTGGGGCAGCGCTGTTCGACACACAGGCCCTCTGGCTTGTCAGCCCTCACGGGAGTTGCCTCCCTGCCAATGTAAGCGATTCATTTAACCAACAGTGGACACCCAACGTTGGAGGCACCATCTCTCTCGGCGTCCTTTCCGGGGGCGTGAACTATCCCCTCACAACCGTGATCGCTATTACACGATCGACCAACAGCCAAGGGTTGCCGTCATTCAATGTTTCCATCAGCACACCGTGAAAAACAAAGGGGCAAAAAATGAAGAGTTTTCTTCACCTTTTCGCTTGGATGCTTTTGGCGTCTGCCTTGCCGATGGCAGCGCAGCAACTGGAAGCGGCGCGAACCGATAGACCGCGACTATCCGAGCTTCGGCTCGACCGTGATGTCCTCGTGGGAGATCAGCGCATGGAGTTCATCCTTTTGGGTGTGCTGCATGGCACGGGGCTTCGCGGAGGCTTAGCGGAGATCGCAACCTGCTTAGATTTGCCCAGGGGGCACCTGCAAATTAAGAAGGGAACCGCCATCCCGCAAGCTATGGATGCGCTCGTGGCTGCCAACCCCGGCTATCGGTGGGAGCTGAAAGACGGCGCCATCAACCTGATGCCGCGAGGCGGAGCCCCCCTCCTGCGTACCAGGATCGCGAAGTTTCAAATGGATGCAACTGACCGGGAAATCCCGGCCGTCCTTCAAGACCTGCTGAGGCTCGCGGAGGTCCGGAATTCCGAGGCTGCGCTCGGCCTTAAGCAGGAGGCTATCGGCCAAGATAGCAGCGCCGGACCTGGAGACACCCACTCCGTTCCCAGGCAGCCCTTGCCGATCCACATAAATTTACAGGACCTCTCGCTCCAAGACGCCTTTAATAAGGTTGTGGGATTCTCTCCGGACGGGGTCTGGATTTATCGCGAGACCGACTGCAATGGAGCTAAGACCTTCGACGTCGAGATCAGATCGGGCTCCTAACCCGCTGACCTAGGACAAGAACACAGCGGCAAACGCGGCCGCGAATTGAAGCTTTTTGCCCTTCTTCGTCCCATTCGGAAATACGGGGAAATACGGGGACATGATACCTATTCCCCTATTCCCCATCCTCCTCAAAAATTTCTTTCCCCACTTTTGCATATAATTTCCACCATTTGGCGCACAATCATTTCAAGGTGATCCTTCACCGGATGCCGAAAGTTAGAAGCCAGCGCCTCAAAGCTCAAAGCGGTCAACTGTTCACTGCCCACTGTCCACTGTTCACTGTCTCTAACTCCTTTGCTGAGACGACTCTACCCATAACCGCAACGCCAAGAGGACTTTAGAAAAGCGGCCACCGCCTATCCCCTTGAAACAGCCGAACTTCCGCAAAAAGTCCGGACTTCAATTTTTTTTGCGGGGTGGCAACAAAGCACGCGCCCGGGCCACCAAGGCACGCTCTCCATAACCTCAATGCCGCTCCGGCGCCAGGTCCACCTTGCCCCGGAACTTGCCGTAGACAAAGACCACGTACCCCACCGCCAGCGCCATGCCGAAGATCCACCAGGCGAGGCCTACCGCCAGCGTATGCGGACCCGAGAGCGCCCGGCTCAACGTAATGTCATTCTCGGCCCCCGTCGTCGCCGGCAGCAGCGTTGGATACAACCCCCAGCACGCCCCGGCCAGCATGAAGAACAGGTACAAACACGAGCAAAGGAACGCCTTCACCGGCTGCTCCTTCTTGTTCAGCAGCCAGACGCCGCCCAGCGACGCAATCACCCCCGCTGGCACAACAAAAGTAAACGGGTAGTTGAAATAGTTGTCCAGGCTTTGCGGCCGGACGACAATAGTAGCCACAAGGCTGATCACGGTAAGCACGGCCAGAATCAACCACAGCGGCGTAACGATACCTCTCGCCCGCCGGCCCAGTTCGTTCGATGTCTTGATCGTCAGCCACAGTGCCCCGTGAATGGTCAGCGCCACCAGCGCCACCAGGCCCCCGATCACCGTGTACCAGTCCAGAATTCCCGGATGCACCCCCGGCTGCCAATTCGTCCACAACGGCAAAAAGAAATACCCGTCCGCCTGCAACGGAACGCCTCGAATCACATTCGCCAGCGCCGCACCGAAAAAAATTGTAAGCAGCCCGCTCGATAAGCCGAAGACTCCATCCAGCAGCGCGCGCCACACGCCCACTTCAATGTGGTTGCGCAGCTCCAGGCTGATGCCGCGCAGAATCAGCAGCCACAGCACGATCATCAGCGGCAGATAGAAGCCGCTGAATGCCGAAGCATAGAGCAGAGGAAACGCGAAGTAGAGCGTCCCGCCGCCTGCCAGCAGCCAAACCTCGTTCCCGTCCCACACCGGCCCGATGCTCGCCAGCGTGGCCTTCCGCTCCGCTTCGTCGCGCACCAGAAACAGATGCAACACGCCCACACCCAGGTCAAACCCATCCAGCACCACGTAGCCCACAATCATCACCGCAACCAGCCAGAACCAGATAAATCCCATCATCCCTGGGCTCCTTCTTCAGCTTCCCGTTTCAAGTCGCCAGTGCTCTAATCAGTCCGCGGCAAGCAGCTCATCAGCCGCCTTCGGTTCCGGACCATGATCGATCTCGCGATAGATCAGCACCGTGAACAGCAGCCCCAGCAGCGCGTAGAGCCCCATGAAGCCAAGCAGCGTAAACAGCCCGTTGCTGGCCGAAACCGTGTTCGAGTAGCCCTCGCTTGTCCGCATCAGTCCATAGATCAGCCAAGGCTGCCGTCCAAGCTCCGCCGTCATCCACCCCGCCGTGTTGGCAATGTAAGGCAGCGGAAAACTCAGCAGCAGCGCCCACAACGCCCATCGCGCCTTGTAGAGCAGCCCGCGCCACAGCAGGAACGCCGACACAACCATCAGCAGCACAAACCACGTCCCCAGTCCAGCCATGATGTGGTACGCGTAGAACAGCAACGGCAGCGCCGTTGGCCGCTGATCCTGCGGAAACTGGTCCAGCCCCTTCACCTCAGCCTGCGTTGTGCCGTAGATCAGAAAGCTCAGCAGGTCGTTCACTACGATTGGATTGTCGATCTCGCCTGTCTCTTCATTCGGCTGCCCGATCAGCACCATCCCCGCGCCCTGCTCCGTCTTGAACAACCCTTCCATCCCCGCCATCGCCGCCGGCTGGTTCCGCGCCACATATTTCCCATGCAGATCGCCGGTCGGAAAGATGATGACAATCGACGCAATCACGCCGGCAATCACGCCAACCTTCAGAAAGATGCGTCCATACTCCTCGCGCCGCCTCTCCAGCAGGTAGAACGCCCCCACCGCGCTCATCACAAACGACCCCGTCACCACGGCGCCCGTCATGTTGTGCGCATATTGCAGCAGCGCCCACGGATTCAGCAGCAGTTGCCAGAAACTCAGCACCTCGAACTGCCCGTTCGGCAGGCGATCGAAAGCCACCGGATGCTGCATCCACGCATCCGTCACGATAATGAAGAACCCCGAGATCCACGACCCCACAAAAACCATCACCGCAGAAAACCAGTGCATGAGTTTCGAAATCCGCTTCTCGCCATAAAGGAATAGCCCCAGAAATGCCGACTCCAAAAAGAAACTGAAGACCCCCTCCATAGCCAGCGGCTGCCCAATCACCCCGCCCGAGAGCCGCGAGAACCGCGCCCAGTTGGTGCCAAACTCAAACTCCATCGGTATCCCCGTCACAACGCCGAAAACAAAGTTGATCGCGAAGATGCGCCCCCAGAAGCGCGCCGCGCGATCCCACTGCTCCGAGCCCGTTTTCAACGCGACCGACTTGAGCACCACAATCAGCAGCCCAAGGCCCATCGTGAGTTGGGGAAACAAATAGTGAAAGGTGATGGTAAAGGCAAAATGCAACCGGTGGATCAGTTCACTGCTCATGCAGTGCCTCCTCTTGCAGGACGGAACCGAGAGACAAGGGAAAAAAAGCCGCTCGGAAGTTGATTGCGAGAACGGAATTGGGACCGGGGCTGAGGCAAACCCCCCGTGCACCCCTTGAGCCTTGAATCAAGCTACCGACTTGAGCTCAACTTTTCATGTGATTTAAATCACATGCAACGGAGGGTCTTCGCCCTGATTCTAACTCTGCGAGGTTGCTTTCCTAGGAAGGCCGCAACTTTCCCTTTCCGCCGCACTGCAATAACCCCGCAAATCGCTCTTTAAAGATGGGATAATGCCTGAATGCGTATTGCGATCATTGGCGGTGGAATCGCAGGTCTGGCCGCCGCCTATGAACTGGAGAAGGCGCGCGCCGCCGGAACGCCCATCGAGTACGTGCTCTTTGAAGCACGCGATCGCATGGGCGGCTCCCTGGCTTCTGAGATCGTCGATGGCGCGGTTTTGGAGCGCGGACCCGACTCCTTCCTTACCGAAAAGCCTGCCGCTGCCGAACTCTGCCGTGAGCTGGGCCTGGGCGCAGAACTGCTCCCGTCAAACGACGTCGCCCGCAAGACCTACATCCTGGTGCGCAACCGCCTTGTCGCTCTGCCCGACGGGCTCATGTTCCTGGTCCCCACCAAGCTGATTCCAACCGCCCTGACGCGCCTCTTCAGCTTCTCGACCAAAGTCCGCATGGCTCTGGAGCTGCTTCATCCCCCGCGCCCCAGTGGTCTGCCCGACGAAGCTGTCGCGGCGCTCGTCGAACGGCACTTCGGCGCCGAAGCTGTTGACCGCCTCGCCGATCCGCTGCTGTCCGGTATCTATGGCGGTGATTCCGCCGCATTGAGCGCCCGCACCGTGCTGCCCCGCCTGGTCGAGATGGAAACGCAATACGGCTCACTCACCCGCGGCATGTTGGCCGCGCACCGCCAGATGCGCGCCCGGGCAAAAGCCTCCGCAAAAAACAACGGCCATGCCAAACCTGCCGCGCCCCGGCCCATTTTCACCGCGGTGCGCGGCGGAATGCAGCAGTTGGTCGACGCCCTTGTGTCTCGGCTCGATCCGGCATCGTTGCGTCTGGCAACCCCCGTTCGCTCCATTGAAAAAACCGCGCAAGGATGGAATGTCGCGACCTCTGGCGCAAGCGAACCCTTCGATGCGGTGATTTTCGCCTCGCCCGCATGGGCCGCGGGTGGATTGCTTGGCAAAGTCGATCCGGAGCTTGGTGCGGAGCTCAGCGCCATTCCCTACTCCTCGTCTATTACCATCAACCTCGTCTATGACGAAGCTCAACTCGGCTCCTTGCCTGATGGCTTCGGCTTCCTGGTACCGGGAACTGAGGGTCGCGCCATGCTTGCCTGCACCTTCGTACATCGCAAGTTTCTCGGCCGCACCCCTCCCGGCAAGGCTGTCTTTCGCGCCTTCCTCGGCGGCATCCGCAACGAGGCGCTCCTCGCCGAGACTGACGAGACGCTGGTCGCCATCGTCCGCCGCGAACTGAGTGAAATCCTGGGAGAAAAAACAATCAGTCTCGCTCTGCAACCCGAACACACCCAGGTTTCTCGCTGGCGTCGCGCCATGGCTCAATATGCCGTCGGCCACCAGGAGCGCGCTGCTCGCATCGCCGCCCGCATTGCCGCCCTGCCCGGCCTTCGCCTCGCCGGCAACGCCTACGACGGCATCGGCATCCCGGACTGCATTCGCCTCGGACGCAAAGCCGCAAAAGAGTTGGCCGTACTTGCCTCCCCATCCGCGCTCTCACCCCTCGAGCCCCTTAGTCCGGCGGTCAAATCCTGAGCAACGCCAAAGGACCTCCGTTGTGAGCTCCCGGTTATTTGCGCCGACCTCTTATACTCAAGCCAGAGCATGTCGACCATTCCCGAAACCATTCTGGCCAACATTCTGGCCAAGACGCGCGCCACGGTAGCCACCGCCAAGAAGAGTGTGCCCCTCGCCGATCTGGAACGCAAAGTCACCCACCGCCCGCGCGGCTGGGCTTCTGCTCTGAGGCGTCAGTCCGCCGTCGGCACTGCGGTCATCGCCGAAATCAAGAAGGCCTCACCCTCCAAAGGCCTGATTCGCGCCGACTTTGACCCGGCCTGGTTAGCCTCGCGCTACCGGGCAGGCGGTGCTGCCGCCCTGTCGGTACTCACCGACGAGCCCTATTTCCAGGGCAGCCTGCGCAACCTCGAGCTGGCCTCGGCTGCCGCCCCGCTGCCTTGCCTGCGCAAGGACTTCATGGTCGACGAGTACCAGGTCGTCGAAGCCCGCGCCCATCGCGCCGACGCTATTCTGCTCATCGCCGCCGCGCTCACCAATGAAGAGCTGAAACATCTCGCCGAAGTAGCAGCCGGCTTCTCCCTCGACGTGCTCGTTGAAGTGCATACCGGCGACGAGCTAAGCCGTGTGCTCGACGCTCTTGGCGAATCCGGCGCCAACGCCATCGGCGTCAACAACCGCGACCTCCGCTCCTTCGAGGTGTCTCTAGAAACCTCGCTGGAACTCGTAGAAAAGATTCCTCCCAGCGTTGTGCGCATAACCGAAAGCGGCATCTTTACCCCCACGCACATTGCCAGCCTGCGCGCCGCCGGGTTTGACGCCTTCCTGATTGGCGAGAGCCTGATGCGCCAGCCAGACCCCGGCACCGCACTCGCCGAACTGCTCAAAGGCACGGCGGCAAAACCATGAGTCCCACCAACCTCTGGATAAAAATCTGCGGCAACACTTCGCTGGAAGACGCCCTCCTGGCCGCAGACTCCGGCGCAGATGCTGTCGGTTTCGTCTTTGCGCCCAGCCCCCGCCGCGTAACACCCGTGCAGGCTGCCGCGATCATTCCCCATCTGCCCGCAACGCTCGAGAAGATCGGCGTCTTCGTCGATGCCTCGTTCGAAGAAATTGAATCCACAGTCCTCACCGCAGGCCTCACCGGCGTGCAGCTCCATTTCGACGCAGCGCCCGCTCTGCCCGCCAAACTCCGCGCCCGCTTCGGCCCCTCTCTCCGCATCCTTCGCGTCATCCACTTCGGCGCTGAAGCCGCTGAAGCTGCAGCCACACTCACCCACGACCCCAACATTGACGCGCTGATGATCGACTCGCGTACCGCAACGGCCGTCGGCGGCACCGGCCAATCCTTCGACTGGGCGCTCGCTTCAAAGACTCTTTTTCAAAACACCAATGCGTGCAAATTCGTAGCAGCCGGCGGACTGAACCCAGAAAATGTAGCCGAAGCCATCGCCACCCTCCACCCCTGGGGCGTTGACGTTGTCTCCGGCGTCGAAGCCTCTCCCGGCCGCAAAGACCCCGCCAAAGTGCGGACTTTTATCGTCAGCGCAAAGGCTGCATCTCACGAAAAGTGAAGCTAATGTCAAGAGTGGCTTTACGCGTTATATAAACACTTGTATACTTGAATCGTGAGCAAGAGCCCCAAACCAATCGAGTTTCGAGGTGGGGCACTTACCGAGCTTTGCCGCTTTCCCTCTGCGGCGCGCCGAGAAGCGGGCTACCAGCTTTATCAGGTGCAGGAAGGGCTCGAACCCGATGACTGGAAGCCAATCAAGGGAATCGGTCCAGGCGTAAAGGAGATTCGGGTACGCGAAAAAGATGGGACCTTCCGCGTGATTTATGTTGCTAAGTTTGAAGACGCTATTTATGTCCTGCACTGTTTTCAAAAGAAGTCACAGAAGACGAGTTCCGAAGACATTGCCGTTGCCTCGCGGCGCTACAGAGATCTTCTACGGGAGCTGAATCAGTGAAAAACAAACGTTACGCCAGTGTGTGGGATGCGATCGAGAAAACTCCGGCGCGGGCCGAGAATCTGAAGCTGCGGTCCTCGCTGATGCTTGCCCTCAAGCGTCACATTGAACGCGAAGGATTAAGCCAAACCGAAGCCGCAAATGTCTTTGGCGTTACCCAGCCGCGGGTCTCCGATCTCATGCGCGGCAAAATCGAACTCTTCGGCATCGACATGCTGGTCAACATGCTCGCCGCCGCCGGACTGCGCGTAAAGCTGCTGGTGAAGAAGGCCGCGTGACCATCGTTGCGCTGCAGTGTCTCCTAGTAAACTAAAGTGTTCCCCCATCCCTCGGCCAAACCAGCAGGAGGCCCCACAAATGGCATCGGTCATTCTTCCTTCAGTCCCCTCCGAGTCGCGCCCCGGCCGCTTCGGCATCTACGGCGGCCGCTACGTCCCGGAAACCCTGATGGCCGCCCTCCTCGAGTTGGAGCACGAATACGACATAGCCAAAGCCGATGCTGCCTTCCAGGCCGAATTGGCTGATCTGCTCCACAACTATGCCGGCCGCCCCACGCCGCTCTACTTCTGCAAGCGGCTGACCGAGCAACTCGGCGGAGCCAAAATCTATCTCAAGCGCGAAGACCTGCTCCACACCGGCGCGCACAAGATCAACAACGCTCTCGGCCAGGGCTTGCTTGCCAAACGCATGGGCAAAAAGCGCATCATCGCAGAGACCGGCGCTGGCCAGCACGGCGTGGCAACCGCCACTGTCTGCGCCCTGCTCGGCCTTGAATGCGTCATCTATATGGGCGATGTAGACATGGCTCGCCAGGAGTTGAATGTGCTGCGCATGAGGCTGCTTGGCGCAGAAGTCCGCGGCGTCTCCTCCGGCTCGAAGACGCTCAAAGACGCCATTAGCGAAGCCATGCGCGATTGGGTCACCAACGTCCGCACCACCTATTACCTTCTCGGCAGTGCACTCGGTGCGCATCCTTATCCCACCATGGTGCGCGACTTCCACCGCTGCATCAGCATCGAGATGAAAGAACAAATCCTCGAGAAGGAAGGCCGCTTGCCTTCAGTCGTCATCGCATGCGTAGGCGGCGGTTCCAATGCCATCGGCGCCTTTTACGAGTTCATCCCCGACAGACAGGTGCGTCTCATCGGCGTAGAGGCCGGAGGTCGCGGAACTGCGCTCGGCGAGCATGCCGCCCGCTTCAAGGGTGGCGCTCCCGGCGTTCTCCAGGGAACTTTCTCCTACGTGCTTCAGGATGCGGACGGCCAGATCGCCCTCACTCATTCCGTTTCCGCTGGACTCGATTACGCCTCCATCGGCCCCGAGCACGCTGCGCTCCACGACTCCGGCCGCGCCGAGTACGTCTCACAGGACGATGCCGCCGCCCTCGACGCCGTCGTCAAGTTAGCGCGGACAGAAGGCATTCTTCCCGCCCTCGAAAGCGCCCATGCCGTGGCCGAGGCCCTGCGCCTTGCTCCCACGCTCCCGGCCCGTGACATACTGGTGGTGAACCTCTCTGGACGCGGCGACAAGGATATGGGCATTCTGGCCCATGAATTGAAGATTCAGGGAGCATAATCGCGAATTCCAATGCCTATTTCTTTCGATCAAAAACCGGGCCTTGTCGTCTATCTGACGGCTGGTGATCCTACGCTCGAGGCTTCGCGCGCCATTGCGATCGCAGCCATCAACGCCGGTGCGGCCGTGATCGAACTCGGTGTTCCTTTCAGCGATCCGCTTGGGGACGGACCGGTGATCCAACGCGCCATGGAGCGCGCGGTGGCTCGCGGAACGCGCCTTTCCGACGTTCTGAAACTCGCCTGCGAGATTCACGCCGAGCGCCCGGCTGCTGGCCTGGTGATCTTCAGTTACCTCAATCCGATTCTGCGTTACGGCCTGGGCAAGTTTGCTGACGACGCAGCCGCGGCGGGCGTCGACGGCGTGCTGGCCATCGACATGATTGTCGAAGAAGCCGCCGAGTATCTGGCCGAACTCGCCCGCGTCGGTCTCGCGCCCATTTTTCTGGCCGCGCCCACCAGCCCCGATGAACGGCTCCAGGCCATCGCCGCCCATTCCAAAGGCTTTGTTTACGCCATCTCGCGCACCGGCATCACCGGCACGCAGCAGACTCTTACCTCCGACGCGTCGGCACTCGTTGCCCGAATCCGGCGATGGACCTCGCTGCCGGTGGCCGTAGGGTTCGGCATCTCCAACGCGACTCATTTCGCCCAGGTTGGAGAATTTGCGGATGCAGCGGTTGTCGGCAGCGCCATTGTCGAGCTCGTTGAACGCTCGACACCGGAAAGCGCGCCTGGCGCTGTGGCTCGATTTATCAAGGGCCTGCGCCTGCCACAGGCAGCGCTGGCCCGGTAGAAAACCGCGCTACCCAAGGATTCAACTCTAGCTCCCATACGTCCGGTCTCTTCTTTGCAAGCCGGAATGGGACGCATCACGAGGATGAAATGACGCTGGAAGAATTGCGACTTCGAATCGATGAATTGGACCGCCAGCTCGTTGAGCTGCTCAGCGAGCGGGCCCGCGCCGCGCAAATGGTTGGCTACCTCAAGGCTGCTACTTCGCTCCCGGTTTATGAGCCGGCCCGCGAAAAGGTGGTCTACTCCAACGTGCGCGCCGCCAACAAGGGGCCGCTGCCGGACATCGAACTGACGCATATCTACGAGCGCATTATCGACGTGATGCGATCCCTGCAGAGGGACGAGTTGGCTTCGCAAAGAAACGCCCAGGCCGCCGGCCTGGGCAATGCCGCTGGCGCACCGCTTCCCCACGCCGTTGGGGACCCCGGGTCGGCGCCTGAGACAGGGAACAAACAATGATTGTCGCCATGCAAGAGAAAGCCACCGAAGAGCAGATCGATGCAGTCATCGACGCCATGGTGGATTCCGGAGTCAACGTACATCGAACCACAGGCGCTTACCAGACCATCCTGGCCGGTGTCGGTCCCACAGCCAATGTTGAGCTAAGAAAATTCGAGTTATTACCGGGCGTACTCTACGTTCACCGCATTACCGCGCCCTACAAGCTGGCCGGTCGCGCCTTCCGCCCTGAAGGCACCCAGGTCGAATTCGCCAACGGCGTAAAAGTCGGTGGCGAGCGCACCCACGTCATGGCCGGACCTTGCTCAATCGAGACCCGCGAACAGATGTTCGAGACCGCCGCACGCGTCAAGGCTGCAGGCTGCAGCTTTCTCCGCGGTGGCGCCTTCAAGCCCCGCAGTTCGCCCTACGCCTTCCAGGGCCTCGGCATTCCCGGGCTTGAGCTTATGCGCGAAGCCGCCGATGCTCATGGCCTGCTCACCCTCAGCGAGGTCATGGAGATTGCGCAGATCGAGCCCATGCTGCCTTACGTCGATTGCTTCCAGGTCGGTGCGCGCAACATGCAGAACTTCAACCTGCTGCGCGAACTTGGCCAGGTGCGCAAGCCGGTACTGCTCAAGCGCGGCATCGCCGCCACCATTGAAGAGCTCCTGCTGTCGAGCGAGTACATCATGTCCGGCGGCAACTACGACGTCATCCTCTGCGAACGCGGCATCCGCACCTATGAGACCGCGACCCGCAACACCATGGACATCTCGGCGATTCCGGTTCTGAAGAAGCTGTCGCATCTGCCCGTCGTCGCCGATCCCTCGCACGGCACCGGCCGCCGCGACATGGTTGCTCCCATGGCGAAGGCCGCGATGGCCGCGGGCGCGGACGCAATCCTTGTTGAAGTTCACCCCAACGCCGACAAGGCCGCCTCCGACGCCGCCCAAACTCTCTATCTCGACCAGTTCGAGAAGCTGATGGGCGAGCTCAAAGTGATTGCCACCGCAGTGGGCAGGTCACTTTAATCCCTCGCAGCATCTCTGGGTTCCATCATCCGAGTCGCATCTATGATTCGGGTGATGGATCTGTTTCACCTGATCGCAGTTGTTCGGCGGCAAACAGAGGGATATCCCGGTCTGCAAATTCTTGGTACAGGCGTCTTTACGTTCTTTCAGTCACGTGCGCCCCTGCTTCTCCCGGCACCTTTCTGACCTTCCTCAATTTCATCGTTAACAGAACGGCACGCGGTTCTGAGACCCCCGATGCCCCTGATGAAGACGATTGCAACCTCAGTTCAGACTTGATTCTTATTGTTCCCGGCGAGTAATCGTTGCTGCGAAGTTTCTTGTCCGGTATAGAGTTTTCTGTGAGCGTAGTGGCGCTTACTATCCGTGCCGCCTCGAAGACCTTTGCTCGGCCATCAGGAGGTCGTGAGTGAATGTTAGCTATGCACGCCATCTTCCCTTCTTGTTCATGCCCATCCTGATTGGGGGTTATCAGTGCATTAAGGGCCACAATTACTCGGTGGCCGCGCAGCATGAAAGTACGACCGTTGGCCGTATCGTGAGAGTGACCCAGGGCAAATCACGCGCTTACCACTACGATTTCTCGGTCAATGGAGTAACAATGGACGATTACAGCGAAGTCTGCCGCACTCCTCTCGCGCCGGGCGCCTGCGACAACCACGGGCCTGTGCTGGTGTACTATTCATCCCAGCCTTACTCGAATTCACGTCTTGAAGACTTCGCCGCTGCCAGCGCTCACGCCTATCGCATCGGTATACCCACGATCGCTATTTGCTTGCCTCTTTATGCGCTGGCCTTCGTAGTCATCTCTATTGTGACCCGCAGGGACAAGAGCGAAGACGATTCCGATGACCAAAATGGGAGAAGCAAGAGCGACGATTTACCCGACGAGATTCATATTGTTCCGGGCGAGTGATCGCGGTCGCCTGACGAACCCCCGTCCGCTTGGTAAGCTCCAATCCAGATGCAGTAGTCTGAATAAGCAGAATGATATCCAGCATCTCCATTCTCGGTACCGGCCTGCTCGGCACATCCGTGGGTCTCGCGTTGCGCGCCGCAAACTTTCGCGGAACCATCACCGGCTGGAATCGCAACCCCGAGCACGCACAGGTCGCGCTCAAGATGGGCGCAATCGATTCCGTTGCCCAAGACCCGCTTGAAGCCGCGCGCGCAGCCCAGGTCACCCTTCTCGCCGTGCCCATCTACGCCACGCTCGATTTCATGGAGAAGCTCGCGCCCATCCTCGGCTCCGAACACCTGGTCACCGACGTGGGCAGCACCAAGCGCCTCATCTCTGAAGCCGGAACGCGCCTTTACAACACCTCCGAACGCGCGGCGTTTCTTCCCGGCCACCCAATGGCGGGCAAAGAGCGCGGCGGCGCGGCGCTGGGCGACGCAAATCTCTTTCGCGGCGCGGTCTGGCTCTTCACGGACGACCCAACTGCAAAACGCTCCCCGCATTCTGCAGCGCTCGTCCAGGGCTGGCGCGAATGGGTCGTGGCCATGGGCTCTAAGACTCTCGACCTCGACCCCGTGCGCCATGACGAATTGGTCGCGTGGGTCAGTCATCTGCCCCAGTTCCTGGCTACCGCACTGAGCGCTCTACTTGAAAAAGAAGTAGGCGACGCGCCCGAGCTGAAAGACGTCGGTGGCCGCGCCCTCCGTGAAATGACCCGTCTCGGCGCGAGCCCATTTTCCATGTGGCGCGACATCGCCTACACCAACACTGAACCCATCCAGGCCGCCTTAGAGGCACTCGAACAGCGTATCGCCCATCTCCGCGAAAACCTCCGCACCCCCGAACTCCGCGACGAATTCGAACAAGCCAACCGCTTCCGTCGCGAGTAATTCTTCTTTAATCAGTTGCAGCGTTTGTTGCACGCCCCTGAACTCAGAGGCGCCGCTCAAGCCGCATTCACAAAGACGCGAACCTCCCTGTGCTACCTTTTACCGTGTCAATTGAACGCTGCGCAATTGCAGTCTTAAGCTCTGAATCTAATCCAGGAGTAATGAAGATGAAAAACACTCGCACAGTTGTACTTTCGCTGGCAGCGCTCATGCTCGCCGGCTGCCTGCCGGTTTTAGCGCAGACACAGTGGGACGTCACCAAGACGATGCATATTGGCGGCGAAGGCGCATGGGACTACGTCACTGTCGACGCCGCGACCCACCGCCTCTTCGTCACGCGCACCACGCACACCCAGGTGATCGACGCCGCGACCGGAACGGTCTTGGGCGATATTCCCGGACAGAAGCGCTCGCACGGTACGGCCATCGTTCCTGCGTTGGGACGCGGATTCATTACCGACGGCGGCAGCGGAACAATTGTTGTTTTCGATCTGAAGACCTACGCCACTCTCGGGACACTCGCCGCCATGCCCGACGCGGACGGTATCATTTACGACAAGGCAGAGAGCCTGGTTCTCGCCGTCTCCGGCGACGGGAACGCGCTCATAACCATCAAGCCCGATGTCGATCCCGTAAACGGCAAAATCGACCCGCCAATCGCACTCGGCGGCGCACCCGAGTTTCTCGCCTACGATGACGCCGGCAAGGCTTACATCAACCTGGAAGACAAGGACATGGTCGCCGTCGTAGATCTTAAAACGCGCGCGGTGATTGCACGCTGGCCTGTCGCTCCCGGCGGCCGCCCGGTAGGCATGGCAATCGACCGCAAGACGCACCGCCTCTTCATCGGATGCCGCAATCCGCAAAAGTTGATCGTGATGAGCACGGATGATGGCAAGGTTCTTGCCGACCTGCCCATCGGTGCCGGCGTGGATGCGGCCAAATTCCACGCTGGCTACGCCTTCGCAAGCGCCGGCGATGGAACGTTGACCGTTGTCGCCGAGAAAAACGGGAAGTTCCAGGTCGAGCAAGTCGTCAAAACTCCGAGAGGTGCCCGCACCATGGGAATCGACGACAAAACAAATACGCTCTACCTGCCCACTGCCGAGTTCCAGGCACCGGCGCCGGGAACGGCTTCCAAGCGGCCCACGCCCAAGCCCGACTCATTCATGATTGTTGTTGTTGCGCCAAAGTAGGCGCCGTTGCAATGGACGATCGGGGATGCTTCTCGTGCCCGATCGTCTACTCCGCCGCTTGGATCGGCGGAACAGCTTCCTTCGTCGGATCCAGCACCTTGAATCCCTCGCCCACCGCCGCTTCAAGCAACTGCGCCATAGCGGACACAAACACAATCTCAGTCCCTTGAAACATGTCACGCGCCGCCAGTGCTGCGCCCAGTTGCAGTGCATCTGGCCAACGAAGTGCGGTCCGGTCCAGAAGTTGCCGCGCCGCTTCAAGCACCGCCGGATTCAGCGGCTGCTGCACCATGCGCGCCGCTTCCTGGCGCAGAATCGAAAGCGCCGACACTGCATCTTCCGGCTTCAGGTCTCCCGCCCGTTCGCGCCGCCTGATCACCGCATAGACTTCCAGAGGCGTCGAGGCGGAGATCAACTTGCGATTGTCCTCCGCCGCTTCCATCAAGCCGATGAGCAAATCGGTCCCTGGTTCCTGCACAAACAGCTTGACAAAGGCTGTGGCCTCAAGAAAGTAGAAGCTCAAAGCTCACCCCGTTCGTCTTCGATGCCGTCGGAAACCGGCTCGCCCTGCACGGCAACCGGATGGAACCGCTGTGCCTCTTCAGGCATGCCGGCTTCTTCCCGGTTCAGCCGGATCGTCGTGGTGGGATAGGCCGGCGTCTTCGGGTTGGCAATCTTGCTCGTCATCACCACCCCACGCTGTATGGCCTCGGCCAGCACCATCTGCCGCGTCTCCGGGTGCTGATTCCAGCGGAAAGCCTTGCGGGGCAAAAATGAATCGCGAAACCACTTGAGCGCAATGAACGCGTGACCGCCGCGTTCTGCCTCAGCCAGTGCGGCGCACAGTTCCTTCACCCGCGCATCCATATCCGCTGGAAGAATTGCTTCCTGATCGTCATCTTCTTCTTCCGGCGCATGGGTGCCAACCGGCCGCTGTGCGCGCAATGCGCGTGGAGAAGCCTCGGCATCGTCGATGCGCTCAAAGTAGATCCGCACTTCATCTTCTTCCGGCGACCAGGTGTCCGCCGACGCATTGCGCCGCTTGCTGCGCCCGTTCTCACTGCATAACTCCACAATCGCCTGATAGCCCGGTGGCGCAAGAAAGCGCAGCGCCCGCACCAGGCCAGGATCCTGCGAAAATGCAAGCTCGTTCAAGGCGTCTTCAATAATCTCTTCCGCAGCGGGAATACTCAGGTTTACGCCATCTATGCTGCTGGATGCAGCTTTTGTCGACTTCATTTCTTCTCTCCGTATACCGTCTTCCGTATCGGTGGGCCAGGCAGCCTTCTTGTCCGGTAGTTGGACCCAGTTTCAGAGTTGCGCCGCGCACAGCACGTGAATGACAACAGTCCTGCTTCTAAACCCTGGTGATCCTAGCCCGGCTCAGCGCCATTCAGATCGCCGCCCTGTTGCTCATGGTCGTACGGGCTTTCGTGGACTTCTTTGTTGTTGTGACTGGTTTCGCGGGCTTACGCCGCTTTTCGGTCTGTAAGTTGAGCCCATGGCGTCTCGCGAATCAATGCAAGACTTCGCATGGTTTTTCATTCGGCTCTTACCGGACAAAAGCCATCTTCTGTCTTTCTCTTTTACTGCTTCCCATAGGTTCGAGAAATACTTATCGGGCTCGTTAAGAATGCCGAGCCCTTACTAAATTCAGAGCTATACAAGCCACAGTGTACCCGAAATTACTGTCAAGCGCACTGCAAAATGTTAGAGATACGTCCCTTGCAACACCCTTTTCACCAGAGGCTTGCGCTCATGCCGCGCTCACCTTAACCGCTTGAGTTCGTACAATAGAAGTCATGCGTCGTTGTTTGCTGTTCCTTTTGCTTTGCTTCCTGGCTCCATTCCAACTGCTCGCCGACGGCCCCGCCTTTGACCTCGCGGGCCCAAAGGTCGATGTCCACGTCAAGCGCGGCGACGTCACTTTGCCCATTTCCCAGACCCCCAACCTGCTACCCGGAGACCGGCTCTGGATTCATCCTGACCTGCCCGATTCCCAGTCAACCAGGTTTGTGCTGGTGGTCGCCTTCTTGCGTGGGGTCACCAATCCGCCCCCGCCGGAGTGGTTCACCCGCGTCGAAACATGGAACCAGCAGGTCCGGGAAGAGGGCGTATTTGTCACTGTTCCCCCCGAGGCCCAGCAGGCGCTCATCTTCCTGGTCCCGGAGACCGGCGGCGACTTCAACACCCTCAAGAAAGCAGTGCACGACGAGCCAGGAACCTTTGTTCGCGCCGCCCAGGATCTGCAAGCCGCAAGTTGGGACCGGATGCGGGTCGAGGCCTATCTCGCGCAAGTGAAAGTTACCTCGCAAACCGACCTCAAATCGCTCAAAGAACGCGCCGAAATGGCGACCCGCAGCCTCGGTATCAAGCTTGCCCAGCAGTGCTTCGACAAACCCATCGACCAGCAGGCCCCCTGCCTGGCTCAAGACCCTGAAGGCCTGGTACTCGACGACGCCGATGCCCAGTCCCTGGTATCGCAACTCACCTCTGGCAGCACCGTCGATCTGATGAACGCTATCAGCTCCACGACCATGGCCGGAGGCGGCCTCTACAGCCCTTACGTCGGCGCAATCGTGGATACCGCCAGAATTCTCGCCTCGCTCCACACGGCGCATTTCCGGTATATTCCTGCACTGGCGCTGCCCACGGCCGACGCGCTTAACCTGCGCCTCAACGTGCCACCCTCCTTCCGTAATCCCAAGTCCGTCGTTGTGGTTGCTCTGCCTCCTCTCGGCCCCATCAAACCCGAACCCTTGCATCCCGTCGTCTCCGCGGACACCTTCTGTGCCCAGAAGTCCGACCTCGTGCTGCCGGCTGAAGGAGCGCCGCTCGTCTTTGCCTCCCAGTTGGCTCACGACCTCACCTTGCACATTGAACTCCCCACCGATTCAAAGAGGCCGCCCATCGATTTACCCATATCAGCCGACCCATCAAAAGGGGGCCTCGTCCTCAAACAGCCTGCTCCCGAGTTGCCCAGCGGTGAACTGATCGGCGTGGTCCGCGGAAAATGGGGATTTGACGACTGGACAGGGCCGCAATTCCACTTGCTCTCGTCTCAGTCGGGCGGCTGGACCCTCGCGGCTGCCGACCAATCTGCGCTCGTCGTCGGGCGCGACGACACCCTCCATTTCGAAGGGCAAAATTCGCTCTGCATCGAGAAAGTTGAAGAAACCTCCAACACCGCAAAACCCGTGAAGCTTGCCTGGAAATCACCAAAGCCCGAGGCGCTCGATGTAACCGTGCCCATGAAAGACGCCGCGCCGGGTCCGGTCACGGTGTCGATCTACCAGTACGGAGTTCAGAAGCCGGAAGCCGTCGCCATGACAGCATTCGCAGACGCCGCCTCACTCGAGCGCCTGACCCTCAGCGCTGGCGACCCCGTGGCTTTGCTCAAAGGAACCCGGCTCGACGAGGTCGCAAAAGCTGAATTTGACGGCGTAAATCTCACCCCGTCCACCTTCAGTCGCGTAGAAGATCACGATCAGTTGCTCATGAAAGCCTCCGCTTCCACTGCCCGCCTCGATCCTGAGAAACACTACGTTGCCCGCGTGGAGCTGAAAGACGGCCGCCTCCTGCGTGCACCCGTTACGGTAGAACCGCCGCGTCCGCAGGCTGCCTTGCTCAACAAGGGAGTGCAGGAAGATGCCGCCGCTTCGCCTTCCCCCATCCAACTAGGCAGCGCGGACGATCTGCCGCTCAACGGACGGCTGGTCTTTTTTCTTCAGTCGAAGGTTCCCGCCAAGTTTCCCCGCAATGAGAAGGTGGAGCTGGCCGCGGTCGACGGCAGCTTCAACACCGAACTTTCTTTGGCAGACGGCGGCCTGATGCTTGAGGACGCTAAAACCGCAATGGGCAGCGTGGAGCCCCTCGCGCGCTTTGGCACCTCGGCTTTCGGCCCGGTTCATGTGCGCGTTCTTTCGGCCGATGGAGCCTCCGGCGACTGGCTGCCCCTGGGAACTCTCGTGCGGCTTCCCGGTTTCAAAGACTTGCGCTGTCCCCATGCGCAGGCCAAACCCTGCACGTTGACGGGAACCAACCTGTTCCTGGCTGACTCCTTTGCCGCCACGTCGGATTTTGAAAATCCCTCCGACGTTCCCCAGGACTTCACCGGAACCCAGATAACTGTCCCTCATCCCTCCGGCGGCACACTCTATCTCAAGTTGCGCGACGACCCGCAGACCGTGCAGACCCTCACACTCCCGGTGACTCTACTCACTCTGGCAGAGTCGAAAGCCGTCGCCGCGCAGGCTCAGCCGGCTGCAGCTCCTCCTGCTCCGGCACCCACAGTGCCAGTCACAACCGAGCCCGCCACCCCGCCTGCCGCGCAGGGCACAATTCCGACCGCGCCACCCGATGCTTCCACCGGTAAGCTCTAAGTCGGTTCGGCCATATCCAAACCCCTGAGCCTAATTGGAAATTGCGACCTGTCTAGTTGAAATACGACCTGTTCTTCTCGGCAAATTCCGCCTTGTCCGCCGGCAGCTCATCCAGCGCGAAGATCGCATTCTGCGCGCATACCGATGCGCAGTTGCCGCAATCGATGCACTCATCCGGGTTGATGAACACCTGCGAAACTGTCCCAGCGGCCGCATCGGCCGCCATCGGCGCAATGGCGGAGGTCGAACACTCATCGACACAGACAAAATCTTTCGTACAAGCATCAGTAACTACGTAAGCCATTAAGAAATTGCTCCTTGCTTTTATTCGGGGCTCTCTTCTGCCCTGCAGCCCTCGATTTTGAGGCTACCCGGCCACTCGTTCCATCACCGTGACCTGAATCACGCTTTCCGCCCGCATCTTCCCTCCAGGGGAATCTTCTCGGTTACGGTCTTCGATCGATCTAAACCCTCCTGTAACCGTCTCTTGACGCTGCATTCGCGGCACTGCTTCACGATTGAGTCATGCAACCAGCCAGCCGCTCCGCTCTCTTCGCTCAGGCTCTCTCCTGCTGGAATTGGAAATGCGCCCTGCTCAGCGCAACCGCCCGCTCACTCGTCTATCTGGCAGCAATGGCTCGCACCGGCTCAAGTGGCCGCCTTGCGGTGGTCGTCGTTGAAATTGCTTACGTTACCCTCACCGCCGGACTCTATGCCGGGCTGCAGCAAAAAGCCCTGGCATTTCGATCCCGCCTGTTCGGAAATCTGACCATCGCCCTCCTGGTTCCCACTCTGGCGCAGTCGCTGGACTGGCTCGCCCATCGCGCCGCCGGAGCCGTTCCACCCCCAAGAGCCACTCTCGTCGTTTGCGTCTTCACCGCCGTCTCCGCTCTCTTTCACCTCTACGTCATGCGCCGCGGCGTCTTTCTCTCGGGTCGCGGTTGCTCCTTGTTCGATGACTTCCGGCGCATTCCCCGCCTCATCGCCGGCTTTATCGTCCGCCCGGTCGTCGTCATTTCAACTCTTTCCCTCCGCCTCGTACGCACCATCGAGTCCCAAACCGCACTCTAAATCACCTCGGTTGCTAGCCTCCGCAGGGTTCTCGCATCCCCAGCCGTGCCGCTCGTCACTGAAAGCTCGCCTGCACAAGGAGTCCCATAGGCTTGCTGGCAGTATTTGTGCCCGGCGATTCTGCGGTATCAGATCGCAAAGGCGACCAAATGAAAAGCCTCGAATACAACCTCGCCGTAAATGAAGACCCGGCACAATGCCTCGCTGCCTATCCCTCAAATCCCACTGAAAGTAACCCCGCCGTCGAAGCCAGGTTTTACCAGAAACTCCCCAACCTCAAAATCAGGTGCCAGCTCTGCCCGCGATCCTGCGTCGTGAACGACGGAGAGCGCGGCCATTGCGTCGTGCGCGAAAATCGAGGCGGCACGTTCTACACTCTCGTCCACTCGCGCGTCTCTGCCGCCCACGTCGATCCCATTGAGAAGAAACCGCTCTTCCACTACCTTCCCGGAACCCAAGCCTTCTCCATCGCCACCGCCGGTTGCAACGTCAACTGCAAGTTTTGCCAGAACTGGAATATCTCGCAGTGGCGTCCTGAGCAAACCCACTCCAGCTTTGCCCCTCCGCAACGAATCGTCTCCATCGCCCGGCAGTCGAACTGCCCCACCATCGCTTACACCTACGGCGAGCCGGTCGTCTTTGCGGAATACCTGATGGACACCGCCGACGCCGCCCATGAGGTCGGAATCCGCAGCATAGTCGTCTCCAACGGATACATCCAGCAGGACGCGCTCAAGCAGGCCTACGGCAAAATGGACGCCGTAAAAATCGACCTCAAATCCTTCAGCGAGCCCTTCTATGCAAATGTCGTCGGCGCCCAGTTGAAGTCCGTGCTCGAAACGCTTGTCACGCTTCGCGCCATGGGCAAGTGGACCGAGATCGTTTACCTCGTCGTTCCCACCCTCAACGACAGCGACGACGAACTCCGCGCTCTCGCCCAATGGATCAAGGCCAACCTCGGCCCGGACGTGCCCTTGCATTTCACGCAGTTTCATCCCGAATACCTTCTAAAAAACCTGCCCGTCACGCCCATCGAAACGCTCGAGCGCGCCAAGGCCATCGCCGACGCCGAAGGCCTTCACTTTGTCTACATTGGCAACGTCCCCGGCCACCCCGCCCAAAACACATACTGCCCGCAGTGCCGCAAAATAGTAGTGGAGCGCGCGGGCTTCACGGCTAACCGTCTGCTCGTCCGCAAGGACGGCGCCTGTCCGTATTGCCTGCATCCAATCCCCGGTATCTGGCACGTATAAGGGGCATTCGGAGGTCGGTCGGATGAAGATCCAAAGGAGTTCGCCAATGGCCTGGCTCATGGCCCCGCTCGTCGCACTTCTCGTTACCGCGCCAATCAAGCAAATTGACGCGGCCCCTCCGCAAAAAGTGCGTCGCGCCGCGGTTGCCGGCTCCTTCTATCCCGCCGATCCAAAAGAACTCTCCTCCATGATCGACAACATGCTGGCGCAGGCCGCGCCACCAGCCCCCGCCGGACCCATTCTCGCCGCAGTCGTGCCGCACGCGGGCTATCCCTACTCCGGTCCCGTCGCTGCATGGACCTACGCAGCGCTGAAGGGGGACACAAATTTTCCCGCGTCGTCGTCATCGCCCCGTCGCACTTCGTAAGCTTCAACTTCACCTCCGTCTACGATGGCGATGCCTACGAAACGCCCCTCGGAACCATCCCCGTCGACAAGGAATTCGCGCGCCAGCTCACAAGAATGAGTTCCACAATCCGCCTCTCCGAACAAGGACACACCCCCACATCCGCAGGCGGCGAACATGCCATCGAAGTTCAGTTGCCCTGGCTGCAAAAAGTCCTTGGCAACTTCGAACTGGTCCCCATCGTCATGGGCGACCAGAGCTATGAGAACAGCCGCGCCCTGGGCGTTGCGCTTTCAAAGATGATTGAAAGCGAGAAAAAGGCCGGCGACCTGCACGGCGACACTTTAGTCCTTGCCAGCTCCGATCTCTCCCACTATCACCCCTACGCCGATGCCGAGACCATCGATCACAAGACCCTCCACGCCCTGGCCGCGTGGGACTACCTCAGCATGTCGCGCAACTTCCAATCGCGTACGTGGGAGGCCTGCGGCGGCGCGCCCATCGTTGCCGCCATGATCGCCGCCGAGCGCTTGGGCGCAAATAAGGCCGAGGTCCTCCGCTACGCCAACTCCGGCGATACCTCAGGCGACCATTCCCGCGTCGTCGGCTACAGCGCCGATCTCTTTGTAAAAGCCCCGCAAGGCGTAGCGGAAGACGCTCGCTTCTCCCTCACCAGCCAGCAGAAAACAGAACTTCTCTCCCTCGCCCGCAACTCCGTGGAGCATGCCGTCCAAACGCACGAGGCATTCAATTCGCCCGCAACCGCCGACGAGACTCTCAACCGCGAATCCGGCGCATTTGTCACGTTGACTGAGGCTGGCAAGCTGCGCGGCTGCATCGGCTACACCTCACCCATCAAGCCGCTTTATCTCACCGTGCGCGACACCGCGGCCTTTGCCGCTCTCCGCGATCCGCGTTTCAACCCGGTCTCCCCGTCCGAGCTGCCGCTTCTTGACTACGAAATCTCCGTCCTCTCTCCGCTGCGCCGCGTTACCGGCATCGACCAGATCCAGATCGGCCGCGACGGCCTGCTCATGAAGAACGCCGACCACGAAGGCCTGCTCCTCCCTCAAGTTCCCGTAGAACAGAAATGGGACCGCCAAACCTTCCTCGAACAAACCTGCATCAAGGCAGGCATGCACTCCGGTTGCTGGAAAGACGAGAACACCGACATCTTCAAATTCACAGCCGTAGTCTTCGGCGAACACAAACAATAGCCGAGATCGGCAGGCACGAATCATCGTCCGCAATCGAGACGATTGCCCGTGCCTCATCCACCCAGTCATCGTCTGGGTAGTCTGAGAGGAAAGCGAGAAATTTCGGAAGATGGTGCGCCCGGAGAGATTCGAACTCCCGACCTAACGCTCCGGAGGCGTTCGCTCTATCCAGCTGAGCTACGGGCGCGCTCTATCAGCATATCGCAGTTTGAGGACTAAGGTTGATCACCCTGGCTTTTCAAAGCCTGCCCGGTAGTGTGAGGCTGCCCGAGAATCCTCTGAACCTCTTCCCGTCCTTTGCCGGTTTTCAATGCCTTTTCACGGCGATACGCTTCGGATAGCGTAGCGAACTCTTCCTGATGAACCACGACCCATGGTCCCCGGTTCTTAGTTGAACGACTCATATCGGAGTTATGCCGCTCAAGTCGGACTTTCAGGTTGGTTGTCGCGCCAGTATAGGAATGTCCGGTGGCCAAACTTCGCAATACATAGACAAACGGCATGGAGATTCGAACTCCCGACCTAACGCTCCGGAGGGTCGCCGCGGCGACCTCTATCCAGCTGAGCTACGGGCGCGCTCTATCAGCATATCGCAGTTTGCGGACTAGGGTTTATCACCGAGGTTTTCCAAAACCTGCCCCGAGCCTTCGGCCTGCCCGAGAATCCTCTGAGACCTCTTCGCGTCCTTTGCCGGTTTTCAATGCCTTTTCACGGCGATGCTCCTCAGGAAGCGCCGCATACGAGCGGGCTTTTCTATTCCCTGCTCCCTATTCCCTTGTCCCTGCCTTTAGCCAGCTCTTCCATCACCGACTGGATCAGCTCCTTGGCTCCGCCCATTCCACCCAGCACGGCCTGCAAATCCAGCGCCGGCTTTGCAGGATTGCGGCTCGAGGCGCAATACACACCGTGCTGTCCCACCAGAATCAGCGCGTCGGTCAGCAGGTCCAGCGCCACCGCCAGCCGGCCCCGCTCCACGCCCATCATGAACTCGTGCCGTTCCAACTCCGTCCGCTGCTCATCAAAAACACTCATGCTTCCAGCCTATCTGAAACTCGCGACCATCCCTATTTCCAGCGCGAGTTCTTCGTCGACCCCGCAGCCTCAAACGCCAGCCGCAACGGAGTCGGCAATTTCGAAACCAACGCCACAATCGCCTTGTACTTCCATCCCGGCACAACCACCAGCTTCTCTTTGCGCAGTGCTTTCAGCGACTCATCCACCACAAACTCCGGCTCCAGCCAGAGCGAACGCGGTGCCACGCCCTCCCGCTCCACGCCCAGCGTTTCATGGAATTCCGTATACGTAAATCCAGGACACAGCGCCTGCACCCTGACCGCCGAATCTATCTCTTTTAATTCCAGGTACAGGCCTTCCGTAAATGCGGTCATCCAACGCTTCGTTGCCCCATAGCTTACGCTCCCCGCCCGCTGCAGGAACGCAGCCACCGACGCCACATTGATAATCCCGCCCGCATTCCGCTTGACCATATTCCCCAGCGCCGCGTGACTCAGCCGGACAGTCGCCATCACATGCAGCCGATGCATCCGTTCCTGCACTTCAATCTCCGACTCCCAAAACAATCCGCGCGCGCCAAACCCCGCATTGTTTACCAGCAAGGTCAGCCGCGGCTCCGCAGCGATGCGATCTGCCACAACCGCCAGCTCTCGTTCATCCGTCAGGTCTGCCGGCAGCACTTCCACCTCGCACCCGTATTGAGCCGCGAGCTCAGCCGCAAGCGCATCCAGCCGATCCTTGCGCCGCGCAACCAGCAACAGATCGTGCTCCGCAGCGAGCTTTCGCGCAAAAACCACTCCAAGCCCGCTTGACGCTCCCGTAATCACCGCCAGAGTCTTTCGCATAGCGCTCGCCTCTAAGACCTTGATCTTATTTCAAACCAATGAGCTCCCTTGTGCCCGCCATTTTCCATCCGCCGGATGCGTCGTGTCTGCGCGCATTCCGCCTTCCCACGACGCCCACCGCCCAACCATGGGAGAATGGAAAATAACCTGTCATGACTGAAGAAAACATCACCGAGTCCCTGCCCTCCGAAGAAATCGCGCCCGAACCCGTTCCGGAACCGATCGCCGAAGCCGCGCCGTCCGCCATCCCCGAACCGGTCCTCGCTCCCGAGCCCAAGGTCGCCATTGCAGAGCCGCCCGCACCGGAACCCGTCGAAGAAGAACCCACCGAGTCCTTCGCCGATCTGCTCCGCGATTTTGAGCGCAGCCACTCGCACAAAGCCGAGCCCGGCGCAAAACAGCTGCAGGGCACCGTCATCTCCCTCTCCGCCGAGCAGGTCTTTCTCGACATCGGCTACAAGACTGAGGGCGTTCTCCCGCGCTCTGCCTTTGAGAACAACGCCGACGGCGTCAAGCCCGGCGACACGGTGCCCGTCTCCGTCACCGGCCGCAACGAAGAACACTACTACGAGCTCTCACGCTTCAAAGTAGCGCAACCCCGCGACTGGTCGGCACTCGAAGCTGCCTTTGCTGAGAAGCTCGCCGTCGTCGGCACCGTCACTGAAGTCATCAAGGGCGGCCTCTCGGTCGACATCGGCGTCCGCGCCTTCATGCCCGCCAGCCGCAGCGGCGCTAAAGACGCCGTCGAGCTCGAGAAACTGGTTGGCACCCAGATCAACTGCCGCATCACCAAGCTTGAAGTCACCGACGAAAACGTCGTCGTCGACCGCCGCGTTGTCCTTGAAGAGCAAGCCCGCGCCGAGTCCGCCACCCGCCACGCAGCCATCGCCGTGGGCGACACCCTCCCCGGCACCGTCCGCACCCTTATGCCCTACGGCGCATTCATCGATCTCGGCGGAGTCGACGGCCTGCTCCACATCAGCGACATCTCCCACAGCCGCGTCAACAAGCCTGAAGACGTGCTCACCGTCGGCCAGCAACTTCAGGTGCGCATCCTCAAAATCGATCCCGACACAAAGAAGATCTCTCTAGGCCTAAAGCAGCTCCAGGCAGAGCCCTGGGAAACTGCGCCGCAACGCCTGGTCGCTGGCCAGCGCGTCTCCGGCACCGTCACCCGCCTTATGGATTTTGGCGCATTCGTCGAAATCGAACCCGGCGTCGAAGGCCTCATTCATATCTCGGAGATGGCATGGGGCAAAAAGGTCCGTCACCCCAGCGACCTGCTTAAGCAAGGCGACCGCGTCGATGCCGTCATCCTCTCCGTCAAGCCCGAAGAGCGCCGCATCGCGCTCGGTCTCAAGCAAACCCTCGCCGACCCCTGGCTCGACTTGCAGCGCAACTTCCCGGTGGGTGCGCAAGTCGAAGGCCCCGTCACCAAGCTCATGAACTTCGGCGCATTCGTTCAAATTGCCGATGGCATCGAAGGCCTGGTCCACATCAGCGAGATCGTCGCCGACCGCCGCCTCAACCACCCCAGCGACGCCCTGCGCGCCGGCCAGATCGTCAAGGCGCAAGTCCTCGCCATCGACCCGGAAAAGCGTCAGATCAAGCTCTCCATCAAGCAACTCATCCCCACCAGCATCGATGAATACATTGTCGAGCAGAAGGTGGGAGACATCGTCTCCGGCCGCGTCGTCGAATTGACCGATAAGCTCACCTACGTCGAACTCGGAGAAGGCATCCGCGCCACCTGCCGAGCGGGCAAAACGCCTGCGGCGCCAATTGCTTCCACAGCCGCTACGACCCTAGCCAAACCCGACCTATCCAGCCTGTCCTCCATGCTCAAGGCCCGCTGGCAAGGCAACGCCCCCGCCGCCGAATCCACCCCAGAGCCCTTAGCCGAAGGCCAGATCCGCCGCTTCAAAATCACCAAGCTAGACAGCGAAGCAAAAAAGATCGAAGTGGAGTTGGCGTAGGGAACCTCGGATTAAGTTGATGTTTTGAAAGGGCACGGCTTCAGCCGTGCCGCAGACTGCGCAAAATACTGGAGGGCTTTAGCCACTGAAGGAATGCTCATTGTGAAATGGAACTTAATCAGAGGGTTCCGTAGAGCTGTGTGTGCTCTGAAAGAAACAACGGCCGCACAGGATGCCTTCGGACGGGTTGGGCCATAGTCTACGCATTTGAAACTTTGCTCCATGCCAGTTTCCATACTCTCTCCAGATAGATGAGGTAACCATAAAAATAATCTGGGGAGAAAATCTGTATTCCAGCGGAACCTTTGCCTGATTGATCGGCGCCGTAGCGGTAAAGCTGATCGGGATGATGATCGATCTTTGCGACTATCTGAACGCCCAATTCTTCTTCGATCTCCGCCCACGACCGGTCCCACAACGTAACAAACTGAAACTCGCTTTCAGGCAATACCTTGCGATACGAATCCAGTAACTCCGATATTTCATGAGTAGAAATTGCAATCGCAACCTTCGATTCTTGGATGCAAGCCTTTAGAAATAGCTCCGTTGCGATATTGAGGCAGTAATAGCAAACTGCCCCATGCGACCACTGGAGCGCTCCGCCTGCTTGGCCAGCAGCTTCGCAGAGCACGGTTGCAGCCTGAAGATAGGCCATCGACTGTCGGTAAAATTTCTCAGACATAGGCAATTTGCGGAACGAAGAAGAGTCAACAAGTACTCCCGGCCACCGGCTCTCCACAGGAAATGGCGAGTAAATGTACTCAATCTCTCCATTTGGGTGGTGTATCTCCGCTTCCACGTAATTTGACTCCACCGCCTAACCTCCAGTCAGCAACTCGGTGAATCTTGAGTTGGCCTACAGATACACCGAATCCACAAAGCACCACTTCCAATCCTCTCCGCGCTCGGCCGATTGGATCAGGGGGTGCTGTGTCTCATTGAAATGCGCCCGCGCATGGCGACCCGGCGACGAGTCGCAGCAGCCTACATGCCCGCACTCCAGGCACATGCGCAGATGCAGCCACTTCTGTCCTGCCTTGAGGCACTCTTCGCACCCCTTCGTCTGCGGCTTCACCTTCTTCAGGTGCTCCGCTACGTGACTGCAACCCGCTGCCGCCATTCCGACCTCCAAAATTGGGAAACTTCTCTTACTCAACCTTGATGCGCGGCTGCGGCATAAGGTTCGTCCGACTGCCCACAATCCAGTAATCCGCAGCGATCTTCCGTCACTCGCTCCACGCCTTCGCCCGCTCCACTGCTTTCTGCCAGCGCGCCCGCCGCTCCGCCCGCTCGCCCGCATCCATCCGCGGCTCGAACCGTTTGTCGCCCTGCCGCTTGGTGCGCAATTCCTCCGGCCCCGCCCAGAATCCCGTCGCCAATCCCGCCAGGTAAGCCGCGCCCAGCGCAGTCGTCTCAGTCACCTGCGGCCGCACCACCGGCACGCCCAGAACATCGGCCTGGAACTGCATCAGCAGGTCGTTCACTGACGCCCCGCCATCCACCCGTAGCGCTGCCAGCGGCGTTCCCGTCTCGCTGTGGACCGCCTCCAGCACATCTGCCACCTGGAAGGCAATCGCCTCCAGCGCCGCCCGCGCAATGTGTCCCGGCTTGGTATCCCGCCGCAGCCCAATCACCATTCCAGTCGCATGCGCATCCCAGTGTGGCGCGCCCAGTCCCACAAACGCCGGCACAAACACCACTCCACCCGCGTCCGGCACCGAGGCCGCCAGCGCCTCCACCTCGCCAGAAGAGCCAATCAGTTTCAGGTTGTCTCTCAGCCACTGCACCACAGCCCCGCCGATAAAGATGCTCCCCTCCAGCGCGTATTCCCGCCGCCGTCCCGCACTTGCCGCCAGAGTCGTAATCAACCTGTGCCGGGACCGCACAAACTCCGTGCCCACGTTCTGCAACAGGAAGCACCCTGTTCCATACGTGTTCTTGGCCTCGCCCGCGCTCCAGCACAACTGACCAAATAGCGCCGCCTGCTGGTCGCCGGCAATCCCCGCAATCTCGGCGCCCCCCAGCCCGAGCGTCGTTGTTACCTCGCCCACTTTCTCGCTCGACCACACCACTTCCGGCAAAACGCTCTCCGGAATCCCAAAGATCTTCAGCAGCTCCGCATCCCACTCGCCCTTCACAATGTTGTAGAGCAGCGTACGTGAGGCATTGGTCACGTCGGTCACATGCTTTTGTCCGCTCGTCAGATGCCAGATCAACCAACTATCCACCGTCCCGAAAGCCAGCTCGCCCTTTTCGGCTCGCGCTCGCGCTCCCGGCACGTTGTCCAGAATCCACGCCACCTTTGTCGCCGAGAAATACGGATCCAGCACCAGCCCGGTCTTCGCCGAAACCGTCTCCCCAACTCCGCTGGCTTCAAGCTCACTGCATCGCCTAGCAGTTCGCCGATCCTGCCACACAATTGCCGGGTGAATCGCCCTGCCCGTCGCCCGCTCCCACACCACCACCGTCTCGCGCTGGTTGGTAATCCCAATCGCCGCCACATCCCGCGGCCGCGCTCCAATCTTCCCCAGTACTTCCACAGCGCACGAAAGCTGGCTGGTCAGAATTTCCGTCGGATCGTGCTCCACCCACCCCGCCTGCGGGTAGAACTGCTCGAACTCGTGTTGCGCCGTGGCGGCAATCGCGCCACCCTCGTCAAACAGAATCGCTCGGGAACTCGTCGTCCCCTGGTCCAACGCAAGAACGTATCCCATACCTGCCGCTCACCTTAGGCAACCAGTCAAACACGCTCAGACGCGATTCGGCAAGGAAGTGCCAATCGAAGAACGCCCTGAATCACAAGCCGAACGCAAGTTGCTGTTAAAGCAAGGTTAACGCCGCGCTTTTATCCCGCCTATTGCGAAAAATGAGCCATCTGGAGCGATTAGACGTCGCGCGAAGGCCCAACTTTTTGTATCCTTAAGGAGTAGCCAGCCCGCGAATTGGTCGCGAACCCAACGGAGGAGATTTTCTATGGCAGAGTCAGTCAAGAAAGCAAAAGCCCCCGCGAAGCCACGCAAGACCGCCGCAAAGAAAGAAAAGGCCGCTCCAGCCGCAAGGCCATCCATGCCGCCTCGCGAAGAGATCGAAAAACTCGCCCGGGCCTATTGGGAGCAGCGCGGTTACCAGGATGGATACGCAGAGCAGGATTGGCTGCGTGCCGAGCAGGAATTGCTCAAAATGGCTTCCTGAAAGGGCCAATAAGTCTCATCAAAAGTGTCGCTTACTCCTCGGTGAAAGACGGAGCCGGTGTCTCCTGCCCGGAGGATCTTCCGCGATAACCGCGCCGCCGTTCCTTGAGCGCCGTCATCGCAACTCCACCACTGTCCCATAGCACGCATTACTGCCCGAGCGTAAATCGCGTCCGTAGCTAAGCACCACACTCGTGCCCAGCACGGTAAGCTTCGCCGCCGCACCCACATCGAAGAGCCATTGCCCAGTCGACAACCCAGCCGTCGGTGCGCCTACCTTGGCAATGTCCGCCAACGGCCCGGCTTTGACTGAAATCAACCCATTCCCCCAGATACGTCGATAAAATTCTGTATTCAAAAGAAAGAAGTTGCTCCCCACCGGAGAGCTGCCTTTCTTCCCATCGCGCGTTCCGATATGCCCGTGAAGCCAGAGATCCGTGTCCCTTTCCATCCCCACCACGAATAGCTCGCCGAAGGGAACGTTCCCAAAGCCCCGCCCCGCACGCGCAAGCGCCCCTAGTTCATACGTTTCGCCCTGCGCTTGCGGAAACCAGCGTCGCCCCTGCCCGTCCCTCCAGCTTCCCAAAAGCATGTTGCCCATCAGTCACTTGCTTTCCAGCCGGCCACAGGCGCGCAAGCTCCGAACTGGCTCCCGCGCTTAACCGGAACCGCCGCTCGGGAATCTCCAGCAGGCTGCCTTCGACCGAACCTAGAGCCTTCAACCCATACCCCGGCTCCACCAAAGCCGCCGTCAAGGCGGTTCCTTCCGCAACGTTGCGATAGCTGCGATGCGACAACTCGACCCCCGTCGACCATTGCAGCCGCCCATTCGGAATGCCCGTCACTGCCCCCGCAACCGTCTCCCGTTCAAGATTCAGCGAACCAAGCACTGGAGCCGTGCCAGTGAAGGACCGGCGAATCGCCCAGTTCTCATTCCGCGCATCCCCTTCCAGCCTCCAGCGAAGCTGAGGTCGATCGTTGAGCGGCGCGGAAATCGAAACCCATGCCCGCCGTTTTTGTGAGCCCCAGCGCAGCAGCGATTCAACATTCGCGGCAGATTTGCCAATGTTGAAATAGCTCGGATAGATCGTCGCGTACTCCGCCCCGCCAAACGTCGAAACAACAGCCTGCATCCAGTTGCCGCCAAAACCGTCCCGTTCCTGCGCGTGAAACACCGCGTTGAATCTTCCATCGCCCGCCGCATCGAGCTCCACGTTGTATACGGGAAAAACCCCCAGCCCTTTGAGCCGCGCCTCCGTCGTCTCGTAGTCTCGTTCCGTCAGCAAGGCCGCCGGCGAAAATGCAAACGCGCGATCCAGAATCAGCCGCCGCAATCGGATCTGCGGATCGAAATCGAGAGCCGCAATTTGTGGCTTCGCACTCAGTGGATTCTCGATCCGGTTCCAGAATTTGAGCGCCGCATTCAAGTTTCCCATCAAAAGGTAAACCGTGCCCGCAAAGTCGTTGGCGTAGTTGTCTTTTGGGTCGAGTTTCAACGCCCTGCGCAGCCAAGCCGCCGCCTCGGGATAGCTTTTTGTCTCAAACGCAACCCCGGCCAACTCAACTGCAAATCGTTTCTGCCCGGGACACGCCCGATCGCCGGCCAGCAGCGCCGCATCCGCTTCTCGCCAACGTTGCAAATGCGCCAGGGCCAGTCCATATTCGAAGTTCATATCGGCCGAACGCAGAGCAACCGGCCCCGCCAACCGCACCACCGCCTCCCAGTTGTTCTGTTCAAACAACTGCTGAATCTGAATTGTGCCTGTATCTCGTGGAGGTTCCCCCGTGCATTGCCCCAACAGATTGTGAGAAAAAGCAACGAGAGAGAGCACTCCCGTAAGCAATACGGGAGCGCCCCCCACTCTTCTCTTTCCATTCAAAAGCGCCTCCGTTCAGCTAGGCAGGGTTCAAGATCGGTCAATGCGCTGCAGACTGCGGAACCGCCAGAAGCATCCAGTTGTGGGTGGCCCTCCACTCTTTTTCAAACCCTGCGCGTTCCTGAGTCAGCAGCTTGCGCTCCGCGGGATCGTTCATTGTTACCAGCCCGCGCTCTTCATCAATCCCATCAATCACAACATAATGCAGTTCGCCCTGGCCGCTGGGCCGCAGCGCGGCAATCAGTGGGCGCCCCTTCCGCAGTTGCTCCTCTAAATCGCTCCAGCTTCCGTTCAGCGCGAACACCTGGAACCCGTGCTGGCGTAGATATTGGCCCACTTGTTCCGCCGCAATCCCATGTTCTCGCTTCGAATACAAATCCCGCTGAATTGCGGCAACATCGCTGCCCGCATCGGGCACACTCTTTTGTTGGCCTGCCCAATACCGCATCACCATCGCAATAGACGCCGCGCCGCATCCCTCTCGTGGCTGATGCACAAACGGCACGTCCATCCACACAGAAACTGGCGAAGTCGGAGGAGACGGCTGAGCTTCTAACGCCGCGATCAACAAAAGCAGCACAGCGAACCGCGCTCCCCGCTTTGCAACCAGCTTTCGGATCAACGCAGGGCCACGACAATCACCACAATGGCCACGATCAGAATCACGATCAGCAACTCGTCGGTTGTCAAACCTCCAGCCGCGAATTTTTGCTGTGCGTCGGTCGCGCGCGTGGCCAGACTTGCCAATTCCTGATCGGTAAGTGTGGGAACAGCCGTCTTCACCCGTACGGGATCTATGTGCGCGTCTTTCATCGCCCGCTCGGCGCCCGGCAGGGAAAGAAATCCCGTAACCGTCTTGATCTGCTGTTGCCGCACTGCGGAAGACGTCTCCAGCTGTTGTTGCAGAGCCTGGGAACTCACGACATGGTCCGGTTCAGCGGCCTCGGAGAAAATCTCCGCCGGAAACGCCAGAACAACCATCAACGCCGCAGGCAAAACGCCTTGAATCAATGGCTTGGAAAACTGTGACAGTCTCATCTTGGGGGAACTCCAATTACCGAATTTTTTTGCTTCCCCATTGGATGCCCAACTGTAAAGCGTGAGTTGCCACCCCTCCCGGTTCCCGAAGTCACCTGTTCGTGCCCTGCGTTTTGCAGCATTAAATCGCACGTACTATTGCACTTCTCCCACGTACACCCCAAACGGCCCCAGTTCGATGGCTCCAAGCGTCTCTGGATCAGCCGCGCCCGGCGTCTTGAGCAATGTCTTCAAGTGCCGCGGGCGAACACCTGCGCCTCCGATAGCCAGATTCACCGTTTGCGGCTCGGCAGTAAAGTTCACGCTCACCACCACCTGCGCCGCCCCGGGCGCCTGCCGCATCCAGCTCAGCACTTTGTGGTTCTCCGTATCCAGCATCACGTTCCCGCCGCGTTCAAATGCCGGAACCGTCTTCTTCAACCGGATCAGGCTCTGATACCACGCGAATAGCGAGTGCGGATCGTCCTTCTGCGCCGCCACGTTGATCGTCGCTGCGCTCGGCGGCGCAGGCAGCCATGGTGTTCCTTTCGTAAAGCCGGCATTCTCGCTCGCGTCCCACTGCATCGGTGTCCGCTCGCCGTCCCGTCCCTTTTCCTTCGGCCATCCCGTGATCCCAATCGGATCCTTCACATCCTCCTTGCGCCGTGGCGGCGTGGTCTTCATCCCGATCTCATCGCCGTAATAGAACAGCGCCGCTCCCCGGCTCGCAAACAGGATCGTCGACAGCACCCGCTGTATATCCTCGTCGTGAACCCCATCGCCATAGCGCATGTCCAGCCGCGGGTTGTCGTGGTTGTCAAACAGCAGCAGCGGAACATGCGCGCTCAAGTGCGTCTCCGCATCAATCAGCTTGGCTCGAAACGTAGCCACATCCAGCTTGTTGATGAACGCCACCTGCGTATCCATCGGCAGATGGAACTCCGGCTTGCCCGGCGGCCCATACATCTTGGCAAGCTCCTCCACATTGGGCACATACGTCTCGCCAATCAGCACCCGCGTCCCCGGAAACGCTCCGGAATTGAATTGGTCCGTCGTCGCCCGCATCTCCTGCATCACCGGGTGCAGTCCCGGCAGGTTGTTGGTCTTCGAGCCGTCCAGTTGCGGATCGCCATACGCATTGATGATCACATTCCCGTTCTTGTCCCTGACTACGCCCTCGTCGGCCAGGCCCGGGTCCTCAAACAGCGTGGTGATCGCATCGAACCGGAAGCCCCCCACACCGCGCTTCAGCCAGAAGCTCACAATGTCTTCAAAGGCCTCGTGCACCTTCGGGTTGTACCAGTTCAGATCCGGCTGCTGAATATAGAACTTGTGATAGTAGTACTGCCGCGTCGTCTCGTCCCACTGCCAGGCCGAATGCCCAAACAGCGACTGCCAATTGTTCGGCGGCTCCATCTTTCCCGTTCCCGCGTTCACCTTGCCGTCGTGCCACACATACCAGTCCCGATACGGGTTATCCTTCGACGAACGCGACTCAAGAAACCACTTGTGCTTGTCGGACGTATGGTTCATCACCATGTCCATGATCACGCGAATGTGGCGCTTGCCCGCCTCCGCCACCAGCCGGTCAAAATCAGCAAGCGTGCCATACTGCGGATCGATGTTTCTGTAGTCCGAAATGTCATAACCGAAATCCACCTGTGGCGAGGGATACACCGGCGTCAGCCAGATCGCATCCACGCCCAGCTCTTTCAGGTAATCAAGCCGCGCCGTAATCCCGTTCAGGTCGCCGATGCCATCGCCGTTTGTGTCTTGAAAGCTGCGCGGATAAATCTCGTAGATGACGGCGTTCTTCCACCAGTCGATCTCTGCCGATTGGGTCTTGATGCTCGGGGCCGGTTTCACTGCTGCGGTTTGTCCTCCTGCCGAAAGCGCCGCGGTCCCCAGAATCAGGGCCAGGGCGCAGTTCTCAACCATCGTCGTTCTTCCATTCATCAAGTGCATCGCGCGCTCCTCATTCCCGATCAGCCGCTGGTCAACTTCGCAACCCTGCAACTCAAGCCAAGTTACCCTGTCGCAGCCGGAGTGAACAACCACTGAATTCCTACACGACCATCCTCGACTTACTTGGGCTCATCCGGCCGCTGCGCCGAACTTCCCTTCATCCGCCCAAAATCAATCCCAAACTGCGGATTCTCGCGCGTCCCATTGATGTGAATCGGAACCTCCGTGCCCGCCCCGTCTTTTTGAAAGTACCTGTCTACCGGCTTTAGCAGCAATCCCTTCCACCCGCCCACCATTGCGGAGACCGTGGCCTTCATCTTCGCGTTGCCCGCAAAATCCAGCTTGCCGCCATCCATCGCATAGCTTCCCTTCAGGTCAATCACCGCCCCGGGCACCGTGTATTCAAGCTCCGGAAGATTCACTACCCCATTTGCCATCTCGAATTTTCCCTGCATCGTCGAGCGAACTTCCGCTCCGCCGGCTTTCGCATCCTTGGGTGTTCCCAGCCCGCGCGCGCTAAGGTCTCCGATTCGATCCTGCATCTTCACGCTCGTAAATTGCACATCGTCCAGTGCAAACGTACCGTCAAGCCTCAGGCGCTCATCCACCGGGACAGGCCCCGGCGGAATATCGAGTCGGGCGTTCATAGTCAGCGCACCGGTCAGCAGCGGCGTTCCCGAGTGGCTCGCAAGCCGCAAAAAATCTTCCACCTGCCCCCGATCCACATCCACTGTCAATGCAATATCGTGTCCGCCTTCGCGCCGCCCCTCGGCTCCCGGAGCCACCCGCACCACTTGTCCGCGTGTCCAGAAGTGGGAGTGTCCCAGCGTTGCCTCCACCGGCTCCAGACGCGTATCGCCGTTGGTCCCGTCCACAATCGCGTGAAACTTCGTATGCAGGGGCAACGCCGTGCCGTAGTGCGTCAGCCGGAAATCCGGCGTATCCGTTGTTCCATCCACAACAATCTCGCGCAGCGTACCCTGGTAGTGGCCGGTCGAACTCAGAATCCCCGCAATCCCCTTGAATCCCCCCAAATCCGCATTCTGAAAAAGATAGTCGCCCGTGACGGGGCTTTCTCCGGGATCCTCTACCTGCCACGGTCCAAAGCTGCCCTTCGTATGAATTGTCCCCACCGGCCGCGGATTGGTCAGCTCTGCCTCGTACCCCATCGCGCCTCCAGTGCCGACTCCCTTCAAACTCAGATGCGCGATCGCAAACTCCAGCGGCAGCTTCCCCGGCTTGCTCGTCTCAATCGTCAAATGCGCCCCATTGCACTCCACGTTCTCCACATTGAAGTGAAGCAGTCCGGCGCCTGGGCTCGGCGGTCTCAGAACTTGTCCAAGTCCAGCCTTCGATCCCTTCGCCCCGTGTTCAAAATGCGATCGAGGTGGCACGTCTATTTCCAGCCCCTTCAGTTGCACTTGAGAAACGCGAATCGCCTCGCCCGGTCTGTAGTGAAGCGGCGCATGAAACCGGAACTCCGCCAGCCGAATGAGCGGGCCACCGGAACCAGGCGCATCCGCCCCAGGCACATTCGCTCCTTCAGCCTCGGCAGGCGGCCAAATGCGCAAACCTTTGCCTTCGGCCCACAACCCGTTCCTCAACGTCACGTGAAAGCTGTCCAGCTCCACACGCGCATGGAAGTGATTTTCCAGTCCCTCCACGATGCGCGCACGCAAGAGCGGCTCGGCCCGATGCGCCAGCACCAGCACGACGCCTGTCAGCACCGCAAGCGACGCAAGCGACACGCAGCCAATCCACATCAGCCATCGGTGCCTGCGCCAGAATCCTGCTCGCTTCGCCGTCAAGCCCGCCCTCCATCCCGCTTCAATTGTCGCAGCATCGCTTCCCTCCCATTTTCTTTAAGCAAGCCCAATGACGTATCCTTCTTGGCACGGATGCAAGAGCTGATTCAAAACCTCGTAAAACTACAGGCTGTCGAGTTGGAGCGAACCCGCCTTGCTCAAGAGACGCGCGCTCTCCCTGCCGAGCTCGTCCAGGCCGGGGCAGCCCTCACCGCCGCTCAGCATCTGGCTTCCGAGGCCTCCGCCGAACTCAGCCGCGAAGAAACCCTCCGCACCCGTCTCGAACGCGACATTGCTGAGCACCGCAAGAAAGCCGCCCGCTTCCGCACCCAACTCGACTCCGTTAAAACTCCCGAACAGGCCGCCGCCATCGAACATGAAATCGACTTCGAGACCAGCGAAGCCGAACGCCTCGAAAATGAGGAGTTCGTCAGCCTCGAACGCACCGAAGCTCAGGAAGCTGCCCTCGCCGAGGCCCGCGGCCAGGTCGAAATCGAGTCCGCCGCTCACGAGAAAACCCGGGCCCGCATTGCCCTCCGCCAAAAGGAATTCGCCGCTCAGCTTGAAGCCCTCAACGCCGAGCGCGAAGTCCTCCGTCCGCTCATCGAGCCCGAATGGCTCACCCGCTTCGATCGACTCTGCGGCTCGCGCGGCACTGGCCTCGCGCGCATCGATAATCAGCAGTGCACTGGCTGCCGCATGGGTGTCCGCCCCCAGGTTTGGAATCAGATTCGCGAAGGCCAGTTGCTCACCTGCGACAGTTGCAGTCGAATCATTTACTGGGACCCGGCCATGGCCCCCGCGCCCAAAGCCCCCCAGCCCGAGCCAATCCCCGGTGCAGGCCGCGCACCCCGCAAGTCCCAACCTGCCGGAGCCTGAAACTTCTCCACATCCACCCGCACTTTAAAACTCTCTGCCATCCCTGCTACAGTTCTCTGCTATGAAATCCCTCACGGTTTCGCGCGCCCTCAAATCCGCCTGCCTGTCGTCTTTGCTCATCGTCGTCTTTTGCACTTCATCCCATCTTTTGTCCGCACAGGCGCCTGCCACGCCGGCCGCCTCCGCCATTCAGGTTCCCGATTGGGCTCAGCCCGGCTCGCCCACCCACGTCCAGGTGCCTCCTCCAGCCGGCTTTCACCGCGCCAGCCGCAACTTCGACACCCCCATCGGCATCTTCGACGGCCAGTCCGACATTGGCGGCGCCCCCGTCCCCGGCAGTGCCTCCTTTGACCCCGCGACCGGCCAGTACACCATCAACTCCGCCGGTTACAACATCTGGTACACGCGCGACGAGTTCCGCTACCTCTGGAAGAAAATGTCCGGCGACGTCTCCATTGCCGCCGACGTCTCTTTTCCCGACCCCAAGGGCTTCGGCGACCGCAAGGTCGTTCTCGTCGTCCGCCAGAGTCTTGACGACGGATCCAAAGCAGCCATGGTCGGCGAGCACGGCGCCGGCATGATCCATCTCGCCTTCCGCAGCGACGAAAACGTCCTCATGAAGGACCTCGAGTATCGTTTCACCGGCCTGCTCACCGGCGTCCATGCCAAACGCGTCGGCCTCGAAAAGCACGGCGATTCCTTTGCCATCTTCGTCAGCCTGCAAGGCGAACCCATGCATCAATTCGGCCCGCCCATTACGCTCCACTTCGACGAGCCCTTCTACGTCGGCATCGGCTTCTGCTCCCATTTGCCTGTCACCTCCGATACCGCTGTCGTCTCCAACGTCCTCCTCGAGAATGCCGCCGGCAAAGTAAAATAACGAAGAGTCACTTTCTCCCCGGAGCCTTCCGTGCAGCGCATCTGTGTCGATATGGACGAGGTCATGGCAGACACCCTCGCCGAGCACCTGCGCCGCTACAACCAGACCTTCGACGAAGACGTGACGACCAACGACCTTGTCGGCAAAGGCCTCTGGGAAGTCACGCCCCTCGACCGCCAGCAGCAGCTCCGCGCCTTCCTCGATGCCGAAGACTTCTTTGAAGACCTCGCCCTCATGCCTGGCGCGCAGCAGGTCCTCCAAGGTCTCTCTGTCCGTTTCGAAGTCTTCATCGCCACGCAAGCCATGGTTGTCCCCAACTCGCTCGGCCCCAAGTACCGCTGGCTTCAGCGCCACTTTCCCTTCATCCCGCCCACCCACTATGTTTTTTGCGGCAACAAATCCATCCTCCGCGCCGATTTCCTCATCGATGACCAGCCCCGCAATCTACTTCACTTCGAGGGCCGAGGCCTGCTCTATACCGCACCCCACAACCTCACCGTCACCGGCTTCACGCGCGTCGACAACTGGCAACAGGTTGCCGACTACTTCGCCACCATTCAGGATTAGCCGCCCAGCCCGGTGTTCGATTCGGCTCATCGAATTCCCTCAACTGCATCTAACATCGATAGACGATGAGTTTCCCCAGCCTCCGCACGCTTCTCACCCTCCTGCTGCTCCTCGTGTTGTCGCCTTGGCAGAGGCGCGCGGAAGCCTATTCTCTGCTCACGCACGAGGAACTCATTGACCTTACCTGGCAGAACTCCATCGTCCCCCTGCTCCTCTCCCGCTACCCAGGCCTGACCCCTGCCCAACTTGACGAGGCCCGCGCCTATGCCTACGGCGGCTGCGTCATCCAGGACATCGGCTATTATCCCTTCGGCGACTTGACCTACTCCAACCTCACCCACTACGTCCGCACCGGCGACTTCGTCGTCAACCTCTTCCGCAACGCTCAAAACGCCGATGAGCTGGCCTTCGCCGTCGGCGCGCTTTCTCACTACATCGGCGATACCGTCGGCCATGCCGAAGCAACCAACCTCGCCGTCCCCATCGAGTTTCCAAAACTCCGCGCCAAGTACGGCCCGTCCGTCAACTACGCAGAGGGCCGCCATCAGCACGTCCAGACCGAGTTCGCCTTCGACATCGATGAGGTCGCCCATCACCGTACTGCCCCAATCCACTATCTTCGCCACATCGGCCTTCAGGTTCCCGTTCGCCAACTAGCCGTCGCCTATTACCAGACCTACGGCATCACTGAAGACTTCACCGGCACGCACAAGCACCGCTTCAACGTCAGCGGATATCGCTTCGCGGTTCGTTCCTTCATCCCCCGCATCGCCTACGCGCTTACCCTTCTCCATCGGGATCACGAGCCCCCTGAGGCCAACAGCCCCGAGCGAATCGAGTTGGATGCGGAGTTCGCCGCCTTGGCAACTGAGAACAACTGGCAGCTCTATCGCCGAAAAGCTGGAATCGGCACCTACACCCTCGCCGGCATCCTCTTCATCGTCCCTAAAATTGGTCCACTCAAATTGGTCGCCATCAAGGGCCCCACCGAGTCAACCGAGGCCGATTACCTGCATAGCGTCGTTCTTTCCGCCGCTGCCCTTCGCCAAAGGCTTGCGAGCTTCACTCCACCGGCAGACCTGCGTTCGACCAACGCCAATGCCATCTCCAAATCGTCTGAAGCCCAGCTCCCCGCTGCGCAGCCCCAATCCTCCAGGTCCCCCGCCGCCCAAAGTGCACACCCGGTCCGCGACCCGCACCATCCTCTGCCAAACCGCGACCTCGACACCGGATTCGTGGTCAAACCCGGCGGCTATTCGCTCACCGACTCTACCTACGCCAACCTCCTCCACCGCCTCACCCGCACCCCCGCTCAACCCATTCCCCCCGGCATCAAACAGGACATCCAGATCTACTACGCAGACCCCGACGCGCCCATCACGACCAAAAAAGATCCCTCCGCATGGGCACAAGTGCAGGCCGACCTCGCGACACTCGCAACCATGCCCACCAGCACCGAACCCGAGCCCTATCCTACCTACGAAGACGATGCGGACAGCTCCCAATAGCGCCTTTTCAGCGCTCGTTCGGCGGGCACCGCAAGCCCGCACACCCATCCCGGTAAAGGTAGAATGGGAACCATAGCGCATGACTCTGCCTTCCCTCCTTCCCCCACGGCTTCTCAGCCGGCGCCATTTCCTCAAGGCAGGCCTCTACGGCGCTGCCGGACTGGCTGTCTACTCCGGCGAGATCGCCCGTCACTGGATCCAGGTCACCCACCACGACTTCTTCCTGCCCGGACTTCCCGCCGCTTTTGACGGAATGCGCATTGCGCAAATCAGCGATATTCACCTTGACGATTTGACTGAGCCGTTCTTCCTCCGCTATGTCGTCGAACGCCTCAACGGGCTTAAACCCGACGCCGTCTTCCTTACCGGGGACTACGTCACCATCTCATTCCGCGTTAAACCCGGCGATAGCTTTGGCACCAGGGGATACGCCCTGCAGGCAGCCTGGCAATGCGCCGCCATCCTTGCCAAACTCGATTGCAAAGCCCTCTATGCCGTGCTCGGCAACCATGACCACGCCGCCGGGGCCGACGAAGTTGCCGCCGCGCTCACCAGCAGTGGAATCTCTGTGCTCAGAAACGCATCCATCCCCATCGAACGCGCCGGCGGCCGATTCTGGCTCGCCGGAGTCGATGATCCGCTCGAGGGGCATCCCGATCCCGAGCAGGCCATCCCCGACGCGATTCGTAATCTGCCCAACGAACCCGTTGTCTTGTTGTGCCATGCGCCCGACTACGCTGACCACCTGCTCCGGCATCCGGTCGGCCAGGCCGTACACCTCATGCTCAGCGGCCACACCCACGGCGGCCAGGTCCGTTTCCCGTTTGTACCTGCCATGCACCTCCCGCCCCTCGGCAGAAAATACATCCAGGGATTCTTTCAGCTCGACCGCCTCCAGCTCTACGTCAATCGCGGCATCGGCGCCATCGGCGTCCCCTTTCGCCTCAATTGCCCCCCAGAAATCACCATGATCACTCTGCGTCCGGCCTAGGCCGCATCGACATTTGGGCGATGAAGGCCGGAACTGGCTGCATAAATCGTCTTGTAACAACGGCGCGGCTTAGAGCCTGTTACGAAACACTGCCTATACCAAGCTTTGTAACAAGGGCACGGCTTTTAGCCGGGCCACAAAAGGCCGCATAAATGGAGGGGGTTTCAACCCCTGCCGGATGCCACGCCGCCCGGACGGCAGAGACGCAATCAGTGTAAAACCTCGGCTACCTTCGCGAGGTGCCCATGACGCGACCTGAAAAGAGTTGGCCTTGAAGGAGGCCCGCGCCCTTGCGCCACTTCACAGGGCCTGACATGATCAATGGAACAAGATGCCGGAACTCGCACAGATCGGCTTTCAGCGGTCGAAGTCCGCCATCGCTGGTGCTCCGAAGCCGCGCGCTCCAGTGCTTTGGATACAGGGTGTCACGTTGGCATGGATGCTTGTGGAGTTCGGCGTCTCTGCATTTGCGGCTGTAACGGCTCATAGCCCTGCGATGTTGGCCTTTGGCTCCGACAGCCTGGTAGAGCTCCTGTCCGCTGCGGTTGTGCTCTCGCAGTGGATTCCGAGCATGTCTATCTCGGAACGGAGGGCCAGCCGAACGGCCGGAGCTCTGCTTTTTGTGCTCGCCTTGGTGGTTGCAACGATTGCGGTTGCATCATTGGCTCTGCGGCTGCGGCCTGCCACGAGTTACGCGGGCATAGCAATCACCATCGCGGCACTTATCGCCATGCCTGTTCTAGCTTTCCTCAAGCGCCGTGAGGCGCGTCGCAGTAAGAATGCAGCCTTGGCCGCCGATGCAGTGCAATCCGCTACTTGCGCGTATCTTGCGCTCATCGCTCTGGCTGGCCTCGCTATCAATGGCGCATTCCATGTCGCATGGTTCGATTCGGTTGCCGCTTTGGCGGCTGTTCCCATCCTCGTGAAGGAGGGCAGATCGGCTTGGCAAGGCCATGCCTGCGGATGTTGCTGAGAGCCTGATGTTCAACCTGCACCACTGCCTTGGAACCGGCCCAATTGACATTCCCGCATTTCAAACCTATAGTTTGCTCGCCGAGCGAATGGAACGGCGTCATGCCCCTATTCCCCGCGCCGAAGCAATTCCAGGGTTGGTATACCTCGAAGGCAAACCGCAAAGTCGACGCGACCATCAGGGAGCGGCAACCTCGCATGAATTCCGCAAGGGTAGCGTAATCCTGGAATTGCTCTAAATCTAATCGAGGCCTTTCCAATGTCATTCCGTCTCTCTCGCAATCTTTGCGCCTTTCTGCTCCTCGCCCTTTGTTTCCATTCCCGTTCCGCCGCAGCGCAGCCCGCTTCCGGGCCCCTCGGCATATTTGAAGGCCAGTCCGATGTGGGCAGCGTCGTTCCTCCCGGCAAACTCGCCTACGAGCCCTCCACAGGCACCTATTCCATCACCGCGGCAGGCTGGGATCTATGGTCCAACAACCGACGGCTTCCATTTTGTCTGGAAAAAACTCTCCGGCGACCTCTCCCTCACCGCCGACATCGACTTCCCCGAGAAAACCGGCGACCACCATCCCTTCCGAAAAGCGGTTCTGATGGTGCGCCAGACCCTCAATCCCGATAGCGCCTACGTCGACGTCGCGCAACACGGCTCCGGCATGACCGCCCTCCAATATCGCCGCGAAAACGGCGCCAACACCGAGAGCACTGGCGTCAACATCGATGCGCCCCAACGCGTCCGTCTTGAAAAGCGCGGCGACACCTTCACCATGTTCCTCTCCAATCACGGCGAGCCCCTTCACCAGGTCGGCGCCTCCACCAAGCTCCATTTCGACGGCCCTTTCTATGTCGGCATCGGTCTCTCCGGCCACAACACAAAAGTTCCTGAGAAGGCAACCTTCCGCAGCGTCGAGCTCAAAGAACTCACTCCGCCCGCTGAACCAGCAAAGCTCGCCCTCTACAGCACTCTGCACACCATCGAAATCGCCCCGGACCACAGCATCGACACCATCCTGTTCTCCGCGCCGGGTCATTCCATGGCGCCCAACTGGTCTGGAGACGGCAAGTTTCTTGCCTTCACGCGCGATGGACACATCAACACAATCCCCGTCACCGGCGGCGCTCCAACGCCCCTCGACGTCGGCAACTTGATCAACTGCTCCGGCAGTCACGGCTTCTCGCCCGACGGCAGTTTGTTTGCCCTCACCTGCGCCGCAACCGACAGCCCGGACCACCGCGTATACATCATCCCCGCGGCCGGCGGCCAGCCCCGCCTCGTCGCGCAAAACACCAGTTGGTTCCACAGTTGGTCGCCAGACGGCAAGACAATCGTCTACGCGCGCGGAGGCCCTCACGGCTCCGGCAACTTCTATGCCATCTCCGTCGACGGCGGCCCGGAGACCGCTCTCACCACCGGCGACGGCCTCAGCGACGACCCCGACTATTCACCCGACCAGAAATACATCTACTTCAATACCGACCGCTGGGGTGGCATGCAGATTGGCCGCATGAAGCCCGATGGCAGCCAGCCCGAGCAAGTCACCTTCGACAATTTCAGAAACTGGACCCCGCACCCTTCGCCCGATGGCAAGTGGATCGTCTTCCTCTCCTACGACCCCAGCGTCACCACCCACGCCGCCAACAAAGACATCGCCCTGCGCATCCTGTCCACATCCGACAACAAGATCCGCACCCTCGTGCACCTCGTCGGGGGAGACGGCTCCATGAACGTCGCCAACTGGTCTCCGGACTCGAAAAGCCTGGCCTATGTGAGTTATCAAATGCTGCCCGCTGAAGATACCGGCTCAACCCAATAGAAACTTTGCAGATAATTACCGGCCTTTGGCGCACAATGAACATGGATCAGACCTCTCCACGAGGGGCTCCGGCGAGGCAAGACAGCATATTCAAGTATCACTATTTGGGAGTTCTTCTGAGCAATAGGGGCAGAAAGGCACCGAAAATGGTGCAGAAGCGGCTGAAAACCATCGCAAGCCCTTTGCTGAGATGATTTTGCCTCTAACCTCAATGTTGAAAAGAATTTAGAGCGTCCACCCAAGCCTAACCCAAATCAGAACCGGAATTTAGCCAAAACAGGGGAGGGGAGGGGGGTACCCCCCCGCAAACAGAGTCAGAGCCCGCTGGCCGCCCTCTCATTGCCCCCACCCACGGGACGCACAACCGCACTGCTCGCTGCCCGCATCGGAATCGCCGTCGGCGCCTCGTGCACGGTCACAATAATCACCTTGGCCGCCTTCTTCCCGGCGCACTGGTAGGAGTGCGGCGTCCCGGAGTCGAAGTACACTGAGTCGCCTGTCTCCAGCGTGCAATCCTGGTCACCATGCCGAAGCTCCAGGTCCCCATCCAGCACGTACAAAAATTCGTACCCCGGATGCATGTGCGCCTTCGGATCCTCTGTCTTCGCCAGCGGAATGAACTCGGCAAAGTAGGGATCCATGTTCCGGTCAGGAACCATGTACCCCAGGCTTTCAAAAAAATAAGTCGGCGGCTCCACGCCGGTCTGCGGCAGCCTTACCCTGTCCTTCTGCTTGTGAACCCGGAACATCGCCGTCGGTTCCGTCTCAAAGAAATAGGAAAGATCCTTTGAAAACACCATCGCTATCCGCGCCAGGTTGCGCAGCGTTGGAACCACGCGCCCCGTCTCAAGCTGTGAAAGAAAACTCGCGGAAAGCCCCGTATGCTTGCCCAGTTCTACAAGCCCCATCGACTTCTTCAGACGGAGTCTCCGAATGCGCTCCCCAATCCGCTTTTCCGCAATAAACCGCTCAGCGGTCTCCGGATCCGCCTGCGTCTTTTGCGTCTCCTCGCTGTGTACCGCGGTCGGGTTGCTCATCCACCCCTCCTGCACTCTTAGAAACTAGGATGCTCCCCGTATCAAATTATTGTCCAGATCAAAAAATTTTTACGCCCTGCCAAACCAATCTCAGGCCTTCGCCGCTATTGTATTCATCAGGAGGACAGCAAGATCAGTCCCGACATTTCATCCTCCCCCGCGCCCAGCTTTCTTCTTTCCGGCGCTTCAGGATTGCTCGGCAAGGCCCTCAGGGAAGCCCTGATTGCGCGTGGCTCCTCCGTCATCCAGCTCGTCCGTTCCGCCCCCACTCAGCCCAACCAGCTCCAATGGGACCCCGCCGCCTCCTACGAGATTCGTCACTCCGAGAGCCTCGAAGACCTCACTGCCGCCATCCATTTCTCCGGCGCTAACCTTGCCGCCCACCGGTGGACTTCCGATTACAAAAGCGAAATTGCCGCAAGCCGTATAAACTCCACCCGCACCCTTGCCACTACACTTGCCGGCCTCCGCCATCCACCCCGGACGCTCCTCGTCGCCTCTGCAACAGGCATTTACGGCAATCGCGGCGACGAACTCATCGACGAAACCTCGCCCCTCGGCACCGGTTTTCTCGCCGAGTGCTGTCAGCATTGGGAAGCAGCAGCCAAACCCGCCGTCGATGCCGGCATCCGTGTCCTCCATCTCCGCTTCGGTGTTGTCCTCAGCCCTGGCGAGGGCGCTCTCGCCAGGATGCTCCCCTTCTTCCGCCTCGGCCTCGGTGGCCGGCTCGGCAGCGGACATCAGTACATGAGCTGGATCTCGCTCCAAGACGCTACGGCTGCCATCTTGTTTCTCCTCGACTCTCCTACTCTCGCCGGCCCCATTAACCTCACGTCCCCCAATCCAGCCACAAATGAGCAATTCGTTCGCGCACTCGCCGCCCAGCTCCACCGCCCGGCATTTCTCTCTGTCCCACGCTTCGCTCTCCGCCTGGCATGCGGTGAAATGGCCGATGAAGTCCTCCTCTCCAGCGCCCGCGCCTACCCCGCCAAGCTCACCGCCGCCGGCTTCCAGTTCTCCCACCCCAGCCTCGTTCACGCCCTCCCTGGTTTGCTCCGCTAAACAAAAGGCACCACGCTCATCTTGCCGCCGCCAGCGGTCACATACTCTCGCTCCGCCACCGCGTTATGCTAGAGAGTCCGGCCGCAAGATTCATTGCGGCCGCCAAGAAAGCGCGAACACCTATGCCTGAAGAAACCGCCCCTGCAACGCAAACAGCTCCCGTCGCCACCATCGCCACTCTCGGCCAGCATGAAGGCCAGTCAGTCACCCTGCGCGGATGGCTCTATAACCTCCGCGAAAGTGGCAAGCTGCTATTTCCCATCTTCCGCGATGGCACCGGAACCGTGCAGGGAGTCGCTCACGTCAAGAGCGTCCCTCCCGCAGTCTTCGAGGCACTCAAAGGCCTCACACAGGAGTCGTCCGTCATTGTCGTCGGCAAGGTGCGTGCCGATAAGCGTGCCCCCGGCGGCTTTGAACTCGATGTCGAAGACATTCAGGTCGTCCAGCGCGTTCCCGAGTCCGACCCCTACCCCATCACCCTCAAAGAGCACGGCGTCGACTTCCTCATGGAGCATCGCCATCTCTGGGTTCGCTCCCCTCGCCAGTCTGCCATCCTCCGCATCCGAGCCGAGATCATGCGCGCCGCCGCCGAGTACTTCGACACCAACGGCTTCATCCGCACTGACCCGCCCATCCTCACCCCCGCCGCCTGCGAAGGCACTTCGACCCTCTTCCCAGTCGACTACTTCGGCGATCCGGCCTACCTCACCCAGTCGGGCCAGCTCTACATTGAGTCCACGGCATTGGCTCTCGGCAAGGTCTACAGCTTCGGCCCCACCTTCCGCGCCGAGAAGTCAAAGACCCGCCGTCATCTCACCGAGTTCTGGATGATCGAGCCCGAAGTTGCCTACATGGACCTCGACGGCCTGCTCGAACTTGCCGAAAACTTCCTCAGCCACATTGTGCAGAGCGTCCTCAAGAACCGCGCGCCCGAGCTTGAAGTTATAGGCCGCGACCGAGCCAAACTCGAAGCTATCCTGCCGCCCTTCCCGCGCCTGCGCTACGACGACGCAGCCGAGATGCTCAACCAGGCCCACAAGGACGGGCACCTTGAAGCGCCCTTTGTCTACGGGAACGACTTCGGCTCTCCCGACGAAACCTGGCTCAGCTCGCAGTTCGACCGCCCGGTCATGGTCAACCGCTACCCGGCCGACGTAAAGGCCTTCTACATGGAGCCCGATCCCAAAGACAACCGCTACGCGCTCTGCGTCGACGTGCTCGCCCCCGAAGGCTACGGCGAAATCATCGGCGGCTCGCAGCGCGTTTCAAGCTTCGAGTTGCTCAATGCGCGCATCGAGCAGCACAACCTTCCCAAAGAAGCGTTCCAGTGGTATCTCGACCTGCGCCGCTACGGCAGCGTCCCCCACTCCGGCTTCGGCATGGGCATCGAGCGCGCCGTCGCCTGGATCTGCGGCCTCGACCACGTCCGCGAAACCATCCCCTTCGCCCGCACGCTGCACAGAATCTACCCGTAAGAAAGCAGCCCGCGATTCCAAGAACTGGCCAGCTCACAAACCCGGAGAGCCAATCGAAACCAGGAAGATGCCCGGTGCCCCATCGGGGTGCCGGGGAACCGGGGTGCCCTCTGGGCCGGGTCGGGGCCGCGCAGCATCATCGCGCAATGGGTGGGATAGCAGCGCACTCCCCTTCGCATACCCAGGTACGCGTCCCAATGCACGTTGGCTTGTATCAGGGCATGACTTCACAGCTAGGCGAAAAAACTCGGCCTTTTGTCCTTCGGAGGGAGCGGGAGGCTTCAGCCTCCCGAAGAGAGCCCTTGGATTCAGCGTGGCTTTAGCCACGGGCCTTTCCCTTCAGACAACGATCCAGACTTTTTCACCAACCTGTTCACTCATTCCAAAACCCACCCACAAAACCCCGAAAGATCGACCACGCGCCGCAAGCCGCGTGCAAACCTGATCGATCAGTTCGAACCTTCCGAAAAGCCGACTTCAGGGGAGTAATCCAGATTTGCGCGGCAGAGGGTAGTGTCCTAATTTGGATTGGGACGCCGGTTGTATTGCTAATACTGGCTTGTATCGGTCCAGATGTTGAGCGTGGTAGGGTCCAGAACGATCATTTTGGCCGGATCGGGATGGTAGTCGTACAACGCCTTGCAGAAGGTCAGTCGTCTTGTTGGCGAACCGAACACATCCTTATAGCTCACCCATCCAGAGAAAGTCAGGTGTCTTTCGCCTTTTACAAGATCTTCAACAACATTTTGAGGAGGAATGTCCAGCACGCCAAGTTCAACTTCGCCAAAGACGAAAATCCCGCCAGCATCGATTACTTGCTCTTCATCGAAAGGGAAACTCGTAACCGTCTCCGGCATATCGCTTCCCCACGAGAAGCTAACAACATATTTGCTAAGAAAAGCGGGGCTTTGCCCGTAGTTTTTAAGCTCAAGACGGACCTTTGGGTATTGATAAAACGCTGCCGGATTCTCTCGCCCCTCGTTAATAAACGAGAATTTGTAGATAGCGATGGTTGGTACGGCAACGCCCATCGCAGCCTTAGCGGAAATTTCGGCGGCATCGGCGGCTTTTTGGGCAGCGGCGACGGAATCCCCCAGAGTCTTGGTTTGGTCCTTCATATAGCTGCCCTGTCGTTTGATGGCGCTGAGCATCAAGGCAGTAATGAAAACGTAAATTGCCGTGATGTATACGATGACCCATTCAGGACTGAAAGCCCGCTTCAACGGTTTCTCTGGGGTTGTCTGTTTTCCGTTGTCGGCTTTGGCGTAAGCGTCTTCTATGGCGGGCGATGGCTCGATAATCACATGCGTTGGTGGGGCTGGCTGCTGGCTCTGTGCGGCCTTGGCTTGCTCTGCATGGGATTTGCCCTGCTGATTTTCGGCCACGCATGGCCACCAAAGCACGAGTGTTCCATACAAACCGAGTATCACCAGACGCTTACGCATGGCGAAAATGTATCACAAAAAACCATCGACGGGCGGGGGAAGAAGGTGCGACGATTGCAAACATGGCTAATTCCCACATGTTTGCGGCTGTCTGGCGATGGATACTTCACTGCAAGCAGTTATCAAATCGGTGGTGGGCTGTGATTGCCCTAGTGTGGTCGGCGTTCTCTGGGCTCGCCACGGCAATAGACCTCTGGGGTTCCACTGCCACAAAAGCAGAGTGGAAAGCATTAACCCTTCATTTTCCCTTTGGCTGGCAGACCTGGCTGATCGGGCTTCTCGTTATTGTGCTTGTTCTCGTCTATGACGCTAGCTACCGGCACACCAAAAGACTGAACTTCAAGATCATGGGACTTTCATGGCCGGAGAACCGTCCGCAGATTCTTTTTGACTCTTGGGGCGAGATTCCACCCGATCACCCAGAGGTGAGGTCATTTGAGCGCCAAGATTCTAGTGGCAAATACCTAGAGTATTTTCAGCGCGGTTTTCATTTATCTAACCAAGGCGGGACGGCCCATGAAATCACATGCTTTCCGATAGAGTTGGCAGAATCTGTATATGCTTTCGGCAATGTGGTTCCACGGATCGATAAAGAAAGCCAAGGGTTCATGCTTGTTTATATGGATATTGAGCATAATGCGAAGTTTATGGAAGAAACCGAGCGTTGGGATTTGCTAAACGTGATGGGCGCACTAGAGAAGAAAATAAAATGCGAGCCGAGTAGGCGAAACCTCGATTCAGGCCGAAGTGGGAGTCTGTTACAGGGACGGTCGCGGAGTTTGGTATGCGAGTTTTTGCTGGATAACCTATCGGAAGGATCTGAACCGGCTTATCTTTGGCGCTACCGATCAGACCAAAACAGGGTTCCTCGACAAGAGCGCATTCAACAAGCTATTGACGCGAGACTAATTTATGTATTACACTTATTAAAATGAGGCTTTATGGCGAACGTTCTGAAGTACCGACAAGCAAATCGCTAATCATCGCTGCTTTGGCAGAGGGTTCAAGTATTCGAGCCATCGAGCGCATGACTGGCGTTCATCGCGATACGATCATGCGACTTGGCGTTAAGGTTGGGCAGGGCTGCACCGCCTTGATGGATGGAACCATGCGCGATCTACCCTGCACTCGTCTGGAGCTAGACGAAATTTGGGGCTTCGTTGGAAAGAAAGAGCGCCATGTACGCGAGGGTGATTCGGGAGTCGGCAGCGTCTGGACGTTTTGCGCCATTGACGCCGATACGAAGTTGGTTCCTGCCTTCCGAGTCGGAGACCGTGACGATGCTACGGCAAACGCCTTTCTTCAGGACATAGCGGGCCGGATGGTGAACAGGGTCCAAATCTCCACGGATGGCCTGAACGTGTACAAAGAAGCTATTGAACGGTCCTTTGGCGGGGATGCGGACTACGGCCAGATCATCAAGACTTATGGACAGACGGAATTGGAACACAACCGTCGCTATAGCCAGCCGGAATTCGTATCCGCTGAGAAGAAAGTGGTTTATGGACGGCCCGACATTGACTTGATTTCAACCAGCTACGTCGAGAGGTTGAACGCTACGACCCGTCTTCACATGCGCCGCCTTACCCGCCTGACGCTGGCTTTCAGCAAGAAGCGCGAAAACTTCGAGGCTGCGGTTGGCCTTCACTTCGCCTATTACAACTTCGTAAAGCGCCACAATACCCTCCGCTGCACTCCTTGCATGGCCGCTGGCGTCACATCGGAATTCTGGACCGTTGCGGACCTGGTTGAGGTAGCAGCGTGAATGTGATTGAGGACTTGAGAGACGTAATTCGCATCCTCCACGGCGTCGAGGCGACCCACCTAGAAAGTGTAGCTGTCAAAGAGGTTTTCGCTGGCAGGACCGTCTGGGAGGGGGTTGTTGAAGTCTTTACGCTGCACGGCCACCCCAAGGCCAATACAGCCTATGCGTGGTCACACTCCACAGACGATCCAAAGAACCCAAAACGGCATGTGACCGTACTCCATATACCTCCGGCAGTCTCACCCATAACCGCAGTCAGAAGCGTCATCTTACAGGAGCTACGCAATGCCGACATTGAAGCCGAAGGCTAAGAAGCCGGGACGCCCGAAACTAGCCAAGAGCGAAGCCAAGGGCAGCATCATGCCGGTGAGATTCAGCCCCGAGGAAAGGAAGCGCGTAGAAGCGGCAGCCAAGGCCAGTGGTCAAACTGTCTCAGCATGGATTCGCGGCACGTTGGCTTCCGCAATCGGAGTATAAGCCTGTGGATTTCAAATTAGGACACTACCCGGCAGAGCATTAATTATCAGTTCCCGGGCACGCGGTGATAAGCTCTGATCCGAAAATACACTGTAATCTGAGGGACCCAGATGAGAACACCGGTGAACGCATTTTATTATCCCGACATGGTCTCGTCCAGCTTGACCTTGAAGAAGGCAATCTTGTTCTTTGATGAACTGCACTTCATTGATCGTGCCTCATACTCCTTTGGTGGGGGTGGTCAGGGCCAAATCATGACGATCGGATGTGCATCGCCGCTTCGTTCGATTGAGGCAAGTTTCCGAGAAAATGGTGTACCTCTCTATGTCCATGGGGCCCCGAATGGGCCGTTGCCCCCCGAGATACTTGAACAGGTCACCGCAGATATAAACGACTCGACATTCCTGTCGCGTTTCCAGAAGGGACTGGGGACCTCTACCACTTTTCGCGATATTGAGATAGCTCCGGGCAATTATGGCGAATCGGGAATGCAGGACGACTTGGTTAAGACTCTCCTCGACCTGAGCCTAGCTGAAGGTCTAAGTCAGCATGAAAATGCGATGGCTTTGTTGATTGACGGAAGCGTCCAACCATTCAAGACTAGAACTGCAATCGAGAAGGCAAGGGTGTTAATTCACTCTGCCGCGAGATGCTCGGTCAATATCAACGTTGCCCTCCAAGCAAGTAGCAAGAACGGAATGACGCCGCTCGCCGATGCATCGCCCTTCGGTGAACTTCTAGGCACCAAATACAAGCGAGCTATTTCGGCAGCTCAGGTGTCAGCTCCAACCGTCCAGCTGACTGATCTCAGTTTCAGGGTTTTCGACGAATTGATCCCCTCGGAAACGCTCACGGAGATGACCATTCCCGAAGTGGTTCGTTATAGAAAGGACTCGAGAAAAGCTCGGGAGGAATTCCTCGAACACCTGTCCGTTCTCCAGGCGAAGCAGGGTGCGATAAATCCAGACGAGGACTACAACGCGGCGGTCTCGAAGATTGTGATGACGGAGATCGTTCCAGCAGCGACAGCTTATAGGAAAAAGCTTGAAGGAATCGGAGAGGTATTTCTCGGCAATCTTGCAAAGGGGGCGTGGACGGCGGTCGGAACCATGCCGTTAGGTGCCGTAGGGCTCACGCTCTTCGGTGCATTATCCTGGCCGCATCTCCTCGCGTTGGCGGGACCTGCCGCGATGGTAGTAGGAAATGCGGCAATCGATGGCCTCATAGCTTCCCGAAGTGCCACCAGGGAATGCGCCATCTCTTATATCTTGTCACTCGATTCCTAATTGCACGAGCAGCCCGGTCCAAAGCGGCCTTTGCGCGGTATGAGGAAGGCGCAATCCTATTCTTCTAAGGCCTAGTTCCTAGGAGGGGTGGCCCGGATCGCTTCCTCAAGTTCGCGGAGAAAACGAATCGATGCTGCCACGCTTTGATAGATGAAATATGCCTCCCTCTTGCTTATAAGCTCCGGGTTATCATGCGCTAGGCTTTGATTGTTGCGCACATAGTTAAACTCATCTAGCACGCGCGCTGAGGACTTGAGGATTTCCGAAGCCATCCTCGATTGAATAAGCTGCTTCTGGCGTATGTCATTCGCGAACTCACCTAAGAGGCTGTTTGCCGTAGCATCTCTTCTTGACGGCTTACCGAAATGCCGCTCGTGAAGCGTCCGAATAAACTTGAGGGCGAAGGTGTGGAGGCGGTCAAGTCCAAGTTCAGGGGTCCCGCCCTCGATTGCTGACCTAACTTGGCCCGCCAAAGCGTCGAAGTTCTCATCTTCCCGATTAGGTTGGAGCGATTCGACCCCTTCGAGACGTCCGGCATCCCGGCTCGCTACAGAGCCGGCAAGACGTAGATATTTCGCCCTGTGGCACTGTTCCGCGATTGAGTCACAGAGGACCGGCCCTTCACGGCAAACGTGATAATGATAGTTGGATTCCAACGTGCTGGATTTACTTGGCTGTTTTCTGAGTTCCTGAAATCGCAAATTCGTCCTCGACAGAAAGCTCTCGAGCAGGTCATATTCATCATCGGAGAAAAGCGTGTAATCGAGTGCGATCATCTCTTCCAGTTGGAGGAGAAGCCGGGTTAAACCTGGGCGGAGGGGGGCATTCTCAAGCGACTTCAGGAATCCTGTTCCATCCCCAGAGCGGATCAGAAACTCTGCGAGAAGTGGCAGTTCCGAGATCGTTCTATTGGTACTTCCTGAACCAAGGACATCTTTTCCGATCACCTTGAACGCATTCGGCTCGGATAGCCTCTGCTCCAGTTTCGTGAAAAAATTCGGCCGATCGCTTGGATCAACTTCATCCATGATGGATTTCAGAAGTTTGAAGTTGCGGCTCTCGAGGTAAAAATGACCTGCCTCCTCGGATACAGGTCTAGGATGCCGTCCTCTCTGACTGAGATAACTAGCCGCCATCACAGCGCTGGTAAGGAATGGCGCCGGTGACATATAGAGCAGGGTTGGCGCGGAACGTTCTGCATCGAGAATCTGCTGGGCCTTTTGCGCGGCTTCAAGTAAGGTCATGACGAAGGGCTCGTGATCATTATTGCTTACGAAGATATACCTCAGCACCAGTTGCCAGCGGCGGGTCGGCCTCGGTGACCTTTCCAGACCACGTAGAGGGTGCACCGGACCCTCTCACTTGGAGACCGGGAAGGCCGCGGGCCTCAATTGGCAGGAAGAACCCCACGGTCTGGCGAAATCGGTTCCGAAAGACGCCCATGCCGGCAGGCACCACGCAGCCGGTGCCTCCTCGTTGCGGGTCAGGCCCTTGAGATCCGAGATACCGAAAAAGCCCTTCGCCTATCCGGAAACTGAAGGCTGAAAGCTGAGAGCTGAGAGCCCCCAAACCCGACCGCACCCCCAAGGACTGCAAAAACCCACAAAAACAGCGTTATAAACACACTTCTAATCGTTTAAATACACGTTTTAAACGCGTTTAAACGCTCATTTCGTGTATTAATATGCGACCCATCGCCAACTTTCGGCACTTTGTAAGCAGACAAACACGCTCGTTCGGTCGTCTGAAAGGTTAAGTAACTAAAAAATCACAACCCTTTAAGCCAACATCTGGGCTCGAATCGTAACCACCTAAGCGAACATTTCGGGTTGAAACAGAACCTCGCAGGCCAACATTTGGGGGGCTTAGCCCCTGCAAAATGCGGCCCCGGCACCAACGCGTTAAAGTGGACCAAGGAGGCAATCTCTCTTGGCAAACTCACGCCCCGCCAGCCGCGCCCAGGCAGGCAACAGAACTCGGCAGACTCACCGAAAGAGCCCTTCCGCCTCGCGCCGGCGCAGCCGTCTCGGCTGGAAGGGCTGGCTGGTTCTCATGGCTGCATTTGCGGTTCTGGGCCTCTTCGGCTGGGCAGCGCTGGCGCGCCAACTGGCCCCAAAATCAAATACTTCGCTCACCCGCTTTGACGCCATCATCGTGCTCGGCGTCCCTGCGGACGATGACGGAAATCCCAGCCCTATTCAACTTGCCCGCGTCACCGAGGCAGTGCATGAATACGAGCGCGGCGTCGCTCCAAGGCTCATTCTTACCGGGGGAGCCGTTAAGAATGTTCACGTTGAAGCCGCAGTAATGGCGCGCATTGCCGAGGCCCAGGGAATTCCAGCGTCCGCCATTTCTGTCGAGGGAAAAGCCAGGGACACCATCCAGAACGCCTGCTACTCGGTTCGAATTATGGAGGGCCAGGGCTGGCACTCCGCAGAGGTGGTTTCGGACGCAAGTCACCTGCCGCGCGCGGGAATCATCTTCAGCCAGTTGCCGCTGGAGTGGAGCACCCATGCCGCTCCGCCGCTTGAACCTGCATCAAACCTGCATCCAATGCATGACACAGCATGGGAAACCCTGAAGACGCTGCGCTACCTCGTGTGGGCCCGCTGGAAAGAGCACTGCGAGCCGTAAGCGCATCGGATCCACATTCGAGACAAAGGCGAAGTTGCTTCGTCTAACCCGCAAGCCAGGGAGAATCTCGAACGGGCTGCGTTGTCGCCCATCGGCATGGTCCTGTAAGCTGTTGAGTGATGCGCCTTCAAGCAAGAATTCCAGTTTCCATAGTCGCCGTTGCCGCTCTGGCCTTGCTGGCCCAGGCCGGCGTGAGTCATGCTCAGACCCCGGCTGGTCAGAGTTCATCGAGCCAAAGTTCCTCTAGTCAAAGCTCGGCAGATCAGGTCGCGACGCCTCAGGGCGCACCGGACCAGACGCCGGTCGGCGGCAGATACATCTCCATCGACCCTCTGGCGCTCGTGCGCTACGACAACAGGTTCGATGTGTCGCTGGGCATGGCCTACGACCACATGAAGGCAGGGCCGAACCTGCTCCAGGGTTCCAACCTCGGCGGGCTCGACCTGAGCGGTTCAATGTGGTTCAGCAAGCACTGGGCCGTGGAGGCATCGGGCCGCGGCTACCTGGGCACGAGCGGCGCCGCGCCCAACGCTCCCTACAACATCAAGGGCCCGTTTGTGCAGGAGTACTTCTTCACGGCCGGCCCGGAGTGGCTCGGACCGCACAACAAGCATGGGGCAATCATGGCGCACGTCCTGGTAGGCGGCGTGGATGGAATGTTTGAGAAGGACCTGCTGGGCCAGTCGCCTTCCGTGGTCGGTTTCTACAACAATCAGCTTGCGTTGGCAGGCATCGTGGGCGGCCACTTTGACCTGAACCGCTCGGCGCACTGGGTTTTTCGCGTCACGCCCGACGCAGTGATTACCCGCTACGGCATCAATTACGGAAACAAGATTACACAGACCGATGTGAACTTCGCGATCTCAGTTGGGCTGCAATACAAATTCAAGAAGAAGCGGTAGAGCAGCGAGAGTTTACCGAGTTCGGGTGCTAATCTGCTGGTAACGCTAAGACCTTGTGCCGCATGAGCAAAGGCCCGCTTTGATTCAACTCGCTCTCTATTGGTTCGAAAGTCCCAGCTTACCGCTCGGTGGGCTTTCAGCGCACCTCAAATTCGCCCCATGACGCATGTCAGGCTCAAGAAGGCTGCTCCCGCGGCTTCGAAGGTTGAGGTTCGCAATCCGGTTAGCCGCTGAGAGTTCGGCTGATTGCCTGACTGATGCGGCTGATAGACTGGCGTTAGACATCCAAAAAACAACCGAATGAAAAAATCGATGGGCTGCCAAGTCTATCTTGGTGTGGTATTCTCCACCGTTCAGTGACGACTGCGAAAAAGTATCGCAGCAAAATATTCTGTTCCGGATTGCGGCACTTTTTGGTTGGGGCGGAAGCAGCGGCAACAGTAGAAACAAAGGAAGGCTGGTTTTGACGGACATGAGAGATACTCTTGGCGTACTGCTTGCCGGCGGGGCAGGCGAGCGGCTTTTTCCGCTCACACGCGACCGGGCTAAGCCGGCCGTTCCGTTCGGCGGGCACTACCGGATCATCGACATTACGCTTTCCAATTGCATCAACTCCGGGCTGCGCAAGGTCTATGTCCTTACGCAGTACAAGGCGCTGTCGTTGAACCGGCACATCCGCGAGGGGTGGACGGGTATTGTGGCGCAGGAGTTGGGTGAGTTCTTTGAGCTGATGCCGCCGATGCAGCGAACGGGCGGAAACTGGTATATGGGCACGGCCGATGCCGTCTACCAGAACATTTACTCGATCGGTAGCGAGCAACCGAAACACGTAATTATTCTCTCGGGCGATCACATCTACAAGATGGACTATAGCCGGATGCTGGACCACCACAAGGAAACCAATGCGGAGGTCACGCTGGCAACGCTTCCCATAGCACCGGAGGACGTTTCGCGGTTCGGAGTAGTCGAAGTAGGAGGAACGGGCGAAGTGCTGGGCTTTCAGGAG
>CAWKEG010000011.1:0-185746 GCA_963848515.1 uncultured Acidobacteriaceae bacterium
GGATGACAGTCTTTTGTTGGAGAGCTTGTGCGGCCAGACACAATGTCCGCCGAATCCGGCAGTTTATCCTTGAAAAGAAAACCAAGTTGAAAATCGAGGTGTCTTCTTCGTGTCTAATTCCAAACATCCTCTTGTACTGACCATCCTTGACGGGTGGGGTTATCGCGCCGAAACCACCAACAATGCCATTGCGCTGGCTCGCAAGCCTACGTACGACAAGCTGCTCAGGGAGTATCCGAACACGTTGATCCAAGCCTCAGACCACTTTGTGGGCCTGCCGGACGGGCAGATGGGCAATAGTGAAGTGGGCCACTTGAATCTGGGCGCGGGGCGGATTGTGCAGATGGACATTACGCGCATCGATGCGCTGATTGCTTCAGGGGAGTTCCAGAAGAATCCGGCGATTGTGAAGGCGATGCTGCGGGCGCGCGAGGGTGGAAGGCAGTTGCATCTATTCGGCCTGTGCTCGGATGGCGGTGTGCACTCGCACCTGAATCATCTCTATGCGCTGCTGCGGACGGCGCGCGAGCATGGCCTGGAGCGCGTGTTTGTGCATTGCTTTATGGATGGGCGCGACACACCGCCCTGCTCCGGAGCGGAGTACATTGCGCAACTTGAGCAGAAGATGCGCGAGTACGGCGTGGGCAAGGTGGCGAGCGTGAACGGGCGCTACTATGCCATGGACCGCGACAAGCGCTGGGAGCGCGAACGGAAGGCATTTGACGCGATGGTACCGGGCAAGGCCGAGGGCGGCGCCTATCCGAACGCCGTGGCGCGGATGAAAGAGTGCTACAACAACGGCGTTACCGACGAATTCATTATTCCGTTTGTGGTGGTGGATGGGGCTGGCAAGCCGATGGCGCAGATTCGCGACGAAGATGTGTGCATCAACTTCAACTTCCGGTCGGACAGGGCGCGCGAGATTACCCGGGTACTGGCACGCGAGAGCGGATTGAACCAGAAGGGCGGCCGGGATCTGGATGGATGGGAATCGCTGGACGAGACGATTCCGCGGGTTGAGATTCCGAAGAATCTTTACTACCTTTGCATGACGCAGTATGACAAGCTCTACGAGCTGCCGCTGATTATGCCGCCGGAGTCGCTGGATAACATTCTGGCCAATGTGCTGGCGCAGCACCAACTACGCAACCTGCGGGTGGCGGAGACGGAGAAGTTTGCGCATGTGACTTACTTCTTCAACGGCGGGATTGAAGTTCCCTTCCCCGGCGAGGACCGGGCGCTGATTCCTTCGCTGAAGGTGGCTACCTACGACCTGGCGCCGGAGATGAAGGCGGAAGCGATTGGCGATGCGATTGTGAAGGCCGTGAACGACACGGCGTTTGACCTGGTGGTTGCGAACTTTGCCAACGCGGACATGGTGGGCCACTCCGGCAAGCTGGAACCGACGATCAAGGCCTGCGAGGCGGTGGATGCGCAGTTGGGGCGCATCTACAAGGCGATCAGGGAGAAGAACGGAAGCTGGCTGATTACAGCCGATCACGGCAATGCCGAGTTGATGGTGGACCCGATTACGGGCGCACCGCACACGGCGCACACAACCAATCCGGTGCCGATGATTTATGTGGCGGAAGACGGACCGCACTACCGGCTGCGCGCAGATGGATCGCTGCGGGATATTTCTCCGACGCTGCTGAGCCTGCTGAAGCTGGGGCTGCCGAAGGAGATGACGGGCGGGGATCTGCGGGTGCCGATTGTGAAGTAGCAAAAGGCGCGGAATGAAAAAAGGCGAAGCCGATTGGGCTTCGCCTTTTGTTTGAACCGATTGTTTAGCGCGGACGGAGAGAGCGGATGGATTCCGGGAGGCGCTCTTCGATGAGCCTGGCGCGCTCGGAGGCGATGCCGCCCAGGTAAGACGGAACGGGCGTAGCCGTTAGCACCAGCGTGAGCGCGATCAGCGAGAAAATCAGGCCCGCGATGCCTGCCGAGAAGAGCATGTGGTAGGTATCTTCGATATCGAGACCGAAGGTTTTGAAGGCTACGTGCTCGAGAGGCTTGATGTGCTTGAGGACGGCGAGCGCAAAGAAGAAGAAAAGTGCCGAAAGTGAAGTAAGGACAGCCAGAGAAACATCGAGACTTCTGTGGAACTGTTGACGCGCTCGACAATGAGCGCAATCGGCGAAATGCTGCTCGTAGTCCCGGCGCATCTCCGGGGAGATACCTGAGATATCGTAGCGCCAGCTTGCGAGGATGGCACCCACGACCCGGTCAGTGCATTTTGCTCTTGTCATAGACATTAAGACTCACCAAAAAGAAAAAGGGCTTGTTCAATCGTGACGTCAGCTTGCAACTCACGCCGCAGCGGAGGACTCTGACTCATAGGATGCGTCACCGGGGTTCAATGACTCGGCGAAATCCCTATCAACTCCGTCGGCGGTGTCAACCGGTCCATGGCTCTTCTAAGTGCCACTGTTGCCCGCTACCGAGAGATGCTTATGTCTTACTATTGTAACCCTTTGGTGTTAAAAATTGATACCCGAAAGTGGCTCATGTTGCTCGGCCAGCAACAAATGGTTGGCCAGCAGGCTGGCACGGCCCTGGAGGGCGCGTTCGGCCGAGACCCTGGCAAGTTCAGGAAGATTATTGCTTTCAGAGAGATGCGCGAGGATGACGTAGGCGGCCTGTCCGTCGTAGCTGGTCTGAAGGAACTGGGCAGCGGCCTCGTTGGAGAGGTGGCCGACGCGGGAGAGTACCCTTTGTTTAACTGACCAGGGGTAGGGGCCATCCCGGAGCATTTCCAGGTCGTGGTTGGATTCGAGCAGAAGCAGGTCGAGGTTTTGGAGCTGGGCATTGACGTTGGGGGGAATGTAGCCGAGGTCGGTGGCAAGGGCCATGCGGACGCCCTCGGCGCGGAAGACGAAGCCCACGGGATCGGCAGCGTCGTGGGGAATGGTGAAGGGGCTGACGGCGATATCGCCGATTTCAAAGGGCTGGCCGGCCTGGAAGTACTCGATGGAGGGAAGCCAGGTGGGGTCTTCTTTGCGGGAGGGCGGACGGTTTGAGGCCGCCTCTGCGGCCGGCGCGGGCTCTGCGACGACTGGGTGGATCTCGGATTCCAGATCAACTTCGGGGTCGTCAAATTCGCCTTCGGCCGGGGCTTGGTCCGCTTCGGCTTGACGTTCTGCTGCCTGTTGGCGGGCCGCCGCGGCGGCTTCGAGCCACTGCGCATAGGTCATCTGGCGACGGGGCGTGAGGCAGCGCATCCAGGCGCGATGGGTTCCCTCCGTAAAGTAGACCGGAATGCCCAGCTTGCGGGCGGTGACGGAGAGCCCATTGATATGGTCAACGTGCTCGTGGGTGATGATGATGGCGTCGAGAGTCTCAGGCTCTTCGCCGGCCAGCTTCATGCGGCGGAACAGCTCGCGGCAACTGAGGCCGCAATCGACCAGGATGCGGGTGCGTCCGCCGGAGACAACTGTGCTGTTGCCTTTGGAGCCCGAAGCCAGCACCGTGAAGCGCACCATGAGTTGAGGATACCGCGAAGGCCGGGCATTCTCCATCGGCAACCAAGGCGCCCTCTCAAAATATCCGCACACCATTGGCAACTATGGTGATTCCTTCCAATTCCTGCCACGATTCGGGATTGTCGGGTGCAAATTTACGGCATTTTTGATTCGCCATGGCTAAGATGGAAACGACGCTTCATGGAATCTGCGATAAATATCCGGCCTCCTGAATGAAGTGGAGAGCCGTAGGCCTTGGCGGCGATTCGGACGGTAAAGGATGAAACTCATCGATTTGCTCTTCAGCGGGGGAAAACCGAAGAAAGAAGCCGCAGCGGAAGATGTGCAGACTGCGACGGTTGACGCCGAGACGGTGCCCGAAGAGACCGTTGCCGAAAACGCCGGCTCCGGCGAGGCTGTTGTTACAGAGCCCGAAGCTGCATCCGCAACCGCTCAGGAGGCAACGGACGGCGAACCGGCCGAGATTGAAGCCGAGTACACGGCTGACGAGCATGTGGCATGGATTCGCTATCTGCGCGATCCGCGGCGGGCCTTTCGGAGGGCGGGGCTTTCGGTTGGAGAAGAATTCAAACTGTGGCAAGCGGCGCGCGCCGAGTACAAGGCCATGCTCGCTCGCAATCAGCCTCCGGAATGAAGAGTGCGCGCTGACAGGGCTGATATGGGAATTTGTGCCTAGGAGAGGTCAGGCATAACGACGGGGATCTCAATCGAAACCAGGGTCCCGCGGCCGGGGTTGCTGACCACCTTGAAGCTGGCCTGAGTTCCGTAGAGAACTTCCAGCCGCTCCTCGACATTCTTCATGCCGATCCCTGCGCCGCTGCGGCGCAGCGCCGAGGCGGGACGGTTGCCCATGCCGACGCCGTCGTCGGCCACCTCGATGAAAACACGATCGCCTTCAAGCCGGCTGCGGAGTGTGACGGTGCCGCCATGGATGCGAGGCTCAAGGCCGTGCTTGATGCTGTTCTCAATGAGCGGCTGAAGCAGGATGCTGGGTACAAGGACATCGAGGGTCCGCGGGTCGATCTCCTTTTCCACTCTGAGCTTTTCAGTGCCGAAGCGCACGACTTCGATGTCGAGGTAATCGTCGGTAAAGCTGAGCTCGTCGCGCAGGGGGACGTAAGTGTCATGGTCCTTGAGCAGGGCACGGAGGATGTTGGCCAGCTTGATGGTCATTTCGCGGGCCAGCTCGGGCTGGCTGCGGACCAGGGCGCTGATGGAGTTGAGGGTATTGAAGAGAAAGTGGGGGTTGATCTGGCGCTGCAAGGCGTCGAGGCGGGCTTCAAGCAGGAGGCGCTTCTGCTCTTCGAGCTTGAGCTCAATGCGGAGGGCGTTCCACACCTTGAGCATGATGCCGACCACCATGGGCGCACAGAGCCAGACGAGAACCTGGAGACCGGCAATGTTGGTGTCGAGTGCGAACAGGCGGTGCGGATAAAGTTGCGCGAGCCATTCGCGGCCGATCTCGAGAACGACGATGAGAAAGAGCATCACGATCTGGCGATCGAAGCGGGGCTGGCGCAGATTGCGGCGGACCCAGCGCCAGAGGCTGAGATCGATGAAGGGCGTGAAGGACCAGATCTCGTCCATCTCGACGAAGCGGCCGAGGAGGCCGGCGGCCAGACCGAGCGCGGCGTTGAAGGGCAGAGCGAGGTATTCGTGGTGAAGCACGGCGGGGACCGAGAGCACGACGCCGCCCAGCATGGCCCATCCGGGGCCGACAAGAAGACCGAGGAGGATGACGGTCTCAAACGAGATGTCGGCGGCCAGGAAGTTGGGCACCTTGGTGCGCACCCAGACGCCCAGGGTAAGGGGCACCAGGAGAAAGGCCAGCAGGGCGGAGGTTTGACCGTGAGTGCGCTTCTCTGCAAAGAGCAGCCGCTGGAAGGTGCGGGACCGGGCCAGGGCGCTGGCCACAGCTGCGGCGACGCCGAGCTTGACCAGCAGCGTAATGATGATGAGCGTATCGGTCACCAACCCAGTATGGCAGTGGACAGTGGACAGTGAACAGTGGACAGTGGGCACAGAGCAGACTGTGACGGTGGGCGCGGCTGGTCGTTTGGCTCGCAAAGTAGAATAGGACCATGGCATTTGAAAGCGTGAAGAAGATCGCCGAGGCGGATTTCCCTACGCGGTGGGGAGCATTCCGCATCCTGGGTTTTGAGGGGCGGTTGGCTGAGGCGGTCGATTGCGGAGCGTCTGGCGAAGGCGGCAAGGACAAAGGCGAGGTGGAGGGGCTGGTGGCTTTGGTGATGGGCGAAATTCACTCGAAGCCGCCGTTGGTGCGGATTCACTCGCAGTGCCTGACCGGGGATGTGTTCGGGTCGCTCAGGTGCGACTGCCGGCTGCAACTGGAGATGGCGCTGAAACAGATTGGCGAGGCGGGCGCGGGAATTTTGCTCTACGAACAACAGGAGGGCCGCGGCATTGGGCTGATGGCAAAGCTGAAGGCCTACGAGTTGCAGGACCAGGGCCGGGATACGGTGGAAGCGAATGTGGAGCTGGGCTATGCGGCCGACTGCCGGGGCTATGAACTGCCCGCCGAGGTGCTGAAGTTGCTGGGCGTGAAAAGCGTGCGGCTGATGACCAACAATCCTGAGAAGGTGGCGGCGATGGAGTCGGCCGGGATTGTGGTGGCGGAGCGCGTTTCCGCAGAGGTTGTGCCGCAGGAGAGCTTCGCGGGCTACCTGAAAACAAAGCAGGAAAAGATGGGGCACATTCTGGAGATGGTGGTTACGGAAGACCAGGCGGAGTAGGGTTTAGTGGTTAGTGGTTAGTGGTCAGGGGTCGACTTTCAGCTGCGGAGTGCTTTTAGGACTTTGGCTGTGGTGACTGCCTGGCCGGTGTGGCGCTGGGTGTGGTCGGCTACGTGGATGAGCGCGCCGCCGATGGATGTGGGTAGCTGCTTGCGGCCTACTGCGCGCGGTGTGTCGAAGTTGGCTGTTGCCAGGACGCGGATGCGGTCGGCGGCGTTGCTGAAAGAGATTTCGACTTCGGCGAGAAGCGCGGCTAGAGATTCTTCTCCTGTTTGCTCCGACTTGAGCGAGGCCAACTGCTCTGAGGTGAGCTGGTTCCCTTCCGCATAACTGAGGATGCGGTCGGTGGAGCGGGCAATGTGGTGCAGGTGGAACGCTAACGACGGCAGGCCAAGCGGCTGGGCGTGGACTTCGGCATCGGTGAGGCCTTCAGTCCATTTGGTGAGATCGTCGAGGGAGAGCTCGAGGGCGTGGAGGACGGCGCGGGCAACGGCGGGGATATCGGTGTGGGTGCCGCGGAGCCAGGGCTCGGTGTAAGGAGCGGGAGCAGGGGAAGTGCTCATGGGAGGGTATCCTCAGATTGAAAACTGTGCCACAAACTGGGCCGGGGTCAGGATGGGAATTCCGCGCCAGGGATTTAAGACGAGCAGGTCCTGATCGCTGCTGACGATGACGTCGGCATTTCCAACGGCGGCAAGCGCCAAAAGCGAGTCGTCCTTCGGGTCTCGGCAAGACGGTTCGACCCTCAAGATGTCTTCGCTTGAGACTTCAACCCATAAGGCGATGCTCCGGAACAGAGACAGGAATTCATCTCGAGTCGGAGTGTCTATATAGCGATTGAGCTGTTTCCGATGAAGCACAGTCTCAATCTCAGAGAATGTCCCCTTGCTGGCCAGGATCTCGCACGACTTTTGCGCAAGAAGCCAGACGCGGTGCGGTGTGGAATCGGCACGGATGACCGCACCCACGAGCGTGCTTGTGTCGATCACCGCGCGTCGGGTCACCTCAGTTCATGTACCAGGCGAACGATATCTTCGTCGGTCAGCTCCGCCGCGGCTGGCTTCATGTTCTTTCGCGCCAGCTCGCTCCAAGCCTTGAACGCTGCGGTGGCTTGTTTGCGTTTTAATTCTCGCGCCGCAACCAAGTCTTCCATTTCGCGCGGGGAGACGATAAAGGCGGCGGGGCGGCCATGGCGGGTGATGGCAACCGGCTCACGCTGCACGGTGTCGAGTAATTGGCCAAACTGGTTTTGCGCTTCGGCGGATGTTTTGGTGATCATGGGGCGGCCTCCGATGTAGCTATTTTAGCTAATTTAGCTAATTTGTGCAAAGACGAAACCGAGCTCGGCTCAGAGGGTTGTGCTGATCGGGAAAGGTCGGCCGCTCGTTTTTCCGAGGCGAATTTTCATTTTACGGTTGGCTCAAGATGTGAACCAGGTCGTCGTCCGGTGCCTCTTTCTTGCGCCGGACCTCGGAATAGAAGCTGTAGTGAAAATTCGAAAACACCCAGTCAGGGCCGCTCTTCTTCACCTCAGCGATAATATCGCGCTGACTCAGCGTTGAGCGGCAGACTCCATCTTTTACACTCAACCGCACTACATCGTACTTTCCTTCCGGATCCTGGCTGTTGAGGAAGGGATCGAAGTCGAGGTTTGCGATGCCCCCCACAGCGATTTGTCGCGCGTTGTCTCGTTTGATCAAACGAATCAGATCCGGACTCAACGCGGCTGGCTTGAGCTCGATCGTCTCGTGATAATCATGCGACGCTGTCGTCTTATTGCCGAGTGAATCGTTCCAATACCAGTCGTAGAACTTCTGGACGAAGGCTCGACAGGATTGTTCATCCGCGGTCGGGGCGCTCACTTGCGCCGGTTGTTGCAATGCTGGCTGAGAGGCCACATCGGATGGGTCCTGGGCTGACTTTTTGCATGAAGAGATAGCAACAACTGCGATGAGCACACCAACAACAAAAATGCCCGCAGGAAAGATCCCGCGAGCATTTCGATTATTGGACCCAGGTTTATCAAGGCTCAGAGCGACCCCCATTGGAATTCTCCCTGGAGTTAGCCGGCGCTTTTTACCCGGACCACAGTGATCTTCTCGAAGCCTTCTTCGAAGACGGGGGGCTTTAGTTTTTCGGCCATTTTGCGCATGATGTCCTCGCTGACGGAGCGGTCGCGCTGACGGTTGCGCTGGAGGCAAACTTCGAGGGGCACGTCAAAGAAGACGGCCTGGACCTCGTAGCCGAAGCTCTTGGCCATTTTGATCCATTGGCGGCGCTCGTGGGTGGAGAGGTTGGTCGCGTCCACGTAGTTGGCGGGCATGCGGGCGATGAGCCGGGCGCGCAGGAGCGAGCGGAGCGTGGAAAAGACGAGGCCCTGGTAGCGCTGTTCCTCGACATCGTCGAAAAGGATGTTGCGCAACAAATCGCTGGAGAGCGGGGTGATGCCGCGGCGGCCGAACCAGGTGGTTTTGCCTGAGCCGGGAAGGCCAATGGCCAGAACGACAAAGCCCCTGGGGGCGTTTGGCGAGCGCTCGGCGGCTTCTGGGGCGTGCGCAACCGGCATCTCAGGCTGGGTTTCGACCTCGAGGCGGCCAGAGCCTACCGGCTCATTCCATTCCGCTCGGGCGGGGCGCTCCTGATCAGCCCTGGCAGGGCGGGGCGGGCGCGGGGGCGCGGCGGGGCGCGAGGGGGCTTGACCGGCGGCGCGGCTCTCCGGCTGCCGCTGAGTACGGGGCTGAACTGCGGCAGCAGGAGGGTCGTCCGGGTAGAACGGAACCAGTGGAGCTGGTTGATTCGATGGGAGTTCCTGGCCGATTTTGCCTGTGGATTCAGAGGTATTGGGATTGCGTCTGGAGCGTCTTCTCATGCCGACTTGAACACCTGCGTGATACCGGAATAACACACCGACGGCGGACGCTGCAAATGCTGTGCACACCGTCACATACAGTCCCGCACCAAGAGAAGCATCCTAGCGGTGAGCGGTTCCATTTGCGGAACGCATCTTGCGGAGCCGGAAAGCAGGGACGGGCGCAGGTCGTTTTGATTTCGGCGCCATTGCCTGTAATGTTACGATCAAGAGTTTGGTAGATTCGCCTTCTGGCACACTCCAGACGCACGTCATTTTCAGCAAAAATCCACAGCCTCACCGACTACGAAGGAGAAATCACACATGGCAGTAAAGGTTGGTATCAACGGCTTCGGCCGAATTGGCCGTAACGTGTTTCGCGCCGCACTTGGCAACCCGGAGATTGAATTTGTTGCCGTCAATGATTTGACCAGCCCCGCCACGCTGGCTCACCTGCTCAAGTACGACTCGATTCTTGGCAACTTGAAAAACGAAGTCGTTGCCGGCGAAGATTTCATCGCCGTAGACGGCAAGAAGATCAAGGTCTTCTCCGAGCGCGATCCCGCCAAGCTGGACTGGGCATCGGTGGGCGCGAAGGTTGTGGTTGAATCCACGGGCTTCTTTACCGACGCAACCAAGGCAAAGGCTCACCTGGGCTCGACGGTGAAAAAGGTCATCATTTCCGCTCCGGCCACAAACGAAGACATCACCCTGGTGCTGGGCGTCAACCAGGACAAGTACGATCCGGCCAAGCACAACATCATTTCCAATGCCAGTTGCACGACCAATTGCCTGGCGCCGGTCGTCAAGGTAATTCTGGAAACCACCGGGCTCGTCTCCGGCATCATGACCACCATTCATAGCTACACCAACGACCAGGTAATTCTGGACACGCCGCACAAGGATCTGCGCCGTGCGCGCGCTGCCGCACTGAGCATGATTCCGAGCTCGACCGGCGCCGCCAAGGCGTTGAAGCTCGTGATTCCTGAGACCTCGGGCAAGCTGGACGGCTTTGCCATTCGCGTGCCTACACCCAACGTCTCCATCGTCGACCTGACCTACATTGCCGAGAAGCCCACCACGGCGGAAGCTCTGAACGCCGCTTTCAAGGCCGCCTCCGAGGGCGAGCTGAAGGGGATTTTGGGCGTCGACGCCAACCTGCTGGTCAGCTCGGACTTCAAGGGCGACAAGCGCAGCTCGATCGTTGACGCTCCTTTGACTAAGGTTGTGGGCCAGAGCGTGAAGGTGCTGAGCTGGTACGACAACGAGTGGGGCTATTCCAACCGTGTGGTCGACCTGATCGGCTTCCTGGTGAAGAAGGGGCTGTAACGAAAACAGTGGGCAGTGGGCAGTGAACAGCGAGCAGAACGACCGCCGCTGAACACCGCTTACTGTCCGCTATTTGTTTCGCGTTAATACATCCATGCGCCAGAAGATCAGCGGCAGCTCTCCTTTTGAGCCCATCATCGGCTATTCTCGCGCGGTGCGCGTGGGCAATGCCGTGCATTTGTCTGGGACGGGCCCGGTGGGCGCGGATGACCTGAATGCAGAGGGACAGACGCGGCGTGTTTTCGCAATTGCGGCAGACGCGCTGGCCAAGGCTGGCGCATCGCTCGGAGACGTAGTGCGGACACGCATGTATTTGACCGAAGTGGAAGACTGGGAAGCGGTGGGGCGCGTTCATGGAGAATTCTTTTCCAGAGTGCGGCCGGCGGCTACGATGGTGGTTGTGGCCAAGTTGCTGAATCCCGCATGGCGCATTGAGATTGAAATGGACGCTGTGATTCCCGAGGCGGAATCCGGTGGCGAAACAATAAAGTAACCGAACGCAAAAAGACATGAAGGAAGGCACAGTCCATGGCCAAGCTCTCTATTCGCGACATCGATCTTACCAACAAGCGGGTGTTCATCCGCGTCGACTTCAACGTGCCGCTGACCGAAGACGGCTCGACCATTACCGACGATACCCGCATAGTGGCCACGCTGCCCACCATTGTTTATGCGCTCCAGCACAAGGCCAAGGTCATCCTGGCCTCGCACCTGGGAAGGCCCAAGGGGAAGCCGAATCCGAAGTACTCTCTGCGCCCGGTTGTGGACCGGCTGCGCGAGTTGCTGAACAAGAAGCTGGGCGAAAGCGTGAACGTGGCTTTTGCTCCCGACTGCGTTGGCGAGATCGCCAGCGAGATGTCGCGCCAGCTTGAGTCGGGGCAGGTGCTGCTGCTTGAAAATCTGCGCTATCACGCGGAAGAAGAAGCCAACGATCCTGCTTTCGCCAAGGCGCTGGCTTCGCTGGCCGATGTCTTCGTGAACGACGCGTTTGGCGCGGCGCACCGGGCCCATGCTTCGACCGAGGGCATTACGCATTATCTGAAGCCCGCCGTGGCCGGATTGCTGATGGAGAAGGAAATTACCTACCTCGGCAAGGCCCTTGAAGCGCCGGAGAAGCCGTTTGTGGCCATCATCGGAGGGTCGAAGATTTCAGGGAAGATCGACGTGATCGACAACCTGCTGGATAAGGTAGACACGCTGGTGATTGTCGGCGGCATGGCGTACACCTTCCAGCGCGCACTGGGCGTGGCGACGGGCAAGAGCCTGGTGGAAGAAGACAAGATCGACATGGCCAAGGCCGCTCTGGAGAAGGCCAAGGCCAAAGGCGTCAAGTTGCTGCTGCCGGTGGACAACATCCTGGCAGACAGTTTTGCGGCGGACGCGAAGACGCAGCCGTGGGACACTTCGGTCGATTTCCCGGCCGACTGGCAGGGACTGGACATTGGACCGAAGTCGATTGCGGCGATTGAAGATGTGATTTCGACGGCGCGCACGATTGTGTGGAATGGGCCGGCGGGTGTTTTCGAATTTCCGCGCTTTGCAGTGGGCACGAACGCCATTGCTCATGCTGTGGCGGCCAACAAGGCGGCCATCTCGATTATCGGTGGCGGCGACTCGGTTTCGGCCATTAACAAGACGGGGCTGGCGGACCAGATTACGCATATCTCAACCGGCGGCGGAGCTTCACTTGAGTTCCTCGAAGGCAAGAAGTTGCCGGGGTTGAGGCGCTGACGGATAAGTAGAGCGAGTGGTTAGTGGTTAGTTACCCCGCATTCGACGCGTTATTCAAGCCGGATGCGGGGCTTTTCATTATCAATGTCCCGACCTTCATGGAGGAGGAGTTCAGTGCCCTATTACACGCGCGTCTTGTCGAAAGATGAGGAGTTCCCTTCCTTCGCTGAACTTGCGCAGTTGATACGCGCCGAGCACCCGGAGTTCAGGCTCTCGATTGAAGAAGGCAGCGAAGAGGAATGGGATGTGCTACTGCTTGCCGGGCTGGACGAGGTCGAGGTGGCGCTGATTGAACGCAATCCCGTGACGGATGGCTCGATAGGGCAGGACGAGATTGCGGATTTTCTCGAGGACCTGAAGGACTGCAAGCCGAACAGCGGGGTTCAATGGCTTGAAGATTACCTGCTATCAGTGAAGACGATCTATGCGTTCCAGCACTTGCAGGGAGCGGAGATGGTGGATGGAGGCAATGCGCTTCATGCGCTGCGCGCGGCGTTGTGGGAGCGAGGGGATGCGATCATCCAGGCTGACGGCGAGGGGTTCACCAATGAGGAGGGATACCACATTGTGTGGCAGTTTTCCGACTCGGTTTCAGGACCGTGGAAGATGGGGGTGCTGCAGGACGGGGTTTGGCATCACTTCACGATGGACCTGGGCGACCCGGATCATCGGGCGGCGTTCTTGAAGGGCGCGGTGCCGGGGGATTTGACTGCTATCCTTGGAGCCGGGGCGTAGAGCCGGTCCGATTCTGATTCCCTGCCGACAGTGAATTCCGCAGTGTGCCCGCCGTCACCCGGACGCCTGAATCTGATCCGCTAAAATTGGGTTGAGGAATCCCGAAAAATGACGCGTAAAGCACTGATTGCTGCCAATTGGAAGATGTACAAGACGCCGGCGGAAGCCAAGGCGTTTGTGGATGCGTTTTTGCCGCTCGTTGCCGGACATACCCGCGATGAGATTGCCCTGTTTCCCTCGCCTGTTCTGTTGCCTACGGTGATTGACGCCGCGAAGGGATCGAATGTGGCCGTGGGCTGCCAGAATATTCACTTTGCGGAAGAAGGCGCGTACACCGGCGAAACTTCGGTGGTCCAGGTTTTGGCTGTGGGCGGAACGCATACGCTGATTGGCCACTCCGAGCGGCGGCAGTACTTTGCCGAGACCGACGAGATTGTGAACAAGAAACTGCATACGGCGTTGAAGCATGGCGTTGTGCCCGTGGTGTGCGTGGGCGAAGTGCTGGCAGAGCGCGAAGCGGGCAAGACGGCCGAGGTGCTGAAGACGCAAATTACCGGAGCCTTTGTGGGGATTACAGCCGCAGCCGCAGCGCCGATTGTGATTGCTTACGAGCCGGTGTGGGCAATTGGAACCGGCAAGACGGCGACGCCGGAGATTGCCGTAGACGCGCACAAGATTATTCGCGCGGAAGTGGCGAAGCTGCTGGGCGCGGATGTAGCGGCTGCGATGCGGATTCTCTACGGCGGCAGCGTGAAGCCGGACAACGCGACATCACTGATTGGGCAGGAAGAGATTGACGGAGCACTGGTGGGTGGGGCAAGTTTGAAGCCGGATTCGTTCGCGGCGATCGTGAAGTACTAAACCGGCTCGCGGAAGCCAGTCATTTTTGAGCTTGAGTCACAGGAGCCGCGGCGATTGCTGCGGCCCCTGCGTTTTTCCTGGCAGAGCAGAGTTGTTTCAAGCCTCTCAGCGTTTGACGCCGAAGACATAGATCGTTGTCGTTCGGTACTTCTGGCTCGGGAGCAATTCGGTGGATGGGAAGTTCGGGTGATTGGGCGAGTCGGGATAGTGCTGCGTCTCCAGGCAGAAGGCCGCGATCATGGGACGGCGCGGGGCTGCAGGCGCCCCTGGTGTAGGTGGCGCTCCCGCTGCTGCTGATGCTCCAGCGGGTCTGGGCGGAAACCCAGTGAAGCGCGGGGCGTATAGGTGCGCACCTGGCTCTGTGGTGTACATCTGAAGGGTGCGTCCGCTGGAGGGGTCGTCAACTTCGGCGAATGGCGCCTTCAGTCCCGGCGCGCGCAATACGAAGGTGTGATCGTAGCCGCGATTGGGAATCCGGTCACCCCCGATGGTGTGCGGAGTGCGGAAGTCGAACGGCGTGCCTGCGACGGGCGCAATTTCTCCGGTGGGAAGGTTGTGGTCGTTGTAGGGAATGTAGGCATCCGCGTCGATGCGGGCCACGTCGTCGAAGACCGGCTTGCTGGGATCGTCCGCCAGATTGAAGTAGGCGTGGTTGGTCATGTTGAGGATTGTGGGCTTGTCGGTGGTGGCAGCAAATTGCATTTTCAGCGCCGGGTCGCCGTGGATCTCTGTGAGCGTGTAGCGAATGGTGACGTGAAGCGTGCCGGGAAATCCCATGTCGCCATCGGGCGAAAGCAGAGAGAATTCGACACCGCCCCTAATTATTTTCGCGTTCCAGATCTTGGTGTGGAAGCTGTCAGGGCCGCCGTGCAGGGCGAAGTTGGGCTGGTTCATAGGGATCTGGTAGGTTTTGCCTTCCAGCGTGAACAGCCCGCGATCGATGCGGTTGGCGTAGCGGCCGATGGTGGCGCCCATCCATTGATTCATGGTGGTCTTGTAGTCCTGCAACTTATCGTGACCGAGGATCACGTTGCCCACAACTCCATCTCGATTGGGCACGCGGATGCTGATGAGCCGGGCGCCGTAGGTGACGATTTTGACTTCTGCCTTGGCAGAGGTGAGCGTGTAGACCTCGATCGGCGCACCCGAGGCATCCTTATCCCAGGGAGCGTGCGTTACCTTGGCTGCTTCAAGGCTCGGCATGAAACACAAGCAGGCGGCGAGAAGAATAGTCCAACTCTTCATGAAGTCTCCGTTTGCAAACAAAGCCCACAACCTTGGGAATTGCAAAGGCGGCGATTACGCCGCCTTTACCAAAAGCCCTATTCATAAAACAGTGCCACTTGCTGTAGCGCCTAGCGCTTCACTCCGAAGACATACATCGTTGTCGAGTTGAACTGATGCCCAGGAAGCAACTCCGTACTCGGGAAGTTCGGGTGGTTCGGCGAGTCTGGAAAGTGCTGTGTCTCCAGGCAGAAGGCGTAGAGCGAGGGACGGCGCGGAAAGCGCGGCGCGCCGGCAGGAGCAGCAGCAGGAACCGCCGCAGCCGGACGCGGTGCGAAGTAGGGTACGTAGAATTGCAGCCCAGGTTGCGTGGTGAAAACCTGAATCGTGCGCCCGCTGGCGGGATCGTCGACCTCGGCAACCGGCGACTTGAGGCTCGGCGCGCGCAGCACAAAGCTGTTGTCGTAACCGCGTTGGGGAATCTTGTCACCAATAGGGTGCGCCGTGCGGAAGTCGAACGGCGTTCCCGCGACAGGAGCGATGACTCCCGTGGGAATCAGGCGATCATCAAAGGGCGTGTAGGAATCCGCGTCGATGCGGGCCACGTCGTTGAGGACCGGCGTGTTGGGGTCGTCGGCCAGATTGAAATAGGCGTGATTAGTAAAGTTGACGACCGTGGGCTTGTCTGTGGTGGCCGTGTATTCGAGCTTGAGGGCCGGATTGCCATGAAACTGGATGAGCGTGTAGCGCACCGCAAGGGTCAGCGTGCCGGGAAAGCCCATGTCTCCATCAGGAGAGACCAGGGACATTTCGACGCCGTCGGGAATCACTTCCGCTTTCCACGTCTTGGTGTGGAAGCCGGCTGTGCCGCCGTGCAGCGCGACGCCGCCCATGCCTGTGGGGATGGTGTAAGTCTTTCCATCGAGCGTGAATTGCCCGTGATCGATGCGGTTGGCGTAGCGGCCGATGGTCGCGCCCATGAAGGCGGCCATGCCGCCCTCGTACTCCTGCAGGCTGTCGCGCTTGAGAACCACATTGCCCAGTTCGCCTTCGCGGTTGGGCACGCGCACGCTCAGAATGTGCGCGCCGTAGGTGGTGATTTTGACTTCGGCTTTGGCTGACGTGATGGTGTAGATCTCGACCGGGTTGCCTGCGGCGTCCGCGCCCCAGGGAGCGTGCGTTACGGTGGTCGCACCGGCTCCTGGAAGAAGGCACAAACAGGCGGCGACAAAAATAGAACAGTATTTCATGAGTCTCCTCTCGCACATAGAACGGAAAAAGCTTGGATTTGCGGCCTGTAGCAGTATAGACGAGAGGTTCGGAGGGCGAATTCTTTTGAGGAGATCGGCGTTTCCCGCTCCTAGTAGAAACTTGCTATCCAGTTTTGCAGGAGCGACGGGAAGCAACCGAGGAGAACGACGGCGGCGGCAATGGCAAGCAGGACGATCATCGTGATGGGATGCGCCTTGATGGGTGATGCATCGACGGCGGGCATGACGTAGGCGCGCTTGAGGACCTGCAAATAGTAATAGAGAGAGACGGCGCTCATGGCGATGGCGAGGGCGACGAGAGCGAATGGAACCGGGCCGGCGGAGACGCCAAGAACCGCGGCGAAAAGATTGAACTTCGCCCAGAAGCCAACCAGCGGCGGGATTCCGGCGAGGGAGAGGAAGAGAACCAGAAGCACGGCGGCAAGAAGCGGATTGCGCTTGTGGAGGCCGAGGAAGGAGTCCAGGCGGTCGCTGCCGGTTGCGCGCTCGACGACGGAGACTACGCCGAACGCGCCGACGGTGGTCAGGCCGTAGGTGAGGATGTAATAGAGAACGGCGTTGGTGCTTGAGTTTGAATGCGAGAAGTAGGCGAGACCGAGCAGAATGTAGCCGGCGTGGGCGATAGCTGAATAGGCGAGCAGGCGGCGGACGCTGGTTTGTGCGAGGGCAGCGAGGTTGCCAAGGACCATGGAAGCGGCAGAGAGCACTGTGAGAATCAGCATCCACGGAATGGCGGTGCCCAGGTACTTGGGCAGCGGGCCGTTGTTGAATACAACGAAACGCACTTCATGCACGCCATCGAAAAGATGGATCCCGGCTGTGCTGATTGAGATCAGAAGGGCAAAGCTTGCAACCTTGGATACGGAGGCGATGAAGGCAGCAGCCGGCGCGGGTGCGCCTTCGTAGGTATCGGGCGCCCAGAGATGGAATGGAACGGCGGCAACTTTGAAACCGAGTCCGGCAGCGATTAAAACGAGCGCAACGTACAACAAAGGCGCCCCGCCGGATGCGCTCGCATAAAACGCAGCGAGAAGAATCTTGTGCAGGTTGGTCGAGCCGGAGATTCCGTAGAGATAGCTGAAGCCAAAGAGCAGGAAGGCTGCCGACATGCCGCCGAAGAGGTAGTACTTCATGGCGGCTTCTGCGCTTTTGCCAGAGTGCTTGGCGAATGCGGTGAGGATATAGAGGCCGAGCGAGAGCAGCTCGATGCCGATGAAGATCACGAGCAGGTCTTGCGCGGAGGCAACGATCAAGCCGCCTGCGGTAGCCATCAGCACGACGGCAACATACTCGCCGACGTGGCGGGTAAAGGCTGACCCAATGAGGAGAAGCAGCGTGAGCGCAGTGAGCACGAGGATGCCGGACTGCGCTGCGCCGATGTACCCGCCCGCGGCAATGAGGACTTCATCTCCAGAGCTAAGGCCTGTTGAGCCTGCGACAGAAACGAACCACAGGGCCACAACGCAGCCGGCGATGCCGAGCAGAGATGCAATGGCGACGCGGGTTTTGAGGGCTGCTTTGCGGAGCAGGCCGAGGTCGACGACGAGTACGAGCAAGGCCGCGATTTCGAGTGCGGTCTCGGGTAACGTTGCGCGGAAGAGGTCAGCGTAGTTCATTGTCCCCCTCCCGCGAGCAAGGCTTTTACAGCCGGTTCGATGGTGTCGAGCAGAATGCGCGGATAGAGGCCGACGAAGAGGCTGACCGAAGCCAGCATAACGACGCCGGTAACCTCGGGCCAGGTGATGGCGGCAAATTGATGGTCGTGATTGTGTTCCTGTTCAAGCAGGTGCGCGGTGGGCAGAGTGTCGCTGAAGAAGGCTTTCTGAAGGGCGCGCCAGGTGTAAGCAACGCCGATGACGATGCCGATGCCGGCGGCGATGGTCCACCAGGGTTTGGCGATCCACGCGCCGATGAGGACTTGCAGTTCCGCGACGAAGCCGGAGAAGCCGGGCAGGCCCATGGAGGCCATTCCGGCAATGACGAAGGACCATGCGGCAAAGGGAAGGCGCTTGCCGAGGTGCATGGTTTCAAGCTCGGCCAACTGGCGCGTGTGCGTGCGGTCGTAGACGATGCGGCCAACGATGGCGAAGAGCAGGCCGGCGATTATGCCGTGCGAGAACATTTGCAGGACCGCGCCGGTGACGCCGATCTGGTTGAGCGTCATGAGGCCGAGGAGCACAAAGCCCATGTGGCTGACGCTGGAGTAGCCGATGACGAATTTGAAGTCGGTTTGCGCGAGAGCGACAAGCGCGCCGTAGACGATGCCGATGACGGCAAGGAGCGCGAAGACGTCGCGCCAGGAGCCGATGCCGATGAGTGAGAATCCCCAAGGGTCGAGGCCATGCGGGAAGAGGCCGATGCCAACGCGAAGGCAGCCGTAGGCGCCGAGCTTCATGACGACTCCGGCGAGGAGCATGGATGCGGCGGTGGGCGCTGCGACATGGCCGGTGGGCGCCCAGGTGTGGAAGGGCCACATGCCGGCGAGGATGGCAAAACCGGTGAAGACGAGCGGGAAGCACCACATCTGGAAGCTGACGGGCAGAGCGCCTGAATGCGCGTAGGCAGCGAGATTGATGAGGCTGGTAGAGTGGCTGCCCGCGGTGGTGTAAGCGGCGAGAAGACCGATGAGAACCATGGCCGAGCCGACGAAGGAGTAGAGGGCGAGCTTCATGGCGCCGTACTCGCGGCGAGTGGAGCCCCAGATGGCGATGAGGAAATATTTGGGAACGATGGCGATTTCGTAAAAGACGAAGAGCAGGAAGAGATCGAAGCTGAGGAAGACGCCGTAGACGCCACCGATGAGGGCGAGATAGAAGGCGAAGAACTCGTTGGTGCGGAGCTCGACGTTCCAACTGAAGAGAATGCCGGCGACCGCGGCCAGGCCGGTGAGCAGGACAAGGACGCGGCTAATGCCATCGGCAGCGAGCAGATAGTGAATGCCCATGGTGGGCACCCAGGGCAGGTCAACAATGATTTGGCGGCCCTGACCCACGCCGGCGACAAAGCCGCCCACGGCAAGAACGAGCCCGAGCACAGCGAAAATGAGCGCGAGCCAGCGCGACAGACCCGGCCTGCCTTTGGGCAGGAGAGCCTGGACAAGCGCCCCGGCAAACGAGAGATAGATCGTCCACGCCAACATCTAAAATCTCCAGTGAGCCAGCAGGTTAACGACCGTTGGATTGACGCTGCCAACAATCAGTTGAGGCACAAGGCCGACGATGAGCATGAGGCCGATGACGGGAACCATGGCGAGCCGTTCGCCGTGATGCAGGTCGGGAAAACCTACGCAGTGTTCAGGCAACGGGCCAGTGAATACTTTCTGAATCACGGTGAGAATGACGGCAGCGGTGACCAGCAGGCCGAGGATGGAAACGGTTGCGGCAACCCAGGCCAGCGGAAAGACGCCGCGGAAGATGAGGAATTCGCCGACAAAGCCGTTGAGTCCCGGCAAGCCGAGCGACGAGAAGAGCACGATGCCCATGAGGCCGGCGAGGACAGGCGCGGGCTTGCGCAGGCCGCCGAACTGGTCGATGCCGCGATGACCGCCGGTGCGCTCCTGAAGCATGGCGACGAACCAGAAGAGCGCGGCTGCGGTGATGCCGTGGTTGAACATTTGCAAGATGACGCCGTTGAGCGCGGCGGCCTGGCTGGCGAGTGTGGCAGCACCCGAGGCGGGAACGGCGAGCGCGAAGATGGCGAGCAGACAATAGCCGAGGTGATTGACCGAGGAGTAGGCGAAGACGCGCTTGAGGTCTTTCTGCGCGGCGGCGGCCCATGCGCCCATGACGACGGTGGCGACGGCGAGGACGAGCAACGGCGTGCGCATCTGTGCGATCTGGTGACCGAAGAGCGGGAGCGCGATCCGCAGCAGGCCGTAGATGCCCATCTTGGACATGGCGCCCGTGAGCAGCATGGTGACCGGCGAAGGGGCTTCAGCATAGGCGGCGGGCAGCCAGGTGTGGAACGGAATCATGGGCACCTTAACCGCGAAGCCGGCGAGAACGCCGATGGCGAGCCACGGCATGACGGGACCAAGGTGCATGGTGACCATCTGCTCGAGTTGACCGGACGCGGCCATTGCAGCGAGTTGGCCGAAGTCCATTGTGCCGGGCGCGTTGGCGCTGCGCGTCGAGAGAAAGATGGCGAGGAACGAAACGAGCAGGGCGACCGAGCCGGCCATGGTGTAGACGAAGAACTGCGTGGCCGCTGGGCCGCGGCGCGTGCCTCCCCAGAGCTTGATGAGGAAGAAGGCCGGAATGAGGCTGAGTTCCCAGAACAAGAACCAGTGGAAGAAGTTGAGCGCGGTGAAGGAACCGAAGAGGCCGGACTCGAGAACCAGGACCAGGCCGAAGTAGAGGTTGGGCTGGTGGTGCACGCGGTGTGCGGCATCGACGGACATGAGGGTGACGATGGCCGAGAGCACGAGCATGAGCGCGCCGAGACCGTCGACGCCGAGGTGATACTCGATGCCGAGCGAGGGCGCCCAGGAGACGCGCTCGACCATGCCCATGGTTCCGTCGGCGGGCAGGTTGGTCCAGACAAAGAGAGCCAATGCAAGGCTTGCGATGGTGGTGAAGAGCGCCACGGCGCGCGCGTGTTTGCCGGAGAAGAGCGCAACAGCCGCGCCTGACAGCGGCAGTACGGTCAAGAGCGTCAAGATGTGAGAGCCGGTCGTAAATTCGTTCATGGCCTGGCGCTCCAGATGAGAATTGCTGCGAGAATAACGACGGCGAACGCCAGGATTCTGAGGTAGTTTTGAGCGCGGCCGCTCTGCACGCGGGCAAGCAATCCGCCGCTGTTCGAAAGTTCTTCGCAGCCCTTGTCGAAGCTGCCGTCGACAACGTTGGTGTCAAGGAAGCGGTTCAACTGCGCCCACAGGCCGAAGAGCCACGCTACTCCTGCGACGGCGCCGCCCCACACGCGGCGGTCGAGCCAATCGGCGACGCGCGCCCACCACGCATAGAAGGCGATGAAGGTGATTCCGTAGAACTCGTCGACATAGAACTTGTCGCGAAGCACGGCCCAGATCCACGGCGCGGATTTTTCCAGAACGTCTGGCGTTTCCGGCTGGGGAGACTTGTTGCCATAGAGCGCCCAACCGACTCCGATACCCACAACAACAATGACGCAGGAAGTGAGCAGCAGCATGAGCCAGGCCGGTTCGGCAAAGGCGTGAAGGTCGACATGCGCCGCGCGGTTATCAAGGAAGGCGCGGAACCAGGGCCAGGCCGGCGTGCCGATCGCGCCGAGGGCAACAGCGAAAAATGCCAGGATTGCGAGCGGAGTGGTCATCACCCTTGGGCTTTCATGCGCTGCATGATGACCGCGGAATGTTCCAAAGAAGACGTAGCTGACCTGGCGCGTCATGTAGAACGCTGTCAGTACAGCGCCAACAACAAGCATGATGTACGGCGCCTGAGAGAGCGGCCAGCCATGAGCCGACTCCAGAATTGCATCCTTGCTCCAAAAGCCGGAGAAGAAGATGGGAACTCCGCAGAGCGCCAACATGCCGATTCCGTAGGTCGCGAAGGTGAGCGGCATGTGAGCTTTGAGGCCGCCCATGTGGCGAATGTCCTGTTCCTCGTGCGTGCCGTGGATGACGGAACCCGCGCCCATGAAGAGGAGCGCCTTGAAAAAGGCGTGGGTGATGAGGTGGAACATGCCGACGGCGACTCCGCCGAGGCCGAGGCCGGCCATCATGTAGCCGAGTTGCGAGACGGTGGAGTAGGCGAGGATGCGCTTGATGTCGTTTTGCGCGACGGCGATGAGCGCGGCAAAGACCGCGGTGGATGCACCGACCCAGGTGACCACGGTGAGCGCGGTAGTGGTGCCTCCGGTGAGCGCGCCGGCCTGCATGAGCGGATAGACGCGGGCGATGAGGTAGACGCCAGCGGCAACCATGGTGGCTGCGTGAATGAGAGCGGAGACGGGCGTTGGGCCTTCCATGGCGTCGGGCAGCCAAACGTGGAGAGGGACCTGCCCGCTCTTGCCCGCGGCACCGGCGAAGATGAGCAGACCGATTGCGCCAGCGGCGGTGAGGCCGAGTGCCGCATGTTGCGAGAGCAAGCCGGCGAGCGCCCAGCCTTCCATGGAACCAAAACCGTGGTTATAGAAGAGGAGCGTGCCGGTGGAACTGAACAACCAGACAATTCCGAGAAGGAAGAAGATGTCGCCGACGCGCGTGGTGAGGAAGGCTTTTTTAGCGGCTGCGGCAGCGGAGGGCTTCTGATACCAGAAGCCGATAAGGAGGTAGGATGTGAGGCCGACCAGTTCCCAACACATGAAGAGAAGCAGAATGCTGTTGGAGATCACGACGCCTAACATGGCTCCGGCGAAGAGCGAGAGGAAGCAGAAGAAGCGGGTGTAGTTTTCGTCGTGGACCATGTAGCCGATGGAGTAGATGAAGATGAGCAAGCCGACGAAGGTGACCATCACGAGCATGATGGCGGAGAGCGGATCGAGAATCCAGCCGAGGTCTACGGCGGAAGTGCCGAAATGGAGCCAGGTGAAGTTGACTGTTTCGCGAACGGCCGCGCCGTGAACCCAGGCGGCGACGACGTGCGCAAAAGCCGCTAGCGAGAGCAGCAGCGAGATGCCGAGTGACCCGATCGACAGCGTGGCAGCGGCTTTACGGCGGGGCTGCTTGAGGAACGCGATGATGCCGGAGGCCACGATGGGCAGCGCAGGGATCAGCCACAATATCTTCGCGAGAGAGGAAGCGGCAAGCTGCGGGGCGAATGAAATTGTTTCTTGCATCAACCTTTCACCCCTTCATCCTGTTCATTTTGTCGAGATCGGTGGTTTCGGTGTGGCGATAGATGGCGATGACGAGGCCCAGGCCCACGGCTGCTTCGGCTGCCGCGACGGCGATGGAGAAGATGGCAAACATCATGCCTGTGAGGGCTTCAGGGTGCGGGCCGTAGCGCCAGAAGGCAATGAAGTTGAGGTTGGCGGAGTTGAGCATGAGCTCGATGCCGATGAGGACGAGGATGGCATTGCGACGCACCAGAGCGCCGGCGAGACCGATGGCGAAGAGCAGGGCCGCAACCAGCAGATAGGCGGTGAGAGGCGTCATTGGGCACCATCTTTCTGGTGCATGGCGACGATGACTGCGCCGATAGTAGCAGCGGTGAGGAGCAGGGCGAGAATCTCAAGCGGGAGCACGTAGCGGCCCACGAGCGCGACACCGATATCGTGGACTGTGACAGAGGGAACCGCGGATTGATTCGGCAAGACGGGCGCGCTTTGGATGACGGCCCATCCGAGTAGAGAGAAAACTGCGGCGGCAATTGCGAGACCAAGAAGCCAAGTACGGCTGAAGACTCCGTCTTTGGGCAGGTCGGAGCCCTTGGTAAGCAGGATGGCGAAAACGATGAGGATTGCGACGGCGCCGATGTAAACGAGAATCTGCGCAAAGCCCGCGAACTGTGCGTCGAGCGAAAGAAACAGGAGCGCCAGGCCCAGGAATGATACAGTGACGGCGAGGGCGGCGTGAACCAGGTTCTTCAAAAGGACGGCCGCGAGGCCACCGGCAATTGTCAGGGCCGCGACCAAATAGAAGACGATGCTCATGGATTCGATCTCCTATTCAGCATAGCGGTAACTCCTGGGGCCGAAGTGTTCGCTGCGCATTTCAATGCGGCCCATGACGACCCAGACTACGCCTAGGATCGCTGAGCAGACCACCCAGCGCTCCCATCCCTCGCCCATGAACCGCCATAGCGCGGTGACGAGGAGATTGAGCAGAGTGAAGGGCAGAACAAATTTCCAGGCGAAGTTCATGAGCTGGTCCTGGCGCAGGCGGGGCAGGGTTCCGCGCATCCAGATGAAGACGAAGATGGAGAGCATGAGTTTGGAGAAGAACCAGATCCACGAGGGAATCCAGGTAAGAAACGAGAAAGGCGCAGACCATCCGCCGAGAAAGAGCGTGGTGCCGAGACCGGAGATGGAGAACATGGCGAGATATTCGCCCAAGAAAAAGAGCGCGAATTTGAAGCCGGAATACTCCGTGTGGTAGCCGGCAACAAGCTCCGACTCGCCTTCAGGCAGATCGAATGGGGAGCGGTTGGTTTCCGCGGTGGCCGCGATGGCGTACATGACAAACCCGGCAAGGCCCCAGGGCGTGAAGATGTACCAGTGGGGCAGGCCCCAGGTGTATTGATTTTGCGCTTCGACAATTTTAGGGAGCGAGAGCGAGCCGGCGATCATGACTACAGAGACGCTGGAAAGCAAGAGCACAACTTCGTAGCTGATCATCTGTGCCACGGCGCGCATGGCACCGAGCAGCGAGTATTTATTGCGGCTGGACCAGCCGGCCATGAAGACGGAGACCTCAGTGGAGGCTCCCATAGCGAAGTAGAAGAGCAGGCCGGCGTCCATGTCGACCAGCACCATGTTGCGGCCCATGGGCAGAACGGCGAAGCCCATGAAGACCGCGACGACGAGCACGATGGGCGCGAGAAAGTGGACCGGCGCGTTGGCGCTGAAGGGAACGATATCTTCCTTGGTGAGCGACTTGATGCCGTCAGCGACTGGCTGGAAGAATCCGAAGGGGCCTACGCGATTGGGGCCGAGACGATTCTGAATCCGGCCGAGTCCCTTGCGCTCGAAGACCGTGGTGAGCGCGAAGAGCGCGGGAAAAAGCAGGACGATCACGATGACGCTGAGCAACACGGCTACAAAAGCCTGCAAGTTCGCCGGGAGAAACGACACGAGCCAATGTTGAAGAAGAACGAAGACTTGGTCCATACGATCGATCATGGGTTAGTCTCCCTCTCGATTCTGTGGAGTGGTCTCAGTGGGGGCCGGTTTAGGCGCGGCCTGTGCGGCGGCGGCGGCGGCTTTGGCTGTTGCGGCATCGGCAATAGCCTTTGCCTTGGCGTCGGCTTTGATTTTCTCTTCGGCCAGGCGGGCATCGACTTCCGACGCCTCGGTGGGATGAATCTCGTGATAGTACTCGTTTGATTTGGCGAGTTGTTCGCGATCCAGCAACAGGCCGCCGAACCTGTCGTCGGTGGCGAGCTCGAAGTCGGTATCCATCTTGATGGCTTCGAAGGGGCAGACTTCAACGCAGATCTGGCAGCTCATGCAGACCGAGATATCGATATCGAATCGGGTGGGATAGAACTGCGGTTTGCCGACGGCATCGGGCTTTTTGTCTTTGCTCTTGTCGATGTAAATGCACTTGGGCGGACACTCTTTTTCGCAGATCTGGCAGGCAACGCAGCGCAGGCCGGCCTCCCAGTCGGCAGTGTCGTAAACGAGGAAGGGAAAAACGCGCGCGTTCTCGAAGGTGGGGATCCGTTCTTCAGGATACTCAACCGTGGTGAGCCGCTCTTTGGAGACAAAGCTGCCGACAAAGTTTCTTGCCGTCTCTGCCATCCCTTTCAGAATTCCCTCGCCCAGCAAATTGTTTCCTCCGGAAAAAGCTTTCAGCTCTCAGCTATCAGCTTTCAGTTTGTTCGTGCCTCGAATCAACTTCAATCTTCGAAACACGCAAGAGCCAATGCAAAGTGATTTCTAACGGTCCACTTCTCCCAAAACGATGTCGACGCTGCCGAAGATCAAGACTACGTCGGCGACGTTGCTGCCAAGACACATGTCTTCGAGCACGGTAAGATTGATCAAACTTGGCGGGCGCACCCGGTAGCGATAAGGGTTAGGTCCGCCGTCGCTGATGAGATAAAAACCCAATTCGCCCTTCGGTGCTTCAATGCGGCCGTACGCCTCGCCAGGTTTGGGACGGAAGCCGCGAATCTTTGCCTTGGGGTCCATGATGGGGCCGCCGGGAATTTCTTTAAGCGCCTGATTCAGGATGGTGATGGACTCGCGCATCTCAAGCACGCGCACCATGTAGCGATCGTAGATGTCGCCATGATCGCCGAGCGGCACGCGGAATTTGAAGCGGTCGTAGATGCCGTAATGATCAACTTTGCGGATATCGTAATTGACGCCCGAGCCGCGCAGCATGGGGCCGGTGACGCCTGCGTTGATGGCGAGTTCGGGACGCAGAATGCCGATGCCCTGGCAGCGGGCCATGAGAATTTCGTTGCCGCTGAGCAGGTTTTCAAACTCGTCGATGAAGGCAGGGAGACCGGCCACGACATTGCGCGCCGCATTGAGCCAGGCCGCGGAAACATCGACGCGGCAGCCGCCGAAGCGCATGTAGTTGCACATCATGCGCGAGCCGGTGAGCGACTCGAAGAGGTCAAGAATCTTTTCGCGCTCCTTGAAGGCGTACATGAGCGGCGTACCGCTGGCGCCCATTTCCTGGATGAGGAAGCCGATGGCGGAGGCGTGATTCTGAATGCGCGTCAGCTCGGCGAGGATGACGCGAATGTATTCGGCGCGCTCGGGGACTTCCTGCCCGGAGAGCTTTTCAACCGCCAGCGCATAGGCCCAGTTGTTGGTGAGCGAGCAGAAGTAGTCGAGCCGGTCTGTGTATGGCATCGAAGCCAGGTAGCTGGCCTGCTCGGCGATCTTCTCGTGGTTGCGGTGCAGGTAGCCGAAGACGGGCTTAAGCCGGATGACGCGCTCACCGTCCAGGGCCACGTCCATGCGGAAGACGCCGTGGGTGGAGGGATGGTGCGGCCCCATGGCGACTTCAAGCAACTCGGCTTCACCGTCCGGCTCCATGACGGGCGGGCGGTTCCAGCCTTCTTCCATTTTTTCTCGAAGGAATGCCGGCGATGATGGGGAAGATGTCATTGGCCTGCGCCCCCCTGGCCAGCGGTTTCCTGCGCAGCCTTGTGCGCGGCTGCGCGTGCCAGCACGACATCGTGCGGCGTGGGCTCATATTCGTAGTCGTCGGGATCGACGTAGTCGCGGCGCATGGGGTGGTCTTTGAACCCCTCCCACATGAGCAGGCGGCGCAGGTCGGGATGACCGGTAAAAACGACACCGTAAAGATCGAAGATTTCGCGTTCCTGAAACTCGGCCGAGCGGTAGATGGGCGTGAGCGATGGCAGTTCAACCTCGTCGGTGCGATTGACGGTCTTCATGCGCAGGACGATCGGGCCGTGCTTTTTCGCCATGGAAAACAGGTGATAGACCACTTCAAGGCAGCCTGGCTGCATGCGTTTGCGCGTCTCTTCGACGGTTTCTTCAACGATCTGCTCTCCGCCGTCTACCGTTTTCGTCACGGACCGCGTGACTTTCACCTTTTCGGTAATCTCTTTATCTGGCCAATCGACACCCGTGACGTTGGAGAGAAAATCGAAGGCAAGCTCCGTGTCGTCGCGGAGAAATTTGGCGACTTCGACAGCATGAGCGGGAGCGAGACGCAGAGAGTGCTGGCCGGAGGGACTTGGGTTCGGAACAATCTCCACCCGAGCGCCCGGAACAGCCGCTTCAATTGCCGACTTGATTTCTTCCAGCGTCTTCATCAGCGGATCACCACCGGTATTGGCCAGACGCCCTTGTTCGACGGAGGTTCAAGATCGTGTTCGCCCTGTTCGGGGACGGGAAACTCACCTTGCGCCTCAGCGTCGAGATGGCGCGGGCGGTCTTCGCCCGTGAGAGGCTGGGCGTCGATCTTTTTTTGCAGAAGCATGAAGGCCTGGATGAGCGCCTCGGGGCGCGGAGGGCAGCCGGGAATGTGCACATCGACGGGGATGTAACGGTCGATGCCTTTGAGTACGTTGTATCCCTGTTTGAACGGGCCGCCGGAGATGGCGCAGGCGCCCATGGCGATAACGTAGCGAGGCTCGGCCATCTGGTTATAGAGGCGCACCACTTGCGGCGCCATCTTTTTGGTGACGGTGCCGGAGATGATCATCAGGTCTGCCTGACGGGGCGAAGGGCGGAAGACTTCTGCGCCGAAGCGAGCCAGGTCGTAGCGGGCCATGGTGGTGGCGATCATCTCAATGGCGCAGCAGGCGAGGCCGAATTGCATGGGCCAGATGGAGCTGCGGCGTCCCCAGTTGTAGAGCTCCTCGATGGTCGTAACGAAGACGCCCTGCTTGCCCAGTTCGATCTTCAGTTGTTGGTCAACCATTGGTCGCATTGCTCCTCGATACAGGGGTCAGGGATCAGAGATCAGGGGTCAGAGATCAAGCACATCCTGCCCAACAATCCGTCTCAAGCTCAGTTCAACATCGTCACTTGCGTGTCTTAAACCAGTTCAATGCAATCCGCAAAACGTCGTGGCACTTCCTGATCCCTGATCTCTGTTCCCTGTTCTCACGCCCAGGTCAGGACGCCCTTGGCCCAGGCCCAGGCGAGTCCTTCAATCAGCATCAACACAAATACCAGCATGGCCGCACAGGCCGCTGCGCCCAAACCGGTAAAGGCCACCGCGAAAGGCAGCAGGAAAACAGCTTCCACATCGAAGATAAGAAAGATGATCGCGTACAAATAATAGGCGGAGCGAAACTGCACCCAGGCGTCGCCCCTGGACTCAAGGCCGCACTCGTAAATGGAGTTCTTGACTGCGTTGGGTTTGGCCGGCGAAAACGCCCTGGCCCACATCCACGCCAGGGCCAGCGGAGCCAGCCCAAAACCCAAGGCCGCCACGAATAAAACCGCCAGGGAAAAATAAGGGTTTGAGGCCATTTGGGAAATAAAGTCCTTCCTATCCAACGTACCAGTTCTGGGCCTGTTTTGGCTAAGGCATCAGGGCGGCTGGGAGCCGTTCGGCTGGACTTTTTCGCTGCTCATCCCACCCTGTGAACCGCTCGGCGGAATGCGAGCGAAGCCAGGGATGCGAGCGATCCTAGTGCGCCTTGCGTGCGATGAGCCACATATTGTCGCTTGTGGGCAGGCGATCTAGAACCCCAAAGCGCACGATGCCTAAACCCGCCCTCGAGAGCATCCGGATCAGAGTGTCGGGCGTGAAGTAGTTGACATGGTCGGGAAAACGAAAACCGCACCAGCGGCTTCCTCTCAACCAACGATTCCAGGAGGCATAGTTTGGAACCTTCAAGATCAGCCGCGCGTCCTCGCGCATCACACGCCTGACCGCGGCCAGCGTGTCTTTTGCTTTCGTATCATGTTCCAGAAACGACGTCATGATGATGCCGTTGAACTGATCCGGCGAAAGCTGGGCGAGGCCCTTGAGCGCGTCTGCTTGAATCACCGCACCACCGCGAGGACCGAAGGCCGCGGCAGCGACTTCGCTCAATTTGTGGCTAATCTCGATCCCAAAAGGAATGTATGTCTCGGGAAAACCGGCTAACGTGTGGCCGCCCGCGCAGCCGATGTCGAGGATCGCGCCGGGCTTGACGTATTTCTTTACAATATTGAGGAGCTTGTTCCTCCTCGTAATGCGCTGAAGCGCTGCCTTGGGCGCCCTTCCCGCTTTATAAAGAAAAAGGCTTCGATTTCGCCGCTCGTTCGATTCCTCTTCAAATGTCTTCTCCCACGCAAGCTCGTCCTCGAGTGCTTCAGACGCTGGCGGATTCTCCAGATAGACCATCCCGCACGCCCTGCACTCCTTGATCTCCCACGGCTCTCGCGAATAGGACGAGTCGGGCTCGCCGCTGTTATCCCGATCACAGACAGGGCACAGAACTCTCTCCTCCATTAATCGAATCCTTCCAGTGTCTCGTGGCGAAGCCGGCATTATCCATGTAATTGTAACCGCACGCATATACGCCGGAGTCTTTGCTTTATGCCTTCGGGGTCGACTTCTCCTCGCGCCTTGTCCGCATCGGCTCAAAGGCTGCTTATAGGCCCAGTATCAAGCGGCGCTTGTCTCCGCCAGCGGGACTTCGCCCGCTGTCTGCGGCTGCTGCCCTTGGTAAACCGGAAGCAACCATTTCCCGTATGCGCCTAGATGTCCCCGCGTTGCATCGAAATACGCTTGCCGCAGTTGGCGCGCAACAGGGCCGATGGCGCCATCCTTTATCGGGCGATGATCGACTTTGACGATCGGAGCGATACCTACCGCTGTTCCGGTGAGGAACAGCTCATCGCAGAGGTAGAGTTCGCTACGATCAATGGCGCGTTCGACAACCTGAAGGCTGAGTTCGTGATGCGCGAGCTCCATGATAGAGTCGCGGGTGATGCCTTCCAGGATGTTTTCCGTAACGGAAGGAGTGATCAGCTTCCCCTTGCGCACCATGAAGATGTTGCAGGTTGCGCCCTCGGCAACGTGGCCGCTCTCGTTGAGGAAGATTGCCTCGTCGAAACCACTGCGGCGCACTTCATCACTGGCCAGCGCGCTGTTCACATACGCTCCGCAGATTTTGGCACGGGCTGGAATGGCATTGTCATCGATGCGGCGCCACGAGCTGACTCCGGCATGCAGTCCCTTTTCAGCATGCAGGTAGTCGCCGAAGGGCAGCGCGACGATGGCGAAAGAATCCTGATCATCCGTGGATACGCCGATGCGCTCCGCGCTCTTGTACGCGAGGGGCCGGACATAGACGTTGGTCCGAAAGGCATTGCGGCGCATCAGCTCAATCGTGATGCCGCACAACTGCTCCGGCGACATTGGGACATCAATGCGGAGAATTCGGCAATTCGTCTTCCAGCGTTCGAAGTGTTCCTGGGGACGCATGACGAACAGTTCCTGGGCCGGCTCATCCCAATGTGCACGGATCCCTTCAAAGACGCCTGTTCCGTAGTGAAGTGCGTGAGTGAGAATACCTACGCGGGCCTCGCCCAGTGGCATATATTGCCCACCGAAATATACGATGAGATTCGGATCGCCGTCAGCCTTCATGTCACACCTCCGGGAATCGCTCCCTGAAGAGTTCTCTGCCGCGCGCCAGTGCACGTTCGTCGAGTGCAAGCCATTTTGCATTCTTGATGAGGCGGCGCAGCGCGGCGTCGATGCTGGCCTGCGGCAGCCCGCCAGCGATCTCAAGCAGCGCGCCGAGCATCACCATGTTGCAGACACGCGCATCGCCCAGCTCATGCGCAACTTGCGTAAACGGCAGCGCGAGCACGCGCACGTCTTCGCGCACGCAATCGGCCGGAAACTCTTCGCCGTTGTAGATGACCCAACCGCCTGGGCGCACGCTCTTGTCGAATTTTCTGAGCGACGGTTCATTCATCGCGACCAGAATCCCAGGCGAGGTAACAAGCGGCGAATCGATGGGCTGATTTGAAAGGCGCACGTGACAATTCGACGTGCCAGAGCGCATTTCCGGCCCGTAGGACGGGAGCCATGAGACTTCAAGGCCCGCGTTTAATCCGGCCTCGGCGAGCACCTCGCCCAGCAGCAGGACGCCTTGTCCGCCAAACCCGGCGACACGCACATGCAGATCGATTGTTTCTACCGCCGCACTCAGAGCCGGGGTAGCCTCAGATGCGTCTTCATCGGCAACGCCGAGGAGTGCCGGAATTGCAACGAGCGACGGCGAGAATTCTGGAAGCGCCCGCGGCCGCGCGTCTTTGGTGCGGTCGCAAAAAACGCCGAGCGGATAGGTCTTCTCCATGACGTCGCGGACCCAGTGTTGCGCGTCGACCGCGGACATCTTCCAGATTGTCGGGCAAGGCGCGAGCACTTCGATGAGCGAGAAGCCGAGCCCCTTCACCTGATTCTCGACAGCCCGCCGCACGGCGCGGTTTGCCTGCGCGATCTGCTTGTTGTCTCCCAGTGCGACGCGCTCAATATAGACCGGCCCCTGCAGCGTGGCCAGCAATTCGCTGACATGCATCGGGTAACCTTCGGTCACCGGACTGCGGCCGCCCGGAGTGGTTGTACTCTTTTGGCCGATCAGCGTGGTGGGCGCAGCCTGGCCTCCGGTCATGCTGTAGATGGCGTTGTTGACGAAGATGACCGTGATGTTTTCGCCGCGATTGGCGGCGTGAAGAATCTCCGCGGAGCCGATGGCCGACAGATCGCCGTCGCCCTGATAGCCGATGACGATGCTCTCAGGCCGGCTGCGCTTCATAGCAGTAGCTACCGCAGGGGCGCGGCCGTGCGCGGCCTGCACATTGCCGACGTCGAAGTAATAGTAGGTGAACACCGAGCAGCCGACGGGGCCAACCAGAATTGTTCTGTCCTGAATGCCAAGCTCGTCGATGGCGCGGGCAAGCATTTTGTGAACCACGCCGTGGCCGCATCCGGGGCAGAAGTGTGTCTGGTGCTGTAGCTCCGGTTTGCGCTCGTAGCGCTCGTAAAAGGACTTTGCCCTGCCCTGCACAACCGTGTAGTCCTGAACCAATTCGCTAGACATTTGCCAGCCGCTCCTCATTCAATTCGATTGCGGGCTTGGAACTCGGTGTAGTCTCGCCAACAAACTTGCGCGCAAGACCGCGAACCAGTGCGAGCACCTCTTCGTGCGTTGGGACATTGCCGCCGTTGCGAGCGAGGAACTCGACGGGGCGAATTCCGTTCAACGCCAGTCGCACATCTTCCACCATCTGGCCATTGCTCATCTCGACGACGACGAAGACGCGCGCGTGCTCGGCCAAACGCTGGAAACTTGCCTTGGGGAACGGATAGAGAGTGATGGGCCGCAGGACGCCGACGTTGATTCCATCCGCTCGAGCCTCAGCGGTGACGGCTTTCAGAATGCGCCCGACGATGCCGTAACCCACGAGAACAATTTCCGCTCCGTCGGTTTGCCACTCTTCGGCGCGCGCTTCAAGCTCTTCCGCGTGACGATATTTCTGTTCCATGCCGCGAACGTGGGCCTCAAGATCGTCGAAGTCCATAAAGAGCGACGTGATCAGGTTGCCGCGTGTGGCTGCGGTGCCTGCGACAGCCCATTCGGGTTGTTGCGGGACGACAGCCGTTTGTAGGAACTCCACCGGCTCCATCATTTGTCCGATGAATCCATCGGCCAGCAGCACAACCGGATTGCGATAGCGGTCTGCGAGTTCGAATGCCAACGCGGTCAGGTCGGCCATCTCCTGCACGGAGTGCGGCGCAAGCACGATGGTGCGGTAATTGCCATGGCCGCCGCCCTTGACGACCTGGTGGTAGTCGCTTTGCTCGGCTCCAATGTTGCCAAGTCCGGGGCCGCCGCGGGTGATGTCCGCAATGACGCAGGGCAGCTCTGCACCCGCCATATAGCTAATGCCTTCCTGCATGAGGCTAATGCCGGGGCCGCTTGAGGCGGTCATGCAGCGCACGCCGGCCGATGCGCCGCCGTACAACATATTGATAGCCGCCACTTCACTCTCGGCCTGCACGAAGACGCCGCCGCCGCGTGGCATGCACTCCGCCGCAGCCTCGGCAATCTCGCTGGCGGGCGTGATGGGGTATCCGTAGAATGCGCGGCATCCGGCGAGAATGGCGCTCTTGACGATGGCTTCGTTGCCCTTCATCAGTTGCTTACGCATGGGCAGCCCCCTCGACGCCGGCATTTGTATTGAGCAGCGCGCCGGGCTTTGCCTGAACGGCGCGCAACACGGTTATCGCTCCCGGTTCGGGACAAGCCATGAAGCAGATGCCGCATCCGGTGCAGCCCGCGCCGGCATACAGAGCGGTGCGATAGCCATAGTGATTCAGATGCTCGCTCATGGCGATGACCTTGGGCGGGCAGGCCTCAATACACAGCCCGCAACCCTTGCACTCATCCCCATCGATCCGCAACAAGTCTCGATCTTTCTTGCCGACTTCTGCCATTCGCTGCTCCTATCGGTCGAGCCGCTGCCGTTTATACAAGCGCGGCTCCCGTCTTTTCGCGCTCAAGATAATGGGCGCGCACTGCAAAATCTTCCAGTTCCTGTTGAAAGCGTGGGTCGGCAATGGCGATCAATGCCAGAGCCCGTTCGCGCAAGGTCTTTCCGTGCAGATAGGCAATGCCGTGCTCGGTAACCACATAGTGCACATCTGCGCGAGAGGTGACGACGCCTGCTCCCGGCTCAAGCATGGGCACGATGCGCGAAACAGCGCCGTGCATTGCTGTGGCGGGTAGGGCGATGATGGGCACGCCGCCCTTCGATCGCGCTGCTCCACGAATGAAATCAAGTTGCCCGCCGAAGCCGCTGTAAGGGCGCGTGCCGAGCGAGTCAGCACAAACCTGGCCGGTAAGGTCCACCTGCAACGCTGAGTTGATGGCGACCATGCGGTCGTTCTGCGCGACGACAAACGGATCGTTGGTGAAGGAGATTGGCCGGAACTCAAAAATCGGATTCTCGTGAATGCAATCGAAGAGCCGCTGGGTTCCGAGCACGAAGGCCACTACAGCCTTGCCGCGGAGCAGCGATTTGCGTTCTCCGTTCAGTACGCCGGCCTCGATGAGATCGACGACTCCGTCCGGGCACATCTCGGTGTGAATGCCAAGATCGCGCTTGTCGCCGAGGCACTGAAGCACCGCTTCGGAGATGCCGCCGATTCCGGTTTGCAGCGTGGCTCCGTCGGGAATGAGCGAGGCAACATTGCGCGCGACGCGAAGGTGCGTCTCAGTGCAAGGCTCGGCGTGCAACTCAAGCAGTGGCCGCGATGTTTCCACAACGGCGGAGATGCGGCTGACGTGAATAAATGTGTCGCCATGCGTGCGCGGCATCCGCACATTCACCTCGGCGATTACGGTCTTAGCATAGCGCGCCGCGGTGAGCGTGCAGTCAACCGTAGTACCCAGGCTTACGAATCCGTGCGCATCGGGCGGCGACACCTGCATCAATACGACATCGAGCGGCAAGGCACCGCTCTCAAAGAGGCCTTCAATCTCGCTGAGGAAGATAGGCGTATAGTCGGCGCGGCCTGCCGCCACAGCCTCGCGCACATTGGCGCCGAGAAACAGCCCCCTATGGCGAAAATGGCCTTCATACTCGGGTTTCGTGTAGTCCGCTGCGCCCAGCGTCATCATGTGAACGATCTCGACATCGAGCACATGTGGAGCCCGCGCGACCAACGCACTCACAAGGACCGAAGGGGTGCCACAACCGGACTGTATCCAAACGCGATCTCCGGAGTGCACTCGGTCAAGCGCCTGCGCGGCGCTCATGCGTTTGCTGCGGTAATCTTCGCTCCAGGACATCTTCAATTGTCTCCGGATGCGCGTCAAAACTGTTTGCGCATCCTCCCTGGTCCGGCTGGTTTTTCGCCGCCTGCCAGGGCCGCGGCCCTCTCCTTTTCCTTCAAAAGGCCCGGCTCCAGGGCACCTACAAAACTTCCCCAAAGCCCGCGTTATTCTGCTCCTTGCGAGAGGGCTCTGCTGTGATGGTTGTCACCCGAGCAACTGTGCGTGCCGGCACCGACACCAGGGGGACATTTGCAGATTGGTTTTACCTTCATTCCGCATTTCAGAAACCCCTAGCTGCGCGTGTAAGTTGCTTATTTTTAAGATTCTTACACCTTTATCAATTTCAGCAACCTGAAAGTACCAAAGTGCAGCAGGCCCGCTGGGCAGCCGGCGCGGCAATTGCCGCGGAAAGGCGCCACCTGAATCTCTAAAACGCGGGCATTTATCTGAAGACTTGACCTGTGAAATCAGATCAGATTCGTGCCCCGTTTTCCTGCTTCTCTTCTCTGATCGCAGCTCGCCTGGAAACGACGCCTCGCGTCCTTTCGATTGATTCGCGGGATGAGCTCTGTCGCAGTATCCCGGCCGATGAAATATTGCCGCGAGACAATGCTTCGCCCGTTGATGCAAACTGGAAAGCATGATCTCTGAAGAACGCGTCTCCGAATTGCACTCCGCGGCCGGGTTGCTGCTTGAGGCTCGCTGCACCGCCGCTCCCCTTGCCGATTTGCCTGAGGCTCTGCAGCCTGTCTCTTTCGAAGAGGCTGCCTTTGTGCAGGACGCGATCGCCCACGCACTTGAACCCAATGGAGTTCGCGGATGGAAAATCGGCGCTCTGGCACCTGATGCCACGCCGCTGTTTGGGCCCCTGATCTCAGCGTGGATGGCCGATGATGGCGGCGTGCTGACGGAGCCGCGATACAGGTTGCGCGGCCTTGAGGCTGAGATATCGTTCCTGATCGGGAATGACTTGCCGCCTCGCGAAACTCCATATGCGCGCGAAGAAATTGTGGCCGCGATTGAAAGCTGCCACCCGGCCATTGAGGAGCTTGAGGCTGGGATTACCGAACCATTGAAGGTGGCACGCCTAACCATGATTGGCGATTTGCAGATGCATGGCGGCTTTGTGCACGGACCGGCCATCGATAACTGGCAGCAGATTGATTTCGCGAAGGAGTCGGTTTCGCTGACAGTGGATGGCGAGGTCCGCGCGGAGCGCACTGCCTCTAACCCCGCGGGCACTGATCTTCTGCGCCTGGTAGTCTACCTGGCGAATGAGGGCTCGGCGCGCACCGGCGGTCTGAAGCGTGGGGACTGGATTACAACGGGAAGCTGGACAGGGGCTACATTTGCGTCGGCGGGTTCGCAAGTCAACGTGCGCTTCTCGACTGCAGGCAGCGTTTCGCTGCGCTTCGCCTGAGCGCTTAAATCGAGATACCGGATTGCAGAATCAAATTTGCGCCGGGCGCTTATCCTAATTGATTGAATCTTCCGCAAAATAGAGGGAGTCGCGTCATGAATCGTTCCATCGATATTCCCGGTGTTGAGTTTCTTGCTCCGATCAGCGAAAGCTATGCGGAGATTCTGACGCCCGAGGCCGTTGCCTTCCTCGTCGATTTGCAGCGCACCTTCAACGCGCGCCGCAAGGCACTGCTCGACGCCCGCCATCAGCGGCAGAAACGTCTCAATGCCGGCGAAAAGCCAGACTTCCTGAAAGAGACGAAGGCTGTCCGCGACGCTGCCTGGACAGTGGCTCCGCTGCCTGCCGATATTCTTGACCGCCGCGTGGAGATCACCGGCCCCGTTGATCGCAAGATGATTATCAACGCGCTCAATTCGGGCGCAAAAGTCTTCATGGCGGACTTTGAAGACTCAAACACGCCGACGTGGAACAACCTGATCGAAGGACAGATCAATCTGCGCGATGCGATCCGGCGCACCATAACTTACGCCGATCCGGCCACGGGCAAGCAATACAAGTTGAATGACAAGACCGCGGTGTTGTTTGTTCGCGCGCGCGGCTGGCATCTTGAAGAGAGGCATATGCGGGTGGATGGCGAGCCCATTTCCGGTTCCATCTTCGATTTCGGCCTCTACTTTTTTCACAATGCCAAAGAGTTGCTGGCGCGCGGCAGCGGGCCCTACTTCTACCTGCCTAAGATGGAGAGCCATCTCGAAGCGCGGCTGTGGAACGACATATTTATCCGCGCGCAGGAAAAGATTGGACTACCGAAAGGCACCATCAAGGGAACTGTTCTGATTGAAACGATACTGGCCAGCTTTGAGATGGACGAGATTCTCTACGAGCTGCGCGAACACTCCGCGGGGTTGAACTGCGGGCGCTGGGATTACATCTTCAGCTTTATCAAGAAGTTTTCAAACGACCCGCATGCCGTGCTTCCCGATCGCGGCCAGGTGACCATGGCAACGCACTTCATGCGCAGCTATTCCAAGCTCGCCATCAAGACCTGCCATCGGCGCAACGTTCATGCCATGGGCGGCATGTCGGCTTACATTCCGATCAAGAGCGACCCGGTGGCCAATGACAAGGCCATCGCGCAGGTGCAGGCCGACAAGGAGCGCGAAGCCGGCGATGGCCACGACGGCACCTGGGTGGCGCATCCCGGCCTGGTTCCGGTTGCTCTCGAGATATTCAACCGTCTGATGCCGCAGCCCAACCAGATATCAAAACAGCTGCCTGACTTCAACGCCACCGCCGCGGATCTGCTCCAGATTCCTGAGGGCCAGATAACGGACGCCGGTTTGAAGCAGAATGTCGCCGTCGGCCTGGGCTATGTGGAAGCATGGCTGCGCGGCATTGGCTGCGTGCCTCTCTTCAACCTGATGGAAGACGCGGCCACGGCGGAGATCAGCCGCGCCCAGCTTTGGCAGTGGGTGCATCAAAAGGCAAAGCTCAGCGATGGAAGAACGGTGGACATTGCGCTGGTGGAAAGCCTGATCGCCGCCGAGCTTGAAAAGCAGAAGGCCGCTGTGGACGCCGTCCGCTATGCGGCTTATGAAAAGGCGGCGGATCTGATGCGCAAGCTGGTGCGCGCGCCTCAATTCATCGAGTTCCTGACATTGCCTGCTTACGAGCAAGTGCTGCAAGAAGAGAAGTACGGCGCGGCCTAACGACGAATTCAGGCTTCAGGCCGCCAGGCTTTTGAGCAGCCAATAGTGAAAGCCATCCACGATCGCCATCAGAGCTGCCTGGTTCAAATCGCTGCTGACTCCGGCCGTGATCCACGGCTCGTGTCCGTCGGCGTTGAAGCTCACGGTGACGCGAACATGAGCCGCTGTATCCTGCGCGGAAACATCGATGGCGGTTACGGTGAAGGTGCCCAGGCGCATGTGCGCGATAGCTGGATACCATTTCTCCAGTTCCTGCCGCATTGCCTTGGTGAGCGCGTCTACTGGACCCGCACCCTCAGCTCGCGTTGTAACTACTTCCGTCTCGCCAATGGATAGCTGCATCGAGGCCTGAACGTATCGGTTTCCTGTTTCGTCCGATTCGTCCAGAACTCGCCAGCTTTTCACGCCAAAGCGCTCGCGCAGCGTGCCGAGCACCTTCATGCACGCCAGCTTGAAAGAGACTTCGCTCACCGTGAACGCGCCGCCGTCAATCATTCCCTGGTTCGCATCCATCAGCGCCTGCGCCTGCGCGGAGTTGAGCGGAACGCCGAGCGCTTCCGACAACAAAACGATATTGGCCCGTCCCGATTGCGCGTTGACGCCGATAACCGGGTTCGCGCCGACCTTGGCCGGATCGCACCAGAGATAAGCACCAGGATTTTTGCGCTCGCTGCTGCCGTGCATGCCAGCCCAGGTCCCAAAAGCGCCGGGCCCCACGATGGGAGCTCCATGCGGAGCTTCGAGTCCAAACGCAGCATAGGCCGCGTGAGCCAGGCCGGTAAGTCCCGCCAGCGATTCGGGCGCGACAAACTCGGCTTCGCCTCTCAGTTGCATGCCGCCAACAACCGTAGTCAGATTTACATTGCCGCAGCGTTCGCCGGTGCCGAGCAGCGTGCCTTGCACTTGAACAGCGCCGGCAAGAATGGCGGCGCGGCTGTTGGCAACGCCAAGACCACGATCCGTGTGGCCATGAAATCCGAAACTGGCTCCGGGATGGGTCCGCGTCAGTTCGGCGAAGAGGTGCGTAACTTCTTCAGGGCTGGCGCCACCATTGGTATCGCAGACAACCAGCCGGCTCACCTTCTGCTGCACGCACTGCTCTACCATTTGTTTGAAGTAGTCGAGACTGCGCGCTTTCAGGTCAGCGTCACTTGGATTACCATTTTCGCGGCGGCCACAAGCTGCATCCATGGCGTGTTCAAAGTCGACGATGACTTCAAGGCCGTTGTCTTGCAGGCATTGAATCGTCTCCAAAACCATCAGCAGGTTCTCTTCCGGCGTCGTTTCCAGAGATTTGGCAATATCGAGCAGTCTGGATTTGACCACAACTACCGCAACAGGGACCCGCTGCTTGCGGGCGACGATGAATTTGACGTCGGGCCAATCCTGGACCTTTGCGCCGCGTCCGCGGGTTCTGCCGAACAGAGCGAGTTTCATCGCACCGGTGTCGACCGAATCGAGAGCGCTGGTGAGGTCCGCAACAAACTGGTTGGAGCCCGCAAACCCGATCTCCGCGTAACGCACGCCAAAGGCGCCCATGCGCTGCAGAAGCATGACAGCGTTCGGTACCGAGATGTCCAGGTTTGGCTGCTGCAAACCGTCGCGCAGGCTGGTATCAAATAACTCGACGAGTCTGACTTTAGATTCTTTCATTTGTTCCTGATTGCAATTGCAAAGAGTACCCCGGAGAGGCGAGTCTCGCGCAAAAAACCGCTCCATCCATCATATCTTGGCTCGGACCGTACCGACAGTCTTCACCCCAATCCGCTCCGGGCTGTCCGGTTAAAGCTGAGCGGCCTTTCTGGATCGGCGCAAGAGGAAGCGCAGAATGGCATGGGCATGATCAACGGCCGCCATCAAAACTCTAGAATGCCTCTGAATCCTGAAGTTGAACGATTCTTAAAACAGTCTTGCCAGTGTATTCTTCTACGGAATCCCTGCAAGGCAGAAAAGCCTTCGGAGAATTGAAAGTTCATCGAACTCGGAGCCAGCGCTCAAAATCCCCTCGGAGAAATCATCATGAAAATGCGCAAGTTTGAATGCATCCTGAGCGTTGCCTTTTTGGCCGTCGCGAGCCAGGCTCAGACAACAGTAAACGTGCGTGTGGACCTGTCGAAGCCCGAGGGAGCTTACAAGCCTATCTACAGCTGGTTTGGCTACGATGAGTCAAATTACTCCTCCACGAAGAATGGGACGCAACTGCTCCGTGAGCTGCATGACCTGACTCCGGCGCCCGTCTACATTCGCGCTCATCATCTGCTTACTTCGGGCAACGGCGTTCCGGAACTGAAGTGGAGTTCGTCGAACGTCTTCAGCCTCGACCAGAATGGCAAGCCGGTTTACGACTTCACCATCACCGACCGGACCTTCGACGCCTACAGAAATGCCGGCGTGCATCCCATGGTCGAGCTCGGCTTCATGCCCAAAGATCTCGCATCGACCGTTGCGGGAATCACGGAGTATCAGCTTCATTATCCCAAGCCGACAATGGGAGGCTCGGTCAACAATCCGCCCAAGGACTACAAAATGTGGGGCGAGCTGGTGCAGAAGTATACAGAGCATCTTGTTGAGCGCTACGGACGTGCCGAGGTAAGCACCTGGTACTTCGAAGTCTGGAATGAGCCGGACATCATCTACTGGCACGGAACGCAGGCTGAGTACTTCAAGCTGTATGACTACGCCGTTGCGGGCGTGCGCGCCGCACTGCCCAACGCGCGCGTGGGCGGGCCCGCAACCACTGGGCCGGCCGGCGAAAAGGGCCGCGCTTATCTCGATGCGTTCCTGAAGCATTGCCTGAATGACAAGAGCGCGGCGGATGGCAAACCGATTCCGCTGAACTTTATTTCATTCCATCCAAAGGGCCGCACCAAGCTTGTCGACGGCCACGTCCAGATGGGCCTCTCGAACGAACTCGACGCGGTCCAGAACGGATTCCAGATCGTGGCGAAGTATCCTCAACTGCGGCATGTGCCCATCATCTTCAGCGAGGCCGATCCGGAAGGCTGCGCCGGCTGCTCGATGAAGGTGAACCCTGCGAACGCCTATCGCAATGGGCCGCTCTACGCCTCGTATACCGCGACGGCGATGAAGGCCATGTTCGAACTTCAGGATGTCTCCAAGGTCAACCTGCTCGCGATGCTCTCCTGGTCTTTCGAGTTCGAGGGCAAGGACTACTTCGAGGGCTTCCGCACGCTATCCACGAATGGAATCGACAAACCCATCCTGAACGTCTTTCGCATGGCCGGCCTCATGTCCGGCGAACGCGTGACCGCTGGCAGCAGCGGAGCAGTCCCCCTCAAGGACATCTTGACCAATGGTGTGCGCCAGGCGCCTGACGTCGACGCATTCGCAACGAAGGCCGACCGCGAAGCCGCCATCATGCTGTGGAATTACCACGACGATGACGTACCCGCTCCCGACGCCGATGTCGAGGTAACGATCGCCGGAATTCCTGCGGGCGTGAAGAGGGTTTTGCTTGAGCACTACCGCATCGACGAAACGCACAGCAATGCCTACACCGTCTGGAAGGCGATGGGTTCGCCTCAATCACCAACTCCGGAACAGTACACGCACCTCAAGGCATCGGGACAACTGGAACTCCTCACCTCGCCTGAATGGCTCGACGTGAGCGGCGGAAAAGTGACCATCGCCATGAGCCTTCCGCGCCAGGCCACGTCGCTGTTGCATCTGAAGTGGTAGCTCGCGTCCCTGCGGAAAAAAAACTCGCAGGGCGCGGCGCGGAATTCTGTTCATTGAAAGTCCTCGCAGATGTTATCCTCGCCTCGTGTACTCCCGCCACGCCATCAGACTTATGCTTGTGCTGTCTGCCGCTCTTGCAGTGGGCCAGAACGCCGGCGCTCAAGCCGCGCCGCCTGCGCAGTCCGGCCATGCACCTGTTCTCGTTATCCCGGCCATTGGCAAAGGCATCGTGCCCATCGATGACGATTGGCAGTTTCATCTCGGTGACGACCTCAGCTGGGCCCAGCCCTCCCTCGATGACTCCAAGTGGGAACATATTCGAACCGACGATCTTGGCGGATGGGGCGATCAGGGCCATCCCTCTTACACGGGATTTGCCTGGTACCGCCTGCACCTGGAAATTCGCCCCACAGCCGGCGAAACGGGCGAGTATAGCATCTACATTCAGGATGCGGAAAACGCATACGAGCTTTATTGGAACGGGAAATTCATCGGGCGGTACGGCAAGCTGCCGCCTCACGCGTTGTGGTATTACAGCGCATTCCCAAAATCTTTCCCGCTCTCGGGCTCGGCCAGCGGCGTACTCGCCATCAGAGTGTGGAAGGCCCCGCTTGACGCCTTCGACCCAGCGGAATCAGGCGGCATTTATCTTGCGCAGGTCGGCAATCCTGAGACGATTGCACTGGCGATCACAGAACGCGAATGGGAGTTCCTCAGCGAGGACCTGTTCGACTATGGACTGGTCTTGCTGCGCGGTTTTATCGCGCTTGTTTGCTTTGTTCTTTGGTACCGCAATCGCAAGGAGCAGGGACATCTATTTCTTTGGGTTGCTGTTTATACCGCCGCGCCCGTCGCCATCGACCTCCTCAACAGCCTCTTCCGCATTCCTTTCCCGTGGAATATAGCCCGCGCGCTCAACCAGCCTATCTACGCGCTCTACCACGTTTCGCTGTGGTTCCTGCTGCTTTGGCTCCTGCGGCTCCATGACAAGGGCTCTCTCGTCCGGTGGACGAGAGTCTTCGGAGACGTGCTGCTTGCCGCCGGCCTCGCGGATGGAGCGCTTGCCTTCTTCTGGGCCGACGCTACGCTGTGGATGCAGTGGGCCGACGGAATCCTGGCCACATTCATTGTTTTCGTCCAGATCTTCCCGCTTGTCCTGATCTTTTTCGGGCTGCGCCAAAAGCAGGACGCTGCCCGCTGGGCGGTCGCGATTGGCTCTTTAATTTTGGAATTGATTTATACCCTTGAGGCCGGCAGCGCGCTCGGCCGACGCTTTACGCATTGGCCGTTCTTCGACTTCATCAATTATCCCCTCTTTTCAATCCAGCAAGTCTACTTCTATCCGGAAAAGATCGTCTCTCTGGTTTTGTTTGCTGCCATTCTCTTCGCCGTATATCGCTTCGCGATGGAGCAGCAGGCCCGTCACTCCGTGATGGAGCGCGAATTGCAGAGTGGGCGCGAGATTCAGCAGGTGCTTGTCCCCACCAACTTGCCCGCTCTCGATGGTTATGCAGTCACCAGCGCCTACCAACCGGCCATGGAAGTCGGCGGCGACTTCTTTCAGATCATTCCCAACGAGGACGGCTCCGCGATTGTTGCCTTGGGCGACGTCAGCGGCAAAGGCATCAAGGCCGGCATGAATGTCTCCATGATCGTGGGCGTTCTGCGCGCCGAAGCCGGCAAGACCAATCCGGCCGAGATGCTCAGTTCGCTCAACCGTTGCCTGGTGGGACGCATGGCCGGCGGCTTTGCCACCGGCATGGTTTTTCGCGTGGACCAGGACGGAACGGTCACATTCGCGAACGCCGGTCACCTGCCGCCCTATCTCAACGGGCACGAATTTCCGTTGGACGCTTCCCTGCCCCTGGGACTGATCGGCTACTCGGACTACACCGAGACGATCTTGAAGCTCGAGCCCGGCGATCAACTCAGCGTTTACACCGACGGTCTGTTGGAAGCCACCAGCCCCACCGGCGAACTCTTCGGTTTTGAAAGGATGAATGCCCTGTTCGCAAACCGTCCAACCGCGCAGGAAGCCATGAAGGCCGCAATCGATTTTGGACAGGATGACGACATCACGGTGTTGACCATCACCCGCCTGGCGGCCGGTGTTCAATCCTCGACCTCGCTGGCCGCTCCAGTGCTCGCCCCCGAGGAAGCCGAGGCTTAGAGATCGGCACGGACCTTGATCTGACAGAACCAGCTCCGGAAAGCCTGGCGATTCTGGTGGTGCAGGCCGAGACCCCGTGGGTTTCCAGGGTACCCGGCCGCACCTTCCACTTACACTTAGTTCTTCGTAACCGTGTATTTAATGGTCTGAGACGAGATGTTCCCCGCGCCGTCCACCACATACAGCGTTAGAGATTTCGAGCCAGTAGAGCTGGTATTGAGATTCACTTTCAACGTGCCGATGTCGGTGTTGGTGTACTTGGTTTGCGGCGCATAGATATTCAACCCGCAGAGCACAACCCCTGAACCGGAAGGAGCGTCCGAGCAAGAGAAGGTGGCCGTCGCGGTTGCTTTCAGCGTGACCGTCGAGGGCGATGAGAGAACCGTCAACACTGGAGGCGTGGTATCAATGTTGACCGGAACGGTGTAGAAGCTTGTCGACCAGGTCGGGACATTGTTGTTGTTCGGGTCAGGATTGAGAGCAAACTGCAACTCCTGAGTCCCGGCGCAATCCTGCGCATAGTAGTGGAGCAGATATTGGCCGTCGCCAGGGAAGGTTACCACCACGGGGCCAGTTGAAAAATTCGGCTGAGTTTTCGGCCCTGGATTGCCCGCAGTCGGAACGGGACAACCCGCGTTCACCACCGGGTTGATTACCGTGCTGTCTGTCGTGATGGGCTCATTCCCCGGCTGGGGCACGCTGCCGGGACTCGAGATTCCATAGCTGATGCTATGGATGGGCGCCGGAATATAGTTGGGGGCGGTTGTCAAAGGTACGTGGGTGTTGCCGCTCAGCGTATATGCGCCCTTTGAAAGATTCGGCGCCTGGCTGGTGAAGTAAACCTTGGGCGAGCTGTTGGCGACCCAATTGTCAGGCCATTCGCCGGCCACAAGAACCGAAGTGTGATCTTCCGGCACTCCGGCGATGCTCACAAAGGTTGAGTTCGGATTGGTGGTAAGCCCTCTGCCGGCAAAGATGCCGGGGCCGCTGAAGCTGGTGAGAAGGTTTTGCGGGCAAGGCAGGTTCGCCACTGGACCCGCCGCTGGATCAAACGCGCACGGACCGGCATTCGTCAGAGACCAATTGTCGCTGGCCATCAGGAAGCCGATGCCTTCATGGAAGGTGCCGTACGGCGTGTAGACATTCTGCACGCTGAATTGCGGTCCATCGAAGAAATCTCCGACGACCTCGTTCAATTGGGATGAGATCGGGCAATTGGAGCCGGATTTAAGCCCGGTGGAAGGATCAAGGCATTGCAACGTGTAGAGTTTGCATGCCGGAGTCACGCCATCGGTCAACACTTCTCCGGTGTGGATCAGGCAGCTCGAGGTTGCAAACGACGTATTGATCGCATACGCCGGAAAGTCGCCAATCGCAAGAGGCTCGTCATCGGTCTTCGGAGTGGGCCCGTTCGGTCCAAGGCCACCCACCGCGCTCACGTCATAAACAAAACTGACGATCTGCGGGGGTGTATTTCCACCACCCGGATTTGCGTTGAAGGTGAAGGTCTGCTTCTGACCCGAGTTGTTGGTGATCGGGTTTCCGGAGACGCTGCCGGAAGAAACGCCGCCGATGGTGCAGTTGGTATCCAGGAAGATGGAGGAACCGGTCAGAATGCCGCCCGCATTATAGCCATTCCCTCCGGCACTGCTCTCGTCGTCCAGGTCGATGGTTACAGTCTGCTGCCCCGCGCCGAGCAAACTGCTGATGTCGAGTGGGGCCACACCTCCGGCAGCGTCGATGGTCTGCAAAGGACCGTTCACGGTGGTGGTCTGGATATCCGGGTCCGTCAGGTTAAGTGGACCTGGAATGACGGGCCAGCCTGACGCAACGGAATAACCGTTCTGAAAGCAGTTCTGGTTCAGATTAGGGGGAACGGTCTGGCCATCGTAATTAGGGTTGCCCTCCGAAAGGCCGCCAGTACAGACATTCGTAAGCGGCCCACCGTTGACCGAAACAAGCACGTTGTTATCCACAAGCAGTAGTCCGCCTGCCTGCAATGCGTTCGGCGGTGTCGCCGTGGGAGAAGTATAGGCTGGGGCTGCACCACCGGGTTGCATCAAGGGGCCCGACAGGTGCGCAACGATCGGCGTGACCGAAGGATCGGGGCACGTCAGATTCAGCGTAGAGGTGTTGAAGACATACGGTGTTGTGTAGTTATCAATGGAGGCGGTCGGCGATGTCTGCGTGTCTTCCGCCTGGAACACTTGAACGCATGCTGTTGAACCCGCTACCACAGGAGCTAGCGATGGGTCAGGGCACGACTGCGCAACCAATCCCTGGGCTGACAACACAGCTCCGCACGTCATTGCAAATATCCGCGCTGAAAACCTGACTTTCATTCGATTACCTCTCTCGGAACCTTTGTTAGCAGTTGCAGATCAGTCTTTGCCGAAGCAGGTTTCGCTTCGGGTAGCGGAAAATACAAAGTTCAAATTTGGCCCACTCCCGGCAATCTGCCAGGTTGAAATAGCATCTTGAATCGAATGAACAATGCAAGTTGAAATCTGTTGAGAGCGTTGCTAACTTTGGTCGCCGATTCGAGAGGCTGCGCCGGCAAGATGCCCTATTCAGACATCGAAAAAAATGATTCCGGAATAACGACCAGATCGTGAGCGGGGAAACAAATCTCGTACCCGATGACATCGCTCGCGGGGGGAGAGAGCTAAGTCATCAGCATTGCGTTTCTCTATGCTTATCCTCGCAAGCCCGCGGTGTCAACAGGAAATCGGGGCGCAAGCGATTCTACCGGCGCACGTTAGATACATAACTGAGCGGCGCTTAGTAACGCCCATCGGTAACCTCGATGACTTTCACATAATATTCATCGACACGGGCCGCTTTCTTTTTTATGCTCTTGTCTATATGGCCATCGACGGACCGCTGAAGGTAGAACGCGAAGAAGGCAAAGCACCCGGCACACTGATTGTTCGCCTTGCCGGACCTCTGACACTGATCAACATCTTTGATCTTCAAACCCAGTTGCGCACTGCCAAGGCCACACCGGTCACAATCCTCGACCTAACAGAAGTCCCCTACATGGATTCGGCAGGCATGGGCGTCATCGTCAATTATCACGTTCACTGCCAGAACCAGGGCGGCCGGTTGATCGCCGTTGGCGTCAGCCCACGCATCATGGAACTCTTCAGAATCACGAAGGTCGATTCCGTGATTCGCATGGTTCCCACTCTGGAAGAAGCCGAAGCGCTCGTCTAGGAAGACTCCTCCGTCGCGCCGCTCGAACTCTGCCTGACGTTGCAGCCCTCTTCAGGCTAGAACCCCACGGTTTCTCCGCGGAGCCGCGTGCGAAACTCTGCCTGAATCGATCAGTCAACGACTCTTTCTCTCAAACCTGAGAAGGCGCCTTAGCCGGCCAGAAGGCTTGCTGCGAGACGTCACTTTCCATCGAGAAATCGCTTGCTCGAACTGTCAATCAATCTGATTTCTTGGAGTTCGCCGGAGCCCTATGCCGCGTCAACGTTTAAGGAGTCCGCGCTCCGATGAAACGTTTACCCAAGTCGGCAACCGCACGTTGACATTGGCGTTGGAACGGCGTAAAAGTGCCGCATTAAGAAAATAGTCGATTGCGGAATCCGTAAAGTGTTTCTGCCCTCGAACTAACAACTATTCCCAAGAGGAGACCAATGAAAACTGCGATCATTTTCGCGTTCCTGGCTTCAACAATCTGCTGGGCTCAACCCCCAGCCGACTGCAAGCCATCGGCGCTTAACATTCCGGGGGCCCCATACCCCTGTGTCTTTCCTGACAATCGCGCCATGTTCCGCGTGTCCGCGCCCAACGCGCAAAAAGTAAAGGTCCGCGTCGGCACCGGCTTCGACATGACCAAAGAGGCGGACGGACTCTGGTACGTCACCACCACTCCGCTCGCGCCAGGATTTCACTACTACCTGCTCAACGTCGACGACGCCACATTTTCCGATCTCGCGACCGAGTCCTTCTTCGGCGGCGGAGAGTGGAGCAGCGCCATCGAGATTCCCGCTCCCGACGCCGATTTCTACAGTCACAAGGAAGTTCCTCACGGCGTAGTGCGCATCGAGTGGTACTTCTCCACGGTAACGCAAAAGTGGCGTCGCGCCCTTATCTACACGCCCCCTGGTTACGACACCAATACCAAAGAAAAGTATCCGGTGCTCTACCTGCTCCACGGCTGGGGAGAAAACGAGCTCGGCTGGACATTCCAGGGCCACGTAGACCAGATCATGGATAACCTGATCGCCGCAGGCAAGGCCAAGCCGATGCTGATTGTGATGGACAACCTCAACGCCGTGAAGCCGGGCGAAGATGGTTCAATCTACAACGCGCGCGGCGCGCTCACGCAGGCGGTTCCCGAGCCCCAGACGCCCATGGGCGGCGCTCCAGGAGTCCCGGGAGGTGGCCCTGGCGGAGCACGTCCGGCCGGAAGCAGACCGCCGGCTCGTCCCATGTTCAAACTCAGCAATACGTTCAGCGAGATGATGTTCACCGATCTGATTCCGATGGTCGAGAAGAACTACCGTGTCGCGCCGGGCCGTGACAACCGCGCCATGGCCGGCCTCTCGATGGGCGGAATGCAGACCTTCACCACCGGCCTGCAAAACCTCGACAAATTTGCCTACCTCGGCGGACTCAGCGGCAATTGCGGCGGCTTCGGCGGCGGCGCATTCGATCCCAAGACGAGCTGCAGTGGAGCCTTTGCAGACCCGGCGGCCTTCAATGCAAAGGTCAAGGTGCTGTTCCTGTCCACCGGCTCGGTCGAAGGGCCGCGAGTGAAGCAATTCAGCGATGAATTGACCAAGCTCGGCGTCCACAACGTGTACTTCGAGTCCCCCGGAACCGCGCACGAGTGGCTTTCATGGCGGCGCGCTCTGGCTGACTTCGCTCCATTGCTCTTCAGATAACGAGGAGCAAGCATAATTCCAAATGCCCGGCGCCAGGAACATTGGCCGCCGGGCCTTTGGGTTCTCAGCAAAATGCCCCGGGCGTGAAGCTTGCTCCGCTCCTTGTTTCGCGCTTCCTCCCTACTCGTCATATCCGACAAGGTAAGAGTTATCTCCCCGTCCAGCCGTGAATTAGAATTCGTCTGACCGGCCCCGAGCGCAACAATGCGCGCCCACGCGGCCGAGAGGATAAATTCTTCATGCGGATAAATCGAGATTTCATGGTTCGCGTCGGCCTGATTGCACTGTCACTCGTCTTTCTGCTTCAGCCCCTCGCCCTCCGCGCCGCTGACGGAAATCCCGCACAAAGCCTGCCCTGGATTGGGGAACACGGTTCCGCCGGATCTTTCTGCCTGGTTTGTGGCGGCAAGGCTGCTTCAATCATCGTCGACTCGAATGACTTCGCCGGCGTCAAGCGCGCGGCGGGTGATCTCGAGTCCGACATCGAAAAAGTCAGCAGCATAAAGCCGTCGCTCCTTGAGATATCGAAGCCGCGAAAAGGCTTGGTAATCCAAAAAGGTCCCGTAATCCCAAAGGGTCCAGTAATCTTGATCGGATCGATCGGTCACAGCGAGCCAATCGACAAGCTAATCGCCGCCGGCAAAATCGACGTGAAAGCAATCAAGGGACAGTGGGAGAGCTTCATCATCGTCACCGTCGAGAAGCCGATGCGCGGCGTGCCGCGAGCACTGGTGATTGTGGGCAGCGACAAGCGCGGCACGATCTACGGCATCTACGAGGTCTCCGAGCAGATCGGCGTTTCGCCCTGGTATTGGTGGGCCGACGTCCCGCCCAAACACCACAAGGAACTTTATGTCGCCAAGGAAGTCCATCGCGAAGGTCCTCCGGCGGTGAAGTATCGCGGCATCTTCCTGAATGACGAAGAGCCTGCGCTGGGCGGATGGTCGCGTGAGAAGTTTGGCGGCCTGAACTCGAAGATGTACTCGCACATGTTCGAGCTGCTGCTGCGGCTCAAGGCTAACTACATGTGGCCGGCGATGTGGTGGTACAAGTCCTTCAATGAAGATGACCCACTCAATCCGAAACTGGCCGACGAATACGGTATCGTGATGGGCACCAGCCATCACGAACCCATGATGCGCTCGCAGGGTGAGTGGTTTCGCCACAAGCAGGAGTACGGCAACGGCGAGTGGAACTACAAGACCAACGCCGAAGGCCTGCGCAAGTTTTGGACCGATGGCGTTATCCGCAACAAGAATTACGAGAACATCTACACGATGGGCATGCGCGGCGATGGCGACATGGCGATGCCCGATGCAGGCGGCCTTCAAGCAAACATGGCTCTGCTTGAGAAAATCATCACCGATCAGCGCGCAATCCTCGCCGCGCACGTAAACCCGGATGTAACCAAGGTGCCGCAGTTGTGGGCCCTTTACACCGAGGTGCAGAGATACTATGACGCCGGCCTGAAAGTTCCCGATGACATTACGCCGCTCTTCTCTGACGACAACGTCGGCAATCTGCGCCGCCTTCCAACGCCGCAGGAGCGCGCCCGCTCTGGCGGCATCGGTATCTACTACCATATGGACATGAACGGCGGTCCCTTCTCCTACAAGTGGCTCAACAGCAATCCGCTGCCGAAAATCTGGGAGCAGATGAACCTCGCCCTGCAGTACGGAGCGACGCGGATATGGATCGTCAACGTCGGCGACCTGAAACCGCTTGAAGTTCCCATGGAGTTCTTCATTCGTCTTGGATGGGATCCGCAATCGATCGACAAGGACGGCCTGGATAAGTATCTCGATAAGTGGGCGGAACGCGATTTCGGCAACGAACACGCCGCCGAGATCGGCAACATCGTCGCTCTCTACGCAAAGTACAATGCCTCGCCCAAGCCGGAACTTGTTCATCCAAATACCTTCAGCGCGGTGAACTACGGCGAAGCCGAAAGAGTTGTGAAGCAGTGGCAGGACTTGGAAGAGCGCGCGACCAGGATCGGCAAGCTGCTTCCGGCCGACGAACAGGATGCCTACTACGAACTGGTGTTGCATCCCGTGCTGGCCTCCGGCAACGCTGTCGAATTGAACATTACCTCAGAGCAGAACCGCATCTTCGCGCTGCAGGGACGATTCAGCGCCAATGCCGAAGCGCAGAAAATGGCCGGGCTCTTCGAGCGCGACACGCAACTGAGGGACTATTACAACAAACAGTTAGTAGGCGGTAAGTGGGACCACATGATGGATCAAGTCCATCTTGGATACACCACATGGGAGTCTCCGCGAGCAGACATCATGCCGCCGATTAGCGTGGTCCGCCAGCCGATTGGCGTCGAGTTCGGCGTTGCCGCCGAGGGGCACGAGCGCGCCTGGACGGATAACGAGCCCTCGCATGAACTGCCGGTCTTCGATTCGCTGCAGAGTGAGGCGCATTATATCGACGTGTTCCCGCGCAACGATGGCCCCGCCAACTTCACCATCAAGGCCGATAAACCGTGGATCATTTTGCGCGAAGGCAAGGCGTTTTCCGTCAGCCCTGAAGATCGCCGCTTCTGGGTGGAGATTGATTGGAGCAAAGCGCCCGTGGGTGAATCGCGCGGCGTCATCACCGTAACCGGCGACGACCGAAATCCAGATGTTCTGCGCGTGCAAACCGTGCAGGTGCGTGCTCTTCGTGCAACGCCGGAACAAGAACGCGAGGCGCAGGGCACTTTCGCGGCGCTCGCCGGGCCCATTGCATTCAATGCTGACGCGGCCATGCGCAACATCGCTGTTGGCGATGTTCATTGGGAAAAGCTGCCGGACTACGGCCGAGAAGAATCGGCGATGACAATTTTCCCGGTCACTGCGGCCAGCATCAAGCCAGGCGCCGATGCCCCGCGCCTGGAATACGATGTCTACTTCGCACACGCGGGCGCTTATCATGTAGATCTCGTCACCAACCCGACGTTGAATATGTATCCGGGCCGCGGACTTGCCATAGAGGCCGCGATCGACGGCACAGAGAAGCAGCGGCTGGATGCCTTCGCGACGCCTGATCGGCCAGCAAACGGCTCTGTCATGCCGAGGTCGTTCCGAATGGGCGGAGCGCCCGCATCCGGGCCCCAGGTCAACGCGCGCCTGACGCAGTTCACGGTGAATATCGACAAGCCGGGCAAGCACACGCTGCAACTATCAATGGTCGATCCGACGATCGTCGTGGAGAAGATCGTTGTGCACGACGAGCCATTGCCCTACTCTTTCTTTGGCCCGCCGGCCAAGCCTGCCTATGCGCAGCCGGCTCGGGAACCCTAGTCCGTTTTCTGATTCATCCAGCCATTCATCTCAATCCAATTGATCACAATCGATTGCCAGCGATCTTTCGGAATCAGGACCAGCGCATGTTCGCCCTTGTTGAAGATCGTCATATCGACCGGAACTCCCGCATGGCGCAGCGCTTCGAAAAACCGAATGCTGTTGTCTACGTCAACCAGGTGATCATCGGCGGATTGGATAAGGAGCGTCGGAGGCGTGTCTTTGGTCACCTGAAGCTCATTCGAGAAAAGCTGCACCTGCTCGTCGGTCGGATGTGTCCCCAGCAGCGCGATGCGTGAGCCCATATGCGCAATCTTCGGATCCATGCTGATCACCGGATAGAGCAGGATCATGAAATCCGGCCTCAGGCTGATCTGATCGGGATTGGGCACGTAAGACTTCATATAGTGCGTCCCCAGGCTCGAAGCCAGATGGCCTCCCGCTGAAAACCCGATGATCCCGACACGGTGCGGATCAAGATTCCATTCCTTCGCCCGCTCGCGCACAATAATCATCGCCTGCTGCGCATCCTGAAGCGGCCCAATCGATTTATCGACCATCGTCGCATCGCTTGGCAAGCGGTACTTCACCACGAACGCGGCAATGCCATGGTCCTGAAAAAACTGTCCAATCGACGGCCCTTCCGTATTCCACGTGAGCCCAACATAGCCTCCGCCTGGAAACACAATAATGCTCGCGCCATTCGCTTTTACCTTCGCCGGAAGAAAGACCTCAAGCGTGGGCCGCGACACGTTCGCCATCTGCCCCATGGGTCTCAGCACTTCCTCGTTTGGAGTCGGCTTCGAGTTCGGAATTGCGCCGTCGCCATACAATGGAATCGACAACTCAGGCTGAGGCATGATGTTCCTCAGATACTCCATCAACCTCGGGTTCATCTGCGGAGGACCGGCCGGAGCCGATTGCTGCGCGTGCATTGCACCCAGGCCCAGCATCAATACTGAGGTCACAACGCAGAATGTATTTCTTTGACTTCTCATTTTGCCTCTCTGACGAACACCTTCATCCTTGGAGACGCGTGGATTCTCCGCTAAAGTCACGCGCGTGGATCGCAGATCTTCAATTGCGGACCCCTGAACGATTCTGCATCCTCACTCGGAAGTCGAACAACTGCCTGCATCAAAAAGTTGCATATACTTCTTTTTGGGGAACCCAGCCTTCCGACCCCACCGTGTTACGGCGGAAGGCGGAGCCTTTGGCCAGGGGACATCCAGCCAGGACCGTCTTCACCGAAAGCTAAGCGACGATTGGTCAAAAGTTTTCTTGCTATCAATTGAGACTCCGGCAGCCTCTGGCAGCATCCAAGGAAAAGGAGGAAGGTTTGCATGAATTCTCAGCTGCTCATGGACACTGCAAAAGTTCTTTTCGCAGACGGCAAAGGCCTGCTGGCAATGGATGAAAGCAACCCGACGTGCAACAAGCGCTTTGCCGCTTTGGGGATTCCCCAAACTGTCGAGGCGCGGCGGGCTTATCGCGAATTGATCGTGACCACGCCAGGTCTTGGTAAGTGCATTGGCGGCGCCATTCTCTTCGACGAGACAATTCGACAGCAAAAGAGCGATGGAACCCCCTTTATCAAAGTCCTGGAAGAAGCGGGAATTATTCCTGGAATCAAGGTGGACAAAGGCGCCAAGCCGCTGGCTGGTCATCCCGGCGAAAAAGTAACCGAAGGTCTGGACGGTTTGCGCGATCGGTTGGCCGAATACTTTCAAATGGGTGCCCGCTTTGCAAAATGGCGCGCAGTGATTGCCATCGCTGACGGCATTCCGAGCCGCGCCTGCATCGAAGCGAATGCGCAAGCATTGGCCCGCTATGCGGCACTGTGTCAGGAAGCGGGACTTGTTCCAATTGTTGAGCCCGAAGTCCTGATGGACGGAGCGCATACGCTTGAAGCTTGTTTCAATGTCACAGAAGAAGTTTTGCGCCTGGTTTTCAGGCAACTCAATACACAAGCGGTGATGTTGGAAGGAATGATTCTGAAGCCTAATATGGTTGTTCCTGGGACTAGAATGCAGTCGACAGAACCCTCTGGAAGAAATCGCCGACGCAACGGTAACCTGCTTCTTGCAGACCGTCCCTGCCGCTGTCCCGGCTATTGCGTTTTTGTCGGGCGGTCAATCCGCGGAGTTGGCCTCCGAACGTTTGAATGCGATGATCGTCAGATTCAAGTCGCGGATGCCATGGGCGCTTGCATTTTCGTTTTCGCGCGCCATCCAGCAGCCGGCCCTCGAGATTTGGAATGGCCAGGCGGCCAACGTACATGCGGCACAACTGGCCCTATATCACCGCGCTCTCTGCAACAAGGCCGCGCGCAACGGTGAATACTCGGCAGCGATGGAAGTGAGATGACACGAGGAGCCGAAGCGCTCGAACGGCTACTCTAACCAACTGGTTTCAAGTTCGACCAGTACTCATAGATACGGTTCCTTCGCAAGCCTCAGATACCGATATGGTATCCCTGATGTGGGCTTTGGAGTTTTCTTCACAATCGGGTGTGAGAGACTGCTTTTTCAACCGTCCAGTGTAAATCCCGCCACACAATTGGAAAATGCCGGGGATGTGAACCCGAGCGCCGGGATGTGCAAGGCAGGGAATCACGCATTCCGGCGTTAACGCAACACTCACCTCAGGGATGAAACCTCATGTCCGAAAGGGCTTCGCGATTACTGGTTGGGACACACCGGCGATTCGATGGATGACCTTTAGGACCGGGTTAAGGACGACGCAGGTTTCCGTAGAAAGAAGGCCGAAGGGTACGGATTTGGTTTCGCGCTGCCCCCGGTTGTCCCGAATGTCCCGAGAATTGCAGCAAAAAAAAGCCGCAAGAGCTGCTTAACTCATCGATTTGGCGAGAGAAAAGATGGTCGGGGAGAGAGGATTTGAACCTCCGACCCCCTGCTCCCTAACTCAGAAGACCAAAACTCTAAGTGCTTTTGCTTGTTGTTGCTTATGGGCAGAAAGATCATTCTTTACCTCGTTCCGTTGTACCGAAGTTGTACCGAGATTTTCTGAGATTAAGGAAAAACACTGGGCGCTACCACTCGAACATTCGCGACTCGGCGCCCGGAAAAGCTACCTCCTCGCGAGACAAAATTACTGCCTCATTGCATTTAGCGGCTCTTTTGGATGATTATTGCGAAGCTGCCTCTGCTGACCGAATATTAAAATGTTCCGCCAAAAATGAATTCGCGTGTTGACGTTCAGTTGACTCCTCCTGTTTTGCGCAGCCCAGAAAGCGCAAATAGGCTTCGGCGGCCCCGTCCAGGTTGTCGTCCTGCTCCTTTGACTCGGCTTCGGCATAGACTCTTTTCGGCAGATCCCTGACCTTCGAGCGGACCGCTTCTATCAATTCATCCCGGACAGAGTTTTCGAGGGCGATCTGCAGTTCCTTTGTGTCGGGAGTTGTCCCGGTTGGCTTCACTCCCTCTGTGTCCTCCGGCTTCACGTCTTCTATCAACACAAACTGCCTGGGGTCCTCCTTTGCGACGATCACTGCATCACTCATTTGCGAACTTAATGTCTCGCCAACACGAAACTGAAGCTTGATCGAGTTCTTGATATCCACGGTCTTCCGGCCGTATTGATAGGGGCGAATGATGTCGCTGGTCACGGTTTTGGGTAGTGAATCCGCGAGACCCTGGGCATCAGAAACCAGCTTCTGATCCGCATCGATCTTTGCGTTGAGTTCCTTGATCTCCTTCTGCTTGCCCTTCGATTGTGCTACGACAAGAGCAGACTGATCAGATTGCAGCGTGCGCAATGCCTTTTCGGAGGCTCGATTTGCTGCATTCCATTCCTCGCCGGGGACCTCATGAGTTCCGATACGATATTGCGACTCCTTGGCATCCACGGATACGAATTCGGAGAGTTGATGCTCCAGAACATCTCCAACAAGTTGGAAATCCGGCTCTACTCCGTTGGCGGTTTCCCCAAACCGAACTGCCTTGACGTTGGGCATCTCAAGCCCTGCAACAATCGCGTCCTCGAGTTGATGAAGAAAGCCGGTGCTGTCGCGCAGAGAAGTTTGATCGCGAAACTGAACACGAATCGAAAGCCCGGCATGCATTGCGTGGGCCGGCGCTGCCGCCACCTTGGCGTCGTGAGCGGTCTGATTTGACGGCTTGTAAAACAGTGCTTCCTCCAGATAGGCCCAGCCAATCTCCGTGCCGGACCCAGATGGCTTATCAAGGTAGAGCTTTGCCTGGTTGACAAAATAAGTACTCAAGTCGTCGCCCAGAATCTCGCTCATGTCACGGTAGGAGTCATTTTCGCTAAGTTCGAAGGCGCGCAACAAGTAGTTGTACGCTTTCTCAATCCCTATCTCGTCTCCCAGTCCCCGGATGGGGTCATGTGCTTTTTGAAGATCCTTCGCCGCTTTGACGGCGCTCTGGACATAACCATCCTTTAGCCGCTCTATATCGCCCGCAACTAGTGTCCTTTGTGAAGCCGGCAAGTTGTACAGAACATCCAGTGCACCAATACTGTCGTGTTGTTGCTCAAGTTCATTGCTGGTCTTGAGAGCCTTTGTCACAGCAGTCTTGATTTGCAGATCGGCCTCTTGCTTCCGCGCCTCAACCAGAAGATCACGGGTCTCAGGTGTTTCCTTTACGGCGGCGGCCTTCTCAATCTGAATAACGGCATTCTTCCAATCGTTTTTCTCCGCGAACTGGTTCGCCCGTTCAAGATCGCTGCCGTAAGCCGCGTCTGTAATCGCTGCGATGCGCGGCTCTTCGCTCGAGAACGCACGAATAGGGGCAACAAGCTCGATAGCACTGTCAAAGTTTCCATCGGTACCCGCAGATTCCGCTGACCGGAGAGTCCGATCGAATAGATTGCTGGCGTTCAACACATCTGAAAGAAGTGTCTGGCCCGGCGGGAAACCCAGGTCAACTGCGCTGATGGCGTCGGCGAATTCTCTTGCTTTCTTCAAGTGAGTATAGCCAGGTGTGTGCGCCTGCAGAGCGATTGTGTATGTACTTAGTTCACTGCGACCCTTTTCGGCAAGGGTCGCGAGTTCTTTGCGAACTTCACTTGAAAGCTTCGTTGTCAGTTGCGCAGGTAGTTGTAAAGCCTGCGCGTTGTCGGCTTGAATTTTGGCATTCTTCAAATCACCGTAGGAAGGTGCTTGCCGAGTCACGGAATTCCGGTAACTTTCCACAGAGGCCTCGCCAGAGGCCACATAAAGCGTTCCCAGGGAGACTTTTGCATCGCCGGCGTGGTTTGCAGCGGGATATCTGACCAAATAGCTCGCCCATCCGGCTACGTTGTTGGCCCTCTGCGCGCACAGAAATTCGGCAAGTTCCTGATCGGGTGCCGCGACAAAATACAGCTTCACTCCTTTCTGCAAAGGTTGCGGCGCGGCTCCTTCAACACCCGACGGTGACAGAACAGTTCCCGTCAATCTGGCCAGATCTGCCAAGCCAGACAGACTGTACGATCCACTGTGATCAAACTTGAGATTGTCCGGCAGTGAACAAACGGCTGGCCCAGAGCCGGTTTCATAGCGCAGCACCCCATCATCATCGCGCACGAGGACCGCGCCCGGAGACAAGGTTATCTTCTGCATCTTGCCATAATCCGACTTGTCGACTCCCGCCGCCTGGAAGGGCGTGCAATCGCGCAAGGTCGTCTTTCCGTTGATCAGCACATCTCCAAGCTGCACGTAGGCCGCGCCATTCGGCCCATCATAAAGCTCGATCGCAGTCAGAGTGGGCTGAGTTGCGAATGAAGTGGGAGCACATGCAAGCAGCACAAAAAGTGAGAATGCAATTGAACTGCATTTGCTGCTGTGCATTCGAGTCAGTTGAAGTCGATCGAGATTAAATGTCATAACGTCACCAAAACCTACCGATACTAGCTGTTAAACTGCCTTTTCTGTTTGCATAGCTGCCAAAGACTATGTCGCTGTTCGACGATGCGCCACGGTTGCTTTCATCGAAGGTAGCGCAGTTCGGTCATTGATGCTGAATATCGAACAAGGTTAGTTCCAGACCGCTATGTGCTCGAGAATTGTTCGAGTCGCAATTCAGGACTGAGCGATACTGCCTCACAGCATCCAAATAGTTGCCTCGTTCGCGGTTTCTATCCGCCTGATCAAGCATCCTGGAGAGCATGTCCGAGTCAAGGGTGCAGCTACCTGCCTGTTTTCTTTGTGAAGTTGGATGAGAATCTGCAGCATCGGGCTTAGGTGCGGAGTGGAGCGCGGGTGTTTCATTCCCGCCAGACTCTCGCTTGGGGAGCGCGGCCTTTGCTGTCACAATCGGAGCTTCATGTGGCGTCTGCAGCACTGGCTTGGCGGTCTGGTAGGAGCCGGAGGTAGCCACGGCGGCCGGAGGGATTGGTTGCGTTGCGATCTCGACCGGGTGATGTTTCTGATGGTAATAAGTGTCAGCGAACCAAGCGGCGCCAAGTAACGCCGCTGCGCACACGGCACTTGCGACCTGCAAAAGCTTTCTGCGCCGGAGCACCACAGGCTGCTGGAAACTCCGGAACATTCCTGCATCGCTGTCACCCGGTTCATGTGGCCCAGAGCTTGCACTCTCCGGGTCATTTACTGCAAAGTCGGCCTGAAGCGGCGTAGCTGCGAGGGGTCCTTGCTCATCCCCGCTGAATTTGAACAGCGGACGAAAATCTTCCTCCTTTGAGGGGAAATTCGAGGCCTTCTGGGTGTCGGGCTTAAAATCCTCGCCAGGTTCAGTCTCAGGTTCCGCCTTCGATGGAGGAAAAGGAAAAATCTCGGACGGTGCCGAATCAATATGGAGGGAGAAACTCTGACTACGCGTCGCGGGCTGCAATGGAAGTTTGCTTGCACGATCAGGTTCCAAAACTTCGATGGTTGATTCCCGTGCCGTGGACTCGCCTTGCTCAGTGGAATCGGAGTCAATGGCGGCGGTTGGCGCTGGTGTGGCCAAAGCCTGGCCACATTGTTTGCAGAATCGCTTTCCAGCGACAATTACCGAGCCGCACTTAGAGCAAAGCAGCGCCGTCGATTCTGTCTTGGCTGGAACGGCAATCGCCGGGATCGCCTTGCCTGATGCCTCTCCAAGGACAGCCTTCGTAACGGCAGGCTCATCTTGTGCAACGGCTGAGGGCTCATTCACCGCAGTAAGCGGGGTTGCGCCGGCAGCGTGGCCGCATTGTTTACAGAATCGCTTGCCCTGAGCAATTGCCGCACCGCATTTTACGCAAAATCGCGCTCCCGGCTCAGATGGGCCTGGCTCAGCGTTCGCCGCGACTGGCCGACCGCATCCTCCGCAAAACGGCCTGCCTGCGGGTATCTCTCTCCCGCAATTCGAGCAATTTCTTTCTACCATCGCAATGTACCGGGTTCTTCGTGCATTCTAAATCCCTAACCTGTATTCAGACCTCGATAACACTCGATATTTCAAGGCTGCTGCCGAATGGCTCTCCAACCCACCCTTGCCGTGAGAATTTCCGGCGGAGTCAACGCTCAGTTAAGCGATTGGCCGCAACTCTCGCAGAACGCGGCGCCCTCCTCAGCCTCGGTGCCGCAGTGTTTGCAGACGTGATCCGCCGCCTCGCCTGGTTGGGTTTCGATTAGGGTCGGTGCATCGTCCGCATTCACTCGAGGCGCAAGTCCTGCCTCTGTGGTTTCGGTCTCCGGATCCGCTGGCCGAGACTCCTGTGGAGCTGGAGCAAATGGCGCAGCCTGTTCTGCTGTTTCTGCAGGTTCCGCACACGGATGCTGTGGCCATGGCACTTCTACAGGCCTGCCCGCTTCGCCACCTGAGTCTGAAGGCGCCTGTGTGGCTGTACCTGGCGCCATGCCTCTCACGATTGAAGCGAGATCGAACTCCCCGCTCAGGCTCGAGACTGAGATTTTCCTATGCAGAATGTCGACGAAAAACTCCAAGATGCGCTCGGGAGTCAACTCGACAGAGACTCCATCCGAACCGGTCCCCAGGTCATAGATTCTTAGAAGTTGATTGCCCATGCTGGCGCAGGAAATAAGGAACTGGTTCTGGAGCCGCTCATAGTCAACGAGGCCGGTCGCCAGGACCTGGCCTACAACCGAGTAGGAGCGAAGAATCTGTTGAACACCGTCAGCGGACAACTCGGTCTTCACTTCATCCTGCTCAATGTTCATGCGAATCTTCCCTGTGTTTTCCGCTTCGGGCATGTGTCGCATCAAGGCCCCGAGATCGGCTAAGGTCAGGCTGAATAATTCAGAACCCGGAAGATAGCTCATCTTTTCAACATACAGGCGGAAGTTAACCTCCACATTGACCGAAACCGGTACCGGAATCTTGCCATCCTTCATCGCCGGTCTGAACTTGTATTGGCGCACAGCTTCGACCGCCTTCTCATCCAGCCCCATGCCCAATGCGCGCACAACGTGCACATTCTGCGGATTCCCCTTTTCATCGACGACCAGCCCAACGATGCAAACCCCCCTATACTTGGCGCGGCGAGCCTGGTCGCTGAACTCAGCCTCAACTGTCTTCACTGGAACCGGCGCCGAAACATTGCCGCCTACCTTGTAAAGTCCACCGCCGGCATTTACGCCGTCTTTCTGCCAACTCCCGCCACCGTCTGTAAAGCCAAGACCAGCCGCGCTGGGCAAGGCATGTGTCTCCTCGTTCTGTTTATTCAAATAAGGAACCTCAATCGGCTCTTGGAATCTCTTGACGGGGAAAACTGTCGTACTCTCCTGAGCCGTGTTCCGGAATACCAGTACAAACTTGGCCGAAGGACGGTCAAAGCTGATTTCCTTCTTAGGTAACACAAGCACAAACTGCCTTCGTCCCTGCTCATCCTTGAAGTCCCGCAGATAGGCCGAAGATGAAAAGACGCCGCAAGGTGTGTTGTGTTGACTGTCGATCAGGTATTGGGGACATACGTTCCCATTGGCCTGCGGTCTGTAGGCCACGTCAACAAGACGGTCAAACTGGCCATTTTGGTTCCGGTCAACCTCAAAGCTGACAAGAATTGGATCGGGTTCGCTTACTGCGACTTCCAGGGTGTTTTTGGTCTCGGTCGCGATCACTGAAATGCCATCCTTGTCATAGATGGTCAGGGGCTGAGAGGGCTGAACGCGCTTTTCATTCGTTTGCTGCGGTCCATCCGTCGTATCTGTTTTCAGTGATTCGTTCTTGCTTTCAACAGGCTGCGTTCCGGCACCATTCGGGTTTGGTTGAACAGGTGTCACCGTCTGTGCCGTTCCGAAGCCGTTCGATGTTGGCTTGCTAGAACTGCTCTGTTGCGCTGGCACGGGAGAAGTCGGACGGAAGATATGGTGTCGTTCAGAGTTGAAAACCATCCCCGCAACGGTGCATTTTGGAGCAGATGCTACCACGATAATGTATTGAATAATCGTTCCATCATCATCTCTAAGGAGGGAAGCCACTTTCAGACCCGACCCCGGTTGACTGGCGATCTCAATTGCCTTCTTACTGGCCTCGTGGGGATTCCATATTTTGATGGCATCGTCGGAATTCGGCGACTCGGTGACGAGCGTTAGGGCATCGAGAATCCTTGGAGGAACCGAAGCTATCCCATCTGGCCCGGCGCAGGCGCCAGTGGGCGCTGGCACTTTGGAGTTTGACTGCGGATGGTTTTCCGCATTGTCAATCTCTGAAGGTGGAGGCTTGCCTGCGCTTCCCTGCGGCGAATGACCATTCGTGTTAGATTCCACGGTTGATATTGTCTGGGCGGCTGAGGTGCCAGAGGCGGCCTGTCCGGCAGTCCGGCCGAGTGAACATATGCTGCAAAAAACGAAGGCGCAGATGCACTTTTCGGTGCTGGATAAATGTCGCCTCATGATCGCCACCTGCCTCGCCTTCTACCACCGTTAAAACCGGCAAGAAACTCCACACCGTCCTATGCCTGTGCGTGAGTATCTCGCCTGCTCATAGCTCACCGCTTGCTTTATACCTACTCGACAACCTCCCAGCCCAGGTCGCAACTCGTCTGGTAACCCGGCGTCAGCGAAGTCAGCATGGCCTTCTTCGTGCCGTCCGGATTCGGCTTCAACGTTAGGCTCCATGCCTGGTGATTAAACGCAAATTTCAATCGAGCCCTGGGAAGATTGTCGAACACAACCACGCCGTTGTAGGGAACTGGCGAACCCTGATAATGCAGGGTTCCCGAACGTGGCGCCGTTGGCGTGGATGCGGGTGGGGAGGGTGGAGGTAGCGTGACCGCAGGCTGTGGAGCTTTTGCCTCCGGTTGCTGGATCACGGACTTTGGAGTCTTTGCCGAGAGAGTGCCGGGTACAGTCATCGTGCCCGGACCGGACTGAGACTTCGGCACATTTGAAGAAGCCTGCTGCTGAATCCCTGGCGTGGGCTTGGGCGTCTGTGCCGGCGTAGTTATTACCGATGGGACGGAAGCCGGCGGCGTCACCGTGGCCTGTTGCGATTCAGCAAGCGACTTGGCAACGGGGGAAACGCCTCGATGCGAGTAGAGATGCCATGCCAGAACACCTCCGGCCGCCAGCAGTACCGACGCGGCAACGCCGATTGCGAGTCCCAGCTTCGCCTTTGACCGGGGGAGCGGTTCAGAAGATCCGAACGCCGCAGTGGAAAGCGGAGGAGACGTCGGAATCTGCGTTCCCGATTTGACCGGCTCCCAGGCCGAGGTCCCGTCGTTCGGCAGTCCGTCCTGCGCAGTGAGAGCAACATCGGGTTCATTCGTCGGAGCGGCGACAGGCATTGCAGCGGACGAATCGAAGAACGCAGATGGCGCGGACGGAATACCATCTTGTCCACTCGGAACAGGATCGACCTGCGCCGCGGTGGCCGTTGAATCGACAGGCTGCCCGCACTGCTTGCAAAAGCGTTTGCCGGCCGCAACAGCGGCGCCGCAATGTGCACAGGAGAGCGTTTCCGGCGCGATGGCTTGTTGCGGTGCGGCTACCGGCGGAGGCGAGGGGACCGGAGCAGATTCACCCACAGGCTTGCCGCATTGTTTGCAGAAGCGCTTGCCTGGCGCCAGGGCCGCGCCGCACTGCAAGCACTGAGGTGCAGACTCGGGTACTTCCGTTTGCGCCGGCATGGCTGGAGCGGCCACAGAGGGCATTGCCTGCCCACATCCACCGCAGAAGCATTTGCCTTCTGCCACTTCTCTTCCACACTTTGTGCAATATCTGTTTGCCATTTCAGTTCGCCGCGGTTCCGCACTCGTCGCAGAAGGTGCTGCCCGCATCGAGAAGCTGGCCGCACTTTGCGCACTTGCGCTGCGTTGGGACGGGCGGCTCCACAACCCGAGTTGGCGGTGGGGGCGGAACAGGAGCAGGCGCTGCCGGGGGTACCGGAACTGGGGCCTCTGCGGTCGGGGTTGAGGTAGTACGCAGTCCTCGCGTGTTTAAAGCGATCTCGACAAGCACGACGCTTAGTTCCGCCAGTGCATAGGAGAAGACAATTCCGGCAAAAGCGATCAGGACAAAAATGACCGCAAATTCAATGCCGCCCAGAAAGCCAGTGCCGGCGCGACTGGCAAACGGAATCTCTTCGCCGAGCATCCCCAGCTCTGAAAAAGGACTGAAATCTGTGAACCAGACAAATAAGCATCCACCGATACCGAGCAGCGAATACATGACAAACATCAATTCGCCGTTCAAGCGGAAGAGCAGAGAAAGAATCGAGAGCACTGTGAAGTGGCTATCTCCCAACTCCTTCACCGAATTGGCACGAAAAACAAGAATGCCTGCTGATAGATATCCCCAGGCTAGTGCGAAGAGTGCAAGGAGAACCCCTCCGATAAGAATGCCGGCCGAACGAGTTCCCAGGCCCTCTTCACTGGCCCGGAAGGTGAAACCGATGACTGCGATAAAGCCCAGCAGCCCGGTCAGCGCTGTAATGATGGCCAATATTCGGAGCACCCAGGCCACCGTCAGTCGAATGAGCTTACCATCGCTCAATGCATGGAAAAACGGATCAAGAAACTTGAATATCTGCATCGTTCTCTCTCTCTTCTTTCATTGGCCTAACCACTCAAGGCAAAGGCCCGGCCTTACCGCGGCGTTTGCAGCAGCGGCGCAAAAAGGGATCGCCGATCCCTTCTTGCGCCGGTTCACGCCGGCTACTGGACGTCGCTCACCTTGCCGTTATTAAAGGTGACCTTCATGCCGTTGTAGTAATAGATGGTCTTGGGGCCCAGTTTCGCCACCCGTGCAGGCGTGCCCAGGGATGACTGAACCTGGTCCGTCGTCTGACCAAGCTCAACAGACGCAGGAGCGGCCGCGGCCGGTGGAGCTGGCAGCGGGGGAGCCGGCGCAGCACTGATGGGCGCGCCGGTATCCTGCGCTGCCTCTGTCTCAGCCTGATCGGCCTGCTGAGATTGCTGCTGAATCTCCTGACTAACATTGGAGTCGGGAGGTGGTGCGGCGGAAGCATAGAGCGCCGGAGCAGGCTCGCTCTTTGCCGAGGGCGGCAACGCAGGCAGCCCACCCGTGCCCTGTTTAGCTTGCAAATCCTGCAGACCCTGATCGATCGTTTCCCGCATGTGGTTCTGCATCTCCTGCAGGTCAGCCAATGCCACCGACACTGTGGCTTGTTTCGAGCACTCCTGGCCGCCCTTGCTTGAGAGCACCACCACATCCGCAACTGTTGCGTCAGCAGGAGGAGCAGTCCGGAGCGTGATCACATCGCCGTCGCTCAGGGAGCACTCGGTCTGCGAATTATCCACCACATCCAGGGCGCTTCCCACCACAAACACATGCGGCCGGCCGTCACTCACCATGCGCGCAATTCCGCTGGACGCGGGATCGACATCCTGCTGCTGTGCGTTCTGCGTCGCCTCCTGGTTCTCGAGCGCCAACTGGTTCCTCACTTCGTCGGCGATCTGCTGCTTCACATCCGGTGTGAGCTCAGGAGGCCCACCTGCCATGGAGGGCGCACCATCCACCTCGCCAGCCTCCTGATGGGCTGCATAGGCGGTCTGAAGGTCGGACGAAATCATGTAATCGGTGAGCCAGTATGCGGCCGAGGGATACATCGGATAAGGCTGGAAGTAGGAGCCGTAGTAGCCATACCAGGGAGCGCCTCCCCAGCCCCATCCGTAAGCAATCGGCATTGCCCATGGGTTATACGCCCAACCGTAAAAACCGGGGCGATAATAGAGCCCTGGGGCATAGACATTCATATACACGCCGCGATAAGCATAACCATGATAGAAGTGCGTGTAGGCGTGGCCATGGTAGAAGTAAGTGCGCTGCGCGAACTCGCGTCCGTGGAAGTTGTAGGGATGCTGCACAAATCCCGGACGGCCCCGCTCAGCAAAGACGCGGCTGTGATCGGCTCGCTCCACCATGACGGCGCGGTTGCCGTTCAACCCACGGTGGACATCGATGCCTCGTTTGGGGTCATGCACGTCGCTCAACCTGCCGTTGGAGCGAAGGCGAACCACATTTCCGTGCGGGGTGCCGCGCTCGTTGCTTCCCCTTGGAGTACTGGTTCTGAAGTTCGAAGGATGTGAACTGTTGCCAAAGGATCCGCCGGGCCGTTGCACCTGCTGGCCTTGATTGACACCTGGCCGCTGCTCGAAATTGCCGGGGCGGTTCACCGAGGGAACGTTGTTTCCCGGACGATTTGCAGAAGGACCGCTGCCGCCCGGATTGTTGACGGAAGGACCGCTGTTGGTCGGACGGTTCGCCGACGGAGCGTTTGTGTTGGGTCTATAAGTGGTTCCTCCTCCGGTGTTGCCGGCAGGTCTGGCTGCAGGCGCGGCAGGTCTGGGAGCGGGAGCCGCAGGCCTGGGTGGCGGCGGTGGCGCTGCCTTTTTATTGTCTGCGCTTGCCATGCCGGCCAATCCCAGGAACACGACAACAATTGTTGCTGCGGATAAATTTCTCACGGTTCTGCTAATTACTGACATCGTCATAGGATCCTCATTCCTGTTCCGAATTCCTGTTTCCGGCGTCGTGTTCTTCGCTCAGTGTCCCCGATGCGATTCCCAGAAGCACTATTCGACATTGCTCACTCTTCCATTCCTGAAGGTCACTTTCATGTCCTTGTAGTAGAAGATGACCATCGTTCCCAATTTCGCCACCTTGAGCGGTTGTCCAAAGCCGGCTGTTACCTGATCCATGGTCTGGTTAAGGGCGATCGTCGGCGGTTGCGCGTCGGCCGGCGGAGGCGGAGGAGCAATATCCGGCGGTGGCGGCGGAGGCGGTATATCCGCCGGCGGTGGTGGCGGCGGTATGTCCGCCATTGGAGCCGTGGCAATATTGGTTGCCGCAGGCAAAGTCGGTGCTTGCTGGCCGGTAACGGACTGATTTGAGGCTGGCTGTCCTCCCTGGTTTGCCTGATCATCGGAGCGCACCACCGTCAACACCTCGGCTACCGTCTGCAGCACCGCGTCCACAGGCGGCATTTCCTTCTTGTTCGGGAAGGGTATCTTCAGGTTCGCGTAATAGCGGATCCCGTCGTATGGATCACTGTAAAGCTGGAAAAGCACCCCATCCTTTTCGACTTGAAGTCCCCTGACCCAGCACTTTTCCTGCGGCACAAACTGGCGATGCGGGTAGTCCGTTGCGGTTGCGCCTCCCGGCGTTGCCATCGTGATCATCAGGTCCTTGCCGAAACCGCCCCAGCCTTGACTGATCTTTCCGTTCTTATAAGTGTTCGACGGCGGCATGGGCGAGGCCACTCCGTACATGAGTATTCCGGGCCTGTTGATAACAACGACATCGCCGGCTGTAACAATATCCGAGCGGTCGGACGTAGTTGTCGTCAGTCTGAACTGCGTGTAAAGCCTTTGTTGAAGAACCGCCGGGTCACCGGCTTGCGCAGACAGCACAAGGCTGAACATTGACGCGATGATGGCGAATCCGAATGCACGAAACCAACGAATTTGATTCATACCTTTACTTTCCCTTCGAAGCTCTATTCAATGTTGCTGACTTTTCCGTTTGTGAACGTCACCTTCATGTCCTTGTAGTAAAAGATCTTTTTCACCCCGAGCTTGGCGGCTCTCACTGGCTGCCCGAAACCGGCGGTTACCTGATCCACGGTTTGGCCGAGGGCAATTGTCGGTGGCGGCGCATCAGCCGGCGGAGGCGGAGGCGGAGGTGCAATCTCCGGCAATGGAACTTGGGAAGGTGTGGCGGCCGGGGTGTCTGCAACATTTTGCGGCGCGGACTGCTTTTCCCAGATTGTCTTGCCTGGGTCCGTAATCACATTGCCAACCAAGCTGCATCTTTGTTGGCCCCTGATCTTCGGGCCCCAAACTGTGAGAATCTCGCCTTGGACCGTGTAGTTCCCGTCGTATCTGCGTCCGTTCTGCACCAGCGCGAACACTCCGTTGGGTCCAAGCTCCATGGTGTCACTGGTTTTGCCTTCCCTCAAGTAAGTCCCCTGGATGGATGCGAACTGATCTTGACTGGGCTCGGCAGGTGCCGGACCTTGGGCCGGCAGCATCCCTTGATCCGGTGCCTGCTGATTCTGAATCGGCACCGGCGTCACGACCTCCGAGACCATACTCAAGGCCTCATCGGGCGACGGCACTGAACCCTTTCCAAAGGGAAACTTCAACTCGCCGATATATCGTCCATCGTCGTATGGATCTGTTACAGCAACCAACACGATGTCTTTCTTGCCAACAACGATGGCGCTTATCCAGAATTTCTCGCCAGTCGCGAGAGTCTTCTGGGGGACGTCTTTGCATCCGTTTGGCTGATTGAGGCCATTCGCCAGGCACGCCGCGAATGTATCTCCAAATCCTTGCGAGAGCTTCCCATTCTTATAAGTGCTGATAGGATGAGCGGGCACAGGTAACCTGAAAACCAGAAACCCATCCTTCTGTAGGGTCACTACCGCACCTGCGGTCACAACCTGGGATGCATCCCCGCTAAAAACAGTAATCGGAAATTGCTCCTTCAGCTTATTCGCCACCAAATCTGCCGGAGCCCCGGCCTGGGCAACCAACGCAAGGCTGCACATCGAAGCAATAACAACCAACCCAAGCGCACCACACCTCTGACCCTGCGACATAGGCCTCATCCCTTTCATGGACTGTGTGGGGAGTTATTGAAAGGACAGCAATCAATACGCCAAGTATCCAAGGATGTCAAACTACCTCTACCCGCTGCGTTCGTACGCACCGCACTTCCCGTTGAAAAGCACTCCTTGCACTCTGGCTGACTGCCCATAGAGGGCATTCAGGTCGAGGAAGGCAATCTTGATATGCCTGGCGAGCATTCCGGCCTCGCCTGACCTGGCACTAACGATATGGCCAATTGGTGTAGGGTCTACGCCCAGGTGACACAACTCGCCTCTTTACCCATTCGGTCTGATTAGATAGAGAATTCCCTTGTTCATAGGAGGGACTAAGGGCTACTCTTTTGCAAGAGACCAGACACGACAGGAACTGACTTTTGTTGACATTGCCCCTGCGGCTCTCGGTCTAGTGCGTCTCCGGGCCCTTTTGCTTTCACTCTGTTGCCGGTTCAAGAGGCTATGGCAAGTCAGCTCCATGGAAATGGTCGGTTGGACGGATGGAAGGCCATCTCTGACTACCTCGGTTGGCACGAGCGCACAGTTATGCGTTGGGAACATCTGAGGGGTCTGCCGATTCACCGCGTTCCTGGTGGCCAGCGGCATGCGGTCTTTGCTTTCCGCCACGAACTCGATGAATGGCTAAAGTGCGGCCATTTGGATGACTATCATCCCAATGAAATCCCTGTGCCTTCGCCGGAAGCCATCCTATCGACCCATCGAACCTCTCAAATATTCCCGCTAGAACCAACCGAACTGGCCGAAGGGCCTGGCGCCAAATTTCCAGTCGAGCGTTTCTGGCGATGGACCAACCATCGAAAAGTGATTTGGGTCACAGTGTGCATCCTGTTGCTCGCGGTCCTGGGGTACACAATTCGTTCCCTTGCCTTTCCTCCGCGGATTGAGTTCACAGGCGTCGTTCAGCTTACAAACGATGGTGCAATGAAGGAGGGCTTGGTCACTGACGGTAAGACTATCTACTTCGGCGAGCAACAGAACAGCCGGATCGTCCTCGCCTCGGTATCCGCCGAAGGGGGTCCCGTTCGCACGATTTCCACCCCGTTTGTACAAGCGGTACCCGCTGATATCTCCCCTGATGGAGAGAAATTGTTGATCCTTGCCTTCGAAGGGCCACAAACAGAGCGTTCCCTTTGGATTGTTCCGGTATCTGGAGGACAACTCCAGCGGGTGGGAGAGTTTCAATGCCACGCAGCGGCGTGGGCTCCTGACGGTCGCCGAATTGCCATTGCAGCCCAAAACTCGATTCTCATGACTTCCGACGCAGGAGCGTCGATTCACGAAATCCAATCATTTGACACCACCCCGGAGTACCTTCGTTGGTCGCCGGATGGCAGACGCCTTCGATTCGACCTGCGAGACCAGCGGAATTGGACTGCTTCTTTCTGGGAACTGACATTTAGCGATCAGGACGAAACTCAAATCTCGTCGCTTGTTCCCTTGCATCTTGTCCTGAGAAATTGCTGGACAAGATCGATGACGCTGGATAGCCGCGGCAGTTCCTTTGTTGGAGAAGGAAATTGCGGTGACGAGAGAATCTACCTTCTTGCGAAACATCAAGAGTTTTGGAACAATCACTTTGACCTGCTGGCATCGAACGCAACTGTCCGCCAACCAACGAACCTGGCACTGGATTCCGGGTCGAAGAAGCTCTTTGTACTCGGCGATTCCATGGTTCCCAAAACCGGCGGAGTGCCGGACCGACTTGACCTCCTCAGCTTCGACGCGCATTCCAAAGAAATAAAACCATTTCTTCCCGGCCTCCCTGCAAACTACATCGATTTTTCAAAAGACGGGAGATCGATCGCGTACGTTCGAGTTCCGGATCAAACGTTGTGGGTTAGCCAGTCCGACGGTAGTGCCGCTCGAAAAATAGAATTCCCGGCCAATCATTTAGAACTGCCGAGATGGTCACCGGACGGCAAATGGCTTGCCTTCATGGCGCAACTTCCAGGCAAGCCCTGGCGTATCTTCGTTGTCTCCTCCAATGGCGGAAAGCCACGGGAGGCTTCGTTCGGAATAACCAGTCAGGGTGCGCCTACATGGTCACCGGATGGCAAATCGCTGGTGTATGGAAATGTGGAATGTCAGGAAGCAGGAACATGTGCGATTCATCGATTGGATATCTTTACAGGCCGAGAACTCAACGTGCCGGGCTCGGAAGGGCTTGGAACTGCGCGTTGGTCTCCTGACGGAAGGTATATTGCTGCACTTAATCCAGTAAGTCACGAAGTTTTGGTGTTTGATCTAATTACACAACGATGGCGAAAGCTGGCAGACGGTGTCAATGGCAACGATCTGAACTGGTCAGCGGATTCCCGGTATCTTTACGCGAGCCGACCGGTTGGGGATCGGCCAGAGATCCTACGCGTCTCTGTCAAAGATGCATCGGTCGAAACGGCTGTCGATCTTCGATCCTTTACTGCACTGACAGGCCACATAAGCACATGGTTCGCCTTGGCACCCGATGGCTCAATTATCTTTATGCGCGAGATAAGTTCCAACGAGATTTACTCCCTGACTTACACTGAAAACTGAACGCGGCTTAGTAGGGATATGTCAGGGACAGACTCCGCCAGAAAATTATCAAACTAACTGTCTTAGTTGTGAGGGATTACGCTAGGGGCCTGCGATGCCCCATTTGCTCCGATGGTGTTGCGCTAAGCATAGCTATCCAGATCATCCATCATGATCCGTCGATCCCGACAGACCAGCTGCGTCCGCGATCAGTGTAGAGACCGGCAAGAAAGGTGTGGGTTAGGGCACAACCCAAAATCTAAATGGATACGGTCGGACGCGGGTCCGGGCCGCTGCGCGCATGGCCTATCATCGAGATTCGCCGCGATCACTTCGCATGGGAAACTCTCCGAGCACTCCTGATTCTGCTGCGGGTTGCGTGAGATTGACTGATCTTCGAGGGTGTATCCGGCGTCACTGCGACGGACAAGGTCGGCTGGTACTCTCCGCCTTCACATTAATTTGAAGGGCTTCCTGCTGTCTCTTACATGTTTCGTGTAACTGAAATGTGCAACTTGCGGTCGCCTGGCAATTAGAATGGGCTTCCGGGATTCCCATCCATCGCGCTGAGGAGTTATCTGTCATGTTCCTTCTTCCGTCATCTTTGCTTTCCGTGATTGATGTAGATTTCACCCTTGGGAACCCCGATGATTCCAGGAAGCGCGGCAGGTGGGTTCTGGCGTTCGGCTTTGCGTTGCTGATGGGGTGCGGGTGGTGCCAGGGCGCATTGGCTCAAGCAGCTCAAACGACTACAGCGCTCGCGTTGACCTCGGGCGGGTCGGCAGTGACGACTGTGGCAGCGGGGAGCGTGGTGACGCTGACGGCCACGGTGATGGCGGGCGCGACGGCGGTGACGACGGGACAGGTGAATTTTTGCGATGCGTCGGCGCCGTATTGCACGGATATTCACCTGCTGGGATCGGCGGCTCTGACGAGCGCGGGGGCGGCTGCGTTCAAGTTTGCGCCGGGGACGGGCGTGCACAGCTACAAGGCTGTATTTTTGGCGAACGTCAATGGGTTGGGCAGTTCCTCGGCAGCAACCGATCTTACGGTTGGCCCAGCCAAGAGCCCTGTGTATTCGGACACAACCGCAATCACCACGAATAACGGGCAACCGGGAGATTACTCTCTGACTGCGGCGGTGGTGGGGTATGGGGGAACCACGCCGCCGACGGGCAATGTTTCATTTGTGGATACGAGCTTTGGCAACACAACGCTGGGGACCGCGGCCCTGGGCGCGAGTACGCCGGGCATGGGTTGGCTGGTGTCGCAGACGGCAGCTTTGAGCAACAGTTCGCTGTCTGAGGTGGCAGGGGATTTCAATGGGGACGGCATACCGGACCTGGCGCTGCTGTGGACGAATTCGAGCACCAATACGAGCGAAGTCACGGTCTTTCTGGGAAAGGGCGATGGAACGTTTTCCACGCAGCAAACGACCCAGGCGACCGTGACGGGGCAACCTTACTCCGGAATGGTGGCAGGGGATTTCAACGGAGATGGCAAGCTGGACCTGGTGTTGCTGTACTGCAACGGGGGAAGCGCTAGTGGGAGTGCAACGGGTTTCCTGGGTAATGGCGATGGGACGTTTGCCGTATCGCCGACGAGTTCGACATTCAGTTATTGTCCCTCTTACGGTCTCGGTTTCGTTCCAGGGACCGTGGTAGCTGCCGATTTGAATGGCGACGGCAAACTGGATGTGGCCCTGGCCGGCAACAATGGCTCTTCCAGCGAAGCAATCGCTCTCCTTGGGAACGGAGATGGCACGTTCTCGGTGAAGACATCGAGCGGCCCCGCAAGCCAGACGTTCAATTCGGTCGTTGTGGGCGATTTCAACGGCGATGGTATCCCCGATCTGATCGTGGCGAACTACCTCGGCGCAACCACCGCTACAGTTTTCCTTGGCAAAGGGGATGGGACCTTCACTCCGCTGGCAACCCAATTGACGGTGAGCAGTTCGTCGAGTGAGTTTGTCTATTCGATGGCTGCCGGAGATTTTAACGGAGATGGCAAGCTGGATCTGGCCATTTCGGAAGCATACGGAGAGGTGATTTTTCTCGGAAACGGGGACGGGACATTTACCCAAACCTCCGGCAGCCCGATTGCGGTATCCGGCACCGATCTCTATAGCCTCACCGTAGGGGACTTCAATCAGGATGGCAAGCCGGATCTGGCCGGCGTGGATACCTACGACGGCAAGATTGTCGTTCTTGCCGGTGCCGGCGACGGCACGTTTACGGTGACCTCAACAACTCCGACTCTGGTCCCAGGGCCCTATATTATCGCGGCCGATTTCAATGGGGATGGGGCACCGGATTTGGCGATGTTGCCAACGAGCAATACGGACACGGCGTCGATTCTGCTGAACGTGCCGACGGAGACGGCGACTGCGACGGTGAACGGCCTGGCTCCGGTGGGCGCGGGAACACATAATGTGGAGGCCAGCTACGCAGGCAACAGCAATTATCCGGCGAGCGTCTCGGCAACCGCGGCGCTCTCCGCGGGACTCGCGCCGCTTGTGTTCTCACCTGCGCCAGGGACTTACACGGCAGGGCAAACGATCACGATCAGCGAGCCGATTCCCGGAGCGGCCATTTATTACGTTGCCAGCGGGACCGTCAACACCAATGGCTATGTACCGTACACGGGCCCGATCCAACTTACGGTTGGGGGCAGTGAATCGATCATCGCTTATGCGACGGAGACCGGATATCAAGAAGTCGGCGATGTGTACGAAACCTACATAATCAATCTGCCGATTGCGCCTGCGCCGCAGTTCTCCCTTGCCGCCGGGTACTACGCAGGCACGCAGACGGTGACAATCACGGACGCGGTGGCAGGGGCGAGCATCTACTACACCACCAACGGGCAGCCTCCCACGCTATCCTCGACGCTCTACAGCGGTCCGATTACCGTGTCGTCGTCGGAGACTCTGACGGCGGCGGTGATCACGGCGGGATACAATCCGAGCCCGGTGACGACGGCACAGTACATCATCGGATCGTCATCAAGTGCGTTTATTTATACGGTGGCAGGAACCGGGTTCCAGGGATATACGGGAGATGGAGGCTCGGCAACATCGGCGGAGCTCGATTTCCCGATGGCCGCGGTTAAAGATGCAGCCGGAAACATTTACATCGCCGACCTGGACAACTACGTGGTACGGAAGGTCGCGGCTGGTACTGGAGTGATCTCGACAATTGCCGGCAACGGGACCAGCGGCTATAGCGGGGATGGAGGCCCAGCGACGAGCGCCATGCTGCGCGCTCCCACCGCGCTGGCTCTCGACGCTTTGGGGAACCTGTTCATCGTCGATGGATACGTGACGGTTCGAGAGGTTAATCTCGCGAGCGGGATCATCTCCACGTATGCCGGCAATTTTACGGGAACAAATTATGTGAGCGGCGGACAGGCAGCTGCGATGAATATCGCCGAAATTTTCGGAATTGCAATTGACGCTTCGCGGAATGTGTATCTTTCGTCTTCCAACGCGGTTTTGAAAGTCACCGACAGCACGGGAATCATCACGACGATTGCAGGAAGTACCAACAATCCTGGATATGGGGGAGACAACGGCCCGGCGAGCGCGGCGCTATTCGACAACCCGCAAGGGCTGGCACTTGATGCAAGCGGAAACCTTTATATCGCCGACGAATACAACGACGCGGTCCGCAAGATAACGGCGGTAGGCGGCGTGATTACTCCCAGCAGCATCGTGACGACGGCGGCCGGAGTTCCGAAGCACTGGGCCTATGCCGGCGCAGGCGGGCCGGCGACAAGCACACCGCTCGACTATCCAGCTGAAGTTGCCGTGGATGGTTCGAACAATCTCTATATCTCAGACATCGGCACCGACCTTATCTGGCAGCTCAGTGCAAGCACAGGAAACCTGACCAGAATCATCGGAAGCGGGACGGGGAGCTGCACCTCGTATGGAGGCGATGGAGGGCCGACGGCGAGCGCTTCGGTCTGCAACCCCTATGGGGTGTCTGTTGACTCGGCCGGAGATCTCATCATTGCCGATACCTATAACGATCGAGTGCGGGAGATTTTTGCAGCGGCTGCTCCTCCCACGACGCAGGCGGCGGCGCCTACCTTCAGCCTTGCTTCCGGAACCTATCCGGCGGCGCAGAGGGTTACCCTCTCGGACAGCACGCCGGGGGCTTCGATTTACTTAACCGTCGATGGGTCGACACCCACGACGATCTCGAGACGGCTACAGCTTTCCGTTGAACATTGCCGGGGCCATCACGATCAAGGCCGTCGCGGTTGCGCCGGGATACTTGACCAGCGAGCCGGCGTCCGCCTCGTATGCCGTAACCGCTTTTGAGCCCGTGATATCGACCATCGCGGGGAACGGGACGGCTGGAGAGTCTGGTAGTGGATATATTCCGAGCGAAACTCTGGCTGAATTGGGCGCAGGCGGGCCGGCGGCGAACGTCGAATTCGCCTTGGCCCAGGATGCGGCGATCGATAAAGCCGGCGATGTTTTTGTCTCCGATTCTTCGAATAATATTGTTTGGAAGTTCGCGGCAGGCACGGGCATAGCAACTGTTGTTGCCGGAACGGGCACATCCGGCACGGCATCGAGCGGCATCCTTGCTGTTGATGCGACTTTGAATGGACCCCAGGGCCTTGCAGTCGACAGCGCGGGCAATCTTTACATCGCCGATGTTAACAACTATGTGGTTCGAGAAGTGAATGCGGCTACGGGAATCATTACCACTGTCGCGGGCTCGAGATACGTCCCACCCACGATACCCAGCGGAGATGGCGGACCGGCAACCGCTGCATTCGTCAGCCCGAATGCATTGGCCATCGATGGCGCGAATAATCTTTACATTGCGGACAACACTTATTACGAAATCCGCAAGGTATCGGCCCAGACCGGAATTATTACCGCTGTGGCGGGCAATGGAACTTACGCCTTTAGCGGTGACGGCGGCCTGGCTACACAGGCAGGATTGGATTACATAAACGCGCTGGCGGTGAGCGCCTCGGGAGACATCTATTTCAGTTCACTCGATACCCGCGTGCGCAAAGTAACGGCGAGCACTGGCATCATTTCCACCGTCGCCGGATACTCCGGAAACGTGGGTGAAAAAGGCGACGGCGGTCCGGCAATCAACGCACAGCTTTATATAAACGGCCTGGCCCTCGATTCAGGCGGAGATATCTTTATATCGGTCTACCCAGCAGGCATTCGCGAAGTGAATGCTACCACAGGCACCATCAGCAGAGTTGCGGGCATTGGGTACGCAGGATTCAGCGGCGATTCCGGACCTGCGCTTATCGCCGAGTTAAGATTTCCCAACGGGATTGTCTTTGATTCGGCTGGGAACCTGATTCTCGTCGATCAAGACAATTACCGCGTTCGCAAGATCTCATTCGCACCGCAGACGACTGCGACGCCGTTGATCAGCCTTCCGACTGCAACGTATACGAGCGTTCAGAGCGTGACTATCACTGACGCGACTGCGGGCTCGACCATCTACTACACGGTGGACGGTACGACTCCGACGAGCGGGTCGACGGCTTATAGCGGCGCGATCAAAGTTTCTTCTTCGGAGACGCTGAGTGCGATCGCGGAGGCGGTGGGTTACAGCCCGAGCGCCGTGGCCAGCGCGACATACACAATCAAACTGCCGGCAGCGCCTTCAATCACGCTGGCTTCTTCGACCGCACTGGCATTTGTGTCGAACCCGGTGACTTTTACTGCAACGCTGACCGCGACGGCTGGAACTCCCACAGGAACGGTATCGTTCTACGACGGGGCGACGCTGCTTGGGCCGGGGACTGTGAGCGCGGCAGCGGCGACGTATACGACGTCTTCGCTTGCGGCAGGCTCGCACTCCATTACGGCGGTCTATTCCGGCGACACGAACTTTGCGCCGGTGACCAGCAGCGCGGTGACGGAAACCATTGAGAACTTCACCGTCGGTGTTGGGAGCGGCAGCTCGAGCGTGACGGCGTCACCTGGAGGACAGGCCGTTTATACATTTGCCGTGACCCCACCCGCTGGAAATGTGTTTGCTGGGCCGATTACTTTCGCAGTGACGGGACTTCCTTCAGGCGGGACGGCAACGTTTTCACCATCAAGTTTGGCGGCTGGTGCCGGAGCTACCAACGTGACGATGACAGTGAGCGTGCCGGCCACGGCAGAGGCTCGGCCGCTGCCGAGACCGTTCGGCGGAGGCGCACTGCCGTTGGCGCTGGGGCTGATCCTGCTGCCGTTTGCGGGAAGGATGAAGCGGGTGTCGAGGCGGCTGAACAGGATGGGCTGCGTATTGGTTCTGGGCGTGGTTGGGCTGGCTTTTGCATTTGGGATAACGGCCTGCGGAGGTGGTGGTTCGGGAACGAAAACGACAAGCCCACAACCCCGGACTTATACGTTGACTGTTGCGGCGAACTCCGGCGCCCTGTCGAACACGTTCAATGTGACGCTGGTCGTGCAATAGTCTTCTGGAATTCTGCAAAGGGCCACTCAGCCGATGCCGAGTGGCCCCTTGTTTGAGCAGCAGAAGAGTCGATGCTCGAATGCGACGCCGCGCCAGGTATCCCGAAGCCCGATTCCAAAATCATCTTTGCCGCACGGGAGTCTCGCGGGGCGCGCAGAAACTCCGCTCCAATGGGCCTCGCTCCCTCATTGCCCGGTGCTCCTCTCCCTCTTGAGAGAAGCACGATGGACGCGAAGTCTCAAATTCACGCTGGTGGAGTCCTTGCGGGTTGGGTCAAGTGCCCCGCGTGCCCTAACCCACACCTTCGGAACCGCACCGAATGCCCCGAGGGTCTTCAGAGGTTCTGGATGGGACACGCCGATGCGAGCATGGCCGACCTGTACGACAAGATCAAAGAGGACATGAAGTTCCGCAGGAAGTGGGCAGAAAAGGCAGGTTTCGGTTTCAAACTACCTTTAGTTGTACCGAATGTACCGAAAATCGAGGAAAAAGACGAAGCGAAGAAAGCTTCCTAAGTCTTTTGGATTGTGTGAGAAAAGATGGTCGGGGAGAGAGGATTTGAACCTCCGACCCCCTGGTCCCGAACCAGGTGCTCTACCAGGCTGAGCCACTCCCCGAACATGGGTTGCAGGTGCGTATCGAAGGGGCGCTGCCTGGCGCGTTTTACCCCTTGATTGCGCTCAAACCAGTGTAGCAGAATCCGGCTCGATCCATATCCTGGCCAGGCCGGCATGGACTGCTTTCATCTTGGCTGAGCAACTGCCAGGGCCCGGCGGCTTGCAATCTTGCCTGCGCTCGCCGTTCGCGCCGGGCTGAACGGTGCGCACTTGAAGGGCGCCAACCGAGTCCCGCGCCAGGTTTCAGTCGCTCTTTCCCGTGTTCATATCTGTGCCCATAGGCAGGTCCAGAGCCACCATGGCAAACCGGGTCTGGCCGTCCCTGGGTTCCTCGAATCCGATAATGTGCTGGTGGCGCTTTGATCCGGCCTTCAGCTCAAGAGCGTCGCTGCTCGATCCATAATCGCTGCGGTCGATCTTCACTTTGGCATCGCCTTTATCATCGGCGCAAGTCAGTCCTTCCGAAGTCGCTACCGGCATACCTACCGGCGTGTTTCCCTTGCAGGTAATCACGTCTCCGTAGCGTCCAAGCGCTTTCTTGTAGAAGGCAATGACCTGGTCCTGTTTATCGGCAGTGCCGTAGGAAACCGCTCTGACCCGCAGCTCCCACTCGCCGAATCCCAGATGCACGTCAGCCGACTTGTGCTTGTCGTCATCGCTCACGGTTTGTGCCCCCGGATAAACCGGCAGCCCCAGGTCGGCAGCAGTCGTCTGGTCGGTATTCACATGGACACCGCCGAAGGGCGTATCCACCTTGACGTTCTTGTCCTCGCCGTTCGCGCCCTTGTCCACCTGTACGCGGCATCCGGCAATCAAGTACAGCGCGACCAGGCCCGCGAGCAAACCGCCGTTCTTTCCAACCCTGATCAGCGCCGATTTCCGAAACTGGTTCCGTAGCATGGCATTCGCCCTCGTGCCCAGTTATACGCCGGGAACTGCCGAAATGTTCCGTGAATCGACTTGGCGATTAATGTGTCGAGTGGCCATCTTCCTTGCTGCTGGTCGCAAACAGAATTGCCACCACAAAAATAATCACAAACACGGGAACGACGAAAAACGGGGAAGTTATTGACATCGCATAAGCTCCTTGCTGCTTTCAGCTTACCAAAAAGAGGCCTTGCAAAGGAGCCCCATTCTTGCCAACCGCTCGCAGTCCCCCGCCGATCACTGCTTCGGCTCGCCTCTCGGATAATCGACCCGGATGGTCAGGATCTCGAATGGGTGAATCGGCGCCTTAACCACGTCGCCATCAACCGTCAGCGGGCTCCCCTCGACCGTCTCCATCAGGTTGGTCACCGTGGCTCCGGTCGCGCCCGCCGGCACATGGAACTCCACGGTCGCGCTCTTCCCCGCCCACTCATAAACCCTGAGGATAAGACCATTCGCGTCCTCCGCCTTCTTCACCGCGGTCAGCACCACGTTCTCCGGCGATACCGACGCAAACGAGTGCTCGGCCGGCAGCGAACCCGCATGAGCCGTCGCGACCACAGCCGTAAGCGGATAGTCGTACTCCCATCCGTGGCGGACCGTGAGCGCATCCTGCCACGTGCCCGCATGAGGATAAAGCGCGTAATGGAAATGATGATGCCCCTGGTCCGCCTCAGGATCCGGCCACGTCGGCCCACGCAAAAGCGTTAACCGCAGCATCTTGCCCACCGCATCGTATCCATACTTGGTCTGGTTCAGCAGGCTCACACCGTGCGTACCATCGCCCAGGTCAGCCCAACGCATCGCAGGAACTTCAAACTGCGCCTTTTCCCAGCTGTTGCTGCGCGTCGTCGGCCGCTCGATAGATCCGTAAGGAATCTCATACGTCGCAAATCCGCTTGAAGCCGCCAGGGGAAACGCCGCCTTCAGCAGGATGTGCCGCTCATGCCAGTCGATGTCGTTTTCGATATCGACCATGTCGCCCCTCAAGCTGATCGTCTGTACAAACTTCGAACTCTGCCACGCGTAGCTCACGCGGATTGCCGGGAAGCCATCGGCCTTGGCCGCCTCAACCGAGTCCGCCTTCACCGGCGTCTCCGGCGCCGGATCAAGCGTACCTGGATCGATGTTCCACGCATCGTACTGCTTCGGCGTGTCTTTGAAGAACTGGAGCTGATTTCCGCAAGCTCTCGGAGCGAGATACTCAAATCCCTTTTCAACTACGCTGGTGATGCAACCCGTAAGTTGATCCACCGCAACCTTCAGGTCTTCGTTCTGCAGGATCAGCTTGCCCGCGATTCGCGCAACCGGCCGCGAAGCCGCACTCCCTTGAACGGACGAGGTTGTAATTTCGACTACCTTGTAGCCCAGGGCAGGCACATCGGGAACATGAATCCTGAGCTCAGCGACTCCGGTTTTCTCATCCAGATTCAAAACCTTGCTCTCAGCGCCGCCCTGCTCCACCACGCTCGGAACGCTGCCGGCCGCGACGGATGGCATCTGCACCTTCACATCCACGTCGCCGGTGCGAGTCCATCCCAGCGGGTTGTAGACCAGCACAGGAATCCCCGCACCCTCGGTATCGATTTTCTCCGCTACTGTCGCCAGCGCCTTCGACGAAATCTCATCCGTCGACCAGTGCACCACGTCGTAGTCCTTCTGCGCATCCTTATAGATGACGCCGATCCCCGACCCCGCCGCCAGATCGTGGAACTGGTTGAACAGAACCTTCTTCCAATCCTCTGTAAGTTCAGCGCCAGGGTATTTAAATGTCTCCGTTCCAGGAAGCACCCAAGCCAGCGACGCCCACTTCTCCGCGTTCAGCACCTGCTCTTCGCTGTGCCGCATGTTGGCTTTGTGGTTGGCCTGCGTCGTCATCACCCCGCGGTGATACTCAAAATAGAGTTCACTCTTCCAAGTAGGAATCGAGACTTTGTCCGGCGTCACCGGCGGCGCCGTGTAGCCCTTCGCAATCGACTGGTAATTCCAAGTCGGACTCTCCGGCGCAATCTCCTTTTCCACCGTTGAGAAAAAGCTCTGCGCCGTACCAAACTCGTACTTCGGCACCACATGATTCGGTCCCGCCCAGTGGAACCCTTCGTCCAGAATCGCCCTCGTGGGTCCGCCGCCGTGATCGCCCACACCGTAAAGGTCCAGTAGCTCTGTCAATCCCGGTGCACGTTCGCGCGCGGTTTTCAAATCTTCCGCAAGCCGCACCGGATTCAGCGTCGTATTCGCGTAGTCATGCGGAAAATAAGCCAGCACCTTCGATCCGTCCGGCGACTCCCACCAGAACAGCTTGAACGGCAACTGGTTCGTGTCGTTCCACGCCATCTTCTGCGTAACAAAATAGTCGATGCCGCTTTTCTTGTAGATTTGCGGCAACTGCCACGTGTAACCAAACGAGTCCGGATTCCACCCGATTCGAACATCGACGCCATAGGCCTGCTTGTACCATCGCTTGCCCACCAGCAGTTGCCGCACCAGCGACTCGCCGTCCGGCATATTCAGGTCCGGCTCTACCCACATGCCGCCCACAATCTCCCAGCGCCCTTGCTTGATGCGCTGCGCAATCTCCGCGTTGATGTCGGGGTACTTGTCGGCCATCCACTCGTTGTAAGCCGCGGCCGATTGCGTGTACGTATAACCCGGATACTCATACATCAACTGCAGGGCCGTCGAGAAGGTTCGCTTCACCACGTCCACCGTCTCGGTCCACGGCCACAGCCACGCCGCGTCAATGTGTGCGTTGCCATCCAGATGAAACGTCGCCCGATCCATCAGCGGCGTCAGCGCCTCCAGCTTCGATTGTGCCGTCCTCAGGCTCGCATCAAACGCAGTTTGGTCGTGCGCATCCAGCGCCCCCAGGTCCACCGCGGCGATCGCGCTGTTCAAGAAAATCGGCTTTGAATCGTCGCCCGGTGCAAGCGAGGGAACCAGCAGCGCCGCGGCCAGAATCTCTTCGCGCAGGTCTTCCGGATTCGGCCTGCCCTCAGGGAAGTCGATACGCATCGTCGCACCGCGAAACGTCTTCGCGTCCACGGTATGCAGCACCTTCACCGCAACGGTCGCTGTCTCTCCCGGCTGCGCCTTGTCAAACAGAACCACCGGCTCAAGATCTTCACCCAGCGCCACGCGCCGGCCATTGAAGTAGAGAATCTCCGGCATCGGGCCATTGCCGTCCACGTGAATCTGGAACCAGATGCGCGCACCACGTCAGATCATATCCATTCAGCGTCTCCGGCACGTGAATCGTCTGGCGAAACCAGACCGCATCGTTCGATGCTTTTTCTCCCGCCGCAATCGTCTGCCATGCACTCACATCGAGATCCGGGTCTTCGCCATGCGCCACATCGCCTGCATGTATCCGCCAGAGGTCCGCGGGCAATTCGCTCAAGCTTCCCAGTCGGTCCACCACCCCTCGAAATGGCGCAGGCAATAAAGCCTCAGCCCGCGCCATCTCCGTATTCCGTTGGGCCCTGGCGTGTCCTGCAAACAGTGCCGCTCCCGCAAACGCACAAACAAGCACACGATTCACGCTCGCCTTCACGGCAGCATTCATGGAAAACACCCCTCCGCTGCATCTTAGGCCATCGCCCCCGATGCCCGTCCGTGGAAAATCAATGACAAATAACTCTCCGGCTACTGCGCCTGCGCACTCTGTTCCAAATACTCCACGTACCCCAGCAACGCGCCCCAATGATAGAACCGATCGCTGTTCTTCACGTCATCGCCCGATCCGGTGATGGCGTTGTAGTTCTCATGCACATGTCCGTTTTCTTTCCACTCTTTGAGGAACAGCTCATACGACTTCTGCGCAAATTCGCGCCGCACGCCGGCATCGTCATAGTTGCGCAGCCCCAGGTAGACGAGGTAATTCATCGGACCCCAGATTCGGCCCCGCCAATAGTCCTGATCCTTGAAGGCCGGATCGTTACGCGCAATCGACGGAATCACCCACTGGCCCGCAAATTCCTCCGGGTTGAGCAGATGTTTTTCAATCATCGAGTGTGCCTGCTCCGGTGTAGCCGCGTGCGCAAGCATGGGATAAAAATTGGTCGGCGAAAGCCTGTGGTTCCATTCCCCCGTCCACAAATCCTTGTTCAAGAAAATCCCCGCCTCCTCGCTCCACATCGTCGCCAGTTTCGCGCGATAACGCGCCCCGCGCTCGCGCAGTTCCTTCGCCTCAGTCGGCTTTTCGAGTACATCGGCAATCTGCGCCAGTGCATCGCAGTCAGCAACGTACATGCTCATCAAGCCCACATCGGCGTACTCCAGCAGGTGTGTCTGCGCGTTGTACTTTGCCGCGTCGTACATCGGGCTATTATCCAGTCCCGACTCATACACCGCGCCCTGCCACGTTCCAACCGAGTGATCGTCCAGGTTCGCTGGCTGCGTGTCGCCATCGCTGCCCCACGCCAGGTATCCCTCGATATCGCGATGCTCGCTCCACCAACGATTCCAATTCAACAGCGGCTCGAATGTCTCTTCCAGAAACCATCGATCGTGATACTGCTTGTACAAACCAAGCACCGTAATCGCGCCCACCGGCGGCTCCGACCGGTCAAAACTCTTCCATCCACCGGGCCGCGCATAGTTGGGAACAAAACCTTGCGGCGTCTCTTCGCGCAACACCTCGATCGCGTCCGCATACGCAAGGTCCTTGTCGCCAATCCCCGCCATGGTGGCTGCAAAAAACGTGTCCCAGTCAAACACCACATACCCGCCCCAGTTCACGCTCCATACCCGGCTTACTGGAGAAATCACCCGTTGCTTGCTCGGCTCGTAAATGGTATCCCAGCCCAGAGTCGTCTCAATCGCATCCACAATGGGGCTCGTCTGCGCATTTCCTGCCGCCGCGATTGATTGCTTGTACGCATTCCGCTGCCGTTCAATCGCCTCCTGAATCTCGCCCAGCGTGCGCCGCTTCCCGGTACTCACGCCAACCGGCGAAACAAAGCCCACTGAAAAGTACGGTCCGCCCAAAGGGATTTCGGAGTAGTCCCGCATTCGAACTATCTGAACTCTGCGCACACGTGCAGTAAATCGCAACCGGCCCCGATTCTCCCTGCGTCTCAATCACATTCTCTCGACGCACCGCGGTTCCCGGCATGTTCCACAAAAAGTCCACTGAAAAAACCAGCGTCGCCGGCAAAGCTGAGTCCGCCGCTCCCGGCAGCGGCGTCGCCAGCAGCACGAGGTCGCTCCCGTCCCTGCCGCTTTCGACGCGCCAGTTGTGCCCGTTCCAACTCACGCTCAGCTCGGTGTAGTTTCCATCCCAGGAGTGCGGCCCAGGAACCACCGCCTCCGCCCCAGGATCGAGCCTGCCGATCAATACATCCCGAAGAAACGCGTCGCCATTCTCCGTCGTGTTGTGCTTCATCCCCACATGAATTGCCAAACCCTCCGGCAGCAGAACCTGTGTCGTCACACTGTGCACATCCCATGTGTTCCATCCCTGCGCCAGCCGCCGCTGCAATTGCTTGTAGGTCTCAGACGCCGGCGCAGCCTTTGCCTCCGTTTGAACAGATCTCGAACCGGCGGAAGAGATCTCCGGTTGCTGAGCGCTTCCAACCTTCTCCTGTGCCCATGCGTCGCCCGCCCAAACAGTTGCTACCGCAATCGAGACAACCAACAAACATTTCAAGCCCGCTTTTAAAACAGCATTCATCGCAACACCCATCCCCGGCATCGAAGTACACCGCCCCGATGCCCGCTCCCCAAAAAACACGCCCGACGATCGATCCCCTCGCCTACTTCGCCGGCGAACTCTGTTCCATATACTCCACGTACCCCAGTAACGCGCCCCAATGATAGAACCGATCGCTGTTCTTCACGTCATCCCCCGATCCGGTGATCGCGTTGTAGTTCTCATGCACGTGTCCGTTTTCCTTCCACTCCTTCAGGAAAAGCTCATACGACTTCTGCGCAAATTCGCGCCGCACGCCGGCTTCGTCATAGTTGCGCAGCCCCAGGTAGACGAGGTAATTCATCGGACCCCAGATTCGTCCCCGCCAATAATCCTGATCTTTGAAGGCCGGATCGTTGCGCGCAATCGACGGAATCACCCACTCGCCCCAAAACTCATCAGGATTCAACAGATGTTTTTCAATCATCGTGTGTGCCTGTTCCGGTGTAGCCGCGCGCGCCAGCATAGGATAAAAATTTGTCGGCGAAAGCCTGTGACTCAACTGCCCCGTATGCAAATCCTTGTTGAGGAAAATCCCATCCGGCTCGCTCCACAACGTAGCCAGACTGGCGCGATAACGCGCTCCGCGATCCCGCAGTTCCTTCGCCTCATTCGGCTTCTCCAGCGCATCGGCAATTTGCGCCAGCGCGTCGCAGTCGGCAATGTACATGCTCATCAGCCCCACATCGGCAATATCCATCAGATGCAGCTTCGCATCATAAGCCGCGCCGTCGTACATGGGACTGTTGTCCAGGCCCGATTCGTAAATCGTCCCCGCGCCGGTTCCACGAAAGCGGTCGTCGAGGTTCGTAGGATTGGTTGGACCGTCGTTGCCCCACGCCAGGTAGCCCTGTTTCTGGCGATGCAGGTCCCACCACCGATTCCAACTCAACAGCGGCGCAAACGTGTCCGCAAGGAACCAGCGGTCGTGAAACTGCCGATAGAGTCCCAGCACCGTGATTGCGCCCACCGGCGGTTCGGAGTGATCGAAATTCTTCCAGCCGCCAGGCCGTGCCAGGTTGGGCACAAAGCCACCCGGCGTCTCCTCGCGCAGCATCTCAATGGCGTTCGCATACGCCAGGTCGCGGTCGCCAATCGAAGCCAGCGTGGCGGCAAAAAAAGTGTCCCAGTCAAAGAGCACATAGCCGCCGAAGTTCAAGTTCCATCCACGGCTCACAGGAGAAATCACGCGCCGCTGATTCGGCTCGTAGATCGTGTCCCAGCCCAGAGTGGTTTCAATCGCGTCGTAGATGGGCGCCGAAGCGCCCGCCGCAGCAATCGATTGCTCGTGAACCTTTCGTTGACGCTCGATCACCTCTTCAATCTCGGCCAGCGTGCGGCGTCTCCCCGTCGCAATACCGACAGGCGCGGTGAAATCAACGGAGAAATACGGCGCGGTAACCGGAACGTCCGCGTAGTCGTTGCTCTCCGTCTCTCCGGAAGCAGGGTTGCACGTGCAATACACCGGCACAGCACCCGCCTCGCCGTGCGTCTCAATAAAATCCGCACGGCGCAATGTCGTGCCAGGCCGATTCCACAAAAAATCGACCGAGACCACCAGCGTCGCAGGCATAGCGGAGATCGGCTTCGAGGGCAGCAACGTCGCCAGCATTACCAAGTCCCCCGCATCGTGCGCGCTCTGGATCCGCCAACTGTGCCCCTTCCAACTGATGCTCTGGTCTGTATAGCTACCGTCCCATGTGTGCGGGCCGGGAACCACCTGCTCAGCGCCCTGCTGCAGCCGGCCAATGAGCGCGTTGCCAAGAAACGCATCGCCGCCGAGCGTGGCGTTGTGCTTCAAGCCCACATGAATCGCCAGCCCCTCCGGCAGCAGAACCTGCGTGGCCACGCTGTTTGTGTCCCATGTGTTCCATCCCTGCCCCAGCCGGCGCTGCAGTTCTTCGTAATTTTCTGATCGCGGCCCGACGCTCGTCACGCCTTCGACCTTTCTCGATTTCGCCACCACGATCTCCGGCGCCTGAGCCCTCACCCCCTGCGTTTGTGCCGAAACCATGCAGCCTGCCCCGCATAAAACAAGAAGCGCCATCGCGCCCACGCACATTCGAATACTCATCAAGACGTGCATCAATATCTCCTGTCCAAATTCCGTCCCGGTCCCGGTCCCGATCTCCGGAACAAATCAGAGACGGCCCTGAATTGTCGCGAATCGGTTGGTGACAAATATAGCGAAGTGGCATTCCTATTGGGTCTGCAAATCGCACCCTGCCCTCACGCCCCGCTTTTGCGGAGGACGCCTTTTAGTCCTGTGCATTCAACGGTCTGTATCATGATAATTCGTACCGCATCATGGTAAATCTGCGCGCCATGTGTGGTCCGTCACATCTAGTTGATACCTCACGCCCTCAACATAAAGGCATGACAGCCGCGACCTTAGTCCTGATTGCTCCATGCTCGCTTCTGTTGGGCGCAGCGCTGCAGATTTTGGTAGCGCGGCTTTGCTCCGCCCGAACGAAGGGAATCCTCGCTTTTCTTGCCTGTCTGCCCGCCCTGGTCGCCACCGCCAGCCTGGTTCCAGCTCTGCGGTCCATGCAGGCGGTCGATATTCAGCTCGGTTCTTGGGATGGCCCGCTCGCCCTCGTCCTCCATGTCGACGCCCTCAGCGTGCTCTTCGCTTTCATGGGCGCAAGCATCGGCAGCCTGGTGCTGCTCTATTCCATCAGTTACATGGCCCACGACAAGGCGGCAACCCGCTTCTACTGCGCCATGCTGGTCTTCATCGGCGGCTTCATCAGTCTCGTCTTCAGCGCCAACCTGTTCCTCTTCTATCTCTGCTGGGAACTGGTTGGACTCTGCTCCTTCTCGCTCGTCGGTTTCTGGTACACCAATCCCGAAGCGGTTGCCGGCGCGCGCAAAGTGCTGCTGATGACTCACATCGCCGGCTACGGCCTGCTGGCCGGCATCCTGGTCCTCTATCACCGCACCGGCAGCGCTCTCTGGACCAACCCCAACCTATCGCACAGCTTCACCACAGGAATCTTCCTGCTCATGCTCGTCGCACTGGTCGCCAAAAGCGTCCAAGTTCCCCTTCACACCTGGATTCCCGAAGCCATGGCCGCGCCTACCCCGGTCAGCGCCCTGCTCCACGCAGCTTGCTACGTCACCTCGGGCGTTTATCTCGCCGCCCGCATGCACAGCTTCGGCATCTGGCCCATGGCCTGGGGTGCCACCCTTATATGGATAGGCACTGTCACCATGGCCGTCGGCGTTATGTACGCCATGGTGCAGACCGACCTCAAGCGCATGCTCGCCTTTTCCACCGTCAGCCAGATCGGCTACATGATGCTCGGCATCGGCATTGGCACGCCGTTGGCGATCACCGCCGGCTTGCTCCACTGTCTCAATCATGGATTCTTCAAGGGCGGCCTGTTCCTCACCGCCGGCTCCGTGCAGCACGCCGCCGGCACCCGCGACATGAACAAGCTCGGCGGCCTCGCTCAAAAAATGCCGCACACCACCTTCTCCTGGTTCATCGGCGTCGGCAGCATGATGGGCATTCCCCTCATGAGCGGCTTCGCCAGCAAGTGGATGCTCTACGCCGCCGCCTTGCAAGCCGGATGGGCCGTCCCCGCCATGGTCGCCTGGGCCGTCAGTCTCGGCACCGTCTTCCTCGGCGCAAAAGCTACCAGCGCTGTCTTCCTCGGCCCGCTCACCCCGGCCACCAAAAACGCCCACGAATCCCCGTCCTCCATGGTGTGGGGAATGAACCTTTTGGCCGCGGGCAGCGTGGTTCTCGGCATCGCCCCGCAACTTGCCGTCAACTACCTCCTCAATCCAATCCTCGGCGCGCTCGGCCTGGGCGCGGGCGTCCACGTCACCTGGCTCGGCATGTCTGCCGATGCCGGCAGTTTCTCGACCACCGGCGGCCTCGTACTTGCCGTGGTCTCGCTCGTTCTCGGCGGAGCCATCTACGCGGTTGCCTATGCCGCCCGCCAAACTCCGGCCACTGTCGCCGTCACATCCGGCGGCGCTGCCATGGCGGGAGCGGGCGGGGGAATCTTCACCGGTGGAGAACCCCTCTCCGAACAGGACCGCCTCACTGCCAGCGACTTCTCCTCCATCTTCCTCGGAAACTGGCATGAGTTCTTCCGCTGGTCCAACGTCGACCGCGTCTACCTCGCCGCATGGAGCGTCTTGCAATCCACCTCGCGCGCCCTCGGCGTCGCCGTCTCATGGATGGAACAGCAGGCCGCTCTTCTCGTCGTCGTTCTCTCCGTGCTCATTCTTGTCGCCGTGCGCTGGCTCACGCCGGAAGTCCTCAGCCTGCCCGCCGGCGCTCAAATCCCCGTGCCTTCAATCCTCGTTGCCGCCTGCGCCGTCGCCGCGACCGCACTGATCCTGGCCGCTCTCTCCCACACCAAAACCCGCACCCTCGCCGGACTCATGGTCCTCGTAGCTGTCAGCGCCATCGCCGGCCTCTCCGCATCCGAACCGTGGATTCGCCTCGGCCTCCTCGAACTCGGCGCGCTGCTCACCATTCCGCTGGTCTGGCAAACCGCCCGCACGCGCTCCGCAAAACTCACCTACATTGCCGTCGTCGTCATCTCAGCTCTCTCGCTCGTCGCAAGCGATCTGCTCCTCGAGCGCGGGCAACCCGAATGGGCGCGTGCCTTGCTGCTCACCAGCGTCTGCGTCAAGCTCGCTGCGGTCCCGCTCTTGTTCTGGCTCCTCAAGTTGGCCGACGAACTCCCCGCCCTCGTCCTCGGCCTCATCATCGCCGTCGTCGACATGGCCGCATTCGGCGAGTTGTACATCGCCGCACACGCCTCGCCCGGCCTCTTCACCCCCGCGGGCCTCTGGCTCGGCTTTGCCGCCGCAACTTCATTCCTCGCCGCGCTCCTCATGCTCACCCAGCGCAGCCTCAAACGCCTCCTCGTCCTCTCCACTGTTGAAGACGTCGGCTTTCTCCTGCTCGGCCTGGCCGCAGCCACTCAACTCGGAACCACCGGCGCTCTCGTTGCCGCCTCCACCCACGCCCTCGCCAAGGCCCTCCTCTTCACCTGCCTCAGCGGGCCAGAAGCCGACGGCGCTCTCGAAGGCAAACATACAGGTTTGATCACCCGCTTCCCCGTCAGCGCCTTCGGATTCCTCTTCGGCATGTTGGCCATGCTCGGCATTCCGCCCACCATCGGCTTCATCGGCCGCTGGAAGCTCTATGAAACCGCAGTCCAGATCGGCTGGCCCCTCGCCGCCGTCTTTATCCTTTCCTCCATCCTGGCCCTCATCGCCTACGTCCTGGCTCTCACCGGCATCTGGTGGGGTCCCGAAATCCCCACTGTCGCCCAGCGGCGCAGACTCACCGCCAGACAATGACTCGCAGCCAAAGGAGCCATTCCTCTTGAAAACCACCATCGTCCTGTTGGTCGCGCTCATCCTCGCTGCCGGCATCTGGCCCAGCCTGCTCGACATCATCAAGTGGGGGAGACTATGAAGCTCTGGAACAAATTGATGTGCTACTCCCGCCGCCACAGCCCCTGGCTCTTCCATATGAACTCCGGTAGCTGCAACGGTTGCGACATCGAGTTGGTAGCCAGCCTCACGCCTCGCTACGACGCCGAGCAATTAGGCGTGCGTCTCGAAGGCAGCCCCCGCCACGCCGACATTCTCTGCATCACCGGCCCCGTCACCCACAACGCCGTCAACGCCATCAAGACCGTTTACGATCAGGTTCTCGGGCCCAAGGCAGTTGTCGCCATCGGCTCCTGCCCGGCCACAACCAACGTCTTCATCGACAGCCGCACCCTCGACGGCCCCCTCAACAAGCACATCCCCGTCGATGTCTTCGTGCCCGGCTGCCCGCCCCGCCCCGACGCCATCATCCAGGGCGTCGCCAAAGCAGCTGAGATCCTCGCCGCCAGGGGAATGAACCCACCAGTGACCGAGCATTCGATCGCAGTGGTCTCTGAGGCCTCGCCGAATCCGGAGGTGCAGCCGTGATCTGGGATTCCACCCTCATCAACGCCCTTGCCCGACTCCTCATCTTCCCAGGGCTGCTCTTCGCCGTCCCCGCCGCATGGTACTTCCTCTGGGTCGAGCGCAAAGCCGTTGCCCTCATGCAGGGCCGCGTCGGTCCGCCCTTCATGCAGCCCTTCTTCGACTTCATCAAGCTGCTCGGCAAATCCACCCCGCCCCGCAGCGGCCTCGGCGGCCTGCTCATGCGCGCCTGGCCGCTCATCGCCGTCTCTGCCGCGGCCGGCGCCGTCGGCCTGTTACCCGTCCTGCCCTCCTCCGGCGGCTTTGAAGGCGACTTGATTCTGTTGCTCGCTCTGCTCGAACTCCCCTCCATGTGCATCATTGCCGCCGGCTTCTCGTCGCGCTCCATCTTCGGCGAAATCGGCTCCGCACGCGAAGCTGTCCTCAGCGTCGCTTACAACGTCGTCTTCCTTCTGGCTATCGTTTCCGTTGCCGTCTCCCAGCACACCTTCCGCCTTGAGGCTCTCGCCCAACTGCCCGCCTCGCCTCTGCGCTGGCTCGGCGTCATCGCCATCCTCATCTGCCTCCCCGCCAAACTTCACCTCAATCCCTTCTCGCTGCCCAACGCCGAGCAGGAAATCTACTCCGGACCCATGGTCGAGTACGCCGGACCCGAGCTGGCCATGTGGGAGCTCTCCCACGGCCTCGAGTGGGTTGCCGCCACCGGCCTCGTCGCCACTCTCGCCGCCCCGCACATCACCATCTGGTGGCTCGCCGCCATCGTCTTTGTCGGATTCATGTTCGCCATCGTCATCGCGCTCTCCGCGCTTGCCTCCGCCACCGCAAGGCTGGCCATCGATACAACCGTCCGCTTCTACTGGCAATGCACGCTCATCTTCGCGGTTCTGGCCATCTCCTCCGCGCTCTTCATGAGGTTTAGATCATGAGTATTCTCTCCATGCTGTGGAAGAACCTCTGGGGCGGAAACCGCACCATGCTCTTCCCTGCGCGCCCCAAGGTCAGCGACGGTTACCGCGGCCTCGTCAAGTTCGACCCCGAGCTCTGCACCGGCTGCGCCATCTGCAAGTTCCGCTGCACCGCCCGCGCCATCGAGTTCAAAGCCGGCAAAGGCGAATTCGTCTGGAGTTACGATCCCGGCCAATGCACCTTTTGCGGCCGCTGCATTGAGGGCTGCAAGAGCCACGCCATCCACCAGGAAGACGCCACGCCGCCCATCTATCTCAACATTGGCGAACTTGAAAAACACCTACACCGTCGCCCGCAAAACCACCGTCAAGCCGGCTACGCTTCAGCAGCCAGCCACGCCGCCGCCAGCCAACCCTCAATCCCCGAACACAGCCCCCGGAGGTGAACAATGACCCTGCTCGAATCCCTGCCCCAAAAACTTGGCTCCACCGAACAATGGGCCGAGAGCGGCGGCGTCCATTGGCTTAATCCCGGCGAGCTTTCCGTGCACGATCTCTGCATGGAAATGATCGCCGCCCGCGCCCGTTTCATCACCATCACCGCCTACCAGTTGCCCAAGGATGAAGGCATCCGCCTCGAATACCACTGGGACCTCGCCGGCCAGTTGCTCGGCTTTCCCTTCCTGCTGAAAACGGAACCCGGCAAGAACCCTGAAATTGAAAGCATCTACGATCTCACCGAATCCGTCGACTGGGTCGAACGCGAAATTCACGAGGAATACGCCGTCGATTTCACAGGGCGTGACTATGAGCCGCTGCTGCTCCGCGCTGGCGACGCGCTCGGCGTCAACCTGCGCGAAATCGCCAACATCTGCAAGCCCGAACCCGACGCGCCAGGCAAGGAAGAGGTCAAAAAATGAGCTACAAAATCCCCATGGGCCCCTACCATCCGGCCCTCGAAGAACCCTACAAGCTCGACCTGATCTGCGAAGGCGAAACCGTCACCGACGCCCGCCTCCACATCGGCTTTAACTTCCGCGGCATCGAGCACCTCGCCGAAACTCGCAACTACATCCAGGTCGTCGCCCTCATGGAGCGCGTCTGCGGCATCTGCTCCAACATCCACACCCTCACTCTCTGTCAGGCCATGGAAGGCCTCACCGGCCAAACCCCGCCGCCCCGCGCCCAATACATCCGCGTCATCATGGCCGAGCTTGAGCGTCTCCACTCCCATGTCCTCTGGGCCGGCATCGCCTCCAAGCTCATGGGCTTCAAAACCATGTTCATGACCTGTTTTGAAATTCGCGAGAAAGTCATGGATGTGCTCGCCGCCATCTCCGGCAACCGCGTCAACTACTCCATGAACCGCATCGGCGGCGTCAATCGCGACATCAGCGACCCAGCCGCCATCCTCGCCATGATCCAGCAGCTCGAAGGCGAGATGATGAAAACCGTCATCCCCATCTTCACCACCAGTTCCACCGCCCGCTCCCGCTGCGCCGGCATCGGCGTGCTCACTGAAGAAAAAGCCGTCTCCTGCGGCGTCGTTGGACCCACGGCGCGCGCCTCCGGACTCGGCCAGGATCTGCGCCGCGCAGCCCCCTACGCTGCCTACGCCGAGCTCGCCTTCGACGTCCCTGTCGAAAAGGCCGGCGACGTCCGTGCCCGCCTCTTTGTCCGCGCCCTCGAAATCATCGAGAGCTGCCGCATCCTCCGCCAGGCCCTCACCCAATTGCCTCCCGGCGAAATCAACACCGGCGAAGACAAGCCCAAGTTCGTCACCGGCACCGCCACTAGCCGCGTCGAAGCCCCGCGCGGAGAAGTCATCTACAGCGTCTCCTGGAAGGAAGGCTCCCGCAACCCGGCCCGCGTCCACGTGCGCACTCCCACCTTCGCCAACATGCCCGCCGTCCGCTGGATGGTCATGGGCGCTCGTCTCGCCGACACTCCTCTAATCCAGGCCTCCATCGACCCCTGCTACTCCTGCACCGACCGGTAGCAAATCAGGTAGTCACGCCCAGCGGAGGGAGCAGGGGCCTTCAGGCCCCTGACCCGCCCGCAAAATCCATGCGGGCTTTAGCCCCGGGCCTTTTGAATCGATCTTCCTCCCAATTGACACCACTCCATCTTGTCGCGATAATCAAACTTATCGCAAAGGTGATGGAGTTCACCCTTAACCGCTGTCTGCTTCAGACAGATGATGACTCCTGACAGGGAAATCCTGTTGCGGACTCATCTCCCGGCGCGATCCCTCCCTGCATCTTCATCGATAGGAGAACGACATTGCAGAAATATCTGCTCATCGCCCTGGGAGGCGCCGCCGGTTCCATCGCCCGCTACTGGGTCGGCTCCACCGTCTCCGGCCGCATCGGTGCTAAATTCCCCTACGGCACCTTTGTCATCAACATCACCGCCTGCGTCATCATCGGCTTCGCGCTCACCTTCCTCAGCAAGCGCGCCGATCTCAGCCCGGCATGGCGCTACCTGATTCCCATCGGCTTCGTTGGTGCCTACTCCACCTTCTCCACCTACGAGTGGGAGACGCTCTCCACCCTGCGTTCAGGCGCGTTCTTTCTCGCTGCCCTCTACGCCTTCGGCAGCCTGCTGCTTGGCCTGGTCGCCGTTTGGGGCGGTGCAATCCTCGCCGACATGCTCTAACTCAGAATCGCCCGCTGCCTGACTCTTGCACCGGAACCTTGAAAGGTGCTTCAATCCATCGTTGGCCCTGTACTCGCATCCAGCATCTTGCTCGACCGCACAGTCAACTCAAGAAAGGCGCTCCCATGCTCACCTCCGGAAAAGCCCTCAAAGTCACCCTCTACCTCAGCGATGGGGCCAAGCACCACGGAGTGCCCGTCTATACCAGCATCCTCGACTTCCTCTTTCATCAAGGAATCGCCGGGGCCACCGTCGTCAAAGGAGTGGCAGGCTTCGGTCACGCGCACCGCCTTCACTCCGCAAATATCCTCGATATCTCTGACCAGCTCCCCGTCAAAATCGAGTTCATCGAGTCTCGCGAAAAAGTAGACGAAATCCTCACCGAGCTCGAAATGCGCGCCGGCTCGGGACTTATCGAAATCCAGGAAACCACGGTCATCGTTCCCGGTCAGGACGCACACTAACTCCAGTCCCATTGCCCCACTCCACGCAACATTTCCCGCCGCCGCGTGTCCAAACAAGCAAGAGCCGTTTGCCGGCTCCGCGGGATCCTTTGCCCCATTCCCCGGTCAGGCAAACTTCCGGCCTCTCAAACTGCATCACATTTTGAATGAGAGCCCGCTTCCAAATCAGAAGCACGCCCGGAAAAAGAGATCAGGAACCTGCCCACGGAGCTCCGATGCCCTTTACACGCTGGACATACAGAACCGCTCTCCTTTGCCTAGCGCTAGCGTCTCTATCCAACTTGCCAGGCCGCGCCCAGGCAGCTCTTCTCATGGAGGAGCCCTACGGCTTCTTCGGCACCCTAAACCCCACCGGCCACACCGCTATCTACCTTGAACGCGTCTGTGCCGAAACGCCGGTCAAACTCCGCCGTTGCCAACCGGACGAGTTGGGCGCCGTCATCGCCCGCTACCAGGGAATCAACGGCTACGATTGGGTTGCCATCCCCCTCATTCCCTATCTCTACTCCGTTGAAGATGCCTCGCAAGTCCCCGTTCATGTAGACCGCGAAATGGTCAAGCGTCTTCGCAATCGATATCGCGAAGCCCACCTCGAAGACCTCGGCGCCCACCTCTCAAACGGCAGCTTCCTCCACGGCGGCTGGACCCAGTTGGTCGGCGTCGCCTATGAGCGCCGCATCTACGCCTTCCGCTTCCAAACCACACCGGACCAGGACGATGCCCTCATCGAGCGCATGAACGCCGGCCCCAATCAATCCCACTTCAATCTGCTTTTCAACAACTGTGCCGATTTTGCGCGCGCCGTTCTCGACACCTGGTACCCCGGTTCCTTCCGGCGCAGCATCTTTCCCGACGCCGGCATGACCACACCCAAACAGATCTCCCACAAGCTGGTGAAATTCGCCCGCAAAAATCTGGAACTCCAACTCGCCGTCTTTGAAATTCCCCAGGTGCCCGGCTATCGACGCCAAAGCCACCACAACAAAAGCATCTCCGAGTCGCTCATCACCACCGGCTACGCCGTCCCCATCGTCCTCCTCAATCCCTACGTTGCCGGTGGGCTCTTCGTCGATTACCTGGTGCGCGGCCACTTCCACCTCATCCCCAGCGATCCACAGGTTCTTTCGCCCGCCAATCTTTCTGCATTGACAGCCCCCGCCGCCGCCCCTCAAAATCCGGACAGCGCAGGTGAACTGGCCCACGGCGCCGCTGCCTCCGTCTCCCCTGAAACCCCGACGTCCGATACAGCAAATTCCGGCCTGGAACCCACAAAGGCTTTCCATGAGTAAGTCAGAACCTCAATCCCTCAAGAACCACGGCCGGCTCGATCCCAAGTTCCACATCGTAACGTTCTTTGTCCTGATCGCGAACCTCGTCATCTCCATCGACTACATGGTCCACCACCTTTCCTTTTACTCCGGATGGCTGGTCTTCCTCTCCGTGGCCGTGTTCGTTCCGATTTTCACCATTCGTCTCTATCCGCTCAAAGTGCAGGACCGCGTCATCCGCCTCGAAGAGCGCATGCGCCTCCAAGCTCTGGCCCCCTCCGAGTGGCACACGCAAATCTATCGCCTCTCTGAAGACCAGCTCATCGGCCTACGCTTCGCCGCCGATGACGAAGTCGTCGAGCTCGCCAAGCAGGTCCTCGAACACAACCTCAACCGCAAGCAAATCAAAGAGCGCATCAAGGACTGGCGTCCCGACAACTGGCGCGTCTGAGCGGTTCGCCTTTCGCGCACCCCAACAGAGAAAAGCCGCAGGAAAACCTCCATTCAAATAGGCTCTCCCGCGGCTTTCTCCTTTTTCACGGTTCCTATTTTTATCTAACTGACTTTATTTAATCCATTGAATCTCACTTTTCCTTCGGCCCAAAAGCGCCATCTTCTGAAGCGCCATCCGCTTTGCCTTCCTCAAGCGACTCCGTATCCAGCCCGTGCTCCTCTCGATAGTGCTCCACCGGCATCTTGCCATCCCACCACGCCCAGTTCATCGGATACACATCCGGATCGAGAAACACCTGGTAGAAGTGCCACACCACAATCGCAAGCGTGGCCAGGATCGCCTCGTAGAAGTGCACGGCCGTCGCAATATCAACCCACCACCGCGCCAGTGTGTTGCCAACCCACACCTTGGCCCACAACATCACGCCCGTCAGCCCCATCAGCGCCGTGCCCCACACCAGCGCCCAGTACTCGGCCTTCTCCGCATAGTTGAAGCGTCCAAACTTCGGCTTCTCGCTCCGCAATCCCAGGTAGTACATCATCGTGAAGAGCGCATCAACCGCATCCTTCGGCCTCGGCGCAAGGTCGCGAATCAGCCTCCGCCCTTCCCGCGCAGCCGCAAGATAAAACACGTGATAAACTCCCGCGCCCATCAGCACCACGCCTGCAACGCGATGAATAATTCCGCGCCACCTCTCGCCCATACCCAGCACGTGCGCAAACCATGTGTCCGGAAACTTCAACGCGAACCCCGTAATCACAAGGATGATGAAGCTGGTCAGCAAAATCAGGTGCTGCCAGCGCTGATTCTCCGTCATCCTCACCATGAACGGGCTCTGCATCCTGCGCCGCTCGACAGCCTTCTTCCGCCAGATGATGAAGTTGTGCAGGAACATCGCTCCAATCACCACCAGGATCAGCGCAATGTAAATCAGCCGCACCCACTTCACCGCAATCGACCCGATGTCATGCGGATTGACGCCGTCTTCCTGGTGCACCTTCGTCTGCGTAAATTTCTGTGTCACGCCCTTGTGGCACTGCCCGCAGGTCGCATCCAGATTGGCCTTGTTGATCGTCGAGTGACGATCGCTCGACGGCAAAATGTTATGCACCCCATGGCAACTCGAGCAGTTGGCCGCAACCACCGACCCGCCTTCCGCCGCCAGCCCGTGATAGCTGTCGAAGTAGCTGGTAACCCTGTTCCCCGGAACGCCAAACTCCTGCGACAGCCGCACGCCCTCGTGGCACCGCGCGCAGGTATCCCGCGACAAGTTCTGCTCCGCCGCCGGCGAGTTCGGGTCCGTGTGCGCCTTGATCGAGTGAATCCCGTGGCAGTCCGTGCATGCCGGAGCCTGCGCATTCCCGCGCGCCAGCGCCTGTCCATGAATACTCTGCATAAACGTGTTGCTCACGTCCGCGTGGCACTTGCCGCAGGTCGCCGGAACATTGAACTTCGAGATCGGCGATTTTTGATCGTTGGCCGCCAGTATCTCGTGCGCACCATGGCAATCGGTGCACACCGCCGCAGTCTTCGACCCCTTCTCCGTGGCCCGCCCGTGCACGCTCTCCTGGTAGCTGATAAACGGCTGCGCGCTCTCGCCGCGCGACTCCATCAGGAACTTCTGCCCGTGGCACCGTCCGCACGTATACGGAATATTCTCGTGATTCACCGGCGATTTCGGGTCGCCCCCTGCCATCACCTCATGCGCGCCCCCATGGCAATCCTGGCATCCTGCCGCGGGCGCGCCTGATTTCCGCGCGATCCCATGAACGCTCTGCGCGTAGGCCGCCTGCGCATCTGCATGACACTGGCCGCAGGTGATCTTCTTCGGCGGCTCATCGTGCACCAGGCTCTTCACGTCCGTGTGGCAATCCACGCACGCAAATAAGCGCCCATGGATCGTGTGTTTCAGCTTCCCCGCATCCACATAGAGGTTCAGAGGCTTTCCATTCACATCCGTCGTCAGCGTCTGATCGGAGTGGCAGGCAAGGCAGTCCGCATCTTTAAGCTTCTGTGCTCCTTGCAACCGCGGGGCCCAGACAAGCAAAGACAAAGCAAGCGTATAGATAGAAATATTTCGCGCAGCGTTCACGCCTTTGAGCAGATGCTTCGCCGCAAAAATTCTCTGTGACTGGAATCACTGGCCATGCGCCGGGCATCCCAGGTCCCGTTTCCGAGGCCTGGAATTCCCGCACACAACTACTCTCTATATCTAAAATAGGCCGTACTTTAACTAAAATAAGCCGTCAATGTCAGCACCAGCAGCGTCAACCCAATCACAATCGCGATCGTCCCCACCACCCGTGAAAAATTCACCAGCCACGTCTGCGGAGCCTCGCCCAGCCGCGCATCCAGCTTCCCTTCGCGCTTCAGCCGCTCATACTCCAGCGGCCGCTTGTGCGCAAACTCTTCCTCGCTCTCCACGCCCGTAAACACCACCATATCCATTGGAAAACTGTCCGGCCGCAGATGCGTATTCACAAAGTGAATCGAGAAGATGAACAAGATCGCCAGCAGCCCCTCTTCGCTATGGATCACCAGCACCGCATTCAGCGCCCAACCTGGCAAAAAGTGCGCAAAGAACGGCGCAAACCACATCGCGTATCCTGAGAAGCCGATCACGATCATCCCCCAGAACACCGCCCAGTAGTCAAACTTTTCCCAGTAGGCGTAGCGGTCAAACTGCGGCTTCGGTCCCAGCCCCACAAACCAGCGCAGGTGGCCGAACAGATCTTTCGCGTCCTTCCAGTTGGCCACCATCGAGTTCGGCCCCCAGAAGACGCCTTTCTCCCTGTTCACCAGCCCACGCGTAAAAACCTCCTTCACGTGGATCAGAAATGCAACCGTCAGCACCAGCGCAAAAAACTTGTGAAAGAAGAGAATCGCGCCGAATCCGCCTACGGCCTTGGCCAGCCCGCGCGCCCAGATGCTCTCGCTGAACCGTATCGGCAGCCCCGTCGCGGCCAGTCCCAGAAACGTCGTGAACAGCACCGCATGCATGTATCGCTGCTCGCGCGTAAAGCGCATGAAGAACCGTTTCCCCGCGCTGCCGTGCTGCCTGCTCTCTGCCGCCTCTTGTTCCAAATCAGGCATCTTTCCCTCCATCGGTCGACTTCTTCTTGATCTGGTTGTAGCGCGCGCGGATCAGCCAAAGAATCGTATGAATCACAAAGAATGTCAGTGTGCCGGCCAGCAAAATGTTCATGAACAGCCGCACAAAATAGAGCGCCGGATTCAGCTTGCGATCGTGCGCATTCGCGTGCGGCTGGTACTGCACAAAGCTCAGGTTGGCGCCCGCATGGCATTTGCCGCAGGTCGCAACCAGATTGGCCTTGTTGATCGGCGAGCGCGGATCGGAGGCCGGCAATATCTCGTGCGCCCCATGGCAATCCCAGCACCGCGCCGTCTCCACATACCCGCCCAGCGATCCGAGTTGCGAGTGGAACGTATCCCGGTAGGTCGATAGCTGGTCCTTGTGGCACGATCCGCAGATCGGCGTAGACTGCATGCGGAACGCCGCCTCGGTCGGCTGCAGAATCGCATGAGCCGTGTGGCAGTCCGTGCAGACCGGAGCCTTCATGTTGCCCGCGGCCACTGCCTTGCCGTGCACGCCGTGCGAGTAGTCGTCGTTGATCTTCGCGTGGCAGCTTCCGCACGTCTTCGGAATGTTCGCCTTGTACGTCGGGCTCTCAGGATTCGTATGGCTCAAAATGTGATGCGATCCGTGGCAGCTCTGGCAATTGGCCGCCACCAGCAGCCCCTCCTTGCTCAGCGCGAAGCCGTGAATCGAGTCCACATACAGCGGATACACACTCGCCAACCCATGCTTCTTCGCCATCCCCTCCGTGCCGTGGCAATTCCCGCAAGTCTTCGGCACATTCAGCGGATACACCGCCGAACGCGAGTCCGTCTTTGGAAAAATCGTGTGCGCGTCCCCGTGGCAGCTCGTGCACGGGTGCTCCTTCGAGTCCGCATGAACGCTGCCTGCAAGCCCCTGTGCCTCATCCGCGTGGCAGGTCTTGCACTCCACCTTCACCACCTGATCCGGATGCGGATACTCCTTGATGTTCACGTGGCAGTCGTTGCATTTCAGGCTTCCATGAATGCTTTCGCCAAACGTCTTCCCATCCACCGCGATGCTGTGCCCGTTCCCATCCTGCATCGTCTGGTCGCCATGGCACGCCAGGCAATCCGACTGCGCATGCAGCCTGCCCGCGCCCAACAGCAGCGCCGCTGCCACGCCCGCAACCCAAAGCCCGCTGCGCAACATCTTTTTCGCACGGCCTGCCATTTCCAACCTTCCAACCCCTGCGGCTTCGCCCATCCTGCCGTCTTCCTTCTCCGGGAAAAAGCGCCTGCGCCCCACCCCGGCTTGCCTGTCACGAACTCCAGCCCTCGCAACTGCTGTCGCGTCTTGAAAAAATCACTTCGCTGGGTTCGCACCTTTGAGGTGACGCCTTACTGAAAAAACTCGCAGTGATAGGAATCACAACTCCAATCCTCACTAAACCCCATCTTCCGTTTCCAACAAGTGCCGCTCATCACCAACTGCCTTCATCAGCACTCCTTTGCCTCGCGCAGCCCGTACGCAGCGCGCATAAATCCTCGCCCCGCACCTCCTTGCCTTTTTCCTCGCAAACCGCCCGCCAATCCACCGCTCTGGGTGATGTGGGTCACATGCCTAACCATGCCCGTTAAAGCACAATATGAGCGCAACTTGAGGAAAAACTAATGGCCACTCTCGTGGTTCCTGAGACTAAAACCATGCTCACCCTCCCCGGTGACGCGGTGCGTCAGATTCAGTGGCGCTTTGCCGACCGCTTCGACCTTCAGATGCTCGTCCAGTCGGCGCGCACCGTCGCCCGCGGAACCGTCGCCCGCCTGGTCGCCGCCGGCGAGCGCAACACCCACGAGTGGACCCCCGCCAAAGCTGAAATGCTCGAAGCCTTCGATCGCTCCGGCATCACCGCCGCCTTCATGGAACCGGAAGAAGGCGGCTTCATCGCCGGTCCCAAAAATCTCGCCCTCTCCCTGGCCGCATTCGAGCTCGCCTGGGTTGACGGCGGCGCGGCCACCGCTAGCCTCGCCAGCTTCCTCGCCCTCGCCCCCATTCACGAGCGCGGCACGCAAGAGCAGGTCACCCACTACAAGACCCTCGCCGCCCCGCCGCAACCCGGTGAAGACCGCAAGCCCTGGCGCGGCGCATTCGCCCTCACCGAGCCCATCCCCTACATCGGCGTCGACACCGGCATGATGAGCGGGCGCATCAGCGTCGCCGAGTGGAAACCAGGCGAAGAGCCCATGCTCCAGGTCGACAAGCGCGGCCGCTTCATCACCAACATCGCCTTCGCCAACTTCGTCACCGCCGCCGTCCTCTCTGAAGATCCCCGCATCAAGGGCAGTTGCGTCGTCATCCTCGAAGACGGCGACGAAGGCTCCTTCGACCGCGGTACCCCCACCAAGAAGCTCGTTCACCAGCTCTCCTCCACCGGCGACCCCATCTTCAACCTCAAGGTCCCCGCCAACCGCATCGTCGGCGGTTACACCATCAAGGACGGCGTCATCGTCCCCAACTACAACCACGGCGAAATCATTGAAGCCGTCTTCCGCCGCACCCGCGTCCCCGTCGGACTCATGACCGCCGCCAAACTTCTTTCCGCCGTCGAGCCCGTCATCCGCTACCAGCGCCAGCGTTTCCGCGGCGCTGAAGGCTCCAAGCCCGGTTCCCTCCGCTACGAGCAAGGCATTCAGCAGCGTGAAGACGCCCTCCATCGCCTCGTCGATGTCTGGGCCACCGGCGAAGCTGCCAGCTCTCTCGGCTTTGCCGCCGCCCGCCTCTTCGACGCCCTCGATCCGCTTGAGAAGCACAAGACCGCTTACCTCAAGGAGCAAGGCATCCAGGGCGGCCGTGCCGAGATCAAGGCCCTCAAGGATAGTGAACTGCGCGCCATCGTCCTGCTCTCGCTCAAGCCCAACGATCCCCGCCGCGCCGAGCTTGAAGCCGATCCCCTCGTGCAGTACGTCCTCATGGACGCCGAAGCAAACGTCCTCTGTCCCGCCACCAAACTCTGGAACACCGGCCACGGCGCCAACATGATGCGCGAAGCCGTCAGCCTCATGGGCGGCTACGGCATTACGGAAGACTGCCCCGGCTTCCTCGCCAACAAGTGGATGGATGCGCAGCTCGAAGCCACCTACGAAGGCCCGGAAGCCGTCCAGCGCCGCCAGCTCACCGTCACGATGACCTCCGAGCTCTTCCTCACCGAGTTCCGAACCTGGACCTCGGCCATGCGCCGCATCGCCTCCGATCGCCCTGGCACCGGCGCCTGCACTCTCGCTTCCGCCATGAACCTCTGGCTCTGGTCCATCCACTATCTTCAAAGCTCCACCGACCCCGCCGGCAACAAGCTCTATCACGGCCAGCGCCAGGGCGTGACCTTCGCCCTCGCCGATGCCCTCTGCTGGCTGCTCGCCTCCCGCGCTCAGATCCTCGACGTCCTCGAGCTCGAAGCCCGCGGCCAGGATGACGCCGTCGCCTCCGAAGGCCTGGCCGGTACTGTCCAGTTCCTCTCCGACCTCTGCCATACTCAGGCCGCCCAGGCCGCCGGAGAAGTCTCCCGCATCTGCGCCGAGCTCGTCTTCGGCTACAACCGCCATCCCGCCTGGGACGAGGAAGAACACAAGAGCTGCTTCCTCGCAAGCGAACTCGACGCCTACGAAGAAACCATGCCCGGCATCACCGCCATGGCCGTCGACGTCATCGCCACCGACGGCTCGCATCCCTTCAAGGCCGGCCCTTGCGCCGGTTGCGCCGGCTCCGCAGAGTTCCTCCGTCTGCAAAGCAAATTGACCACCTGCCTCAGTGGCGCGCGCCTCGCCAAAGACCGCGCCGCCGACACCGTCAGCAAAGTCATGATCCCCGAAGCCCTGGACTACCCCGCATGAGCACCAGTGCGGACAATACGGCGAGTGCACCTGATCTGGAATCTCAGACCTTGGAGATCGTCGACCGCCAATCCATCGACGTGGACATCGCCTGCGTCGGCTTCGGCCCCGCCACCGGCGGCTTTCTCACCACCCTCACCCAGGCCTGGACCCAGAACCCCGCCGACCCCGCCTTCAAAAGCAAAGCCGCTCCCGGCATGCCCCTCCAGGTTCTCTGCTACGAGCGAGCCGACGACCTCGCCTCCGGCGTCAGCGGCGTCGTCACCCTGGCCCGTGGCATCAGCGCAAGTTTCCCCGCGCTCAATCCCACCCAAATTCCCATGGCCGCCAAAGTCACCAGTGAGCGCGTCCTCTACCTTCTCGACCCCCACGGCGCCAGCCGGCGTTCCTTCACCCTGCGCCTCGCCGACGAGTTCCTCCGTCTCCTCGGCCTCAAAGATCACGCCTTCCAACTCCCCTGGACCCCGGCCTTCCTCAATAAGCACGGCGGACTCGTTCTCTCCATCGGCCAATTCAACCAGTGGGTCGCTTCCCAACTGATGGCCACCGGCCTGGTCCAGATCTGGCCCGGCACACCGGTCGCCGCTCCACTGTTCGACGGCAACGCCGTCACTGGCCTCCGCCTCGCCGATCAAGGCGTCGACAAAAGCGGCGCGCCCTCCGATTCCTTCATGCCCGGCATGGACATCCACGCTCAACTCACCGTCGTCGGTGATGGCCCAGTGGGTTCGATCGGGCAATCACTCAACCAAAAAGAGAACGGTGCGAAGCACCCGAAGGATTGGGCGCTGGGAATGAAGTTTGTCATCGAGCTGCCCGAAGACTCGACGTGCGAAGCGCTCATCCCCGGCACCGTCTGGCACACCTTCGGCTATCCCGAGCCGGAGATTTTCGGCTTCCTCTACGTCCATCCCGACCGCCTCGTCTCCGTCGGCATCTTCGTCCCCTCATGGCTCAGCGACCCCAGCCGCACCGCCTATCGCTACCTGCAGCACTACGTTCAGCACCCAACCCTGTGGAAGGTCCTCAAAGACGGCACCCTCCGCTCCTGGGGTGCCAAATCTCTGGAAGAATCCGGTCGCCGCGCCGAGCCCGCCCTCACCGGCGACGGTTACGCCCGCATCGGCGAGGGCTCCGGCTCCACCAACATGCTCACCGGCTCCGGCGTCGACGAGGCCTGGACCACCGGCACCCAACTCGCCGAAGCCGTCCTCGAACTCCTCCGAGCCAATCTTCCGTTCACCCAAGAAAACCTCGTCACCACCTACGAAGCCAGACGCCGCGCAAGCTGGGTCGAGCAAGGCGCACGCCAAGCAGAAAACGCCCGCAACGGCTTCCACGACGGAATCGTCCGCGGCATGATCGGCATGGCCCTCGCTGGCCTCACCCGCGGCCGCCTCTCGCTAAAAACCCAAATCCCCACGGCCGGCGAGCAGATTCACCCCACCAACTTGCATTCACCTCAAGCCCTCCAATTAATCGAGGCCATGAACCGAGCCAGTGCAGAGAACCGCCCGCTCCACGATGCCCTGCTCTCCGTTCGCGGCTGGCCCGAGATTCCCTTTCGACGGCCGCCTCCTCGTCACCCAGCAGGATGCGCTCTTGATCGGAGGAAAAGTCCAGGCCATGCCCGGCTTTGCCGATCACGTCACCTTCCGCAACCCGGATTTATGCGCCGCATGTATCGAAAAAACCTGCGTAGCCATGTGTTCCGGCCAGGCCATCACCGAAGGCCCCGACGGCCAACCAACATTCGAACGCGAGAAATGCGTCCACTGCGGCGCCTGCCTCTGGAACTGCGCCAGCGCCCCCGACACCGCAACCAGCAACATAGACTTCCGCGCCGGCTCCGGCGGCCTCCACTCCGCAGAGAATTGAGTTGATAGCCTTCAGCCATCAGCTCTCAGCTTTCAGCTCGACGCAGCACAAACAGAAGGTAAGCGTTCTATGGGATTTGACAATGGCTCAAGATGCTCGTGATTTGATCGTTTGGCAAAGGGCCATCGAACTGACCGTGGAGATTTACAAACTCACTCGCTCATTCCCCAAAGAAGAAATGTACGGCTTGACTTCGCAGATGCGCAGAGCCAGTGTCTCCGTCGCAAGCAACATAGCTGAAGGCCGAGGCCGGTTGAACCCAGCAGAGTTCCGTCAGTTTCTGGGAATCGCGCAAGGATCGATATTCGAGCTCAAGACTCAACTGACGGTCGCCAGGCAACTCGAAATAGGAGAAGGTAAGGCGTTGGATAGAGCAGAATCTCTCAGTGAAGAAGTTTCCAAAATGCTTGGATCGTTCATCGCTAAACTTACCGTCGCAACGAAAAAACTGAAAGCTGAGAGCTGAAAGCTGAAAGCTCCCGAGGAAACAAAATGCCAACAGCACTCAACATCGTCGTCTGCGCCGGAATCTCCCCCGACCCCTTGCAGACATTGGAACCGACCACAGGGCCAACTGGACCTGGACTTAAGAATGAACTGGTGTTGCCCGCCGTCCTCGACCCTTGGGCCGCGAGTTCTCTCTACGAAGCCGCCGCCCTCGCCGTTAAAAATCCCGGCACCAAACTCTACCTGGTCTCCCTCGGCCCCAAGGCCAAGCTCCAGCAAGTCATGATGACCGTCGCCCAGAAAGTCCCCTTCGAGCTCGTCCCCATCGACGGCCCCATCGGCGGATTCCCCGACGCGCACTCCACAGCCGCCGCACTGGCGTATGCCATAGAAGCCATTCCAGAACTTAAGAGAACGGAGTTCCTCCTCTTCGGCGGATGGGAGTCCGCCACCCGCGGCGCCGGCGTCACGCTCCAAATCGTCGGCGAACTCCTCGGCATCACCGACCAGTTTTACGGCGTCGATCAGATCACCCTCCGCGAGGACGGTTCGTTTGAAATACTGGAACGTATCGAAGGCGGCCGCCATCAGGTCTCCGTCTGCACCGGCCCGCCAGCCGTCCTTGGCTGGGCCACCGGCAACCTCGCCGAGCCTCGCAACAACCCGCAAGTCGGTATGGCCAATATGCGCACCATCATGCCCGCCCTGCAAAAAGCCAAGCCCGCAACGCTCGCGGCAAACGGTCTCCGCTACGTCTCCGTCAGCCTTCCCAAACAGCAGCGCACCACCCGCGTCGTCAAAGACCTAACCCCCGACCAGATCGCCGCCGAACTAGTCGAGTGGATCGGAGCCGAATAATGGAATCCATACTCGTACTCACCCATGCTGACGAAACAAACTCCGCACTCACCAAGACCTCCCTCGAAGCCATCACCGCTGGCCTGGACCTCGCCGCCCGCCTCAGCGCTCCCCTCACCATCGGCATCGTCGCCGCCGACCCAACAAACCTCTCCAAAGGTCTGCCATGCGCCGTCCTTACCGTCTCCGGCGAAGCCTTCGCCCAGCCGCGCTACGCCACCGACGCCGCCGCCTGCGAAGCCCTCTGTCGCGCCGCTGAAGCCACCATCGTCCTCGCCCCTGGCAGTTCCCGCTTCGCCCGCGTCGCCGCCTCGGTCGCCCATCGCCTCAACGGCCTCATCGACACCCACATCACAAATCTGAACGTCGGGGCGATTAGCGGCACAGACACCATCGAAGCCACCCGCTGGTTCTATCGCCAGCGCGTCGAGGCCGTCCTAACCCGCGACTCCCGCCCCTGGTTTCTTCTCCTTGACGCCGGAACCCACGCACCCTTCGCCGCTGCCAACGCCGCGCAACCCGCCATCACAGAGGTCGCAGTCAATCTCCCCACGTTCCGCACCACCGTCACCGGCATCCGCGCACCGAAACAGGACGAACAAACAATTCGCCCCGACGCCAAAATGCTCTTCGTCACCGGCGCTGGCTGGACCAAGAAGCAGCCCGACGGCCAGACCCACGTCCCTGAAGCCTCCGACCTCATCCTCGGCTTCCTCCGCCTCACCGGCGCATCCCTCGGCAGCAGCAAATCTCTCGTCGACCAGGGAGGCGAAGGGAACTCCGTTCTTCCCTTTCTGACGCATCTCAACCAAGTCGGACAGACAGGCGCAACCCCGCGCCACGCCAAAGGCCTTTCCACCTGCTGTCATGGCGAAGAGCCTCACGTCGTCGGCTGGCGTTTCATCGCCGACCGCCGCGCCATCTCGCTGGACCCCAACTGCGGCTGGTCCCGCGGCAAAGCCGACGTCGTCTACGTAGCCGACGCCTTCCCCGTCATCGCCAAAGTCAACGAGTTGCTGGCCGGCAAAAAGGCCTGACCCGGATTCTCAATTTTGCTTCATTGCAAACCAGAAAAAAGAATGGGTGCCCAATCTATAAATCGCTTTTTGATTCATGGATGGGACTCGACCAACTCGATCTTGCGTGTTCCACGATCTAACTCCGCCAACACGCGCGCAGCGCGGCTAGCTCCGCGAACTCCGCTAAACCCTCAACTCCGCCGACAGCGTCAGCGTCGCCATCATCTCCGCCATCGCCCCTTCGTCATTCCCAATCGTCGCCAGCAGTTTCTCTTTCAACTCCGCCCGCTTCCCATACAACCGCAACGGCTCCGGCGGAGTATGCAGCAACTCCTTCCCCACCAGCGCCCGCACCACAAACGGCATATACGACGAATAATCCCCCTGCATGCTCACCGTCTGCGTCGTATACGTATCCGGATTCACCTTGCCCCACGACACCGCCTCCGCAGGCTCGCACGAAGACAAACTCCCGTCTGTCACTGGAGACGAGACAATCTGCGCATCGTAGTCATACCCGCGAATATTCTTGAGAAAGAAAATCTGCGACAGCGCCGGCTCCGGCTGCAGCGAGTAATTCTTCGGCACCCCGCCACCCAGAATCAAAACCGCAAGCGACTTCGCCTCGGAGTTGAACAGCCCCCAGTAGTGATAAGCGCACGACTCGAACACATCTTCATGCAGATCGTAATCGAACCCATACTTGATCTTCCCCAGCCGCTGCAACGCCCACAGCTTCACCGAGTTCAAAAACATACTGCCGTCCGCCGGGGCGCCAATAAACACCGGCAACTCCATCTCCGCGCACGTACTCAGCAGCCCCGGCTTCACGCCCAGCGCCTTCTCACGCGCTCCAAATTCTTTGCCCAGCAGATAATTCCGTTCCGTCGTCGTCATCCGCTTCTGGAACTCCGGCCGCTGCAAAATCTCCGTCGCCACCGCGTCCTGGTCGAACAGCACCTGTTCCGCAAATCCCGTATCGGCCACGCGAATCACGCCATTCTCGCGCAACTCCGCGTCGTCGCCAAACAACGCCACCTCGCGAATCGGCCGCGTGTCGCTCTTGCGCAGGCAATCATGCCCATCGTGATAGCAGATCGCGTCAGTCACAGTAATGTAAGCCGTGTTCGCCGCCTTCAGCAGTGGAATCAGCCACGCACGATGCTGATCTGAAACTGTAATCGGCCCGGCGCACGTCACCACCAGCGGAATCCGTTTCTCGATCACCGCCTTCAGCGCGTCATACACGCGCCGCAGGTACGCGCCGCCAAATGCAGGAAGAGCCGCTTCAAAAACCTCGCTCAGATCCTTGCATTCCGTCACCGGCTTCCCCGTCACCGCCCCGCCCATCAGCCCCTTCGTCGAACACTCGCCCATTTTAAAATTGCCTCCAATGCAGTCCTCTCCAGTATCCAACATTCCCCAACTCGCCCGCAGAGCGGTCCCACCCCCCATGCAGAATTGCACACAATTTTCATCTTCGGCTCAAGACGAAACACGCCAAAAAGCAACTGTGCCCCAGATCCCTGTTCCTGGACCTGGGGCACTCTATTGCCAAACCATCTTTAGACTGCTCCGCTAATCGCCCGCCTGGTTCTCCGGCAGCACCACAAACGGCCCCTGCGCAAGCGAAGGAATCCCAATCTCCCACTTCGGCCCTTCCAACTCCGGCATCGGCTTCGCCCGGAAAAGCTTCTTGCACTGGTACGCCGTCCACCGTGCCCAGCGCTTCGACTTTTTCCGCCGCGCGCTGTCGGTCGAAATCCCCGTCCCCGCATACATCTGCCGGTAGAGCTTCGACAAAAACATGAACGCGATCCGGGCCTTCAGCGTCGGCGTGCAGGCCGACCGCTCCCAGATCGAGCTCCAGTTATAGAACCGGTCCCATACCTTTTGCGTCCGCTCCCTGATCTCGTTCGAGCTCATCGTAGGATGCGGCGTAAACATCTTCGGCCGCACTTCCGTCGGAATCAGCCAGTAGCGCGTAAGCGGTATATCGCCCACCATCGTCGGATTCGCCGACTGCTCCTTCTCCCAGCGCCCAAAGTCGACAGTCCCCGGAAACGGCGTCATCATCACAAACTGCGCAAACGTTACGCCAGCCTTCAGCGCCATCTCCACCGTCGCATCAAACGTCGCCGCTCTATCCGTCGGCAGCCCGAAGATGAACGACCCCAGCACATGCACTCCATGCGCCTTGAATGTCTGCAACTGCTTCGCCAGTGCCTCGCCGGAATAATTCCAATCCTTGTAAACCGCCTTCAATCCCTCCGGCGTCACCGCTTCCACGCCCACCAGCGCGCCCTTGATGTTGGCCTTCTTCATCGCGTCCAGAAAAACGCCGTCTTCGCCAGCCTCCATCGTCATCTGCGTGTAGAACACCATGTCCCTCGGCAGCTTGGCCAGCTCTTCCATCAGCGCGAAACGCTCGTTGCGAATCGCCGTCAGCTCTTCCACCTTCGCCGTATTCCCCTGCTCGCGCGCCAGCCGCAAATCAGTAAACGTCACTGGATAAAAATTGTCGTCCGCCAGCGCAATAAACCGGAACCCCAGCCGCCGCAGCGCGATAATCTCGTCCACCACGCTTTGAAACTTCCTCTGACGCGGCTTCTGTCCATCCGTCCGCCACACGCTGCAAAACGAGCAGTGCTTCGGGCAGCCGCGAATCGTCTGCACCGACGCCCACATATACTTCTCCGGATCCATCAGGTCCCAGCGCGCTTCCAAAAACTCGCTGCCTTCAATCCGTCCGCCGGCATACACGTGCTCCGGCTTGCCAGCCAGGCAATCGGTTACAACTTTGCCCCAGGCAACATCGCCATCGCCGGTCACTACCGCGTGCGCTTCTCCGCGCTCAAACGCTTCTTCTGGAAACAGAGTCGCGTGAATCCCGCCATAGACCACCCACGCCCCGCGCTCACGCGCCATCCGCCCCACCGCGTACCCGCGCAGTGCGTTGCCCGTGTGCACGCTGATGCCCACAACGTCGCCCGGATTGATCGACTCCGGCACAATCTGTTCAAGGGACTCGTCCACCAGGATCGGATCGCCCGCCATCCGAGGCGTCGCCGCGGCCAGCACAAATAACCATCGCGGTGTTATCACCGCCGTGCCAAAAGAATTGTCGCTTGGATTCACAAGATGAACGCTCAACAGATCCAACCTTTCCTCGAGCGGGTGCGGTTGGCTTCACAGCAATTTCAGGGTTGCCGTAACGCGAGGTGACTGACTAAAGCGGCCGTCGAACCTATTGATGGCCACGCTGAACTTCGACTATGGCAACTTGTTCCTGAAATCGTGCGTGCGAGCGCTGCAATGTCCGGGCAAATTAATTGGGAAGATTCTCCACCGCACAAGCACCGGTAACGAATCTTCCCCAGTGGATCAGTTCCCCTGGACAGTTCTCCCCATCGTACAGGTTCCCCGCCAATTCGAATGGTCAAAATTGACCGAAATCAAAATTAATTAGAAGTATCAGTAAACAATAGGGTTCCTACTTCCCTATTCCCTATTCCCTATTCCCAGCCGGGGTCCCCGGCGAGCGGTCTTTGCTCGCTGGGGTGGCTATTCCCTGGCTTACCCCCACAGGAATCGCAACCTGCTCCACAATCTCCAGCCCAAACCCCTCCAGAGCCGGAATGTGCATCGGCGTATTCGACAGCAATCGTATCCGATGAATCCCCAGGTCCGACAAGATTTGCCCGCCCAGCCCAATCGCCCGCAAAATGCGTCCGCTCCGCGCCTGCGATCCTTCGCGCGCCCTCAGTTCCTGGTGCATCACCAGCCGCCCCCCATGAGACACCTGCTCATCCGCCGGCACCGCCGCTCCCTCTGGCCCAAACGCCGCCACCGGATCGCGGTCAATCTCAAATCCCCGCGATGTATTGTGCAGGTAAAGCACCACCCCGCACCCTTCCTCGGCAATCATCCGCATCGATTGGTCCAGCGTCTCGCGGCAGTTGCAATCGGCCGCAAACACATCGCCCGCCGTGCACCGCGTATGCACCCGCACCAGCACCGCATGTTCGCAGGGCGGCCGCAGCGCAACCTGCACCGGCAAATCCCCTTCCACCACCGCGCCGCCCACCGCCGGCCCCGCGTTAAACGCCGCGCACTCCTTGCACAGATCCCCGCGCACCAGCGCAATGTGGCTCTCGCCGCCATTCACTTCGCTCTCGTAAGCAATCATGCGGAACTCGCCATATTTCGTCTGTATCCGGCTCTCGCCCGCCCGCACAATATATCGCTCGTTGCGCAGCCGGTAGCGAATCAGCTCCGCTACCGTCAGAATCAGCAGCCCATGTTCCTGGCAGAACGGAATCAGGTCCGGTATCCGCGCCATCTCGCCGTCGTCGCGCATGATCTCGCAGATCACGCCCGACGGATTCAGCCCCGCCAGCCGCGCCAAGTCGACAGAAGCCTCTGTCTGCCCCGCCCTTACCAGCACCCCGCCCCGCCGCGCCCGCAAAGGAAACACATGCCCCGGCCGCGCCAGGTCGCTGAAGGTCGTCTTTGGATCGATCGCCGTCTGAATCGTATGCGCACGGTCCGCCGCCGAAATCCCCGTCGTCACGCCCTCGCGCGCCTCAATTGTTTCGGTAAAGGCAGTCCCGAATCTTGACGAGTTCTGCTGCGTCATCGGAAACAGCCGCAGATGATCGGCCCGCTCCTCGGTCAGCGTCAGGCAAATCAGCCCCCGCCCGTGCTTGGCCATAAAATTGATGGCTTCCGGCGTCACATGCTCCGACGCCAGCGTAAGATCGCCCTCGTTCTCCCGATCCTCGTCGTCCACCACCACCACCATCCGCCCTGCGCGTATCTCCGCCACGGCGCCCGGAACGTCAGTAAATGGAGCCTCGAAGCTGCGTGGAGAGTTTGGCATGGCTGACTCTCCCATTCTCGCCGATCACCGTAGCAATCGGCAAAACCCCGGCCGGCCTAACCATCCGCCTTGCAACTGAACCTCCTTTTAAATGTCCCGCTCTAAACTCCCAGCCAACCCCACTCACCGTTTATGCTGTACCCAATGGCGAAACGGCCCCTGCAGCGCTCGTCCTCCAATGGAGAAAACCATGCTCGGCTTCATCACTTTGACTGTCAGCAATGTCGAACGTTCGTTGGCCTTCTATGAGGCGGCCTTGAAGCCTCTCAACATTCGCTACTTCCTCCCCTACAAGGGCAAAGACGGTCATCCCGATCTGTGGGGAATTGGGGACGGCAGGCGGGCGTTCCTTTGGCTCCAGCAAGGTAAGCCCGATCCGGCTGCCATCCACTGGGGCTTCATGGCCGAAAGCAATGCCAAAGTCGATGAATTCTACAAAGCGGCCATCGCCGCCGGCGCCAGGGACAATATTTCACCGCGGGAGAGACGTGAATACCATCCGGGCTACTACGCCGCCGATGTGTTCGACCCCGACGGCTATTCGTTTGAAGTCCTCCATAAGAGTTGAGGCCCAATCGAAGAGCAACTCTTGATCGCGGCTTTCCGATCTTCGAACCAGGTCGGCCCGGAACCTCCGCGGTCTTACCCCCTAGACAGCAAAAGCGCCGCCCGAAGGCAGCGCTTTTGTGAAGAGAGAACCCCAAAGGCCTACAACGTCGATTCGATCTCAAATCCCCATGCCTCTAATAGCGCCTCAGGGATATACTTGGAATTCTTGTTCCGCCGCGCCCATTCCCGCAACCGGGTCGACCGGATGTACTGGTCCGGGGGCAGCTTGAACTCCTTCACGATCTGCTCAAAAGAGGTGACTGTAGGCACTACCGGGCCAATGGGCTCCGGCTTGCCCCAATTAGGATTTCCACGACGCTTTGCCATCGATTTTTTGTCCTTAGGTGAGGAGTGTTATTGTCCGCACATCCTTGGACGAAGAGTGGGGGGTTCTTGTCTGTCCAGAGGAATCAATACCTTCCTATTTTAGGGATTTTTTCTTCAAAAATCAATAGAAAAATGCATTCTGCTTCAAAGAAATCTCCCCCGCCACCCTGCCAATCCCCACCCGCTATCCCCATGTTTTCATGAGAATTAGTAAGATCCCCGCTCTTGCCACTGTCCCGAAAACTGTGCACTTTTGCACAAAGCCCCGCTCCCCAACCTGGCATTGCTCCACCCCCCGGTGACACGATAGGGTTATGACCTCGACTATGCTCGCCAAAGCTGTCGGCCGCCTGCTCCTCGCGGCCAGCCTCCAGGTCGCCCTCATCCTGGCCAGCGCCGCCCCCGCCCGCGCCGTCGAAATGCGCGTCTCCCGCGACGCCATCGAGCGCACTCTCAAGCAGCAGCTCTTCGGCGGCGCCCAGGGCCGCTACTACCTCAAAGGAACCCCCCAGTCCCCCTGCTTCACCTATGCCGAGGACCCAAAACTCACCTTCGACCAGGACCGCATCGTCGTCCGCGTCAAAACCCACTCCCGCCTCGGAACCGCCGTCCACGGCGCCTGCATCGGCCTCCCGCTCTCCATGCCCGCCCAGGTTTCCCTCGCCCCCGACGCCGAAGGAGAAACCATCGGCTTCCGCGACGCCCGCCTCGACAGCGTCTCCGCCCAAAAGGAGCTCAACTTCCTCCTCGCGCCCTTCCTCAGCCACCAGGTCCCGTCCAACATGAAGGTCAACGCCGCCGACCTGCTCCGCAAGGCCCTCGAGGGTTCCACTGCCTCTTCCGGCTACAAGATCACCCTCGACCGCCTCAAAATCCACTCCATCCAAATCGACGGCGATTCCCTCGTCGTAGACGTGGATGGGGACCTGAGCGTAAAGTGACTTCCGTATCTAAATAGCCACTCGCAGACGGCTGCTGCATCAACCGCGAGTGCGCCAGTCCTCGTCCATCATTGCCAAGGACCCGCGATTGAACCCATCTCAGGAGCAAATCATTCATGATCACCCGCCGCGAATACTTGAAGCAGACCGCGCTTGCCGGTTGCGCCCTCGCCTTGCCCAACGCCTTGATCTCTCAATCCGCAACAGGTCCCGACGCCAACATCGAAGGCAAAAACTCCCTCAAGGCCCACGCCCACAAGCACGGATTCCTTGCCGGATGCGCCGTCAGCGCCCAGGACCTGCATAACGAAAAATTCACCCGCGTTCTCATCGACCAATACAGCCTCGTTGTCCCGGAAAACGCCATGAAGTTCGGCCCCCTCAAGCCAAAGCCCGACCAGTACTTCTTCGACGACGCCGACGCCCTCGTCTCCTTCGCCGAGCAGCACAAAATCAAGGTCCGCGGCCACAACTTCGTCTGGCACGCCCAGCTCCCCTCCTGGTTCAAGAGCGTCGCCACCAAAGAAAACGCCAAGCAGATCCTCACCGACCACATCATGACCGTCGGCACCCGCTACCGGGGCAAAATGCAAAGCTGGGACGTCGTCAACGAAGCACTCAATCCGCCCGACGGCCTGCCCAACGGCCTCCGCAAGAGTCCCTGGTACGAACTCCTTGGCCCCGACTACATCGAGCTCGCCTTCCGCACCGCCCGCAAGGCCGATCCCCATGCCAAGCTCACCTACAACGAATACGGCATCGAGAACGACGAACCCGGAGACACCACCAAGCGCGCCGCCACACTCGCTCTCCTCAAGCGCCTCAAGGACGCCAACGCTCCCATCGACGCCCTCGGCATCCAGTCCCACGTCCACGCCGGAGAAACCTGGGGCAAAGGCCTCCGCGAGCTCATCGACGGCGCACACGACCTGGGCCTCGATGTCTACCTCACCGAGATGGACATCAACGACGACAAGGTCAAAGAAACCGATATCGCCGCCATCGACCGCATCGTCGCCGACGCCTATCGCGACTACCTCTCCGTCGCCCTCGAATCCAGGGCCGTCAAAGCCGTCCTCACCTGGGGACTCACCGATGCCCACACCTGGCTCGGCGGCATGGGCATGATGAGACCTCACCGCGCAGAAGACGCCAAGCTGCCCCCGCGTCCGCCCGAGCGCCCGCTCCCCTTCGACCCTGACTACAAACCCGCGCCCGCGTTCTTCGCCATCCGCGACGCCTTCGACAAAGCGCCGCACCGCTAGGCATTTAACCTTGCGCAGCCCTACCGCGCTTTCACAATCTCGCTCCGCACATCACCCCAGGAAGGATTTGTCTCCATGTCGCTTACTCGCAGAGAATTCACCAGCCTCAGCGCTCTCGCACTAGCCGCTCGCTTCGCGCCCACTCTCGGCGCGCAGACCCCCGGCCGCAAAGTCGGCTACGCCATCATCGGCCTCGGCCGCATCGCCAACATCTTCATGCGCGGCATCCAGCAAAGCTCGAACTCCGCCGTCACCGCCCTGGTCAGCGGCCATCGCGACAAGGCCGATCGCATCGCCGCCCAATACGGCGTGCCCTCCGCCTCCATCTACAACTACGACAACTTCGACACCATCCTCCACAACCCCGCCGTCGATGCCGTCTACGTCGCCCTGCCCAACTCCATGCACGCCGACTTCACCATCCGCGCCGCCAAGGCCGGCAAGCATGTCCTCTGCGAAAAGCCCATGGCCACCAGCGTTGCCGAATGCGAGGCCATGATCGCCGCCTGCAAAGCCGCCAACGTCAAGCTCATGATCGCCTATCGCTGCCACTTCGAGTCCACCAACCTCAAGGCCGCCAAGCTCATTCACGATGGCGCACTCGGCCAGGTCCAGGCCATCGAAGCTGCCTTCGGCTTCAACGTCGATGCCAGCGACTGGCGCACCAAAAAGGCCCTCGCCGGCGGCGGCCCGCTCTTCGACGTCGGCATCTACTGCCTTAACGCCTGCCGCTACCTCACCGCCGAAGAGCCTGCCCAGCTCAACGGCATCACCTCCGTCATCGACCACGACGGCCGCTTCGTCGACATCGAAGAAAACGTCGCCTGGACCATGAAGTTTCCCTCCGGCATCGTCGCCAGTTGCGCCACAACCTACGGCGGCCTCATGGGCGGCTACTTCCGCGTCTACGGCTCCAAAGGCTTCCTCGACGTTGACCCCGCCTTCAACTACGACGGCCCCCGCATGCGCGGCTTCTACTCCGGCACCCGCATCGACGAGCAAAACCCCGGCCGCAACCCCTACCAGTTCACCGCTGAAGCCGATCACTTCTCCAACTGCGTCCTCAACAATACCGAGCCGCAATGCCCCGGCGAAGAAGGCCTCCGCGACCTCCGCTACATCACAGAAATCTACCGCTCCGCCGGCATCACCATCTAAAACAGAAATCCGGCTGCCCCATCCTTCCACAGCCTCATCGTGGAAGGGTGGGAAACCAATTGACTTCACCCAACAGTCTTTCTAATCCCTAATCCCTATTCCCTATTCCCTGCTCTCTGATCTCTGATCTCTGATCTCTGATCTCTGGCTCCAATGATAAAATCCATCTTTTGGGAGCCTTCATGCCAGATCCAGTGTGTGATATCGGCCTCATCGGCCTTGCCGTCATGGGACAGAACCTCGTCCTCAACATGAACGACCATGGCTTCAAGGTCGCCGTCTTCAATCGCACCGTGTCCAAGGTCGACGACTTCCTCGCCAACGAGGCCAAGGGAACGCAGGTGGTGGGCGCGCACTCGGTTGAAGAGCTCGCCAGCCTGCTGAAGAGCCCCCGCCGCATCATGCTCATGGTCAAGGCCGGCGACACCGTCGACCAGATGATCGACCACATCGTCCCCAGCCTCGAGCCCGGCGACATCCTCATCGACGGCGGCAACTCCCTCTACACCGACTCCAACCGCCGCACCAAGGCGCTCGCCGAAAAAGGCATCCTCTTCATCGGCACCGGCGTCTCTGGCGGCGAAGAGGGCGCGCGCCGCGGACCCTCCATCATGCCCGGCGGCAATCCCGCTGCGTGGCCGCACGTCAAGCCCATCTTCCAGGCCATCGCCGCCAAGGTTGAAGACGGAACTCCCTGCTGCGACTGGGTCGGCGAAGACGGCGCGGGTCACTTCGTCAAGATGGTCCACAACGGCATCGAGTACGGCGACATGCAGCTGATCTGCGAGGCCTACGATCTGCTCCGCCACGGCCTCGGCCTCACCCCCGATGAGCTCCACGACGTCTTCGCCGATTGGAACAAGGGCGAGCTCGACAGCTACCTCATCGAAATCTCCCGCGACATCTTCGCCAAGAAAGACGAAGACGGCCAGCCCCTCGTCGACAAGATCCTCGACTCCGCCGGTCAAAAAGGCACCGGCAAGTGGACCGTCATCAGCGCCCTCGACACCGGCCAGCCCGTCACCCTCATCGGCGAGTCGGTCTTCGCGCGCTGCCTCTCAGCTCTTAAGGACGAGCGCGTTCTTGCCTCCAAGGTTCTCAAGGGACCCAGGGTCGGATCGGCCGCAGGCGACCGCATCGCCTTCATCGAGAACGTGCGCCGCGCTCTCTACTGCTCCAAGATCATCTCCTACGCGCAGGGCTACATGCTGCTCAAGGCCGCCGCCAAAGAGAATGGATGGAACCTGAACATGGGCGGCATCGCCCTTATGTGGCGCGGCGGCTGCATCATCCGCAGCGCCTTCCTCGCCAACATCAAAACCGCCTACGACAAAAAGAAGAACCTCGATAATCTGCTCCTCGACAAGTTCTTCTCCCGCGCAGTCAACAAGTATCAGGCCTCCTGGCGCAAGGCCGTCATCGCGGCTATCAAGCTAGGCGTGCCCACACCGGCCTTTGCCACCGCCCTCGCTTTCTTCGACGGCTATCGCGCCGGCCGCCTGCCCGCAAATTTGTTGCAGGCCCAGCGCGACTATTTCGGCGCACACACCTACGAGCGAGTCGACCAGCCCCGCGGCCAATTCTTCCACACCAACTGGACCGGCCACGGCGGCCGCGTCTCCTCGACCACCTACACCGTCTAAATAGAATCAGCGGGCAAAAGAACCCCGTCCGGCAATTCCAAGCGAACAAGCAAATGGCCACGCGTCCCAGGACGGACCTGGCCATTTTTGTTTGGCTCCGTTGTCAATTTTCCATCGCCAAAACCGACCCGCGAGAGCACGAATGCTCGCCCTCAACTATCGTCCGCTGACTCGCAGTGCTCGTTCAGAACCCCTCGCGCCTCAGTTCCCTCCGTTCCACTGAGACCGTGTTTTTGAAATCCGAATTGAACCTTCCGCGCCCCTCCTTCGACATAATCAATGAACGCGCATGGAGAACCAAGACAAAGCACGCTACGAGTGGATCGCGCTTCGCTGCCAGTCCGGCGAAATCAGCGCATTCGAGGACCTTGTTGCCGTTATGGAGCGGCCGTTGCTCTATTACGCAACCAGCCTCACCGGCAATCCAGATGGCGCGCTCGACATCCTTCAGGAAGTCTGGATCAAAGCCTTTCGCGGCATCCATAAACTCAAGGACCCCGGCTCTCTCAGGCCGTGGCTCTACAAAATCACCCACGGAATCGCCGTCGATCGAATCCGCAGCAACGTCTCCCGCGAGCAAGCCGAGCAGGTTCAACTTCAAGATTTCGAGGAAGCCGAAGAACTGTCGTTTGCCCCGGAAGATGCCGCCGCCATTCACCAGGCATTGAGTGAAATCGCTCTCAAACATCGCGAGGTTCTGGTCCTGCATTTTCTTGAGGACCTGTCCCTCTCCGAAATCGCGTCGGTCGTCGGGTGCTCCGAAGGCACGGTCAAATCCCGCATTCATTACGCAAAACGAGCCATGAAACAAGTTCTTAGTGGAGGTGGTTATGGAACAGGAAAATAGCAGTATGCGCGAACGCCTGCTCGCGCGCTTGCCTCAGCCTCAGAATCTAGTGGCCTATCGAGAAGAGACGGCGGCCCTGATGGCGAAGCACGAAAGGGCGCTCTTCTGGCAGAAGTGGACCACCACCGCGATGGGCCTTTGTGCATGTGGCCTTTTCTTAACGACCTTTACTCCCTGGGGCAAGAGCCTCGGCAGCAGATGAGATCATCGTCTTCGACGTCATGTCCTGGCATCCTGTTTTTTATTGCCCAGATTTATCGCCTTGAGCTTGATCTGGGCAGGAACCATGTAAACCTTCTGAAAGAGGTCAAGCAAGTCCAGCTCCAGGTACTCGAACTCCAGGATTCCATTCAAAAGCAAAGTCCTAATACCCCTCACGCCCCCTGAGGCAGGCAACCATCCAGGCCAAGCTTTTGACATCTTCTGAACCCCAAATTCCCCCCATCGACCCGAGGGGTAAAATAACAGCCATGCTGCTCCACGAAGACCGCCTGTTTCCTACCGAACCCACTGCCCTGAGAATCGCCCGATCCCTCTACGCACAAGTAGGAAACCTGCCCATCATCAGCCCTCATGGACACACGCAGGCATCCTGGTTTGCTACCAATCATCCCTTCCCTGACCCTGCGACTCTGTTCGTCCAGCCCGACCATTACGTCTTCCGCATGCTCTATAGCCAGGGCATTTCCCTCGACGACCTCGGAATCGGCCAGAAGGAAATCAAAGACCCGCGCAAGGTCTGGCGCACTTTCGCAAGCAACTACTATTTGTTTCGCGGCACACCCTCCCGGCTCTGGCTCGACTATTCCTTTCAGTTTCTCTTCGGCTTCAACGAACGTCTCTCCGAGAAAAACGCCGACCTCTATTACGACACCATCGACGAAATGCTGAAGATGCCCGAGTTCCTGCCCCGCGCTCTCTATGAGCGATTCAGGATTGAAGTTCTCTCCACCACCGACTCACCCATCGATTCGCTCAGCGATCACGCGGCCATCCGCGCTTCAGGCTGGAAAGCCAGAATCCTGCCGGCCTTCCGACCCGACCCTGTTGTCGATCCTGAATTTGCGAATTTCACCGGCTCAATTGCCACGCTCGGCGAGCAGACCGGCGAAGATACTTCTACATGGACCGGCTACCTCAACGCACTCCGCAAGGCCCGCGCACGTTTCCGCGCAATGGGTTGTACCTCGACCGATCATGGACATCCCACCGCACAGACCGCCGACCTGCCCACCGCCGAAGCAGCGGCCCTCTTTAGCAAGGTTCTCTCCGGCAAGTCCACCGCGGCAGAGAACGAACTCTTTCGCGCCCAATTGCTCACTGAGATGGCGCAGATGAGCCTCGAAGACGGACTCGTCATGCAGATTCACCCCGGCAGCGTGCGCAACCACAATCGCAAAGTCTTCGAGCGCTACGGCCGCGACATGGGCGCCGATATTCCCGGACCAATCAACTTCGTCAGCGCACTGCGCCCCTTGCTCGACCGCTTCGGCAACGAGAGCAAACTCACAATCATTCTGTTCATGCTCGACGAGTCCACCATCACCCGCGAGCTCGCTCCGCTTGCCGGCCATTATCCGTGCCTGCGCTTGGGGCCCCCATGGTGGTTTCACGACAGCCCTGAAGGCATGATGCGTTTCCGCCAGCAGGCGACGGAGACGGCAGGGTTCTACAACACGGTCGGCTTCAACGACGATACGCGGGCATTTCTTTCCATCCCTGCGCGGCACGACGTGGCGCGGCGCACCGACTGCGCCTTCCTGGCCAATCTTGTCGCCCAACATCGCCTGGACGAAGATGAGGCTTTCGAATTGGCACATGAACTGACGTATTCGCTGGTCAAGAAAGCTTACAAGCTGTCATGAGCCTCTATTGCGCAATTGGCGGCGTCGATACCGACCTGACTTCTGAGCAGGTGAATGGCTTGCTGGTCGAGAGCCTCGCCAAACTCGGCGTACGCAAGAGCGTTCTCGCCGTTCCTCCTGACCAGAGCCGCGAACACTCGCGCGCCGGCGAAATCACGGGCCACGTCTACAAGCACTATGGCGACAAACTCAAGGCCGTGCTTCCGGCCATCGGCACACACACGCCGATGCGGGCCGACCAGCTCGCTCACATGTTTCCGGCAGTGCCGCAGAGCCTATTCAAAGTTCACAACTGGCGCACCGATATCGAAACACTCGGGGAAGTGCCGGCGGAGTTCATCCGCGAACAGTCGGAAGGCAAGCTTGACTACGCGTGGCCGGCGCAGGTCAACAAACTCATCTCAAGCGGCGGCTTCGATCTCATTCTCTCCATCGGGCAGGTCGTGCCCCACGAAGTGATCGGCATGGCCAACTTCACCAAGAACATTCTTATCGGCGCGGGAGGCCGCGAAGGCATCAATCGCAGCCACTACCTTGGCGCAGTCTACGGCATGGAGCGGATCATGGGCCGCGCTATCACTCCCGTGCGCAACGTGCTCAGTTATGCTGCCGATCACTTCCTGCGCCCCCTGCCCATCGTCTATGTGCTAACAGTCATCGGGCGCAAGGCAGATGGAACCCTGGCCATGCGCGGCCTCTACATTGGCGACGACACGGAGTGCTTTCTCGCGGCAGCAGAGCTCAGCCTCAAAGTCAACTTCGAAGTCCTCGACAAGCAAATCACCAAAGCCGTCGTCTATCTTGATCCAAGCGAGTTTCACTCCACCTGGATCGGTAACAAAGCTGTTTACCGCACCCGTATGGCTCTTGCCGACGGTGCTGAGCTCATCATCCTCGCTCCCGGCGTCCGTGAGTTCGGCGAAGACAAGGGCATCGATGCACTCATACGCAAGTATGGATATCGCGGTACCCCTGCAACTCTCAAGGCAGTCGAAGAGAATCCCGATCTCGGCTCGGACTTGAGCGCAGCCGCGCATCTGATTCACGCTTCTTCTGAGGGCCGCTTCAACATCACCTGGTGTCCCGGCCAATTGACCAGAGAAGAAGTGGAAGGCGTCGGCTTCGGTTACGCCGACCTGAAGGCGACGTTGTCGCGCTACAACCCGCAAAAGCTTAACTACGGCTATAACCACATGGATGGCGAAGAAGTATTCTTCGTCCCCAACCCTGGATTGGGTCTATGGGCTCATCGAAGCCGCCTCTAAAACAGGAAGACACATGAAGAACGCGCCTTTGATGCTCGACAAATTCTCGCTTGGTACGGGCGACCGATTTGCCCACCAGGCCCAAGCCCAATTGCAAGCCTGTTTGCAGGCTCTCTCGAACGGTATCGAGGTCGTTCCTGTTTGGAACAAGTCGAACCGCGAGCACATGATCATCGGCTCCGAACCAAACTCTGTGCGCGAGGCTGCGGATGCAGCCGTCAAAGCGCTCGACTGGAAGCTGCCTTACTACTGCGATGCGGACCACATCACGCTCGCCACTGTCGATCGCTTCCTCGCGCCCTGCGACTTTTTCACCATCGATGTTGCCGACTTCATTAGCCAGCCCGCCGAAACCTCCGATATCGACGCCTTCGTCCGCCGCCATTCTGAACTGCAAGGCAGCATTCAACTCGCGGGTGTCGACGAGGCTTTGGAGATTACCGCGCACGATCTTCGCAAGGCCGCTCAAAAGTTTCTCGCGGCCGTCAAGAAAGCCGGTGAGGTTCACCGCAAGATAGTAAATGCCAAGGGAGATGGCAACTTCATCCCTGAGGTCTCGATGGACGAGACCGACCGCGCCCAGAGTCCTGCCGAATTGCTCATCATCCTTGCCGCGATTGCCGACGAAGGTATACCAGTCCAGACCATTGCTCCCAAGTTCAGTGGCCGGTTCAACAAGGGCGTCGACTACGTTGGGGACGTTGAACAATTCGAACGCGAATTCTCGCTGGACATTGCCGCGCTCTCCTACGCCGTCGAGCGGTTTGGCCTGCCGCAGAATCTCAAGCTGAGCGTCCACTCCGGCAGCGACAAGTTTTCCATTTATCCCGCCATCCACGCCTGCATCAAGCGCTTCAACGCGGGAGTCCACCTGAAGACCGCCGGAACCACGTGGCTCGAAGAGCTCATCGGTCTGGCGGAGGCAGGTGGTGACGGCCTAGCACTGGCAATGGATATCTACGCCGAGGCTTTCGCCCATCGCGAAGAACTCTGCGCGCCGTATGCCACTGTTATTGACATCGATCCGGCAAAACTGCCGGCGCCCAATCGAGTCCGCGAATGGACCTCGGAGCAATACACCTCCGCGCTTCGCCATGTTCCTTCAAACCCCGCATACAACAGTAGCCTGCGCCAGTTGCTCCACGTCGGTTTTAAGGTTGCCGCAAAGATGGGCCGGCGCTATCTCGACCTGGTTGAAGCTCACGAACTTGTAATCGCAAAGAACGTCACGCTCAACCTTTACAGTCGTCACATCGCGCCGGTTTTCCTCGGGATCGACGAATAGAATTGGGTTCCTGCGCTTCGCTGCACTTATATCATTAGTACGGAGAAATTATGACTGCACAGCTCTTATCTCTTGAAGGCAAAATCGCGGTGATTACTGGGGGCACTTCCGGCATCGGCCGTGCGCTCAGCCTCGGCCTCGCCGATGCCGGCGCCCACGTCATAGCCACCGCGCGCCGTCAGCACGAGATGGAAGAAACCGCCTCCTTGATCGAGGCTCGCGGCCGCGAAACCATTCGCCTAACCTCCGATGTTTGCAACCGCGCATCGCTTGAAAAACTCCTCGCCGCTGCCCTAGCCCGCTTCGGAAAGGTCGACATCCTCATCAACTGCGCGGGACGCATCAAGCGCTCGCCCACGCTCACCCTGCCTGAAGAAGAGTGGACCGGGATTCTCGACACCAATCTCACCGGCACTTTGCGCGCCTGCCAGGTCTTCGGCAAGCACATGCTCGAATGCGGCTACGGGCGCATCATCAACATCGCATCGCTCAACAGTTTCGTCGCGCTCAGCGAAGTGGCTGCCTACGCGGCCAGCAAAGCCGGCGTCGCTTCCCTCACCCGCTCGCTCGCGGTTGAGTGGTCAAAGAAGGGCGTCACCGTCAACGCCATCGCTCCCGGCGTCTTCCGCACCGACCTCAACGCGCAGCTTCTCGACTCAACGCCCCGAGGCCAGGAGCTGCTGATGCGCACTCCCATGGGCCGCTTTGGCAAAACAGAAGAGTTGATTGGCGCCGCTGTCTATCTGGCCTCCGACAGCGCCTCTTTCGTTACCGGCCAAACCCTTGTTGTCGATGGGGGCTTCCTCGCCAGCGGAGTGAATCAATAGACCCAGCGGCTACATGCAGAAAAAGGGCCGCGTCATCCGGCGAGGCCCTTCCCCGCAGTCTCAAATCCAGCCAGATTCAACCAGCCGCCTTACGCCTTGCTCGAAGGCTCAGCACTCTTCATCGGCAACCTCACAATGAATTTCGTGCTACCCGGCTCCGACTCCACATCGATCGTGCCGCCGAACTTCTGCGTCACGATGCGATGCACAATCTCGAGGCCCAGCCCGGTGCCCGATCCCTGCGGCTTCGTGGTAAAGAACGGCTCGAAGATCCGCGGCTTGACCTCCGTCGGAATTCCCGCGCCATGATCCGCAATGCTTACCGCCAGCCAGCCCGGTTCTGTTCCCTTTCCGGCTTCATTCCACGTCGCAATCTCGATCTGCCCCTTCTCGGGTGAAGCATCCGCGGCGTTGTCAATCAGGTTGGTCCACACCTGGCTCAGCGCAGATCCCTTGGTATGAATCGTCGACGGCCTCGCCTCAAAACGCTTCTCCACGCCGATCTGCCGGATGCGCAGCTTGTGGCCAAGAATTGTAAGCGTGCTTTGCAGGCTATCGTGCACATCCAGTTCCTTGTTCGGCGACCGCTCGTCATAAGCAAACTTCTTCACCGCCATCGCCAACTCGGAGATGCGCGATATGCTCTCCTCGATTGCGCACACCAGCGAAACGCTTGAAACCAGCGCTTCAAGCCAGTTAAGCGCGTCAGAGAAGCCTTCCGCCGGAAACGCCTCGCGCGCGCAGTCAAGCTCCTCTCGATGGAACCCAATCGCCACAAGCGCCGGTCCTATCGTGAACGCGTTTTCTACGCCGGCAGACTGCAGCCATTCCGACATCGCCTCTTCGGCATCGGACTGCTCCAGCGTGCTCAATGCCGAAACCTGGCAGCTCCTCACCGCGTGTTCCAACAAGTCGTGCATGCATTTGAGTTGCAGCGGGGTCTTCGGCTTCCCTGCCGATCGCAGGCTCAGCTCCTGCAGCCGCTTGAGGTTCTCGCGCAACTGCGAAGCTGCGCGTTTGGCCGCCGAGCCTGGATTGTGCAGCTCGTGCATCAGCCCGGCCGCCAGCGTTCCCAGAGACACCAGCTTCTCCCGATGCAGAGCCTCCACCTGGTAGCCCTGCAGCCGCCGCGCCATGTCGGCCAGCACCACTTTGCGCACCTCTGAGCAGCATCCCATCAGCTTCCAGAAATCCTGCTCCGTAAATCGCAACAGCACCGAGTCCTCGGTTGCTGTTATAAAGAAAGGAGCCTGACCCCTGCCGCTTAGAATTGGCGTCTCGCCAAAACCGTCGCCCTCGCGCGCAACACCCACCAAGGTTCGCGATCCATCGACCTCCGCCCGCTCCGCCCGCGTCTCCCCCTTGAGCACCAGCCAATAGAAGCGCCACGCCTCCCCGGGCTCAACAAGCAATGCGCCCGCTCGCGCACTTACGCGTTCCACGCTCTGCACGCCCGTCAGCGTCTCCAGCAAAGTCTCGGCGCTGGTCTCGGCAAAGGCGTGCGTTGCGCGCAGCGAGTCCACAATCTCCCGCAACGGAACCATTTCCACCGCCATCAATTTTCCGTCCCCGCTCATCTCCGCCAACTCGCCTTCATTTTAGAAACCCGCCAGGTACTGGTGAACAAACTGCACCGCGATGGACCCTTCGCCCACAGCCGATGCCACCCGCTTCACCGACCCATGCCGAACGTCACCGGCCACAAACACCCCCGGCACGCTGGACTCCAACAGAAACGGCTCCCGCTCCTCGCGCCAGCCTTCCGGCAGCTTGCCGTCGATCAAAAGGTCGGGCCCGGCCAGCAGGAACCCTTTCTCGTCTCGCAAAATCGAGGGCGGCAGCCACTCCGTTCCCGGCAAGGCCCCGATAAACACAAACAAAGACGAAGCCGGAACCTCGAAATCTCCCCGCAGCCCTTTCAGTCTCAATGCCTCCAGCCGCTCTTCACCCTTCGCCTCCAGCACCTGCGATTGAGGCTCTACCACAATATTGGATGTACGCTCGATCTCATCGATTAAGTATTTCGACATTGTGGCCGAAAGCCCAGCACCGCGAACCAGCATTGTTACCTTGCAGGCAAACTTGGCAAAGTGCAGCGCCGCCTGTCCGGCGGAGTTGGCGCCGCCCACCACAAACACCTCTTCGTCCTTGCAAGACACAGCCTCCACCAGCGCCGCCCCGTAGTAAATTCCTCTCCCCGTTAGCCTGTCCGCGCCCGGAATCCCGAGCTTCCGGTACTGCACCCCGGGAGCCAGCAGCACCGCGTGGCTTGAAACCTCGCGCCCGTCCGCAAGTTGCACAAACCGGTATTGCCCATCGATGCGCAATCCCGTCGCCCGCTGGGTCACAAACTCGGCGCCAAATCTGGTTGCCTGCGTGTGCGCCCGCCGCCCCAGCTCGGCCCCCGTCACCCCGGATGGAAATCCAAGATAATTCTCAATCCTCGAAGAAGAGCCGGCCTGCCCTCCCGGCGCCTGTGGCTCAATCACCACCGTACGCAACCCTTCGCTGGCGCCATAAACCGCCGCTGCTAGGCCAGCCGGGCCCGCGCCCACCACCACCATATCGTAGAACTCCTGAGCCGCCTGCACCCGCAGTCCAACCCGCGCCGCCAGTGCCTCAGGCTCCGGATCCACCAGCGAGCCGCCGTCGGCAAACAACACTACAGGCAGCCGGTTCGGATCAAGCCCGGCATCTGTCAGCAGCTTTAACGTCTCCTCATTGCCGGCAGCGTCCAGCCACTTGTAGGGAACATGGTTCTGCGACAGAAAGGTGCGCACCTTGTGGTCCCGCAGCGACCAGCGATGCCCAATCACCCGCACGCCCTCAAACGGAGGCTTGTAGCCCGCCTGCCAGTCCTCCAGCAGATCGTTCAATACCGGATAAAGCTTTTCCTCCGGCGGATCCCACGGTTTGGTCAGGTAATAGTGAATCCGTGCGGTGTTGATTGCCCGAATCGCCACCTCCGTGTCCGCATAGGCCGTCAGCAATACCCGCCGCGCCTCCGGATAAATCACCATCGCGCGTTCAAGAAAATCTACCCCGGTCATGCCCGGCATGCGCTGGTCGCTCACCAGCAAGGCTACCGGCTCCTGGCGCGTCTTGACCTGCTCCAGCGTGTCCAGCGCCGCCTGGCCGCTGGCGGCGCGCATAATCCGGTAGGTCGCCCCATACTGGCGGCGCAGGTCCTGAACAACCGCCTCCAACACACTTACATCGTCATCCACCGCCAACAGAATTGGCCTCGCCATATTCCCTTTGTACCCTCAGTCTAGGGCCCGAATTCCCTGTTCTGCATCACCCGTCTCAAGCCTTCCACGACAGGCTGTCCTCGTCCATCATCCCACAAAGGTTGTAGCCTCCTTGGCAGGAAAACTCCCTTGACATAAGCCTCTACTGCCCTTCTGATTACTTTAGGTACTCTTGCGATTCTTACTGTCGCAGATTTGGGCATTTGTAGGTTCGTTACCTTATTGCCGATAGATCCCCAAGCGGAGAGAATAACGTTCGATTTCAGGTCCCCGATCCCGGTAATCAAGAAAGCTGGTGAACCTAAGGCTGGCTGGTCCCCGGGGTCTTTGAGCATATGAGGCGCATGGTATGAATAAACTAATTCTGGCCGACTCGCAGGCTATCTTTCGTGCAGGAACAGCCAAGGTCCTGGCCATGAACGAGGAATTGCGCATCATCGCTCAGTGCACCGATCTCGATCGCATGTACCATGCCATTACCACCTTCCCCGGTTCCATCGTCCTGTTTGCCGCGTCCATGCGCCCCGATCTTACCCGCCTGCGCATGCTGCTTGAAACCATGGGTAGCCGCGGCGTCGTCATCGCAGAAAACAACGAACCCGCAAGCGCCTATCTCCAGCAGGGATTCCGCGGCGTCGTCTTTCGCAACGTCACCGGACCGTCCATGGTCGAGTGCGTCCACCGCGTCGCCGCGGGCGATACCTGGATTCCTCCCCAGCTCATGATGCCCGATTCCCCCGAAGAAGATATGGTCGGCACCCGCGTCCGCGACCGCCTCACTCCCAAGGAAATGCGCATCGTCGCCCTCATCGCTCAGGGTTGCAAGAATCGTGAGATCGCATCGCGCCTCAAAACCACCGAGCAGGTCATCAAAAACTACCTTCGCTCCATCTACGACAAGACCGGCGTCAGCGATCGCCTCGAGTTAGCCCTCTTCACCATTCACCACCGCGTCCTCGCCCAGGCAGCCGCAGAAATAGGCAGCAAAATCGACGCCGAAGAAAAGTCCGCTCCCTCGGCCGTCGCCTAGCCGCCTCTCAGCGCGATTCTTCTGCGCGAGGCCGGCGTCCAAGCCCCCTAAAGCTTTTCCGCGACGCTCTTCGCCTGGGTAAACAGGTATAGGTAATCCGGCCCGCCCGCCTTCGAATCCGTCCCGCTCATGTTGAATCCGCCAAACGGATGCGCCCCTACCATCGCGCCTGTGCACTTGCGATTGAAGTAAAGATTCCCCACATGGAACTCTCGCCGCGCGCGGTTCAACTTTTCCCGATCGGTTGAATAGATCGATCCCGTCAACCCGTATTCAGTGTTATTGGCCACCTTCAGGCCCGCTTCGAAGCTCTCCACCTTGATCACTGCCAGCACCGGCCCAAAGATCTCTTCCTGTGCAAGCGCCGCGTCCGGCGCCACATCCGCAAACACGGTCGGCTCCAGAAAATAGCCGCCCTCCGCCGTCACCGGAGCGCTTCCGCCTGCAACCAGCCGGCCTTCCTTCTTGCCCGTCTCCACGTATCCGAGCATCGAGGCAAGCGCGCCCTTGTTGATCACCGGACCCATGTTGTGGTTAGCCGCCGGGTCGCCGACCGTCAACTTGGCTACCCGTTCCCGCAGGCGCTCCACAAATACGTCATAGACCGGCGCTTCCACAATTGCCCGCGAGCACGCCGAGCATTTCTGCCCGCTGAATCCAAACGCCGAAGCCGTTACGCCTTCCACCGCGGCGTCCAGATCCGCATCCGCGCACACCAGAATCGAGTCCTTCCCGCCCATCTCCAGAATCGTCCGCTTGATCCAGATCTGTCCGGGTTTGGCCTTGGCCGCGCGCTCGTGAATCTCCAGCCCCACAGCCTTCGAGCCAGTAAAGGCAATAAAGCGCGTCCTCGGATCTTCCACAATCGCATTGCCAAACGCCGCGCCCGAGCCGGGACAGAAGTTCACCACGCCATCCGGCATGCCGGCCTCTTCAAGTACCTCGACAAACTTGGCCGCAATCGTCGGTGCATCGCTCGATGGCTTCAGAACCACCGTATTGCCCGTAACGATCGACGCCGCTGTCATTCCCGCCATGATCGCAAAAGGAAAGTTCCATGGCGGAATAACAGCGCCAACACCGAGCGGAATATAGATCAGCTCGTTGCGTTCGCCGGGATACTGAATCGGCGTTTTCGCCGCCGCCAGCCGCAACGCCTCACGCGCATAGAACTCGAGAAAATCGATTGTCTCGCCCACATCGGCGTCGGCCTCAGCCCAATTCTTTCCAACCTCATGGGTAAGCCACGCCATGAATTCGAACTTGCGCTCGCGGATAATCCGCGCCGCGTTCAGCAACAGCGAAACCCTGTCTGCCGTCGAAACCTTGCTCCAAAACTCGAAGGCTCCGAGGGCCGCGGCCATCGCTTTTTCCGCGTGCACCGCGCCTGCCTTCTGGTGCACGCCCACAACCTCCGCGGGCTTCGCCGGATTGACCGAACGAATCTTGTCCGCGGTCTTCAGCTGCTGTCCGCCAATAACCAGCTCGTACTCGCGCCCCAACTGCGACGCCACCTGTTCCAGCGCGCCCTTCATTGCACGCGCATTTTCGGGCGCTTTGAAATCCACAAAAGGTTCATTACGAAACTCGCCCTGAGGCGAGCGCGGCTCAATCGAAATGGAAGGGGTCACTGTAGTCATAGCAAAACTAGTGTAGTTCAATGCCTCTCGCGCTGCTACTAGCCGCTGCGTGCATCGACAAACAGTTTGATGCCCCGACTACTTAGTCGCTTCGCATTCTTTCCCGCCGCACAGCGCGCCCGTAATGCCTTTACCCTCGGTCACGGTGTAGATGCGGTCGATAGCAGGCAGCTTCACAATCTCTTTCGCGCCGGATGGCCAGTGAATTTCCATGCTGCCGGCCACTGTCGCATCGCCCAGACCGAAGTGAACCCGAAGATCATTCGACGAAAGATAGCTTCCGCCGCTCAATACATCTCCGCGTTGCCGCATTCCGTTTGCATTTAGATAAACGGTTGCTCCAACGGCGTCGCGTGGGCTCTTCGAACCGCCGACGAGTTTCGCCTCCACCCAATGGTGCTTATCTGCGCTCACGTTGCGCAGCAGCAGGGGCACGCCATCCATGTTGTTCACAACTACGTCGATCTTGCCGTCGTTAAAAATGTCGCCAAATGCAGCGCCGCGGCCCACGGTCACGCGCGCCAGTCCGGTTCCTTCCGCGGCATCGACAAGCGCGAACTTTCCATTCTTGAGATTGTGGTAGAGCAGCGGTCGCTGCGCATAACTTTGTCCCCACTCCGGGTGCTGATCCACCTGCGGATACACATGGCCGTTGATTATCAGCAGATCCTTCCACCCGTCATTGTCGTAATCCAGAAACCCATCGGCAAAGCCTACGAATGGTATCGACGAACGGGCAATTCCTGCCTGGTAACTTGCGTCCGTAAACGACCCGGTCCCATCATTCTGAAACAGCACATTGTAGTCATCGGCAAAATCCGTATTCACGATTGATAAGTGCCCATTGTTTTCGTAGTCTCCGGCAGCGATACCCATGTTGGCAATTTCCCTGCCGTCCTCATTGAGCGCATAGCCGCTGACGTAGCTGTCGTCCTCGAATGTTCCGTTGCCTTTATTGATATAGAGATAGTTCGGCGTCGAGTCATTTGCCACCAGCAGATCTGGCTTGCCGTCGTTATTTACATCCGCAAACAGCGCGCCCAGACCGTAATATCCATTCGGATCGTCGACGCCAAGCTTCTTGCTCACATCGGTGAAGGTTCCGTTTCCGTTGTTACGAAACAGGTGGTCGTGTTCCCCCTTCAATCCGCGCGGCCCGCACATCACCTCGACGCCCCGATACTGGCACTGCGCATTGCCAAAGGCTTTTGAACCGGAGATCGGACGATTGGCGAGGTCGATCTGCGCGTAGCCATCCACAAAAAGATCAAGGTGCCCATCGCCATCGTAATCGCCAAACGTAGCTCCGGTGGACCAGGTGCCAATCGTGACGCCAGCCTTCACCGCTTCATCGGTAAACGTCCCGTCATGATTGTTCCGATACAGGCGATTCTCGCCATAGTTGGTCACGTAAAGATCCGGCCAGCCATCGTTATCGAAATCGCCAACCGCGCAGCCGTAACCCCACCTGTCGTTCGTAACTCCGGCAATCTGCGTCACGTCCGTGAATGTGCCGTCGTGGTTGTTGTGAAAAAGAGCCGCATGAGGTGGCGTCTCCTTGCCGGCAAGCGCGTCATACGTTGAACCGTTCACAAGGTAGATATCCAGCCAGCCGTCATTGTCGTAGTCCAGCAAACAGACTCCCGGCCCCTTGGCCTCCAGGATCAACTGCTTCTCAGGGGTGCCCGCTTTGTGATGCCAACTGGTCAGATGCGCGGCTTCCGCGGTGTCCTCAAAGATAATCGGGCCGCTCTTCACAAAACCGCCTGCCGTGATCGGGCGGTGTTGTTCGTCGAATTGAGCCGCCTGCGGCCCCGCAGTCGCCATTCCGCCGCCTTGCGAGGGTGGCGTCGCGCTTTGCTGCGGCACGGCCTGCGGAGCAGCCTGGCAGCTAGCCTGCAAAGCGAAGCTGCATGCCCCTGCCAGGACTACGAGAAAACACAGCACCTGGAGGGCAACGCCTCTCTGGCAAAAAACGCGGCTGGCTCGTGATCGGCGATACGAAATCAAACTAGACATCATCGTTTGTTTAACCCTTCAAATGCGGGAGTTCCGAAGTTCCAGCGAGTTGGACCGATCTCGTCCGATTCGTGAAGTCCAATCGCGTTACGCAGAACCAGATACACACGCCCGGACACGAAGCGTCCTTGACGATTTTACGGCAAAAGGGGCACAGAGCTGTTCTGTCGTTTTCCCTGTCTGAAATTCACTCGGCGCGGACGCCGTTCAACGGACGCGCGCCTCTCCAGTAGGCTGAAAGGCTAATCCAGAAATCAGGCTGCCTGATGCAAGAGCATCTCTGATTTGCTCAGGATTCGTCCCTCCGCGCACTCCGGCCTGTTCCAGCAGCCGCAGCGCATCCGCGGGAGCCGTGCCCTGCGCGAGGCGGAAGATCCACGGAATATTCGCCGAGGTAAGCGACCTGTCGTCGCTCAACGCAACCACCGGGACAAAGCACTTGAGCGCCAATTGCTCCGACAGGTGACTCGAGTCCCGATCGAGCGCCACGATCGCGACCGCATGTTCATCCATCAACGCATGAACCAATTCGGTCGAGGCTGCACCCCAGTTCTGATCGCTGTTTACCGCCAGCAGCAGCCACTGCCGTCCCCCGGTCGCCCCATCGCGCAACGACGCAAGCACCTCCGCCGATTGCGCAATCTCCTTTGCGTTTGGACCGAACAGCACTACGCGCACCGCGCCAGGGGGAGGATTGGCAGGCCTTGGCCCTTCGAAGTTCACTCCGTCTTCGCCCACGCGCGCATAGGGAATCGGCGGCGCGGCAGGCGTCGGGTTCGCTCCGGCCTGGTGTTGCGTCGCTGCATGTTTCTCCATCGTCGCAACTCGATATGTGATCGTGCCATTGTGAACGGTGCCCAGATACATCGGCGCAACATTTTTCTGATTGGGATCGAACACCATGTGTCCGGTCACGCCGTCGTATTGTTCGATATCGGCGAGCGCGTCGTGAATCCGAGCGCGATTCAATCCTGCTTTGCAGATCGACTCCAGCAGCGCATTCATCGCGTCGTAGGCCAACGACGCAAACTGCTCCGGCTGTTCATGGAAGCGGTTTTCGAAGCGCCGATTGAAATCGAGCCACCGCGGATCGTTGCGCGATGGGTCATAGGGATACAACGCTTCAAATCCTTCCGCAGCGGGGCCGGCCTCTTTAAGCAGGTCGGGGCCGAGCGTGCGATACGAACCAAAGACGCGCTGCTTCATGCCCATCGCGCGCATCTGCTTCAGAATGCGCCCTGCCGGAACCTCATCGGCCCACAAAATAATCGCGTCCGCGCGAGATTCCTGAATGACGTGAAGTTGCCGCGAAAAATCCGCATCGCCCGGAAGAAACTTCTGTTCAATCACTACTGGATGCCCCAGCCTGCGCGACGCGTCGCGGAACTTGCCAATCCCCATTCGTCCATAGCGGTTGTTCACGCGCAGAATCGCAACACGCTTCATCCCAAGCTCGGTGAAAATACGCCGCGCTAATGTGAAACATTGAACCCGATCATCCTGAATATCCGTAAAGTACCAGGGAACGTAGGTCTCGGGAATTGTGGGATCGGTGGAAGCCGAGTTTACGATCGGAATCTCCGCTTTCAGCGCCACTCGAAGGACAATGTGCGTCGCTTCTGAACTGATGGAGCCGAAAATCGCCCAGTCATCTTCGTCGTAGATCATCTTCACCGCTTCGTTTGAAGCGGATCCCCAAATGCTCGGGTCTGTCGGGCGATCGTCGCCGTAGACCGCGTTTCTTTGCCAGTTGTCGTAGTCGTTGTGCAGCATCAGGCGGAACGGCTTGCCGCCGTAGCCGCCGCGCGCGTTGGCTTCTTCCACGGCCAGTTGAGCGCCGTGCAGCATGCGCAAACCAAAACGCGAGTCCGGATTCTCCGCAATCGGACCGAGAAATCCGATGCGCACTTCGGTCAGGTTCTTCGGTTCCGGCAAATCGCGGCCGGCGCCATCGTAGATATTGGGATGCGTGTAATTGAGAAAATAAGGCGATGCAAACTTCGCGAATGGGCTCAGATCTTCAGGTTCTCCCGCATACGGCGCCACTTCGCGATCCCGCGGCGGAGCCGGCGGATGCGCGCCGCACGCGCACACATGCCCGCTGGCGCCCGAGCTTGTTCCCGCACTCGCGCTCGCACTCTGGCATTGAACCTGCGCCGCGCCGCCAGCGGCCCACAAACACGCCGCGGCCAGCAACCATGCCTTCTGCATTGCAGTTACTCCTTGCCAGTCTCAGCCTTATCAGTTCGGAACATCGCGATCGCCTCAATCTCAATCAGCAACTCGGGCCGGCACAGAACGGCCTGAATTCCGGTTGATGCCGGCAACGGATCGAGCCCCTGCTCGCTGAAAAATGCAGTCCGCTCTTCGTTAAACGCCTCATAGTCGCGCTCGATATCCCGCAGGTAGCAGGTCGTGCGAACAATGTCGTGCCAGCTGCATCCCTCGCTCTCAAGCAGCCCCGTGATGTTGTCAAACGTGCGCCGCAGTTGCGCGCGGAAGTCGCCGACGTGAACGCTCACGCCCTTCTCATCAATCGACGCCGTGCCCGAGATCAGCAGGATGGTAATGCCGTTAAGATCGATCCGCATTCCCCGCGAAAATGAACTTGGCTTGGCATAAGCAAAAGCCTCGTTCAGTACGTTGTGGTTGGTCATAGCGCGCTTCTTGACCGGCGCCTGAGCTATGGTTTCGAGCATTTCCGCAATTGCGTTCATTGGTTGTTCTCCTTGCCTTCGGTGGTTTTGCCCTGATGTTGAATGATTCCGTGGCTGAGCCCCTTGGCCGTTGCCACCCAAATGTCATGGCCCTGAAAATCAATTCCCAAGATGTAGTTGTGCGCCGGTGCCGTTGTCACCGGAACGCTGGTGACCTTGCCCTGCGCGTCCCGAACCGTCATCTCCGGTTTCCCATCGGTAAGCGACGGGCGATAGACGGCCCAGTTTTTGCCGTCGTAATATGCCAGCCCTTTGTCGGTGCAGAACCAGGCCCGGTTGGCATCTACGCCCTTCACAAAGTTCGTGAAATTCGACGGCAGCCCGCTGTCCTTGGTCAGAAAGTTGTGCCAGTAGCGGCCGTCGTAGCGGCTGTCGCCAAAGTAAGTCGCCGCCCAAACAATCTTGTCCACATAGCTGACCGATGAAACAATTTCATGAATCAGCCCCTGGTCTTTGAAAAGAACCAGCTCGGTCTCTCCGTCGGGATCTTCGTATTTGTCCCATCGACCGGCAGCCTGGTCCAGTTCCAGCAGTCCGCTGCCCCACACGGCAAAATAAACCTTATCCGCCGCGGCCGAAACACCATAGACCCATATCTCGATCATCGGCGTGTTGCGCTCGTTGTAGAGCGACCATTCACCGCTGTGCAGGTTCAGGCGGCACGCGCCCGCTGCTGTGGCGACCCACACGTTCTCGCCTTCAACCGACACACCGTAGACCACGTCGTTGCTCAGCCCCGAGTTCAGTTGCGTGTAGCTTTCAATGCGCCCAGCAGAGATGCGGCTCAAGCCGCCCATGGTTCCCGCCCACACGTCGCCAGTCCGCTTGTCCAGCGCCAGCGAGAGAACCGCCCGATGCGCCAGACCGTCTTTCGTTGTATAGGTCTTCCATGTGTGGTTCTCATAGACCGCGAGGCCATTGTCGGTTCCCGCCCAGATGCGGTCTCCATCCACCAGCACCGCGTAGACATGATTGTCCGGCAGGCCGTTGGCGGTCGTGAAATTCTCAAAACGGAAACGCGGCAGCTGCGGAACCGCCAAATGGGCTCGTTTCTGATTGGTCTTCTCGCCCGCAGGTGTCACTCCCTTAGCTGGTGCTTTCTGCGCAGCGTAAGCCGCCGGAACTGCCATCCCCAAGCAGGCGACAGCCGCCAGCATCCACGCCGTTCTGTGCACGCTTTTCTTCATCGCGTCCTCAGGTATTCAATCAGGTCGTTAAGTTCATCCTTGGTCAGATCGCTGGTGCGGCCATGCTTGTCTTCCGGGTTATAAACGGTCCAGATCTCTTCAAGCGTGCGCGCCGAACCGTCGTGAAGGTAAGGCGCTGTGAGCGCGATGTTGGTCAGTTGCGGCGTGTCGAACAGACCCGCGTTGTCCGTCGCCTTCTTTGTGCCCACGTCAAACGACTTTTGGCTGGTGCCCTTCGCACCGCTGTGGCAATACGAACAGCGGTTCCCCTGAGGAATCGGCTTTCCGAATCTGTCCACCGTGCGCTCAAAAAGCGCCTTGCCCCGCTCCTGCCCCGGCGTCAACTGGTAGTCTGCCGAGCGCCACCGATTAGGCCTTGCCGGAAGACTGCGAATGTAGAGCGTCAGGTCCGTAAGTGTGTGATCGCCATACTGCTCGGAGCGCCAGAAATACATCTCCGTGCGCGGTCCGCACTCGGTAGGAATGTCTGGATTGCCGCCATTCCACTTGAACGGTTCCGTGCCTCGCAGGTCTTCAATTAGCCGGTTGTCAACAATGTCGCGGCCAAACCCATCCGGCTCCAGATCCCATTGCAGTCCATCGAATGTTGAATCGATATGGCAGCTCGCGCAACCGATCTGCCCCTGGAACGAGTAGCGCGCCGTGTAAAATGTCTGCTCGCCGCGGCGCAGCGCGCTCACAACCTTCGGTCCTTCTAGCTCAATCGTGGAGGCCACTTGATTTGTATACGGGTCGATGATGCTGATCGTGTCTTCGAGGCGATTGGCGACGAACAATCTGCGGCCATCGGGGCTGAACGCAAGGCCGCGCGGATTGTGCCCAACAGGAATGCGCGCCACAATGTAATTTGCGGCTGCCGAAAGATCTGCCGCGAACGATCCGGAGGCCGGCCGCGGGCGCGCGTGAATGAAATGAAGCAGCCGCGCAACATCGATGGCGATCACGCACTCCGATCCCCCCGCCGTCACGTAGAGCCGCGATTTATCCGGCGATATTGCCACGCCAAACGGCATGGATGCATAGCGCTCCAACTCGTCGAGCGGAATCTCGACAGGCTTTCCCACATCGGCGCCAAACAGTGTGAGCGTGTAAGCGAATGCCCCTCCGTGCTCAAGATGCGCCAGGGGAACAAGATTTTTCGGATGATACTCGGCAACTACCCCCAGGCGGCCGTCAGCCGAAATAGCAAGATGAAACACTCCGGCAACACCTTGCAACGGCATGCGCTCAACCACCACGGCACGTTCCGTGTCGATTACGGTGATTTCCGATTCAGGCGCGGTGCGATGAGGAGTGGGGTTAGGATAAACGTGCGTGGCGTAGATCCGTTTGCCGTCGGGAGAAAGAGTAAGGTAACTGGATCCGCGTCCAGCCATCAGGCGCTTCTTTTCAACTCCGGTTCGCGCATCCAGAACAGCAACGTCGTTTGAAATGCGATTGGCGACAAAGATCTGAGTGCCTGCGCGATCTTCGACAACGCCGGAAGGCTCCGCGCCAACGTTCCAGGTCGCAATCACGGTGAGCATTGTCGTGTCGATCACCGAAAGCGTATCGTCCCAGGAATTGGTGACAAAGAGCCGATCTCCAGCAGCGGAGAGCGCCATGCCGCGCGGCACGTGCCCCACGGGAATCGCCTTCACCGTCGCGTGAGTCCGGGCATCAAGCACGCGCACTTCTTCAGTCTGTTGACAAAGCACGTAGAGGCGCGCTCCATCGGGCGAAAACAAGACCTCGAGCGGCGACGCGTATACCAGCGGCAGAGCCGATCCGGCGCGCTCATCCGCTTTCACCGGGCAGCGCAGCACAGGCCATAGCGCTATCGCCGCAGCAAGCACGGCCGCAAACGGCACTGCAGTCCGGCTCAAGCTTCGCGCGAGTGGCTTCGCAATAAATCTCATTGCTTCGACTCCTCGACCGTAACTACGTGGTCGGCCGCCAGCTTCTCCAGCGTTTGTTCTCGCCCGCTTGGCCAGTGAACAATAAGTTTGTCTACAGTGATTGCCGAGCCCAGGCCAAAGTGCAGGCGGCCATCGTTCTGCGAGAGATAACCGGAGCCTGCTACGCGCTCCGCTGTCTGCCGCTTGCCTGCAGCAACAATCTCAATCCGTGCGCCAATCCCATCGCGGTTGCTCTTTGTGCCGACCAGCTTGATCTCAATCCAATGGCCAGTATTTGCCGTGACATTTTGCAGCAGCGTTCCCGGCGCACCCAGATTCACCAGGTAAGCACCGACTTTGCCGTCGTTGTTATAGTCGGCAAAGCACGCACCACGCGCGACTGTGCGATTGCTCAACACCTGGCCCGCCTGGCGCGAATCATCCTCGAACTTCCCGTTACCGAGTCCCCGAAATAACGTGTGCTCCTGCTCGATCAGGTGAATCAGACCGCCGTGAAAAATCAGAATGTCGGGGTTGCTGTCATTGTCGAAATCGTAGACGCCGGTTCCCCAACTTACGTATTGCGCATTCGCCTGCGAGATGCCGTTGGAGGCGCCTGCGTCCTCAAAGCCCTTCGACCCCGTGTTCCGCAAAAAGCGGTTGTAGTGACCATCGGTCACCCACAGGTCAAGCAGCCCGCGCCCTTCGAAATCTGTAAACACCGGTCCCATCGACGAAGTCGCTTCGCCGTTCTGCCCGAATGCCGTATCCGTATCGTTCGCAACCTCTTCAAAGGTGCCATCGTGTTTGTTGTGAAAGAGAAAATTTTCTGTACGGTCGTTGGCTACATAAATATCGTCCCAGCCGTCGTTGTCGAAGTCTGCTGCGGTCACTCCCATGGTGCGGCCCACATAGGCGCCAATGCCTGACTTTTCCGTCACGTCGGTAAAGGTTCCGTTGCAGTTATTGTGATAGAGCACATTGGTCTCGCCGGCGTAGTCAAGCGGGCCAGGGTAGTTATCCGCGGCGTAGTACGCGTGATAGGTCGGGTCAAATTTCACATAGCGGCCCACAAATAAATCCAGGCAACCATCTTTGTCGTAATCGAGCCACGTGGAACTGATCGACCATCCATTTACCTTGATGCCAACCTTTGCAGTGACGTCGGTAAAATGGCCATTGCCGTCGTTGTGATAGAGAACCACCTTGCCGTAACCGGTTACCAACAAATCTTCGTTGCCGTCGTTGTCGTAGTCTCCAGCCGCAACTGCAACGGAGTACATGTCCGGGTCGAGTCCCGACTGCGCAGTTACGTCGGTGAAATGCCCGTTGCCATCATTGCGAAATAAATGGTTGTGCGGCAGCGGATTCGGCTTGTCCTTCAGCGGATACGGATGCATTGAATCTTCGAGAGGACGGCCGCTGACGACATACAGCGACTGCCGGCCCGAATTGTTGTAGTCGAACCAGACGCATCCGCCGCCGGTTCCTTCAAGCAGCGAACCCAACTGGCGCGACCCAAAGCTGTGCGTAAAGTGAATTCCCGCCTTGTCCGTGGCGTCTTCAAACCGGATTCCGGATTGGGCTGCGGGCGGCGCTGCAACCTTCGCTGCCTGCGCCCTTGATGAGATTGGCGCGAACACGAGCGCGCAAGAAGCCAATAAAAATGCATGCTTCATATCACTTGCCTCCCCGCGCATTGCTCGGCGGTTGGCTAACAGTCTTTGCGCCGGTTAGGTCCACAGGATCTGTTGTGCGCAACAAAACCGCCGGCACGCGATTTTCTGACGCGCGCTCGGGCCCCGTGTGGCAGCCTGTGCAAATGCGCTGTTCGCCCTTGCGGATCCAGAACCAGCCATGCTCCTGGCGGACAATCGCGCCCTTTTCGTTGAGCAAGACAAATCGAATCGGTTTATCCGCAGGCGTCTGCACAAAGAAGGAGCCATCGGCCTCCACTGGAGCTGTCCCGTTCGAAACCACGCGCCCCTGGGAATCCATCGTCTCGAGGCGGACCGATGCGGGCGCTGTCTGCAAATCGCCCTCGCGCGACTTGCGTGAATCGAGAGCAAGCAGGTTTGCATAGCTCCAGGGATGCAGAGCAGTCGGATGATGGTTCGGCCTTTTGCGCGGCGCCAGCAGAACCGGATCGACGAGATTCTCGCCGCTTTCGGCTAATACTGTTTGCATTGCGAGTGGAGCCACCTTCGGTAGATTCGGCTTCAGCAGCTTGAGCGCAAAATACCCAGCGGTCGAGTTCCGCGCACTTACCAACCAATCTCCATGCGCCGTCTCCGCAATTGCACCGGCGTATTCAGCGTGCGGCGCAGCTACCGGAACCTCATGCGCCATTGGCGAGGTAAACCGCGCCAGCGAAGTGCCGTGCGTGAAGACCACGTCGCCGGAGGCCAACTGCCTCCCGCCCCACCGCGCTTGCCCGTGGTCGCAGCGGTACGACTCAACGCCCGAGCCATCCGAATAGACAAGGTAAAGCTCCGCTGTAGATCCTGAACCGAGCGGATAATTGGACTCAAACAAAATGCGCCCGTCCTGCAGCACGTCTACAGGAATCGCATTCCCCAAAAGATAAGAGATCGGGAGTAAGATCGATCCCGCATCGGCCGGAACGCCATCGGGAGCATGTGCGTCATTCTTGCCCGCAACAATAAGCTGATAACCCGCTGAAGTTCGCGACGCGTAAACCAGCTGTCCCGCAGGCAAATAGAGCGGACGTATGGCGTCGGTTGCGCTGGAGATCAGCTTGCGTACTGAACCGTCCGCGACGGAAAGTTCCCAAATCTGCCACGGATCGCCCGCGGCCCGCTTGCCTGCGAAAAGAACTCGATTGCCGTCGAAGGAGATATTTGCATCCGCCGTTGCGGCAAAGCCCTTCACTAAAGGCGTTGCTGTGCCCTGGTGAAAAAGCAAGAGCTGCGCGCCCTCCTGGAACCGCTCGTCTCCGCGCAGCGCGGCCAATGAATGGTAGACAGGCGCGGCCGTGACGACGACGTCTTCTTCGGGGCTCTTTGTGATAGCGGATGCGGAACCCCACACGGGTACCAGCGTGGCGAGCATTGCGGCCATCGACAACACAAGGAAGCGCAACCTCATCCGAGTGCCTCCACCAGAGGGATTCCTGAAGCGCCATGCTCACCGGCCTCATCATCCTGGGTCTTCACAGGGCGCAGCGCGAACCACGGCTGAAGCGCCGTCATCATTGCTTCGAACTCCGCAAAATCAAGCGACTGGTCGCCATCGCTCAATGCCTTGTCGGGATTGGGATGCACCTCGACCAGCAAGCCATCCGCCCCCGCAGCAACACCAATGCGCGCCAGTGCCGCAACCAGATCGCGATGGCCGCACGCGTGGCTAGGATCGGCGATCACCGGAAGCCGGCACATCTGCTTGAGCAGCGCAATGGCGGCGGCGTCGAAAGTATTGCGCAACGCTGTCTCGAAGGTTCGGATGCCGCGCTCGCAAAGGATGACGTTGGGATTGCCGTTGGACACGATTACCTGTGCGGAGCGCAACATGTCGGCAATCGTGGCAACCATGCCGCGCTTCAACAGGATCGGCCGTCCCGATCGCGCCGCCGCTTCCAGCAAGGTGTAGTTCTCCATGCTGCGCGAACCAATCTGCAAAATGTCGGCATATTCGGCGACCAGGCTGACGTCGTTCTCCGACATCACTTCGGTCACAATGGCGAGCCCTGTCTCCTCGCGCGCCTTGACGAGCAGCTTCAGCCCTTCTAGGCCCAAACCCTGGAATGCATAAGGAGAACTGCGCGGCTTGAAGGCGCCGCCACGAAGAACTTGAGCGCCGGCCCGGCGTACACAGTGCGCGGTCGCCATCAGCTGGGCCTCGGATTCAACCGAGCAAGGCCCTGCCATAATGGTCACGCCGCCTTCCCCAATCGCGAAATCTAGCACCCGCACCACTGTTTGGTGGCTGGATGCGTTGATTAGCACGTCAGGGCTCTCGGCAAAGCGTTCTTGCCAACTTACACGCACCCTGTGCGCTCCATTCTGGGGAAGCGTCAGTGTACCGCCGCCTCAGATGAAGCGCATCCATCGAAAGGTGGAGACGCGCCGTGGCGCCGCGAGTACCTTTTTTCCGGCCTGGAGCGCGGCCTCACCACCTTGTCGGCGAAGGATTGCGGGCCTTAGGTTATTTCAGGACAGCGCAATCGAGGGAGGGCGATAGCCGAAGGCCCCATCGACACAAGCAGCAACCCCCAGTGCGATCTCATCCTCAAAAGGCCGCGCCACCACCTGCACGCCAATCGGCAACCCTTCGGGAGAGCTGCCGACCGGCACAACCGCCGCCGGCGCGGCAAGCGCATTGAACCATTGGGTATGCCGCACCGCATCAAGGTAGCCGACAGACTTGCCCTCGACGTTCCAGGTCCGCTCCTCATGGCGAAAGGCAGGGATGCTCGCGACCGGACAGAGCAGCACCGGGAACTCCTTCATTTCGTCCAGAACTTTCGAGCGCAACAGATCCAGCTCCGCCCAGGCATTCAGCAACTCTGTAGCCGTCAAGGGCCCGGCGGCTTCTGCAATCGACAGAAACTCCTTGAAAATCGGACTCAGCTGATCATGCCTGCCGCGAATCTCTGGTTCATAAAACATCGCGCCGCATTGGACAAAAAATGTCCACCAAATCTTCCTCAACTGCTCCAACTCGCGCGGACGGAAAGGCTCCACGCAAAAACCCGCCTCTCGCAAAGCCTGCGCCGCCGCACGCACAGCGCCTCGTGTCTCTTCCGTAACCGGAACCAGGCCATCGTCCTCGAAGAATCCAATCTTGTTGGCGCGCAGATCGTCGAGTGAAGGTTTACTGAGTGCCAATGGCGGGCTCACCGGATCGCTCGGGTCTTGGCCCGCCAGCGTGCGAAACAGCAGCCCAACGTCGCCCATGGTGCGCGCCATTGGCCCAATCGCTCCCAGTATCGCGAAAGGCCCCACGCACGGTGGTAAATGTCCGCGTCCTGGAATTCGGCCCGGCGTTGGCTTGAGCGCGCAGATGCCCGTAAAGTGCGCCGGCACCCGCACCGAGCCGCCGCTGTCGCTGCCCACCCCCGCCGCCGAAAGCCCCGCCGCAATCGCTGCCGATTCGCCGCCGCTCGATCCGCCCGGCGACCGATCCAAATCCCATGGGTTGCGCACGCGCCCATGCAGCAGATTCGCCGTCTCGTAAGCCATCAGAAACTCCGGACAATTGGTCGTGCCCAGAATCAACGCTCCCGCGGAGCGAAGCCTTTCAACAACCACTGCATCTTCAGCCGGGATCTCTCCCTCGTGCAGCAGGCTTCCAATCTCGCACCGATACCCCGCCGTAGCAATCGAGGACTTGATCGTCATCGGCAAGCCATGCAACAGGCCGCGCGGCTCAGGCGCTGCATCCAGACGCAGCGCCTGCGCTCTCACGCACTCTGCGTCGAAGTCGGCAAAGACGTTCAGTTCAGGATTCAGCCGCTCGATTTGCCGGATGTGCGCTTCGGCCAGTTCAACGACTGAGATCTGCTTCGCGCGCAACAGCTCCAACTGTTTCTCTGCGGAAGCCAGCACAATCTCGTTCATCGCTGCGCTCCACCGCTTGGCTCAGCCGCCCGATCCTCCGATGGCGTTGAGGGCAACACTCGATAGCTGAACCGGTACGACCGCACCGGCTCTCCTGAATCGAACCTGTCATTCCAGTTCAACTGGTATTCAAGCGCGCTCGCATCGCTTGGATACGCTTCTCCGGCCGGATAAGGATAAGCTGTCATGCCGCGAAACGGCAGTTGGGCAACTGTGAACGGCGAAGCGTCCCACCAATCCATGTCTTTCACATACCCGTTTGCAAAGAAGAAATAATCGCGCTTCCAGTGTTCCGGCAGCGCAGGCAGTTTGCTGGTGTCGAACTCGGCGCGAATCTCTTCGCCACTCCCCAGAATCGCAAACCTGTCGTCAACACCCGTCAGCAGCGGTGTCACGTCTCCCATGTGCGTGTAGTTGCCGCGCTCGCGCTGATAGGGACCGGTCAGGCTTACGCGGTTGTAGTCGTAGTCCAGGTCGCCTGGGCTGGCGCCTTCAATCTGCGTCGGATAACCGCGGAAGCGGAGTGTCGCCGACGCAAGCGGAGCTTCGCTCGTGCTCGCCCTCGCACCTTCGCTCTGATCAATCAGCACCTGGTCCCAATAAATTTCGAGATTCGACATCAGCCGAATGCGTCTCGTCCCCTCCGGCAGCTTCCCGCTAAGGTCGACCACGATGGTCCTCTCCAACCCAGCAGGAAAACCGGCCTCGCCCGGTATGCGCTGCCAGGTGCCATCGGGCAACTCCGCTTCAACGTAGGGTGAGATCGGCTTGATGCCCGCCTGCCACGCTGCATACAGTGACGTCGCGCTGAAGTAGTTCACGTATCCGCTCATCAGCAGCCGCAGCGGTGCCTTCGGCTTCACTGCGCCCAGATCCAGCGTGAGCGCATGCAGCTTGGCGAATCCGTCGTAAGGCAGCGCCGTAAAGCCGCTTGCGAAAACATGATCGCGCCGGCGCAACTGGTCCAGCACATCGCGCCCTTCGCCGTCCCGCGCGCTCAGCGGCAACCGCGTCTCCGCGCTCGCAACCACGCGGCCGGACGCAAACGGCGGATCGTCGAGGAAGCGCTCGTCCGGATTCACCTCTACATCTTCCGGATGATCGACCGCGAGCAAGCGCAGTTGGTCGATGTAATTCACCTCTTCCATCGGCTCCATAAAGCGCAGGCTCACCTTGCCATTCACCAGCGCCACGTTCGCGCCGTCAATCTTCACCCACTCGCCCGGATTCGGCGTGTTGCGCCGCTGCGGCGTAAACCAGTGCCCCACCACCGCTGCGCCAATCACGTCGGTCACAAACTTGTAGCGATGCCCATCCCACACAAACAGCACCGGGCAGGAGCTGCCGCGCCGGTCCGCTTCTTTCATCGCGATCACCCGCTGCTCGGGCAAATCGATCTCGTCCTGCAACACCCCCGTCGGCCAGAGAATGCGCAGCAAGTCGATCTTCGGCGCATTGCCCAGACCTACAAGAATCTGCGGCGCAGCCTGCGTTTGATAGCCCGAGGCACCCGCAAGCTCCCACTTCTGCCAAAGCCCATCCGCAAAAACTTCCACCTTCACGCCCAGCGCGGTTTTGTTATCCGCAAACCCCGTCAGATCCAGGCGCACAAAGTGATTCTTGTTTGCGCCAACATTGCGCAACAGCACCGGAGGAGCATCCGCCTGCGTCACGATCAAATCCGCCGCGCCGCTGCCGGTGACATCAGCCGCGATCAGCCCGCGGGGCGAATGCAACGAGATATTGTCCAGGCCAAGTTGCGCGCTCACGTCTTCAAAGCTGCCGTCTCCGCGATTGCGAAAAACTCGCACTTGCACCCCGGATTTCGTCTCGACAATCGCCGCCAAATCAATCCAGCCGTCGTTGTCGATATCGATCGGCGTCAACCCCCATCCACGTACGGCATCCTTCAGCGGCAACTCAACGCGCTCGAAGCGCCGTCCAACATGGTCCGGCGCCTCCACGTTGCGCCATAGGGTCAGCCCCGGCGCACCCGCATGGCTCACGGCAATATCCATCCATCCGTCTTTGTTGTAGTCAAGCACCGCAATACCCGTGCTGGGCGGCAGCTTTGCGTCTTCATACAACGGCTGCGTGGGATACTTTCCTTCGCGCGGATTCACGTAAATCAGCGGCGACGGACCATCGCCTGTGATCGCCACATCCACGGCCCGATCATTATTGAAATCCGTCAGAATCGCGGCCTCCGTCTTGCCGCTTCCGCCAAATCCGGTCACCTCCGTCTGCTCGGTAAACGTCCCATTGCCGTTGTTGCGCCACAGCACGTTCGCCGCGCCGCCCGGGCCTAGCGGCGAGCCTGTCAGAAGCAGATCGAGATCCCCATCGTGGTCGTAGTCCACAAACGTGATGCCCGACGGCCGATTGCGCGGCCCCAGACCACTCTCCGCCGTCACGTTCTTGAAATGTCCATGCCCCATGTTCTTGAAGAGCAGCACTCCGCCGTCGAGCGCCACCGCCAGGTCATTCAACGCGTCGCCGTCGTAGTCGCCAACCGCGCAGGCCACCGCGCGGCCCTCTACTTTTAGTCCTGCCGCCGCCGCATCCAGTTCTTCAAACTGTCCATCGTCGCCGCGATGCAGAACGCGAATCGCCTGTGCGCCCGTCTGCATCAGCACCAGGTCCATTTGCCCCGAGCCAGTCACGTCCAACATGCAGGCCCCGCCGCCCCCGGTAAACTTCGCTGTCCGCGATCCGGCTCCCGGCGCAGCAGAGAGCACCGGCTCCGCCGCCAGCTTCACCGGGATCATTGCGCGCTGCACTACTTCCGGCCCTTCAACCGTCGTCACAATCGAGTAGCGCCCTTGCTCGCCATAAGTCAGACCCAGAGCCGAAGAGATCTTGGAATTGGTCAAATGCTGAAACCGCGCAAAGTGTTCCTTCGCCTCTGCTGTTTTGCCGGTGCGCTGCAGTGCCCGCGCCAGCCCAAATTCAGCAGAGGCATGCAGCGGATTGATGGCAAGCGTCTGCTCGAAAATGGCGATGGCCTTGTCGTACTCTTTCATCTCCTGCAAGCAAGCGCCTTCGAAATACAACGAATCCGCATCGCGGGGTTCGATCTTTACCGCGTGCTGAAAGCTGGCCACCGCAGCCTCCAGTTCGTTGCCTGAGCGCTCTGCCAGCCCCTGGTTGTACCACGCTTGCGCACTGTTCGGATCGAGCGCGAGAGCCTGCTTGAATGCCGCCTTGGCCTCGTCCAACTTCTGCAGCGTAAGCAGCGCAATGCCCTCGTTAACCGCGGCCTGCGCAAACTTCGGGTCCTTCTTGAAGGCTTGGGCAAAGCTGTCCTCGGCGCGTTCGGTCAGTTGCTGGCCCATCTGGGCCACGCCGCGGTTGTTCAGCCGGATAGCCTCTGCGTCGATGCGCGTTTCGGCCTCTACCGTCGCGGCGGCCAATAACACAAACCCAACCAACAGGATCTTTCGTATCGTCACCATCCCCATCGCCGCAATTCCCCATTTCTATTGAGCCTTCAGTTTACGCGAGCGTCTTGTCATGCTGCACCGGTCGCATATGCGACGCCTCCAGCGGCTTCACGACGCGCTAAGTTTATACTTCTCCTGTGACCCCGTCCTTGAAAGAGATCCCCTGGCACAGCCCTCTTGCGCGACCCGCATTTCAGTCGGCGCCAATTGCGTTTGTGCGCGGCGCCCTGTCGCGAGCCTGCGTATGAACCCGATTGCCGCGCCTCCTTCCGTCACGGACGCTTCGACAACGCGTCGCCGCATTGGCGTCGTCACTACCTCGCGCGCAGACTATGGCCATCTCTTCTGGCCGATGCGGGAGTTAGCCGCCAACCCCAGTATCGAGTTGGGCGTCTTCGTTCTCGGACCGCATCTCTCGCCCGAGTTTGGCATGACGATCAATGAGATTGAACGCGATGGATTTCCAATCAAGGCGCGCATCGAGTGCCTTCTCAGCTCTGACTCCGACACCGGCATGGCCAAGACCATCGGCCTCGCCATCCTCGGTCTGGCCGACGCGCTCACTGCCTGGCGCCCCGACATTTTGCTTTTGATCGCCGACCGCTACGAGATGCTTGCACCTGCTTCCACCGCGCTCGCGCTCCGCATTCCTGTCGCGCATATCGAGGGTGGCGAAGTGAGCCAGGGCGCAATCGACGACCAGGTGCGCAACGCTCTCACCAAGCTCGCTCACCTTCACTTCACTTCGACAGAAACTTCACGCCGCCGCGTAATTTCCATGGGCGAGGAGTCATGGCGCGTCCATCGTGTCGGTGCGCCGTCACTCGACCACCTGCGCCGCTCCACGTTGTTTGACCGTTCAGAACTCGAAGCCCGTCTCGGCCTCGCGCTTTCGTCGCCTACTTTCGTCGCCGCCTGGCACCCGGTAACCATCCTTCGCGACACCAATGCTGAAGCCGATGCCTTCTTCCAGGCGCTCGCCCACACCCCCGGTCAACTCATCTTTGTCTATCCCAACGCCGATGCCGGCGGTCTCGCACTCATCCAACGTACCAAGGCCCTCGCAGCAACGCGCTCCAACACGCACGTCTTTGTGAATCTTGACGCGGTCACCTACTGGAGCCTGCTCGGCCATGCCGATGCGCTCATCGGCAACTCCTCCAGCGGCATCATGGAAGCCGCTTCCTTCGCTCTGCCGGTCGTCAACGTCGGCATGCGCCAGCAAGGCCGTGAGCGCGCCCGCAACATCGTCGACACCGATGCTGAAACTTCGGCCATTCACGCCGCCATTCAAAGTGCTCTCAGTCCCGAGTTTCGCAACAGTCTCGCCGGCATGGAAAACCCCTACGGCGACGGAACCGCCGCCGTCACCATCGCCCGCGTTCTCGCCGCAGCCCCCCTCGACTGCCTGCTCATCAAGCAGCCCGCGCCCTTGACCGTCGCCGTCGACAGAACTTCCTCGGAGCCGCAATGACCGCGCGCATTCCACTCTCCGCTCCCGACATTACTGAAACTGAGATCGATGCTCCTTCGGCCGTCTTGCGTTCGCAGTACCTCAATCTTGGATCCGATTGGCGATGGCCTCACTTCTTAATCGGCTTCTCGCGGCACGAACGAAGATACGCAACCAGATCGTTGACCTCGGCCGGTTCAAGATCGTCCGTGAAAGACGGCATCTCGTTTCCTCCGTGAAGAATCTGCGCACGGATCTTTGTCTTCGACAAGACCCGGCCCACGCCCGATAGATCCGGCCCCTTATGGCCCCCCACTTTGTGAATGCTGTGGCAATGCGCGCATCCGTTAGCGGCGAAGACGGCAGCGCCATGCGCGCGTTGGCTCTGCGAAGAAGCGAACGCCTGCGAACCAGCGGCCAATACCAGGCAAAGCCCAGGAAGCCAACCCCTCATTGGCCGTTTCCTTTGCTGGCTTCCATGGTCCCGGGTTCATGCGCGCGATGCACGTGCCATGGCACGCTCTCTGCCGTCACTTCAGGATGCGTCCGCAAAAACTCAAGCGCATACACGTTGGCGGTCGGGTCGTCTTTCTGGTCTGCGAAGGCCGCGGCCTCATGCGCCGCTTCCGTATGCATGCCCAACCGGCGATAAACGATGGAGAGAATGTAGTGCGCGGAAAGATCGTCGGGGTCGATTGACTGCACCGTCTCGTACTCCGTGCGAGCCTCCTGGTATTTGTGCTGCTGATAGAACGAGAAGCCAAGCTCCCGATGCGCATCGCGCGACCGCGGGAACTGCGTGATCACATCGAGCAAATCGGCGATCGCTGCGTCGGGATGCCCCTGGATGCGGTCCACCAGCGCCAGGTAATAAAGAGCCCTTGCATTATGCGGCGCCAGCTTCAGCGCCTGCTCAAGGCTGGTCCGCGCGCCCGCATAGCGCTGCCACGAAAAGTCCGCGACGGCAATGTTCGTATAGGCGTCCGCGTAATCGGGCCGCAACTCGGCCACATTCTCAAACGCGTGCTCGCTCTCCGCGTATTGCTGCGCATCCAGCAGCCCGATACCGTAATTGTTCCACCGCATCCACACCGGATTGTCCGCCGCATCGGGCGGCGTCGCTGCGTTCGAGCCAATCACCAGCGTTCGCGTCCGCGCTGCCATCTCGACCATCGGCTCGTCGTAGTGCCTTTTCCCCATCGCAAAGTCGATAAAGTGCTGATTGAAGCGCCGGTAGTCGACTTTCGCCGTGATCGTGATCGGCCCCGCCGCATCTTTCGGCACCTTGAACTCATACCGCACAATCTGCGAACGCCCCGAAACAATGCTGTTGTTATACGCAATCACCCGCGTGTCCCACACCTGGTGCAGATCGTTCAGTTGTCCGTTCACGTTGATCAACCGATTGGTAAAGCTGTGCGCGCTCGGGTCAAGCGAACCGTCGGCCCTCAATCCGCCGGAGTGTGTAAGCGTGCGCCCTCCGGCGTCCTTCGCCTCAAACTCAACCCAGCTCTCGTAAAAATCGCGCTGCTCGGGAACCAGATTATGCCCGATCCCCTTGTTCTGGATTACAACGGTCACGGTGAGATCGTCGCCCGGATCAACCGTGAAAGGCTCGCTGCCAAGCGGCGCAATCAACTTGCCCCCGTTGCGCTCCAGCCCAAAAATGTCGACATTGAGCGCATTGTTGCGCAGAAACGCGATAGTCTTGTCGAGCTGCTCGTTGTACCCGTAGTACTTCGACATCAGCGTATTCGCGCCAAGCCAGCGATGCGATGCCAGTTTGCCCGGCTCCAACCCGAAATCGCGTGAGGTAATCGGCTCCTTTTCCATGTGGCACGTCTGGCAGCTTGAAACTTTGTCCTTCACATAAAAGGGAAGCGGCGATTCCTTCCCAAACGAAGCCTGCTGCCACTCGTCGTACACCGTAAAGGCGCGTTGCCACTTGTAGTGATTCTCTTCGCGTGGCAAAGCGGCCTTGTGGCACGCGGCGCAAAATTCGCTGGTGCGATAAAAATCGCGCATCACGGCTTTCGAGTGTCGATCCAAATGTGCCAGTATCTCCTTGTCGGAGACCGGCCCGTAGATCGGCTTGTCGTTTTCATCCACCAGCACCGCCGGCACGCCCAGCACATAGCTGCCCGTGCCCTGCGTCGTCACTTTTTGGATCGAATGGCAAACCGAGCAGGTAACGCCGTCATTGTCGAACTTGCGATCGATCTTCGAGCCTGTCGTCAGCGCTCCGGAAACCAGCGCAATCGGATTGTGGCAGCCTTCGCAATGGCGCGTGTATTCAATGCCCCGTTCGCTGATGAGCAGGTTTACGTTCTTTACATACCATGGATTCCTGAAGGCATTGGCGTGCGCTGTCTGTCGCCACTCCGCGTGCGCCTGCTGATGGCAATGCCCGCAATACTCGGCCGTCGGAAAACTCTTCGGATCGATAAACTCGCCCGTGTCCGTGGTTGCATTGGAAGGCAGAAACGGCCGCCCTTCCGCAAAGGGAAGCTTGTAATGCGCTGCCACGCTTTTCGAATAGTCCGCCCGCTGCGCAGCCGCATCTTCTGCCGCGCGTGCCACCGGGGCATGACTCTCCCAAAGCATGAGCGCTGCGCAGGCGGTGAGGCCGGCGCCAGCGAAACAGGCAATTCGGAAGGCTCTGCAAAGGGGAAGCATCGCGTCCTCAATTCTATTCATCCCTGGGGAAAGCGCGTATCCGGCCCAGGTTGTGGAGAAATCTCAACCCTAAGTTGTAGACGCGCCCTGTCTCCAAATCCGGCTTCATCCGGACGCTGATTCAAAAAGAATTATTTGTCCGCGCCCTCGGTGATCGTCACGATGCGGTCCACGCCGGGCACCGAAACATGCTCCCGCCTCCCGTCCGGCCAATGGATCTCAATGTCGTCCACCTTGGTGGCCTGTCCAAGGCCAAAGTGCAGCCGCGGATCGTTCGTTGACGCATAGCTTCCGCCGCTCAGCACATCACCCCGCTGCTTCATCCCGTTTGCCGTCAGGTACACTGTCGCGCCCACCGCATCGCGCGGACTCTTCGGCCCACCCACCAGCTTCAACTCAACCCAGTGATTCTTGTCTGCCGACACATTGCGGAGAATCACAGGATGCCCGTCCAGCACATTGATCACCACATCCAACTTGCCGTCGTTAAACAGGTCTCCCACGGCTAATCCCCGCCCGACAATTACGTCTGCAAGTCCTGAGCTCTCGACCGCCGGAACCACCTCGAACTTCTTGCCGCCCATGTTGTGAAACAGCATGGGCCGCTCCGCAAAGCTCGTGCCCCACGCGTGCTCGTCCACCTGCGGATAGACATGCCCGTCCGACATGATCAGGTCTTTCCAGCCGTCGTTGTCGTAGTCGAGGAACGCATTGCCCCACGCAAGGAACGGCACCGAAACCTCCGCGATTCCCAACTGGTAGCTGCTGTCCGTCAAGTTGCCCTCTCCATCGTTGCGGTAAAGCGGCTTGTAATCGTCTGAGAACGTGGTGTTGAACACATCCACCATTCCGTTGTTCTCAAAGTCGCCCGCCGCAATTCCCATCGACGCGGTCTCGCGTCCCGCCTCGTTCAGCGCATAGCCCGACGAATAGCTCACGTCCTCGAATGTGCCGTCGCCCTTGTTCAGATAAAGATAGTTCGGCGTCGAATCGTCGGCCACCAGCAGGTCCATCTTGCCGTCGTTGTTGATGTCCACAAACAGCGAAGCCAGTCCATAGTAGCCGGGCGCATCCGCAACACCAGCCTTCTCGCTCGTGTCGGTAAAGGTTCCATCCCCGTTGTTACGGAACAGATGATCGGGCTCGCCCTTCAGGCCCCTTGGCCCGCAATTCACCTGCACGCCGCGGAAAGTGCAGAATGTGTCCGGCACCCCGCTCTCGCCGCCCGACGGCAGGTTGTCGCGATCGAAGTGGACGTAGCCGGGCACAAACAAATCCAGCCGCCCATCCCCGTCGTAGTCGCCCCACGTGGCTCCCGTCGACCAGTTGCCCAACTGCACTCCGGCCTTCTCTGCCATATCGGTAAAGGTGCCGTTGTGATTGTTGTGGTAAAGCCGATTCTTGCCCCAGTTGCTCACGTAGATATCGGGCCAGCCGTCGTTATCATAGTCGGCAATGGTCACGCCCACGCCCCAGCGGTCGTTGGTCACGCCGGCCTCGGCCGCCACATCGGTAAAAGTTCCATCGTGATTGTTCCGGAAGAGGGCTGCATGCGGCGGTGTCTCCTTGCCGTCCAGCGCATTGAACGTCGAGCCGTTCACCACATAAATATCGAGCCAGCCATCGTTGTTATAGTCGATCAGCCCCACGCCCGACCCGTTGGTTTCGATGATGTACTTCTTCTGCGGGGTGCCCATCTTGTGGGTCCACTTGGTCAGCCCGGCTCTTTCCGAGATGTCCTCAAAAATCACCGGCCCGCTCTTCACAAAACCGCCCGCGGTAATCGGCCGATGCTGCGTATCGAATTGCGCCGCATGAGGCGGACCTGTATTCACGCCGCCCGTCGAAGGGGTCTGCGCGTCCTCTGAGGTCTTTTCGATTTGTTGCCCTGGGGAAGGCGTTGGGGAATTTGTGACTTGTGCGGAAAGGCCTTGAAACGCGCCTCCCGCCAGCAGTCCCAAAAGAGCGGCTGCACGCAATGGCTCAAACATGCAGAGAGTATACGCTGCGCCCGATACGAATCAGTATCATCCGAAAGGTGGAGATCGTCCCAGCCGCCGCTACTCGCCGCCCAGCCTGTACGGAATCCCAAACCGCCCAATCTGGATGATCGCTTTCTCCTCCGGCGGCCAGATATGCAGACTCTCCAACCGCGTCGGATTCTTGATCCTGTGCGCATCCGTCGTCCCCACCAGCGCTCCCGTTGCCGCCACGTTAAAATGGACGCTCAGCGTTTCTCCGGTCTCCGCGCGCGTCCATCCAAACGCATATTCACCGGGCTTCAGTTGGATGTCGCCGATCCGCATCGGCGTCTGCACGATCAAGTAGTGCGAGTACTTTCCATCCGCCGAGTAGCCGGCCGTAATCAACACCACGCCGGCGATAAAATGACCGCGCTCGTCAACAATTCCTGATGCTGTCCGCATCTCCGTTTCAATATGCTCATTTTCAACCGCAGCCCGCGACGGCACCACCGAGGCCAGTTCCGCCGCCGTCGCCTGGCGCCATCCCCCACGCTGCGCCTGCGCCTGAAATGCCATCAGAGCAAAAATCATCGCGCCCAGAATCGCCCGTCTCATCCTCATCACTTGGCCTTCCTCAACGACTCCAGAGGAACAATCCCCCGCTGGATCGCCGCAGTCGCTGCCTGGGTCCGGTCCGTCACCCCAAGCTTGCCCAGCAAACTGTTGATGTGGGTCTTCACCGTCGCTTCTGACACGTTCAACTCCGACGCAATCTCCTTGTTGCTCTTTCCACTCACAATCTCTTTCAACACGTCGAATTCCCGCGGAGTCAAATCCTCTGTCCCCATGCGTTCAGCCAGCTTCTCTGCAATTGCAGCCGGAATGTGCGACTTGCCCGCATGAACCGCGCGAATCGTAGTCACCAAGTCTTCGCTCGTCATGCCTTTCAACAAATAGGCGCGCGCGCCGGCCTTCAGCGCCCGATAAATGTCCTCATCCCCGTCATAGGTGGTCAGCACAATAATGCGCGCCTGAGGCGCTTCCGCGCGTATCCGCTGGATTGCTTCAACCCCGCCCATCCGCGGCAGACGCAAATCCATCAGAGTCACATCCGGCTGATGCTTGCGATACTGATCGATCCCTTCCAGCCCGTCCGCAGCCTCGCCCACCACCGTCAAGCCGTCCACAACATTCAGCAGCGCGACAAGCCCCTGGCGAACCACATTGTGGTCTTCCACAATCAGCACTCGAATCGATTCCATGGTCACCGTGCCTCTCCCGTCTGTTCACGCGCTGCTTCGGGCGCCGGCGCGCGCAATCGCACCGAGGTTCCCGCTCCCTCTTGGCTCTCGACTTCCAGTGCCCCGCCAATCGCCGCCGCGCGCTCTCTCATGCCCGTCAACCCAAAGTGCCCCGCTCCAGTTTGTCCCGGTACAGGCCAGCCTGCTCCATCCAGATCAATTCCCCGCCCGTTGTCCCGCACTTCCAGAGTGATCGTACCAGCCTCGTACGTGAGCTCAACCCAAACCTGGCTCGCTCCGGCGTGCTTCTTCACATTATGGACGGCTTCCTGCGCTATCCGCAGCAATTCGCGTTCGGTCTCCGAAGGCAAAGGACGATAAGCGCCGAAGAGGCTGAATTTCGACTTCAGCCCGTTGTTCCCCGCTCCCTCCGCAATCCGCCTCAATTTCACCGGCAGCGTCGTCTCATCGGCATCCTGCGTGCGCAGCGCCCAAATCGACTGCCGCGCATCCGCCAGTCCTTCGCGCACATAATCCCGCGTCTTGTCCAGGTGCTTTCCTGCGTCTTCCACCTTCCGCTGCCGCAACATCTCCGCAAGCACCTCCAACTGAATCGAGATGCCCACATAGCCCTGCGCAAGCGTGTCGTGTATCTCGCGCGCAATCCTGCTCCGCTCGCCAAGCACGGCGCGAAACTCCCGCTCGGCCACGTTAAGCCGCCGCCTCAGCAGCAGCACAATCGCCGCCACCACGCACGCAAGCAGCAGCAGATAAAACCACCATGTCTGATAGAAATGCGGCCGCAATTCAAAGCTCAGCGCCGCGCCTTCTGTGTTCCAAAGGCCGTCGTTGTTGGCCGCCTGCACGCGAAACGTGTACTTGCCCGGCGGAATATTCGTGTAATACGCAGTGCGCCGCGCCCCGGCCTCCGTCCAGCCGTGGTCAAAGCCCTCAAGCATGTAGCGATAGCGCACCTTCAGCGGCGCAACAAAACTCAGCCCCGCGTAGTCAAATTCAAAGCGCACATGGCCGGCTTCGATTTTCGGTCCTGCATCGTTTCCGTGCAGGCTCTGACTTACGTCGTCCACTTGAAACCGCTCCAGCGCAACCGGTGGCGGAATCGCATTGACTGGAAAGTGCGCCGGGTCCACTTCCACCAATCCCTTCGGCGTAGCGAACCACAAATGCCCGTCCCGCGCCCGCCATGCCGAAGGATGGCTGTTGGTCGCCGTCTCGCGGCTGTGCAACCCGTCGGCAATGCCGAATTCTATCAAGTGCCCATACCCAGCCGCGAAGTTGCCTTCACCTACTGATCCACATTCGCAACGCGCAATCCCGTTCCCCGTCGCAAACCACAAATGTCCTTCACTGTCGTCCAGAATCGCGTGAACCGAAGTCTGCTCAAGACTGCTTTTGCCTGCCGCGGCAAACCTGGTCCCGTTCCACACATTCCAACCCTGGTCCTGTGTCCCTATCAGCAACGTCCCTTCCGCAAGCGGCAACAGTGCCGTGATCACGTTGCTCGATAGCCCATTGGCCGTTGTGAAGTTCGAGATCGTGCCGCCATGCAGCCGCGATAGCCCCGCAAGCGTCGCGATCCACAAATCGCCCTTCGTGTCCCGCGCCATCGCACCCACCAGGTCGCTGCCCAACCCGTTGGCATGCGTATAGGTCACCATCGGCGCATCGGTCAGCGAGCCTCCAGGTTTATTCTTCCCAATCATCCAGTGCGTCAAGCCGCGCCGCGTGCCGACCCACAGCGACCCGTCGCCATCCACCAGCAGCGATCGAATAAAGTCGTCCGGCAGTCCGTCGATCGAGCTGAAGGTCGCCACGCTGTTTCCATGAATCCGGTTCAGACCGTCCGGCGTGCCCACCCACACATCGCCCTGTGGTGAAGCCGCCAGTGAAAGAATCACATCGCTCGCCAGCCCATCGCGAACGGACCACTTCCGCGCCAGCGCCATTCCGTTTCCATCGCGCCTGAGCGCATTCAAGCCGCTGTCTTCGGTCCCTACCCAAAGCGTCCCGGCCCCGTCCTCCATCACGGCGGTCGTCTCATCGGACGAAAGCCCCTGGCGCGCATCGAAGATTCGGAATCGCTCGTCGCGCAAAATATGCAGGCCATCGGATTCAGTTCCCACCCAGATGTCGCCCTCGCGATCCTCCATCAGCGTCATCACCGACGCCGTGGCCAGCACATCCGTCACCGGCAGCCGCTCCAGCTTTCCTTCCGCCCATCGGGCCATCCCATCGTCGGTTCCGATCCACAATGTTCCCTCGCGGTCCGCAAGCAGTGCCTGGATTCGATTTCCAGGCAGCTCCTTGCCCACCATCAGCCGCGCCACCACACGGCCGCCTTGCAAGACCACCAGCGCGTTCTTGCTCGCAATAGCGTTCTCTTCGCTGTTCAACGTCGCCGCAAACTCGATTGCTTCCTTGGGTAGTCCGTCTTTCTCCGCGCTCTTCCTCCACAACTCGCCCGCGGCCGCCGGCCCGCCCACCTGGAGCTCACTTGTTCCCCTCGCCGAAACGGAGGTGATCGAGCCGCCCGGAGGCCCATCCCCTCCCGCAACAAACTTGTCGCCATTCAGCCTCGCCCACCCCTGGTCTGTCGATACCCACAGTGCCCCGCCGTCGCCCCGTGCCAAGGCCCGAATCCCGTCGCCCGGCAGTCCGTCGTGCGTTGTGAACGCTCGAACCTCCCCATCCTTCCAGCGCGCCAGCCCCTCGCCAGTCCCAACCCAGAATCCGCCATCCCCGGCTTCCAGCAGACAGCAAACATCATTGCCCGGCAGAGCAGGCGTCGAGTTGCGGTCGAAGACCTGGAACCCAATGCCGTCAAACCGAACCAGTCCCGCTTCCGTCCCCAGCCACACAAATCCGTCCTTCGTTTGCACCAATGCCTGCACTGTGTTTTGAGGAAGTCCATTCTCCATCACCCACGCCTGCCGGCCAAGATTCCCCAGCGGCGTCGAGCGTTCCACAGCCATTCCGGCACGCATGCCGATAAGCAACACAAAGGCTGCGCAAGTTGAACTCAGAATTTGCCGTGAACAGCCTCGCCGGCGGCGCGACTCCGCCGCGCACGAAGATGCAATCGCAGCCCTCACCGGCAGGCCTCTCGCGGTGTCGACCACCACGCCCTTCGCGATGTGCGATGCCGATTCATCAGAGCGAAAGACCTCTCGTCGAAAATCCAACCTGAGACGAACCCAGCATTGGAGCCTTCCTTGCTTGTTAAACGCTTCGAACATTATAGGAGTCCCTCACCCCACCCATGCTCTTTTCTGCTCGCCTTCGCGCTGAGTACGTCACAATTCCGCAAGCGGCGCCAGGCGGCCAGCCGTAACTCCATTGCGTTATACTGCGGAACACGTCAAATCCACGGAGGTTTTTGGATGCAAATCTGGAGAAGTGTCAAGAAAACCGGGCTCCTGGTCGCCCTTGTTGCAATCGCGTCGATGGCAGCGTCGGCACAGGGTGGAGCAAAGATCCTGAAGCCAGCCGAAATGACCAAACTGATTCCGCAAACGGTCTTCTATCGCGGACAAACAGCAACCACGCAGTTGCGCAATTCAAGCGGCATCAAGTTCTCGGACGGATTCTTCGTTCTCGCCAGCATGGTTGACACCAGCGGCTACTCCACCGGCATCGCGGCCAAATATCAGGCCTATTTCATCACCGAAGTTCCCGTTCAAATAGCCGGCAAAAAACTGGCGCCCGGCGCCTATGGCATCGGCTTCATCGACGGCAACAAGTTCGTCGTCACGGACCTCGGCGGCCATGAAGTCCTCTCCGCAGCCTCTGCCTCCGACAGCGAAATCAAGCACCCCATGCCCCTCCAGTTCCTGCCCGGCTCTGGCGCCGGCTTCCGCCTCTATGCAGGCCGCAGCTACGTCGTCCTGAACCGCTGATCCTGAGGCGCGTTTTCTTGAATTGCGAAACCTTGAAGCGGTCCTCGCACAGAAAGTTCGCTGCCCAAAACCAAAATCTCATGCATAGCCTAAGGCCCGCTCACTCAGCGGGCTTTAGCTTCGATTGGCGAACTCCCCAACCGGCTACCCCGCACGAGTACATTAGATCTTGAGAGTTTTGCATCGCTGCTCCGCAAGCGCGAAAATCTGGACGAGGGAAAACTGGATGTCGGCCAAGTCTCTAAAGCTGATCGTTGTGTCGTGCCTGACCGCCGTGTGCGTGGCCCATTGCTCAGGCCAGCCGGCACCCTCTCGCGAAAGCAAGAGGCAGTCCGCTCTCGCTCTCGAGCAGCAGGGCGACGCCGCCGGAGCAGTAGCCGCGTGGCGATCGCTGCTCGCCTCCCAACCGAGCTCCGCTGAAGCCTACGCGCACCTCGGCCTCCTTGAAGCGCGCCAGGAACATTACAAACAGGCCATCGCCCTTTACCGCAAAGGCTTGAGCCTCAACCCGAGTTTTCCCAACTTGCGCATCAATCTTGGCCTCTCCCTCTTCAAGTCCGGGGATCTCCGCGGCGCCATCGAAGCCTTTCAGCTTGTCCTCAACACTCAGCCAAAATCCTCTCCGCAAGCGCTGCGGCTGGTCACGCTGATCGGTATGGCCCATTATGGTTTGGGCAACTACGCTGCCGCAATCCCCTACTTGAAACAGGCTGCTGCCGGCGACCCTGAGAACCTTGAGCTGCGGATGAATCTTGCTCAAAGCTGTCTCTGGTCCAAACAGTACCAGTGCGTTGTCGACACGTACCACGAGATCCTTTCCCTGAATGCCGAGTCCGCCGAAGCGGATATGCTCCTCGGCGAAGCCTACAACGAGATGGAGAACGATTCTGGAGCGCTCACCGAATTTCAGGCCGCGGTCAAGGCTGGTCCCACAACCCCCAACGTGCATTTTGGTTATGGCTACCTGTTATGGAAGGCCTTGCGATTCGACGAAGCAGAAAAACAATTCCAGGCTGAGCTCGCCAACAATCCGGAACATGCCCTGTCGCTCGCCTATCTTGGCGATACGGAGATTCGGCTCAAGCGTCCTGACGACGCGGTAAAAGATCTCGAGCGCGCAGTTCAGATCCAACCCTCCATTCCCATCGCGCATCTCGACCTCGGCATTCTCTATGGAGACCAGGGACGCAAGGATGACGCGCTCAGGGAACTCAAAGCAGCGGTAAAGCTTTCCCCCAATGACTCGATGGTCCATTGGCGCCTGGGACGTTTCTATCAATCGGTCGGTCAGAAACAAGAAGCCAAAGCCGAATTCGAAAAAACACAGTCCCTGCAACACACAAAGGAGCAATCCCTTCAGGAAAAACTCCACCAGGCCGACGCCCAGCCCAACTCTCCGAAAACGGAAAGCCAACCCAGGTGACCAGAACCAATTGAGCGCATCGGCGCAATCCGCCGACCGCCATCAGCCGAGTGGCTCTCGAATTGCATCTGTCCATCCAGTCGCTCCACAAAAACCGCGGATAGACAGTGTCTTGTCCGGCGCCTCGTCGGCCCGGCTTGGCACCTTTCCGGCCGCTGACTCCCTTGTGGAGAGCGATTTGCCTGCCGTCCTGGGGTTAGATGAGCAAGCGGCCGAATCACAGGAGTGCGGGCCTCGGGGGTGCCATGACTACCATCAACCTAAGCCCCATTCCGATCTGGAAACCGGCTCTGAATTCTCGCAGAATCTCGGCTAACCTTCTATTTTCATTCGAATTAGGCACGGCTTCCCGGCCGGCATCCTCCTTCCGCATTGGGACCTCCTCTGCCATCAGGAACCCTCCGGACCTAATTGGAATTGCCCAGAAAGCAGCGCCCGCAGACAACCTTAACCGCTCATCCCGGAAGAGATCCGTCCCCCCACGATTCCGAAAAGCCGATCGTCCGAGAGCCACCTGCGCGCGAAACATAAAGCAGGAAATCGGCTGGATGTATGATGTCCTACCTCTTCCAACTTCTCCGCTTTTGCGGATTGACTATTCAAGAAAAAAGAAAAAGACCCCAGTGGTCCTACAACTTGTGGGTGCTTTTTCAGCCCCTCAAGTTTGCGACTCGGCGCGAACTCCTGGATCCAATCCAACTCAATCCACTCTCGCCTGTCGGCGCTTTTCAATCGTGCAAAAATGCACATGTTCTCAGAAAACCATCCCCTGCCCATCGTTTTCTCTTGACAACGCACTTCTACAACAAACATCCTTAGCAGTGTGGTTTTTTGCCCGTGCAAATCGCTTTACTAACGATTCCGAGCAAACGGCCCTGATGCGCTGGAGTTGCCCTGATGAGTCTTGAAGTTGTCACCGTGATGCATCCCAAAAAAGCTCCCGCTGAGATTGACTCGCAGCGAGAAGAATTGGTGCATCGTGTGGCCTCCAGTGTCACCTTTGAAAAATCGCCGCGCCTGCGAGCCTTCTTCCTCCACGTCTGCCGGTGCGCGCTTGAAGACAAGTCGGAAGAAGCCACCGAACAGCAGATCGGCATCTACGTCTACGGCCGGCGGCCAAGCTACAACCCGAACGACGACAATATCGTTCGCTCCCAGGCTCGCGTTCTGCGCATGAAGTTGGAACACCACTTCATCAATGAGGGCAAGGACGAGCCTGTCGTCATCACCATTCCCAAAGGTCAATACCTGCCGATCTTTGAGAATCGGCATATCGAAGCGCCGCCGCAGGTGCCGCAGCCCATCCTGCTTGAGCCTGTCGAAAGCGAGCCGCGCCGCTCAAATCAGCTTCTTGTCGGCGCAGTTGTGCTGCTGGCCATCGGCGTCGCCGTTCTCGGCTCCATGTGGATCCAGTCCAGGCATGCCCGTTCCCGACAGCAGCTCGCAGACGGCTCCGCTGATGCCGGGTCCCTCGCAGCCCAGAACGCCGCGGGACAGCAGGTCGCTATTCCTCCCATCACTGTGGCCCCTGAAACTGGCGCCATCCGTTTCGCCGCCGGTCACGGTGGCGCACCTTATATCGATCAGTGGGGGCATAGCTGGGATTCCGATCGTTACTACGAGGGTGGCGTCGTCAAGCCCGGGCCCACGCGCTTCTTCCCCCCGGTGGCCGATGCAGGTCTCTTCAAGTCCATTCGCGAAGCCGCATCCGTCGACCAGATGTCTCCCCAGTCGGAGCGCGGTTTCCAATACAACATACCGTTGCCTCCCGGAGTCTACGAACTCAAACTCTTTTTCGCCGATCCGCTTCGCATCCCCGACTCCGACCGAAAAGAGGATGCGCAGAATCTGCGCCACTTTGAGATCGATCTCAACGGACATCCCCTGCTCGTCAACTTCGACCCCGTCGCCGATGGCGGCGCTGCCCCCTTGGACATTCGCGCGTTCAAGGACGTCAGGCCCGCCTCAGATGGCAAAGTCCACCTCCGCTTTCAGTCCGAATGGGGGGATGGAGCCTTTGTCAGTGCAATTGAACTGACGCCGGGCAAGCCCGGAAAAATGGAACCGATCCGGATCAGGGCCACACCGTCCGATTTTGTTGATGCCGATGGCACCCGCTGGGGCGGAGACAAGTTCTTCATCGACGGACGCTACTGGGCCTATCCAAACCCCGAGATTGGCCCTAGAGTTCCAGACCTCTATACCGGTGAGCGGCACGGCAACTTCAGCTACGCCATCCCTGTACCGCCAGGAAGCTATACCGTCAAGCTCCACTTCCTCGAGTCCTTCTTCAGTCCTCTCATTCCGGCTGCCGAGTGCCACGGCGTCGGCTGCAGGGTCTTCGACGTCACCTGCAACGGCGTCTTGCTCCTCCAGGATTTCGATATCTTCAAGGCAGCCGGCGGGGCTTTCCGGCCCGTCGTTCGAGAATTCCACGGCCTCCATCCCAACGGCCAGGGAAAACTGCTCCTCAACTTCTCGCCGAAGGTAAACTACGCGGAAGTCAGGGCTATCGAAGTCACCGACGAGGAAAAGTAGCCCAAAGCGCCTCGTCCGTTCCCCCCCGATTCCTCGGCTGCTCACGTCCCCACCCCTAAAATGGCCCCGGAAATCGCACCCTGAATCCCCTTTTTTTATTATCTTTTTAGGGCCCAAAATCGCCTCATTTCTACGTGTTTTGTTTCGATTGAGAACCCATTATCCAGGAAAGCATAGATTGGAGTGTCAGTCACCCTCCATCCCCTCGCCTGGAGCTTGGACCAGCCCAAGCGGTACCTTCCCGGCTCTAATTCATAAACATCAGCATTGGTTGCACTTAGAGACCAAGCATCCGGTAAGTTTCGCCGCTGGCGGCCCGTTTCCGCCTGGCAGAATACCCGCTGCGAGAACCGGCTTCCCGGTCCTGAATTGACCCTTTTTAAGTGCGTAGATTCGCCTTTTGTTCGCGTGACTCACGGTACTTCTCCGCCAGTTACACCGTGACACCCCTTCACAGCTTTCACACTGGCTGTTTTAATTCTCTGCGGTAATTGAACAGAACTGGGACAGCACCCGTACAAAGTCCGCCCAATCAACCTAAGGGTGGTCGTGTGCATGGGGTTGTCTCGAAACTTTCTACTAGTAACCGTTAATTCAGGAGGACAGAGTGAAAACAGCAGTTGGAAAACGCATCTATAACCTGGTGCGAGTACCGATGTTGTTCATTTTTGGGTTCGTATTGCTCGCTGTCATGGCAAACGCCCAGGGATTAGGCAATATCGGCGGTACGGTCACAGATCCTACTGGCGCAGTCGTTCCAAACGCCAAGGTCACAGTGACCGATATGGACAACGGATTTATCCGTAACGCCGAGTCCAACAGCACGGGAAGCTATTCCGCCCGTGAGCTCCCAGTCGGACACTACCAGGTCCAGGTCGAGGCCCAGGGCTTCAAGACCTTCGCGCAGACGAACATCAACCTCCAGGTTGGTGACACTCTCCGCATCGACGCCGCACTCCAGGTCGGTGCCGTTGGTCAAAGCGTCACGGTTGAGGCTGAAGCCCTTCAGGTTCAGTCCGAAACCAACGACGTCAGCCAGACCATCACCGCCAACCAGATGGATAACATCTCCACCAACGGACGCAACGTGCTCCAACTCACCACGCTGGTCCCCGGCGCGGCCAACAACATGCCCGACTTCGATTCACCAGGCGCGCAGTTCCAGAACCGCACCATCCAGTTCAACGGTATGCGGTCGGACGATAACAACTGGCTCATCGACGGTGGCGAAGCCTACGATCGTGGCGGCGGCGGCATTCTGCTCGTCTCCCCCTCTCAGGACGCCCTCGGACAATTCACAATTACCACCTCCAACTTTGCTGCCGACCTCGGTAACTCCTCCGGCGGCATGATCAGCATGGCCATCAAGAATGGCACCAAGCAGTTCCATGGTGGAGCTTGGGAATACGACCGCAACGACGCTCTCGATGCTTTCTCTTGGGCGTTAAGGCAGCAGTCAAATCCCGTCAAAGCCGAACTCCGCTACAACGCGTTTGGTTTCAACATCGGCGGGCCGGTCCAGTTCAAATCCAGCAAGCCCCAGACGTTCTTCTTCTACAACATGGAATGGCGCCGGGAAATCAACGGCGGCGCAATCCGTAACCTGGTGCCGTCGGCTGCAATGTTTGGCTTTGGCTCCTCGGGTACGGCCGTGGTCAACGCCCCCAACGAGACCGGCCAGGGTAATGACATCTATGTGCCCACCACCACGGACGCGACCGCGATCGCAAAGTTCGCTAACGCCGGTCTGACCCCGGGAGAGATGTTCCCTGGCGACACCATTCCGCTGTCCCTCGTTGATCCGACTGCCAAGGCCTACCTTGCGGCCGGTATCATGCTGCCCCCGAACTCTGCGAGCGGGAATTATTACATCTCCGGGGCCAACACTGACACCTTCTACCGCGAAGAGATTGCTCGCGTCGATCACCAGTTCAACGATAAGTTCTCGGTCTTCGGCCACTTAATCTATGATTCGCTCACCCAAGGCGCGCCCACCGTGGCATGGACAGGCAATACCTATCCCACCATCGGTTCGCTGGAAGTGGTTCCTTCCTGGGCTGCTGTTCTCCATGCAACCTACCAGCTTCGCCCCAACCTGCTGAATGAAATTGCCTACAACGAGAGCGGCAACAACATTCTCATCACCAACACCAACCAATGGCACACGCCTTCCGGCTTCGTGACCTCTCCGCTCTTCCCGCTCGCCAATGTCATCAACAAGGTCCCCGGCGTCGAAATCAGCGGCGGCAACTACGGCGCAAACATGGATAACGGAAACTGGCCGTGGGTCAATACGTGGCGCGCCAACCAGGTCAAGGACGATCTCTCCTGGAGCAAGGGCGCACACAACATCAAGGTCGGTTTTGGTTGGTATAACGGCCACAAGAACCAGGAAATCTTTACCGACACAGCCGGAACTTACGGGTTCCGTGGGCAGGCCACCCAAGCGGCTGCTACCGTTGCCAATCCGAACCCGGCTCCTGGCGTCGGACTTGCCGACTTCTTCCTCGGCTATGCGCAAAACTTCAACCAGGCGCAGACGCAGGATCAGGTCTCCATCTCCTTCAACACAATCGATGAGTATGCCATGGACGACTGGCGCGTTACTCATCGCCTCACCCTCAACCTGGGCGTCCGCCTGGAAGCCCTGCCCCACGCCTTTGACACCAACGGCCGCATGTCTAACTTCTATCCAGATCTGTGGAATTCAGCCAACGCGGCGGAGTTCACCTCGCCCACCAGCAACGCTTTGAATACCAGCGGTCCCGGATTCGAGCTGGTCGGCGGTACGCTTCTGCCGACGGTTCCCTTCTATATGAATGGAATTGGCCTCGCAGGACGCAACGGGATTCCCAAGGGCCTCGTGACCAACCACAATTGGAACTGGGAACCGCGCATCGGCTTTGCGTACGACATGTTCGGAAACCAGAAAACCATCCTTCGTGGCGGAAGCGGCCTCTTCGCAGAACGCAATGCCGGCAACGAAGAGTACAACATGGGCGCCAACATTCCGTTCAGCAACAGCGCCTCCACTAACTTTGTTTACACGGATAACCCAGCGACCTCTTACATCAATGGCGTAAACGCTGGTTTGTCACCCACAACCCCGCAAGGCTTCACTGGTGTACAGGCCAACCTTCCGATTACGAAGGTCTATCAGTACAGCCTCGGAGTCGAGCAACAGTTGCGCAGCAACATGGTCGCCAGCATTGGCTATGTAGGCAACAACTCGAATCACCTCTCACAAACAGTTGACCTCAACGGCATGTACCCGTCCGACATTACGGACCGCATTCAGGTTTGCGGCCCCTCTTGCGGCGGAGCCAACGGCGTTCAGGGCAACTACTATCGGCAGTACCTCGGCTTTGGCGACATCAACATCGTCGGCGACGAAGGCAATGCTCACTACCACGGTCTGCAGGCTACCTTCCGGGCTACCGCCTGGCAGGGTCTCACTCTCGGCGCTGCCTACACCTACTCGCACGCCTGGGATGTCATCGATGCCCAGCTCTTCAACAACCTCCAAAGCTCCATTAACCCCCGCTACTCGTTCGGCACCTCCGGCTATGACCGGCGTCAGATCGGGGTGGTCAACTTCGATTACAACCTGCCCATCTTCGAGCACTCCAAGGGGATGGCGCATAACCTGGCTGGTGGTTGGACGATCTCCGGCGTAGGCGCCATGAATGCCGGAAACCCGCTCAGCGTTAATGCCGGAAGCAACACCCTCGGCTTTGCCGGTGGTGAAACCTCCTATGCCCAGAGGGTCGGAGCTGTCTCCTATCCGAAAACAAGGCAGCAATGGTTTAATGCAGTGGGTGCGGTCGAACAGCCCGCTCCGTTGACCTATGGCGATATGGGCAAGAACACCATCGTTGGACCCGGTCGCGACTCCTGGAGCCTCTCGGTGTTCAAGGACTTCCACTTCACCGAACGGACTGGAATCCAGTTGAAGGCTGATGCCTTCAACGCCTGGAACCATACACAGATCACCGGCGCCAACACCGGTGTTCTCAACGGCGGACTCGGTACCGGCGCCAGCGCATACAACGCCAACGAAGGCACAACCACCGGCGCTGCTGATCCGCGTGTCTTCCAACTCGGCGCCAAAGCTTACTTCTAAGCTTTAGCGTTTGCATCAACACCCTGGCATACGAGCCGCCTCAAAGCCGGTCCGTATGTCAGGGTTTTTTATTGCCCCTCATATTTGCAACGCACCAACCAACTCTTAAGACTCCCAAAAACAATCTGCCTATGCATCCCATTCAACGCCTTGCCTGGGTGTTAACATTGCCACGTCTTAAAAAATGCGAGGCAACATGCGTTCACAATTCTTGAAAGTGACCATCCTCACCCTCCTGGCTCCCAGCGCATTTGCGCAAAGCTCGAATTCCTGCGCCGCCCTGATGAACTTCAAATCACCAGGTGTCGAAATCCTCAAAACCACGCCCATAGCCGAAGGAGCCGTCGAGCCCAATCCCCGCGGAATGCCCGGATCCGCCGCACCGCTCCCCGCAAACTGCCGTGTCGAAGGCATCATCGATCGGCGCAAAGGAGTCGGCGGCGAAGAGTTCGGCATCCGCTTTGCCCTCGCCATGCCGGACAAGTGGAACGGCGATCTCCTCATGCAGGGCGGCGGAGGCGGCAACGGCGTCGTCCTGCCTCCACTCGGCACCGTCGCCGCAGGCAGTACGCCCGCCCTCATGAAAGGCTTCGCCGTCGTCAGTAACGACACCGGCCACAAAAGCCATGCCGGCGCTTTCGACTTCAGTTTTGAAAAAGATCAGCAGGCCTACCTCGATTTCGCATACCAGGCCAACGCCCGCGTAGCCGCGCTCGCCAAGCAGATCATCGCCGAGTTTTACGCCAAACCCGCCGCCTATTCCTACTTTGCCGGCTGTTCCACCGGTGGCCGCGAAGGCATGATTCTCTCCCAGCGCTTCCCCACCGTCTTCAATGGCATCATCTCCGGCGATCCCGCCATGCGCACCGGCCTTTCCAATCTCGCCATCGGCCAATGGATCCCCGTCGCTTTCAACCAAATTGCTCCAAAGGACGCCAACGGAAAACCCATCGAGGCGGAAGCCATCACAGACAACGACCGCAAGCTGATCGCCGATGCTCTCCTCAAGCAATGTGACGCCATGGATGGCGTCGCGGACGGCATGATCCAGAATCCCCTCGCCTGTAACTTCGATCCCAAAGTCCTTGCCTGCCAGGGTGCGACGAACGACTCCTGCCTCGCTCCCGAGAAAGTCGCGGCAATCGAGAAAGCCATGAGCGGTCCAAAGACTTCACGCGGCATCCAGGTCTATCCCGGCTTTCTTTATGACGTCGGCATTACCTCCAGCAGTGGTCTCCGCGGTCTCCTCGCGCCAGGCCACGGCATCTTCGGACCCGCGCCAACAGCCACTGAAATCGACGTCGATGCTTTGGCCATGAAAGCCTCTCAACCGCTCGTCGATGCCATGTCGACCAACCTCTCAACCTTTTCCGCGAATGGCGGAAAGCTCATCTTCTTCCACGGCGACAGCGATCCCTGGTTCTCCCCGCTCGACACCTTCGGCTATTACAAAGACATGGCCGCTGCCAACGGCGGACCTGAAGCCGTCTCCAAATGGAGTCAGTTTTATTTCGTTCCGGGAATGAGCCACTGCGCCGGTGGTCCATCGCTCGATCAATTCGATCTGCTCGACGCGTTGACCAACTGGGTCGAAAAGGGAGTCGTCCCGCAATCGGTCGTCGCAACCGGCAGAGCATTCCCCGGCCGGAGCCGCCCCCTTTGCCCCTATCCAACCCACGCCCAATTCAAAGGATCAGGTAATACCGAAGACGCAGCCAACTTCGAATGCCGCTGATCGCATCGTCCGTCGCATCAAAGGCGAGACACTTCTTAAAAAAGTATGGACCGGCACGAATGCCGGTCCATCAACTTAATGTCAAACTCCAATCGCTGCAATTCGCTCGCCGCTACTTAAGCTTCACGCTGATCTCCTTACCGTCGTACGCGATCTCCTTGTCCGCCTTGCCCGTCACGTCTTCGCCAATCCCGTGCACGCTTCCAACCAGCACAACCCGGAACGCGCGCTTCTCCACCATCCCCGGATAAGAGCCTTCCCGCGCGCCGATCGTGAGAACACTTGCGCCGTCGTTCCAGCGAATTGGAATCACAGCGTGCTGCCCCTTCTCATAGTCGTAGCTGTCGCCCGAATCGTCGTACAGCTTGAATTCGCCATCTGCCCCGCGATAGATGCGCAGTTCGATCGCGCCTTCGGGATTCTGTGTCGCATATTCGATCTCCGGTCCCATCGGAATGATCGATCCCGCGCGCACATAGAGCGGTATCCGATCCAACGGCGCATCGGCTTCAATCTCCTGTCCGCCCGTTGTTGAGACCCCGGTCCAAAAGTCATACCACTTCGGCGATGCGGGCAGATACACGCTGCGGCGCGTGGCGTCAGCCTTTAAAACCGGATTGACGAGGATCGCCGGCCCAAACATGAACTCGTCGGCAATGTTGAGCACGTTCTCGTCCGTTCGCCAATCCATCACCAGCGGACGCTGAATGGTGTAATCCTCGCTTGAAACCTTCCACGCCAGCGAGTAGATATACGGCATCAGGCGATAGCGCAGCTTGTCATATTTGATAAGTGTCGGCTCCACCTTGTCGTACGTCCATAGCTCGTTGTGCGGCCGGTGCCCATGCGTCCGGAAAATCGGACAGAAGGTTCCGTACTCAAACCAGCGCGTATAAAGTTCCTGATAAGCTGGCTGTTCCGTCACGCCGGGAAACGCAGGCCAGTAGCCACCGATATCGGTCGTCCAATAGGGATATCCGCTGATCGCAAAATTCAGTCCCGCCGGAACTTGATGTGTCAGCGCCCAATAGCTGGTGTACACGTCCCCCGACCACACCGTCGCGCCCACACGCTGCTGGCCCAGGAATGCCGACCGCGTCAATAGAAACACGCGTTTCCGGTCTGTCGTTCCCTTCCAATGATCTTGCACGCCCAGCGTATGCAGCAGCGGAAATACATTTGTATATTCGGCGCCGTTGCCCATCGCAAGCTGCTTGTTGCGCAGAATCGCATCGCCCATGTGCGGCCAATACTCTTCCGGCTCCGCGCTATCCAGCCAGAACGCGTCCCATCCCTGCGCAAACAATTTACCCGGCAGCCGGTTCCAGTAAATATCGCGCGCCTCCGGGTTGCTCGGATCATACACATGCGCGCCCGGAATCAGCAGGTTCTTCCCTTCAAGTATCTTGTAAGTCTCTGAAGCCGGATCGAGCAAGCCCCACACCGAAATCATCGTGTGAACATTCTCTTTGTGCAGCGTGTCCAGGTCTGCCGGCACATCGTGGTAATTCTTGTTAAAGTCCGGATCTCCCTCCACCTTCCACCAGAACCAGTCCTGCACAATTGCATCCAGCGGAATATGCTCTGCGCGGTAGCGTTGCGCAATCGTCTTAATTTCGTCAAGCGACTCATACCGGTCCTTCGATTGAAAGAAGCCGTAAGCCCACTTCGGCAGCAACGGCGCGTGTCCCGTCATGCTGCGATACTCGTGGATAATCGCATCCGCATCCGGCCCATACATAAAGTAGTAGTCGACCGCCTGCCCGGCAAGCGCGCTCAGCGAGAATTCGCTTGGAAAGCGGTTATCAAAATACGTCAGCGACGCCGTGTTCCACATCAGCGCGTACCCTCGGCTCGACACCAGCACCGGCATCGCAACATCGGTGTTGTTCTGGCCCAGTTCGACCGTCGCCCCGCGGTAGTTCATCAGGCCGCTCTGGTGCTGACCGAGCCCATAGAGCGCCTCCATCGGCGTTGGAGAGAACCGGTCTTCGACCTTATATGTGCTCTCGCCATTCAGTTGCTCCGGCTCGTACGTGCGTGGAATGCTGTTGCCTTCCCGCAAAAGCGGCTCGCCACCATTCACCGCCCGAAAAGAAACATTGCCACGCCCGAGGCTGAAGCTCACTTCGAGCTTGGCCGTCTTGATCGTTGCCGACCGCGCATCCTGCGTAAACTGAAACGGAGCGCCAGGGCATGATTGGCTCGCATCCAGCATCCAGGGCCGTTCCCCAACCTTCGCCTCTGCATTCACCTTCGCCAGCACATGGATCACCGCGTCGCCGCAGACCGTAATGTCGACCACTTCCGCGCCCACCGTAGCGTGAATCCCATGCTCGGATTGTTGCGCCGCAATCGGTGGCAAGCCGGGCATCTGCTGGCCGGGCATCTGACTTAAAGCAACGGGAACTATTAACGCCATCGCCAGCACCGCCGGAATCGAAACCATTCGAAATACGATTGAAGACATCAATTGCTTTGAAAACAAAACGGGAATTTGAGTCACTCTGGTTCACCCTTCTTTGCGCGGTTATTCCGCGCGGAGTTCGACTTCAAAAATAACTGGCCTTGAGCATTTGTCCGCCAGGACCGCCCATGTAAGCGTTTTCGAAGCAAGCCAGCTTTAGCCCCTCGCCGCAACCGCTTTTCCAAACATACACATCCTATGCTCTTGGGATATCAATCGAAAAGCTGAATTTTCCGCCGCGACCTTCCCTCAAATAAAAAGCCAGGTTGAGCATTCCGCCCAACCTGGCCTGAGTCTGCTTGAAAACCGCAGGACTCGTATCTTCACAGCTGCCACAGAAACCGGTCCGCAGCGAACGCCCTACTTGAAAAGCCTCGGCGCAAAGTCGTTCAAGTCCCTGCGCCAGGTGAGCCATTCGTGCGCCGTGCCCGGCGATGAAAAGTAAACGTATTTGATCCCTGCCTGGTCCAGCATCGCCCGGAATGCCCCAATTGCTGCGGGAAACGGATTCGGTTCTTTCGTCCCCATGCCGAGCCAAAGCAGCTTCACTTTCTCGTTGAACGCAGCTCCATCTTTGAACCGCCCGCCAAATGCCGTCGCCGGATCCAGCGCGTCCGTGTTCAACCCATTCATCGTTCCGCTGAATCCACCGATGTAAGCAAACGTGTCCAGATTGTGCGTCGTCAGCGTCAGCGTCTGATTGGCTCCCATCGAGAGACCGGCCATCGCCCGATGCTCCCGATCGGCAATCGTTCTAAAGCTCGAGTCGATCATCGGGATCACGTCCTTCAGAATCACATCCTCGAATGCACTCACGTCGCCTGGCCCTCGCGGAGCAGGCGCTCCCATGCCTTGCCCTGGCCGCGTTGCGTATCCGTTATCCATCACAATAATCATGGGCACCGCCTTCTTCTCCGCGATCAGGTTATCGAGAATCAGATTGGCATGTCCCTGGAAAGTCCATCCCGTCTCATCCTCTCCCGATCCGTGCTGCAGGTAGAGCACCGGGTAGCGCGCTTCAACGTTGGTGTCATAATCCGGCGGCGTGTACACAAAACACCGCCGCCATTCTCCCGTGATCTTCGAGCGATAGATCCGGATGCGCACGTCGCCATGCGGCACATCGTTCGCGAGGTAGTAGTCAACGCCTTCTTCGGGAACTTCAATGCCGCTCGAGTCCTTCCCTGTCCCGAAATACGCATGGCTCCCCGGATCGTTCACCGACACGCCATCGACAAGCAGTTGATAATAGTGAAAGCCCACAACCAGCGGAGCCGTCGTCCCGCTCCACACGCCGTCGCTCCCCTTCGTCATCGGATACGTGCCGCCGCCCACCCGCACTTCAACCTTTTGCGCATCGGGAGCCTTCAGTTGGAACACGGCACTGTTGTCCGGCAGCACGCGCGGAAATTGCGCGTTATACACATTCGTCTTCGCAGGCGGCGCATCCTCAATCGTCGAGGCCCGCACGCCCTCCGCCGAGCGGCGCCACGCAAAGTAGGCATCCAGCGCCTTCAATCCCGGCTCGTTCGGAACCGGCCCCACATGCGGCGTGCCCGCAAAATACATATACTGCGGATTCTCATCGCTGAACGCCGGCCACTTCGGCATCCCCTTCCCGTTCGGATCGCCATACTTCGTGAAATTCGTCCAGTAAGTCACCATCGCATCGGAGATCACTCGATCCGCGGTCGTGGTTTCTTCATTGCGCCGTTCATTCAAATGTCCGAAGACAAAAGCAACTTCGCTCCCATGCGGCGAACCGTGACCGGCCTGCGGCGAATCCGCCGGATACTCCGGATGCTGATCGAAGTAGTAAATGTATGCCTTCCCCGTCCCCACCCTCGACTGCAACCGCGCCCATGTCCACGTGTGCCAGCCAAATGTTGTGTCGCGCGTAAGATCGCGCGCCGTCTTCGGAACGGTCGTGTCGCCGGCCGGGTACGCGCTCAGCAGGCTGTCGGCAAAGCTCAAGTAGTGCTTCCGCGTGTTATCGATATATTCCTTCGAACTATGAGCCGGAGAAAAACTCGCGCCTTCATCCGAGTTGTAGCCAACCAGAATGGGCGTATCGTTGAACTGCTTCGCATCGTACATTTTGTATTGGTCGTCAGGCAGAACCCATCCGTCGACGATTGGCCATGCCATTCCGCGCTGCCCACGCGTAGCCGCCATGATCTTCTCCGGCGGCATCGCGCGCAGCTCTGCAATCGATGCCGCGCCCGCGCTCCTGGCCAGTGCCTCTCCACTCCGTTCCGCAGCGGCGAGCGGCCGCATGTTTTCGCCCGGCTGTCCCGCCGACCGCTGATGACCGAACGACCCGCCGCTTTCTGAAATCGCGCCTCTGAACAGCCCCTTCGCCAGCGGCGATGCGCTCAGTTGGCTTACCGCGATTCCGCCCGCCGACTCACCGAAGATCGTAACCTTGCTCGGATCGCCGCCAAACTTTGCAATGTTCTTCTGGATCCACTGCAAACCCGCGATCATGTCCAGCAATCCGTAATTCCCCGATACGTGTTCAGGCGATTCCACGCTCAATTCCGGATGCGCCATAAATCCAAGTGGCCCCACGCGGTAAGCGATGCTCACCAGCACCACGCCCTTCCGCGCCAGCACCTCGCCACTATAGGTCGGAATCGACGTTGCGCCCGCATTGAACCCGCCGCCATAGATCCACACAAGTACCGGAATCTTTGCCGATGCCGACTTCGCCGGCGTCCATACATTCAGATAGAGGCAGTCTTCGCTCATCGCGGGTGCCTCTGCTCCCGGAGGCGCAAAACCGCTCTGCACGCACTCCGGCGCGAACTTGTTGGCGTGCCGCACACCGTCCCACTTCGCAGCAGGTTGCGGAGCCCGCCACCGCAGATCGCCCACCGGCGGCGCAGCAAACGGAATGCCCCGGTAGATCGTCAGTCCCTGATCAACCGTGCCATCTAGCAATCCCTGCTCCACTTTCACAGTTGTCTTCGCGGTCGCACTTCCCCAGGCGAACATCGCGATAGCGATTGAAAGCAAAATCCTTCTCATACTCAATTCCCTTTCTTCCTTCTCTGGAGCTGTTGCCGATCAATCTTCCACACATCACAGCGCCGCTGAATCCCTCAACTTGCACAAGGACGGCTTTCGCTCTGAGCGGGACGCATCGGAATCATAAATCAACTGTTAAATGTTTGCCTGCGATTCTGGGCTACAGTTCGCTGCCTTCTTCTAAACTCGCTCATCCGAGCTCATGCTCCCGGTTCATAAATCGCTCGAAGGGTTTGCAGGTCCCGGGCCCTCAATCGCGACTAGTCATGATCGATATTTGGCATCCTTGATGATCGCCGTCGAAGCCCATCTCCCGATGTCACACGGCCGCCGTTGCCTCTAGTCACCGGCCCTGGCTACCATCGGTCGCACAATAAAAAGGACCTGAGTGCGTTGAAGCGCACCCAAGCCCAATTGGATTCGGAATTTTAGAATTCCAGATTCTCCGTTGCGCGGGTTTTGAGATGCAGAGTCTGCAATTGTTCTCTTAACCACCCGATTAAAATCATCCCGCACCGGAGACTCTCAACTCCCCATGCCTCCAGCTTCCGCCGGAGGCATCGGGATCAAAATGAAACAACTGATCAAGAGCCTAGAACCGGACCTTGCCAACGAGTTCCAACGTACGCCCGCCCACGTTTACGCCGGTAATCTGTGCCGTATGGCCGGGGCCGATAACCGGATCGGGATTGGAGAACGACGGATGGTTGAAGAGGTTCGTCGCGTTCGCCGCAAAGTCGAAGGACACCCGCTCCCAGATCGGAAACGTCTTGTGAATCGACCCATTGATTTCATGCAGGCTCGGACCGTACACGCTGTTGCGCCGCATGTCGCCAAATGTTCCAGGTGTTGGCTGAGCGAACGCTGCCGGGTTGAACCACTGTTGGATTGTTCCGCTTGACCCGGATGCCCTCGGGCTTCCAACCTGGTTCGGATACCATGCAAAGCTGTTACCGCCTGAAGCATAGCTGTTGGTGGGGGTCAGCATGTAGGGTGTGAAGGGATGCCCGCCTTGAGTTACCAGGGTCAGGGCCATCGTCCAGCCACCGATGGCTTCATCCAGAGCTTGGTTATTGTTCAGATACTTCCGGCCTTTGCCAAAAGGAAGGTCGTAGGTACCGTACGCTTTGAACATCTGACGGACGTCGAAGTTCGCGGCGCCATGGTTTGCACTCGGAACATAGGAGTTCTGCCAGATCGTGGTCCCTTGCTCCGATCCCCAACCCGACGAATCCTGATCATCCGTCATGTGAGACCAGGTGTAGTTGAAGTTGAACATCAGGCCGTTGCTCATGCGTCGTTCAAACTGCGCCTGCAGAGCGTTGTAAAACGACGCAGCCTGCGTGCTGAATCCGCTGATGGATTGGAACTGAGGATAGGGACGCGAACTTTGATCGTTCGGCGCCAGCAGGCTCGCTGGAACCTGGTTGATATCGTTGTTGAAGATGAGGTTCTGGGCATGGCTCCCTACGTAGCCGACCTCTGCCATCATGCTTCCAGTTAACTGGCGTTGGACTGTCAGGTTCCAATTGTAGAGATGCGGTATCGCCTGGTCGTACTGCATGTAGCTGACCGGCTGGCCGTTGTATGCATCGGGCGTGTTGGGTGAGTTCAGATAACGCGCGTTGACGCTTGCGCCTGCAGCTCCCTGGGGGTTCTCATTCCCGGTGCCATCCAGGAAAGCTACTGGTTCAATGCCGCCGGTCGAATCGTTCTCAGCGCCGTTGGAACTGATTGCATTACCCAGGCAGCATGAGGCGTAATTGTCCACATTCCATGGGAAAGTATAGACGCCGAAGCCGCCCCGCACTACCGTCTTCGGGTTAAGTGCCCACGCAATGCCGACTCTCGGCAGCCAGTTGTTCCACTGGTCCTGCTGCAACTGTGTCCTGCCATTCAGGTGTGTGGACGCATACCACATTGCACCCGGAGAATTGGTCGCCGGATTGGTGATGGTCTGGTCGAACGCACGTTCATTCTTCGTGGCGTCGGACCATCCCGTTCTTCCCTCCCACCGCAGGCCCAGGTTCAGCGTCAGCTTCGGAGAGAACTTCCAGTCGTCCTGGATGAAGATTGCCGGATTCTTCAGTCTACCGTAATACGTTGGTGACACTGAAGCCGACCAGTTATTGACGTAGCCCAGAAGAAAATCGGCGTAGGCTGAGCCGCCAGTTGTCGTCGCCTGGTCCTGGGTATAGGTACCCGTAAATCCGAGGGTTGCCCCGTTGATATTGCCCCACTGCGTGGAGTCCGCCCGGAAAGCAATCAATTCGCCCCCAAAGTGGAGTGTGTGGCGACCGCGAATCATGGTTACCACATCCGATTCATCGAACACGTTCTCGCGGTAGTTGGCGTGAATGCTCGGGCCAAGGCCGTAGATCCCGTTGATGTTGATTTGCGGGAAGATGTCCGCCTTGGAATACTGCAAGCCTATCTTGGCAGGCCAGCCCTCTTTCAGTGTCGCGGCTGAGAGCAGATCGTATTCGCCCATCCAGCCGGCACGCGCTTCGTTGATGGTGCGCGAACTGAAGGTGTGGATGTCAGTGATTTGACCACTCATGTTCTCGACATCGACATTGAGACAGTTGATCGGGCAAACCGGGCTTGCGCCGGCGATGATCGTGTAGTTGTAAGCAGATGAACCGGAAAGATGGTTCTTCGCCGCCGGGTCCGCGTCGAATCGTCCAAACCATTTCTGCAGCGTCGATGTGGATGGACTGATGTACGAATAGTTGTTGACCGTTGAAGTTATGCTCGGATCAATCGTCGGAAAGATCGCCTGAATGTTCTTGGCCACCGAGTCGAGCATCGAGGATGGAATCTTGTTGCTGCCGTACTCGCTGATAAACGTTTGCCTTGTCACCGTGTTTCCGGACACAACCTGCGTCGATGGATCGTAAAGCGTTGGGAGTCCCGGCCCGGTAAAGTCCCCGGTGCGCATCGCCATCGTAGGTAAGTTTGCAAAGCCAAGGCTTGCGCCGCCATGGTTGATTGTGTGATCCCAGTCGAACAGAAGGAAGAACTTGTTCTTGATCACCGGGCCGCTCACCTGGAACCCAAAATCGTCCCAGTGGATAATAGGAACCACACCTTTGCCAAACGCGTAGTTGGCGGCGTTCAAGTCGGTGTTCTGTAAGTAGTCGTAGGCCAGTCCGTGGATGGTATTCGATCCGCCCTTGCTGATCTGGTTGAAGATGATGCCGCCCGTGCCATACTGCGCCGAGAAGTTCGAGTCGCTCATCTTCACTTCGCCGATGGTGTCGAAGATCGGCGTATTGATCACGTTGTCGCTCATCGGTGAGCTGATGTTCGCGCCGTCAAGCATCGCAGTCGAAAACGGCATGCTCCCGTTCGCTGCCAGGCTTCCCATTCCAGGGTTTGCCTGGCTTCCAGCGTTTCCTGATGTGCCCGGTAGCAGCACAAGGAACGACTGCCAATCCGGCGTTCCCGTTTGAGGCAGCGTTTGCAGTGTATCCGTGGGCAGTGTCGCTGAAAGCTCTGCCGTCGTCGTCTCCAGCAACGGCGCATTTTCGTTCACCGTCACCTGCTGGCTCGCTTGTCCAACCGGTAACTGCACATTCATTCCGACCACGCCGACCTGCAGCACCATGGGACCGCGCTGCAGAGGCGCAAAGCCTTCTTTGGAAAATGTGATCGTGTAACGATCGTTCGGAACGACCGGCCCCGTATCGTACACGCCGGCGCCGTTTGAGGTAACGACATGTTGAATATTCTTGTCCAAATCCTTGACGGTCACTGTTGTGCCAGGAATTACCGCTCCCGTCGTGTCAGTTACCGTGCCGGTCACATCGGCTGAGTTCGTCGCCTGTCCAAAGGCAATGCCTGAGTACAGTGCAAACAACACGCCCAGGGTTTTCATGCGTCTGTTCATTTTGCCTCCAACTTCGATAGTGAGTCGTTCATTTTCAGATGGCAGGATCTAACTTGTCCTGCCAACAGGGTTAGTCATTTCCTTGGTATTGAGTAAACGGTTACTGAACTTTCGCGCCCCTCAATCCGTCGTAACAAGGAGCATCGGGATCGTAGCCCTTTGAAAAGTTGTCTGACAAGCTGCATTTTTCGAATTGAACTTTCGAAGATTTCGATATATCGTATGTTTGCCTATCGAAATTGCCCTTTTCCCACCCATCATCATCGACTTTTCCGCCCTTTCTGGAGCCTGACGCATGAATACAACGATTGATCAATGGGAAGTTCTCGAGGCCGTTGTCCAACTAGGCAGTTTCGCCGCCGCCGCATCCAAGATGAATCGCTCCCAGTCCACCATCAGCTACGCGATCTCCAGGCTCCAGGAGCAATTCCAAATCCCCCTCCTTGAAATTAAAGGGAGAAAGGCCGAACTCACCGAAGCAGGCAAGGCCCTCTTGGCCGATGCGCAGCCGTTGCTCACAGGTTTTCGCGCACTTGAGCAGAGAGCCGCCTCTTTAGCTGCAGGAGGAGAAACCGAGATTAGCCTGTCTGTAGACAGCCTTTTCCCCAACGATAGGCTTTTTAGCGTCCTTTCTGAGTTGACGCGTGCTTTTCCGCATGTCCATCCCAAGCTCCGCAAGGGTTCGTTCCTGTCCTCCGTCCATGAATTTGCAAACTTTGGAGCCGACATTTGCCTCGCTGGCTTTGCCGCTCAAGAGGACATGGTCAAGCCCATCCTGGATATTCGTATGAGAGCCGTCGCCAGGGCTGACCATCCGCTCGCCCGCGAAAATAGGCAGTTGACCCGCATGGATCTCATTCAGAGTCTCGCCGTAATCGTGGAAGGAATGGTCGGTAACGAGATTAAAAGACAGCCACATACACCGTCTCAACGTTTTCTGGCTGTCAATACAATTGAATCTTCCATTGAGGCCGTGCGCAGCGGAATCTGCTTCGGTTGGCTGCCCGTCTACAGGATCCTCCCGGAGCTTGAATCCGGAGAATTCGTCCACCTGCCGCTCCCGATGGGCGGAGAACGCTTTGCCCGCATCTTCCTTGTTCTCAGAGATCTGGACTCGACAAGCCAGGAAAAGAAGTTTCTAGCTGATCTTTTTGGCGCAAATCGCCCCAAGGAGATTCTTTGAGCTCCTTCCTCCCAATCCTCGCCTCCCCAGCGCCAAATCGATCCAGACCCACAGCAACCCGGCTCCGGTCCCTTATTCAATTACCCATTCGAGAAACCCCTCTTGCTCAAAAATTTTCTCCTTCTAATTCAAAACACGATCATTTTCTCTAATGGTGAAATTTACCCGGAAAATTTCCCGACTCCCTGCTTTTCCCAACAATCTACGTCACCGATTCAGTAAACGCTTACTGTGCGCTGGCGCACACCCGCCTCCCAATGCCCCGCCGCACCCTTTCCCCGGTCGCCACTCTGTCCGCCTCTTGCCGGCTCCGCCCTCTCTGCTTTCGCCCCTACGCGATTCTTGCCGAAATCCTCCATTGGGCGCCATGCCCACCCCGTCAGCCTCGCCCTCCAAACCACAAGATCAGCCGGCCAGTTCCTCCTCGCCCCATATCCCCGGACGAAGCTCTCCAACCCGCCCCTCTCAGGCCATTTGCGCGGGGGAATCAACCGGTGATATAGCTGATCCACATGAAAGGTCACTTCAGCAGCGCCGTTTGCGCCTTTGTACTCGCCGTTAATTCATTAACTTCACCGGCACAAACGCCCCCCGACGTCACTCAGAAGGTTGCCGCGCTCCAGCAGCAGATTCAGGGTTTTCTGCAGCAGCAAAAACCGCAGTCTGCCATTCCGCTCCTTCGTCAGATTGTCGACCTCGATCCAAACAACCTCAACGCCCATGCCAACCTGGGCGTCCTTCTCTACTTTCAAGGCAACTTTGCCGACGCCATTCCCCAGATGCGCTCCGCTTTGGACCTTCAACCGGATCTATCCAGAATCAGGGCGCTGTTGGGACTTGCCGAGAAGCGGGTCGGCGATCCCTCCGCCGCCCAGAGCGATCTGGAGCAGGCATTCCCTAATCTGAACGAGGAGAAAATCAAGAAACAAACCGGCCTCGAACTCATCGAGCTTGATTCCGCTTTTGGCCAATTCGCCAAAGCCCTGTCCGTCACAGAAAAGCTCGAAGAACTGCTTCCCCAGGATCCCCAGATCCTCTTCGTGGCCTACGAAGTCTCCTCGCAGATGACGGAGCAGAGTTTGCTTGACCTCGCCCTTGTCGCGCCGGATTCGGCCGAAATGCAAATGATCATGGGCGGCGAGCTCGGCCGCCAGGGCGAGCACGAAAAATCGGTCGCCAAATATCGAGAGGCCATCCGGTTAAATCCCAACCTGCCCGGCGTGCATTTTGAACTCGCCGAGCAGCTCCGCAGCGCCCCGGATCCAAAAATGAATGCCCAGGCCGAGGACGAATACAAAGCCGCAGTCAAACAGAATCCGTACGACGAGAAGTCCTGGTGCCGCCTGGGAGAATCAGTCGCCGCAAAAGGTGATTTCAAAGCCGCTCAGGAAGACTACCGCAAAGCTCTCGCTCTCCAGCCGAAGGATTCCGATGCCCAAACCGATTTGGCAGTCGCCTTGATTTCCCTCGGTCAACCGGCAGAAGTCATTTCACTTCTCGAAAGCGCCATCAAGGACGATCCAACCAACATCGTCGCCCATTACCGCCTCAGCGTGCAGTATCGCCGGGCCGGCCGCATCGCGGACGCAAAACACGAAATGGATGAATACAACCACTACAAAGAACTGAAAGATAAGCTTAGCCAGGTCTTCCAGCGAGAGCGTGGGCAAGCCAGCCCGATGTAAACCGCTGAGGCGTGAACCGCGCGGCGCTTTCCCGCGATCTCTGGTATTTCGACTTACTTGCCGGAGGGTGGCTCAAGATCCTTGAGCTTGCGAATCGCCTGCCCCTCGTCAATTTCGTAGATCGCGTCTGCTGGAACGTTCTTGAACTCCTGGCGCACTCCGCTCGGCCAACGCACCTCCACCTTCGACATCGTCGCCTCTTTCCCTAATCCAAAATGCAGGCGCGTATCGTTGCTCGAGTTGTAGCTGCCTCCTCCGCGCACTTCGTCGATCTGCGCCATCTTCCCTGCGGTAACAGTCACGCGCGCCCCAATCGCCATCCGGTTGCTCTTCGTTCCCACCAGGCGAAAAAGCACGCGATGATTCGAATTGCGAGTTTCATTCATGAAAAGTGAGGGCGGCCCATTCACATTGAAGACAACAAAATCCAGGTTCCCGTCACTGTTGATATCGCCGAACGCCGTGCCCCGGCGCGATTGAAGAGGCCCTGCGTTCAAACCAGCCTCATTGGCAACGTTCTCAAACGAGTGCCCCTGAATATTTCGAAAAAGCTGAAGAGGCTCGCGAAACTTCCCTTCGGTCTCCAGCCCATCCATCAACGACGAAAAATTCCCGTTCGCAATCAGCAGGTCGGGCCATCCATCGTTATCGAAATCGCCGAATCCTGTTCCCCATTTCACCGGTGCCAGCGTGCCTTGCGCAATCCCAACCTGAGCGGCTACATCGGTAAATGCAAGCTTCTCGTTTCGATACAGACTGACGCGCTGCCGGCTGTAGCGAGTCACAATCAGATCCAGAAGTCCGTCGCGATCGAAATCTCCAAAATCCCCAGCCATGTTGCCAAAGATCTCTCCATTCGGTCCAAACGCCGCTCCCGTGCTCGCGCCTTCCTCTTCAAAAGTGCCATTGCCCAGGTTGTGATAAAGATAATTAGCGCCCCCGTCGTTCGAGACAAACAAATCCGGCCAGCCATCGTTGTCGTAGTCTCCCCAAACCACGCCCATGCCATGCAGCTTCGCCGCATTGCTCACTCCTGCTTTTACTGATACATCTTCAAACGTGCCGTCCCCTCTGTTCCGAAACAGAACATCTGTTTCACCCTCCATCTTGTCGGGCACTTCCAGCATATTGGTCGCATCGGCCGTTGCCCTGGGCGTCAGAGCAGGCAGGTGATGAAGATCCGCAACGACGTACCGTGCCACGAACAAATCAAGGCGGCCGTCACCATCGTAGTCCGCCCACGCAGCGCCGGTGCTGAATCCGCCAAGCTTCACGCCCGCCCGATCGGTCACATCTTCAAATCGGCATCCCCCCAGGTTGCGATACAAAACGTTGTGCCCATAGCCGGTCACATACAAATCCGGCAAACCGTCGTTGTCGTAATCACCCACTGCAATGGCCATTCCCCAGCCCATGGTCGTAAGCCCGGCTTGCTTGGTGATATCCGTAAAGTGAATATTTCCCCCGCTCCCATCCTGGTGATAGAGAGTAATCATCGGGTCCCCGCCCGCTAAATAGCGATCAATCGTTGTGTCGTTGACCACCGCGATATCGAGCTTGCCGTCGTTGTCGCAGTCAAAAAGCGCGATGCCGCCGCCGCCCATCGTCTCCACAATGTAACGTCTGTCCGTAGACGAATGGGGAACAGTCGTCAAGCTGGCCTCGTGGCTGATATCCCGAAACGAAATCAAGGGCGCGCCCTTGGATTCAGCCCGATTCGAAGCCGTGCGGCCCGCAGCAGAAGTCCCCGCCGATTTTGATAAGGTTTGGCTCGCAATCAACTGCGCAGAAAGACATGCGAAGACGAGAACGATCACGCCGCCGCGCCACGCAGGGCCTCTGCCCTTTGCGAGCCTTATTCGCTTCGTCCATCCTTTCGGTCCGCCCGCAATCATCACAGACAGATTCTATCCTGATGCTTTCGCCGGAGCTAAGAACCCAATGACCCCGGAAAAAGACCGGAATTGAAAACGAGATTCCCTCACTTTCGCTCCGGCCCGTGCCGCCAAGCTCACCCGATCGTTGCGCTACACTAGCACCGTGCCGGCACAGGAATCAGGACCGGCCAGCGCCCTGAGAGGACATTGCCTTGCAACTGGATTCGAATGGCCAGCGCAACCGACGTCTCACAACCATCTCCGGCGTCCTGCGCCCGTTGCTCTCGAAACTCGCCTGCCTCTCATCGCTCCTCTCTCTCGCTTGCTTCGCGTCCATGTCCATTTCTGCCGAGCCTCCCGCGTCGCCCAAGGCCGGTGGCGCGGCAGCTCAGGCGGGCTCCCAAGCCGGAGGAGGTATGGCGAACGCCGGCCCGCATAAAGCAGCCTTCGACAGCCAGCACCGTCCCATCACCGCCGGCGGATTTGTTAAAACCGGCCCCATCATCTTTGAGAACACCGCCCAAAAAGCGGGCCTCACCGTCTGGCATCACCAGGCCGGCACAAAAAACAAACGCCTCCTCCTCGAAGCCAAGGGGCCGGGCGTCTGCTTGTTGGACTACGACAACGACGGCTGGCTCGATATCTATCTCGTCAACGGCTCAACCTACGACGCACTGAACGGAAAAGCCACTCCGCCGCACGCCGCGCTCTTTCGCAACAACCACGACGGCACGTTCTCTGAAGTTGCGCAAATGGCTGGCGTCACCAATGACCGCTGGGGCTTCGGCTGCGCGGTCGGCGACTACAACAACGACGGCTGGCCCGACCTCTACGTCACCAACTACGGCAAGAACCGCCTCTATCGCAACAACCACGATGGCACGTTCACTGACGTAGCTGAAACCGCGAGCGTTCAAGTAGGCGCCTGGTCCACCGGCGCTACCTTCGGCGATTACGACGGAGACGGAAAGCTCGATCTCTTCGTTGCCGGCTACATTCATCTCGACCTGTCGCACCCTCCGGTTCCTGACCCGCACTCCGCGAATAGCGCCTATTGCCAGTTCTATGGCGTCCCGGTCATGTGCGGCCCGCGCGGTCTTCCCGGCGAGCACGACCATCTCTTTCACAACAACGGAGACGGCACCTTCACCGATGTCAGCAAGCAACTCGGCGTCGACGACCCCAACGGCTACTACGGCCTCGGCGCTCTTTTTGCCGACGTCAACAACGACGGCAAACCGGATCTGCTGGTAGCCAACGACTCCACTCCAAACTTTCTCTACATCAACAAGGGCGATGGGACCTTCGACAATCAGAGCGATATCAGCGGATATGCGCTCAATGGAGACGGCCGCGAAGTTGCAAATATGGGAATCGCCGCCGGAGACTACCTCAACAACGGCCATCTCGACATCGTCAATACCGACTTCTCCAACGACTACAACGTCCTGTTTCAAAACGACGGTACCGGTGCTTTCACTGATGTCAGTTACCTGGCCGGAATCGCCGCCTCATCAATTCCGTTCGTAAGTTTTGGCGACGGGTTCCTCGATTACGACAACGACGGCTGGAAAGATTTGCTCATCGTCAATGGTCACGTCTATCCGCAGGCCAGCCAGCATCCGGAGTGGGGCCAAAGCTATGCCCAGCGCCCGCTTCTCTACCACAACCTTAAGAACGGAAAGTTCGCTCTCGTCCCCGCCGTCGAGGGAACCGGACTCGCCGTCGTCAGCGTCGGCCGCGGCGCTGCCTTCGGCGACCTCTTCAACAACGGCAAAATCGATGTCGTCGTCAACAACATGGACGGCGTTCCGGTGCTGCTGCGCAATGTCAATCCGGACCACCATCGCTGGGTCGAGCTCGAACTCATCGGCGGACCGAAGAGTCCTCGCGATGCCGTAGGCGCAACGGTCTATCTCACCGCCGGCGGCATCCGCCAGCGCGAAGACGTCCTCAGCGGCGGAAGCTATCTATCCTCAAACGACATGCGCGTTCACTTCGGTTTGGCCGATACCGAAAAAATCGACGACGTTGAAATTCACTGGCCCAGCGGCGCCGTCGAAAAAATAAAACTCCCCGCCGTAGACCGCATCTACACCATCGCCGAAGGCGTGGGCGTTACCGGCGCCTTATGCGCAGGCAAGCCATGTAGCGGCAAAACTCCCGCGAATTGACGCTGCAAACTATCGCCAATCTTCTTCCCCAATAAGGCCTGCACCGCCATATCCCAAGCCACCCGCCAACTTCCATATCTAAATTCTCGATAAGTATCTTCGAAAAATGCTGCTTTTCAGCCCCTACCTTTGTGAATACCATGCCCTTGGTCTGAAAAAGTGGTTTGTCTCGTCCTAAGTAAACGCTTTCCGAAACAGAACGCCCACCGCCAATCAAGCGCATACGGCATCTCCCTTTGTCCATGTACTGATTCGTCAAATAACTGAAAATGAAGGTGTTTACATGAATAGAATTGCCGGCTTTGTTTCGCTTTCCATACTCGCCTTTATCTGTCTCAGACCCCAAACCCTTCACGCATCGCAGGCTAACCCGACCTCCGACTCTTGCCTTCCTGCCTCCACCAACATCCTCGCCGCCCAGTTTCCCTGCATCTATCCAGACCGCCGCGTGGCGCTGCGCATCAAGGCCCCCGACGCTCAACATGTGCAAGCCCTGATCGGAGGCGGCGGAGCCCAGACACCAAAATTGGACATGACCAAAGACGCCGATGGTTTCTGGACCCTCACCACGCCGCCCATCGTCGAAGGCTTCCACTACTACTCCATCTTCGTTGACGGCGTCGAGATGCCCGATCCCGGAAGCCAGACCTTCTTCGGCGAAATGCGCCAGATCAGCGGCATCGAAATCCCCTCGCTTGTTCCGGACGACTCCTTTTACCAGATCGCCGATGTTCCCCACGGCCAGGTCCGCTCCGTCCTCTATTTCTCCAAAGTGGTCGGCAAATGGCGTCGCTGTTTCGTCTACACGCCTCCCGGCTACGACCGCCAGCCCCAAAAGAAATATCCCGTCCTCTACGTCCTGCCCGGCTACGGCGAAGACGAAACCGGATGGTTCAATCAAGGCCGCGGCAATGTAATCCTCGACAACCTGATCGCCGCAAAAAAAGCCCTGCCCATGATCGTTGTCACCGACGATCAGTTCACTGCGCTCAAACCAGGCGAGGCTCCGCTTGTCCTCGGCGGCCGCCGGCCGGCTGGCGGCGCTCGCCCGAGCTTCGGAACCTACGGACAAACATTTACTCAGGTCATGCTCACCGATCTCATCCCTTTTATCGAATCGCAATTTCGCGCTCTCTCCGGCCGCGACAACCGCGCCATGGCCGGTCTTTCCATGGGCGGCATGCAAACTTTCCTCACCACCTTGCCGCACTTGGACAAGTTCGCATACATAGGCGGTTTCAGCCCCGGCGTCCCGCCCAACGCATTTGAAGCCATTGAAAAATCTCCCGCCCCCTTCAACGCTCAAGTCAAGCTCCTCTGGCTTGGCACGGGGACCGTTGAGAAGGCGAACAACCC
>CAWKEG010000012.1:0-116262 GCA_963848515.1 uncultured Acidobacteriaceae bacterium
ACCGGCAACTCGGACATTATGCCGATTTCATTGGGAGTGAAGGCCGAAGAACAACCGCAGATTCTTCGACTCGTCCGCCGCGGCGGACTCGCTCAGAATCACAAGCAAAGATAGGGCTTCAAGATGACAACGGGTGGTTGGGCGTCGTCGTATCCCACTCATGCGACAAAAACAAGAACGTCGCATGAATGGGGCACAGGCATTTTGTCTTGGGTTGGTTGTCTGGGGCCTTAGCAGGTTCTCTAAGGCGATCGCCGTGAGAAGTGCTGCGCCGCGGCCCCTGGCACGATAAGCTAGAAGGCAGGAGATCGTTCAAGAAAACTGACCATGGCCCCATACAGATACTCGACCCTTGCCGTACATGCCGGGCAGCACCCGGATCCGCTGACGGGCGCGGTGAATGTTCCCGTTTACCTTTCTTCAACCTTTGAGCTGACCGGGATTGGGACCGACCGCGGATGGGATTACTCGCGCGCCGGGAATCCGACGCGGGACCGGCTGGAGACGGCGTTGGCGGCTCTCGAAGGCGGCATGAGCGGCCATGCCTTTACCACTGGAATGGCGGCGATTGCGGCGCTGGTGGCGATGCTGAAGACGGGCGACCACCTGGTGTGTTCGCGGGATGTGTATGCGGGCACGGTGCGGCTGTTTGAGCAGATCGTGTCGGGCTACGGCATCGAGATTGAGTATGTAGATACGAGCGACTTGAAGGCCGTGGAAGCGGCGATGCGGCCGACGACGAAGCTGGTGCATATCGAGACGCCGAGCAATCCGCTGATGGTGCTGACGGATATTGCCGGGGTGGCGAAGATTGCGCACGCGGTGGGCGCCGAGGTGAGCGTGGACAACACGTTTCTTTCGCCGGCGCTGCAGAGCCCGCTCGCGCTGGGCGCGGACATTGTGATGCACTCGACGACGAAGTATTTGAACGGCCACTCGGACGGGCTGGGCGGCGCGCTGATCGGCTCGACGCCGGAGCACAAGGAGCGGTTCCTGCTGGTGCAGAAGGCGGCAGGGAGCGTGATGTCTCCGTTTGAGTGCTTCCTGGTGCTGCGCGGAATCAAGACGATGCCGCTGCGCATTCAGCAGCACGAGGAGAACGGGCGGGCGGTGGCGGAGTTTCTGTCGACGCATCCCAAGGTGAGCAAGCTGGCTTATCCGGGATTGAAGAGCCATCCGCAGCATGAGCTGGCGGCGCGGCAGCAGAGGGGCTTTGGCTCCATGATGAGCTTCGAGCTGAAGGGGCGGGACGAGGCGGCGCGGTTCCTGGAGGCGATCAAGCTGTTTATCAATGCGGAGTCGCTGGGCGGTGTGGAGTCGCTGGCCTCGCACTCGGCGACGACGACGCATGGCTCGGTGAGCCAGGAGTTCCGCGATGCGATGGGGATTACGGAAGGGCGGATTCGGCTGTCGATCGGGATCGAGGACAAGGAAGATCTGATTGCGGATCTGGAGCAGGCGCTGGGGGCGGTGTAAGGGCAGGGGTCAGGGATCAGGGATCAGGGGTCAGTAAGGCTGCTGAGTCGGGTGCGTTTCTATCCCACTCATGCGCGAAGTACGCGCATGAATGGGGCACCCTTCCTTGGTGCGGGAGCGAGCGGTGAGTGACCTAATGCGCCGGCGGCGGAGGGGCCGCTTTTGCGGGACGGCGCATGATGAAGGGTAGTGGCACCAGCACTGCGGTCACAAAGACCATCATCCAGATGACATCGACATAGGCGAGCAGGCGGGCCTGAATCTGGGCCATGCCGTAGATCTGCGCGCCGGCGTGGGCCATGGCGTCTGGCTTGGCGTGCCCCCAATGCTGCCATGCGCCGGCGAGGGCGGAGCGCATGGCCTCGAAGGGCGGGTTGCCGGGGGAGCCGTCGTGCGCGAGCATGGCCAGGTGCTTCTGGCTCTGGCGGGCGAGCAGAGTGGTGACGATGCTGATGCCGACGCTTCCGCCGAGGTTGCGCATGAGGGCGGTGAGTCCGCTGACCTCGTTGTACTTTTCCTGCGGAATGCCCGCGTAGCAAAGCGTGTTGATGGGGATGAAGAGGAAGGGCAATCCCAGGGCGATGACGGCGCGCCAACTGACAGCGAGGCCAAAGCTGACGTTGAGATCGATCTCCGTCATGCGCCAGAGGCCGAAGGTGGTGATGATGAAGCCGACGGCGACGAGCTTGCGCGGATCGAATTTGGGCGCGAGGGCGCCGGCGACGGGGAAGAGCGCCATCAGCACCAGTCCTCCGCTGGAAACGGCCATGCCGGCCTGGCGGGCGGAGTAGCCCATGATTTCCTGGAGAAACTGCGGGATGAGCACTGTGCTGGAGTAGAGCGAGAGACCGACCATGAACATGACCAGCTGGGTCATCCCGACATTGCGCTGGAGAAAGAGGCGCAGATCGAGGATGGGGTGTTCGACGGAGAGTTCGCGCACCAGGAAGGCGGCAAGGCCGATGACCGCGACGACGAACAGGGTGACGATAAAGCGCGAACCGAACCAGTCGTCTTCCTGTCCCTTGTCGAGCATCACTTGCATTGCGCCGATGGCGACGATGAGCAGTCCGAGGCCCCAATAGTCGATGCTGATGCGGCGCTTGCGGATGGCGGCGAGGTAGGGCGGGTCCTCGACGACGCGGTTGGTCATGTAGAGCGACAGGATGCCGACGGGGATGTTGAGGAAGAAAATCCAGCGCCAACTGTAGTTGTCGACGATCCAGCCGCCGACGGTGGGGCCGAGGACCGGGGCCATGACGACGGCGACGCCGTAGAGGGCGAAGGCCATGGAGCGTTTTTCCGGAGGGAAGGTGTCGGCGAGGATGGACTGCTCGCTGGGCTGAAGGCCACCGCCGGCGGCGCCCTGGACGACGCGGAAGAAGACCAGCATGCCGAGGGTGGGCGCGAGACCGCAGAGCAGCGAGGCAATGGTGAACAGGAAGACGCACGACATATAAAAGCGCTTGCGGCCCATGCGGTTGGCGATCCATCCGCTGATGGGGAGCACCATGGCATTGGCGACCAGGTAGCTGGTGAGCACCCATGTGGATTCGCTGATGCTGGCCGAGAGGGAGCCGCCGATGTGGGGCATGGCGACGTTGGCGATGGAGGTATCGAGCGCCTCCATGAAGGTGGCCATGGTGACGGTGATGGCGATGACCCAGGGATTGGCGCGGGGCCGCCATGTGTCGTGGAACGATGCTGTGGCCGCGGACATGGCTGCTCCTTATGAATTTCCAGCGCCTGGATTGATTTCGTAGTTCGGGTCTATCGGCGCTCGGGGCAGCCGTTGCGTATTGTGATTCTGATAACAGATTACCGGAATTGAGCCGGGATTGGGATGGGTAGGAACGGGGGCGGGATGGGCGCCGTCCCTACGGGACTCCGGGAGAATTTTGGGTTGCGCTTACCCCACGTTGAAACGCGGGGCTGACGAACGGTGCGCCTCCGGCGCGTGTGTTGGGCGGCTGCGGTTGCCCCACGCTGAACAGGCTGTGAAGCGCGGTGCTAATGAATTCGCCGCGGCGAACGCCTACGGCGCGGGACGGGCGCCTGGCTGGAAGGGGCGGCGAGGCGTGTGTCATGCTGAGGGGGTTATGGGAACGAGTTTTTTGGCGGCGGGAACACCGATGGAGCCGGGGCGGCTGCTGCTGGCGATTGACACTTGCGGGCCCACGGGCTCAGTGGCGCTCGGGCGGTTGGCGGGGCGGGACCTGGAGATTCTGGGGCAGACGGAGTTGGAGGGGCGCAGCTACTCGGCTACGCTGGTGGCGGCTGTGAGCGACTTGCTGGCGGGAGCCGGCGTCGGGCTGAAGGACCTGGGCGGGATTGTGGCTGTGAACGGGCCGGGCAGTTTTACCGGAGTGCGGGTAGGGCTGAGCGCGGTGAAGGGGCTGGCCGAGAGCTTGCCGATCGGCGTGGTGGCCGTTTCGCGGCTTCTGGTGCTGTCAAGGAAGTCGGGTGTGCCGGCATGCGCGATCGATGCACACAGGGGCGAGGTGTTTCTGCGCGTGGAGGAGCTGGGCAAGCCGCCCAGGGAGTTGCTGGCGGGAGCGCAGGAGCTTGGCGCTATCAATCCTGCGCCGCTGCGGGTGGCCGTGTGCGATGAGGCCGCGGCGGAGCTGCTGGCGGTGGCGTGGCCGAGCGCGCAACTGGTGCGCTGCGATGCGCCGGTGGCCGTGGATGCGTTGCGGCTGGGCGAGGCGCGGTTGGTAGCGGGCGGCAATATGGATTTGGCGCTGCTGGACGGGCACTACCTGCGGCGCTCGGATGCGGAGATCTTCGGCGAGGCCGCGGCGGCGGGACGGGCGCGGGCATGAGCGTAGTCCGGCGGATGAGCGCGGTCGACGTGGAACGGGTAATTGCGCTGGCCGCAAGCCTGAAAGACGCGCCGCATTGGCGGAGAGAAGCTTATCTTCGCGCGCTTGATCCCGGCGCGACGCCGGTAAGAATAGCTTTTGTTGCCGAAAATCCAAAAGAGGGTGCCGTCGCGGGCTTTGCTGTAGCTTGCGTGATGAGGCCGCAGGCGGAGCTGGAGTCGATCGCTGTAAGAGCGGCGGATCAGCGGCAGGGAACAGGGCGCAAGCTTTTTTTTGCAGTCGTAGAGGAACTGGGGGCGCAGGGGGTGCGCTCAGTGTTTTTAGAGGTGCGCGCTTCCAACCAACGGGCGCGGGATTTCTACCGTTCGCTGGGCTGGAAGGAGACTGGGCTGCGGCCGCGCTACTATGCAGAGCCGGAAGAAGATGCGGTGCTGATGGGGCTGGAGTTGGAGTAAGCCAATCTGCTGGTGCGGTCGGCCGCGCGGATAAGTGTATGGTTCTGGGTCGATGATTTGTGATTCCGGTCACGCGAGTGGGCTTTTTGGACGGAAATTCACAGGTTCACGTTACTTTCAATTATTTTCTTGCTTGCGAGTTGCGCGTAGACGGCGATATATGTAAGTGTTCCTTAACAATCGGAGGTGCTTGATGGACGAAGTACAGGATCCGACGCTGAGCGAAGAGATTGATCGCCTGCATGCCGAACACCATCGCTACGCTCAGCGGCTGGAAGAGTTGCTTCAAAAGCCCTATCTCAGTGAAGACGAACAGCTCGAGGAAGTTCGCCTGAAGAAGCTTAAGCTGCACGCGAAAGACCTGATCTTTGCGCTGGAACGGCGAACGCCGGCGATAGCTTAAAGCTTCAGGGCTGGATTTTGTAGGCAATCCATGGTGCGGCGGGCCCATCAAGCGTGGTCGCGTTGGGCTGTGTGCGGCGAAGAGCGCCTGCGAATTGAGACGGCACTGGGCGAGTGCGCGGGCTCAATCAATCTGGCCAGGTGGGCTCTGACGGGTTTTCGCCCCATGTTCGCTCTACCGGGCTCTGCCTCGGGCTCGTGCCCAACTGCTTCAAACCAAACCCAATTGCAAGCGAATGCGCCAGTTTGTGCAGCGGATAACCGTATAATCGGTCAGGACTATGGTTCGTGACGGTTACATCTACGGTTTGAGTCTGATAGCGGTGGCAGCGGCACTCTATTGGCTAACAGGCGGGTGGGCGTGGAGCCTTCTGCCGTTGCTGCTGGCGGCGTTTTTCTTGTGGTTTTTCCGCGATCCCGCGCGGACGATTCCCGCGGGGGACGGCCTGATTGTTTCGCCGGGAGACGGGCTGGTAACCGAGACGGTCGTCATCCATACCCCTGATGGCGAGCGGCAGCGAATCAGCATATTTCTCAGTGTGTTTAACGTTCATGTGAACCGGTCGCCGATTGCCGGCACCATCATCCGCGTGGACTACCAGAAGGGCCTTTACCTGAATGCCATGAACCCAGCATCGGCCGAGCGCAACGAGCAGAATAAAGTGACGGTGCGCGGCGAGGGCATTGAGGTTAGTTTCAAGCAGATTGCCGGGCTACTGGCGCGGCGAATCGTTTTTAACCACTCTGAGGGCGAGCAGCTCAAGCGCGGCCAGAGGGTGGGGCTGATCAAGTTCGGGTCACGGGTTGATGTGGTGATTCCGGCCGAGGCTGAGTTGCGCGTGAAGAAGGGCGATCGCGTGAAGGGCGGTTCCAGTGTACTGGCGGAGATGACGGAGGTTGTCGGCGCCGGGCGCGAATCTGCATCCAAGAGGACATCGAGCGCCAGTGTGAAGCCTGACCTCGAAGAGGGAGAGCCTCTTTGAATTTTCACGACTCACTTCGAGATCCGGCCCGGGCCCGCGCCAGGCAGGCGCGGCTGCACCGTGGCATGTACTTGCTGCCGTCGCTGTTTACCTCGGTCAACATCGGGGCAGGGTACTGGTCGATTACGCAGACGATTGCGGCCATCAGCGGGAACGCGCAGATGCATCTGGATCTGGCGGCGATCGGCATTCTTTTTGCAATTCCGTTCGATGCGCTGGATGGGCGCATCGCGCGCATGACCAACACGTGCAGCGATTTTGGCAAGGAACTGGACTCTCTGGCCGACGTGATTACGTTTGGGGTGGCGCCGAGTTTGCTGGCGTTTGTATGGGGCTTCCACTTTCTGCCCGACTCGACCCATCCGGAGCTTCGGCAGCACCTGATGCAGGCCGGCGCGTTCATTTGTTTTCTTTTTCTTCTGAGCGGGGCTTCGCGGCTGGCACGGTTTAATATTTCGCACGATGCGCAGCCGCAAAATCCGGGACGGCCGGGGCGAAAGTATTTTGTCGGGATGCCGATTCCGGCTGCCGCCGGGCTGATCGCGGCCACCGTTCATTTGTTCAACGGTATTCCGGTTCCAGCCTGGTGGGTGGCGATTCCGTGGGTGATGATGGTGGGGTTGTGCGGATTCCTGATGGTGAGTACCTGGCGGTTCTGGTCGGGCAAGGAGATCAACTTCTCGCGCAGTCATCCGTTTCAAGTTCTGGTGCTGGTGGCGATCGTGATGTACGTCCTGATTCGCTACTCGAACGTGGTGATGTTTGGGATTGGGATTACCTATATGTTTTCAGGGATAGGGGCGAGGGCGGCTTATGGATGGTCGCGTCGTCGGCGGCGAAGGCCGAGCGAGGCGCCCGCTGTGGCGCAGGAAGCCCCGCAGGAAGAAACCGCCGAAAAGCGGGATTCCCTGCGCTATCTTTAAGAGTTGAACTTTTCCAGTAACATTTCCAAATTGATTGAAGGATGCCTGTGTACAAGATTGCGATTGCCGGAGCTTCGAGTCTTCTTGGCCGGGAGTTGAAAGAAGCTGTCTCGGAGTCGCCACTGGCGGCCTCGACATTTACCTTGCTGGATGAAGGCGAGGCGCAGGGCCAACTGGACCAGGTGGGCGACGAGGTTACATTCATCCAGTCGATTGGCGCGGATGCGTTTGAGCGTGTGGACTTTACGTTTCTCTGCGGCACGGAGGCGCTGACGCGCAAGTACTGGCGCGAGGCGCTGCGTTCCGGCTCGACGGTTCTTGATTTAAGCGGTGCTCTCGACCAGGAGGCTGGCGTGCTGGTGCGCGCGCCTTGGCTGGGTACCGAAGCGGCGACCGTTGACCTGTTTACACCGGCCGTGGTGCCGGCGCATCCGGCTGCCGTGGCGCTGGGGTTGCTGCTGGATCGAGTGCAACAGGCTGGGAAGGTAAGACTGGCGGCGGCCACGGTGATGGTGCCGGCCAGCGAGTTCGGGCGCGGCGCCATGGACGAGCTGCATCAGCAGACCGTGAGCCTGCTCAGTTTTCAAGGACTGCCGAAGGCCATCTACGACGCGCAGGCGGCCTTTAACCTGCTGGGAGGATTGGGCGAGAGCGCAACCGTTGACGTGGGCGGCGTGGAGGCGCGGGTCCGCCGACACTACGAGGCGCTGTCGGCCGGGCGCTGGCCCGCGCTGACCGTGCAAGTGGTGCATGTGCCGGTGTTTCATGGGTTGACGCTTTCGATCGCCATCGATCTCGAGCGGCCGGTGGAGATATCTGCGCTGGAAGAGGCGCTGGGCGGTGAGCACGTGGACCTGGTGCTGGAAGACACGGATTCGCCGTCGAATCTGGCTGCGACCGGGCAGAACGATGTGCTGGTGCGGATGCGTCCGGAGCTCGAACGGAACGCGAACCTGACGTCGCGGTTGTGGTTGTGGGCGGCGGCGGACAATCTGCGGCTTCATGCGCAGAATGCGGTGGAATGCGCGCTGGATCTGCGACGGTTGCGGCCCCAGGGGACGGTGCAGTAAGACGAATTCTCGCAGTAAGACGAAATGTGTAATTCTTACATGCTGTATTTATCTTATCTGTATCGTAATTCTTACTTATGGTAAGATGTAAGCCATGGAGCAGATCTACACGACTGTGAGCAGCAAGGGGCAGATGGTGATTCCGGCTGCGATTCGCGAGGAACTTGGAATTGAACCTGGGACTCGCGTTGCCGTGCGCACGGAGGGGATGCGGGTTATCCTGGAACCGGAGACGCTGGCGATGAAGCTGCGCAAGATCAAAGAGATGCGCGGAATCGCTGCAGGAGGGCCTTCGCTGTGCGATGAGTTGCTTGAAGATCGACGGCGGGAGCGCGAGCGGGAGTTGCGGGAAGAAGGCTGGTAAGACCGTTCGATGACCACCTACGTTTTGGACTCCTCTGCCGCTCTCAGATATATCGATGATGGAGCGGGCGCAAACCGAGTTGAAGAGATTCTGGGCGCTTGCGCAGGCTCGCATGCGCAACTAATCATTTCTGCGGTTCAATGGGGCGAGATCGCCGGAAAGCTGCGCAAGCGCTTCGGCCCGAGGGATGAGAGCCGCATTCTAAGCAGCCTCTTGCCAAGCGAAGCAAGGATTGTCTCTGTCACTGGCGACCGGGCTGTTCATGCAGCCGGCCTCAAGGTGGATCGGAACATTGCATACGCGGACAGCTTTGCAATCGAATTGGCGATGGATTCACGGGAACACGTCCTGGTGACTGCTGATTTTGGGTTCAAGGCTGTGGAGAACCTGGCGCGGATCGAGTTTCTTCCGGCGAAGTAGAAGAACTCCGTGGGGAGTATGGGCGCTCGCGGAGCCAGGGAGCGGACTAGCCGCCGAACAGGAATATTGAAAGTACGAGCCGGTCGATCCTGCAGCTTTTGGCGCACGGGGCTAGAATTCTAGTCCGAGGTGCGAGGGATGAAATTCAATCTCAGAGCTCTGGCGCTGGCTTGCGGCATCCTGTGGAGTGTCGCGGTTCTGGCGGTCTTGCTGGTCAACCTTGGGTGCCATAACTACGCCCAGAATTTCCTGGAGTTGATGGCTTCCATTTATCCGGGTTATCACGCAAATCACAGTGTTGTTCAGGTGGTGATTGGGACCCTGTATGCGGCCTCGGATGGACTGATTGGTGGGGCAGCGTTCGGCTGGCTTTATAACCGGCTGGCGAAGGCAGCCTAACAACGCGGGGCGATTGATTCACGCGGGAGACGATTCAGTAAGACGCTGTCTTACAGGGTCTGACAGCAGCTACTTCGACTGGCCTGAAGGCTGGAGCGGTTCTTCGCCTTCTTTGCGCGGGAGAAAGTGTTGGGCCAGCAAGGCGTCTGCTTCCGCGTCGCGGCGGTCTTCGCGCAGATCGTCGACAAGAGCGCGCACGAGTGCGGTGGTCATGTTCGCCTGATCGGGGAATCGTTTGAGCATCGCTGCGCGCAGGGATGCGGGTTGGCCGAGCTTCCTCATAGCCTGATCGAGACCGAGATAAATGGCTGGATTGGCGGGGTCGTTTTCGAGGCCGCGTTGAAATACGGCAACGGCTTCTTCAGGTTTTTTCTTTACGTCGAGCAGAGCGCGTCCCAGGCTGGCGTCGAGGGTCGGAATCCGCGGGTTGAGCGATTCGGCGCGCTGCCATTCTTCGATGGCCGGATCGACCAGGCCGCGGGAAAACCACAACATGCCGAGCAGGAAATGGGCCGAGGCGTCGGAGGGGTTTGCGGCGAGGGCGGCCTGGAGGACGGGAATGGTTTCTGGCTGGTTGGGGAAGACGTAGGACAGCGTCTTACCGGACGCGGCGTCAAAATCGGGCTCGCCAGGCTGGCCCAATTCCTGCCGGCAAAAGCCGCGATAGTAGGCGAGCAGCGGATCGTTGGCGGGCAAGACGGCAGCGGGCTCACTCTCGTCCGGCGCCGTTTTTGGGTAGTTGCGGGAGAGTACATCAAGGGCGTCGGCGTACATGCCGAGGCGCATATATTCGATGGCGAGATTCAGAATACGGCTGGTGTCGGCGGCAAGATGACGGTCGAGTTCTGCGTCTGCGGAGCCGGGAGCGCGAAGTTCATTACGCAGGAAGGAACTTGTGGGATAGGTAAGGAGCGCTTCGCGGGCAAGTTGACGAGCGTGATCCGGATTTCCCGCCAGGCGCTCGAGCGCCACTGATTCTTCAAGACAGCGCAAGTTGCTCGGAGCCGCGGGACAAGACTCCTGCAGCGTCGCCAGCGCGCCTGCTGCGTCTTGACTGCGCGCCTGAAGTTCTGCGAGCAGGAGACCGGCCGCAACGCGAAAGGCCGGAGCGCTCTGTGCCGCTTCGAACTCTTCGCGGGCAACGCTCGTGCTGCCGAGAGCAGCCTCAGCGATCCCATGGTAGTAACGAATCTCCGGGTCCCAGGTGGCGTGCGCTTCCGCCTGGCCCAGCAGATTGGCGGCTTCCTGGTAACGAAAGAGCCCAACGTCAACGCGGCCCAAGGCCTTGAGCAACGCGGCGCTCGAAGGGAACTTGGCCAGGCCGGCGCTATAAGTTTGCCGCGCGGCGATGGGGTTGCCATTCAACTCCAGATCGCGGCCGTGGCTCAGAAAGTCATTCTCGGTCCGTTTGTCTTGCGGAGGAATTTGAACGGCGGGTTGCGGCCCAGGATGAACCTGGTCGCGCGGCGTCCAGTCGTACTTGCCCTCGGTGTGTTGGAGCAGGGTTTCGCCCGTTGAGTTCTTGAGCACAAAAGTGTATTTCACATCCGGAGAGAGATTCTCGATCTGGTGTGTGTATGCATGTGAAGGGTCGAGCGAAGCGCTCTCGCTGAAGATGGTCTTGGCGCCGTTGTCGACAAGGATTTGCGCGCCGGGGATTGAATGGTTGGCGTTGAAGCCGATGTGGAGCGTAGTTTTGCCATCGGCCTGCGCGGTGCGGATGAAGGCAAGGACGCCGTGCAGGTTTGCATAGGTAATGGTTCCGATCGAGCGGACCGGCATCCAGAACTCGGAGAAGTGGATGGTCTTGCCGGGTTCAAGAAACGCGAAGGTCTCCTGATTCCGAAACAGGCCCGCCTGCACCTCGACGTAGGCGGAGTCGTTGTCGGAGAGAGTCTTGCGCCATTCCAGGCCTTCAGGATCGACACCCCAGGACCAGATCTTTTTCGCGGGCAGGTCGGCGTAGTTTGCGTAGTGAACGACCCCGGCATCGGTGTGGGGATTGTAGATGCCCATGAAGGGCTCGCGGCTGCCGTAGATGAAGCGCGAGACCTCGCCGTCGGTTTGATTGGCGATGAGGCTCATGTCTTTGCCGGAGGAATCGATGGGCCAGGTGTCGATATCTTCGAAGCCGTGGCCGGCGGTGAACTGCATGGGATAGAGGATGCGGGAGTCGTTCCAGACCTGGACGCCGGCATTGTTCCACCAGTAGAAGCGGTGGCGGAGATCGCTGGGGTTTGAAAGAGTGACTCGCTCTTCGAGCACCGTGCTGCCGGGATGGAGAACGAGTTCGACGGTCCACTCCATGCCGTAGACGCGGTCGCGCGTGCCGACTGTGACCGAAGCGCTGCCGTCGGGATGAGAGGCGTAAGCAAAGTCGACGGGGGAGAGCGTGACCCAGTTGTGCGAGATGGGGAAATCGAATTCAATGCCGAAGGCCGACCATGCGCCGCGATAGCCGATAAGCGCTTTTTTGATGGAAGGGTTGGCGTAGAACATGGGCTTGCCGTTGATCTTGTCGATGCAGGTGTAGAGGTGGCCGCCGAGATCGGGCAGGACGGAGCACTTGAGGAATTCATTCTCGAGATAGATGGCGCGCCAGTCGTGCATCGACTCGGTGTTGCGCACGCCTTCGCGGATGGTGTAGGGGTAGCTGAAATTCTTGCGCAGGAACAGGTCGAAAGGGGGATTGGGATCGGGAGGGCCTTCGTCGGATGCGGGGAGGCGGAGGGTACCTTGCCAGACGCGCACCTGGGCTGGAGTCAATGAGGAGCTAACTAGAAGAAGCACGCACAGTGACAGGAGCCGGCGCATCGGTTTCAGTTTTCTCCTTTTCACGATTCCTATTTCCTTGCATCGTCTCGTGCTTTGCATTTGCACCTATCCGCAGAGAGAGCGGGTTGGTTCAATGTCCGCCGCAGCGCGACCAGAGTTGTTCAATAAAGGCATCCGTCATGCCGGCGATGTAATCGGCCACGGTGCGTGCCAGGCCCTCGGTCGGGATCTGCGCTTGGTGGTCGGCGGGGAGCAGGCTGGGGTCGGCCATCAGGAAGGCGAAGAGTTCCTTGACAACCTGCTCGGCGTGCTCGTGAAGTACCTCGATTCCTGGCGAGTTGTAGAGGTTGGCGTAGAGGAATTTTTTTGAGGCGGCGCGGACGGATTCCATCTCCGGGGAGAGCGCGGCGAGTCTTGTTGGCGCCATGCGCACATCGGCCAGCGCTGTAGCGCCGAGGGCGGCGACGCGGGCTCGGATTTCATTCATCAGATCGGTGACCATCGCATTGAGAAGACGGCGGAGTGCTTCGTACGTGGCGAGCCGGGGCGCGGCGCTGGGATAGGATTCGAGCGCGGCATCGTGGAAACCGCGGAACAGGGGCACGGCTTGACGCACTTCTTCAAGCGAGAGGATGCCGGAGTCGAGGCCGTCGTCGAGATCGGCGGTGAGGTAGGCGATTTCGTCGGCCAGGTCGATGAGTTGCGCTTCAAGCGGCGGGAACTGGTCGAGAAAATATTCGGCGAGTTCAGGATGAGCCGCGGCCGAGTAATCGCGCGAGTGCTTGACGATGCCCTCGCGTACGGCAAGGGTCAGGTTGAGGCCGCGAAAGGCCGGGTAGCGCTCCTCAAACCAGGTGACGATGCGCAGCGCGTGAAGGTTGTGGTCGAAGCTGAGGCCGTGCGACTGAAGAGCGGCATCGAGGGCTTTTTCTCCGGCGTGGCCAAAGGGCGGGTGCCCGATGTCGTGCACCAGGGCGAGAGCCTCGGCGAGTTCGGCATTGAGGCCGAGAGCGCGTGCGGCGGTGCGGGAGATTTGCGTGACTTCAAGCGTGTGCGTGAGGCGGCTTCGCAAGTGGTCGCCGGGCGGATCGCCGGGCAGGCGGGTGAAGACCTGGGTCTTGCCGGCGAGGCGGCGGAAGGCGCGGGTGTGGAGAATGCGGGCAGCGTCGCGGGCGAAAGGAGTGCGGTAGGGGTGCGCGGGCTCGGCGTGGATGCGGCGAGTGAGATCGTTGCCGTCGTCGCCGCGGACGGCCAAGCCAGGAGGAAGCGTGATGGAGGAGTGCGGAATTGGTTCCATAATGGGCAGCGCCATGGTGCTTAGGTCAGGTTATACCGCAGAGGGGGACGGTGGTGCAGGCTCTGTGCCCTGAATCACGCAAGGCGCAAATGGTGGAGTGCTATAAACCTCTTTCGCCCATTATGAGTTGGACGACGCTCACTGAGCGGGAGTACGATCCAGCCGGATTTTTTTGGAAGGCTGGCACTTAGGCGAATTGCGGCCACTGCCGCGCAGATATTTCAAGAAAATTCAGGATGGAGGTAAAGATGAAAGCGATTAAAGTGGCATTGATCCCGTTGGTCGGGTTAGGATTGGCGTTCACGTCGGGGTGCGAAGGAAGGCACTCCACCAAAGAAGTTTTTTATCTTATTTCGGCCAACCAGGCGCTTCCTTATTGGCAGTCGGCGGCCGCAGGATTCAAGCAGGCGGGCGCGGAGTACAAGGTTACGGCCAGGGTGGTGGGGCCGGACGGGCACGATCCGCAAGCCGAACTTACAGAGCTGAACAATGCGGTCGCGGCCAAGGCGGGCGGCATCCTGATCTCAGTATCGGACGCTGCGGTGCTGAAGCCGGGAATCGATGCGGCGGTGAGCGCGGGAATTCCCGTGATTACGGTGGACTCGGATGCGGCCGATAGCCGCAGGCTTTATTTCATCGGAACCAACAATCTGGAGGCGGGACGTTTGGGCGGCCAGCGGGTTGTCGAGAAGCTGGGCGGCAAAGGGAATGTTGTTGTGTTCACTTTTGCGGGACAGCCGAACACGGAAGACAGGCTGAAGGGAATCAAGGATGTTTTCTCGAGCCATCCGGATTTGAAAATAGTGGACGTGGTGGATATCAAGGCCGACCCCAAGACCGCGTTCGACAAGACACAGCAGTATATGGCCCTGACTGGGGCCAAAGAGATCAATGCATTCGTCTGTCTTGATTCGGCATCGGGCAAGCCTGTATCGGATGCCGTGGCGCGCGTGACCGGCTCGAACCGGGTGGTCATCGCCTGGGATGTGAGTCCGGATACACTGGCCGCGATCAAGGCGGGCGCCATTGACGCGACTGTGGTGCAGAAGCCCTACACGATGGGGTACGTCGGCCTGAAGGCACTGGACCAGATCTTCCACGATGCGGCCGTGCCGAACAAGGATTTCGCCACCGATCCCTTCTCTCCGTACCCAGCGTTTGTGGACACGGGCACATCGCTGGTGGACAAGAGCAATGTGGATGTTTACATTGCGGCTTCGGCGGGGAAGTAGCCCGGCTGCGGATATGTTGTCGAGATAAAACAGAACGGCGGCCATCGAATGGGATGGCCGCCGTTTTGCTGCTTAGGTAGGGATGAGGTTGGACGAGGAGCTCGATAGCGTGTCTGAAGCGCTAAAGCCCAGGTCCCTTTCTTTGCGTTTTCGGCACGACTGAAGTCGTGCCCTGACACTTATCGAGGCTTCTCAGGAACTCTGCTGCGGCTCCAACCGAGTTGAGTGCAGGGCTACTCCGGTTTTGCCGGCGCCAGGCTGCTGTCTTGTTTGGCGAGCTTGACGCGGGCGGTGTCGAGCTTCTTTTGAACCTTGGCAACGTCGCCGGGCTCTATGTCGGCGGGGGCGGACTTTGCGTACTCGGCGAGCGAGAGCTCCCACTGCGCGGCAGCCTGGCGGATGCGGCCGGTCTTCTCGTAGAGGTCGCCCATGTGCTCGTGGACGGTGGGATCGGTCTGATCGCGCTGAATGGCCTGGCGAAGATTGTCTTCGGCCAGCTCGTACTGCCCCATCTTGAAGTAAACCCAGCCCAGCGAATCGAGATAAGCGCCGTTGCCGGGATCGAGATCGACGGCCTTGCGAATCATCTTGAGCGCCTCGGGCAGCCGGATCCCTTTGTCGGCCAGCATGTAGCCGAGATAATTCAGGGTCATGGAGTTCGAGGGATCAAGATCGAGGACCTGCTTGAACAACTGCTCGGCGGGGTCAAAGTGTTTTTGGCGCTCGGCCAGTTCGCCGCGCAGGAAGAGCAGGTAGATCTTGTCTTCTTTTTTGGTGGTAAGCGGCTCGGCCTTGTTGAAGGCGTCCTCGGCATCTTTCCAGCGCCGGAGGCGGACATCCATCTGCCCAATCGCAATCCAGACGCCGCGATCGTCGGCGGAGCTGTTGAGCAGGCTCTTGGCCAGGGCGATGCCTTCGTCGGCCTTGTCCTGGTCGGTCAGCTCGCCGGCAAGCATGAGTTTCAAATCGCGATTCTTGGGGTCGGCCGCAACCGCCTTGCGAGAGACCTCGATTGCCTTGTCGAACTGATGGGCATTGCGATAGGCGTCTACCTGGCCCTGGTAGCCGCGCATGGCCGTGTCGCCCCCCATGTCAATCATCTTCTGGTAGGCGGCGATCGCCTGATCGGTCTTGTTTTGCTCCTGCAAGACGGAGCCGAGGCGTTCGAGGAAGATGCCGCGATTATTCTTTTCCTCGGTAGTATAGGCGCCGTTAGCGTGGGAAGTGAGGTCGACCATGGCGGAGTAGGTTTGAGCGGCCTCGTCGAAGCGGCCCAGGACGTCGAGCAGCAGACCTTCGTTGTAGCCGGCTTCAAGGCTGGTGGGGTCGAGTTTGCGCGCCTTCTTGATGGTGGCCAGCGCATCTTCAAACTTGCTTTGGCGGCGCTGAATCTCGGCGATATGCACCAGGGGTTCGGCGTTATCGGGGTCGGCCGCGGCTAACTGCTTGAATTGCGCGAGCGCCTCATCGAGCTGGTTGTTGTTGAGCAGGGCCTGGCCCAGTGAATCCATGGTGCGCGGGTCGCCGGGCTCCATATCGGCAGCGCGCTGATAGGCTGCGATGGCGTCCTTGGGCTGCTTCAACTGGTCGTAGGCCGCGCCCAGGGCAACTTCCATCTTGGCTGTACGGTCATTGATGGGTACGTCTTCAATGACCTTGGCAGCGTGCTGCAGATCGCCACTTTCGGCGTAGAGCCGCGCCAGGTTCAAGATCACTTCTTCTGAATCGGGTTCGATGGCGCGGGCGGTTGTGAACTGTTCTTCCGCTCGCTTTGAATCGTGCTTGACGGTATAGAGCTGCCCGAGAACCATGCGGTCTTCAACGCTTTTTGGCGTGAGCGCGACGATTTTTTCAAACTCGGCGATGGCCTGATCGAGAACTGTGTTCGTCGCGGAGGCAGAGGCGCCGGCGTTTTCGCCTTCGCCGAGCTGGCGCAGATAAATGCGACCGAGCAGCTTGTGGGCATCGACGTCGTTGGGCGAGGTTTTGAGCAGGCCGCGTGCGGTTGCTTCGGCCTCTTTGACTCGGCCGACGCGGAAGTAGAGGTCGGCGAGCCCGTCATTGATCTCCGGCGAACCAGGATCGGCGTTGAGGGCCAGCTTGTACTCTTCGACAGCGCGGTTGATGAACTCTGGCTGCCCGTCAGAGGTGGCGTCGTCCTCGTAGATGCTGGCCATGGCCACGTGAAAATAAGCCTGAGAGCGGTCGGCAACTTGCGCGGTGGGTGTGGCGGCGGCGGATTTCGCGGGTGCGGCACCGGCTGGAACATTCTGGGCGCAGGCCGGGAGCAGAGGCAGCAGGACGAGAGAAGCTGCGGCGAACTTAAACGAGGAGAGAAACGGGCGAGTTTTCAAATTCATCATCCAGGGGATTCCGCTGCATTCTGACCCAATTGGACGGGGAGAAGACCGATCCGAGGAGGCCAAAAGGCAGCACAGGCAGCCGGTTAGAGCAACTCTGCCTACTATAAAGACGATTTTACCTGTGAATAGTCGCAAACGTGCGGGAATCCCAAGGAAATTGCGCTATGCCGGTTACGGAGGTTAGACACCAATGGGACAGACGATAGGTGCCAGGTCCTTGGCAGGGGTTGAAGCTACCATGATGCAGGTTTGGTAAATCTGCCGCGCGCATCGGTCAATGTCGGCGAGAATTGGGCCGCGTTGAGGACGCCAGGGCGAATCTGCTTGATAAAGTCGATATGCGGAAGCAGCGCGCGGCTTGGGTTCGGATGCGGATTGAGAATCCCCACCTTTTTGTGAAGCTCCTGTCTCACAATTTTTATAGGCTCCAAAAGGTCCGAGTCGTTCGAGATGACGACCGCGATTTCGAACCTTCCCTTATGAGCGTCATGGAGCAAATGAGTGGCCAGGTTCACATCTGACCCTTTCTCTTCCGTCTTGATGACTCTTGGGTATTTTTGTGGTTGTCCTGGAGCCACAACGAGCGCCATCTTGACCTCGTGAGTGAGGAAGTGGCCAAGGTGAATTGAGACGCTGGAGAGCGTTGCCTATGCACGCAAATAAAGTTGCTGTCTTAAAGGCTGGCCAGGGTCACTTGGCCGTGCCGAGACCAATGCAGTGAAGTACTTGATCTCGCCAATGGTGTATTTCGGCAAGAGAAACTGGCAGAGCCTTTCTGGATTAAGCCAGCGATAGGGAGTGTTTCGAAGGGCTCCGTAGTACAGGTTGAATCCGCCTATGTAGATATTCGTGGTCAAATTAGCTTAGCTTTCTAGAAAATGCAGAAGCCGCCCGTAAAGAGCGGCTTCGCGCCCGGCCGCCGAGGCGCCCGGGGGGATATCTAGTCGAGTAAAAGTGATTTTCGCGGACAAAATCAAGTTCCAGCCGGAATATTTCTTACCTCGACGCCGAACCCCGTCTCAATGCCGGAAATGGCGGATGCCGGTGAAGACCATGGCGAGTCCGAGCTTGTCGGCGGCGGCAATGACTTTGTCGTCGTTGACGGAGCCGCCGGGCTGGATGACGGCTGTTGCGCCGGCCTGGGCTACGGCTTCAAGTCCATCGGGGAAGGGGAAGAAGGCGTCAGAGGCGGCGACGCAACCCTGCAATGGGAGCACAGCCTTCATAGCGCCGAAGCGGGCGGCGTCCACGCGGCTCATTTGGCCTGCGCCGATGCCGATGGTCTGGCCATTCTTTGCGTAGACGATGGCGTTGGATTTGACGTGTTTGCAGACGCGCCAGGCGAAGAGCAAGCTGCGCAGTTCGTCGGCCGTGGGCGGACGCCAGGTTTTGACGTCGAGTTCCGACTCGGCAACGCTGGCGCTGTCGGCGTCCTGCATCAGCAGACCTCCTGACACCTGCTTGAGGATGGGGCGGGTGGGCGCGGAGTGGACCTGAACCAGGCGCAGGTTCTTTTTGGCTGCGAAACGCTCGCGGGCTTCGGCGGTAAAGCCGGGGGCGGCGATGGCTTCGACAAAGAGCTTGGCGATCTCTTCGGCGGCCGCGGCGTCGACCTCGCGGTTGATGCCGATGACGGAGCCGAAGGCGGAGACCGGGTCGCAGGCCAGAGCCTTCTGGTAGGCCTCAAGAACGGTTGCGCCGACAGCCGCGCCGCAGGGGTTGGTGTGCTTGACGATAATAACGGCTGGCTCGGAAAACTCCTGCACCAATTCCCAGCAGGCATCGAGATCGACCAGGTTGTTGAAGCTGAGTTCCTTGCCCTGGAACTGGGTTGCGCCGGCGACGCCGAGGCCGGAGCCGTCTGCGTAGAGAGCGGCGCGCTGATGGGGGTTTTCGCCGTAACGGAGCGCTTGGGCGAGGGGCATGTTGATGCGAATAGTCGATGGGAGGCTACTGGTGTCGGGCTCCGCCGCGGCCTCGGGTGCCGGGGCTTCGGCGATCTTGTCCAGGGTGTTGGCTATGGCGCTGTCGTAGGCTGCGGTGAGCGCAAAGGCCTGCTTTGCAAGCCGCCAGCGCGTTGAACGGCTGAGGCTGCCGTGGTTCGCGTTCAGTTCTTCAATCAGAGCGGGATAATCGGCCACGCGCGTGACGATGGCGACGTCTTCAAAGTTTTTGGCTGCGGAGCGGACCATGGACGGGCCACCGATGTCGATGTTTTCTATCAGATGGCCAAAGGCGACGCCGGGCTGAGCGGCAGTTTTCTCGAAGGCGTAGAGGTTGACGACCACCATGTCGATGGGCGCGATGCCGTGGGTGGCGACAGCGGCCTCGTGCTCCTGGTTGCCGCGGATGTAAAGCAACCCGCCGTGAACCTTGGGATGAAGGGTTTTGACGCGGCCATCGAGCATCTCTGGAAAGCCCGTCAACTCGCTGATGTCCTGAACGCCCAGGCCGGCATCTCGTAGTGCGCGCGCGGTGCCGCCGGTGGAGACCAGCTCAACGCCATAGCCCACCAGGGAGCGCGCAAACTCAACCAGACCGGTTTTGTCGGTGACACTCAGCAGGGCACGCCGAATCTGTTTTACATCGCTCGAAACTGGGCTCACGGTTGCGATCCTCCGGAAAAATGATAATGCGGATGGGGTTGGGCAAATTTGGGTCGGGCCCGATAGATGGGAACCAAACTTCAGATTACAACGTGGGGGCATCGATTGCCTCGGGGAAGGCGGCTTCTTCTACCGCCAAAGCGGGATCAATTCCCCCCGCGATCCTTATGGCAAATGCATTAGAGTTAGGGTATGGGAAGCTATCCCCCAGTACTTCCACCCCGCGAACAAGGGCGGTTTGGCGGGAATTCAGGATCGGCGCCGGAGATTCTACCTCCTGAGACCGGCTATGCGCCCCCGCCGGTTCGGCAGCGACGGCCGGGCTGGGCGAGTGCGCCCGCGACTTATTTTCTGGTGGGAATCAACTGCGCGGTGTTTGTGGCGATGCTGCTCAATGGAGTGAGCATCTGGAGCCCTACCGTGGATCAAGTGATGCATTGGGGCGCCGATAACGCGGGCAACGTGCTGCTAGGCGGGGAATGGTGGCGGATTGTGACCGCCATGTTTGTGCATGTAGGTATTCTGCACCTGGCCACCAACATGTGGTGCCTTTGGAACCTGGCGCTGCTGGCCGAGCCGCTGATGGGTTCCTCGGGCGTGATTGCGGTCTACATTCTTACCGGCGCGGCGGGCAACCTGCTGTCGACGCTGGTGAATTGGGTTCTCTACCACAACGCGCCGGGCGGGCCGGTGTTTCCCGCAGGCGCCGGCGCTTCCGGTGCTGTGTTTGGCATCGCCGGAGCGCTGATTGTTCTGTTGAAGTCGAATCGACTGCCGGTACCACCGATCGAGCTGAAAAAGCTGCGCAGATCTGTGATCTACTTTGCCGTGCTGAACCTGGTTCTGGGCCTCTCCATCAGCGGGGGCAACATGTTTCTTCATTCCGGACTGAATATCGACAACATGGCGCACGTCGGCGGTTTCGCCAGTGGCCTGCTTTTCGCGGTGCCCATGGTTCCGCGCATCGGCTCGCCGCGTCCCGTGTTCGAACGACGGCTGCGCATCGCGGTGCTCATGATTGTGGGGATACTGGTGCTGTTCGGCTTCTACCTGGCGCAGTTGCCGCCGCTGGGCCTGGGCTAGAGCATTCCTTGCGGCAGGCCCTAGCGAACAGCCGTAGCGGCGAACTTCTTGACCATTGCCAGCAGCAGCTTGCGATCGCTCTCGTTCAAATTGGAAGAATAGCGGCGAATCTGCGTGAGGAAGCGCAACTCTTCGTCGGTAAGCTTCTGCGTATTGAACTGGCGGCCGAGCGAGTCATCGGCAAAAAACTGCGCGATGGGCAGATCGAGCGACTGGGCGATCTTCGAGAGCGTATCGAGCGAAGGCACGGTGTGGCCGTTCTCCACGCGCGAAAGATAGCAGCGAAGCAGGCCGGTTTTCTTCTCGATGTCGCCCTGGGAAAGGCCCTTCTGCAGGCGGTAAGCGCGAATCGTGGTTCCGATTTTCATGTGGGGAATCATTCCTGTCCGTTGCTGCCGGAGTTTACTCTTGTGGTAGCAACCAAAAGACTATTGTCACAAGAGTTAACACGTAACCCCAAAAAAGGCAAGTGCTAATGTTACCAACGTGGGTACTAAGGTCATGTATTTGGGGGACAGGATTCCGGCCAAAGGAGCGTTTCGCTTTTGCAAACTTGTCCCAAGGGAAACCAGTCCCTCCTCCGGTTGTTGTTGCGGGATGAATTGGGCTGAAGCGGCGGTAAACCTTAGAAGAGGGTAGGCCGTCAGACTGAGTACGAGTACGAATGGTCTGGGGAGTATGGATGCGGCGAGCAACGCTGGTGCTGGCGGGAGTGGTCGCAGTTTTAGCCGCTGACGGCGTTGCGGGAGGCGCTCTTGCTGCGGCGCAGACTCCCGCGCCTGCACCGGCTCAAGCTACCGCGCCTCAGGTCACGGAGCCTAAGCCCGCGACGGCAACACCGGTCTTGGGCGGCAAGCTGCATGGCACCGTCAGGAGCGGCAATATCCCGCTGCCCGGCGTCACCATCACCGCCCAGAACACGCTTACTGGAAAGAAATATTCGACGACAACCGATATTACCGGCGCCTGGTCCATGACCCTTCCGCAAAATGGACGCTATGTGGTGCGCACCGATTTTGCGGCGTTCGCGGTTGGGGCGCAAGAAGCGCTGTTGAATGCAACGAGCCACGACCAGACATTGAACTTTGACTTGATGCTGGCTTCGCGGGCGGCTCAGCAGGAGCAGCAGGCAAGCCAGTCGGCCGGTCTGCAAGCGGCCAGCGCGATCATCCAGCAATTGACGGGCAACGGCGCGGGAAGTTTGAGCCTGACCAGCGCGCTGAGTGCCGATACGGACACGAGTGGTGGAACGGCCGGCGCGAGTGGTGCGGCGCTTCCATCGGTGGCCAGCAATTCTGACTTCGGTGGGGATTCTGTCGCGATCAGCGGGCAGTCCGGACAGGTGAGCCCGCTGGCCGGCGTAAACATCGATCAGATTCGCGACGCGCTCGCAGCGTACCAGGCAGCGAATCCAGGCCAGGGATTGCCGGGTGCGGGCGGCCTTTTTGGCGGAGGCGGGGGAAGAGGATTTGGCGGCGGAGGCGGATTCGGCGGCGGTGGTTTCGGCGGGCGGGGTGGCGGAGGACGCGGTAACTTCCGTGGCTTTAACCCCGGGCAGCCGCACGGGGCTATTTTCTGGATTGGCTCGAACTCGGCGCTGAATGCGGAACCTTTTTCGTTGCTCGGCCAGCCGGAGGTTCAGCCTGCTTCGGGGACAAATCGCTTTGGGCTTACGCTGATGAGCGCGCCCTACCTGCCGCATCTGACCAAGCCCAGCGGCAAGGACACTGTTTTTCTCACGCTCTCCGGCTCGCGCAGTTCCAATCCCGAAGAGTTTTACGAGACGGTGCCGACGCTTGCGGAGCGGAGCGGGGACTTCAGCGCGGCTGGCTTGCCGGCGATTTACAATCCTGTGACGCAACAGCAGTTCAACTGGAACGGCACGCCGAATGTGATTCCACCGGGGCAGATTGCATCGCAGGCAACAGCGCTGCTGAACTACTTTCCGCAGCCGAACCTGACCAGCAATACGGGGTTGAACAACTACAACTACCATTTGCTGACAACCGCGCAATCGAACAGCACGCAAGTTGGCGTGCGCTACATGCGTGCGCTGGGGAAGAACGCGACGATGCTTGGCGGCGGGCGTGGCGGCATGGGCGGCGGACGCAGATCACAAGGGCAGAATCAAGGGCTGCGGCAGAGCATCAACTTCAACTACAACTGGAGCCACTCGGCCTCCGATGCTGTGAACTTTGTTCCGCAACTGGGGGGCAAAAGCGCATCAGATTCGAACTCTGTGCAGGCGGGCTATACCGTTGGCTATCACAAGGTGACCAGCATTTCAAATGTAAGTTGGAACCGCAGCAGCAGCGACACGACCAACTTCTTTACCAACACGGCCAACGATGTTGCGCATGCTGCCGGCATTGCTTTGCCGAACGACGTTCCGCTCAACTTCGGGTTGCCGGGCATCAATCTAAACCAACTGAACGGATTGAGCGAGACGCAGCCGAACTTTTCGATTTCGCAGACGATCTCTGCCACAGAGGTGTTGAGCTGGATTCACGGCAAACACAATTTGCGTTTCGGAGGCGACTACCGGCGCGTGCATCGCGATTTTCTGGCTGGCTCCAATGCGACGGGAAACTTTACGTTCACCGGATTGTTTACCGAAGACGCCGCGCAGGATTCGGCGACCGGCTCGTCTATGGCGGATTTTTTGCTTGGCTTGCCGCAATCGTCAACATTCAACTCGTCTTTGCAGAAGAGTTATCTGCGCGACAACGTGATCGACGCGTATGCGATGGACGATTGGCGCATGACGCAATCGCTGACGCTCAATTACGGCGTGCGCTACGAGTTTTACGCGCCCTACAGCGAGAAGTACGGCCATCTTGCTTACGTGGCAACTAATCCGGCGGGCGGGTTCACGAACGTGACAGAAGTGACGGCCGGAACTTCAGGTTATCCGGGGTCGCTGGTCGATGCATGGCGCAAAGCATTCCGGCCGAGCTTGGGGCTGGCCTGGCGCTTACCGAAACTCAAGCAGACCGTGGTGCGCGCGGGCTATGGCATGAATTACACGGTCGGCGAGTACGCGAGCTTTGCCAACGAGATGGCGCATCAGCCGCCGTTTACCAACGAGCAGACCAACCAGGAGGCCAGCGGCAACAGTGCTTCATCGGCATGCGCGAGGACGGTGCCAATGACGTGCTTCACGCTTGGGGATGGATTTCCTGCGCCGGCCATACTTGGAAACATTGCGATCGATCCGCATTATCCGTTGCCCTATGTGCAGGCGTGGAATCTCGATATTCAGAAGACGCTGCCCTGGGGCATCGTGGTCAATATCGGCTATAACGGAACGCGGGGCAATCGGCTGGACACGGTGCTTGCGCCACGAGCGATTCCGAGCAGCCCAGGAACCGACCCTTCGGTGTGCAATGGATCGCTGGGATGTTATCCGCTTAATTTCACCTATGACGAGACGGCTTCTTTCTCCAAGTTCAATGCGGGCACGGTGCGCGTGAACAAGCGGTTGTCGGGCGGAGTTGCGCTGGGAGCCAATTACCAGTACTCGCACTCGATAGACGACGCCGGCGCGCTGGGCGGCGTGGGTGGTGTGGGCGTGCAGAGTTGGCAGAATGTGCTTGGGGAGCTTGGCAATTCAAGCGGCGACGTGCGGCACTCGGTGAGCGGAAGTTATCTCTACGAGTTACCATTCGGCAAGGATAAGTACTGGGTAACTACGGGCGCGGGTTCACATATACTGGAAGGCTTCTCAGTCTCGGGAACATTCAAGTTCGCAACCGGAGGCTGGCTAAGTCCGAGTTATCAGGCGTCAGTTACCAGCACCACGTGCGGCACGGGTGGAGTGATGCGGCCGAATCTAACCGGGGTTTCAGTAACTGCCGGGGGCGGATCACAGACGCAGTGGTTCAATCCGGCGGCTTACTCAGCGCCGACGAATACGCCTGGATATTGCGATTTCTTCGGCAATGCGCCGCGCAACTCGATTGAAGGGCCGGGAACGGTCTCGAACGACATGTCGCTGTCAAAGACGATGCAGTTGGGCGATACGCGCAGCATGGAGATACGCGCCATGATGAACAATGCGTTCAACACGGTGCAGTATGCGGGCGTAGGCACGGTAGTGAATCAGCCTAAGTTCGGACAAGTAACTTCGGCTGGGGAGATGCGGACGTTTCAATTTACGGCGAGGTTCAGGTTTTGAAAGCAGCGGCGCTGCGCGCTGGTTGGCGGAGTTGGCTGCGTTGCACGCTAGTTAGCGGAGTTAGCTTCAGACGTTGAAGGGAATCAATGAAGAGTTGGTTGCGGAAGGTTGGAGCGGGAATGGCGGCGTTGGCGCTCGGCGTTCCGGGTATGGGGCCGGCGAATGCGCAGGATGCTGCGCAGGTTTCGAATACTCCGCAGGGCGGCTTCACGCTGAAGGTGAACACCGATCTCGTGTTGACCAACGTGGTGGTGCGCGACGCAAAGACCGGCGAGGTGGTGCACGGGCTCAAGCAGAGCGACTTCAGCATCTTCGAAAACGGCAAGCAACAGCAGATTGACACCTTCGACTTTGAGAGTGTGGATATGGCGACGCCGCTGAAGGAGACCACGGTCAGCGGACTCGCGGCCGGCCTGAGCAGCAATGGCCAAAAGGCCGTGGTGGTGGCCAAGCCTGAAGAGTTACGCAATCACAGGCTGATCGTAATGTTCTTCGACCTGACCTCGATGCAGCCGGAAGATCTTGACCGGAGCGTCACGGCGGCGCAGGCTTTTCTGAAAACCAAGATGCAGCCGGCAGACCTGGTGGCGCTGGTTTCGCTGGGCGATACGCTCACAGTGGATCAGGATTTTACGGCCGACAAAAACGCGCTGATCAATGAAGTAGGCGTCTACAACGGAACCGAGGGGCAGGGGTTTGCGCAGGGCGCCACCTCGAATACGAATCAGGTGGAAGACACCACCGCCTACACGCCGGATGAAAGCGAATACAACGACGTCAACACCGATCGCGAGCTGTTTGCGCTGCGGGCTGTAGCGCAGTCGCTTGCAAAGATCGACGAGAAGAAGTCGCTTCTCTATTTTTCCGGAGGCATCTCGCGCGACGGAATTGAAAACCAGGCATCGCTGCGGGCGGCTATCAACGCGGCCGTGCGCGCCAACCTTTCGATTTATAGTGTCGACACGCGCGGCCTGCAGGCGATTGGCCCGTTGGGCGATGCGTCGACGGGGAGTCTGCGCGGAAGCGGTGGCTACAACGGCTCTGCGCTCACCAGCAACATGAATGCCAACTTTGACAGCCAGGAAGTGATGGCCTCGCTCTCGAGCGACACCGGCGGCAAGGCGTTCTTCGACTCGAACGATTTTGCTCCGGCATTCGCGCAGGTACAGAAGGACACTTCGGCCTATTACGCTATCGGTTTTCATTCCACAAATCCGGCGCGCGACGGGAAATATCGCAGGTTGACGGTCAAGGTGAAGATCCCGGGTGTGAAGATTGAATACCGGCAGGGTTACTACGCGCCTGCAGACTTCAAGCACTCGGGTCACGAGGATCGCGAGCAGGAGCTTACCGACGAGCTGGCCAGCGATCTGCCGGCGACGGATATGGCGGTGTATCTGGACGCGATGTACTTCAGGCTCGACGAGAACCGCTATTACATGCCTGTTTCGCTGCTGGTGCCGGGTTCGCAGATTCCGTTTGTCAAAGGCGGCGACAAAGACAAGGCCACGCTCGACATCATTGGCGAAGTGATTGACGAGGTGAAGCGGCCAATCGGGCATGTGCGCGAGACGGTGAAGCTGAATTTGGATCCTGCGCTGAATGCGCGGCAGAAGAACATCCAATACACAACGAGCTTCAACCTGCCGCCGGGCAAGTACGATTTGAAGTTTGTGGTGCGTGAGAATCAGACGGGACGCATGGGATCGTTCGAGGCGAACGTGACGCTGCCGGATATGAAGAAGATGCCGTTGAAGCTGAGTTCGATTGTGCTCGCTGCAACGCGCCACCCGAGCAAGAAGACAGGCAAGGATATCGACCCGCTGGTGCGCGACGGCGAGGAGTATGTGCCCGACATCGCGCACGTCTTCCGCCAGGACCAGCACATGTATCTGTTATATGAGGTCTACAATCCGGCGCGGGAGAAAGCAGCCGAGAACGCTCCGAAGGGCGCCAAGCCCGGGATTAACCTGCTGAGTAGCCTGGAACTGATTCAGGGTTCGGCGAAGGTATACCAGTCGCCGCTGGTGCAGGCCAAGTCGATCAACGTGGAGGGGCGCGACGCGGTGGCTGTAGAAATGGATGTGCCGCTTGCCGCGCTCAAGCCCGGCGCATACCTGTGCCAGTTGAACGTGATTGACGATGCGGGCGGGAGCTTTGCGTTTCCGCGTTTTGCTGTGCTGGTGCGGGAGCCGACTGCCGCTGCGGCTCCAACTTCAGCAGCGGCCGGCGGCGCGGCGCGATAATCCGTCCCAACGGGTTATATGCGAAGAGGTCCAGGCGAAGGTGGTTCCGCTGCCCTGATGAGAGAGCAGCGGAAGCACCTTGGTTGCGCCGCGTTATCTTCGACCAGTGATCAGGCGGAAGAGGAACACGATCAGGACTGCGCCGAGAATGGCGATGACCAGCGTGTAGATCATTCCACCGGAAGCGGCAAAGCCAAGATGGCCGGCAATAAAGCCGCCCACCATTGCGCCAGCGATGCCCAGCAGCATGTCGACCCAGAATCCAAAGCCTGAGCCCTTCATGATTTTTCCGGTAGCCCACCCGGCAATCAGACCAACGATGACCCACCAAAGGATATGCATACAGTTCTCCTTGCGAATTTGATTTGGTGCGACATGGGGGACTGCCATCCTCCGGCCAATTTGGAGGCGCCGGCACCAGTCGGCTTTGTCAGGAGAGCGGTTATATCACGGGCGGTTTGCGTTTGGCTACGCAAAAAATTGAGGGTATGGGGCGAAGCCGCCGCTGGCTATTTGGGGTTCTGGGTGACTGCAGACTTTTCATAGGGGCAGTGCCTGCATCCCGAGCCGCAGCAGAAGCCACGCTTAAGATGGTAGGCCGCCGTGAAGACCAGGTTGGGACCCTCGAAGTAGTAGTCTTCGGGCTCGAGCACGGGCGGAGCGGCGGGGGGATTCTGGTCCATGTTTCTATTTTCTCTTGAGCAGGCTCGCCATGCGCAAAAGGAGGTCGAAAGCAGTAGGTAGAATTGAACTATGACAGCCTCCGCGCAAGACCGCGCCCGCAAGATCAAAATTGTTCTCTTTGACGTTGATGGAGTTTTGACGGACGGCACGATCTGGATCTACCCGATGCCGGTGGCCATGCCCGATGGCTCGGTCACGTCGAAGATGGTGGAGGCCAAGGGCTACTCTGCCCACGATGGCGCGGGGATGACGCTGGCGCGCCTGGGCGGGATGAAGCTGGGCGTGATTACCAAGCGCATCTCTGAGACGGTGGCCATGCGGATGCGGGATTTGAAGATGGAGTTTGTCTACCAGGGCGAGGCCTTCAAGATGCGGCCGGTGCGCGAGATTATGGAAAAGGAAGGCGTGACTCTGGAGGAGATTGCCTACGTGGGCGATGATGTGGTGGACCTGCCGGTGATGCGCCAGTGCGGTTTTGCAGTGGCCACGGCCAACGCGCGCGCGCAGGTCAAGGCCGAGGCTCACTACGTCACGCCGAATTCCGGCGGTTATGGCGCTGGGCGCGATGCGATCGAGTTCATTCTCGAAGCCAAGGGATTGCTTGCGCAGTGCATCGAGGCCTCGATTGACGCAAAAAATCCGCTTCCGCCGACAATGGACATTGGCAAGGGTGGGGCTTGACGTGAGTGTTCCAAAAAAAGCGGTAGTTCTGTTGAGCGGTGGGCTGGACTCGGCCACTGTGCTGGCCATCGCGCGCAGCCAGGGCTACGAGCCTTATGCGCTGTCGTTCAGCTATGGGCAGCGGCACATCAGGGAGCTTGAAGCTGCCGCAAAGGTTGCCGTGGCTCTTGGTGCAAAAAAGCACAAGATTGCGCAGATTGATTTGCGCATCTTTGGCGGGTCGGCGTTGACGGCCGACATCGCTGTTCCCAAAGGGCGGGCGATGGAGGAGATGGGGCATGGAATTCCCATCACGTATGTGCCGGCGCGGAATACGATTTTTCTTTCATTTGCACTGGCATGGGCTGAGATTCTGGGGTCGAGTGACATCTTTATCGGCGTAAATGCGCTGGACTATTCAGGCTATCCGGATTGCCGGCCGGAATTTATTGAGGCGTTTGAAAAGATGGCAAATCTGGCGACCAAGGCTGGCGTGGAAGGCCATCAGGCGCTGAAGATTCACACGCCGCTGATTGCGATGTCGAAGGCCGAGATCATCGCCAAGGGAATAGAGCTGGGCGTGGACTACGGGCTCACCAGCAGTTGCTACGATCCTTCCGCGACGGGCGAACCTTGCGGCCAGTGCGATTCATGTCTGCTGCGTCGGAAGGGGTTCAGCGAGATCGGGCGCGAGGATCCGCTGAGGTATAGGAAAAGCTAGCTGTCAGCTTTCAGCCATCAGCTTTCAGCTTTGTCATGCCGCTCTGGAATGCATTTTCGTCGCGCGAAGCACTACTTGTCTTGAACATAAAACTGAAGGCTGAGAGCTGAAAGCTGTTTTTATGACTTACGCGGTCAAAGAGATTTTCTATACGCTGCAGGGTGAGGGGGCGCAGGCCGGACGAGCGGCGGTCTTTTGCCGTTTTGCGGGGTGCAATCTTTGGTCGGGGCGCGAGCAGGACCGGGCGACGGCGATCTGCAGATTCTGCGACACGGATTTTGCCGATGTGAACGGGCCGGGCGGCGGAAAGTTTGAGAATGCGGTGGCGCTGGCCGAGGCGATCGCGGAGAAGTGGCCTGTGCGATCAGGGCCGGGGAAGCGGTTCGTGGTCTGCACGGGCGGCGAGCCTCTCTTGCAACTGGATGAAGGCCTGATTGATGCGCTGCACGCGCGTGGCTTTGAAATTGCTGTCGAGACGAATGGGACGATTGTGGCGCCGGCGGGGCTGGATTGGGTGTGCGTGAGTCCCAAGGCCGGTGCACTGCTGGTTCAGGAGAGCGGCGACGAGTTGAAGCTCGTTTACCCGCAGACGGGCATCAATCCTGAGAGTCTTGCTTCGCTTGATTTTCGGAATTTCTTTTTGCAGCCGATGGACGGGCCGGATCGCGCGGTGAATACGAAGCTGGCGCTCGGCTATTGCATGGAGCATCCGCAGTGGCGGCTAAGTTTGCAGACGCACAAGATTCTGGGGATTGCGTAGCGGTGTGCCAGATCCCTGGTCTCAAAACGAGACCTGGGGCACCCGCACGAGACTGCGGGAATTCCGTAAATTTACTTTTTGCGTGCTTCGGCCTCTGCTAGCCAGCCGCGACGAAGTTTCTCTTCCGGAATGCTGGACAGGTACGGCTTGATATCGAGTATCGGCGTGCCGTCGAGCATGTCGACGCCGCGGACGTGAAGCGAGTTCGCGTTGCGGCTGAGCAACTCGACGACCGTGAGCGCAATCGGGTTTGGACGGCGCGGCGAGCGCGTGGAGAAGACGCCGTGAGGTCGCTTTTCATCGGTGGGCGGATGGGCGATGAGGTCATAGCCGTCGGCGCGGTCGAAGGCCCACAGGACGTAGAGGTGCGAAAAGCCCTCAATGTCGGCGAGGCCGGTTTCGAAGGCACGCAGGATTTCAAGCTCGCCTTCCTCTTCATGTTTGGCGCCAAGGCCGCGCGGGATTGAGGACGTCTCCTTGAAGGGGCTGTGGACGTACCCTACAGGGCGGAAAGTGAACATGAGCGACGAGGCCTCCGGCTTTTATCATTCTCGCACCGGCATCGTTTGCGGTTGATGGCAGCGAGGAGCGGGATGGTGGAATCCAATGCGATGCGTATGAATGCGATGCGCATGAATTTGAAGGTTAAGGAGGGAAAACCATGCAGGCGGCAGTGGTGAATGTTCTGGGCCTGGCGCCCAGGTATCAGTCGTTTCCGGAGCCGGAACCCGCGGCGGGTGAGGCGCTCATCCAGGTGCGGGCGGTAGGCTTGCACCCGGTTGTGAAGGCAATCGCCAGCGGCGCCCACTACTCCGCACGCGGAGAAGTGCCTGCCGTGGCGGGCCTGGATGGTGTGGGTGTGCTGGAGGACGGCAGCCGCGTTTATTTTGGGTTTGTCCGCAAGCCGTGGGGAACCATGGCCGAGCGCGCCGCGGCTCCGCGGTCGAAGTGCATTCCGCTCCCCGATGGCCTGAGCGATGCCGAAGCAGCGGCCATCGCCAATCCCGGTATGTCTGCATGGTTGTCTTTGAAGGAGCGCGCCGGGCTGGTGGCGGGGGAAACAGTATTGGTGATGGGCGCAACGGGGGTGGCCGGACAGCTTGCCCTTCAGGCGGCGCGGCAGTTGGGAGCGAAACGCGTGATTGGGGCCGGCCGTAATGTGGACGCCATCGCGGCGGCGAACGTGGATGCGATCATTGCTCTCGGTGAGCCGGAAGAGGCGGTGCTGGAGGCACTGACCAGGGAAGCCGCCTCGGGCATTGATGTGGTGATCGACTACCTGTGGGGCCGGCCAACTGAACTGCTGCTGCAAGCCCTGGCCACGGGATTCAAAGCCAGCGCAACGCAGCGGACTCGGCTTGTGGAGGTGGGCGAAAGCGCGGGCAAGACGATCGCGCTTCCTGGGGCGACGCTGCGCAGCATCGATCTGACTATGCTGGGCAGTGGATTCGGCTCGGCGTCGCTGGACAAGATTCTTGCCGCAATTCCGGGGCTGTTTCAAATGGCAGCCGAGGGGAAGCTGAAGATCGCCGTCGAGCCAGTTCCGCTGGCCGAGGTCGAATCGAGCTGGAACCGGGTCGAGAAAGGCCGCCGGATCGTGTTCACGGTTTAGAGCCGGTTTTGCACCTGGGCCCGCGAGAAAGTCAAATATCGGCTCTGGAAGTACCCCGAAAGCGAAAACTTTTGTTCTTTAAGCTTTTACATGCGTGACCGGGAACACTTTAGGGGGGTGCCGGTGTCTAAGACAATAGGGGCGCGGGACACGCGGTAACTGCCGTGGTGTCCCCCGAACCCCGCGCACTCCATGGCATCATAGGTTTCCGAGGGCAACATTTAGCCCCCGGTTGGAGTGGCCGCAAGAAGGCTGAGATTGTCTGCCGGAAGGGCCGAAACCGGAGCCCCGAACAAACGGCAGGTGCCAAACGTAGCTGAATTGCGGTATATGTGGGAGGACACTGAATTGCAGGCGGACCTCACCATGGGCAATCTTGCCAGCGCGCTGACGCTCCAGTCAGAAGAAGCGGCTCTGATAGCAGAACTTCGGGCGGGCTCGGAGGAAGCATTTGCGTGGCTGATTGCGCGCTTCCACCAACCCATTTACTCCTTGCTTGCGCGCACCGTGCATGATCGCGCCGACGCAGCGGACCTGACCCAGGAAGTGTTTGTGAAGGTTTTTCGGGGCGTGGGGAGTTTCCATGGCGAGTCGTCGCTGCGCACCTGGATTTACCGGATTGCGCTGCGCGAAGCCTCAAACCAGAGGCGCTGGTGGATGCGGCACAAGCAGCAGGAAGTGGCGATAGACGAGGATTTAACAGACAGGGAAACGGGAAACACGATGCGGTTGACCGATCGTCTGGTTGATCCTTCTGAGTCGCCGTACGACGCCGCGGTGCACGAGGAAAACCGAGCCATGATTGAAGCGGCCCTGAAGAAGGTTCCAGAGCCGTTCCGCACCACGCTGATTTTGCGAGACATTGAAGGATTTGTTTACGAAGAAGTTGCCGAGATCGAGGGTGTAAGTTTGGGCACGGTAAAGTCACGGCTGGTGCGTGGGCGGGCCTATTTGAAGGTTCTGCTTATGGCGCCGGGGCCGGACAAGAGCCCGGCTGACTTTACGAAGTTCGAGATGCCCCTTGGAGAGGAGGCACGATGAACGGCTGCAGCGAAATGCAGGGAACCCTTTCAGAGTATCTTGACGGCCGTTTGAACGGCCGAGAGATGCAGCAGGTTGCCGCTCACCTTGAGGGGTGCCGGGGGTGTGCGCGGGAGTGGGAGTTGCTGCGCCAGGCGCAGCGCTCGCTTGGGGCGCTGGGACCGGTACCGGAGCCCAACGACCTTTTGCTGCGAATTCGCGTGGCGATCAGCCAGGAGCGGGCGCGCAGCCGCCAGGGCATCTTCAACGCCTGGAACCTTGTTTGGCGGAACACAGTAGGACCGTTTCTGCTTCAGGCCTCGGCGGGGTTTGCCAGCGCCGTAGTGCTGCTTGGTACTGTCATCGTGCTGGTGACCATGTTTACCCAGCCTGAAGTGGCGCAGGCTAATACAGATGTCCCGCTGGGCAACCCGACCGCGCCGCGCCTGGTTCATCTTTCCAGCGGCTTGGGCGGGGACGGCGTGGGCGATCTTGCCAGTCCGGTGGTGGTCGAGGCCTATATCAATAACGAGGGCGAGGTTTACGACTATCGCATTGTCTCTGGCCCAAGCGACGACGCGACCCGTGCAGAAGTCGAGAATCTGCTTCTGTTCAGCGTCTTTGAGCCGGCACGCTTCTTTGGCCAGCCGGTGCGCGGGTTGGCGGTACTCTCCTTCTCCGGCGTTTCGGTCAGAGGGTAAAGGCAGCTATCAGCTATCAGCCTTCAGTACCGTCGTGCGGTCTGAGAGGGCCATGCCTATCTTGCACTGAAGCCGGCCCCACATCTTTGGATATGCGTCCTATGTCTGCGCCTTCGCCTTTGGTTCCAAGGGGATGCCATGATTCTGCCCCGCTCCTGGCTCTAGTTCGATGAGTTGAAAGCTGAAGGCTGAGAGCTGACAGCTAGCTATTTGACCCTGCCGCCGCGTCTAACTAGACTTGCAGGCAGGGTTTGCTCATGACTTCAAAGGCAATTCGCACCAATTATGTTGCTTCGGCCGCTTTTTTGTGCCTGCTGATTGCAGGGCCGGCCGTCTCCGGCTCCGCACAATCGTCCGGCGGTCAATCTTCGAGCAGCAATCCATCCGGAGAGCAGGGATCGTCTTCCACGCAGGCGTATGTGCGGGAGAGAACGCCATCGCTGGTTGATCCGGCGGGACCGACGATCTCGCTTACCAGCGCTGAGCCGGTGTTCGCGATGGCCGCGGCGTTGAACATGTGCGGCTACGACGAGGGCCTGCCAGAGAGCGCACCGATTCGCAAGCAGGTGCGTGACGAGATTGACAAGGCTCTGGCTGCAAGCGAGGATGCGCGAGCCAAGCGCGACGCGGTTTGCCTCTTCATTGCCCAGCACAGGATGACAGGCACGGAACTGGACGTGGCGCAGTACATTTCTCTGGCACTCTATCTGACGCCTCCTCCGCAGATGGAGACCACGGCTGATCTGACGGAGATGCCGCCGGATGCGACGCAGGTTGCTGAGATCGTCCCGCACCTGAACGATTTTGCAATCGCGGTCGACCTGCACGGCATCTGGCTCACGGTCCACCATATCTACGATGAAGCGGCAAACCAGGTGCACGATCCTTTGTCGAAGATGATCGTCAACACCAATCTTTATCTCAAGATGCCGGCAGGAACGTACGACGGGCGGCGATTCATCGTGGTGATCGAGCCGATGTTGTCGCCGGGCACGGTGAATGCGCGCATCTACGGCACCGACTACGTGGTGGTGGTTTCGCCGGTCGACGGCAAGATTCGGATGGGCGATGTTCGCCACACCTATCTGCACTACGTGATTGAACCCCTCTTGTATGCGCGGGCAAATGCCATCGACAGGGCGCAGCCGATACTACGGGAGATCAGGGAGGCGCCTCTGGAGTACCGCTATCGGTCCGATACCGTTCCGCTGACGGTGGAGTGCCTGATCAAGGCGATCGAGGCGCGCACGATGGACACTGGGATTGCCGACTACAAGATTCCCGGAAATCTTGAGCGATCGCAACTGCCGCGCTACGAGCATGAGCAGCAGTTGAACGAGCAAAAGCAGGAGGCGGTGCGACTGGCCCTGGTCGATCACGACATGAAGCAGGGGTTTGTGCTGACCGAATATTTTTACCAGCAGATGATCCAGTTTGAAAAGGATCCGGCCAGCCTGAAGGACGACATCGGCGAAATGGTGTACGGGATGGACGTGGAGCAGCAAGAGCACCGCGCGAGCCAGATTGAGTTTGACAAGGAAGCGGATTTTGAGGTGCTTGGCCGCAGCAAGCCGCGAGTACTGGCGGGGATGGACCTGGCCGAGAGCAAGCTGGCAAGCGGAGACATTGCGGGCGCCAGCGCCATGGCGCAGCAAGTGCTGGCCCGGCAGAGCGACACGGTAGCAGCCACGGCAGACAGCGCGCGGGCCTGGTTTATTCTGGCGCGGGCATCCGCGATGACTGGGCATCCGGAGCAGGCGATCGATGACTTTCAGAAGACGCTGGCGACCAGCAAGGAGCAGCGATTGCTGGCCTGGTCGCACATCTACCTGGGGCGGATGCTCGATCTGGACTGCAAGCGCGATGAGGCAATGTCGGAGTACAAGCTGGCGCTCACGGTGCGCGACGGTCGCGAGGATACGCGCCTGGCTGCGGAACGGGGCGTGAAGAATGCCTACTCTGTCAATGGGCACACCTGCGACGAGGACGCGGATGAAGATTCGCCCGGCCCGGTTCCTTCCGGCAAGACTGTAACGGGAACTCCCCAGCAGAACGGGACGGCCAAGCCGCAATAGTCCGGCCCACAGAGGGCATCGAGCCCGAAGGTGGCATTGAATCAGATCATGGAGGTCTATTCCGTCTGGAGATTCCGGACGCGTTTGTGTGGGCAAAGATGGATTGAATGTCACGAAAGCAGGCGCAGGTGGAAGCTGCTCAAACCGAACTGGAATCCGCACTGGGATACGTTTTCAAAGTCCCGGAACTGCTGGTGCGCGCCTTGACGCACAGGTCGCTGGCCAATGAGAAGGCGGCGCAAGGACTGCGGGATCGGGAACAGGCGCATCCTAAAGGCGGCGCAGGCAACAACGAACGTCTGGAGTTTCTTGGTGACGCGGTTCTTGGGCTGGTAGTCGCGGAGTCGCTTTTCGGACTGCATCCGGATTGGGATGAGGGAGAATTGACGCGGGTTCGGGCACGGCTGGTAAGCCGGCAGCATATGGCACAAGTGGCCGAAGGGATCGGGCTGGGCAAGCATCTGCGCCTGAGCCGCGCGGAAGAAAAGGTTGGCCTGAGGCGCAAGAGCACCGTGCTCTCCAATACCATGGAGGCGGTGATCGGCGCCTTGTTTCTTGACGGCGGCCTGGAGCCTGTCAGGGGCTTTGCGCGCCGCCGAATATTGGGCGAGGCAGCCGAGCAGTTGGCAGAGGAGTTGCGCTCCGGTGCGGCATTGGGCAACTTCAAGTCGGCGCTTCAGGAGCGGCTCCAGGCAGACCGGGCGGGAACTCCGCACTATCGTGTAAAGAGCGAGAGCGGTCCCGATCACCGCAAGAAATTTCTTGTCGAGGTTCGGCTGAAGGTAGAGGCAGGGGAACCGGGCAAGCCGTTGGCACGCGGAACGGGAAGCACCAAGAAAATTGCCGAGCAGGACGCAGCTCGACGTGCGCTCGAAAAGTTGGACCGGCTGCCGGACGCTTCTCTGGAGACAGAAGCGACGGCGGGCGGGCTGAAAGCGATTCGCGGTTTTGAGGAGGAAGAAGCGGCCGAATGAGTACTCCAGGGAGCACTCCCGCGCTGACTCCGGCAAGCACTCCCACTGAGCCGCCGGGCGGATCCAGTCCGCGATTCGCGCACCTGCGACTGCACATGCCGACAGCGCCCGAAGCATTGGCCTCGCTTCTGCGCACGGTGGTTGTGGCGCTGTTCCTTCTTACATTTGTTCTGCAGCCGTTCCTCATTCCCTCTGAGAGCATGGAGCACACGCTGCTGGTTGGCGACTTTCTGCTCTTCAACAAGCAGGTCTATGCGCCGGCCGGCAAGTTCACGCGTTGGATCTTGCCGTATCGGAGTGTTCAGCGCGGCGACATCGTCATCTTTCATCACCCGAATCCGCCGATGCTGATCAAGCGTGTCGTCGGTGTTCCGGGTGATCGACTTTGCATTGAAGACGGACGCGTGATTGTGAACGGAGTGGCGCTGGATGAGCCCTACGTGGCGTTTGAGCCTGCGCCGCCGAGTCCTTTCCGCGACAATTTTCCGGCCCGGATTTATACCGACCCGCAGGTCGATCCGGACTGGTGGATGCAGATGGAGAACCTGACCGAAAACGGCAAACTGGTGGTTCCACAGGGCGAGTATTTTGTGCTCGGCGATAACCGCAATCACAGCAAGGACTCGCGCTACTGGGGATTTGTGCCGCGTGAGGCTATTGTGGCGCGGCCTCTGGTGATCTACTTCTCCTTGCGACGTCCTTCCACCACCGATGTGCAGCAGGCTCCGCTCAGTGCGGGAGATGATAGACTCGGACACGACAGGGAACTTTCATCGATGCTCACGGGGTTTGCGCGCTGGAAGCGCATTTTTCACGTGGTGCGGTGAAAGCAGAGGACAGTGCGGAGTGACCAGTGGTCAGTAAAAGCCTGCGACCGCCAGCCTCTGATTGTTGTCCACTGCCCACTGTGCTCTGTTCACTGAGACTATGACCAAGAAAAAGACGCAGGCCGCGAAGACGCCGAACGAAGTGCAACTCGAACCGAATTCCCAGCAGGAAGTCACCGCGGAGGAGACGCCCTTTGAGGCTGTCGCCAGCATATGCTCGGTGCTGGTGGTGGGACTTTTCATTCTCACTTTTCTGGCGCAGAACTATGTCATTCCTTCAGGGTCGATGGAGAACACCCTGCTGATCGGTGATCACCTGGTGGTTGATCGGATCACGCTGTCTCCGGAGGCGAAGTGGATGCCGCTGGTCCACTACCGTGAGCCGCGACGCGGCGATGTCACAGTCTTCATCAAGCCCGTTCCAGACGACGTTGACGGGAAGCCGGAGTACCTGATTCTAGTCAAGCGGCTTATCGGTGTTCCGGGAGACCACATCCACTTGCGCGACGGCATCGTGTACATCAACGGTGTGGCGCAAAGCCAGCCGAAAGACGGAATGGATATCCCCGCGAATCCGGGGGAGAAGGTGTTTCTCGACGAGTTTCCGACCATCCCCCCTGCCGAGGATGGAAGCGCGACCGAAGAGTGGGCAGTGGACGCACCCAATCATATCGTGAATGGCGACCTGGTGGTTCCGCCGGGCAAGTACTTCATGATGGGCGACGACCGGCACAACAGCCTCGATTCGCGCTACTGGGGCTTTGTGCCCAGGGAGAATATCGTGGGCCGGCCGATGTTCAACTACTGGTCGTTCAAATCATCTGAAGAGGAGCTGGAGCAGACCGGGATCGGCGCCAACCTGGCGTGGATGGGCCACGTGGCCCTGCACTTTTTCTCCGACACGCGCTGGAGCCGGACTTTCCACATTATCCGGTGAGTGGCGATGACCCGGGCAAAGCGGCGAGAGGATGGCAAGTATCCTGACCCCGCCCAACTTCCTGTTGCTCAAGGCAGACTCTCCAATGTTTACTGAATTATGACCAAGAAGACGCAGGCTGTGAACAAGGCTTCCCTGAATACACAAATCGACGCAGAACCGGTTGCGAGTCCCTCTGAAGCGAGAGTGGAAGAGACGCCGTTCGAGATGATTGCCGGCTACTGCTCCATGTTCATCGTGCTTCTCTTCGTCTTCACGTTCATTGCTCAGAACTATCTCATCCCTTCCGGTTCGATGGAGAATACGTTGCTGATCGGCGACCATCTGGTAGTTGATCGCATCACGCTGGCGCCGCCTGGGCATTGGATGCCGCTGGTTCACTACCGCGAACCAAAACGTGGCGATGTCGTCGTATTCAAAAAGCCTGTGCCGGACCCCGACCCTCAAACCGGCGCGCCCACCTATACGACCCTCGTCAAGCGGCTCATCGGCGTTCCCGGCGACCATATTCGCCTGCGGGACGGTATCGTCATCCTCAACGGCGTGCCGCAGAATGAGCCCTATGCTCAACCGACCACGCCGGAGAATCATATGGAATTTGACGATGAGTTTCCCTCCATGTCTCCGGTTTCCGAGCCTGGCAACATGATTCCGGAGACCTGGGCGGTAGATTTTCCGAATCACGTTGAACACGGCGACCTGGTGGTTCCGGCGGGCCATTACTTCATGATGGGGGACAACCGGCACAACAGCGCCGACTCGCGCTACTGGGGCTTCGTGCCCAGGGAAAACATCATGGGGCGTCCGCTGTTCAACTACTGGTCTTTCAAGGCCTCAGAGGATGCGTTGGAAAAGACTGGCCTGGGCAGCAATCTCGCCTGGATGGGCCACGTACTGCTCCACTTCTTCACGGACACGCGCTGGCAGCGGACACTGCATCGAATCCGTTGAACATAACAGGCTCGAAGGCAGATGCGCCTGTTGAAGCGGATACTATAGAAAAGACCATGACGGAAGACGAGCAAGGGCGGCAACGGAAGCGCGGGCGGCTTTGGATGGCGCTGGCGGTACTGGTTGCCCTCCTTGCGGTGCTGATTGTGCCGCCGTTCGTCAGTGTGAGCCGCTACAAAAACCGCATTACGAGCCTTATGGCGGCGTCGCTCGGCCGGCAGGTGCGGCTCTCCTCTGTGAGCTTGCGTTTGCTGCCGCGGCCTGGTTTTGTCCTCTACGATCTCACTGTCGACGAAGATCCTGGATTTGGTGCAGAGCCGCTGCTCCACGCCAGCTCGGTAACGGCTTCGATCCGGTTGCTTTCATTGTGGCGAGGCCGGCTGGAGATAAGCGAGGTCAGCGTCGACGACGCCAGCCTCAACCTGGTGCGCTCACCGCAGGGAAGCTGGAATCTTGAGCCGCTTTTCCAAACTGCGGCAACCAAAGCCGGCACGTCCAATCCCAACCAAAGACCTGCGCGCCCCTTTCCCTACATCGCGGCCACCAACTCGCGCATTAATTTCAAAAAGGGTGCTGAGAAGCTGCCGTTTTCGATCGTTGACACCGATCTCTCGTTCTGGCAAGAGAGTCCCAATGTGTGGCGGATCAGGCTGCGCGGCCAGCCCGCCCGCACCGACGTGAATTTGGATCTGGGCGACACCGGAGTCGTGGAGCTGAATGCCAGCGCAGAACGTGCTTCCGATATCCACCAGATGCCCGTCCATCTCGACCTGGAATGGCGGGACGCTCAACTTGGCCAGCTCACGCGCCTGGCGACTGGCTCCGATGCGGGCTGGCGTGGCGACCTGCGAGGCGAAGTGCATTTGGAAGGGACTGCCCTTTCAGCGAAGGTGACGACCAGGTTGCGCGCAAGCGATGTGCACCGCGCCGAGTTTGCACCAGTTACTCCCATGGACTTCGACGCCAATTGCGGATTTGTTTATCACTATTCCGCGCGCGCCCTTCAAAACCTGATCTGCGACTCACCCCTGGGCAACGGGCACATCCGGCTGACTGGGGATTTGCCTGGCCAAGGTGCGCCGTCGCGCTTCTCTATAGAGCTGGATCGCGTGCCTGTGGCTGCGGGCCTGGATGCCTTGCGCACCGTGCGCAGCGGCATCGGTCCCGATCTTGAGGCCGCGGGAACGGCGAGTGGAATGGTGAGTTACGACGAAAACCCCGCGGGAGCAGGTCCTCACGCCGAGAATAGCCAGGCGGATGACTCCGAGCCGGCGGATACAGTCTCCAAAGCCAGAGGCGGAAGCCCGACAAGGCCAGCCGGGCCCAGCTCGGCCAAGGTTAGCGCGACGGCGATTCCTGCTGCAGGACCGCTCTCAGGAAATTTCACCGTCGAGGGTTTTCAATTAAGCGGCGGCGGCCTTAGCCGGCCCATCGTGGCGCCCAAGCTGGTGCTGGAGCCAGCAGCGTTTGTTCAGGATCATGTTCCGGCGCTGGTCGGAACGGTTGCTGTTCCGATGGGTGGCGCTTCGCCCCTGGCGGTGAATATGCATCTTCAGCTTAAGGGCTACGAGGTGGGCATGCGCGGCCAGGTGAGCATTGCGCGAGGCAGGGAACTGGCTGGCGCGGTCGGCATCGCGCAGGCGGCAGGGTTGAACGATCTGGCCGGGGACCCGTTCGCCGTGGACTTGATCGCCGCCGGCCCGTGGCTCCCGGCCACAGAACTTTCTGCCCCTGAAACCGCGGTCAATACCGCGCCGTCCAGTGTGCCTGCGCCTAAAGCAGCGGCACCGCCGGCAGGTCGCGCCACGAAGGCAAAGCCTGTTGCCGAAGCAGTGGTGATTCCGGTCGCGGACACTTTGAGCGGAACCGTCACTCTGCACGACGCCAACTGGAAGGCCGGTTACCTTGCCAACCACGTGGTGATTTCGGCGGCAACGCTCCATGTGGGGCTGGTTGGAGGGCTGGGCGACAGCGTGTGGGATCCGGTGGCGTTCAAGTACGGCCCGCTGGAAGGCACGGCGCGCTTCAGAGTTCCAGGGAGCTGCGACACGCCTGAGAAATGCATGACGCAGTTTCAAATTCAATTCGGCGATCTTGATGCGGCCACTGTGCAGACCGCGATTCTGGGAGCCCACGTAAAAGACACGCTGCTGTCTGATCTTATTAACAGGCTGCGCCCTTCTTCCGCGCCGGCGTGGCCGCAGCTTGAAGGCACGGTGACGGTCGCCTCGCTCGTTCTTGGGCCGGTGACACTCAAGGATGCGTCGGCGGATTTGCGCTTCAAGCCAATCGGCGCTGAGATCACCAGTCTCGATGCGAAGCTGCTTGGCGGCACGATGCATGCAACGGGTGCGCTGGCAGTGGGAGACAAACCTGACTACACGCTGACGGGAAGTTTCGAAAAGCTGAATCCGGTTGCCGTGGGCAAGATGCTGGGAGAGACCTGGAGGGGCGGCGCCCTGGATGCAAACGGCACCATCGAGATCTCCGGCTATACCGGCGACAACCTGGCCAGCTCTGCCAAGGGCGCGTTGCACTTCGAGTGGCGCCACGGGGCGATGGCCGGGGGCGCAGTACCGGAACTGGCCCGCCCGTCCATCCTGTCGCATTTTTACGGCTGGAACGGCGATGCAGCCATTGCTGGAGGCAAGATCGTGCTGGGGCAGAATGAAGTTGTCGAAGGCGGCAGCAGGCAGGCGGTGGAAGCCGCGGTGACCTTGGCCATTCCGCCCAAATTGAGCTTTGCTGCTGCCAAGGCTCCGCGGGCGACGAAACACTAAAGACGCGACCCTGATCCTGTTTTACTCGTTGGCTTCGATCCGCCGTCCATGCGGGTCCTGAATCTCCCGGCTGTTCACCTTGTAGATGTTCGCGAACGCGCGTAGCTGGTCGCGGCTCAGGGTGACCTGTTGCTCGAAGACGAACCAGTGCACGCCCTCGGTACACGGCGGCGTGGTCAGCGAGCCCATATAGGTCCAGTAGCCGCGGTCGGCGGGCAAAAGGCCGCCGGGGTTGATCATCGCGGTAATCTTTTCGGATTTACCGGCGGCTGTGGGTAAATGCTCCCACAATGCAGCCAGCGTGGCGTTGGGAAAGTTCTGGTTCTCGATCAGACGCACGGCCAAAATGGCCATTTTTCCTTCGGCGCTCTTGTGCACAAGCTGGACGCTCATGTCGGCGAACTTGCCTTTGACGGTCTCCTCGCCTGGATGGCGGAATTCGAAATCGACGAGGTTGTAGCGAACGCCGTCGACTACGATGTAGCTGCCCGGGTCAACGTGGGCCACAATCGTGTGGCCGTTGTTCTCAAGCGTGACGGGGCCAGCCATGTAGTGAAACTCGATCGGCTGCAGAGCCTTGTTCAGGTGCGCGCCGCGTATGTCGATCGGGGATTGCTCGTGTCCGGTCGAGCAGGCCTGATACGAAGGGTCGAGTTTGCCCCAGCGCAGCGGACCGTTCCTGCCCTCGTAGCTCCATGTGGCGTTTTGCGCGGCGGCCATTGCGGCAGTTCCCAGCACAAGTGCGGCAAGTACAGAAAAACGCATGAATAGCTCCTCGAAAAGGAAGTTGAAGCGCCCCGAAGAATTCTAAGTCATTGACGCCATGCGGGCGAAAAAGCACTGAGGCCCATCGTGCAGGCGAGCATCCAATCATGCCTTCAGGAAGCATCCCGGGGTTCTGGACCCCGAGCGCACCGCACGATTTAGATTGCGATCTCCGGAGAACCTCATGAGTTCCTTATGCCTCAATTGAGAGAATCTGTCACTGGATTAATCCTTCACCGGTAAGCAGGACTCAAGCGACCTCAACTGCGGTCAGCGAGCGAGATTGTGGATAAACTCATCCACTAACACCTGACGAGCGGCGCGGGTCCGGCTTTATCAGCGAGACTTTTTGGAGTTTTCCCTAAATGCATGATTCCCAAGAGGTAGAGGACGCAGAGAACAGTGCCACCGGAGAGGAGACAGGGCCGTGGCTCGGAGCCAAATTTCAACAAACCATCGAGATGATCTACGAAAAATACAAAGATGTCGACGATGGGGAGCTTGCCACTTATATTCCTGAACTCGGCAAGGCCAATCCCAAGCACTTTGGAATCTGCATGGCCACTGCGGAAGGCGAGGTCTTCACGGTGGGAGACTGGGAACAGGAATTCACGATCCAATCGGTGTGCAAACCTTTCGCGTTCCAAATGGCTCTGGAACAGCACGGAATCGAAAAGGTGTTAAAGCACGTGGGCGTTGAGCCGAGCGGAGACGCGTTCAATGCCATTGAACTGGACGAAAGGACAGGGCGCCCTTTCAATCCAATGGTGAATGCCGGCGCCATCGCTGTCGCTTCGCTCATCAAGCAGGATCCGGTGGAAGCCGGAATCGAGGCTTTCGTTGAGAAGATGGGTAAAGCGGCCGGACGGCAATTGCGCATCGACGATGCCGTGCTGGCTTCAGAAACTGCCACCGGCAACAGGAATCGGGCGATCGCGTATCTGCTGCTGAACGCCGGAATCATCGACGGTGCAGTTCTGGAAACGCTGCACCAGTACTTCTCTCAGTGCTCCATGCTGGTGAACTGCAAAGATCTGGCGATGATCGGGGCGACCATGGCCAACATTGGGACCCAACCGGTGACAGGTGAACGCGTCTTCGATTTTCAACTAATCAAGCACGTGCTGGCGGTGATGTTCAGTTGCGGCCTCTACAATTACGCGGGCAATTGGGCATTCGAGGTGGGCCTTCCCGCCAAGAGCGGAGTCTCCGGCGGCATCTGCGGCGTAGTCAACCGGCAAATTGGCATCGGCGTGTATTCGCCCAAAGTAGATGCGCAAGGCAACAGTGTGCGCGGCACCCTGGTCTGCAGGGAACTGGCTAGCAACTTCGGCTTGCATGCCTTTGATTTCAGCAATGTCGGCTCCAGCTTTATGCAATGGCTGCGATAAGGATCGTCCAAAGCCTCCCGGAGGGAGAGCCCGAGAATAGCCCAGGGTGAAACCCTGGGTGCGCTGCACAGGGCGCGAGCGCGTCCCGGAGGGCCGCTCGAAATTCATCCCAAGATATAACGCGGGTCGTAATCGATCTCGTGCTTCTTCAGGAACGCAATCAACTCCGACTGAAAATCACGCTTGCAATGGTGTTCCTTTTGACTGTCGATATAGGTTCGCGTCGACTCTAACTGTGTCCATCCGATCGAGAAGGCCCCATAACCTTCTTGCCATTCAAAACCTGATTGTGCGCAGGATTCGCGCATCCAATGAGACGATCCGCTTTTGATTTCCCGCATGGCGTTGGCAATCGGTGTGGTTGAAGGCAGTGAAAGAAGAATGTGAATGTGGTCCTCCATCCCGCCTACAGTGAGCGCTTTGAAACCGTGTTCCCGCGCGAGCCCTCCGATGTAAGCCCACAAGCGCGGCTCTATCTCCGGCGTTATCGATTTGCGACGCTCTCTGGTTGAGAAGACACAGTGGAAGAGCAATGAACAATAGGTGTGGCCCATGGCAGACCCTATGGTAGCGCATCGTCGCTTGGGATTCTCGAGCGGCCCTACGGGACGCTTTGATCGCTTTGCGGCCTGAACCCAGGGTTGCACCCTGGGCTATTCTCGATCCCTCCCTCCGGGAGGGGAAACTGCGCGCGGTTTGCGGGGGGAGAATTTCAGGCGGGGTTTAGGGAGGGAAAGCTTCAGGCTGGTCTTTTTTTCTGGCGCAACGAAGAAAGGGACCCGATGGCCGGGTCCCTTTTTAGCTCTGAATGAATTGCGGCGCTGGAATTATTTGGCCGCTGCGGCCTTCAGCCCTGCTTGTTCGGCCAGGGCTGCTGCTTTGTCGGTGGCTTCCCAGGTGAAGTCAGGGTCGTTGCGGCCGAAGTGGCCATAGGCTGCCGTCTTTTGATAAATCGGGCGGCGCAGGTTCAGGCTCTCGATAATGCCCTTGGGCGTCAGCGAGAAGTTTTTGCGAACCAGCTCGGTCAGCTTGGCTTCGCTTACCTTGCCGGTCCCGAAGGTCTCAACGCGCACGCTTACCGGCTCAGCAACGCCGATGGCGTATGCCAGCTGAACTTCAGCGCGCTCGGCCAGGCCGGAGGCCACAATGTTCTTGGCGATGTGACGGGCCATGTAGGCCGCTGAGCGATCCACCTTCGTCGGATCTTTGCCCGAGAAAGCGCCGCCACCGTGACGGCCCGCGCCGCCGTAGGTGTCGACGATGATCTTGCGGCCAGTGAGCCCGGTATCGCCCATGGGCCCGCCGATAACGAAGCGGCCCGTCGGATTGATGTGGTATTTGGTGTGCTCGTCGAGCCACTTGGAGGGAAGCACCGCCTGGATCACGTACTTCAGAATGTCGGCGTGCAGCTCTTCGTTGGTGACGCTCTCGGCGTGCTGGCTCGAGATGACCACAGCGTCGATGCGCGAGGGCTTGCCGTTCTCGTCATACTCCACCGTGACCTGGCTCTTGCCGTCGGGGCGCAGGTAGGGAAGTTTGCCGCTCTTGCGGACCGCGGTCAACTGGTGGCAAAGCTTGTGGGCCAGCGAGATGGCGGCCGGCATCAGCTCGGGCGTCTCGTTCGAGGCGTAGCCGAACATCATGCCCTGGTCGCCGGCGCCGCCGGTGTCAACGCCCTGCGCGATGTCGCCGGACTGCTTGTTGATGCTGGAGATGACGGCGCAGGTGTTGGAGTCGAAGCCGTAAAGGGCGTTGTCGTAGCCGATGGAGGCCACTACACCACGCACCAGGTTCTGAAAATCGACATAGGCCTTGGTGGTGATTTCGCCGGCGATGACCACAAGCCCGGTAGCCGTGAGAGTTTCAGCGGCGACGCGGCTGTACGGATCCTGCTCCAGGCATGCGTCCAGAATTGCGTCGGAAACCTGGTCGGCAATCTTGTCGGGATGGCCTTCAGTGACTGACTCGGAGGTAAACAAGAAACGATCGCTCAACTTCAGACTCCTGCCCATTGAAGGGATTCAATTTGGCGCTCCATCCGCGGCGAATGTTGTCTAGGGAGGAACCGTGGCTGAACTCAAGAAAAGCTGACGTTTAACCTGGCCGCTCGCCTGCATTGGAGGTGCGCCTGCACATGCCGGACCTGGGCCTGACAATGCATCTCATCTATGGTAATCGCCGCAGGGGCGCCGGGGCAAAGACTAGCAGTGAACGGGGTGCAATTCTCATCCAAAGGGGTCAACGGATGCTTGAACAGATTGTTCCTGGAAGCAGTGCCGCGTTAGATGGTACTTAAACCCGGTCCCAGGGGAGAACCCGCATCAGGAGCGACCAGGTCGAAGACAGTGAGGAGTGAGCCGCCGCATGAGCGTTTTTAAACGGCATAAGGCCATGCCACCATCCCATGCGGATGCCGCAATAGCGCACTGAGAAAAAGGCGCCGACGGCGACGACGATCAGCAGAAGGATGGCCCCGAGCCAGCGCATCCGCATCTCCGCGTTTTCGTGGTGCATAATGCGGGCTTTGCCGACATTCGAGGCGAAGGCAGTCCAACTGCGGTCGTCGTCCAGCACCTGTCCCGAGTCGTTGTAGGCGCGGAGATAGCGTTCAATCCAGCTTTGCGGGTCAAGACCAAGCGCGCCCACGTAGCTGCGCACGATGCCCTTGCTCAGGATGCCGCCGGGCAGCAGACGGAAACTCTCCTGCTCCAGCGCAACCAGGTAGCGTTGGCTGATTTTTGTGACGGCCGTGATGTCTTCCAGCGCGATGCCGCGGGATAGCCGCTCCATGCGCAGGTCTTCACCAAAATTGCCCATCGGCGACCAAAAACTACGTTCCACGGTCAGCACTCGCTCCACCGAATACCCATTCCGTCCTGAAGTTGTCCGGTGTGCGTGAAAAGTGCTGAACCGATCCAAGAGCCCTATGAAATCTATTTTTTCACAATAGCCCCGACTTTCTCATCAGTCAAAGTGATAAATAGGTTTCTCTCCGATTTCTGTGAATGGTGCCAAGTCGGTAATATTTGCCCGTCGTTCGGAGATTGGGCCGTCGGCGACGCACTCGAGGGGAAGGATAGGCGAATCTTGTCTCTTGCTGATTTCTCCCAACCTGCTCCGCCCCGGCTTGAGCGCGGATCAGCCTCCAGGCTGTTACCCTTGAGTCGACGGCGTTAGCGCGCTGGTTCGTCCCCGGAAACGGTCTGGAACAAGGATCGGAAATGAATAAGCTCATCTTTGCCAATCTGATTCATCGTCCATTGCGCTCCGTCATCAGCGTGCTGGCGGTGGCCATTGAAGTCATCATGATCCTGTCGATTGTCGCCATCTTTATGGGCATGCTGAACGACCAGAAGCAGCGCACCAACGGCATTGGCGCCGATCTCGTCGTCAGCCCATCGAACGCCAGCTTTATGAACGGCATGAGCGGTGCGGCGATGTCGGCCAAACTCGCTCCCTTTCTGGCCACCTTGCCGCACGTTGCCGTGGCGGCTCCAGTCATCCAGAACTTCTCCATGGGCGACTCGCTCGAGATTCTTTATGGAATTGACTACAAGACCTTCAATGCTCTCAAGCCGTTCAAATTTATCGCCGGCGGTCCGTTTCAGGGGCCGGACGATGTAATCGTCGACGACGTGTGGGCAAGAACCGGCGGTGGCCGCCACGTCGGGGAAGTCGTTAATATCCAAACCCTGCACCATAAGTTCCGTATCTGCGGCATCGTCGAGAGCGGTCGCGGCGGGCGCAGGATGATCCCCATCGACACGCTGGGCGCGCTGACGGGATCAGATGGCAAGGCGTCCATTATCTATATCAAGAGCGACGATCCGGCCAACGACGATCTCATCCGCAGAGAGATCGAATCCACGCCGGGGTTGCAGGGCTACCGCGTGCAGCCGTTGGATGACATCGTTTCAATGTACACGCCAGAGCGGTTTCCCGGCTTCAATATTGCGCTGAACGTCGTGATCGGCATCGCCGTCATCGTCGGCTTTCTGGTGATTTTTCAGTCGATGTATACGGCGGTCATGGAGCGCACCCGTGAGATTGGCATTCTCAAGTCGATGGGGGCGGCGAAGACTACGGTGGTCGGTGTCGTTCTGCGGGAGTGCGCCGTGCTGGCCATTGCCGGCGTGTTGGTAGGCATCGCGGCCACCTATGGCGTCCGCGCGCTGCTGGGCCTGCGCTTTCCGGGATTCGCTTTCCAGCTGACCGGCGCCTGGATCCTGAAGGGAGCCCTGATCGCATTTGCGGGAGCCTTGTGCGGCGCGCTTTACCCGGCCTGGATGGCCGCCCGCAAAGACCCGATCGACGCGCTCGCCTACGAGTAAATCCGGCGGAATCCGATGGTTTTCCCTGCAATCCCGCAAAGTTGATGGGAGAGTGTCCCTGCTTCATGTCACAAGGATGCCGGAGAGTTTTCCACATCGGAAAGAAATTCGCCCGCGACGATTTACAGAAATGTGACCTTTCCTTGACGGAAGGGTAATCAGAGTCCCCTTAAATAGAGATATCCACAACGCAACTTGTTCAAACAACGGTAAAACCTTCTCCTCGGTTGAAGTTGAATTCTCGGGTTCTACCTTGAAATTTCATGCGTTTTATGCACTAGCTCATGTGCAATCTAAGTGCTTTGCCTTATTGCATTTAAGTGGTACACTGAAGGCACTTCAAGACCCCCATTCAAGATTCATAAACCCATTCATTTAGGAGAGCCAAACATGAAGATGCAGAGTCTCTGTCCCCATCGGTGTTTCGCCGTCGTGGCCCTGGCAGCACTCTTCCTATCCATGACAGCCGTCACCGCGTTCGCACAAACCTCAGGCGCCGGCACAATCAACGGAACCGTAACCGACGCAGCCCAGGCCGCCATCCCCGGCGCCTCGGTCACCGTCGTCAACACAGACACCGGCGTGACCCACGCCTACACGACCAACAGCACCGGCCTCTACACGGCGCCATTCCTCCTGCCCGGCCACTACAAGGTAGACGCAACCGCCTCCAATTTCGGCAAGGTGGAAGCCAGCGGCATTACTCTCCTCGTCGGTCAGCAGCTTACCGTCGATCTCACCCTTAAGGTGAGCGCGTCGAGCGAAACAGTTGAGGTAGCCGCGACCCCCGAGATCCTCGACACGCAGAAGACCGAGGTCTCGCAGGTCATGGACACCAACCTGGTGGCCAACCTGCCGGTGAACGCCCGAAACTGGAGCGACTTTGTGTTGCTCACGCCCAACGTAACCCAAGACGGCCTCACCGGGCTGATCAGCTTCCACGGCATCAGCGGCCTCTACAACCAGAACTACATCGACGGCGCCAACAATAACGACATCTTCTGGAGCGAGGCGCGCGGGCGCTCGAATGGCGCGCCCTACGTCTACTCCGGGGACTCGATCAAAGAGTTCCAGGCCGAGACCTCGAACTACTCCGTCGAGTTTGGCCAGGCGGCCGGCGGCCAGGTGAACGCCATCACCAGGAGCGGCACCAATGGCTTGCATGGCGACCTGTTCTACTTCCTTCGCTATCCCACGCTGAATGCGCTTGATCCATTGACCAAGTACAGCGCGCTCCACAACACGTCGAATCCAGTGGTTGCAGCTTTCTTGCTGACGCAGCCCACCCACCAGCAGCAGGACTTCGGCGGCTCCGTGGGCGGCCCCGTCTTCAAAGATAAGCTCTTCTATTTCTTTACCTACGATGGTTTCCGCAAGGTGGGCAAGGCGCTTTACACGGATAACAACTTCCTATCGACTACGGCGACTTCCGCGCCATCCGGAGTCTCTGCGAGTAGTGCCATCTATCCTGGCGTCTGTCCGACCACAATTACGTCCACGCAGTGCCTTGCGGGCATCCAGTTCCTGATCGATCAGTCAACGGCCGCGCCATCCCGCGTCGCGAAGCAAGACCTCTTCTTCCCGCGCGTGGACTACCACATCAATAACAGGAACGATGCATTCATCGACTTCAACTGGGCCGACTTCCAGTCCACGAATGGATACAGCGGCGCAGCGACGTTTACCAACAGCGCTCCTTCAGTAAACGGCCCAACCTTCTATCATGAACGGTTCCTGGTCGGCGGCTGGACGGCGCAGATTGGCAGTGCCGCTGTGAACGAGTTTCACGGGCAGTGGGGACGTGACCTCGAGACTGCGGGCGCGAATGCGTCTGGACCGTTTGTAGCAGTCGGGACTTCAACTTCCACCTATACGTCGGATTTGGCCGTTTTTGGCATGCCCAACGCGCTGCCTCGCATTGCCGAGCCGGACGAACATCGCATTCAGTTGAGCGATGTCTTCTCGATCACCAAGGGCCGGCACACCTTCAAGTTCGGCGGTGATGCCAACATCGTCCACGAACTGGTGGTCAACCTCTACCAGGGCGGCGGGTTGTACAACTACGGCGAATCAACCAACCTGGCCAACTTCCAGGATTGGATTCAGGACGCCTTTGCCGGTCAGGCCGGAGACACGGACCCCTACGCGGGCTACCACTACAGCCAATTGGTCCAGACCGTGGACCAGGTGAACAAGGCTCCGGGAACCCAGGGCAGAGACGACTTCTGGATGCAAATGTACGACGGCTTTGCCGAAGACACCTGGAAGCTTACACCGAGCATCACCTTGACAGCGGGTGTGCGGTACGACATCCAACTCACCCCGAATCCCGGTTTGGTGAACCATCTCTACGATCCCATTTCATCCGAATACACGACCTCCATCAAGAATGTGACCGACCGCGTGCAGCCGCGTGTAGCCTTCTCGTGGTCGCCGTTTTCCGGTACCGTGGTTCGCGGCGGGTATGGGATGTTCTCCGCACTCAACCAGGGAAGCACATACTACGCGATGCGTGTTGAGAATGGCGTAGTGCAGGAGAACTTCACCTTCACCGGTTGCTACCCTCTCTCAAACTGCCCAACACCTCCTGCAGCCGGAAGCAAGCTGCAGTACCCGAATGTTCCCTACCCGGCTCCAGGTCCATCGCTCGCGAATGCTGTGTACCCAACCGGGGGCACTGCGCCCACGGTCAGCCTGCCTGCAACTTCGAGGGTCAGCTATAGCTTTCACGGCCTTGATCCGAACTTCGTTCCACCCTTCGCACACGAGGCGAACTTGAGTGTGGAACAGGTGCTGCCCGGCAAAATCTCCCTCCAGGTGGGCTACGTGGGCACGCGTGGAATGCGCCTCCCGGTCTTTATCGACGCCAACCTTGTAGGGGTCAAGCCGAGCGGCCTGGCCAGCTACCCCGTGCAGGATGCCAACAATAACATCGTCAAAACCATTACTGTGCCGGTCTACCGGCCGAGCGACCGCAGAAACACCGCGCTCTCGAGCTTCAACACCGGCTATAGCATCGCAAATACCTGGTACAACGCGCTGGCGGTGACAGTGAAACGGCCGTTCCAGAACGGCCTTGAAATCCTGGGCAACTTTACATGGTCCAAGGCCACTGACACAGGCCAGGTTAGCGGCGCCAACGGAACCTTCTTTGGCGGCGACGCCCCATCGGATCCCAACAACATCCGCTGGGATAACGGGCCGTCCGACATCGACATCCGCAACCGCGGCACCATCAGCTTTGTCTACAAGCCCATGTTCATGGTTGGAAACAAAATGATGGAGAATCTTGTGGACGGCTTCCAGTTCTCCGGCGCCGAGGTCGCCTCAAGCGGCGAGCCAATTTTCCTCGGCGTGAGCGGCACAATATACCCGGGCAACGCCAATTCGTCCAGCTACGCTGATCAGAGCGGCATCTTCGGAGGCGCCATCAGCTCAGGTTCGGGCAGCGCCACCAGCGGACATCCGCCGCAAATCGGCCGCAACAGTATCTACATGCCGGGGTTCAACGACTTCGACTTGCGGGTATCGCGCGACATTCCCATCCACGAGAACATCTCCATGCAGGTGAATGCAGAGGCCTTCAACCTGCTTAACCACACCATCATCACCGGCGTGAACAGCACCTACACGACGTTCGTCGCGCCGGGAGCGACGGCCAGCGGTAGTACTTACAAGTGCCAGGTGATTACGCCGCCGGCGGGCTCCACAGAGACCGGATGCTTTGTGCCTTACACGGGCACTGGGCTCTCGGCCTTCGGTGCGACAAATAGCACCAGCAGCAGCTCGCTCTACGGTTCACGGCAGATGCAATTCTCCGCCAAGCTGTTCTTCTAAACCTCGGGGTTGAACAAGCCAGCGCGGCAGCCTCGGCTGCCGCGCTTTTGTTTCCGCTTCCGAGTCGTCCCGGCCCCACTTCTTCGGTGATACTGTTCAGTGCAGGCCCGCATCGAGATATGCGGCGAGGTTCAGGCATGAATTCCGAAACAGCCGATAGCGCGAAATCCGAAACGGTCAGCATCTTGAATCCAGAAACAACCACGCTCGTCACAATCGCGGCAATTCGAGAAGCCGCGGCCCGCATCGCCGGCATCGCGGTCAGAACGCCTCTCGTCCGTGCGTTGTTTCCCGGCTTGTCCGGCTACGGAACTTCGAAGGAGATCCGCCTCAAGGCCGAGAACCTGCAACCCATCGGCGCCTTCAAAATGCGCGGCGCGGCCAACAAGATTCTGCAACTCACGCCCGGCGAGATCGCCCGCGGCGTCATCACCTACTCCAGCGGCAACCATGCGCAGGCCGTGGCCTATGCGGCCCGCGAGGTCGGCGCGAAGGCCGTCATCGTCATGCCCTCCAACGCACCCGCCATCAAGCGCGCAGCCACGCTTGCCCTGGGAGCCGAAGTTGTCGACGTCGGCCTGGCCTCAAGCGAGCGGCTGGCCGTGGCCGAGAGACTTGTTCGCGAGCACGGCTACGTGGTCATTCCTCCTTACGACGACGAGCAGATCATCGCCGGGCAGGCTACCTGCGGGTTGGAGATTGCCGAAGAGTGGCCCGAGGTTGACCTGGTTCTCACTCCGGTGAGCGGCGGCGGCCTGCTCAGTGGCGTGGCTGCCGCGGTCAAACAATTACTTCCACATGTAAAAGTCTTCGGCATTGAGCCGGAACTGGCCGGCGACGCGGCCGAAAGCTTCCGTACCGGCAAAATCGTTACCTGGGGCGCAGAGCTCACCAGCCGCACCCTCGCCGACGGGCTGCGCACGCAGAGCGTGGGCGAGCGAAATTTCGCGCACATTCAGGCGTATGTCGATGGCGTCATCACCGTCACTGAAGCGGAGATTCGCGCCGCGATGCGGGCCATCGTCGCCGCCACGCATCTGGTTCCCGAGCCTAGCGGCGCAGTGCCGGTAGCCGCCCTGCTCTTTCACGCCGACCAGTTGCCGCAATACAACAGGGCCGCGGCCGTAGTCAGTGGCGGCAACGTAGACCCGGCGCTGCTGGCCGAAGTGCTCACGGAAAGCTCCAGGTAACGTCGTTCGAATATGATTTCTGTTGTGAAGAACTCTCGCATCCCCGCCGCCTTCGCCATTGCGCTTATGGCCATGCTCTGCGCCGCCTCACCCGCAAGTGCGCAAAAGAAGAAAGGCGATCAACTGGAAAAGCCGATGGCCGGCCCGCGCGCCACGGTCCTGCGCGTCACCTGGCTTTACGTTGATCCCGACCTCGGCTCGCAAAAGATCGACAAGGTCCAGATTGGCCGGGAGATGGTCGTTGCTGAAAAAAGCAGTCCCTGGATGAGGGTTTACGCCAACACCGACATCGAGGAGCTGCATCAGGACAAGGACACGCCCCTCATAGGCGGTGATCAGACGCCGCCGCCCATCTCAGGCTGGATCCAGGCCAAAGGCGTGGTGGAAGAAACCACTCCCAACGGCGACCAGATTCTGATGGGCGAAGCAGCGAACCAGGAGTCGCTGGCATCGGACCCGCGCGGCCCGGTGAATGCCGCCAAAAGCGCGCGCCTGCTCTACACGCGTATCTGCGAGATGTTCCCGAACTCGCCCCTGGTGCCCGAGGCCCAATGGCGGGCGGCGGACATCAAATGGCAGATGGAGAAAGCCGACAACTCCACGCTCCGCTCCTCCCACGAGAAAGATCCCTACATGCGCGAGCAGATGGACGAGGACGCGCTGAGGAAGGTGATCAAGCTCAATCCGCACACCCGCTGGGCCGATCTGGCGGCCTTCGACCTGATCGACAACAAGCTTTGCGGAGACTGGCAGGGAACCGTCCAGTGCCCCGAAAAAGAGTCGGAGATCTACGAGAAGTATGCCGACGAGCATCCTGACGGTCCGCGCACGGCGCAGGCCCTTTATCAGGCTGTCTACCGGCAGGCGGTGCTTAGAGACATGTTTGCCGCCAACGGGGACGACAAGAAGAGCGACACTGCCAAAAACCATGCTCACGAACTGGCTGCCAGGCTAAAGGACCATTTTGCGTCAACAGATTATGCGTGGCGGGCCGGTGCGCTGGTGTACAAATTGGATGAAGGTGTCCCAGTTTATGGCATCGACCGCGAGTGAGTTGGGGAACTCATTCGCAGCCAGACCCTAACCGCTCCCCGGAGGCTGTTTGAGTCCGTATATTCAGTCCATCATTTTGGGAATTGTAGAAGGACTTACCGAGTTTTTGCCGGTCAGTTCGACGGCCCACCTGCGCATTGCCGAAGCGGTAATGAAGATTCCGCTCGATGACGCCTACTGGAGGATGTACACCATCGTTATCCAGTTGGGCGCAATCCTGGCGCTGTGCGTGCTTTTCCTCGACCGGATCGTGGAATTCATGCGTACCTTTCCCGAGGGCGACGACGGCAAACATACCTGGATCAATCACCCCATTTCGCTCACTCTGATCGCCTTCGCGGTCACTTCGGCCACCACCCTTCCGCTGCGCAAGTGGAGCGAGAAGAACCTGGGCAGCCTGAGCGCCATGGCGCTGGCGCTGCTGATTGGTGGCGTCATTATGTGGATCGTGGATTGGCGCACGAGCCGCTATGACGCGGGCACCGCCCACGTAGAACAGATGACGCTTATTCAGTCCCTCTGGATCGGCCTTTGCCAGACGCTTTCGGCGGTCTTTCCTGGAACCTCGCGCTCCATGTCGACCATTGCCGCCGGCCAAATGGCGGGCCTAAGCCGTCCCGCGGCTCTTGAGTTCAGCTTCCTGCTCTCGATTCCCACCATGATCGCCGCCACGGCCTGGGACTTTCTCAAGGAGGTCCACGCCTCCAAGGCCGCCGACGCTGCCGTAGCCTCCGCGCACGTAGTGATGAATATGGAGCGCTGGATCGTGCTACTGATCGGCCTCGTGGTTTCCTTCATCGTGGCCATTGGCGTGGTCGAGTGGTTCCTTTTCTGGGTCCGCAAGCACGGATTCACCATCTTCGCCATCTACCGCATCCTGCTTGGCGGCGCGCTGCTGTTGTGGGGAGCCAAGTTCATCGGCGGCTGAATCACTTCTCGGAGTGGCCTTCCCTGCGAATCAATGCCCCTGCTGTATTCATTCTCAGCCCGGGGGTCCACAGCAAGGTTCCCCCCCGCCCGGTTTTGCCTGGAATCCACAAAGCGCGCGGGGATAATAAAAGCTGCTCTGGGATTTTTCTCGCCGCTTCGCCGAGCTCGCCCGGAAACAGCAAGCCGGGACCGACACGCGGCTCCCAGGAGCGGAATGCCCCGCCATGAAGCCTATTCGGATTGTTCTGTCGCCGACGCGAAACCGCCACCTGAATCTGTTCCTGGGGCTTGTGCTGTTGCTGGTCTCCTCTCTGCTGCTTCTGGCGCTGGCTACCTGGCATGCCGCTGACCCATCGCTCAATTCTGCTACCGATCCCGTTCCCGTCTACGTGGTGCACAACTGGGTCGGGCTCTTCGGCTCTTATCTCAGCGATCTCATGCTGCAATCCCTTGGTCTCACCGCCTTCCTGCTGCCGCTGTGGCTGGGCGGCGTCGGCTGGACATGGATGCGGTCGCGCCCCAGCGGTTCGGCGCTGCTGCGCTGGGCCGGCACGCTGCTGGCACTCGCCTTTGTCCCCGCTGTCTTTGGACTCATGCCCTGGCACTGGCGCTGGATGCACGCGCTGCCCGTCGAAGGAGTTGCCGGCCGCCTTGTGGCTGGTGTGCTGGTCACCTATCTCAACATTCAGGGCGCATGGCTTGTGGCCGCGGTCTTCGCCGCCGCCGGCCTCTATTTCGCCTCCGCCATCAGTTTCTGGGTCATCAAAGAAGCCGCCGAGACGCGCTGGCTCCAGTTGCGCAGCCTGTTTGACCGCTTTAACAACTGGCGCGAGGAGCGCGCCGAGCGGAAAGAAGAACTTAGGCTTGAGCGCGAACCCGAAGCTGAACACGATCCCACTCCATCCCCCGCGCTGCATTTTGTTTCGGCCGCCGGCCCCGATCTAGAAGAACAACCCGACAGCCGCCCCGGTTTCTTCGCCAGGCTCCTCCACAGGCGTAAACCCGACGCGCATGCGAACTCTCTGGACGATATTCCCGCCTTCCGGCGAGCGGCATTCGACCAGGAAAATCCCGAAGCGCCCACTCCAGTGCGGGCTACCGAAGAAATTCCCATTGTGCCCCAGGTGCGCAAAGCAAGCATCTGGGAGCGCGCCGTGCAAGAGCCCGCGCAACCGATAGCACAGCAGCCGGCGAGCGCACCGCAAAACGTGGTTCCCATGCCATCCGCGGCCTCGCGCCTCGGAGAAGCCCGCAGCGCCGAAGCGCCGCCCGCAACTTCGCGCCCCGCGCCACTCAATTTGGTGCCTGAACCTGCCCCAGGCCCCGCCGGAGAGATCGCCATCCACTCTCGCGCCGATGCCGATCTGCGTTCCGCGACCGTCGCCCCCAAGAATCTCAGCGGTTTCAAGCTGCCGCCCAGCACGCTGCTCAACGCAGGCGAGGGCCCGCAGACGGTCCGCGAAGACGAACTGCGCGAAGAGGCCAAAGTCCTTGTCGAAAAGTGCGGCGAGTTCGGCGTGCGCGGCCAGGTTGTCCAAATCAATCCCGGCCCCATGGTCACCACCTACGAGGTCAAGCTTGAAGTCGGCGTAAAGTACTCGCGCGTCACCAGCCTCGCAGACGACCTGTGCCTCGCCATGCGCGCCGAAAGCATTCTCATCGAACGCATGGCCGGCAAAAGCACCGTCGGCATCCAGGTGCCGAATCACGAACGCGAAACCATCCATCTGCGCGACGTGATCGAGAGTGAGACCTTCGCCAAGTCAAAAACGCGGCTGACCATCGCCATGGGCAAAGACATCAACGGCCGCATCGTTACTGCCGATCTGGCATCCATGCCTCATGTGCTCATCGCCGGCTCTACCGGTTCAGGCAAGTCAGTGGCCATCAACGCCATGATCATGAGCCTGCTCTTCCGCACCACTCCTGCGCAGGTGCGGCTTATCCTGGTCGATCCCAAGCGCGTGGAACTCGGCATGTACGAGGGCATTCCGCATTTGTTTACGCCCATCATCACCGAGCCCAAGCTGGCCGCCAATGCGCTGCGCAACGCTGTCCGCGAAATGGAGCGCCGTCTCAAGCTGTTGGCCTCGCGCAGCGTGCGCAATATCGATCAATACAACAAGCTGTTTGAAGGCGTCATGCCATCGCTCTTCGACGACGATCAGAACGAAGAGCCTCTACCTTACATCGTCATCATCATCGATGAGCTCGCCGATCTCATGATGCTCGACCGAGCCAATGTCGAAGAGTCCATTACGCGCCTGGCGCAGATGGCGCGCGCCGTGGGCATTCACCTGATTCTCGCCACGCAGCGCCCCAGCGTCGATGTCATCACTGGCCTCATCAAGGCCAACGTGCCCACCCGCATCAGCTTCCGCCTGGCAACCAAGGTCGACTCCCGCACCATCCTCGACACCAACGGAGCGGAAGCGCTGCTTGGCCGCGGCGACATGCTCTTTCTGCCCCCCGGAACCAGCCGGCTGGCGCGCTTGCACGCGCCCTATGTCAGCGAAAAAGAAACCGCCGCCGTAGTCGCCTTCTGGAAGGAGCAGGGTCAGGCCGAGTACGTCGAGGGCTTCCTTGAAGCGCCCAGGGACGAGCGCGCCAGCGTCGACGGCTCCAACCCCGATCCAGACGAAAACGATCCCATGTTCGACGATGCGGTCCGGCTGGTCTTCGAATTCGGCAAGGCCTCCACGTCGCTCCTGCAGCGACGCCTGCGCATTGGTTACGGCCGGGCAGCACACTTGATTGATTTGATGGAACGCGACGGCCTGGTAGGCGGAGCCGACGGCTCGCGTCCCCGCGAGCTGCTCAAAGCCCCCGGCTGGCTCCACGAAGTCATGGCCGGAAACGAATAGGCGCGCGGCAATCTCGCGGTTGTTCCCGGGCCGGCCATCAAAATTCAAAAAAACAGCAAGTATTCCAACCTGCCCGTCCTGTGCTACACTGCGTCGAGTAAACGCTTTCTCACCTGCGCTCGCTGCCTTTTTCGCGCGCCGTCCCCGATTGTCCGGGCTGCCCGCGAGCAAGACAATTCTTTTCAGGAACGCCTCTGTTTGGCGCTTGACAAGTGCAGGAGTAAAGCCATTTACTTAGGGCGAACGTCCGGAGACATTTCGGACGCATTTGGCCCTTCAAGGGGACTTGAATGTTCGGATCGATTGCTGCCGCTTTTGCCGGCTCCCTGGGCTCCATGCCAGCCCTTCTCGCTTTCAGCGCTGAACCCCTCGCTCATCTTCGTGCTCTCGACATCGCCATCATCGCCATTTACTTCGGCATGGTCATCTGGATCGGTGTCTACCTCAAGGGCCAATCGAACACCAGCGAAGAGTTCTTCATGGCCGGCCGCGAAATGACCGCGTGGATCGCGGGCCTCAGCTTCGTGTCGGCAAACCTCGGTTCTCTCGAATTGATGGGATGGGCAGGCTCCGCCTATCAGTACGGCATCCTCGCCACTCATTGGTATTGGATCGGCGCCATTCCCGCCATGGTCTTCCTCGGCCTGGTCATGATGCCCTTCTACTACGTCTGCAAAACGCACTCGGTGCCCGGCTATCTCGATCTCCGTTATGGGCGCGCCGCCTCCAGCGTCGCTGCCATTTCCTTCGCGATCGAAATGATCCTGATGAGCGGCGTCAACATGTTTGCCATGGCCGTCGTCATGAAAGTCGTCCTCGGCTGGGACATTTCGTTCTCCATCATCGTCAGCTCGGTAGCGGTTGCTCTCTACGTCGGCCTTGGCGGTTTGCGTTCGGCCATCTTCAACGAGGTGCTGCAATTCGTCCTCATCTGGGGCGGCGCTCTGCTGGTTCCCATCCTCGGCCTGATTCAAGCGGGCGGTGTCAACGGCCTCAAAAAGCAGATCATGCACAACATGCAGACCATGACCGGGAGCGGCGTCTCAGGCGACAGCTACTTCCATATGTGGCGCGATCTGGGGCACTTCTCCGCCAACCCCATGGGCGTCCACTGGACCGGCATCGTCTTCGGCCTCGGCTTCGTCATCAGCTTCGGCTACTGGACCACCGACTTCCTCGTCGTCCAGCGCGTCCTGGCAGCGCACAACCTTCGCGCAGCCCGCCTCGCTCCCATCATCGCCTCGTTCTTTAAAATGGCAACGCCGTTCATCGTGATTCTGCCTGGCCTGCTTGGTCTGGTGCTGTTGCAGAATAACGATGGTTCACGCCGACAGTTGGTCGGCGAAGATGTCGTCGCCTCTTGCTCCATGACCAGCGATGGCGCGGTGGCCGATGTTGCCGGTTGCAAAGTCGCAATGGCGAAGACTTCGCTCACCCCCGATGCCCAGCAGAAAGTTTTGGCGGGCGGCCCCGACGCCGAACTGCATAGCTACAATCAGGCGCTCCCTCTCATGATGGTTCGCTATCTCGGACCCGGGCTCCTCGGTCTCGGCATCACTGCCCTCATCGCCGGATTCATGAGCGGCATGGCCGGCAACGTCAGCGCCTTCTCTACCGTGTGGACCTACGACATTTACAAGGCTCTCATCAATAAGCGGGGTTCCGACTCGCACTACGTCCTTGTCGGCAGGCTTTCGATCATAATCGGCGTGGCCGTTTCCATCGGCGCGGCCTATCTCGTCATGCACGCCCACGGCATTATGGACTATGTGCAGGCGCTGTTCTCCATCTTCATCGCGCCCCTCTTGGCCGCGATCCTGTTCGGTATGTTCTGGACGCGCGCCACCAAACTGGCCGGCTTCATCGGCCTGCTCACCGGCATTATCTTCTCGGCCAGCCTGTTTATGTGGGTCAAGCTGGTACCTGCGGCCCTGGCCAATGTTGCCCTCTCGCCCGATGCCAAGCCGATGGCGGAGAACGTCTTCCGCGCGCTATGGGCCTTCATCTTCTCGGCCGTCGTCATCGTCGTCACCAGCTTGCTCACCAAGGCGCGTCCCATTGCCGAGCTCGACGGCCTCGTCTATGGCGCCACCAAGCTGCCCACTGAAGATCCAGTGCCGTGGTACAAGAGCGAGTACACCTGGGCGCTGCTTGTCATCGTCATCTTTGCCGGGCTCAACATCTTATTCTGGTAGCACGCAATCGAGGAGAGTTTTATGCACGGATCGAAGATTCCCATCTGGTTCTTTATTGGCGTGCTGCTGTTGATCTATGGCGGCATGACCTTCTGCTATGGAATCTATGAGTGGCAAACCGCAAGCTATCCGCCGCTGGTCCAGTTGACCGAGCTGCATGCGCCCATTTGGTGGGGCGCCGTGCTCGCGCTGCTGGGTGTCTTCTATGTCGTTAAGTTTCGACCCGGACGCGCGGGCAAATAGGCTGTTCCGCGCCGTTCATGACAAAGTAATGCCGCGAATGCGGCTTAGTGAAAGGGAGCTAAGAAAATGGCAGCACAAAGAGTAATGACATTTGGCATCGTTGTAGGCAATCGCGGTTTTTTCCCGGATCATCTGGCGAAGACCGGTCGCGATGAGATCATCAAGGTTCTTGAAGCAGCGGGTGCTCGCGCCATCGTGCTCGGCCCAGAGGACTCTAAACACGGCGCGGTGGAAACTTACGCCGAGTCGCAGAAATGCGCGGAGCTTTTCAAAAAGCACGCCGAAGAAATCGACGGCATCATCATTACTCTTCCCAACTTTGGCGAAGAGCGCGGCATCGTCGACGCCATCCGCCTCTCCGGCCTCAAGGTCCCGATCCTGGTCCAGGCCACGCCCGACCGTTCCGACGCCATGACCATCAAGACCCGCCGCGACAGCTTCTGCGGCAAGATGAGCGCCTGCAACAACCTCATGCAGTACGGTCTGCCCTATTCGCTGACCACGCTGCACACTGAAGCCCTCGACTCGCCCGAGTTCAAGGCCGACCTCGAGTGGTTCTCTGCCGTCTGCCGCATCGTCAAGGGCCTCAAGAATCTTCGCATCGGCTCCATCGGTGCGCGTCCCACGGCCTTCAACACCGTCCGTTACTCCGAGCGCATCATGGAGACCAACGGCATCACCATCGAAACCATCGACCTGTCTGAAATCTTCGGCCGCATCAACCGCATGAAGGATACCGACGACGCCGCGCAGGCAAAGCTCGCCTCCATTAAGGCCTATGTCAGCACCTCCGGTATCGCCGACGCCGCCCTGCTCAAGATGGCCAAGCTCGGCGCCGTTATCGACGGCTGGATGAAGCAGGCCAACGTCAAGGTCAGCGCCGTCCAGTGCTGGACCTCGATGGAAGAGTTCTTCGGCGTCGTGCCCTGCACCATCATGAGCATGATGAGCAACGACCTCATTCCATCCGCCTGCGAAGTCGACGTCCCCGGCACACTCAGCATGTATATGCTGGCCCTGGCCTCCGGCACGCCGTCCGCGCTGCTTGATTGGAACAACAACTACGGCGCCCATCCCGACAAGTGCGTCTGCTTCCACTGCTCCAACCTGCCCAAGCACTTCTTCAAGGATGTCCGCATGGACTACCAGGAGATCATCGCCGGCACGGTGGGCAAAGAGAACACCTTCGGAACCTGCGTGGGCCGCGTCAAGGCCGGCGCCATGAGCTTTGCCCGCTACTCCACCGACGACCGCCGCGGCATCATCCGCGGCTACACAGGCGCGGGCAAGTTCACCGACGATCCTCTCGAGACATTCGGCGGAGCAGGCGTTGCGGAGATTCCGCAGTTACAGAAGTTGCTCAAGTACATCTGTCGTGAGGGCTTCGAGCACCACGTGGCCGCCAACTTCAGCGACGTCTCAAAGTCCATCCACGAAGCCGCCCGTTACATGGGATGGGAAAGCCACTATCATCCCACCCTCGAAGACTGAGGGCTCGAAGACTGAGATTCGATCAACTTAAATATCGAAATAACCTGGGCGCTGACACCAACTGTCAGCGCCCAAGTTTATGATGGGTACGCCATGAAAGCCCTCGTCCTCGAAGAGAAACTCCGCCTTTCGTTGCGCGACATCGCGCTACCTCTGGAAATGGGCCCCCACGATGTCCGCATTCGCATCGGCCGCGTCGGTATCTGCGGCAGCGATGTGCACTACTACAAGCATGGCCGCATAGGCCCCTTCGTGGTCAATGCGCCCATGGTGCTCGGGCACGAGGCTGCCGGTGTCGTCGTTGAGGCGGGCAGCGAGGTTCGTAATCTCAAGCCCGGCGATCGCGTCTGCATGGAGCCCGGCATTCCCGACATGAGCTCGCGCGCCAGCCGCGAAGGCCACTACAATCTCGATCCCGCTGTCCGCTTCTGGGCCACGCCGCCCATTCACGGATGCCTCACTGGCGAAGTCGTGCATCCCGCCGCCTTCACCTTCAAGCTGCCCGCGCACGTCTCGCTCGCCGAGGGCGCCATGGTTGAGCCCTTCGCCGTCGGCATGCACGCGGCCACCAAGGCACAAATCAAGCCCGGCGCAACAGCCGTCGTCATCGGCGCGGGCCCCATCGGCATCATGGTCGCGCTCTCGGCACTCGCCGCCGGCACAGGTCAGGTCCTCATCGCCGACCTCTCCGCGGAAAAGCTCGCCATCGCCGGCCAGTACGCGGGCATTGTTCCTTTCGACGTCCGCACCGGCTCGCTCGCCGCCCGCGTCGCCGAACTTACAGCCGGCTGGGGCGCAGATGTTGTGTTCGAGGCCAGCGGCGCCTCGAAAGCCTTCGAAGGAATCTTCGATCTGCTCGCGCCCGCCGGCACTCTTGTCCTCGTCGGCATGCCGCCCGGCGCCGTCGCCTTTGACGTTGTCGCCGCGCAGGCCAAGGAGGCCCGTATCGAGACCATCTTCCGTTACGCCAATGTCTATCCCAAGGCCGTTGCCCTGCTCGCTTCCGGAAAAGTCGATCTCAAGCCGCTTATCTCGGCGAATTTCCCGTTCGACCAGAGCGTTGCAGCCTTCGAGCGCGCCGCCGAGAGCCGCCCCGCCGATATCAAGCTCCAAATCGTCGTCGAGGAATCCCTGGCGTGAGCGCCGCCAACTTCGGGACTTCCCGCGCGGCTGAGGCCCATCCGGATCGCCATTTCCTGGGAATGCCTTTGGCGCTGCTCGGCGGCTACATCGCCATCGTCTTCTGCATGACCGGCGACGGCATCGAGCAAGCCTTCCTCTCCAAATACCTCGTCAACCTCGGCTTCACCGCCGGCGACTCTGCGCTTGTCTTCACTGTCTACGGCGCAACCGCTGCAATTTCCAGTTGGCTCTCCGGCGTCCTTGCGGACGTCTTTACGCCGCGCCGCATCATGCTCATCGGCATCGCCTGGTGGCTCATCTTCCACGTGCTGTTTCTCGTCTTCGGCCTGGGGCCGGCCAATCTGCCGCTCACGCTGCTCTTCTACGGTATTCGCGGCTTCGCCTATCCGCTCTTCTTCTACGGCTTCTTCGTTTGGGTCGTGCAGAAAAGCCGCCCCCACGAGCTCGCCTCCGCCATCGGCTGGACGTGGAGCATGTTCACCATCGGCTACGGCATCGTCGGCTCTTACCTGCCCAGCTACACCATCGGATGGATCGGCTACATGGGCACCCTATGGATGTCGATGGCCTGGGTCATTGCCGGCGGCTTGCTCATCTATTTCTTCACCGGCGGCATTTCGTCCGTTCCCAACGCCTCGGTCGCGCGCGGCGAAACCAGCCATTTCGCGGAGATCGGCAAATGCGTCACACTTATCTTCCGCAGCCGCAACATCGCCCTTGCGCTCATCACCCGCATCATCTGCAATCTCTCGCTCTTCGGTTTCCCGGTCATCATGCCGCTCTTCTACACTTCGTCGCGCGTCGGCTTCACCGTGCCGGAGTGGGCGCGCATCTGGGGAACTTTCTTTCTCGTTCAGCCCGTCACCAACGTGGTCTGGGGCCTGATTGGCGACCGTATCGGATGGATGCGTCAGATGCGCTGGTTCGGTTTTGTCGGCTGCGGCACGGCTTCGCTGCTCTTCTACTGGCTCCCATTGCATTATGGACACAGCACGCTGGCCGCCACCATCGCCGCTCTGCTCTTCGCGTTTACCGTCACGTCATTCGTGCCCATGGGCGCCATCTTCCCCATGATGGAGCCCGAGCACAAGGGCGCGGCGGTCTCCGTGCAGAACCTCGGCGGCGGCCTCGCCAACTTTGGCGGCCCTGTCCTGGCCGCGATCATTCTGCCTTTGTGGGGAATCGCCGGAGTCGTTATCGTTTACGGCGTGCTCTACTACATCGCAGCGGTGCTAACGCTGTTCATCCACGTCGACCAGCCCAAAGGCGTAAGCGCCGCAGCAATCGCAACGCATTGAAAGAACAGGGAATAGGGAATAGGGATTAGGGATTAGAAAACCGCCCTGCGTCTGTTTCGTTTATGTTTATCCGCAACAAGAAAGGCGCCAATTAGCGGCCTTTCCGCGTATGCCGCTAATATCTCAAACGCCGTCGTCAGTAAAAGTCTATTCCCTATTCCCTATTCCCTGCTCTTCCGGCACCAGCGTCAGCCGCGCCGTAAGCACCACCAGCGCTACCCACAGCACATCGGCGCCCAGCAGATGCGCCACCTGAAGCCACAACGGCGCGAGCAGAAAAACATCCATCACGCCTAGCACATACTGCGCCGCCAGCAGCACCAGCACCAGCGCGGAGAGCCCGCGATTGTCCCAGTGCGCCGAACGCTGCGCCGCTCGAACCAGAATCCAGATCAGAAAGATGCTCGAAACAAATGCCACGGTCGGATGAGTCCAGCGCCAGCGCACCAGCCAGCCGCTGCCCGCCGCAAAATCTTCCGCCAGCGCCTGGCCAAGCGAACTTGCCGGAAACAGCGTATCGCCCAGCGCCGCCAACGAACCTGTTACGCCCACAACCATCACCACCACTACGGCGGCGATCGCGCCAAACGGCGCAACTACACGAATGCTTCCACGCATAAATCCATTGCGCCGGCTCAGCATGTGCGCTGTAAGCGTGAGCGCGGCTAGCAGCAGCAGCGTGTTGGTCAGGTGCAGCGCCAGGTAGGCAGGTCTCAGCGGCGACTGGCTCTGCGCTGTCAGCCCCAGTTTCACCAGCAACGCGCCAAGAATCGCTTCCACCATCGTGAACGCAACCGAAGCTACTGCCCAAACTCGCGCGAGATGTCCGCGCATTGTCGCTCTGTAGGTCCATACCAGCAGACCTACAACCGAGAGCAACGAGAGCCCGCTCGTGAGCCGATGCGTGAATTCAATCAGCGTCTCAACGCTCGCCGAGTGCTGCATCACCGTTCCGTTGCACAACGGCCAATGATTGCCGCAGCCCGCGCCCGACCCCGTCGCGCGCACCAGCGTGCCCCACAATATCACGGCGATAAAATAGGCCAGCACACCCCACGCAAACCTGCGCAGAGCAGGCGAGGGAAGGTGCTTCGCATCAACAGGAACAGCAGTTACCGGCATCAGGCCTCACTCCGCATGCAACTTACCAGTGTAGAACAACCGGGTCCATGCGGGAGCCATCCGATCACCTACACCCCCAGCAGCCGCACCACGTGGTTCACGATGATCAGATCTTCTGCCGGCGGAATCACGCGCACCGCCACCGGCGAGCTCTCCGCCGAGATCGTGGCCGCGCCGCGTACATTATTCCTCTCCGTATCGACAACGATGCCCAGCGTGCCCAGCCCGGCGCAAATCTCCGCGCGCGAGGCAATGTCGTTCTCCCCAATGCCGCCCGTGAATACCAGCATGTCCAGGCCCCCCAGTTCGGCCACATAGCTGCCGATCCACTTGGCGATCGTCCACGTAAATTTGTCCACGGCCAACCGCGCCTTCGCGTTACCTTGTTTGATCGCGTCGCGCAGATCGCGCATGTCGTTCGAGAGTCCGCTCACGCCAAGCAGCCCGGCCTTCTTGCTGACCGCAGCCTCAAGCTTGTCGGCGGCAACCGGAACACTCTTCTCGGTCTCTGCGATCTTGCGCAAAATAAACAGCAACACGCCCGGATCGATATCCCCCGTGCGGCTGCCGCTGATGATCCCGCCCGTCGGCGTCAAACCCATCGACGTGTCAAGGCATTTGCCCCCGCGAATCGCGGAGATCGAGGCTCCATTGCCAAGGTGCGCCACAATCAGCTTCTCCGGCACACTCGGCTGCAACTGGTAAACAATCGACTCGTACGAAATTCCGTGATATCCATACCGCCGAACGCCCATCGCCGAATACTCCTCTGGAATCGGCATGTGCGTCACCACCTCCGGCATGGTGCGATGAAAATAAGTGTCCAGAACCGCAAAGTTAGGGACGCCCGGAAACAGCTCTAACGCTTCCCGCATAATGTAAACAACAATCGGCGTATGCAGTGGCGCGAAATCGGTGTAGCGCTCGATTTCGTCGATCAGTTCGGGGGTGACGCGCTGATTCTCCTTCACCGTCGGCCCGCCGCACACCACGCGATGCCCGATGGCCGCCGGGGCAGGGAAGTCACCGGAGTGCAGCGCATCGGCAACCAGCTTGAATGCAACCGACCGGTTCGGCAGCGCCGGCGTCGTATCCACCAGCTTCTTGCCCTCGGCATCTTTGATCCAGAACTTGCCAAGATCGGTGCCGATGCCGTCCACTGCGCCTTCATGCAGCTTGCGCCGTTCGCCGTTGCCGGCCTCGTAAACTGAAAACTTGATGGAAGAAGATCCGCTGTTCAAAACCAATATAGGCAAAGACGGCATCGGTAAGTACCTTTCATTGTTATGATCCGCCGCGGCGGACAAGTTAGTAAGTCAATAAGACAGCAGTTAGTAAGTCAACAAGACAGAAAGTTAGCCTCGCCGAGCGCAACGCGGTTGGTTATCCCAGTCAGCACGCCGCCCGCTCCTTGGGCCAGCGCCAGTTCTTGATCTCCGGGAGATCGTCGCCATTCTCCGCCACGTAAAGCCTGTGCCGTTGGATTTGCTCGGAGTACCATTGCTCTGCCTGAGCGGTCATCGCTTTAAGCCGAGGCACGCGATGAATCGCATCCAGCGTCAGTTGAAAGCGGTCAATGTTATTCAGCACGCACATATCAAAGGGAGTTGTGGTTGTCCCTTCTTCCTTGTAGCCGCGCACGTGAATGTTGTCGTGGTTATGCCGCCGGTAAGTGAGCCGGTGAATCCCCCACGGATAGCCGTGGAACGCAAACACCACCGGAACCGTCGGCGGAAAAATCTGGTCGTATTCCTCGTCCGGCAAACCATGCGGATGTTCCGAAGTTGGCTGCAGCGTCATCAGGTCAACCACGTTCACCACGCGAATGCGCAGATCGGGCGCCTTCTCGCGCAGCAGGCAAACAGCGGCCAGCGCCTCAAGCGTGGGCACGTCGCCGCAGCAGGCGATTACCACTTCAGGTTTGCCCTCATCATTCGAGGCCCACGGCCACACGCCCATTCCCGTCGTGCAATGAGCCACAGCTTCGTCCGTTGTCAGCCACTGCGCCGCAGGCTGCTTGCCGGCAACAATCAGGTTAATGTAGTGCCGGCTCCGCAAGCAGTGGTCCGCCACAGAAAGCAATGTGTTTGCATCGGGCGGCAGATAGATGCGCACCACATCCGCCTTCTTGTTCAGCAGGTGATCGATGAATCCTGGGTCCTGGTGCGAAAAGCCATTGTGATCCTGCCGCCAAACCAGCGAACTCAATAAATAGTTGAGCGATGCAATCGGTTTGCGCCAGGGAATCTCGAGCGTCGTCTTCAGCCACTTTGCGTGTTGGTTCACCATCGAATCGATGATGTGAATGAACGCCTCATAGCAGGAGAAGAACCCATGCCGACCGGTCAGCAGGTAGCCTTCGAGCCAGCCCTGGCACATGTGTTCGCTCAGCACCTCCACCACGCGGCCGGTCTCCGACAAATTCTCATCCACCGGCAGCGTCGACGCCATCCAGGCTTTGCCGGTTCCCGTAATCACGTCCTGAAGCCGGTTCGACGCGGTCTCGTCCGGACCAAACACGCGGAAATTCTTCTCCGCCTTGTTGGCTTCCATCACCGCATGCAGAAGTTGTCCAAGAATCCTTGTCGATTCAACATCCTTTTGCCCGCGTTCCTCCAGCTTCACGGCGAAATCGCGGAAGTTCGGCACCTTCAACGGCTGCAGCAGCAGCCCGCCATTGGCATGTGGATTCATTCCCATGCGCAACCGCCCCTTGGGCGCAATCTCCTTCAGGTCTTCGCGAAAATGCCCTTTCTCGTCGAACAACTCCTCCGGCTTGTAGCTTCGCATCCACTCATCGAGCAGGGCCAGGTGATCCGGTTTCTCAAAAATCTCCGAAAGCGGTACCTGGTGCGCGCGCCACGTGTTTTCTACCGGCTTGCCGTCAACAAACTTCGGCCCTGTCCACCCCTTCGGCGTACGCATGATCAGCATTGGCCATGCCGGCCGTTTGGTCTCGCCCGCCCGCGCCGCCTTCTGGATCGCCGCAATCCGGTCCAGCATGGTATCGAATACCGTCGCCGCCTGCTGATGCATCACCGCCGGGTCGTCACCCTCCAGCGTGAACGGCTCATAGCCGTATCCGCGCATCAGGTCTTCCAGTTCTGCGTGAGGAATGCGCGCCAGAATCGTCGGATTCGCAATCTTATATCCGTTCAAATGCAGAATCGGCAGCACCGCGCCGTCTTTCGCCGGGTTCAGAAACTTGTTCGAGTGCCAGCTTGTCGCCAGCGGCCCCGTCTCCGCCTCGCCGTCGCCCACCACGCAGGCCACAATCAGGTCGGGATTATCGAACGCCGCGCCGTACGCATGCACCAGCGAGTAGCCAAGCTCGCCGCCTTCGTGAATCGATCCCGGCGTCTCCGGCGCAACGTGGCTCGGAATTCCATACGGCCAACTGAACTGCCGGAACAGCCGCTTGATCCCGTCCTTGTTCTGCTCGATGTGCGGATAGATCTCCGAATACGATCCCTCAAGGTAGGTGTTCGCCACCAACCCTGGCCCGCCGTGTCCCGGCCCGATGATGTAGAGCATATTCAACCCGCGCTCGCGGATCAGCCGATTCCAATGCACGTAAAGAAAGTTGAGCCCCGGCGTGGTGCCCCAGTGGCCCAGCAGACGCGGCTTCACGTCGTCCAGCGTCAGCGGGCGCTCCAGCAAAGGATTGTCTTTCAGGTAGATCTGCCCGACGGACAGATAGTTGGCCGCCCGCCAGTAGGCGTTCATCCTGTCCAGCATCTCCGGGCCCAATGGGCCGTTGGTTGCCGGGTTGCTCGCTGATTCGCTCTGTGTGCCATTAGCCATAATGCACCTCTCGAGGGGAGTTCGCGTGCGGGAGTCTGCTCTTGAGGACGCTGCCGGCGTGATGGTAGTCAGCAGGCTCTAATGAAAGCCTAGCAGTCCTTGTCGAAGGCCGCGGGTGACTGATGTCACAGCGAAATGAGATATTGGAGCATTCTGCGGGACTCGCACGCTTACGTCATTATGCGCGCCAGGTGTGAAACGGTGATGTATCTCAACGGTCTTGACATCGGACGCCAATTCGAGCTTCAATCGGTTTCACCGCAATTCACGGCATCTTGCGGCGCACGGCGCGGCGAAAGGCGAGGAGAACGATGAACGGCCTGGCTTGGATTGCCCAGATCATTTTGGCCACCTGTTTTCTGGTCGCCGGGGTCGGGAAACTGTTCGTTTACAAGCGCTTGTTGGGTGTCGTGGAAGCTCGTTCCAAAGGCGGCCCCAGCGGCATTCCGTCAGGGCTCGCAGCTTTCATCGGCATGGCCGAAATCGCCGGAGCGCTCGCCGTCGTTATTCCTCCCGCCCTCCTGCCCCATGAACTTGCTGCCGGACATCTGCTGGTGCTGATTGCTGCCGCTGGCCTGGCTCTCATTATGGTGCTGGCTGGTATTTACCATCTACGCCGCCAGGAGGAAGCAGCTCCCGCGGTGACTTTGTTCCTGCTTGCCTTGTTTGTGATTCTTGAGCGCTGGCCGCGGTAGTGTCCACCAATCGGCTCCTGATTTCCTCGTCGACAACCGGGGAAACGCCCGTTGATCGGTGTGTGGCCCCCTAAACATCCCCCCAAAAGGCAAGGAGGACCCGATCTCCCTCTCTTTATAGGATCCACACGACCTTCATGGTTCATTTAGCTCAAGGGCGCCCGTCACTAACACAGCCCTCATCCGCGCTCTTTGCCCCGGCAAGCCCCAAGGGGACGAGCGAAGCTTGGGGTCAGAATGAACAGTCTGGATCGCCTCATGGAGTTCCTATTGGCCGGTGTTTTTCTGTGCGCCGGGCTCGCCAAGATCTTCAGCTACAACCGCAAGGCGTCAGAACCAGGAAACGAAGAGTCGAGCGGTCTGATGGGTTTGCCGTACACGTGGGCGGCCCTCATCGGCCTTTTTGAGACTGCTGCAGCACTGGCTTTGATCGCACCTGTTCCCGCTTTGCTCTCTCCCACATTCGTTCTCACTGCGGCCACGGCACTCGCGTTGCTCATGGTCGCTGCAAGTGTCTATCGCGTGCGCCGGCAGCAATCCGCCGCGCCCACCATCGCCCTTTTTCTCATGGCCCTGTTCGTGATTGTCGGTCGCTGCCTGTAAGCGAACCCCGGGCAGCAACTCATTCGGCTTTTCCGAATGACTTCAGAAATATCTTTTCAATTTCAATATCTGCGACTCAAACCCGTACCAGAGCGCCGCGGCCACCGCTGTCGAAGCAGCCAGGCGGAAGGCAACAATGGCGAGATTTCCCGCTGTGCCGTAAGGGTCCATGCGTAGATCGAACCAGCCAAAATAAATGAACACTGAAATATGGCACATGTAGAGTCCGTAACTGATGCGGCCGTAGAAAGCCAGCGGCCCACTGCGCAGCGCCGTGTTGATGGGGTTGCGCGCGCCGGTTGAAGCAATCAGCGCCACAATCCCGCCGATAAATCCCACCGCCAGCGCCGAGTCAAGATACGCCGTTCCACCGGCAATCGTCGCCGCCGCCCAGATACCCGCAACCAGGCAGCCCAGCCCGATCCAAAGCCACGCGCGCCTGCTGATCTTGAGCGTATACATTCCCAGCGCTACCAGGCTTCCCAGCGCAATCCCGTCCAGATGAATCAGCGTGTGCGTCGGCGTGAGCCATGTGTAGGGATGGTGCCGCAGCCAGGGCGAAACCACAAGCGCGCACACCAGCGGCGTGGCCAGCATCCACGGCCTGCGCAGATACTTCACCAGCGGCGCCCAAAAAAAATAGTACTGCTCTTCAATGCACAGCGCCCATGTGGGACCAATCGACGGAGGGAGCGCAAGGTGAAACAGATTCTGCACAAGGAGGAGGTACGCAAGCCATGGCGCTGTCTTGATTGCATCCATCACGCTGGGTCCAATGAACCACGGCGCGTTAAGGTAAACCACTACCAGCAGCAGGATGTAAACCGGCCAGATGCGCAGCGCCCTGCGCGCGTGAAAATTGTGAAAGTAGCGCGGCTTGTCCCGCGTGCCCAGCAGAATCGATGTAATCAGAAATCCCGAGAGGCCGAAGAACAGGATCACGCCCGCCCATCCCCAGATCGAGGCGTAATAAATCCACGTGCCCTTGAGGCGCGGATTGCAGTGGTAGAGAACCACCCACAGAATCGCAAGCCCCCGCACTCCGTCGAGTTCCGGCAGATAAGTAGGAAGCCAGTTTGGACGTTGGATCGGCAAGACAGCAGGTTACCAGATCAGCATTGCGCCGAAAAACTGATCCCCAATCTCTGACCCCTGATCTCTGTCTTTACCCCAGTGCCCCAGGTCTCGATTCTGAAACCTGGCATTCCACACAGCCCAACCAGGCATTCGATCTAGTCCCTTAGTCCCTCAGTCCCGAGTCCCTGCTTTCTTACCCCGCCGCCAACTGCCGCGCGCGCTCCGTAGCCCGCATCACGGCCTTGATCAGCGTCACGCGCAGCCCGCCTTCTTCCAGTTCAAGAATGCCGTCAATGGTGCACCCGGCCGGAGTCGTCACCGCATCCTTCAGCAGTGCAGGATGGTACCCGGTCTCGAGAACCATCTTCGCGGCTCCGTACGCTGTCTGCGCCGCAAGTTGTGTCGCCGTATCGCGCGGCAGCCCAACCTTCACGCCAGCCTCGGCCAGTGCTTCAATAATGATGTAGATGTATGCTGGCCCCGACCCGGAAAGCCCGGTCACCGCGTCCATATGTTTCTCGTCCACAATCACCGTGCGCCCAACGGTCTCGAAGATCCGTTGCGCGAGTTCCATCTTTTCCTTTGAAACAAAGCGTCCCTTGCAAAGAGCCGCCACGCCCGCTCCGAGAGCCGAAGGCGTATTCGGCATGGCGCGCACCACGGCGATATCCATCCCGGCAGCTTCTTCAATGGCGCTGGTCTTCACCGAGGCAGCAAACGAAACGATCGTCTTGTTCTTTGTCAGTGCAGGCTTGATCTCTTCAATCAGGCTTGCCACCTGGAACGGCTTCACGCCAACCAGGATCAGGTCCGCCTGTTCTACCGCCTTCACGTTATTTGTACTCACGTCCACGCCCCACTGCGTACTCAGGGCAAGGGCGCGCTCGGCATGGCCGACTGTGCCATGGATCAGCTCCGGAGAAAACAGGTTCTCTTTCAGGAACGCCTGCAGCAAAATGCCGCCCATCTTGCCCGCGCCCAGAACGGCCACGCGGACAGTGGGTAATTGCGCGGGTACTTCTCGAGCTCCAACGGCGATCTCTGCCATCTTTTCTTCTCTCCTTGGCCAACACGGGTTTGGTAGAGGACGGTTCTTCTGTCTCTATCCAGGGGAAGGCCTGCAATCAAAGGATACGCGCCAATACGCGGGCCGCGCGCTTTCGTGCCGGTACCAAGGTGCACGAAACCGTCGCGGCCGGCGTGGGAGTCAAATAGAAATCTTGCCACAACCCCGCGGCTTATTTGCTCAGAGCTGCCTCACTTGAAAGATAGCTCTTGATCGCCCCGTCCAAACTTGCATTGCGTTCTCCGGCCGGCCACTTCGCGTTCCATGCCACATATCCCCCTGGCAACACAAAGTACTGCTGCCTGCTGAAGGCCGCCACTGCGACAGTCATGCTCCAGGCGTTGTACTCCAGCACATACGGCGGTGCATCCTCATTGCCGGGTATGGGGCTGCGCAGGTCGGAGATATGCTGACCCATATGGATCACCGCACGCGACAACGGCATCCCGTCCAGACGATTCTGGTTGATGACCCAGTTGAACAGAATTCCGTCTGGCGAATCCTTGGCACCAGGAACCTCATTGTTTGGACCCTGGTCGATTGAAGATACATAAATCATCGTCACGCCGTCACGCTCGTTAGGCTTCCCTTTTCCGAAGACCGCAACATCTTTCTCGCCCTGGACGCCCGCCGGGCTTCCCGCCAGCGCGGCGAGGGATTTCTCCGCCATCTCGAGCGGGTCAAAGAAGCCGCCCGCCGCAGGGCGAGGGCCAAAATTTGGATCATCCTTGTCTGCCAATGCGTCGGCCTTCTTGTAGTCCACTTCATTGACGGTAACGTCGGCAACCGATTGCAGAACCAGCCGCGCCGGATAGGCGTTCATATTCCCAAAGCCGCCGAAACCGATGATCTTGCCGGCCTTGTCGCGTTGCAGCGTGGCGCTCTCCACACCATCCAGGCGGCCAACCAGCGTCGCGGTTACTGAGTTCTTCACGCAGCCAAGGCAAAGAATCGGTCCCTTGCTATGAACCTCTGAAAGCGCGCTATCGAAGTCCTTGAAATCCTTGTTTTTTTCCAGAGTCACCGGCGTCCGGGTTGGCGGGGTGTAAGTTCCTGCGAAGTTGTGCGCCGGTTGCACCTGCAGATAAGAGGCCGGACCCGCCTTGCCCTTGCTTCCCGCAGGATACGAAAGCCAGAGACTGTCCACCGGATATCCGCACGGGCCACTGGTGTCTTTCACGATGAACTGATCAAGCCCGGCCACGACCGTGCCCTTGATGCGCACAATCTTGCCATCGAACGACTTCGGATTTTTGACGATCGCACAGACCGTGGTATCCACCGCCTGCGCATGCAGTCCGCAGGCGCACACAAATACAAAAAGTGCCAAAACTGAAAAACGCTTCATTGGTTATCTCTCCACTCGATGCAGGGACTGCATCGATAACTAAAATATGGGTCTGCTAAGCAATTCCAGGATTGGTATACCTCGAAGGCAATTCACCAAGTTGACGCGACCATCAGAGAGCGGCAACCTCGAACGAATTCGGCCGGGGTACGATAATCCTGGAGTTGCTCTAGGACCACGGCTGACAGGAACTGCTAAGAATACCACGCACGGCCCATGCCCTTCCGTGCGCCGTGCGCCGGAGTCGCAGAGGAGAAACGTTGGTGAAGATGCCGGCTTGGATCAAGCGATCCGGATCTTACTGCGCGGCGGTCTTCTGGCTCGCAATCCACCCATCGATGCGCGCTTCCAGCACGTCCAGCGGCAGCGCCCCTGAGTCCAGCACCTCGTCGTGAAAGGCGCGAATATCGAACTTGTCGCCCAGCGCCGTTTTTGCGCGATCGCGCAATTCCAGAATCTTGAGTTGCCCAACCTTGTAGGCCAGCGCCTGCCCGGGCCACGCAATGTAACGGTCAACTTCCGATTGAATGCTGGTCTCATCAATCGCCGAATGATCGTGGAAATAATCCACCATCTGCTGGCGTGTCCAGTGCTGGTTGTGAACGCCCGTATCGACCACCAGGCGAATGGCGCGCCAGATGTCTGCTTCAAGCCGCCCATAGTCCGAGTACGGATCCTGATAAAATCCAACATCCTTGCCCAGGTGCTCGGCGTAAAGCCCCCAGCCCTCCACGTATGCCGTGTATTCCCCGAATTTGCGGAAGGTGGGCACGTCGGTGAGCTCCTGCGCAATCGAGATCTGCAGGTGATGCCCGGGAATGCCTTCGTGGTAGGCGATCGCCTCCATTGCATAGCGATTACGGTCTGCGGCGTTGTACGTATTGATCATCAGGCGTCCGGGGCGGCTTCCGTCCGGCGTCCCTGCCTCGTAATAGGCGGGCGGCGCTGACTTCTCCATGTAATCCGGCACCTGTACCACTTCAAACGGCGCCTTGGGCAGGCGGCCGAAGAGTGTTGGCAGCTTGGCCTGCATGGGCGTAAGATAGCCGCGGTACGCAGCCAGCAGCTCGTCGGGAGTGTCTCCTCTGAGCTTGGGATTGGTCTTCATCGAGGCGCGCAGGCTTGCCACATCTTTAAAGCCGAGCTTCTGCGCAATCTCAAGCATCGCCGCCTCGTCCTTCTTCACCTCGTCCAGCCCAATCTGGTGAATCTGGTCCGCGGTCAGGTTGGTTGTCGTCGAGTGGCGGATCAGGTACTTGTAGTATTTGGCCCCGTCCGGCAGCGCGCTGATCCCGGGCTCCATGCGCCCGGCGGGAACATAGCTCACCTTCATGAAACGCGCAAAGTGCTGGTAGGCGGGCAGCACTTCTTTCTCGATCGCAGCCAGCATCTCCGTGCGGATGCGCGTCTGCTCAGCGGCCGGTATCGTCGAGGGAAACTTCTTGAGCGGCAGCGCCAGTGGCGACTCCTCCGGCTTCTGCTCGGCCAGCGTCTCCACCTGCGCCAGCGTCTTTTCCAGCAGGTACTTCGGCGGAACGCGCCTGTCCTGAATCCCCATGGACATGTTGTCGATCGTCTGCGCAAAGGAGCTCGGCAACGCATGAAGCCGTGCGATCCAGTCGTCGTAGTCCTTCACCGTCGTAAAGCTCAGTTGCGCCACCAGGTCCGGATAGTAGTCGTAGATGCCGCTCATCTGGTTCACCGGCATCTCCCACTCTTTAAAGTCCGCTGCCTCCTGGTCCTCTGCCAGCGAGGCCAGCAACAGCTCCCGGCTGGTCTTCTCCTGGTCGGTAAAACCGGACGGGTCGATAGCCGCGAGCCGCATCAGAATCTCCTGCTCGCGAGCCAGGTCGTCGTTCACGGCCTTCACGGAGTAGTCGGTGACCTTGTCGTTGTAGCGGTTGTCGCCGATGGTCGATGCGTACTCCGGGTAGATCTTCATCTGGTCTTCCCAGTAGTCGAGAAAGACCGCATTGAGCGCCTTGCGCCGGTCGTCAAGCGTAGTCGCTTGGGCGTCGGCCGCTGTGAGCTTTTGCGCATTCAGGGCAGGCGATGAAAGAACCAGCAGAAACGCGGCAGTGACCAGTGCGGAGCGACGAGAAAGTTTCAAGGGAAGTATCCTTTGGGAGAATTCGTGGCTGCGTAGAGTTTAAAGCACTCGCCGAAGCAGTTTTGTGGGTTTGGGCGGCGCTTTTGAGCGATTGGACCCCATCGCCGGCCGGAAATTCGCCCGTTTTCCGTCTCTTCCAATCGCAATGCCCCGCTAAAACGGAGTGCCTCAATCTCAACAGGTCTTCCCGATTGGGTCTTGCGCTTCTGGTTCCCCGTCTAGATAAGGGGTGACCCGCATGGAGTTCCGCCCTGCGTCCGCCGCCCTCTGCGGATCGAGCTTGCCGGGCCGGGACGCGCGCATCAACATAATTCGACATGAACCGCTTTACGTGCACAAGCACCTTAACTTACTGTGATCGGTAACAAATCGGGGGAAACTCAAATGCTCTCAAATCATGATTCCTTCATGAACGAAATTCCAAGCCTGCAAGTCGACCGCCGTCGCTTTTTGCAATATGCCGCAGGCGTCACTGCGATGGCCAGTCTCAACGGAAGCGCCTTCGCCCAAGCCGGCCCCGTCGCCGAATCCGCCTCCGACGCCCGCCTCCCCGACGGTACCGAGTACGCAGCCTGGGAGCAGCCGCTCAAGTTCACCAAAACCTACTACGTCGATAACAAGTCCTCCAAGGCCAGCGACACCGGCCCCGGCACCCGCGAACACCCCTTCAAAACCATCAACAAGGCCGCCCAGCTCCTCCAGCCCGGCGAGCGCGTAGTCATCGCCTCCGGCACATATCGCGAGTGTGTTCGCCCCGCGCGCGGCGGTACGAGTCCGTCGCAGATGATCAGCTATGAAGCTGCCCCCGGCGCAGCAGTCTTCATCAAAGGATCTGAAATCCTCAAGGACGGCTGGCAGCAGGAGTCCATTCCCATCGGCTTTCGCGGCTTTGGCGGCGCACCCGGCCAGGCCCCGCCACCCGAAGTCACCGCCTGGCGTCACGATCTCACCGGCGACATGTTCCCCGACGCCTACAATCCCTTTGCCCTGCCCAGCATCATGGGCCAATGGGAGTGGCTGGATCCCCGCGTCGTCGACATGGGCCCCTATCTTCGCCGCCGCGGCCTGGTCTTTGTCGACGGCAAACCCCTCGAGCCCGTCGAGCAGCTTCGCGAACTGGCCGCAGCGCATCTGCACCCCGCGCCCGATTTCACCGTTCCCGCCACGCCCCAGAACGGACTGCCCCCGCGCCGCCGCGGCGGTCCCCTCATGCAAGAAGTCGGTGGCTCGCCCGATGCCCGCTTCTCCATCGACGACTCCGGAACCGCCATCCACGTCCGCCTCGCTTCCGGAACCCCCGCCGACCACCTCATCGAGTTCACTACCCGTCAAAGCGCCTTCGTTCCCGCGCAGCCCGGCGCAGGCTTCATCCGCATCAAGGGACTCACCTTCCAGCACGCCGGCAACGCCTATCCCTTTCCCCAGTACGGCATGGTCTCCTTCGCCGGCGGCGATCACTGGATCCTCGAAGACAACACCATCGAGTGGGCCAATGGGGTCGGCCTTTCCATCGGTCGCGACGGCAATAGCGGCGCCGCGCGCCACGCCGGCGCATCGCCAATCCTCCGCCGCAACACCATCCGCTACTGCGGTGTCGAAGGCGTCGGCGGCATGGGCACAACCAACGCCCTCATTGAAGACAACCTCATCGAGTGGTGCGGCTGGGCCGACGCCGAACGTGGCTGGGAAGCCGCCGGCATCAAATTCCATTTCGCCCACAATCTGCTCTTTCGGCGCAACGTCATCCGCCACATCCGCCACGGCAACGCCATCTGGCTCGACAGCGGCGACGCCAACTGCCGCCTCACCAGCAACATCTTTGCAGACATCCTTACCGTCAGCGCCGCCGTCCACATGGAGATGAATCCAGCCGCCAACCAGATCGACAACAACCTCATCTGGAACGTCCGCAACGCCGAGCCCGGCACCCCCGGCCAGCGTGGATGCGCCGGTTCCGGCGTCTTCATCAACGCCAGCGACCGCCTCACCATCGTGCAGAATCTCATCGGCCGCTGCGACAACTCCGGCATCTTCGCCATCACCCGCCCCGATCGCGTCGGCAGCGGAACCGCCCAGGAAAACATAATCTCCAACAACATTTTTTCCAGTTGCGGCAAGTCGGCCATCGTCTTCCTCAGCCAGAAAAATCAGGCTGACGGCAACCTCTACTCCTCCATGCCGGCCCAGTTCCTCGGCTTCTACTCTGGCGACGACAAGAAGTACCTCGACCTCCCCGCCTGGCGCGACGCCTACGGCTGGGACAAGAACTCCGCCCTCGCCGACATGCAAATCGACTTCGACCCTGACCGCCTTGAGCTCACCATCACCGACACCCAACCCTACCCAACCGTCCCCGTCATCAACAAGACGGATACAGACATCCTCGACAAACCCACGGGAGAAACCAGAGTCCCCGGCCCTCTCGCCGACCCCGCAGCCAAAAAAGTCTGGCAGCTCGACCCGCGTGCTGCGGTTACGGCTGAAAAACAGATGTAGAAAAGCAGGCGTAGAAAACCGGAAAGGTGGCCAGCCTTTCCGGTTTTTTTATTGGAACGCACTCGGGCCAATTATCCGCGGTGCCTATCCTTCCGCAGTTTCATTTTCCCTCGCGGAAGGGTGGGAATGAACAAACTCCTCCAACGCGCCTTGTAAAAGGAATTGGCCGGGTGGAATAGAGCCCGCTCATCGATCGAAAACAATCTCCATAGGCCTTGGGGCACTGCGCCCTATTTATCTTGGCTTCATCGCGATGAGCGAGTCTTCGTGTCAGACCAGATCGCGGCTACCGATGCCAGCGGGGCGTCCGCGGATGAACTCTTCGTCATTTTTCGCGAGTAACCTTCTTTAAATAATCCAGAAACCAAATTGAAATGTTTGCTTGCTACTTTGAGTCATCCCCTCCGTTTGCGAGGAGAGATTCCCACGCGAGACTCATCGGCGTCTCGCGAACAATCCAGCTTCATTCACATTTGGAGGTTTGTCTTGACGTACTCATTCGCCAGAGCACAGGAACGCCTGTGCGCACTCATCGTTATTGTTTTTCTGATGTTTTTCGCGGTCGGGCTTCATGCGCAGGCCGCGGGTGACTTGCATGGAACCGTTGTGGACCAGGGCGGCCACGCGGTGCAGGGCGCTAACGTAGCCGTCCTCTCCGGGGCCGGCAACGTGCGCAATGTGCTCTCAGGCGCCGACGGCAAATTCGACCTGATCGGTGTGCCGGTCGGCTCCTACACCATAGAAATCTCGGTGCCAGGATTCACCACAATCCAGCGTCCCATCACCATTGCCACAGGCGCAAGCCAGAATGTTCCTGTTGCGCTTTCGATTGCTTCGGTCTCTGAGGAAGTTACCGTCGAGGCAGAGGCTGACAACTCGATCGCCGCCCAGCTTGCACCCGTGAAGTCGCTGCTTGACGCAGGATCGGCGCGCACAGAGATCAGCAGCAACTATGTGTCTGAGTACACCTCGCCGGTCACCGACTTTGCGGACATTATCCAGGCCGCCCCCGGTACCGTGAGCTACACCACGAACGGTATCGGCAATGGCCAGGCCAAGATTTATTTTCGCGGCTTCGTCGACGACGACTACACGATGACCTGGGACGGCGTCCCCTTCAATGATTCGAACGACCCCAGCCACCACTCGTGGGCGTATGTTCCTGCAGCGGCTATTGGGTATGTGGACTTCGATCGCAGCCCAGGCACAGCTTCCGATATTGGCCCCTCGAACTTTGGCGGCTCGATCCATTTTTTCTCTCCGAAGCTGAGCGATGAAGCTCACGTTCGCGGAGAAGTAACCTATGGATCGTGGAACACCTATCAGGTTCTCGGCGATATCAACGCGGGCAGCTTCTGGAACAAGAAGGCTCACTTCTGGCTGAATGGCGACTACCAGAGTTCGGATGGATACCAGACATTCTCGCCCAAGCAGGACGTTGCTGTCACGGCCAAGTTTGTCTACAAGTTCAGTGATCGGACCGACCTCAGCGTGATCGGCTCGGACGTGATCCTGGACGCCTTCAATAACAACGATCCGACCCGCCGCCAGCTCTTCCACCACGGCGACAATTATCTCTACGACAACAACATGCTGAACGCCGATGGCACCTACAACGCGAATTACTGGCGCTATTCGGTGTACCATGTGCCGTCGTTCTTCGACATCGTTTCGTTTGGCCACGACTTTGGCAAGGGCTGGAAGATCGACACCAAAAGCTACACCTACGGCTACTCGAACCACCAGCACTACCAGAACGCCACAGATAACGATCAGGTCACCGATTCGGTGCTGACCAAGACCATCGAAGAAAAAGTTGGAGGCGATGACCAGCCTGCCGGGCCCAATTACGACAAGAAGCCGACTGGCGTTGACAAGCTCAACCAATACGGCCGCGCCGGAGAGATCGCTGCCCTCAGCTATGCGACCAGGTGGGGGGTGTTGCGCACCGGTTCCTGGTATGAGTGGACCAACACGCTTCGCTACCAGGTCTATACCGACCCGATAACCTGGGTCGATTCGCCGTATATCTCGAACATCAAGTTCCACGAGCACTTCTACACCCAGGCCGTGCAGCCCTATGGCGAGTTCCAATTGGTTGCCATCCCGCGCTGGACGATCACCGCGGGTGTCAAGGACGCTTTTTATCGCATGGCCCTGACTCAGTATGCGGACGGCAAGACGGTTGGCGCGCTCGGTTGCCCCACGGGCTCCACCCCTTCAAGCTGCACCAACACCGTTGCGCACTCGCAGAATTACAACTCAATTCTGCCCTCGGTCGAAGCCAATTACCGCATCAACAGCGTCTGGTCCGCCTACGGCCAGTATGGCCGCGGCAGCATCGCTCCGTTCAGCAGCGTCTTCGACACCGCGGGGGCCCAGGTTGCCGTCACGCCGCCGCCGACCATCGCCGACACCTATCAGGGCGGCACGGTAGTCAAGCTAAACCGCTTCGCATTCGATGCGGACGCCTATCACATCCACTTCACCAACACCTACTCGACGTATACGCCGTCCAGCGGCCCTGACGAAGGATTCACTTACTACTACGCCAATCCGGATTCCAACACCAACGGTTTTGAAGCAGAAGGCAATCTCTACCTGGTGCGGGGTCTCAGCTTCAATGCCAATGGCACTTTTGGCACCGCCAAGTACGAAGCTGCTGCTGCCAAGCCCGCGGTTACCGATTCGAATGGTAATGTCATAAACCCGGCTACATCCGCCACTCCAGAGGCTTGGGTTGCATTGACTCCGCATGACACCGAATCGATGGGCCTGACCTATCGCGAGAGGGGACTTGACTTCGGCATCTTTGGCAAGCGCATCGGCTCTCGTTGGAATGACATCAGCAACTATCACCAGACGGTTCCACAGGATCCGTTCTGGATGAGCAACCTTTTTGTGAATTACAACATTAAGAACGACTCGATCTTCGCCGGCTCGAAGATCAAGTTCAGTGTGAACAATCTCTTCGACAGCCACGATGTGGTTTTGATCGGCGCGGCGAATGACGGCACCACGCTGGCTTCGCCCTATACCACCAACACCTCGCTCGAGGTCTCGCAGAGCCTTCAGCCCTACACTCCGAGCTGGAATGACACGCTCGAGAAGGTTGCCGGCCGCTCGATCATGATCACCTTCCAACTCGGCCTGACCCGCCACAACCGGTAACCAATCTAACTTCTGTTTTCACGGCGGCGAGTTCGATGTTGACTTTGACGGAATTCCGTTGAACGATTCGAACTCGCCGCCGCCGCGGCTGCGGGCGTTTTTTCCCCGTGGTAATGGATTAGCGGGGGAGTTTGGATCGCGGTTCCTAAAGCGCATTGGGGATCAGGCCAAAGCCGTCTGGCCCGATGGATTCATCTCGAGTTTTTAGAGGAGCGATTCGTTGCCGAGGATGCGGTAGAGGGTAGATCGGCTGATGGCGAGCTGACGGGCGGCGCGGAGTTTATTGCCGCGATTGAGGTCGAGGACGTACTGGACATGATGGCGGATGACTGCGTCGAGGGAGAGGCTTTCCGGCTGGCTTACGGGTTGCTGTTGGAGTTGAATTTCCGGTTCGGAGGGCAGGGCGAGATTGCCGGCGAGGATGACGCCGTTGTCGGCTTCGAGCAGGGCTGTTTCAAGCACGCTGGCGAGTTCGCGGACGTTGCCGGGCCAGTTGTGCTGGAGGAGACGGGCAAGCGTACCGGGGCCCATGATTACGGGGCGCTGCTGATAGCGGGCACAGATGCGGTCAAGCAGGGCCTGGGCGAGCGGGGTAATATCTTCGCGGCGCTGACGCAGTGGCGGAATAGCGAAACGGATGGCGGTGAGGCGGAAAGCGAGGTCGGGGAGCAGAAGTCCCTGACCGGCCATCTGGCGCAGCGATGTTTGCGAAGAGGCGAGCAGCACAGCGCGGCCGGGCGGGCGATCCTGGAGAGCGCGAAGAACGCCGAGGAGCAGGCCCTGTCCGGTGGGGGCGAGAAGATCGACGCGGTCTAGATAGGTGAAGCCGGCCAGGGTGGAAGGATCTCCGTCGGTGGCGAGCCACTCGCGGGCATCGCGGCGCTGAAAGGCCGACCCGGACAAGGGAGAGCGTGCGAAGAGATAGCGCGCCAGCGTGTGTTTGCCAGTGCCGTGTTCGCCTTCAATCGCAGCCACCTGCAGATGGGGCGCGGCCATTTCCGCCTGCATGAGAAGTTTGCGCCAGGCGGCACTGATCCCGACAATTTGGACGAAAGGCTGTGCCTCGGATTCAACGAGGGAAAGCCCTGAGGCGGTGGGCATGGGCTGGAATTGCGCGGCGCTCTGCATAGATCTCAACGTGCCTCGCCTCCGTGGCCCATGGAGGTGATACCGGGCCAACAGTGGTTTCATCGGCGAAAGGAGGGGAAACATTAGGGACCGAGGGGAACGAGTCAACGGGTAAAGAGGTCTTGGGGCGGCTGGCCGGTCCGTATATACTTTTCGCATTCCCGCCTCGGCTTCGAATATCCCGCTTTTGCTGAAAATGAATGACCTGGGTGACGGGCGCAAAGCCGCCTGAAGCGGGGTTTCTTCCTGGAGTTGCTGCCTTTGACAAGCGGATTCAAGCGCGGGTGTTTTTGGGGATGGCTGATTTTGATCGGTGTCTTTGCCGTGCTGCATGCACTAAATCTGAGGGCGGATTTTCCCAACCACTCGCCGTGGGTATTCGATTGGGCCAAGTACACCGACGAGGGGTGGTATGGGAACGCGGCGATTCGCGCACACTTGTTCGGGCACTGGTATGTTGCGGGAGACCTAAATCCGGCGGTTGCGCTGCCGGTGCTGCCTTTTCTGGAGTGGGTGCTATTTTTTGCGACCGGGGTGACGCCGGAGGCAGCGCGGGGACTGGCGGTGGCGTTCTTTTTTGCCAACCTTCTGCTCACGTACCTTCTTATGCGGGCTCACGGGTCGCGCTGGGCGGGGCTGCTGGCGGTGACGTTGATGGTGACGAGCCCTTTTCTCTATTGCTTTGGCAGACTGGCAATTCTAGAGCCGATTCTGACGGCGTTTACGCTGGGCGCACTGAACCTGGCCGCGCGTCTACCGCGGATGCGCGGGCCGGTGAAGGCTTCCGTGGGAATTGGCGTGCTTTTCACGCTGATGATGCTGACCAAGACGACGGCGGTGTTTCTGCTGCCGGCGCTGGGCTGGACCATGGCGGTGGCCCTGCGGCACTCGCGTAAGCTGGCGATGCGGAGCGCCATCGCGGCTTTTGGAACTTTTGTTCTGAGCTACGGGTTGTGGATGGGGGCGGTAGAGCGCGCGGGGATGATGGGGGACTATCGCTATCTTTTTTTTATTAACAACTACGCAAAGCCGAAGGAGATTTTCTGGCCGCTTGTGAGCGCAACCTGGTCGTTCCACGGCGGGCTTTGGGCGGATCACATCCTGATTCCGCTAGCGGGCTTGCTGGTGCTGGGCGCGGTGGTGACCTGGTGGCGGACGGGCGGCCGCGCGCTGCTCATGGATCCGGTTGTAGGTGCGTCGGTCTGCGCGGTTGCCGGATACATCCTCTTCATGACGATCCAGAATCATCCGCAGCCGCGCTACTTTACTGTGGTTGCGGTTTTCTGTTTCATCCTGGTGGCGCGTGGGGCTGAGGCGATGGTGAGCCTTGCGGCCACGGAGCCATTTGTTGACCTTCCGGAGGCGCACTTTGCCGGTTGGATTGTGATCGGGCTTGTTGGGGTGGCGACGGTGATGAACTGCGTGAGGACCGTGCGCTATGCCCAGCATCCGCAGTACACGTTTGTGAACGCAGCCGAGCAGTTGACGCACTATATTGATACGCATCCAAACGGAAATCGACTACTGGTTTCAATCAGCGGAGATGAGATTTCTCTGGTGAGTCACCTGCCCTCACTGTGTGACGATTTCGTGACACCGAGCCAGAAGATTCCGGATTTGCCTGCCAAGCTGGCGGTTTACCGGCCTGGATGGTATGCGGCGTGGAACGACCTGGATCCCGGCACACTCCAGGATCTTCATACTCACTATTCGCTGGAACAGGTGGCTGCGTTCAGGGCATTCGACGATGAGGAACGGAATACGCTCGTGCTCTTCAAGCTGCATCCGCTGCCCGGGGGGATGGTGCGAGACCCGAAAGCCGAGGGAATGAAGGATGCGCTGCCGGACGACTCGTTCGATGTGCCGGTCGAGTAAGAGGGAAGCAAGGCTCAATTGTTCGGGGTCCTTTGGCCCCAGGTGAGGGCAACGGGGTGCGCAAAGTTTTCGCGGCCGGCGCGCAGCTCAGAACGGCATTCTGATTGTGGCAATAAAGCCATGGTTGTACTGGTGGTAGTGCGTCGTGGCGATCTGAAAACCCGCGCCTGCGGCAAGAGCCACGCGCTTATGGATGGGGAAGCGTCCCAAGACCAGGCCCGGAGTCAGGAATGTCTGTTTCTTTCCGTCGTTGGCGCCGCCCTCCCAGAAAGTCGAGTTGATTTCAGCCTCGGGCCATAGCTGCTTCATAGCGTGGTACTGGAAGGCGTTGTTGGAGAGGATGGTCCGGCCGACGGTGTTGACACTATTCACTGGCAGGGTTCCGCCGATGGTGGATTGCACGTCGAACTTACCCCATCCTTTGCCGGCAGCCAGGGTGGGCGTGACGATAGCGCTCGAGGAGCCATTTTTATAAGTTCCGGTTGGGATGCTGCCGCCGAGAAATCCCGTGAGAATTGCATTGCCGTGCTCTTCATTGCGGGCGAGGAACCGGTATTTCAGGGTAAAAGAGACGTCTCCCGGGCCATCGACGGATTTAGGGTTCTCATGGACCAGATAGGGCGGCAGGTTGAGCAGCAGTTCGGTATGACGGGAGGGAATCAGCTCGAGGCCCTTTCCACCATCGAGGTTGGTTATGTCGCCGGTGGGCGTGACCTCATGAAGGACATCGAAACGGAACTCCTGCTCGAGGCGGGGCGTGACAGTTGCGACAGGAGTCATCCAGTGAGGTTGTTCGGCCTGGGTTTTGGAAACGCGGCTCAGCCAGCGGCTAGTCTGGGATTGGCCGCTGGCAGTTGGGATTCCAGCGCAGGCCAGGAGGAATACGGCTGCAAAGGGCAAGGAGCGACGGGGATCAAGCAATGGGGGCTCTCCTGAATGTTTTGCGGTCACCCCAATAGGGGTGGAAAGAGAATTGGGAAGTGACGCTGAAGTGGCGCGAGCCTCGTAAGACGGCGTCTTTCAGTCGACTCAATATGAATTTATACGATATTTTTAATTTGAGTCAATTCTATTCGCCTATCGAGTCGAGGTCCGCTGCCCTGGGTTTGATGGCGAATTGCCGGAAAGAACTGTCGATGCGTGAAACTGCCCCCATCCCTGCGCAAAAAACGCGCAAGGATGGAGCGTAGGTTGATCCGTCTAATCGGCTACCTGGCGTACGGGTTGTAGTGGATGACGCCGGTTTTCTGGTCGCGGGAATAGTGTTTAGCGAAGTCCCATGCGATTTTGGCGTACTCGGGATAGAGTGCATGGTTCAGATTCTCGGTGTAGCTGAGAGCGACCATGGGAACGCCGTCAGCATTATCGATATACCAGCGGGTGTTGCCATATTCGCCATTGAGCTTGATCTTGACGACACGGTCGGCCTTGAAGCCGCTGATGGGCCAGGTCTTGAAATCGAACGCGTCGATGGGCTTCATGTCGTTGTAGCCGAGGAAGAGTTTGATCTGTGTCTGGTAGCCGACGGCGATGGTTTCGGTGGGCGGATCGAAGGCGCCTGGAAGGTCGAACGACGAGGTGGTGAGCATGATGGGCAGGTGAGCCCGCTTGAGCTGGGCGGCCTGTTCCGGAGTGCCGATGTAGGGTGAGGCGGCCATGGGGATTGCCGCGGCGAATACTGAGGGATCCCCGTTGATTGCCCGAAGCGTTGCGCCTCCGCCCATGGAGTAGCCGGTGACGTAAACGCGGGAGGGATCGAGGGCTGGATACTGCTTGAGAATGTACCGGACGAAGCGGGGCAGGACGGCGCTGAGGATGCCTTCGGCTCGCGGGTTCATCTGGCCTTGAGGGCCCATGCCGCCCTTCATCGAGAATCCGATGTACTGGTGCTCGGGCGCGACCATGGCGAAGCGTTCGGTACCGGCCAGGCTGAGGAGGCCGATTTCATCGACAAACTGGCGCGGATCGTCGCCGCCGCCGTGCATGGCGAGGATCAGCGGTACGGTTCCGGCAGGAGCGGTACCGTTGAGGACTTCTTCGGGAAGGAACTCGAACCAGGTCTGCAGGTATTCGCCGTCCGCGGTCTTGAGGTCGCTGAAGCGTTCTTCTGACTTATGGATGACATGGATGCCGTCTTCGGTGACTCCGTTGATGACGGTGTTCCTGGGGCACAGGGAGTAGGGCGCCTGATCGCCGCTGCCGCCCTGGTAGGGCGTGGAGGCGGTGTAGAGGCCCGCCTTGGTGACGGGAACGCGCTGGGCTTTCCGGAAGAGATTGGAGTAGGCGTCCTGGATATATTTGGCTGCATCGGCGTTGGCATCACGGGCGACGATGACTTTCTTGAGAGGGAGCGCCTGGTTGAAGAAGGTCTCCGTGCCGCCGGAGCTCATGGATGCGTCGGTGTCGTCGGCCTTCTTGTATTTTTCGATAACCGCATCGGGCGCATTGACAAGGTAGGCCGGAACGAAGGTGGCGACCTGTCGAATGTTGTCCATCTTGCCGTCGATGAGCAGCATGCCGGCGAGACGGCTCACGTAATCGAAGGTTGAGGCGACGTAGTTGTTGAGGAAGGTTGCGCCGCCGTCGACGCCGACAACGTAGGTGTTGCCGCTGCCGCCGAAGTATTCGGCATCGGAGTAGAAGGTGGTGACTTTGTTGACGGTTTCAGAGGCTTTCTGGGCAAGAATGGCCGTTTGCAGGGCGTAATAGTATTTCTGGTCGCGGGCGGTGAAGCCGGTTTTGGGATCGGATGGTGTGACCAGTATGACGCTTCCGATGGCGGCATCGACGATTCGGGTCAGGCCGAGGTCTCTGATGTAGGCAAGCGCGTCATCCTTGCTGGTAAATGACTTTTCAGAAAAGACCAGGATGTCTGTATTAAGCCTTGCTGCGGCGCGGCCGCCGTAGAGGGTCGCCGAGCGGTAGACATAGGTGGTTCCCTGGGGGTAGCCGTCGAGAGCGGGATGGGATTTGAAGGTTTTGCCGCCGTTCGATTCAAGTGTGGCGACGGCCACGGGACCGCTGATGCGGGCTTCTTCAAGGGTTTCAAAGGTGGCCTTGTTTCCCTGGCTGCCGGAGTAGTTGAGCGCAAAGGCGGCGGGGGCGATCGACAGGGTTGCCAGGAGCGCAAGCGCGGCAAGGAGGGACGACTGCTTCTTCAACATGGTTCAATCTCCATCTTTCTCGAAATCAATGCAGGGGTGTCTTACTTGACGTAGGAGCTGTATCGGATTGCGCCTGTCTTCCGGTCGCGCGAGAAGTGCTTCATGTAGTCCCAGGCCGTGTAGGCGTATTCCGGATAGAGCGCGTGGATAAGGTCTTTGACGTAGTTGAGCGCGACCATGGGAACACCGTTTGCGTTGTTGAGGTACCAGGTATTCGAGGCGTACTCATTGTTGAGCGTCTCGATGGTCCATGAGTCGCCCTTGAATCCGGAAAGCTTGTAGGAATCGAAGTCGAAGTTGACCGGCGGGACTCCATTGAACGCCGCCCAGCGCTTGACCTGGTTGGCCAGGTTGTCGTTGATACGGCCGGTTGCGAACTTGAGGCGGCGGACGTCGTAGGACGATGTCGAAAGGTAGATGGGCAGTTGGAGGTTGGCGAACTTCGCAACTTCTTCAGGGGTGGGCTCGATGTTTGTTCCCGCGATGGGCGCGATGGCGGCGAAGAGGCCGGGATCGTAGTAGCCCACGGTATAGGTGGCGCCGCCGCCCATCGAGTAACCGATGGCGTAGACGCGGGAGGGATCGAGCGCGGGGTAGGTTGCCAGCATGTATTTGACCAGCGCCGTAAGGGCCGGGCCGCGCACGTCGTTGGGAAGATTCTGATGGTCGGCCGCGACCACGGCGACGCGCTGGTCGCCGGCGAGGGTCAACAGGCCCATCTCGTCGACAAATTGGCGAGGATCGTCGCCTCCGCCGTGGTTGCCGAGGATAAGCGGCACGGTTCCTCTGGGCGCGGTGTTGTTGAGGACTTCTTCGGGCAGGTACTCAAACCAGGTGTCGAGATATTCGCCTTTGGGGCTCTTCATGGAGGCGAAGCGGTTTTCGCCCATGTGCGCGACCAGGTGGATGCCGTCTTGAGTTACTCCGTTAATGACCGCGTTGCGCTTGCAGAGAGAATATGGCGCTTCGTCGAGGTCGTATCCGCTGAAGGGCGTGCCGGCGCTGTGCATGGCCTGGAGTACGACCGGCACGCGCATGGCCTTGATGAACATGCCGTGATAGGCCGCGTTGATGAGCGCCGGAAGATCTGCGGGGTGGGCGTTGGCGATTATGACCTGCTGAAGCGGTTGCGCCTGGTTGTAATGGGTGACGATGCCGCCGAGTCCCTTGACAGCATTGACGTGATTGGCGGCCTTGTACTTTGCGATGACGTCGTCGCCGGCATTGACCAGATAGACGGGAACGAATGTGGCGACCTTGCGGATTTCGTCGACGTCGCCGCCGACCAGCAGTGCGCCAGCGATGCGGCTGACGAAATCGAATGTGGTGGCGATGTGGTTGTTGAAGAACGTTGCGCCACCATCGACACCGATGAAGTAGGCGTAGCCGTAACCACCGAAGTACTGCGCGTCGGAGTAGTAGACTCGGCTGCCGTCAGCCGCGGCACCGAAGGCGTTTTGCGAGAACATTGCCGTCTGCAGGGCGTAATAGGAGGGGATGTCGGCGTCTGTGAATGTCTTGCCGATGGGGGTGACGAGCACAATGCTGCCGGTAGCTTCGTCCGCAATCTTGAGAAGTCCCGCGGCTTTGAGATAGGCAAGAGCCGCGTCCTTGGTGTCGAAATGCTGTTCGACATAAACGAAAAGGTTGGTGTTCATTCTGGCTGCAGCACGGCCACCGTACATGTTGGCCGAGCGGTAGATGAAGGTGGTTCCCGTGGGATATCCATCGAGAACGGGATGGGACTTGTAAGTCCTGCGCATGGCGGATGCAGGTGAGCCCGGGGGCAGAGGGCCGCCGGCCTCGAGCGGGACCACGGCCAGGGGGCTACTGACGCGGGCTTCTTCCAGGGTCTCGAAGGTTGCCTTGTTTCCCTGGTTGCCGGAGTAGTTGAGGGCGGAGGCACGGGGTGCGAGGAGCAGGGCCGCCGCAAGAGCCAGCGTGACGGGGATCGATAGCAACAGGGACGACAGCTTATTCAACATGGGTCTTTCTCCATATTTCTTCGACGAGCGGGTCGACGTGCAGGACGCGATTATTTGGGCGGAGCCGCATTGTGGCTTGATGGATGGCGAGGAGGATTGGCGGGGTATGCGCGGTTGCATGGGATTCAAGCGGAGATGGGGTATAGGCGGCTGTATGGGCTAAGGGCGGCCGATCATGACTTCGGTGGCTTTGACGAGGGCAACGGCTGAGTCGCCGGGTTTGAGGGCGAGTTCGCGGACGGCGTCGGCGGTAATGATGGCGGTGACGTGCTGGTTGCCGACCGCGAGGACGACTTTAGCGAGCAGGCCTTCGATAGTGACCTCGACGATGGTGCCGAGGAGTTGATTGCGGCCACTGATGCGGCCTGAGCCGGAGTGGGCTGCGGCTGCGGGCAGGAATTCCTGGAGTGCTTCGAGTGGTACGCGGTGGTGGCCGCCAGGGGTTTTGACGGTGCGGATGCGTCCAGCGAGGATCCAGTGCTTGAGGGCGGGATAGCTGATGCCGATTTTGTCGGCGGCCTGGCGGGGCGTGAGCAAGTTGGAAGCGGTCATGGAAGGATCGAAATGCCCCCTCGCCAGTACTTTACATGGTTCTGAAACGGAATGCCTTCCAGGACGGGAAATTGCCCATACAACTCTGTGATTGCAGTCACTCGACAGTGGTAAGTACGGATGATAGCCTTCCGGTGGCATTCCCCCAGTAGTTCAAGGGGCGCGAAATTCGGGGCTGTCCGTCGGGCAGCTTCAAAACCTTAAAGTTCGGGAGGAATTGTGACTGCAACGTATTTGGTGTGTTTTTTACTGGGCATCGGCGCAGTATCGCTTCGGATGGTTCCTGCCATCAAGGAAGGCGCTAAGTCGTTTCTACAGCGCCGGTACGGAATTGTGGCGGCCGTTCTGGGACTGCTGCTACCAACATTTGCCTACGGGCAAGGGGAACACGCGGCCGGCGGCGAAGCTAACCTGACACTGCCGGATTTGAAGAGTGTGAATTTCTCGAATTTCGCCGGCTTGAACGGGCATCAACTTCTGTCGATAGGGTTGCTGTTCTGCGTCGGCGGCCTGTTGTTCGGCCTGGCGATCTATGTGCAGTTGAAGAACCTTCCGGTTCATCGCTCCATGCGCGAAATCTCGGAGCTGATCTATGAGACCTGCAAAACGTACCTGATCACGCAGGGCAAGTTCATCCTTCTGCTCTGGGTCTTCATTGCGGTAATTATCTCGATGTACTTCGGGTGGCTGGCGCCGGTGGGAAATGTCGCGGTTACGCTGCCCATCATTCTGGGTTTCAGCCTGGTCGGCATCGCGGGCAGCTACGGCGTGGCGTGGTTCGGCATTCGGGTAAACACCTTTGCGAACTCACGGACGGCGTTCGCGGGATTGCGCGGCAAACCATATCCGGTCTATGCGATTCCGCTGAAAGCGGGCATGAGCATCGGCATGCTGCTGATCTCGGTCGAGCTGCTGATCATGCTTTGCATTCTTCTGTTCATTCCGGCCAACTACGCCGGCCCCTGCTTCATCGGCTTTGCGATTGGCGAATCGTTGGGCGCCGCAGCTCTGCGTATTGCCGGCGGCATCTTCACCAAGATCGCCGACATTGGCGCCGACCTGATGAAGATCGTATTCAAGATCAAGGAAGACGACGCGCGCAACCCGGGCGTGATCGCCGACTGTACAGGCGACAACGCGGGTGATTCGGTTGGACCCAGCGCCGACGGATTCGAGACCTACGGCGTAACCGGCGTGGCGCTGATTACCTTCATTTTGCTGGCAGTTCACAAGCCCGAGACGCAGGTACAACTGCTGGTATGGATCTTCGTGATGCGCGTGGCTATGCTGGTGTCGAGTTCGGGCGCATACTTCCTGAACGGAATTATCGCCAAGGCGAAATATGCGAATTCCGACGAAATGGACTTCGAGGCGCCGTTAACCTCGCTGGTATGGATCACGTCGATCGTTTCCATCATCCTTACCTTCATCGTCTCTTACCTGATGATCCCCACCCTGGGTGACGGAACCCTGTGGTGGAAGCTGGCTTCGATCATCTCGTGCGGAACGCTGGCGGGCGCGGTGATTCCGGAATTGGTGAAGGTATTTACCTCGACCAATTCGGGCCATGTGCAGGAAGTAGTCACCTCGGCAAAGGAAGGCGGAGCCTCCCTTGGAATTCTGTCCGGATTGGTGGCCGGCAATTTCTCGGCCTACTGGCTGGGATTGAGCATGGTTGGGCTAATGTCGCTGGGCTACTACTTCAGCACCGGCCCGTCGATGGATGCGCTGATGCTTGCTCCAGCGGTGTTCGCGTTTGGCCTGGTTGCGTTCGGTTTCCTGGGCATGGGCCCGGTGACGATCGCTGTCGACTCCTATGGGCCGGTCACCGACAATGCGCAATCGGTCTACGAGCTTTCGCTGATCGAAGCTGTGCCGGGCATCGAAACGGAATTGAAGAAGGACTACGGCATCGAAGCTAAGTTCGAGCGCGCCAAGTACCTGCTTGAAGCTAACGATGGAGCCGGCAACACGTTCAAGGCTTCGGCAAAGCCTGTACTGATTGGCACCGCCGTGGTGGGCGCAACGACGATGATCTTCTCGATCATCATGGCCCTGACCGGCGGACTGACCCACGATGTTGCAAGTCTCTCTCTGCTGCACGCGCCATTCCTGCTGGGGTTGATTACAGGTGGAGCGATGATCTTCTGGTTCGCGGGTGCTTCCATGCAGGCGGTGACCACGGGCGCCTACCGCGCGGTCGAGTTCATCAAGGCGAACATCCATCTGGAAGGCGCGGAGAAGGCATCGGTCACGGACAGCAAGAAGGTGGTGGAAATCTGCACGAAGTACGCGCAGAAGGGGATGCTCAACATCTTTCTCGCCGTCTTCTTCGCAACGCTCTCGTTCGCGTTTGTTGAGCCGTTCTTCTTTATCGGCTATCTGATCTCGATTGCGATCTTCGGGTTGTATGAGGCGATCTTTATGGCGAATGCCGGCGGCGCATGGGATAACGCGAAGAAGGTGGTTGAGGTCGATCTGAAACAGAAGGGGACACCTCTACACGACGCGACCGTGATTGGAGACACCGTCGGCGATCCATTCAAAGACACCTCGTCAGTGGCCTTGAACCCGGTGATCAAGTTCACCACGCTGTTTGGACTACTTGCAGTGGAACTCGCGGTGACGCTCAATGCCGGCAACCGGAATTTGGGAATGGCGCTTGCAGTGGCCTTCTTCCTGGTGTCGGTGTTCTTTGTGCACAGATCGTTCTATGGCATGAGGATCGAGACCAAGGAAAGCAAGTAAGTGCTTTGTTGCAAACTGAGTCTTTGTATCTGAAGAACTGACAGCTTAGCCCCCGCTGACGCGGGGAAGCTGGGCTGGCAGGCTAACGCAAACTTACGACTGGCGGATTGAGAAACCGCGATGCGGTCCCGTGCGAAGTGCGCGGGGCCGCATTTGTATTTGTTGGAGAGAGGAAACGTCAGAACGGCTTTGAGGTTCCAATTTCGCCCGCTCAAGTGCAACGTCGGGATGATCAGCACCTAATGTCCACACTTCGCACAGGGGTGCGGGAAAAATGCACAGGTATTGCGCCTTGCGGGGGCGTCTTGGCGGGGCTAGGCTTGAGTCTGCAGTGGGAAGGACCGGGGTTGGATTGGTCCTGTTCGAGAGCCGGGAAGGCCTCGAGTTGCATCAAACCTAGTGCAGGAGTTGAGAGGCTGAAGTGCGCGCCCGGCGAGGGGATTTTGAGCTTTCCACAGGCAAGTGCCTGTGTTTAGCAGGCGGATGCGGGAAACACAAACAAAATACAAGATATTGTGGTTTCTTGTTGACATGCACCACAGACAGCGGTATTTTTTCATCTGCGGCTGTTAATGGATTTTAATAATTCTCCGGTGTGACGATCCGCCGGCAAGCCGCTGAGAGACGAGATTAAGCGGCACTTTCCAATCCCAGTTTCCCGTTTGTTTGAGAAGTAGTCCAGGGCCCATATTCAGGCTTTACAGCGCCTGGATAGAGGGATAGTTTCACCATTTTTGCATCCAGAGAGGATCCCGATGAACGAGGCTTATATCCAGACTTCGAGCGCTGCCTTCCAGACCCCTTATACCCAGAAGGGACTGACGTTTACCCGCCGTTTTACTAAAGAGGGCGTTTCGCCATACGACGCGGTGCAATGGGAGCGCCGGACCGCTTCGATTACCGACACGAAGGGGAACACGATCTTCGAGCAGAAGGACGTGGAGGTACCGGTCGACTGGTCGATGACGGCGACCAATATTGTGGCGTCAAAGTATCTGCACGGGCAGATCGGGACGCCGGAGCGGGAGACCGGTGTGCGTCAACTGGTGGGCCGGGTGGCTGAGACAGTGCGGGACTGGGGTCTGGCGAACGGCTACTTTGCGTCGGTGGACGACGCGCGCGTGTTCCACGACGAGCTGGCGCACATGCTGCTGACGCAGAAGGCTGCCTTCAACTCGCCGGTATGGTTCAACGTGGGCTGCGATCGGCTGGAGCCGGATTCCGACGGCAAGAACTGGCACTTTGACGCGGCCACGGGCGGGGTCAAGTACTCGGCGACAGGCTACCGGAATCCGCAGTGCTCGGCGTGCTTTATCAACGCGGTGGACGACTCGCTGGACTCGATTCTGACGCTGGCGAAGACCGAGGGAATGCTTTTCAAGTGGGGTTCGGGGACGGGGACGAACCTGTCGTCGATTCGCGGATCGATGGAGCAGTTGTCTGGCGGCGGGCAGGCATCGGGGCCGTTGAGCTTCATGCGGGGGTTTGATGCGTTTGCCGGAGTGATAAAGTCGGGCGGCAAGACGCGGCGCGCGGCCAAGATGGTGATTCTCAACGTGGATCACCCGGACATCATGGACTTTATCGACTGCAAGGCGAAGGAAGAGGCCAAGGCGTTCACGCTGATCAAGGCCGGCTATGACGGATCGGGGCCGGATTCAGAGGCTTATTCGTCTATCTTCTTCCAGAACGCGAACAACTCGGTGCGCGTGAGCGACGAGTTCATGCGGGCCTATGAGAAGGACGGCGACTTCAACACCTACACGGTGAAAGACCATGAGTTGGCGGGGACCTACAAGGCGCGCGACATCATGAAGAAGATTGCCGAGGCGACATGGCTTTGCGGCGATCCGGGGATGCAGTTCGACACCACCATCAACAAGTGGCACACGAGCAAGAACACGTCGCGGATCAATGCGTCGAATCCCTGCTCGGAGTACATGTTCCTGGACAACTCGGCGTGCAACCTGGCGAGCTTTAACCTGCTGAAGTTTGTGAATGCGGCGGGTGTGTTCGAGATCGACGATTACCGGCATGCGATTTCAACGATGGTAACGGCGATGGAGATCCTGGTGGATAACTCGGGCTATCCGACCGAAGCGATCGCGCAGAATTCGCATGACTACCGGCCACTGGGGTTGGGTTACGCGAACCTGGGAGCGCTGCTGATGGCGTTTGGACTGCCGTATGACTCAGCAGCAGGTCGCGACCTGGCGGCGAGCCTCACGGCGATTATGTGCGGACAAGCCTATCTGCAGAGCGCGGTGATTGCAGCCAACTGCCCGCCTCTGGCGTCGGCCACTCCGCTGACCGCCTCAGTGGATCGCGAGGGTGGGGCGTGCCCCGGGTTCTATGTGAACCGGGAGCCGTTCCTGGATGTGATCCGGATGCATCGGGCGGAGGTCAACAACATCGGCAAGTCGCGTCAGAGCGGCGAGCCCTTCAACGTGCCGCAACTGGATGCGCTGATCGAGGCGAGCCGGGAGAGCTGGGACACGGCGCTCTTGTGCGGAGAGAAGTACGGCTATCGCAATTCGCAGACGACGGTGCTGGCGCCGACAGGGACCATCGGCTTCATGATGGATTGCGATACGACGGGGATTGAGCCTGACCTGGCGCTTGTGAAGTACAAGAAGCTGGTGGGCGGGGGCATGATCAAGATCGTGAACAACACGGTGCCGGCGGCGCTGTTCAAGCTCGGGTACAACAACGCAGAGGTGGACGCGATTGTGAGCTACATCGATGCGACGGGGACGATCGAAGGGGCGCCGGGCGTCAAGCCGGAGCACCTGGCGGTGTTCGATTGCAGCTTCAAGCCGGCCAAGGGCACGCGCTCAATCAACTACATGGGACACATCAAGATGATGGCGGCTGCGCAGCCGTTTCTGTCCGGCGCCATCTCGAAGACGGTGAACCTGCCTCACGAGGCGACGGTGGAGGATGTGGCGGAGGCGTATGCGGAGAGCTGGCGCCAGGGCATCAAGGCGGTGGCCATTTACCGTGATGGATCAAAGGGAACGCAGCCGCTGAACACCAGCATGGATGCGAAGAAGGAGCCCTCGGCACTGGACGCGGTGGGCGCTCACATGCTGACGCAGATGGCTGCCTCGCAGCCGCTGGCAGAAGCAGACGTGAAGGCGCTGGAGGCAGGGGCGAACGACAAGGTGGAGCTGAGCGCCAAGCAACTGGCTGCGGCAGCAACGGCTTTCCAGAAGGCGCTGGACGACAACGCAAGGGCAGCGGCGTTCATGGTGCTGACTTCGACGCCGGCGACGGTTGAGCCGGTGAAGGAAGTGCAGGATACGAACGGACCGCCGCGCGCTGTGCGCCACAGGCTGCAGGAAGAGCGCGCGTCGATTACGCACAAGTTCTCGATCGCCGGACACGAAGGATACATCACTGTGGGTCTCTATCCGAGCGGACAGCCGGGCGAGATCTTTATCAAGATGGCAAAAGAGGGATCGACAGTCTCCGGGTTGATGGATGCTTTTGCGACCTCGATTTCGCTGGCTCTGCAGCATGGCGTTCCGCTGAAGGTGCTGTGCGAGAAATTTGCGCATACGCGGTTTGAGCCGTCGGGGTGGACGGGGAACGAGCAGATCGGCTACGCGAAGAGCCTGATGGACTACATCTTCCGGTGGCTGAATCTTCGCTTCCTGTCAGGGGAGCAGCTGACGCTGTTCGCGGGGCTTGCTCCGCGTGCGCCGCAACTGCCGGCTTCGCCCTCGATTCTCGAGGAGAACGAGCCTCAAGAGGGATCGGCATCGCCCAACCTAGCCAAGCTGGCGGAGGCGGTGGCGAACCAGTTGAAGCAGATGAGCGGCGCCGGGCCGTCGTCGGGCGGCGGCATTGCGCCAGAGGCTCAATCGTGGACGGCGCAGAGCAGCCAGGGACATGTGCCCGACATGCGGGATCGCGGGATTTACCATGCGGCGGACGCGATGCGCGACATGTACGAGATGGGCGACGCGCCGAGCTGCTCGACGTGCGGCGCCATCATGGTGCGGAACGGAAGCTGCTACCGGTGCATGAGCTGCGGTTCGACGAGCGGGTGCAGCTAAGGCGACAGCGCGCAAGGACGGGGCACGGGGTGAGGGGGATCACCGGAATAATCCCCCCCCCATCCCCTAGGACCTTTGGGGCAAAAATCCTCTGCTGATTGGGGTTAGGCTCTGGTTATGTTTCTAAATGCTTCACAGCATTTGGGTTATGGGCAAATTATTGTCAAAAAACAAGTTAGAGCGGTTTGAATGCCCGTTTTGCGCATTTCCAAGGCAAAGTATTCAAAATAAACAAGTTGAATCGGCTTCGATGCCTGGTTTTGGCCTCTGAAGACGGGGCGAGGGGCATTTTTCCCAGGAAAAATGCCCTTTGGCGTCTGTGTTTCCTAAAAAAAATCGAAACGAAAACGCTGATCTGGTCGAGATCGGGGCCTCCGGAGCGCTTCCGGCGGGTTTCCCGGCTGGGCGTGGGGGCTTTGATCTGTTTTTATTGTGCAGGAAGTGCGGGTAATTATCGGCAAAACGGGGGAGGAATATTTTTGGCGGGGGGGGGGTGGAAGGGGATTTGAGGATGGCGTTTTGATTGATCTGTGGGCGTTTAGGGGGACTGATCATCTCAATTCTCACTCTTTGGCCATGATCTCCGTTTCTAAGCAACATTCGCGAGTTTACGGAAACTGAGAAGTATACCGTGCAGGAAACTCAAGGCTTCCCGAACCGAAGTATGGAATCCAATCCGGATTCTGGCAGGAATTAAAGCGCAGGGGCTCTTATCGGTGTAGGATGAGTGCAAATTCAATTTAGAGACTACATGGCCTATGTGTTTTCCATCTCCTTGGTACCGCTCGTCGTGGGTGCTCCTCCGTGCAACTTTGTGGTGTGTATTTCTGATGTCTGGAGCCTCGACGCCGCTAGTGTCTCAGGCGTCAGATAAGCCTCTCGAGGGCGAGAAGAAGCTCATCAAAGGGGACTTCAACCTTTTGCCAATGAGCTTCGAACCCAATCAGGGACAATCCAGTTCAGATGCAAAGTTCCTTGCACATGGACGGGGATTCTCAGCGCTTTTCAAAAAGAACGAGGCGGATTTTTTTCTCACCGGCCATGATGCAGTCAGTGGCTTGCTTCGCGTAACGCTCATCAATGCGTCCGATGATGCCGCGATGTCTGGCGAGGAGCGCTTACCGGGAACCGTGAATTATTTCATCGGCGACGATCCCGGCAAGTGGCATACCGGGCTGCCGACCTTTGAGCGCTTGCGCTATTCCAAAGTCTATCCCGGAACGGATCTGATCTATTACGGCAACAAAGGACACCTTGAATTTGATTTTCAATTGTCTCCGGGAGCTGCTCCGAGCAATATCCAAATGCACTTCGAGGGTGCGAAGAGCCTCAGAATTGATGGCAAGGGCAATCTCGTCGTAACGGCAAAGGATGGGCAAATCGTATTCCGGAGGCCCATAATCTACCAACCGGCCGAAGCTGGACGAAAGGACTTTGTCACAGGCAATTTCAGGATTATCGAAGAGGATTCGATAAGTTTCGCGGTCTCAAGATACGATCGCTCGAGACCCCTGATTATCGATCCGATCCTTAATTACTCGACGTATATCGGCACGGAAGCCGGAGCTTCTTCGATTGCCGTAGATCAGAACGGAGAGGCTTATATCACAGGCTGGGCGACACCGGACTTCCCCACTACCGCGGGCAGCTATGAGCCTATATCCTCTTCGGCAGGAAATACCTTTCCGAGCGGCGCCAGGCCATTCGTTGCAAAGTTCAACAGCACGGGTACAGCCCTGCTCTATTCCACATTTCTGAGCGGAAGTGGAATCGACGTTGCCATCGGGATCGGATTGGATTCCAATGGGGATGCATTCCTGGTCGGGAATACAACCTCTAAAGATTTCCCGACCACAGCTGGTGCGCTGCAGTCAGCGAACAATGCCAGCAAGGAGACGGGCTTCGTTACCGAGCTAAACAGCGCCGGTAGCTCGCTCCTCTATTCGACCTATTTCGGCGGGAGTACGTTTAGCTCCATTAGCGGAGTTACCGTAGACGGATCGGGGAATGCATATTTGACGGGCACTACTCAGGATACAAACTTTCCAACGACGCCGGGAGCTTACAAGGCAGTTCAGCCGGCCAAGACAACCGCCGGTTCGAACTCGGCCTTCGTTGCAAAGTTAAATCCCTTGGGAACAGGATTGATATATTCCAGCTACCTGGGCGGGAATCAGGGGGATGTTGCAAACACTATCGCCGTCGATAGCGCAGGAGAAGCGTACGTTGGCGGGAACACAACTTCAACGAACTTTCCAGCGACTTCTGGAGCCATCCAGAGTACCCGTGAAGCAAGTAGCGCGCAGTCAGGATTCGTTGCGAAACTGAACGCATCTGGAACCGCGCTGTTGTACTCGACTTATCTGGGCGGAAGCAGCTCCGACGGCATAAGCGCCATCGCCATTGATTCCAGCGGTGATGCCTATGTCACCGGCGGCACGAATTCGCCGGACTTCCCCGTCACGTCTGGGGCGTTTCAGCCCAAAATTGGATACACATCATTCCAGTATCCACAAACGAACGCTTTTGTCAGCGAGCTGAACAGTAGCGGTACGTCCCTGGTTTATTCCACGTTTCTGGGAGGGGGTATCAGCCTTGGCGAGTATGCCGATGAGGGCGATGGGGCTAGAGCGATTGCAGTCGACGGGCAAGGGATGGTGTATTTAACCGGGACAGCATGTACCGGCAATTTTCCAATCACAGCAAGTGCATTTGAGACCCAAAACCTGGACGGGGAGTACTCAGAGGGATGTACGGCTTTTCTCACTAAGATGAACCCAGTGCCCAATGTGCCGCTTGTTTACTCCACCTACTTTGGGGGGACGGGCCAACAATTCCCTAATGACCTAAGCGCAGGCGATGGGGCGTCCGGTCTGGTGCTCGGCGCAACGGGCAACATCTATCTTGCCGGCTACACGGGCTCGGTCGATTTTCCGACCACGGCGAACGTAGTCGAAACGGCGTTCACGTGCTCATGTTCGGAGGCGTTTGTTGCGGAATTTAACGTCAGCGAGATGAAGACGCTGCCGCGGCCAACGGTTACGCTGACGTCGAGTGCAAGCGCTGTGCTTTTCGGTCAGCCGGTAACATTTACGGCAACCGTGCAGCCTGCATCCGGCAACAGCGCTCCAACTGGTTATGTCGGCTTCAACTTCCTCGAACCAGAGGTGAGCGACAATTTAGGCACGGGTATTGGCTTCGGTCCCTGGACTACGGTGCCACTGAATGGGGCCGGAGTTGCATCCTTCACGACCTCGTCTCTAGTCGCACTGCAAACTCCAGTGAACGCGTTTTACCTGGGCGATGCCAATAACGCCCCGGCCGTCGGCACCATGACGCAAACAGTCACGGATATTTCAACTTCGACAACCGTGACATCAAGCGCAAACAATGTTCCATACGGGGCTTCTGTCGTATTTACCGCTACCGTGCTCGACAATAAGGGCAAGCCTGCGAAGGGTTTTGTTTTCTTTATGCTGGGTAATATTTCCTACGCAAGTCCGGGACTTGATAGCGCCGGCCATGCGACGTGGGTGAATGGCACTGGCGGCCCCCCCCTGCCCGTGGGGACAGACACCGTCGAAGTCGAATACTTTCCGTACACCGGATACCAGGCCAGCAGCGGAACACTGGCTGAGACGTTTACTCCTTTGGGAACGACGCCTGATCCCAGCTTCAATCCACCTTCCGGAACTTACAAATCGGAGCAACAGGTCACCCTGAGCGATTCCAACTCCGCCGCTATTGTGTATTACACGCAGGACGGGAGCACTCCCGTACCTGGGACCTCGCCCGGATACCAACCAGGCTACGGAATGACTATACCGGTTAACGCGAGCGAGACCATTAATGCCATTGCTGTGGCATCGGGCTACTCCCCCAGTAATATGGTTTCCGCGACATACACTTTGCAGCCGAGCTTTACAGCGGGGACTGGCGGCTCCAACTCCATCACTGTGACGCGTGGGGCAACCTCAGGAAATACAGGAACAGTAAGTGTCGAAGGAAGATATGGGTTCAGCGGCACGGTGGGCCTGACCTGCGCAGTGACGACGTCGATGACGAATGTCAACGACACGCCGACGTGCAGCCTGAGCCCACCTTCTGTGACCATCAGTGGGACAACGGCCCAGACGTCGACACTCGCCGTCAACACAACCGCTGCATCGAGTGCAAAGAACGAGATGAAGAGGCTCTTCTGGCTTCCGGCAGGCGGGACAGCGCTGGCACTTCTCCTGTTCTTCATTTCGCCGAAGCGGCCGCGCGGCTGGCCTGCACTGCTTGGATTGCTCACCTTGTTTGTTTTTCTCAGCGCGACCGGCTGCGGTGGCAGTGGCGGAGGTGGGGCAGGTGGAAAAGGAGGTGGCGGCGGGGACTCCGGAACCACAGCCGGAACATATACGATCACCGTAACCGGCACTTCAGGCACAATCAGCGCTTCTGTCGGAACAATCACGCTGACTGTCCAATAGGCCACCCATTCCCAATGACTTTGCTATCCCCGGTCCCCAAAAGCGAGGGACCGGGGGCACCCCAACCCTCAACGGTGGTGTTCGCTTTACCCGGCTCGGGCTTTAGACGCAACCGCAGGTTTTTCGACTTCCTTCGCTGCGCTACGGTTGTTCAAAATGACAGCTTCAATTCTTTATCTCATGATGACGGGTTTAGATTGAGGTTGGGCATCCGGCGGGGCGAAAGCCCCGCCGGATGCCCGTTGATTTTTTTGGAGCGACTGATGGCGCGGTTGAAACCGCGCCCTTTCAAAGATTGCGACATGGAGTTTGTCGTATCCCCGGTTCCAAAATCGGGACAGGGGGCACCCGGCACCTAGGCCGTCCGCCTGCCTACATCCCCGGTCCCCAAACGCGAGGGACCGGGGGCACCCGACTCAAGATGACAGCGTCATTTGGTGGGTGCGGGGGCGGGGACTACGCCGGCGAGGGCGTGGGAACGGCGGGGGTCGTTGGGGGCGAGTTGGTAGGGCTCCAGGAGGGCGACGAATTTCTCAAGCGTGGAGCGGAGGGCGGGGAGGTCGGGCTGGGCTTTGCGCATGAGGTCGATTTGGCGGGTGGGGGGATTGTGCATGGGGGCCAGCTGGGCAGCCTCGAGGATGTTGGCGGAGACTTCGGCGAGGTTGAGGCCGGCTTGCCAGTCGGGGTTGGGATTGGCGAGCCAGGCTTTGTCGGCGGCTACGGCTTCGGTGAGATGGTTTTCGCGATCGGGAACACTTTCGATGACATTGTCTCCGCGGTTGCGGAAGAAGCCGAGGATGGCGGCGGCGATGGAGGGATCGCGGACGGTTCCGTCGGGATAGAAGACGCCGTGCACGGTGCCCCAGTTGGGCGTGATCATCAGTTCCCAGATGTACCAGCCGACGTGGGCCTGCTGGTATTCCTGGAGGGTGACGTCGTAGGGGTTGGCGCGGGCGATGCAGCCCATCTCGGTATTGATGAGCGGCTTTCCGACCTTCTGGGCGTAGGCTCTTGCGGTTTCGATGTTGGCGCGGATTTGCGCGCGGGTGGTGCTGTAGTCGTGGAAGGAGAGCACGTCGACGGAGTCGCCCATGGCGATCATGTTTTCAGCGAAGGTGGCGCCGATGGTGACGGGGGTGACGGGGTCGAGCTCGTGGAAGACCTTGGCCATGTACATGGCGTGCTCCATGCGGAGGCGATTGTCGGGAGTGGGCGGGAGCTTGCAGCACTCGGGTTCGTTTTCGACATCCCAGATTTCGAGGCCGGGCTCTTTGCCGACGGCGGCGACGAGGTCGGCGGCGAAGGGGCGGGCGTCGTCCCAGGTGGACTTGTCGCGCCAGTAGCCGAACTTGTATTGGAGGGCGGGCATGACGCCCATGCCGCGCTCGTGGGCGGCGCGGACGAAGTCGCGGAGGTTCTTTTTGAGACCGTCTTTATCCTGCGCCCAGGCGGAGAAAGGAACCATGACGCGAATTTGATTGAGCTGGAGGCGCTTGGCGTAATCGAGGTCGCGGCGGGTGACGGCGGGGTTGTAGTGAAGCCAGAACTCGAGGTGGCCGTTGTATTCGGCGGCCTGGTAGTTGAATCCGCGGGTGTCGCTGAGGTCTTTGGGGACGCGGCGCTGTGCGGCTACGGGCAGGGTGAGGGTGGCTAGAAGGAGGGCGATAAGTGAAGGATGAATGCGCATGGATTCTCCGGGTCTTGCTGGTGTGCTGTTACTGATCTTTTCTCCGCGAAAGAGGTGCCTCCGCGGCTAAAGCCGGCGTTGACGATTCAGGTAATGCACGGGGGTTGAAACCCCCGCCTCCCTCCGGTTGAAGATTGTGCTATCCCACCCATTCGCCAAAAATCGGCGAATGGATGGGGCACCCGAGTTTGTACATAACAGCAAAAAGAAACCTAATAGGGCCGCACGTCTTGAGTCATCTCGTGCCAGGTGTCGGTGCGGAAGGGAGCGGCGGGCAAGCCGGCGCCGTTGAAGAGGTTGGCGGCGGGGTTGGATTGCCAGGCGTAGCGCACCTCTTTCGGATGGGGCACGGAGGGCGATGAGACGGTGATGGTGTCGCCTTTGATGGTGGCGTTGGCCCAGTACCATTTGTGATCGTCGCCGGCGATGGTGAACTCCTGAAGCTTGTCGCCCTTGGCGACGAGGCCGCCGTCGGCGTGGGCGAAGTGGAGGCGGATGGAGTCTTTGCGGCGGTCGACGGATTTGAGAGTTGGTCCCTGATAGGGAATGTGCTTGCCGTAGTAGTTGGCGAGCGCGCAATAGGCAAGGCGCTGGCCGACGGGGAGCTTGTCTTTGGTGTGGATGTTGTCTGGGTCGCCGGTGTCAATGGTGACGGCGAGGCAGGAGTTGGGAACGGTGGCGGCGGTGATGGCCTGAGCTTCGCGTAATTCGGCCCACTCGTCGGCGTCGACCGGGGTTGCGCTGCGGGGTTTGTATTCCGGCAGGCTGACGATGTAGAAGGGGAAATTTCCCTGCTGGAAGAGGTTGCGCCAGTCGGCGATCATGGCGGGGAGAACTTTGCGATATTCATAGGCGCGAGGAGAGTTTTCTTCGCCCTGGTACCAGAGAGCGCCGGCAAAGGAAAGCGGGGCGAGAGGCTTGATGAGGCCTTCGTAGAGAACCGAGGGCATGACGGGCCAGTTTTGATAGGAGATGGGCAGCGGTTGCGGCGGACGGCCATCGACGCTGAGCTTTGCTTTCCAGGCGCCGGCGAGAGGGATGTCGGTTTTGTCGCCGAGGGTGAGGTGGAGCGCATCGGGCTTGCTCATGAAACCGCCGTCGGGCTTCACTTTCATGACGCGGATGGTGATGATGTTGCGGCCGGGCTTGAGCATGCCGGGGCGCATGAAATAGACGCGGGGGTTTTCAACCCAGGAGCTTCCGCCGGCTTCTTTGCCGTTGACGTAGACGGTGTCCATGCGCTCGATGATGCCGAGGAACATCATGGCGCGGCCGGTTGGGAGCGGATCGGGAAGAGTGATTTCTTTGCGGAAGTAGACAAGGGCGGGCGTGTCGGGAACGCCGAGCTCGGCAAAGCCGCCGGGGATGGTCACGGGCTTCCAGGAGGAGTCGTCGAAGTCGGGTGCGGCCCAGTTTTCTTTCTGGCCGATGTCGTACTTGTCGTACCAATGCTGGATGTAATAGCCGTATTCAGGGGCTTTGGCGGCGGCGAGGCTGTCGACCAGATCGAGGGGAACATCGAAGTCCTTGAGCGGGCGGAGGGCGGCGGCGCTGGTCCAAGCTTCGGCGGGGGTTCCACCGATGGCGTCGACGATGATGCCGATGGGGATGTGGACGTCCTTCTGAACTTCGCGGGCGAAGTAGTAGCCGACGGCTGAGACGCGAGCGGCGGTCTCAGGGGTGACGGGCTTCCAGCTTCCGCCGATGACGCCGGTGTGGTTGTAGGCGGCGTGGCCGAAGACGCTGAAGAAGCGGATCTGGGGGTAGTTGGCGGCTTTGACTTCGTCGTCGCCGTTTTTGGCTTCGCGGAGAGAGACGAGCATGTTGGACTGGCCGGTGCAAAGCCAGACATCGCCGACGAGGACGTTGTGAAGCTCAACGGTCTCACGTCCGGTGATCTTGATGGTGTACGGGCCGCCAGCGGCGGGCGGCTTGATCTTCACTTCCCAGCGGCGGTCGGCCTGGGCAACGGCGGTTTCGGTGGTGTCGCCGATTTGGACGGTCACCTTGTCGCCGGGTTGGTCGGACCATCCCCAGATGGCGTCGAGCTTATCGCGTTGCAGAACCATGTCATCGCCAAAGAGCGGGCTGACGAAAGGGAAGGGCTTGGGCGGCGGCGGCGGCTGAAAGAAGCCTTGCGCAAAAGCGCCGTAAGCGGAGGAGAACAGAAGACCCGCCGCGACGGCTGCGAAAACAATGCTCTTGAGTTTCATGGTTCAAATCTCCTTTTGATGGGCCGGTGGCCGAGGGTGATGCGCAAGGGATCAATGCCAGTTGAAGTGCACACTTGGCGGTTCCTTGGGCTCGGGGCTGCCGGCTGTAAGCTTGCCGCTATCGAAGTTGATGCGGAGATCGCGATTGGTTTTGAGAGACATGAGCGTGAGATCGCTTGTGAAGGTTTCGATCCACTGGAAGGTTTGGGCTTGTTGCGGAGGGCCGGACAGGGAAGTTCTGCTCGAATTCCTGGGACCGAAGGAACGCTCAGGCATGTCTGCACTCTGAAATCGGATGAAAACCGAAGAATAGGCCAAACGCGAAGGACCGCTGTTGGATAGACGGGAAGCGCCTGGGGTTTTGTTTCAGAAGGATGCGGCGGGAGGGATGGAGCATGCGTGTGTCCTGATGGAGGTTTTCTATTTATGGCGCGCAGGGAATAGAAAACGTTTGCCAATCACGCAGGTTAATTTGTGAGCGCGGAGTTGTAAAGCGATTTATTGAGGAGGAAAGGCGAGGTTGGAAGGCGAGCGAAGGAGTTTCGCTCGTGAGGGTGCAGAATGAGCAGGTTGCTGGCTAGCGCGACCCGAATCCGATACAACCTAGGAGACGTTGGCGGCGAGCTTGGTGCTGAGGTTGCTGAAGGAGGTGCTGATGCCTGAGGCGAGAGACCTGGTGCTGGCGGTAATGGTCAAAGCGATGAGGGCGACGGCCAGGGCATATTCAATCATGTCCTGACCCTCTTCGCGGTCGATCAGGATCTGGAACTTGATATAGAGATTCAGCAAGAGATCGTTCATCTGTGTTTCCCTCCTGGCGATCGTTCGAGCAGATCCCCTTCGAACCTCGTGTTTTCTCAGGTCGATGTATGGATTATCGGCAGGAGGAACCAAGAGAGCTATACTCCGTAAGCTCCAAGGGGCGAGGACAGACGGGGGAGAGGGTGTGGCGGTACGGTAATTCGCAGCACAGGGGAGTGGTAATCAGGCGGGTGGTTACCAGGAACAGGGAACAGGGAATAGGGAATAGGGAATAGGGAATAGGGGCTGAGGGACTAAGGGGGACTGTTCTGAGTGGAGTTTTGTTTTCCCACCCATTTCGCAGAGTACGCGAAATGGGTGGGGTACCTGCTCCATCGTATGTGAATCCCCGGTCCCCAAAGGCCAGGGACCGGGGGCACCCGCGAGTTCGCCGCGCAGGTCGAGCGGGGTTATTCGGGCAAGGCGAGCTGTTGATCGATATGGAAGTGGCCGGTGACGCCGGGGGCTCCGGTATCGGGCTGTCCTCCGCCGATGGTGATGGTGTAGTCACCCTGGGCGATGATGGGATCGCCCAGCTCGGTGACCATGCCGAGAGCGCGGTCCTTTAGCTCGAAGTGAACCTTCTGGCTGGCGCCGGGCTCGAGATGAATGCGTTGAAAGCCGCGGAGAGCGATTTGAGGCGCACCCTTGACGTCAGGGAATTTGAGGTAGAGCTCGACGGCCTCATCTCCGGCGACCTTGCCGGTGTTGGTTACGGTGACATCGGCGTCCACGGGTTGACCCGCAGCGACAGCGTGATCGGGAACGCTGAGATCGCTGTAGCTGAAGGTGGTGTAGCTGAGGCCATAGCCAAAGGGATAGAGCGGCTTGCCTTTGAAGTACCGGTAGGTGCGGCCGGCCATTTGATAATCCTCAAAGTTGGGCAACTGGTTGACGCCGGTGTAGAAGGTGACGGGCAGGCGGCCGGCGGGATTGTTTTTGCCGCTGAGGGTTTCTGCGATGGCCGCGCCGCCCTCTTCGCCGGGATACCAGGCTTCGAGAATTGCGTTGGCATGTTCGTTGATCCAGTTGACGGCGAGGGCGCTTCCGTTCATGAGGACGACGGCGAGCGGCTTGCCGGTTGCCTGCACAGCTTCAACCAGAGCTTCCTCAGGAGCGGGAAGGTCGATGCTGGTGCGATCGCCGCCGAGGAATCCGGGTTCGCTGACCGGCATCTCTTCACCCTCAAGCGAGCTGGTGATGCCGACGACGGCGATCACGACATCGGCGTTCTTTGCCGCGGCGATAGCCTCGGGCGATGGGGCGCTGTTGACCTTGGCCCAGATGAGCTCGGCGTGGGGCTTGCCGTTCATGCTGCCGTAGGTCAGGCTGATGGCAACCTTGTGACCCTTCTCGAGGGTGACGCGGCCAACGCTGGAATCGACCCCGTTGCCTCGGCCGGCCATGGCTGTTTGCTTGTCGTCAACCGTGAGGCGGGCGAAACCGTCGGAGCGAACGCCGACGAGAAAGTCGCCGGATTCGGTGGGCGTGAGGAATCCCGACCACTGCACGCCGAAGGTTTTCTTTCCGGCAATCTCTGACGGGATGTTGCCCTCGTTGAGGTTGACATTGGGCTCGGTACGGCTGACGATGGGCGTTGCGTTGGCGCCGGGCATGGGGCGGCCGCGCATGAATCCTTCGCCGTAGTCGGCCTTGAGACCGGGCTTGCCATCGGGCGTGGAGAGAACGCTGTCAGGGACGGGAGTGCCGTCGGCGCGGAGGAACTGGGTTCCTGGCACGTAGGTGATGGTGGCGTTGGGGAACTCAGCCTTGAGGCCTTCCATGACGGAGACGATGTGCGAGGGCTGACCGGCATAGTTGCCGATGAGCGGACGGGTCTGGTCGGCGAGCGGGCCTACGACGGCGATCTTCTTGATTCCGGGTTTGAGCGGAAGCAAGCCGTCGTTTTTGAGCAGGACCATGGACTCGTTGGAGAGCTTGAGAGCGAAGTCGCGGTGCTCGGCGCTGTCAAGTTCCTTGGGATCGATCTTGGAGTAAGGGTCCATGTCCGGCGGATCGAACATGCCGAGGCGGATGCGGGCGACGAAGAGGCGGATGAGTGCTGTGTCGAGGGTGCTTTCGGGCAGGTAGCCTTGCTGCACGGCATCGATGTAGGCTTTGTCGACCGGTTCTCCATACCTTTGCTGGAAGGTAACGCACTCGTTATCCATGCCGCGGATGACGGAGATGGCGACGCCCTGGGCCTGGGTTGGACGGAGGCGATGATTGCCGGCAACGTCGCGGACGGCGTCGCAATCGGAGACCACGTAGCCCTTGAAGCCCCACTTGCCGCGGAGCTGATTGACCATCAGATATTGGTTGGCACATGCGGGCTCGCCGTTGATGGCGTTGTAGGCGCACATGATGGAGCCGGCCTTGCCTTCGACGATGGCGGCGCGGAATCCAGGCTCGTAGGTGTCGATTTCGTCGTGCTTGCTGACATCGACATCGGCGAAGTGACGGGTTGGCTCGGGACCGCTGTGGACATCGAAATGCTTGGGAGTTGCGATGGCGCGGTAGTACCTGGGGTCGTCGCCCTGCATGCCGGTGACGTAGGCAACGCCCATGCGGCCGGTGAGGAATGGATCTTCGCCGTAGGTCTCCTGGCCGCGGCCCCAGCGGGGATCCCGGAAGATGTTGAGATTCGGAGCCCAGAAATCGAGGCCGCCGCCGATGCCCTGATGGCCATTGGCCGAATCCTGGACGTGCTTGATGCGGCCTTCGATGCCGATCTGTGTGGCCATGGTGTGAATTCCGGGAGAATCGAAGGTGGCAGCCAGGCCGATGGGCTCGGGATACTCGGTGACGCCGGAGTTAATGACGCCGTGGAGGGCCTCGCTCCACCATTGGTAGGCGGGAACGCCGAGGCGGGGAATGGCGGCGGAGTTGTTGTACATTTGCGACGCCTTTTCGGCGAGGGTCATGCGATGGACGAGGTCGGTGGCGCGCTCGACCGGCGTCAGATTTGGATTCATGTAGGGGAGACTCGCGGGATCCTGGGCAGCGGCAGATTGCAAAATCGCGCCAAAGAAGAGTGTTCCCGTGCACGCAACGATGCCTGCAACAATTCGGGTGATGCGTATCTTCATTTTGTTTCTCCAGATCGAGTGTGGGCGACCGCCGAAAACTTTGTTTCCAAGATGCCGATAAGAGGGCAGCGCCGGAGTGTTGAGTCGAATGCGGTCCCCGAGAAAATTGCGGGGAATCCGGGCTCCGCACCGTATGCGGCGATCGGCAGACGGTACGGAGTGCCCCAAGAAGAGTAAATCCATTTTCCTGGGGCTGTCCATGTTTTGAAGGCCCGCGGGAGAGTGGGGTTGAGCCGCCGGTAACGCTACTGGCAGCTCGCCTGGAAGCAGAGATTCTTGCTGAAGAACGGGATTACGTGGTTCTGAAAGCGATCGGAAACAGCGCTGGTGTGCGTGCCGGAATAGATTTCAAAGCCGTTGACGATGCCGTAGTTGTCGAGGATGTTGTGGAGCTTGGTGGCGTCGAAGCGGAGACCGTCCTGGTCGCCGACGTCCATGGAGATTGCGTGGTATTGGCGCAGATTGCCGATGTATTGATCGACAAAGGCCAGGGGGGCGTTGGCGGCCCACTTGGCGATAATGTCGGGCTGGGGCACGCCATCTTTTGTAGGCAGGTCGAGGTAGAGAGGAGGGTTCTTGGGATCGGGGGACCAAGCGGCGGCGCTGGCGAGCTGAGCGCGGAGTCCGAAGCCGAGCTTGGCGGAATCTGCGGGCGATTTGACGGCTTCAAGCTGCTTTTCCATCTCAGCAGCGCCCGGGCCACCAGGGCCGCCGCCCATGCGCGCGGACATGCAGCAAGGGCTCATGATGTAGAGGCTGCCGAAGACGTCGGGGTGCTTCATGCCGATGCGGCTGGCGCCGTAACCGCCCATGGAGTGGCCGACGAGTCCGCGGCTGTCGCGATTGGGGATGGTGCGGTAATGCGCATCAATATAGGAGACGACGTCGTGGTAGATGAACTTTTCGAAATCGCCGGTGGTGACGGAGCTGGAATACATGGAGCCGTTGTGGACGGTTTTGGAATCGGGCAGGACGACGATCATTTCTTTGGAGCCCTGGGCGAAGGCGCCTTCGATGGTTTGCGGGACGTGGATTTCATGGGTCCACTGTTCGGCGCCGATGGAATAGCCGTGCAAGGCGTAAACGACGGGGTAGCGGCGATGCTTGTCTTTGGCGTAGCTGGGCGGCAAAAAGACGATGACGTCGCGGTCAACGGCGTCGCCTTCGAGGTTGCCTTCGAGGGCAGTGCCGTGGATCTTGATGTGTTCTACAGTGACGGGTTTTGCGCCAGGGATGACGGGCGGGACGATAGTTTGGACCTGTGCAAAGCTCAAGGAGGCGCCGGCGAGGGCCAGCGGAACGAGAAGAGCAAGCGAGCCGAGAGGTTTCAATTTCATGATTTTTACTCCGGATTTCGTTTAGTTTGTTGGCGTTAAGAGCAGACTGCCTGCTGCTGCGATGGCGGAATACTTCCTCTGATTTGAATGCGTCTGCGGGGAAGCGTTTTCCCAAGTCCGTTTGCCGGAATGGCCGCCAGCGATTGCGCGGGCGGCCATTCTAAAAACACGTCCCAAGTTAACTGACGGCCCAAGGGCCGGGCAAGTTTGAACCGATAGAGTTATTGCGCCGGAGCCACAGGGAACCGATAGACATTGACGCTGATGGGGGCAACCGAGATGGACCCCGGAGCGTCGCCTAGCGGAATCTCCTTGATGGTGACTTGCGCGGCTTGACCGACGTGGTTTGCGGCTTCCAAAGTGGCGCCGCTGAGTAGCCATTGCGTGGAAGGCCCAGCGAGGCGGACGCCTGTCGTGCTCAGGTCAACCTTCTGCTCGGAATCCGTTGCGTTGACCACGGCAAGGGTAAGGAACTTGTGGTCGGGGGTGAGCGCGGCGAACATGTCGAGCGGATAGGTTGGGCTGCCGGAGCTTGTCTTTGGCTCATCCAGATAGGGAGGATTGCCAGAAGGCGGCTGGGGCGAGTTGCCGGAAAGAGCGACGGGAATGGTTCCGGGGAAATGCTCGCCGTACAACTCGTAAACGAGGCCGAGGGCGTTGATTGTAGATGCGGTGGGCGTGATGTCGAGCGAGGAGGTGCCCATGGTGTGCGCGCCCATAGTGATGAAGCTGGTGTGGCGCATCATCTCGTCGAAGAGCATTCCATAAGCGAGGGCGGATTTTAGATTGGGGCCACCGCGGCCACCCCCGCCACCACCGCCGTAGGAGTACTCGTCGATGGACAGGAAGATTTTCTTGTCGATCATCTGCGGGAAGCGCTGTTGATAACCTTCCCACTCTTCGGCATGACGGCGGATGACATCGCCGGCGTAGTGGGCGTATTCGAGCGTGGTGGGAGTGTAGGTGACATAGGCCTTGGAGGAGGGCGCGTCGAGGGGCAGCTTTTCGGCGAGGTCCACGTCGAAGTGACGTCCGGCTCCTTCATACCAGTGTTGGGCGATGCCATCGAAGGTGCCCCAACTCTTGGAGAGCAGGCCGCCGGTCCAGTCGATGTCGGTACCGAACATGGGATCAAGGTTGTCGACGTACTTGGCACGATCTTCGCCTTTGAGAGACATCGGTTCGAGCATTTTTGCCGAGCCGATGAGCGTGATGGTGGGGTCAGCCTTGCGCATGGCCTTGGCGAATTCGTTGTTTTTGAGGACGTAGTACTTGAGGTCGGTGTAGCCGATCTGGAAGTCGCCCCAGGGCTCGTTGCCGATATTCCAATACTTGATGTGGTAGGGCTCGGGGTGGCCGTTTCTGGCGCGCTTTGCTCCCATGTAGGAGGTGGCAGGGCCGTTGAGGTATTCGACTTCTTCCATGGCGGAGTGGGAATCGCCGAGGCCGGCGTTGACGGTGACGTAGGGGTCGACATCGATCAATTTGCAGAAGGTCATGAACTCGTCCATGCCAACGTCGTTCGACTGCATGGCGTTCCAGGCGTGGTCAAACATGGGCGGGCGCTTGTCGGGGTCGCCGATGGCGTCGTACCAAACCCAGTCGGAGAGGAAGTTGCCGCCGGGCAGACGCCACATGCCGGAATGAAGCTTCTTGAGCAAGGCGATGGTGTCGGGGCGGAATCCCTCGACGTTGTCGGCAGGCATGAGCGAGACAGTGCCGATGTGGAAGTTGCCGGAGCCGGTGCCTGTAATTTCGAGAGCGGCATCGGAGGTGTCGGCTTTGGAGGTGAAGGTCAGAGGGAGTTTCTTGTACTCGTTGGTGAGCGCGGAGAAGGAGATGCTCTGCTTGTCGCTGTCGCCGCTGCCCCAGATGAGCGAGACGGTGACCTTGGTTCCGGGAGTGCCGCGTAGATAGATTCTGCCGGTGTATTTCTTGCCGTCGACGAGCGAGAATCCAGCCTGGCGGATGCCGTGGGGCGTAGAGGCGTCGAGCATGATTTTGGGGCTCTGATCGCCGACGAAGGGCTTGTCGGTGTCCATGACGACAGCTTCATCGGGGCCGACGGGACGCCATTTGTGAAGCCCCATGCGCATCGGATTGCCGCCCTGTGCTCTTGCCGGCACCGGGGGATCTTTGGAAACGATGGGGAAATAGAATTTTCGGTCGTCGATCAACTCAGCCCACATGCTGCGATAGATTGTGGTGCCGATGTGCTCAATGAAACTTCCGAAGATGTACTTGGAAACCGGGTCCGCGGTTTGCGAGGCATCGATGGATGCCTTTAACTGGTCCGGAACCGTGGGCGGAGTTTGCTGGGCTGCAGCGACCGCCAGATAGCCCAGCGACGAAACTGCCGCGACGAAGAAAGCTGTGCGCATTTTAAGCATTGGTGCCCTCCTGTTTTTTTTGTGTTCGCACGTTCTTCTCAGGACTGCTTGCGTCCCGGTTTTACCAGGCAGGCTGAGAGACAGCCTGCCTGGATGTGGATGCTTACTGTGCAGTGACGGGGAACCGATAAATATTGACACTTATCGGTGCAACCGTGAGGGACGCAGGAGCCGAGCCGATGGAAGACTCCTTGATGGCGAGCTGCGGCGGGTTTCCTGTGACGTTGACCGCATCGACGGTCGGGGCTGTTAGCTGCCACAGCTTTGACGGCCCGGCCAGGTGCACGCCGGAGACGCTCATGTCGACCTTCTGCTCGGACTCGGTGGCGTTGATGACGGAGACGACGAGGAACTTGCGATCGGAGCTGAGCGCCGCATACATGTCGAGCGGATAGGTTGGGCTTCCAGAGGGTTTCTCCGGCTGATCGGGACTGCCGGCGGGATATTTGGACGCTGGCTGGGGCGAGTTGCCCGACAGAGCGACGGGAATTGCGCCGACAAAGTTATCGCCAAACATTTTGTAAACGAGACCGAGCCCGTTCAGGGTGGAAGCTGTTTTGTTGTAGTCGATGAGCGAGACGCCGGTGGTCTGCGCGCCCATGGTGAGGAAGTCAGTGTAACGGGCCATTTCATTGAGGATCATGGCATAGGCGAGAGACTGCTTGAGATTTTCGCCGCTGAAAGGACCGCCGCCTGAGGGAGTGAAGTTGAAGTAGGCATACTCATCGATGGAGAGAGGAATTTTGTTTGCGACCAAGCTGCGGGAAGCGCTTCTGGTATCCCTGCCACTCTTCGGCCTTGAGGCGCACGGTGTCGGCCGGATAACGAGCGGACTCGAGGAGTGACATATCCCACTTGACGTAGGCGTCGTCGCTGGACTTGTCGGCGGGGAGAGACTTGGCCTTCTCCATATCCCAATGATGGTTGCCCTGCGCGTACCAGTGTTCGGCAATGATGTCGAAGTTGCCCCTGCAGGTATTGATGAAGCCGGCATCCCAATCGGAATCGGACCCGTAGAGAGCATCGAGATTGCCGACATACTTGGCGCGCTGATCGCTGGGCACATTGTCGTTTTGCAGCATGATGCCGGAGGCAATGAGGGTGATGGAGGGATCGACTTCGCGCATGGCCTTGGCGAATTCGTTGTGCTTGAGCATGTAGTACTTCATATCGGTGCGGCCAAGCTGCCATGTGCCCCAGGGCTCGTTGCCGATGTTCCAGAATTTGATGTGGTAGGGCTCGGGATGGCCATTCTTTGCGCGCTTTGCACCCTGATAGGTGTTGACCGAACCGTTCATGTATTCGACTTCTTCAGCGGCCGAGTGCGAATCGCCGAAGCCGGCGTTGACGCTGATGTAGGGATCGACGTTGATGAGCTTGCAGAGGGTCATGAATTCGTCGAGGCCAAGGTCGTTGGTCTGCATGGCATTCCATGCGTGATCGAATTCCGGCGGACGCTTATCGATGTCGCCAACGACGTGGTACCAGATGAGGTTGGAGGTGTAGTTGCCGCCGTAGCGCCAGAAGCCCATCTTGATCTGGCGGAGAAGGGATGTGGTGTCGGGGCGGAAGCCTTCGACGTTGTCGGCCGGCATGAGCGAGACGACGCCGACATGGTACGTATCCGTACCCGTGCCGGAGATTTCGAAGATGCCGTCGGTGGTGTTGGCTTTGGCTGTGAAGGCGAGGGGGATTTTCTTGTATTCGGCGGTGAGGGCGGGCATGGCGATGGTTTGCCGGTCGTTTGCGCCGGGGCCCCAGATGAGGGAGACCTTGACCTTGCTGCCAGGCGTGCCGCGGAGATAGATGCGGCCGGTGTACTTTTTGCCGGCGATCAGGGCGAGCCCTTCTTGCTGAATGCCGTGCGGCGTAGTGGCGTCGAGAGCGATCTGCGGGCTCTGATCGCCGACGAAGGGGTGCTGCTTGTCCATGACGACGACTTCTTGAGGGCCGACGGGATACCACTTGCGAAGGCGGCCACCGAATCCGCCTGCGCCGCGTGGAGAGGGAGGCTCCGGTTGCTTGGCGGTAATCGGGAAGTAGAATTTGCGGTCGTCGAGCATCTCAGCCCAGAGGCTGCTGTACATGGTGGTGCCGATGTGCTCGATGAATTGACCATAGAGGTATTTTGAGACCGGTGGTGCGGTCTGTTGCGTGTCAATGGAGACTTTCAGTTGGTCTGGAACAGTTGGCCCCGCTTGTTGCGCGGTGGCTGCGATCGAACTCCCGAGCCACAATGCCGCCGCGGCGAACATCAAAATTCTTGTTTTCATCTTGCCCTCATTTTTGTATTTGGTCATGGTGATTTCGTTTTGTTGTTTTGTGTCTGCGACCGAGCCTTGACGCGCGCGAAGCTACGGCTTGGGCACAAGAAAGATTATTGCGCTGCACCAGCCATCGGGCTGGTGCTAGTTGCAGGTTCGGCTGCGGAGGGAGCAGCTTGTTGCGCTCTGCTCTTGCAGCCATAGAATCCGATGAAGAAGCAAACGGCCAGCAGTACGCCAACGCTTCTTGCAAAAAGGGCATTGCGCGACGATGTTCCGGTCATGATTTATCTCCTTCGCAGTGGATCGTTTTCTGAGGGCGCCTGCGAATCAGCGGCCGGCGGTTCGGAAGAGAAGGGGAGCGAATTGATTGAGATCTCTTCGCCACGTGAGCCACTCGTGCGCAGTACCGATTGACTCGAAGTAAGAGTTTTTGACGCCGGCATTGTCGAGCGCCTGGTGGAGGACAAAGATGTTG
>CAWKEG010000013.1:0-113252 GCA_963848515.1 uncultured Acidobacteriaceae bacterium
TCTTGGGTCGCGCCGCGCTGATCTCTCCACGCTTCGCTCGCGCCTCCTGCGCCAGCAGATACTCTCTGCCCACTTCGCGGAAGGGATGATTGAACACTGGTACGTCATGTTTCAGCCGAAACCGGATATCCGCGTCCTGATCGAAGGCGCGTTCCCGCGCGACTTCGATATCCGCTCGTTTTGAGCGAAACCGTCTTGTAGCGGTCTGCCTTCGGAATCTTCATCCGGCAGTACCACATCCGATGATCCACGTCGCCACGCCGGAAGAGAACCAGGCCCGGCTTGAGTTCCGCTTTGTCGGTGACGAATGCCATATTCATCTCTATTGTTTTCGATGCGTCCCGTGCAGATTCCGTGCAGAGCTTTCCGGCAAGTCATTGAATCTGCGTATCTGTGCAGGACTCGTATAGATGATATCAAAAATTATGTTGTTTATTTATAATAATTTACGATATATTTGTCATCCTGAGCGTAGCGTAGCGGAGTCGAAGGACCTGCGGTTGCTTTTCGGGAGTCCTTCCTATCGTATTCTCACCTGATCCAGAGGCAGTATGAACGAACGAATTTACTGCACATACATCGTAGCCAGTCGGAGCCATACGCTTTACATCGGTGTCACCGGCGATCTAACGAAGCGCGTCTTCCAACACAAACAGAGGGCTCACGAAGGATTCTCTGCAAAATACAACTGCAACCGGCTCGTTTGGTTCGAGCGATTCACTGGACCTAATAGCGCGATTGCCCGCGAGAAGCAGTTAAAGGGATGGATTCGCGCTAAGAAAATTGCCCTGATTGAAAAAGCTAACCCCACCTGGAACGATTTGAGCGAGGGATGGTATGGGATCGATCCAACGGTGAACAAACTTGGCGAACTGTTGGACCGGCTCTGAGAATAAAGATACATTCCAAAATGCAAAAGGAGGGGATCGATCCCCTCCTTTTGCATCAATCAAACGCAGGAGCGTCTACCCTTCGTAGTTCAAACTCTCCAGCCCCTGGTAAACCGCGCCCGAACCCAACTCCTCTTCAATGCGCAGCAACTGGTTATACTTCGCAATCCGGTCGGTGCGGCTTACCGATCCGGTCTTGATCTGGCCCACGCCCGTGGCCACAGCCAGGTCGGCGATGAACGTGTCTTCCGTCTCGCCCGACCGATGCGACATCACCGAGGTGTACCCATAACGGCGGCCCAGCTCGATCGCTTCCAGTGTCTCGGTCAGCGTGCCAATCTGGTTTACCTTGATCAGAATGGAGTTCGCAATGCCCTCTTCAATGCCGCGCTGCAAACGCTTCACGTTGGTTACGAACAGGTCGTCGCCCACCAACTGAATGCGGCTGCCCAGCTTGTCGGTCAAGATCTTCCAGCCTTCCCAGTCATCCTCGGCCAGGCCATCTTCAAGAGACACGATCGGGTACTGGCGAGCCCAGTTGTCGTAGAAGCTCACCATCTCCGCGCTCGACAGCTCGCGCTTGTCGCTCTTCTTGAAGACGTACTTGTTCTTTTCCTTGTCATAGAACTCGCTCGACGCCGGATCGAGCGCGATCGCAATCTGCTCACCCGGCTTGTAACCGGCTGCCTGAATGGCTTCGAGAATCAGCTCGATGGCCTCGTCATTCGACTTCAGCGAAGGAGCAAAGCCGCCCTCGTCGCCCACGGCCGTGTTGTAACCCTTCTTCTTCAGCACGCCCTTCAGCGTGTGAAAGGTCTCGGCAGCCCAGCGCAGCGCATCGGCAAAACGCTCCGCGCCCACCGGCATGATCATGAACTCCTGAAAGTCCACGTTCGAGTCCGCATGAGCCCCGCCGTTCAGCACGTTCAGCATCGGCGTCGGCAGCACGCAGGCGTTCACGCCGCCAAGATAGCGGTAGAGTGGAATCTCCAGTGTCTGTGCCGTGGCGCGCGCGCAAGCCATCGATACTGCCAGAATCGCGTTCGCGCCCAGCTTCTCCTTGTTCGGCGTTCCGTCCAGCGCAATCATCGTCTGGTCGATCAGCCGCTGATTGGATGCGTCCATGCCTTCCAGCTCGGGCGCAATCACGCTCTCCACGTTCTCCACGGCCTTCAGAACGCCCTTGCCCATGTAATGGCTCTTATCGCCATCGCGCAGCTCCACGGCCTCATGTTCGCCCGTCGAAGCGCCCGAAGGCACAATGGCGCGTCCCAGCGCGCCGCTTTCCAAAATCACGTCCGCTTCCACGGTAGGATTTCCGCGCGAGTCCAAAACTTCGCGGGCACGTATGGCAATAATCTCAGTCATGTCGCTCCTCAGTATGCGGTGCTGCAGCCGGTCGTTCAGTTTCGGACGGCGATCTACGGCAAGAGACTCTCCGGCGGCGCTTTGAATCGAGTTCAAAAGCTCCTGCACGCTGTCGATCCCCTCTCCGTCCTGCGCTCAATGTGTTTTGACACCGTTTCGATTCTAGCAAGCCCGGCCGCAGCTACCCCTGTGGCGACGGTCACATCGCGCCACTCTGTTCCATGCAGGGAACAGCCTGCGCGAAGCGGGAAGGGAAGCCGGCCATCGGCCGAAAGGGTAACTTTGCTGATTCGTGCCCCGCTCGGCACCACGGCTCGATCCGGCCCGCTCCTCCGCCAACCATGCGCGCTAGCCTTATCTTGGGTGCGTTGTCCCCACCTGGCCGAGCCGCGGCGCGACTCTTTACCTCCGGTCGTGTCTAACTGACCAGGGAAGGTTTTGCCCCGGAGCTTTCCTCTCTCGCAATGGCGCCGCCGCTCAGCGCGGACGCCCGGAAAATGGAGAACCCAAAATGGAGATTCGCATCAGCAAAGTCCTTCTAATCGGTGCTTTTGCCGTCGCAGCCTCCGCAGGTTTGGCTGCTCAGCAGGCAAGCCCCTATGAGGGAACCTCGCATCCGCCTGCGGACGACACCATCATCACCAGCACTCCCCCGGCTCCCGCTGCTACCCCTGTTCCGATCCCGGCCGCCAAACCCTCCCCCGCTCATTCCGCCGCCTCGGCTGATGCCGCCCCATCGGGTTTTGCCCAGCCCGCCACCGCCCAATCCCCGTACCAGGGCCAGCAGACTCCCGTAGTTCGATCGGCACTCGCCGCTCCCGAGGATGGCACCGACAATGGCATCGTCGAGATCGCGCCCGATGCGCCCTCCGAACCCTCTTTGAACCGGCGACCGGCTAGTGACCCCGACGGCGATATCGTGCATCCAGCGCCCCTCGCCCCAGGCGAAATCGGCGAAGGAACCACAATTCGCGTCCGCCTGCTTAACCGCCTCTCCACCGCCGAAACCAGGGATGGCGATTTCTTCCGCTCTCGCGTCGCCTCGGACGTGTTGCAGGACGGACAGGTACTCATTCCCACGGGCTCCGAAATCGACGGCAGAGTCACCAACGTCTCCACCGGATCGCTTGGCGGTCACGGCTCCATGCGCCTCAACCCGGAAACCGTCATCCTGCCCAATGGCTCCCGCTACCGGCTCTACGCGCAAGTCAGCGGAACGCCCGGCTCCGGAACCCGCGTCGGCAGCGAAGGTCAAATCAATCCCGGCTCACACGTCAAACGCGACAGCATCGAATACGGTGGCGCGGTAGGCGCGGGCGTCGTCGCCGGCGCTGCCATTGGCGGCCCCGTAGGCGCCCTGACAGGTTCTATTGTTGGAGCCGGCCTGGTTACCGTTCATCTGCTCGTCAATCACCCCCAGGCCCATCTTGAAGAAGGAACCGTTCTGCTGTTTACCCTCACTGAGCCGCTCCACCTCGAACCCGCCGCCGCCCCCGGCAGCTAACCCTCCGCGGGATACTCCAGGCCCGAAAATCTCTCTGTGCCCCGCTCATCGTCGTCTCGTCGCGATGAGCGGGATCGCACGCACTTTCCCGTTCCATCCGACCGCCCTGCCTTCCCGCATTTACACTTAGAAGCTGAACGTGTGCCGACGCATCCCCGCGGAAGCCCAGGGAGCCTTTAAGCACTTATGGATAAATTCGTCATTCGCGGCGGCAATCCACTCGCAGGCACCATCCGCGTCTCCGGCGCAAAAAACTCGGCCCTCCCTTGCATGGCCGCCGCCATCCTCACGCAGGACGAGATCACCCTCGAAAACATTCCCCATGTCCGCGACATTGAGACCGAGCGCAAGCTCCTCGCCTCCATGGGCGCAGAAGTCGGCCAGCGCGAAGGCCGTGCCCACGACCGCATCACCCTCAATTGCCGCACCCTCTCCGATCCCGTCGCCCGCTACGAAATCGTCAAGACCATGCGCGCCAGCTCCCTCGTGCTTGGCCCGCTCGTCGCCCGTACCGGCATGGCGCGCGTCGCCATGCCCGGCGGTTGCGCCATCGGTGGCCGTCCCATTGACCTGCACATCAAGGGCCTTGAAAAAATGGGAGCCGTCATCACCCAGCAGCACGGCTATCTTGAAGCCCGCACCCAGCGGCTGCATGGCGCGCACCTGGTTTTCGACAAGATCACCGTCACCGGCACTGAAGATCTGCTGATGGCCGCCGTCCTTGCCGAGGGAGAAACCCTGATGGAAAACTGCGCCCGCGAGCCCGAAGTCTCCGATCTCGCCGCTCTCCTCACCGCCATGGGCGCGCACATTCAAGGCGCAGGCACCTCCACAATCACCGTCCAGGGCGTTACCAGCCTTCACGGCGCGCGCCATCGCATCCATCCCGACCGCATTGAGGCCGGCACGTTCCTCATCGCCGGCGCCATCACGGGCGGAGATCTGATCGTCTCCAACTGTCAGCCCGCGCACCTCGGCGCTTTGATCGCCAAGTTGCAGGAGGCTGGCGTTCTTGTTGAGATTCTCGGCCCTGAATCAGTCCGCGTTCGCACCCACGGTCCCATCCGTGCGGCAGACATCTCCACCGAGGAGTATCCCGGCTTTCCCACCGACATGCAGGCGCAGTACATGGCCCTCGCCACCAAGGCCGAAGGCGTTAGCCAGGTCAGGGAAAATATCTTCGAGAACCGATTTATGCACGTGCAGGAATTGGTCCGCATGGGCGCTAACATCAAAGTGGATGGAAGCACGGCAACTGTGCGTGGCCCAGCCCATCTTTCCTCCGCAGCCGTCATGTGCTCCGACCTGCGCGCTTCGGCCTCGCTCGTGCTCGCCGCACTGGTCGCCGATGGCGAGTCCATCCTCGACCGCGTATACCACATGGATCGCGGCTATGAGCGCATCGAAGAAAAGCTGCGCGGCGTCGGTGCTCAGATCCGCCGCTTGGGCAATCTCTTCCCCGAAAAAGAAAATCGCAATACGCCTGTGTAAAAATCCGCTTGCCAAGCAGATTTGGCTAATATAGTGTTCACAATCGGGCAACTCACTCAGGTTTTATCCAATCAAAGAATCGGTGCGGCAAGACCCGGAAGGTATTTCATCGCAACTATTCCCTCGGCGTCGAGTTGATACTCACATGCGCCGGAACGGTCGCACGATTCCGGAGTTGCAAATCCACTGGAGGAAACAATCCCCATGAAGAAAATCGCAATGGCAGTGTTACTTGCTCTCTCTCTGGCTCCTGCGGCGTCGTTTGCGCAGGTTGTCGTTCGCATTGGCCCCCCGGCCCCCATCGTCGAGCGTCGTCCTCCACCGCCAGAGCGCGGCTTTGTGTGGGTTGACGGATATCAGCGCTGGGATGGCGGCCGCTACGTTTGGGTTCCCGGCCGCTGGGATCGTCCACCCCATCCCGGCGCGCATTGGGTTGCCCACCACTGGGTTCACCGCCGCGGCGGTTGGGTCATGGTCGAAGGCCACTGGCGCTAATTCGAACCAGCGAAGGCGAGGCGTGACAGCCTGTCACGCCTCGTCTTGTCTGCGTAAGAATTTCCTCGCCGCGTGGGATAAAGCGCTAACCCCGCTAACTCCGCCAACTCCGCCAACTCCGCCAACCCCGCTAACCCCGCTTCAACTAATCTCAATCACATCCGTCGCCGACGCAGCAGCTTTCTCAGCCTGCTCCATCAGCTTCTCTGCCACCGCGTAGAACTCCGTCGCCTGCGGACTCTTCGGCCCCGCCAGCGCCACGGGCAATCCACGGTCCCCGCCTTCACGAATCGCCGGCACAAGCTCGATCGATCCCAGAAACGGAACGTTGAACTGCTTCGCCGTCCGCTCCGCCCCGCCCTTTGAAAAAATATCGATCTCATGATGGCAGTGCGGGCAGGTAAAGTGGCTCATGTTCTCCACAATCCCCAGCACCTCGACGTTCACCTGCGCAAACATCTCCAGCGCTTTCCGCGCATCTTCCAGGGCCACGTCGCTCGGCGTCGATACCACAACCGCGCCCGTCAGCGGCACCGTCTGCACCAGCGAAATCACCACATCGCCCGTGCCCGGAGGCAAATCCACAATCAGGTAATCCAACTCGCCCCAACTTACTTGCTGCAGAAACTGCCGGATGATCTGGTGCAGCATCGGTCCACGCATCACCAGCGGTTTGTCGCCGGGCGAGATGTAGCCGATCGAAATGGTCTTGATCCCATGCGTGTCGTTGGGCTGAATCATGTTGCCCTCGCCCACGCGCGGCTGCTGCGTCGAGCCCATCATCAACGGCACGTTGGGCCCGTAAATGTCGGCGTCGATCAGCCCCACCCGCTGTCCAAGCTTTTGCAACGCAATGGCCAGGTTGACTGCTACTGTGGTCTTGCCCACTCCGCCCTTGCCGGAACCGACAGCGACGATCTTCGAAACGCCGGGTAGTGCTACCGGCGAAGGCATGGCAGAGGAATGCGCCATAATTTTTTGTTGCTCCTTTTCCTGAAACGATTGCTGGTTCTTTAGATGTTTCTGCCTTGATTCTTTGCGTCTAGACCGGGCCGCCTTCGGCCTCTTCCTGCGCCGCCGTAATCAGCCGTTCTTCCGTGCGGCGCTTGTGTTCAGCCTCGCGATGTTTCCGCCGCCGCAGCGCGTCCGCATACCGCCGTATCTCATCCGGCGTCTCCGGCAAAAGCCCCGGAATTTTCATCAGCCGTCCCTGCTCGTCGATTGCCACAAAAACCAGGTAGGCGCTGGCCACATGCACTATCTCGCCCGTCCGCGTGTGTTCCGCCCACACCTTCACGCCCACTTCCATCGAACTCGTAAATGCCCGGTTCACGCTCGATTTCAAGTTCAGCAGATCGCCCAACCGCACCGGACGGATAAAGTCGATATGGTCCATCGATGCCGTCACCACGTGCGTCCGCGCATGGCGATACGCAGCCATCGCCCCGGTCAGGTCGATAAAGTGCATCAGCCGGCCGCCCAGCAGGTTGCCCAGCGTATTGGTGTCGTTGGGCAGAATGATCTCGGTCATCTCCGACTGCGTGCTGGCCACCGTCCGCGCTGCCGGATTGCTTGCCGCCAGGCTTGTCGACTCGTTCATGCTGCTACCGCTCCGTTCACCCTGCGCCTCGTTTTCGTTGGCGCCCGCCCCACTCCGTCTACAATAGAAAGCAACGGCGGGTGATCCGGCCAGCGAATTCCGGCCAGCTCACCATTCCAGTTTCAGCAATCCCCGCCAATTACGCAAATCCACCACGACCTGGCAGCGTCATTCACTGCCCGACAAGAGCAAGATGGACAAGATCGCTGGCCTCAAAGAAATTCTCGCGATGGACGCGAAAAACAGTTTTGCCCGCTACGGCCTCGCCATGGAACTGGCTGGCCGCGGCGAAATCGAACCAGCGCTCGCGGAGTTTTCCACACTGCTCGCCCACGATCCAAACTACACCGCCGCCTACTTCATGGCCGCGCAAACACTCTCCAGCGCGGGACGGAATCCGGAAGCAGTCGAGCGCCTCAAGGCCGGAGTAGCCTGCGCTCAGCGAACCGGCAACAACCATGCTCTCAGTGAGATGCAGGCAATGCTCGACGAGCTTGACCGCTAGAGAGGTCCCATACTTACGGGCAAGTGTCCGTGGAAGAGATTCCAGTTTCAAATGTGCCGGATCGCTCTTCAGGGCACGATCGCACTCGATTGGCGCTGGGTATCGAGTTGCGCACCGGGCAGGTTACCGAAATTGCGATCGCTATTTTTAGTCCGCATTATGAGATTTTTACGAGAAAAATTGTAGCCTTGCATCAAGAAATCTGCGTCTAAGCGAGTAACTATGACGAAATTCTCCATCGTCGTACCTTTTCACAATGAGGAAGAAAACGTCACGATCCTCTACGCCCGCCTCAAGCAGGTCATGGAACAGGTGGGGGACAGCTTCGAGCTGGTGCTGGTCGACGACGGTTCAAGGGACCGCACCTACAAACTCCTCGAAGAAATTGCCGCTGTCGACAGCCGCGTCCTCCTCGTCAAGCTGCGCCGTAACTTTGGCCAGACCTCGGCGCTCGCAGCCGGTTTCGATCACGCCTCCGGCGATTTCATCCTGGCCATGGACGGCGATCTGCAGCATGATCCCAACGACATTCCCGCCTTCATTGAGAAGCTCGACGAGGGCTACGACGTCGTCTCCGGATGGCGCAAGGATCGAATCGACAACTTCATCATGCGCCGCATCCCCTCCCGCGTCGCCAACTGGATCATGGCAAAGTTTTCCGGAGTCGATATTCACGACTTCGGCACTACCTTCAAAGCCTATCGCCGCGAGGTCATCCAGAACATCCCGCTCTACGGCGAAATGCACCGCTTCATCCCCGCGCTCGCAAGTTGGTATGGAGCCTCCATCTGCGAGATTCCCATTCGCAATGTCAATCGAGAGTCCGGCAAAAGCCACTATGGCATTGGACGCACCTTCCGCGTCTTCTTCGATCTGCTCACCATTCGCTTCCTGCTCAAGTACATGAGCAGGCCGTTGCACATCTTCGGCGGCCTGGGTTTTCTGGGAATCATCGGCGGCAGCATCATGGCCGCCATCCTGCTGGGAATGAAGATTCTCAACCCGTCGATGGACATCATGCGCCATCATGGCCCCATGTTTGTCATCGGCTCGGTGCTGATCGTCTCCGGCATCCAGATGGTAGCCATCGGACTTCTCGGCGAGCTCCAGGTGCGCCACTACTTCACCAGCCAGCATCCGGCCTCTTATACTGTCGACCGCCTGGTCCGCCTTGTCTCCGCAGACGAGCAAAGCCTCATGTCCGAAAGCAAAGGCGACAACTTTTAAAAGCAGGGAACAGGGAAAAAGAAAGGGAATAGGGAATAGGGAGAAACCCTACCCCAGTCCAGCGAGCAGGAAAAGGTTTTATGCATTTCCGCCGGCGCCTTGAGCCCAGCGCCTCCCGCAGCAATTCAGGCTTTTCTATTCCCTATTCCCTATTCCCCAATCCCTATTCCCTGTCTTTCCGCTTTTCCCCCTTGCCCCTTCCCACCCCAAAGGTTCATGCTTACCCTGAGATGAAAGCTATCGAAATCACCGAGGCGGGCGGGCCAGAAGTTCTGCAACTGGCCGATCTCCCCATTCCCCATCCTGGCCCTGGGCAGGTGCTGATCCGCGTTGAGGCCACAGGCGTCAACTTCATTGAGATCTACTTCCGCATGGGCCGTTACAAGACATCGTTTCCCAGCACGCCGGGCAGCGAAGCCGCAGGCACAGTCGAGGAGCTCGGCCCCGGCGTCTCCGGATTCGAAGCCGGCGACATGGTAGCCTCCGTCTCCGTCCTCGGCAGCTATGCCGAATATGCGCTCGTGCCCGCCGCGCAACTCGTCAAGGTGCCCTCCGGCGTCACTCCCGAACAAGCAGCCGCCGTCATGCTCCAGGGCATGACCGCGCATTATCTTGCCTGCTCCACCTTCCCGCTCAAAGCTGGAGACACGGCGCTGGTGCATGCGGGCGCCGGCGGCGTGGGCCTGCTGCTCACGCAAATCGCAACGCATATCGGTGCCCGCGTCATCACCACTGTCTCCACTCAAGCCAAGGCCGAGCTCTCCCGCGAAGCCGGCGCCTCCGATGTGATTCTCTACACCGAGCAGGATTTTGAAGTCGAGGTCAAGCGCATCACCGGCGGTAAGGGAGTCGATGTGGTCTACGACTCCGTCGGCAAAACTACCTTCGACCAAAGCCTCAACTGCCTCAGACCCCGCGGCCTGCTCGCACTCTTTGGCGCCTCCAGCGGCCCCGTTCCGCCCTTCGACCTCATCCAACTTGCCGGCAAAGGATCGCTCTTCATCACCCGCCCCACACTATGGCATTACATCGCCACCCGCGCCGAACTCGAACAGCGCGCCGGCGACGTCCTCGGCTGGGCTGCAAGCGGCAAGCTCAAGCTCCGCACCGAACACATCTACCCCCTCGCCGAAGCCGCCCAGGCACAAATCGATCTCGAAGCCCGCAGCACCACCGGCAAAATCCTCCTCGAACCGTAAGGGCAGCCTCTAGCTTCTAGCTTCCAGCTCCTGGAATCGAACACTCACATCGACGCCTGAACGTCGGCCTTCAAGAAGAAGCAGAATGGCATCCGCACAGTCAAAAGCTAAAAGCTGAAAGCTAAAAGCTAAAAGCTAAAAGCTAAAAGCTAAAAGCTAAAAGCTAAAAGCTAGAAGCTAGAAGCTGTCTCTCATGATCTCCATCGCCCCCACCGACCGTGTCTTCGTTCTCACCGGCGCCGGCATCAGCGCCGAGAGCGGCCTTCCCACCTTTCGCGCCGACGACGGCCTCTGGGCCGGCAATCGCGTTGAAGACGTCTGCACCCCCGAAGCCTGGGCGCGCAATCCGGAACTTGTCTGGCAGTTCTACTCCAAACGCCGCGCCGACGGAGCCAAAGCACAACCCAATCCCGCCCATTACGCACTCGCCGATCTTGAGCAACGCATCGGCGACCGCTTTTTCCTCTGCACGCAAAACGTCGACGACCTGCACGAACGCGCCGGCTCCGTCCGGCTCCTCCACATGCACGGCGAACTAAACAAAGCCCACTGCGAGCGCGACTGCGGCCGCCCTCCCGTCGAAGACCGCAGCATCTACGCCAGCCTCGCAGACGTTGGCCATTGCCCCTGCGGCGGCCATCTCCGCCCCCACATCGTCTTCTTCGGCGAAATCCCCTACGAGATGGATCGCATCCAGCAGCAGATCGCCAAAGCCACGCTGATGCTGGTCGTCGGCACCTCGGGCTCCGTCTACCCGGCAGCCAATTTTGTCCACTGGGCCAGCCACGCGGGAGCACGCACCGTCTACCTCGGCCCCGAGCCTCCGCTCAACGCCTCTGCCTTCACGCATGTCGTCGAAGGCAAAGCCGGAGAAATGCTACCCAGCCTCTTCGGTTTCACATCGGCCCGCTGACCCGCTGACTTGCTGACCCCGCGTAGCGAAGCTGACTTGCTGCACTTGTTCTTGACAACTACAACCGCGCCTCTACCCCCGCGTCCCTACGCCCGAGCTTTGATAAACTCCACCCGCCTGAACCTCAACCCCGTCCAGTCTTCGTCAATCGCTACAGCCCGAACCGTATCGAACCCCGAAGCCTTCAGCGCGTCCCACCCCGTGTCCCGATTGAAATCGCACTTATACTTCTTCGACGTTCCCTTCGGATACGCAAACCACACCACCGCGTCGCCCTTGGCCCGCTTCGCGACCTTCGCCGCCAGCGCGTCCACTTCGCTCTGTTTAGTCACAAACGCCAGCAGAAACTCCGTCTCCGCCACCGACGCCAGGCTGTGGTTGATCGTCATAACCGGCAGCCGCGCAAGCTCTGCCTCAAAGCTTGCCGGTGCATTCAGCACCACCATCTCCTGCCGGTCCTTTAGGTTGAGTTTTTCAAAAATGCTTGACATGGATTCTCATGCTACACACATCCGCGAATTAATCTGCAAATCGCGCGCCACAATATTCGCTAAAAATGAAACCGGTACCGCACCTCGCCCGATATCATCCTCGGATCGTTCCAGTGAAACCCACCGATGGTGACAGAATTATCCAGCAGCACGCGGTGATTGGTCACATTCAGCATCGATGCTGAAACCTTCCATCGCTCCCCAAACCGGTGTCCCGCCGAAACATCAAACGTCGTATGCACGGGCAGATTGTTTCCCTGATATGGTCCTTCGCCCGAATCCGCAAGTCCATTCGTAAACCCCGAGCCGTAATAGACATTCGTCGCAAACCAGGTGTGCAAAGGCAGGTTCGTAGTGAAGCCCGTGTTCAGCGTATTCCTCTGGTCGTGATCTACCGGCGTGTAGTCCGGCCCCAGCGCGCACGCCGGATCGGATTGAATGTTGCTGCACGCAAAGCCGCCGATGATATTCCCGCGCTGCTCGGCGATCTGGTTGGAATACGTCAGGTGAAACTGTCCCAGCCGGGCCAGGCTCGGCGAGCGCAATGTCATCTCCCACCCCCGCACCAGCGCCCCATCCACGGCGATCGGAAAATAAATGTTGGATTCTCCCACGTTCGAGTGATCGAGGAAGTTGTTAACGCGGTTTTTGAATGTATCCACGTCCAGCATCCATCCCTTGTAAGGAATCTGGATGCCGAACTGATGCTCTTCATCGCGTTCCGAAGGAAGCGGAACAAATGCATTCTCGCTGGTGTTGGGCTGGCTGGTCACATATTGCAGGAACGACGCGGAAACCGTCTCAAGAGGCGCAGGTTGGAAAAAGTGTCCGTAGAAACCGCGCAAAACCCAGCGAAGACGGGGGATTTGAACCGTGGCGCCGATGCGGGGATAGGTAGCGCTTTCATTCAGCCCTGCACGATAAACGGAAAAACGCTCCCCGCCCAGCAGCGTGACGTATTGTCCCAGGCGCAGATGATCGGCGACATAAAACTCCCCCAGGGCCGCGCCCGCGTTGCTGGCTGTGTTGGGTACGCTGTTGGCGGCATAGCTTTGATCGTTGATCACCAGGCCGAAGAGATCGTCTTCCGACTGATAGAAAGAGTAGGAGCCGGCAGAAAAACTATTCGGGCCAGCGTCAAGGCGCGCGTCCACCTGGCCGCCGAAAAAGTTTGACGTCTGGTGCCAGGTCGTAGCAACAGGGTTGTCGTTCGCGGGAGAATCGTAGTTCGCCTCGTTGAAGTGGTAGAACGGCGCCACGGAAACCAGCGCCTTCGGCGAAATCGTGTGAACCCAGTTGGCGATCAGGAACGAATCCCGCTCCCGTTGCACATCGCGCAATCCATACGAGCTGTAATAGCCCGAAGTCGTTTCATAGTCGTCAGGGTTGGGATCGTACGGAACCTGAAAGTAATCCTGCCGGTACTGCGCATTCACCCTCAGTTGGTCCTTCGATGTCTGGTTGCGGATCAACGAGACAAACCCGCTCTGCGAACTCGTCGCGTCGTGATCGATCTGAGCAACCGGCGTCGCCAGCCCGTAGTTCGAGCGCGATCCGGTCAGGCTCCCGTACCACGCCGTCTTCTCGGAGTGGTCGCCCATCGAGAGCTGCGCTTCGCCGGAGTAGAGATTCCCTCCCGAAACCACCAGTTCGCCTTCGCGATTGCGCTCGAAGCCGTTGCGCGGCAGCACGTCAAATACCCCATACGTCCGGTCGCCCACATCGGCCCCGTAACTTCCCCGCTCGGTCTCCAGCGAGTCAATATCCATTGGATCGATCTGCGGTCCCACGTTCGACGCGATCTTCGTATTCGGAATCGCCACTCCATCAATCAGCCAGCTCGTCTGGTGTCCGCCGCGCATATGCAACATGTCGTGCGTCATGTAAGCGCCCGGAACAAAGTCGGTAATCATCTCCATTCCAAGCGTGCGGCTGGCTCCCGGCGTCTCGTCGATCATCGCCCGCGTCACCAGCGTCGTCGGCGTCACCGAATCGTTCGAACTCGCAGTTCCATGCACCTCCACGGATTGCGTCGTCGAGCCAACCGCAAGCGGAATATGCACCACCGGGTTGGTGCTTGAAGCCACCGCGAGCGCCTCGGTCACCGTCTCAAAGCCCGGCGCGGCCACCGTCAGCCGATACACGCCGATCGGCGCTTGCGGCAGCTCGAACGCACCCTCCGCGTTGCTCTTCGCGTGCAAAACAAAGTCCGAGTCAGCAGCCTTCAGCGTGATCTCTGCGCCGGCAACGGGCCGGTGTTGTGAGTCGTGGACAACCCCATGAACAGTAGCGAATATTGCGGCAAACAAGGGAAGGGAAGTGGCCATCGTCAAGACCGCAGTTAAGAAAGAAAAATAGCGTCTCATTAAGGAAAGAACCTCCATTTCGATCATGCTCAAGCGCAGGCATTCGCAGCGGCTTGAAAGCCGCGCAACATAATGCCTGGCGAGATTGCAGGTACGTTGAGTTCAGGCCACGCGCATAAGGGAAGAATCCTCTTCACGCGCAATAAAGCATTCGGCCTGCTCAGCCGGGGAACGAACTAAGCCCGTCAACCCTCAACAGCGGGTCGTGGTTCTCAACGGAAGAATTAGCTCAGGAAAAGAGCAGGAGGCCCACGCCCGGCATGAGTCCGGATCGGTCTCATCCGCGCGCCTGCATCGCAGACCACAACCGGACGCGCCTGCTCCACCGGAACCGGCAGGCTCACCGCGGACGCTGCCAAAGCATGTGCCGGTGCGGAGTTCCCAGACAAGTAACCGGGGTAAAGCGGGCAGGTCGCGGGCGCAATCAGTATCGGCTTCGAGCCTGTCGCAGCCTGCGCCATCATCGCCGCCATCCGCATCGCCATCGCGCAGTGATGCGCTCCGTGACGACGGCAGCAGGGCGGCAGGCGCAGGTCGTCACTGGCTTCGAGCGTCCCCGTCAGGGGCCACAATCCGAAGTACAGAACCACGAAAACCGAGACCCAGCGCCGCATCTGATTTCGATGCTACATGATCTCCGACTCTCCTTGGAAGTTCGGCTTCCAACCCCGCGCAAAACTTGCTTTGGCCCGCCGGATTCATTCCGGGCCTTCGGCCGAAGCCGTATCTCGTTTTGAAACTCGTCACCAGACCTACACCGGTTCGCAGCCCTCAAGTCGGGTATCATCAAGGTGTCCAGTATCTTCATCCCGTTCCATCGTCAGCAAAGGAATTCCAGGTGTCTGAAGCGCAAGTTCCGTCATCGCCGCTCGAGCAATCCGTAGCATCGAACTCCGCCGTCCGCCGCCCCCTGCGCATTGCGCTCTTCGGCTTTGGAACCGTCGGCAGCTCCGTCGCGCGCATCCTCGTTGAATCAAAACCCCAGGGTTTGGAACTGACCCATGTCTTCAACCGCGGCGTCGCCCGCAAGCGTGTTCCCTGGGCGCCCGCCGGCCTGGTCTGGAGCGAAGACGCCGATGCCGTGCTTGCTTCCGATGTGGACGTCATCGTTGAACTGGTCGGCGGCCTCGATCCGGCCGGCACATGGATTCGCCGCGCCCTCGAAGCCGGAAAAAGCGTCGTCACCGCCAACAAGAAACTCATCGCCTATCACGGCATCGACCTCGAGCGACTGGCCGCGTCCAAAGGCGGACACATCAAGTACGGAGCCGCTGTGGCCGGCGGAATCCCCGTCATTCCCGGTCTCGAACAGGGCCTTGCCGGCGATCGCATCGAGCGCATGGAAGGCATTTTGAACGGCACCTGCAACTTCATCCTCAGCAAAATGGATGAAGGCGCGGAATACGCGACCGTTCTGGCCGAAGCCCAGGCCAAAGGCTATGCCGAGACCGACCCCACTGAAGATGTCGGCGGTTTCGACGCCCGCGCCAAGCTTGCCATTCTCATGCGCCTCGCGCTTCGCGTCGTCGTCGATCCGGAAGAAATTGTTCCTCAACCCATCACAGCCGTCTCGGCAGTAGACTTCAGTTATGCCCGCATCCTCGGATGCACCATTCGACAGGTCGCGCGCGCGCAGCAGGTCAAGGGCCGTGTCGCCGCCACCGTCGGGCCCATGCTTGTCGATCTCCGTTCGCCCCTCGCCTGGTCGCGCGGCACTGAGAACATGGTCGTCCTCACCGGCCACTACGGCGGCGATGTAGTCTTCTCCGGTCACGGCGCAGGCGGCCATCCCACCGCGGTCGCCGTGGTCAGCGATCTGCTCGCCCTGGCTCACGATTCCCGCCGCGTCGAAATCCCCTCCACGCCCGCGCGCCTCGGCGCCGAGTTTGAAGTGCCTCACTACATCCGCTTCACCGTCGTCGATCGTCCCGGCATCGTCGCCGAGATTACCGGCGCGCTTGCTAAAGAGAAAATCAACATTCGCGCCATCGTGCAAAAGCCCGGCTATCCCCAGCACGCGCTGCCCTTCGTCGTCACCGTCGAGCCATGCAAGTCCTCGGCCATGCAGCGCGCCCTCGCCGCATTTCGCACCATGGATTGCCTCATCGCCGAACCCCTCGACCTGCAAATGCTCGAGTAATCCCCACGCACGCTTCCGGGCCGCAGCTCTGGCAGCGGCCTTGTCTTACACAAATATCCTGCAATGATTCGCTCGGGAGGTCGGGCAATGATCGGTAGAAGTTATCGTTGTGAAATCTGCGGCGCGGAAAACGACAATCCTATCCGCTGGGTCGCTGTCCACTGCAGCGATGCGCAACTTACCGTCTTCAAGTGGACCAGGGAGGCCGCCGACGCACCCGGCGCGCGCCACTACTGCGGAGAAGCCCACGCCCAGGTCTACATCAGCCGCTGGCTCGAGTCTGTCTGCTCGTGATTTCCCGCGAATCGCTAGACGTTCTCCGAATTCGCCAGCGGGTTCACAACTTCAATCGCCCCATAACGCTGTCCGTCCGCCAAATCTTCTGAGTAGAGAATCGACGCGCCCGCCTCTTCGGCGGCCTGAAGAATCAGTGCATCCCAAAAAGACGTCCTGTAGCGCGTCTCAATCTCCAGCGCCCCCAGCACCGAACCCGGTGTATTCGTGACCACTTCCCAGGTCGAGTACTCGCGTACCAGCCGCCGCACTTCTTCCATTGACAGGGGATTCCCCGCCTTGCAGCAAAGGTTGATGCACAGCTCTTGCAGAACCTGCGTACTCAACACGCCCTTGCCGGAATTCCAGAGGCCCTCAATCAAAGTCCGCGCTCGCTCGTGCTTGATTCCCGTCGAGCGATCATGGGCGTATACCAGAATGTTGGTATCCACAAAGCACTTATCGCTCATGCAGTTCGTCTCGCGAGCCGGGGGGCGTCCATTGCAGGTCAAAGCCCATCCGCAGCCGCGCCAAAGCGCTTCGGCGCGCCTGGCTGTATCCTTTTCGCTCGCGGACGGCCTGCTCAAGCTTGGCAGCCAGCAAGGCGCTGATCGAGGAGCCCTCAAGAGCCGCAAGCACACGAGCCTCGCGCAACAGATCGGCCTCAATCTTCAATGTGATGTTTGTTTTCATGCCAGCACCTGGATCAGTGTAGCACTTTTTAGCGGGTAGCACAGTTTCACGTGCTAAGCGAAGTAACATTCGCAATCTATTGCAGATATAAATTGGAAACTGCCTACGGATTTGCTCCGCGCGGTGCCGCCCCTGTCGACTCCCGCACCACCAGCTCCGGCATCATCACGATCTCCGAAGGAAACTCCTTCTCCCGGTCCGCGATCCGTTCCAGCAGAACCTGCGCGCCGCGCTTGCCCATCTCCCTCAGCGGCTGGCGCACCGTGGTCAGCGACGGCGTTGCATATTCCGCCGACTGAATGTCGTCAAAGCCCACCACCGACACGTCTCCCGGCACGTCAAGCCCGGCGTCTTTCAGCGCTCGAATCGCGCCGATTGCGGAGATATCGTTGAAGCAGAAGATGGCCGTGAACGCGCGCGTTTTGCTCAGCAGCGTCTGCATCGGCTTGAAGCCGATCTCCGGCGTCATCGGGTGGTAACCGGTCTTCATCGACCACCCGTCGGCGTCGATGGGGATGACAAGGTTCGGATCGAGCTGCAGCCTCATTTCACGGGTAACCTGTTGTATCGCTTCCCAGCGAAATTCGGAGTCGGGAATGGCTTGAGGGCCGCGCATGAAAGCAATGCGCCTGTGTCCCAGTGCATACAGGTGACTGAGCGCTTGTTCCACCGCCTTGTGGTGGTCCACAACGATGTTGGTTACATTTTCAGCCGCGCTGTGGGCTGAAATGGCCACCACCGGGACCGGCACTGAAATCTGGTCCGCCGGCGTGTTCAGCAGCAGAAACCCATCCACCGCCCGCTCCACCAGCATGCGCGGATACTTTTCGATCATTTCAGGCTGCCAGTCGTGGCATGCGGTGAAGTAGAAATAGTGAGCGGCAGACAGTTCTTCCACCACGCCCCGCATCACCCGTGTGAAATATCCCTCGCTCAGGTCCGGCGCCAGAACCCCAACGCTCATTGACCGGCTTTGCCGCAGCGACCGGGCAAAGTAGTTGGGCCGGTAGTTGAGCCGTTTGGCAGCCGCCTCCACCCGTTTCCGGGTCTCCGGCGGTATCGACTTGGCGGAGGGGGAATTGTTCAGAACCAGCGAAACGGTTGTCTGCGAAAGCTGCAAATAATCGGCAAGCATTCTCAGATTGACATGGCCAGGCAACTCGGGCGACTTACTCTTTGCCATGTTGGAGTTTTAACACGTTTTTATCGTTGGGTAAACGATTCTTACCCGCTACTACATCGATTTTCCAGTAATCGTTCGTATGCCTCAACATTCACATGCTTGCGGACGGCGCAAATCGTCCGGGCTTGATTCCCAAGCCGGGCAGCCCCCACCCTCGCGACCCGCCAGGGCCGATTTTTGTGGCCAGTCAATCAGGACTGAATTCGCCCTCGACCCTACCGCGCGCTGACCACATTCTCCCCCGGCTTCAGCGGCCACGTTCTTCCATTGAAGACAAAGCTCCCCTTCAGGCTGCCGGGCAGCGTAATCCTCGCCGTCAGCCCTCCGTCCTTGCGCGTGTATTCCACGCGGATCTCCCCTTGCGGATGCGGAAAAGTAGCCGTCAACCCCGGCAGTTCTCCCAGGTGTGGCGCAATCCGCACCGTCTCAAATCCAGGGCTTGCCGGTTCGATTCCCGCAACCAGCGTCAGCAGGTCATAGATCGGATGCGCCGTCCAGGCGTGAGAGTCCGAGCGCGTTTCGCCCGGCACCTCGGGCCAGGTGCTGAAGTGCTGCGCCAGCATCTTTCTCCATGGATCGATCGATCCCAAATACTCGTCCGCCATTCCCGCATGTTCCAGGGCGCGAGCCAGGTAAAAACGGAAGTAGTATGACGCGCTTAGAAGGTCGGTTGGCGTTGTCCCCGGATCTATAACCAGCATCCGCCGCATCACTCCCGCCTGGCGGTCTTTGGGCACCGCGTCGTAGAGCACGCCCAGGATATTGGCCTGCTGGCTGTAGTCGCTTCGTGCCGATGTCTCGGCCAGCAATCCCTGCACGCCGTTCCAGCACTTGCTCGTCAGTCCGCTCCGCACATGCGCGGCGCGGGCATCGTAGCGTGCCGCACGCTGCGGATCGCCGAGTCCCTTCTCCAGTGCCGCCGCGTCTTCCAGCGCTCCCAGGTACTCGAGCGTCGTCATGCATGACTCGCCGTTCGCGTCATAGGTAGGAATCGTGCCTTCCGGAACCCAGTCGATAAAGCTCCACCACGGCAACTTCCGCAGCAGTCCATCCGGCTGTTCGTATTGCGCAAACCAGTCCATCACCGCGCGCGTTCCCGGCAGGGCGCGCAGCGCCGGCCCGGCATCCGGCCTGTACATCCAGTAGTCGCGCACCATCCCCACCCAAAGCAGAGAGAAGGGCGGAATCGTTTGCGGCAACGAGCTCGGATACCGGCTCCGCGTCAGTCCCTCCGAAGTTCGCGATTCGTCAAAAGCCTCCAGCGCCTGGCGCGCCAGCCGGTCATCCCCGGCCACCGTATAGGAGATCAACGCCTGCACCCGTGTATCGCCTACATACTGCAGTTGCTCGTAGTACGGCGTGTCCATGTACGTCTCATGCGCGTCCAGCCGCGCCGTCCGCCAGCTGATCTCCCATATCTTGTCCAGCTCCGCGTCATCGGACTTAAACGTCGCCCGCTCGCTAAACGGATAGGCCGTAAACCGGGCCTGCAACGAGTTCAGCGTCAGCGGATCGCCCGCCGTCTGAATGTCCAGATCGAGATACCGCCATGTTCGCCACCAAAGCGGCTCGAAGATCCGCTCTTTACCCCCATCCGGAAGAAAGATGTCTTTCAGCCCGTGCGCCGTGCGGTCGCCCACTTCGTCGCGATCCCCTTTGTGCATGTCATTGTCGTAGAGCGCTTCGGAATACGTGAGCCGGATCTGCGCTCCCTTGCCGCCCGATACCGACAGAATCGGATAAGCCGTAGTCAGCGTCTTGCGGTCCAGCAGGATGTGCACATCGCTTCCCGCGGGGAGGGTCACCGCTACGGCTGGAAATTCCTTCACTTCAGCCGCAACCGGGCCCATGTTTACGTTATCCACACGTACGGTCTTGCCTGCATCGGTCGCCGCATACTCCATGTGGGGCAGGGAATCAGGCACCAGCCCCCAGGGGTTTTCGCCCGTCGCATCGGCCGAGTGAGCCTTGCTCGCGTCATCAAGATTGCTGCCCCGCATGGGCGACGCAACGGCAACCCAGCCTGTGCCGGCATCCGTTTCCGATTGCCAGTTCCAGTCATACAGCGCCGCGTTGAGCTCTTCGCCCGGCCCCGCCGCCATATAGGTCTTCAAATCCACCGAGCTGCGGTCCAGCGCCCGGTGGCCAGGCTCAATCTCCACCTGCCAGCCATTCGGCGTGCTGATGTCCTCTTCACCCGTGCTTTCACTCTCCACCAGAAAGGCAGTCCGGTCGCTCACCTGAGCCAGCGGAGCGTAAACGCCCCAATTCCATACCGTCGCCGTAATCAGGTTCTTGCCCACATGCAGCAACGAAGCCAGGTCGAAAAGCTCATAGCGCCAGTGCGCCAGGTCCCCTCTGGCCGGTCCGTCGCCCACCCGTTCCCCGTTGACATAAAACACAAACCGATTGTCGGCGCTCACCCGCACCCGGTAACTCGCAGGAATCGAATCCACCGTCAGCGCTCGCCTGAAATGCAACACCAGCGGGTCCCGCAACGGAGCCCCAGGATGCGTCACCCAGTTGGCCCGCCATTCTCGATGAGGTCCGTCCAGCCCGGCATTTTCCGTCGTTGCCTGGCCATGGCCGTGAACGGCAAAAAGCAAGAGTCCCAGGGCAATCAACTTCAAAGCAATGCGCATCGTCAAGGTCTTCCCCGTTACATTGCACCAGCTTATCGGACTTTTGCGCGTTTCAAGGAACATCTTTCCGGTCATTCCCGGCTACCAATCTACCCAGCGCCCATTTTTCCTCGCCTATGCATCTGATTTAGCACACTTGTAACCTCCTGTTCATATTCCCCCGGTAGCCTGACTTTGGTGAACGCCCAAGTGCCGGACATCCATATCTCCCAGGCGCAATTCCAGCCGGAACCCGACCCCGCCAACGGTCAGGCCCCGGCCGAGACCGCCCCTGCCGAAGTCTCGGCAGTTCGCAAGTATCTGCTGTCCCTCGGAAGCTCGTCCAACACCGATCGCATATTCGCCTGGCTCATGTTGCTCTGTGGGCTCAGCATCTTTGTCATCGTCGCGCTCATTGCCTTCGAACTTGTCCTGCGCTCCCAGCTCACCTTGCACAAGTTCGGCCTCTCGTTCTTCTATAAAGTCTTCATCGATCCCGACACCCACCTCACCTTGTTCTGGGACCCGGTCAACGAGCTGTTCAGCGCGCGTCCGTTCATTTACGGCACCCTGGTCTCCTCGTTCCTCGCCCTCCTTATAGCGATTCCTCTCGCCGTTGGACTGGCCATCTTTCTCACCGAGATGTGTCCCAAGGCGCTGCGCAGCCCTCTGGCCTTCATCACCGAGTTGCTGGCCGCTATTCCCAGCGTCATCTATGGCCTCTGGGCTCTCACCGTCCTCGTGCCCCTGCTCCGCGAGCATGTCAATCCGCTTCTGATCAAATCCCTCGGCTGGACCGGTTTCTTTGAAGACACTAACCCGACCGGACTTGGCTATCTCTCCGCCGGCGTCATCCTCGCCATCATGATCTTGCCCATCATCTCCTCGCTCTCCCGCGAAGTCATGACCTCGGTGCCCCACTCGCAGCGCGAGGCGGTCCTGGCGCTCGGCGCAACCCGCTGGGAGATGATTCGCATGGGCGTGCTCCGCAACGCCCGCATCGGCATCGTCGGCGCCATCATTCTCGGACTCGGCCGCGCTCTTGGGGAAACGATGGCCGTCGCCATGGTCATCGGCGCAACCCCTGAAATTCACCGCAATCTGCTTGCTAACGGCAGCTCCATGGCCACGGTCATCGCCAACGAATACGCCGAAGCCGTCAGCGATATGCACCTCAGCGCTTTGACTGAGATCGGCCTTGCGCTCTTTATCGTTACCATCATCGTGAACGCTCTTGCCCAGGTCTTGATCTGGGCCGTAACCAGGGGAACACCCGCGCAGGTGCGCTAATAATGTTCACCAGGCAGTTGGTCGCTTATGTTTTGAAAGGGCGTCTGTAACACGCAGTTGGCCGTTTGTGTTTTGAATGGTCGTCAATGTGACGCAGTTGGTCGCTTATGTTTTGAAAGGGCACGACTTCAGTCGTGCCGAAAGCAGCAGCAAGTAAGCCGGGCTTTAGCCCCTGAGGGAAGGTTTCAGATACGAGCTCGTAGCCTGTTGGAAATGGCGATATTTCAGTAGCACAGTTTGGAGATTTTGGTGAGCAGTAACGCCTTTACATTCCGGTCGCAGATGCGGACCTTCACCGATGGTCTGGTCACAGCGCTGGCTATTTTGGCCACGGTGGTCGTCATTGCGCCCCTGGTTGCCATCTTCATCTATCTCCTCTACATGGGTACCAGCTCGCTCAACCTGGCCTTCTTCACCAAGATTCCCGCGCCAGTCGGCGAAACAGGCGGCGGCATGGCCAACGCCATTGTCGGTTCGGGAGTTCTTCTAGCCATGGCTTCGGCCATCGGTGTTCCCATCGGCATCGGCGCCGGCATCTTCCTGGCCGAGTTCGGCCGCGGCGGCAAGTTGGCCTTCGCCATCCGTTTTACCGCCGATGTGCTCAACGGCGTGCCCTCCATCGTGATGGGCCTTGCCGCCTATGCCCTCATCGTCGCTCCCAAAATTTCGTTCCTTCCCTTCACGGGACACTTTTCCGCTTTCTCCGGTGGCGTTGCGCTCGGCTTCATGATGATCCCCACCGTCTGCCGCACCACTGAAGAAATGCTGCTAATGGTGCCCCACGCCGTCCGCGAAGCCGCACTCGGACTCGGCGTGCCCAACTGGCGATCGGTCCTCTCCATCACCGTCAAGACGGCTTCGCCCGGCATCATTACCGGATGCATGCTGGCCTTTGCCCGTGTCGCCGGCGAGACCGCTCCACTGGTCTTCACTGCCTTGGGCAACCAGTTCTGGAGTACCAACCTGAATCAGCCCATCGCCGCGCTGCCGTTGCAAATTTATGTGTATGCGCTTTCGCCCTACGACGACTGGCACAGGCTGGCCTGGGCGGGGTCGCTCGTATTAATCGTTCTCATTGTGCTCGCCGTCTCCCTGGTCCGTTACGTCACCAGCCGCGGCGTTTTGAAAGGGGCTAGCTAAGTGGGCGTTGGTATTGAGGTCACTAACCTGAATGCGTGGTACGGTACCAATCACACGCTGCAGGACATCAATCTGAACATCCCGGCCAACCATGCCACGGCCCTCATCGGCCCGTCCGGCTGTGGCAAAAGCACCTTCGTGCGCTGCATCAACCGCATGCACGAAACCAACCCCATAGCCCGCGCCACCGGCGTCGTCCGCATCGGCGAACTGGACATCTACAAGGACGCCAAGCCGGTCGAGATTCGCCGCCGCGTCGGCATGGTTTTCCAGCGTCCCAATCCGTTCCCCACCATGTCCATCTACGACAACGTCGCCGCCGGCCTCAAGCTCAACGGCTACACCAATCGCCGCTCCCTCGACGAAATCGTCGAGCGCTCCCTCAAGAACTCCGCTCTCTGGGACGAGGTCAAGGACGACCTGAAGAAGAAATCCGGCGCCAGCCTCTCCGGCGGCCAGCAGCAGCGCCTCTGCATCGCCCGCGCTCTCGCCGTTGATCCTGAAGTCCTTCTCATGGACGAGCCCGCCTCCGCACTCGATCCCGTCTCCACTTCCAAAATTGAAGACCTCATCTTCCAGCTCAAATCGCAGTACACTATTGTGATCGTGACGCACAATATGCAGCAGGCCGCCCGCGTCGCCGAGAAGACCGGCTTCTTCCTCAACGGCCGCATGGTCGAGTTCGACTCCACGCACAAAATCTTCACCAACCCAAGCGACAAGCGCACTGAAGACTACATCACCGGCAGGTTTGGATGACACGCATACGCTTTCAACAAAGTCTCGATGAACTGAAGGAGAACCTGCTCGTCATGGCAGGTCTCGCCGAGCAGGCCATCCAGCGCGCCATTGAGGCCTACAGGGTCCGCGACCTCTCCATCTGCGACCTCGTCAGCCGCAGCGAACTCGCCATCAACCGCCTCGAACGCGAGATCGACCAGGCCGCCCTCGATTTGCTCGCCATGGAGCAGCCCATGGCCATCGACCTGCGCTTCATCCTCAGCGTCATCAAGATCAACGCCGATCTCGAGCGTGTCGGCGACGCCGCCAAAAGCATCAGCGAGCGCGTCCGCCACATGGAAAAGATGGCCGCCGCCGATCTGCCCGTCGACATCCCCAAGATGGCTTCAATGGCTTCAGAGATGGTGCGCAAGAGCCTGCAAGCCTTTATTGAAGCCGATGCCGAACTGGCGCGCACCGTGCTCACCATGGACGATGCCGTTGACGCAATGAATCGCGCTGCCTACAAGGCACTCACCAAGGTCATGGAAGAAGAGAACCACCTCGCGCCCCAGGCCTTGAATGCGCTGATGATCTGCCGCAGCCTTGAGCGCGTGGCCGACCATGCCACCAATATTGCAGAAGACATTATCTTCTGGGTCCAGGGCTCCGACGTCCGTCACCACAAGAGCGTCATCCTCGGCGCCAACGACCCCCACGCCATGGGCCAACCCTGAGTTCCGCCAGTCCCACCAATAAAAAAGCCCCGCCATCAGCGGGGCTTTACCTCATGGAACATAACTTCAAAACTACTTGGCGACAATCCGTACGCCCATCGCATTCAACTTGGTGCGCGCGCTGGCCGCCTCCGGCGTCCGCGGATGGCGCTGGATCAGTAACCGCAGCTCATGAACCCCCGCGTCCTTCTTGTTCTCCGCCAAAAGCGCCAGCCCCTTGTGCAGTTGCGCCGTCGGAGCCTTGGGGTTCCCGCTGAATCCTTCCAGCACGGTGTTGTAGGCATTCACCGCTTCTTCGTAGTGTTTCTGCTGGTAGGCAATTTCGCCCAGGTAGAACTGCGCCGTACCCGCCAGGTCGTCAAGCGGATAGTAGTGCAGCACATCCTGAAACTCCCCGGTGGCCACCTCGTACTTGCCCGCGTTGTAGTCGCGCAAGCCGCTCTGGAACGTCTGCTGCAACGGCGGCGTCTGGCTCATCGGCGGCATGCTCGGCGCTTGTCCGCCTCCCGCTTGTCCCCCTTCCGGCTGCCCGCCCGCCGGCATGGTTCCCGCGCTCGCCGGAATCCCGCCCGGCGTCGCCCCAGGCTGCGGCGCAGCCTGCATATTCTGCAACTGCGTTTGCAAGTCCTGAACCGTCTTGTCCAGCTTCGCGATGCGCGTCTTCAACTCGTCCACCGAGTCGTTCAGCGACTGTACCTGTCCGCTGACCGTGTCCACTTTGCCACCGACCGCATCGTTCTGGATGTTGATCTTCTGTTGCAGGTCGTTTACGGTCGTGCTCATCTGCTTTGCCTGGTCCGCTGTCTGCTGCGCCAGGTTCTGCAGCACGCCAAAGCGCGTGTCCAGCGTCGACTGCAACCGCTGCACCATGTCCAGCAGTTGCTGCACCTGGGTCTGCAACTCGATGATCTCTTTTGAGACTGCGTGTGCCCGCACCGGCGCAGAAGCAAGGACGACGGCAAACATCGCCGCCGCTAAAATACGATTCCGAATTGAACCACTTATCTGCATAGCTCTTCCATGATAACAAGAACACGCGGCAACCCCGCCTAAACACAGGACTGCCGCATGTCTTAGTCAATGTTCCAGAACTCAACTCTGCAATTTCGATCCGGCGCCCCAGGTCGGGGTCTTCAGGCCTGGGGCAGTGCCGACCGTCAAGTTTCTACTTGTCCATCGTAAAGCCGGCGCGGCGATTCTGCTGCCAGCAGGCCTCGTTCGACTCGGTGCAGAACGGCTTCTCCTTGCCGTAGCTGATGACCCGAATCCGGGTAGCCGCCACGCCCGCCGTCACCAGCGCGCTCTTGGCTGCATCTGCGCGCCGCTGTCCCAGCGCCAGGTTGTACTCGTCGGAACCGCGCTCGTCGCAGTAGCCGCCGATCACAATCTTTATGTCCGAGTGGCTCGCCAGGTAGCTCGCATCCTTCGAAAGAGTCGCCTGCGCGTCGGCGCGGATCGCGTCCGTATCGTAGTCAAAGAAGATGTCCTGCACGTTGGCCGCAAATTCCTGTTCCGCGGTCATGGTGTTCGACGGAACCACAACGGCCGGAGGCGCATTCACCGTTACATTGGCTGATGCCTCGGCCGTGCCGCCAGGTCCCTGGGCCGTCAGGTGATAGCTGGCCGATTGGGTGGGCGTCACCGTCTTTACGCCCGACGAAGGCACTTCGCCCATGCCATCAATCGAGACCGACGTCGCGTCCGTTGTATGCCAGGTCAATTGCACCTGGTCGCCGGACGTAATGACCGTCGGCGTGGCCGTCAGTTGCGCGGTCGGGGCCGGCGCTGCCGCCGGCGGAGGGGCCTCTTGCGCTGGTGGGAGTGGTTCTTTCTTCTTGCATCCTGCAACGGCAATCAAGGCAACAAGCAGGACAACAGGCGCAAACATCCGATGGAGTGGTTTCAATTTGGTGCTCCTTCCTAAATTCAGAAAAAATTCCTCGCCGCAATACCCGCAACCATCATTATCGGCCGCATTCGGATTTTGGCGATTGCAAAATCATCGTTCAACCCTCGGGGGCAATCTTGCCTGACGCGGGTACACCGGACGATCGGCGTCCGCACCGTTTCACTTCCAACTCCAGTTGGGCATCGAGTTATCGCCCGCCCGCGTCAGTTGCTGCTGATGCGTGCCGTCTGCCAGCATCGTCCAGATCTGCGCGTGGCGTCCCACCGTTCTCTGAAATACAATATGCCGTCCATCCGGAGCCCAGGATGGAAAATCGTTGCTGCCCGACTCATGCGTCAACTGCAGCCAGTGCATGGTCGCAAGTTCGAAGAGATAAATGTCCTGGCCGCCCGGGTCGCCCGGTCCGTATTTGCGATTCCAACTGAAGGTGAGATATCCGCCATTCGGCGCCCACGATGGAGAAACAGCGTACCCGCTGTCGGTCATCCGCTGCACGTTTGATCCGTCCTGATCCATCGTATAAATCTGCGGCTCGCTCGTCCGCCCGCCCACAAACGCCAGTTGCGCATTGGTTCGCGGGTTCCACACCGGCGAAACATTCGGTCCGGCAAGTGAGGTCACCCGGTGCAGGTTGCCGCCACTCGCGTCCGCCACCCAAATCTCCGAATCTCCTGATCGCGATGACGAAAACGCAATCTTCGACCCGTCCGATGACCACGCGGGCGAAAGATTGCTGCCTCCCGCCGAGCCTCCAGGAAAGCTCACCATGCGGCCAAGGTCGAGCGAAAACATGCGGATCGCCCATCCGGCCCGATCCAGCGTCGAAAACGCAATCCGCGAATTATCTGGTGAGATGCGCGGAGAAAGAGAAATGCTGCCTAGATGTGTAATTTGATGCTGATTTTGTCCGTCGTAGTCCATCGACCAGATCTCTTTTGACCCGCTGCGCGTGCTCACAAAGTAGATTTTGGTCTCCGCAATCCCGTCGATCCCGCCCCCCAGGCGGGAAATAATCGCGTCGGCAAATTCGTGGGCTATCTTGCGCGCCATGTCCTCGCTGGCCGTTTCGTTGTACTGTTTGCCCAGCACCTGGGGATTGGCGCCGTTGCGCACATCGAACAGCCAGCCGTAAACCACCAGCCGCCCATTAGTCGCGGAGAGCGCGCCAAACGCCACCATCGCCGCATTGGCAGGCGCGGCCGACCACTGGCTCGGTTGAAGCTCCTGCGGCGAGCCCGGCATGGCCTGCGGCGCAAGGCTCTTCGATACCAGGTCGAAGATCCCCGCATTCCCCAGGTCGCTAAACAAGGTGGCGTCAAAAACCGCCTTCAGCGCCGGCGTTTGCGGATCGTTGCCCACCGGCTTGAAGTCCGCCGCTGCAATCCGGACAATCGGGTTGCTCAGGTTGGTGCCCGTCCGCACCCAATCCTGCGCGGACGCCGTGGATGCGTTCCAACATGCTTGCGAAAACACAACGAGGGTCAAAAACCGGAGAAGTCCCTTCATGCGATCAGCAATCCTTCCTGTTGAGGGGGTTACGAGCATTCATTGCGCCCGTGCAGGGCATATTTTGCCAGGCGCCGAAACTTCAAAATCGTCAGTACTCACAATAGTAGGAGACCTTCAACGTGCTCTGATTGTAGGCCGCCGGCAGCGCGCCAAATGTGTCCACGCGTTGCACGCCTCGTTCGCAGGCGCGGTCCAGCGTGGGGCTCCCGCTTGACCGGTCCAATTGAATATTCGAGGGGCTGCCGTCCTTGTGAATCGTGAAAATCAAATAAACGCGCGCTCCTCGCGGCGTGCGCGGATCCACATCCTGCTTGTACCAGCTGTTCGCCATCTTGCTGTTGATCTGGTCCACGTACCACCCAAACCGGCTCGCAAAATCGATATCGCCGGTAGCCGTCGGCCCATTCGATCCTGATTGCGGCTGTGTCGAACGGGGAATCACGGTGCCCGTCTGTTCTCCGTAGCGCGCCGTATTCTCCTGCGGCGGCGTGGGCTGATGCGGCTGCGTCTTCGGCGTCGTCTCCTCTTTCGGCTTCACAAGCTTGCCAAGAATTGGAATCGCCTTCTCGTCCACTTGCTCCTGTTTCTTGGGACTTGGCGGCGCAGGAGCCTGGCTCGGTTTTTCCGTCGCCAGCACGTTCTTGTTCACCGGCTGATTGTTGGGCAGCGGCAGCGCATTGCTCACCAGGTTCACCTGCATCGAGCCTCCAACCCCCTGGTTCCCCCAAAAATTGTGGTGGAACAACCCTCCCAGCAATCCATAAAGCACCAGTGAAGCGGCAAGCAAGCCGTGCAGCAGAAAGGAACCCACCGCCGGGCCCGCAATCGGTTCCGGCGTCAGTTCCCGTTCCAGATGCTCGCTGCCCTCCAGAACGCCGCTCATGCTCTCGCTTGCCATGCTCTCTTCAAACTCAATCCCGGCTCTGTCCGCCTCAGAAACCCATCAGTTTCCCTATTCCCTATTCCCTCAGTCCCAAGTCCCTCAGTCCCAAGTCCCTCAGTCCCTATTCCCTCAGTCCCAAGTCCCTAATCCCTGCTTCTAGTTAGTTCCCCGCCGCCGCACCCTTCGTATCCAGCGGCTGCGTCACGATTGAAACATTCGTAATCCCCGCCTGCTTCACCGCGTCCATCACGCTCGCGAACGCCCCGAAAGGCACCGTCTGGTCGGCCCTTAAATAAATCACCTGGTGCGCCGGATCCTTGCCCGCCTGTTGCAGTTTCCGCCCCAGTTCGTGGATATTGATCGGCTCATCGCCCAGATAAACCTTCTGGTCGTGGTCGATCGTCACCACCATCCGCTCTTCGGTAATCTCCCTCACCGTCCGCGTCTTCGGCACATTCACTTCAATGCCCGATTGCAGCACCGGCGCCGTAATCATGAAGATCACCAGCAGCACCAGCACCACGTCCACCAACGGCGTAATGTTGATCTCTGCAAGAGAACTTTTTGTCCGGCCGTCGCTACTTGTAAACGCCACGTTCTGCCTCCCGCGGCATCTCGGCTCCCGTGGGTTTCAGCGGAGGCGCCACCGCCGTCCGCACCGGGATCTCCTCCAGCGAATTCAGCAGCTCCCTGCAAAAATCGTCAATCGCCGAACCAAAAATCCTGATGCGCGCCGAAAGCTGGTTATAGCCCACCACCGCCGGCACAGCCACAAACAATCCAGCCGCCGTCGTAATCAGAGCCTCGGCAATGCCCGGCGCAACTGCCTTCAGCGTTCCCGATCCCGCCGTGCCCAGCCCGTGAAACGCATCCACAACGCCCATCACCGTACCGAACAGACCCACAAACGGACTGCTCGAGGCAATCGTCGCCAGCCACGTCATGCGCCGCTCCAGGCTGGTCAGCGCTTCGCTTGAAGCCGTCATCGCCGTCCGTTCCAGGGCGGTAATGTTCCGTGGTGGTCCCGCGCCGCCTGTCTGCCGCTTGTACGTCTCGTAGACGTCCTCGAACACCTGCGCCAGCGGGCTCCCGGGGCACTCCTTCGCCAGCGCCGAAACCTCTTTCAGTTGCGAGGCCTTCCGGAACGCGCGGATGAATCGCTTGCTCTCCCTGGTAGCTTTCTTCAGGGCCGAAGCCTTGCCGAAGATGATTGTCCACGAGTACAGACTCGAAATCAGCAGCAGCACCAGTACGCAGATCGCAACCGTTCCTATGTTGCCCATCAGATCTGCAATGGCACTTGTGCCCATGATTCCGCTCGGCGCTGCCCCTGGGGCGGCGCCGCTGTCAGACTGCAAAAGGTAAACAAAAGCAGCAGTTAGAATCGGCATTTCACCTCAATCTCAACGGTATCAGACCTCGTGTCTCCCACCCAAGTGACCGCTCTGGTCCCTCCAGGACCGGCCGCGACCGCTCCCCTCAACCCTTCTACTCCCCTTTCATGCTATGCTGCGCTCGGATTGTGGTTACGCACAGACGATGCGCCCCGTCCGCGGCACGCCTTCGTTTTCGTGCCTACGACGGGTTATGCCAACCATGAACCCACCAACTGCCACCCTCTCAGAGAGGTCATTTTCAGGATGCTCGTCGAACTCCGCGCTGAAAATTACGCCGTCATCGATCACGCCATCGCCCAGCTCGGCCCCGGCCTCAACCTCCTCACCGGAGAAACGGGTGCTGGCAAATCTATATTGGTAGATGCGCTTGCCCTCTTAATGGGTGGCAAGTCTTCCGCGGAAGTTGTACGCCACGGCGCGGAAAAGGCCGTAGTTTCATGCGTTTTCGAGGCCACACCCGGCGCCGAAGCCATCCTCGAAGAGAACGGCATCGATTCTGAAGGCAACGACATCATCCTCCGCCGCGAAATCCTCTCCTCCGGCAAGGGCCGCGTCTTCGTCAACAACCAGCCCGCCACCGTCGCCGTCCTCAAGCAGCTCGCCCCCGAGCTGGCCCTCGTCCACGCCCAAACTGAAACCCACCTGAGCTTCGACCAGGCCCAGCAGCGCATCCTCCTCGACCGGTTCGCCGGCATTTCGCTCGACGCCGTTGCTGCCGCCTATGCCAACTGGCACGCCGCCCAGAACAAGCTCAACGACCTGCTCCAGGGCGAGCAGGACCGCCTCCGCATGGTCGACCTCTGGAGCTATCAGCGCAAGGAAATCGAGTCCGCCCATCTCCAGCCCGGCGAAGATGAAGCCCTCGAAACCGAAAAGCGCGTCCTCGCCAACGCCGAAAAGCTTTACGCCGCCGCCAACGGAGCCTTCGACCAGCTCTACGAAGGCGGAGCCTCCGCTGAAGTCGCCCTCCGCGCCGCCCTCCGCAACGTCGAAGAACTGGCCCGCTACGACAGCCGCTTCTCTGAAGCCGTCCAGCAGCTCGCCTCCGTCCGCGCCACCGTCGGCGACGTCGCCGCCACCCTACGCGACTACGCCGAAGCCATCGACGCCTCTCCCGAGCGCCTCGCCGAAATCGAAGACCGCCTCGCCCTCATCGACCGCCTCAAGCGCAAATACGGCCACACCGTCGAAGAAGTCGTAGCCTTCGGCGCAGACGTCACTCAGAAGCTGGCCGAAGTCGAAGACCGCGACGAAATTCTGACATCTCTCCGCGCCGCCCTCGACACTGCCGCCGCCGAATATCGAAAAGCCGCCGCCGCCCTCACCACCCTGCGCAAAACCGCCTCCACCAAGCTTGCCAAACTCGCCGAAGCCCAAATCAACTCCCTGGCCATGAAGACGAAATTTGAAGTCAACGTCCATCCCGCCGAGGATCTTCGTCCGGAGGGAGGCGGCGGTTTCAACCCCCGCACAAAGCAGGCAGAATCGACGCGGGCTTTAGCCCCGGAGGGAACCTCCCACTGGACCTCCACCGGCTGGGACACCGTCGAGTGCCGCATCTCCACCAACCCCGGCGAGCCTCTCAAGTCCCTCGCCGAAATCGCCTCCGGCGGAGAAATGTCCCGCGTCATGCTCGCCCTCAAGGTCGCCGTCGAAGAAAACTCCGCCAAGACCAACAAGAAAAACCCCACCCCCCGCACCCTGGTCTTCGACGAAATCGACATCGGCATCGGAGGCCGCGCCGCCGAAGCCGTGGGCCAAAAACTCAAGTCCCTGAGCCGCGGCCAGCAGGTTCTCTGCGTCACCCATCTCCCCCAGATCGCCGCCTTCGCCGACCAGCACCTAGCCGTAGAAAAGCGTGAGTCAGACGGCCGCACCAAAACCCAGATCCGCGTCCTTGACGACCGCGCCCGCACCCACGAAGTCGCCCGGATGGTCTCCGGCGCCAAAGTCACCGAAACCAGCCTCCAGCACGCCGCCCAAATGATCGCCAGCAGCCGATAGGAGCAGTTGTGAATATGGATCTCATTAAGACCGTTGTGGATACCGTTACAGCCGGTGCGACCTTGGCGATTGCGGTCACAGGCGCATGGGCCTTAATCTATGCAGCCAAGCAGTTGAAGCAGTCTCGGGAGGATGAAAAGGTCAGACATCTCGTCGAGTTCACTAAGGAGTTCGACTCAGAACCGATGGTTACATGGCGAAAGCATGTTGCCGAATTACGGCTAAAAGGGCAATCGTACCCAGATGAAGCCCTGAGGCTCTTGGACTTCTTCGAAACGATCGGCCTGCTCGTTCGTCGCGGATATCTTGACGAAGATGACGTATGGAGCATGTTCAGTTATTGGATGTTCAACATCTTCGCGGATTTTCGTGAAGAGATTGAACAGCTTCGTCGGGATGGTGATGTCTACTATGGCGACTTCTGCGAACTGATAGAGCGACTCAGAGCGATTGAGAAGGAAAGCGGAGGAAGTGATGACCGTCCATCGAAAGACGAGATCAAGGCGTTCTGGAAAGATGAAGCAATTACCTTGCCGGGAGCCCCAATGAAGAAACGGAGGAGACCGACGAAGATTTGATGTCGGGTGCCCCCGGTCTCGCCTTTGAGACCGGGGAGTCGATAAACTCGTAACTGTAAAAGCGAGAGTTTTTACGGCAGTTGGACACTCCCCTCCCGTTAGGGAGGGAACGAGAATAGCCCAGGGTGGAGTCCGCCGCAGCGGATGGAACCCTGGGAAACCGCCGACCGTAACGCAGCCGTCCCGTAGGGCCGGCCGAAACGAATCTGCACAAAACCTGCGTCAAGAACAAGGGATACTGACCAGTGAAGAAACCAGAAATCTGTTTGAACGTCTACGCCCAACTAGGTTTTCCCGACGCCGATCAAATGCTCGTTAAGGCGCAACTCGTTTCCGAGATTGGCGAGATTCTGCGCAAACGAGGCTGGAGCCAGCAGCAGGCTGCCAATGTTCTTGGCCTAACTCAGCCCAAGCTTTCTAAAATGCTCCGCGGCCAGTTTCGCGGCATCAGCGAAATGAAGATGATGGACTGCCTTATCCGTTTAGGCCGCCCTGTCAAAATCGTCGTTGGACCCGAGCGCAAATCCCCAGCCAACCGCATTGAAGTAGTGGCTGCCTAGCCGGAAAGACTATGAAGAGAGGTAATCCCAATCCGCTAACGCCCGAGATGCAGGCCGAGCTCGACGCCCTTGCCGCGATGCCGGACAGTGAGATTGATACGAGCGAAATGCCGCCCATTACCGACTGGAGCAATGCAGTCCGCGGCCCGTTTTACCGCCCCGTCAAGCGCCCGCTTTCGTTGCGCGTCGATGCCGATATCGTTGACTGGTTCCAGCGCCAGGGCCAGGGCTACCAGACGCGCATGAACCTCGCCTTGCGTGAATACGTCGAGCGTCAGCGCAAACGTGCGTGACGATTTGCGGTGCCGGAATGCGGATCGAGTCCTAAGCCTCGGTGGTCTCTCATCCTTGCTGCGAAGAGCGCGGCAAGGACCACGCAACTGGAACTGATGGGGTCGTGTGCGAATTAGGAATGACCAGGTACCGTGGGTGGCCGGCTGTCCCGGTCTCGTCCGCCGCGGCGGGAGACCGGGGAGTCGATAAACCAGCACCGCTAAGAGCAAAAGTTTTCGGACCAGCTGCCAGCCCTCGACCCGTCAGCGTGTCGCTGGCGATCAGCCTATAAAAAATCTCAGCACATTTTGCAGATAATTACACCGAACAGGCGCACAATCAATTCATAGTCAACTTCGACACCGAGGCCAGCCGAAGCAGGTTCAGTCTCTATTCAAGATCACAAAGCTGGAAGCTGTCTTCTAAGTCCTTTGCTGAGAGGACTCTGCGGAATAACTTCAATGTTGTGAGGACTTTAGAGGGATACAACCTCCCGTATCCGATTGAAAACGCCGAACTTGGCCGCAGAGTCGGACTTCGAATTTTTTTGGGGATTGCGACGAGGACGAACGACTGCCGGGCTCTGCCCGCCACACGCACTACAATCGGCTCTAGCCCTAAATAAGCGCGTCCCGACGCGCGAGGGCGCACGGCCCCGGCAATGAGAATTGGCGTCATCAGCGACACCCACGGCCTCCTCCGCCCTGAAGTGGCCCCAGCCCTCAAGGGAGTCGACCGCATCCTCCACCTCGGCGATGTGGGCAAACCCTCCATCCTCGATGCCCTCGAAAAAATCGCCCCCGTCACCGCTATTCGCGGCAATGTCGATCGCGAAGGCCCGTGCAGCAACCTGCCGGAAACCGAGGTAGCCCTCGTCAATGGCCTCTATATTTACATGCTCCACGACCTCAAGACCCTCCACCTCGACCCAGCCGCCGCAAAGTTCGCCGCCGTCCTTTCCGGCCACACGCATGTGCCCAACTACTTCACCAAAAAAGGCGTCCTTTACTTCAATCCCGGCTCCGCAGGCCCGCGCCGCTTCGACCTCCCCATCACGCTCGGAATCCTGGAGTTCAAAGGCGATCAACTCCGCCCTCAAATCGTCTACTTAGCAACCCCTGAAAACCCCATCGGCTGATGAATCAGTCCTTCCGCAACCTGGCCGCTGCGACAGCCGCCTGGCCGTAGCTCAAACCCCCGTCGCCAGGGCTGACGGCGCGATGCTGAAAGACTCGAAAGCCTTCAGCTTCGAGACCGGTGCGGAGCAGCCGTGCGAGCCGGCGATTGTGCAGGCAGCCGCCGCTGAGCGCAACGGTATCCACGCCAGTCTCAATGCGCGCGTTCACGACCGCATTGAGGAACCCTTCGGCAATGCCCGCGTGAAATCGCGCCGAAATGCGTGGTGCAGGGACCCCTCGCCAGAGATCGTCAAGGATGGCCTTCCACATCTTTCCTGTTCGCATCACGGCTACGCAGCCTGATCCTTCTTCTGCCTCGTGCAACTCCGGGACATAGTTCCCCTCGTCAAAACGGTCCGGTTCGGCAACTGCAATTCCCTCAAGCTCAATTGCCGCCTGTGCCTCGTAGTCCACCGCTCGCCGCCCCAGCACCACCGCAGCCACCGCATCGAAGAGCCGTCCGAGGCTCGAAGTCATCGGCGAGTTGATGCCGCGCTCGATCATTCGCAGCAGCACGCGCGCCTCGCTCGGCTGAGCGCCAAGCAGCCTCGCGATCTGTTGTGACTCGACATCAAAATCCGCTGCATGCAACGCCCCGAACGCCATCCGCCACGGCTCGCGGATAGCGGCCTCACCGCCGGGCATAGGAACGTAATCGAGATGGGCGAAGCGAGTGAAGCTGCTGAGTGTGCTGATGAGAACTTCCCCGCCCCAGATGCGGCCGTCGGTTCCGTAGCCGGTGCCGTCGAGCGAGAGGCCGATCGTTTTGGATTCAATGCCGTGTTCGGCCATGCATGCGGCGACGTGCGCATGATGATGCTGGACGGCGATAAGAGGCAGGTTACGTTCCGAGGCCCACTGTTTGGCCCATTCGGTGGAGAGGTAGCCGGGGTGCAGGTCGTGGACTACGACCTCGGGCTCGATCTCGAAGGTGCGCATCAGGTGGTCGAGGGACTCACGGAAGAAGTTGAGGCCGGTGAGATTCTCAAGATCGCCGAGGTGCTGGCTCTGATAGGCGAAGCGGCCGCGGGCGAGGGCGAAGACGTTTTTGAGGTGGCCGCCGACCGCGAGGAGCGGAGGCGCGTCAAAAGGAAGCGGGATGCCGAGAGGGACGAAGCCGCGAGCGCGGCGAATGAGCTGCGGAGCGCCGTCGACGATGGCGGTGACGGAGTCGTCGCAGCGCTGAAGGATTTCGCGATTGTGCATGAGGAAGGCGTCGGCGATGGCGGCAAGGCGCGAGCGGGCTTCGTCGTTGTCGATGGCGATGGGCTCTTCGCTGAGATTTGCGGAGGTCATGACGAGGGCCTGGATGCGGGGGTCTGCGAACAACAGATGGTGTAAGGGCGCGTAGGGAAGAAAGAGGCCGAGCCAGGGAATGCCGGGGGCGACGGAGGGGGCGATCGAGCTGGATTCGCGACGATGGACGAGGACAATGGGGCGCGCGGGCGTGGTGAGGAGTTGTTGTTCCGCTGGAGTAATGTCGCAGAGAGCGCGTGCGGCGTCTAGGTCGCGGACCATGATGGCTAGCGGTTTTCCGTAGCGGTGCTTGCGCTGGCGGAGGCGCATGACGGCGGCGTCGTTGGTAGCGTCGACGGCTAGATGAAATCCGCCAATGCCTTTGATGGCGAGGATCTGGCCTGCTGCGAGACGGGCTATGGTTTCGGCGACGGGGTCGGTGGTTGGAATCGGCAGGCCATCGGCGGAGACGAGCGAGAGCTGCGGGCCGCAGTCCCAGCAGGCGTTGGGCTGGGCGTGAAAGCGACGGTTGGCAGGGTCGTCGTACTCGGCCTGGCAGGCAGCACACATCTTGAAGCGCGCCATCGAGGTTTGCGGTCGGTCATAAGGGATGCGGCGAGTGATGGTGTAGCGCGGGCCGCAGTTGGTGCAGTTCAGAAAGGGATAGCGGTAACGGCGATCTGCGGACGAGAGCAGCTCGCAGAGGCAGTCGGGACATGTGGCGGCGTCAGCCGGAATTCCGGTAGACACGCGGCCGAGGACTTCGCTGGCGACGATGCGGAAGCCGGTTTCGCCAATGGGCTCGAGCTCGCGGACAGCCACGGAGTCGATGCGGGCGAGGGGCGGAGCTTCGGAGCGGAGGCGGATAAGGAAAGAGTCGAGCGAAGCGGAAGGGCCTTCGATTTCGATGGTGACGCCGTCCGTGTCGTTGCCAATGAAGCCGACGAGATTTTCCTCGGTGGCGAGGCGGTAGACGAAGGGACGGAAGCCGACGCCCTGCACGACGCCACAGACGCCGACGGCGCGGCGCCGCAGCACTTCGTGCCGTTCTCGTCTTGGTGGGATTTTCTCGGGCAACGGCGCGCCTCATACCGGAGTCAAGGATAGCGCATGGACAATGATGGTCGCAGCGGGCGGCGCGTTGGTTGGATTGAAGAAGCACCTCGCAGATGAACGATTTGTAACGCGGTGCGAAGAGTTCAGTGTGGGAGAATTCTTTGCATGGGAAATTGTTGGCGGACGAGGAAGGTCTTCCGAGTCGCCTTTCTATTAGTTCTTTTGTCTGAAGTCCAGAAAGTTCCAGCTCAAAAGGTCGACGGCGCGACGATACTCCAGAAGATCGACGCGGCGGTAAAAGCGCGCGTTGACGGAATCGAAGGGTACACGGTTACGGAACATTATTCGGTCTTCAGAAACAAGGATGAGACGCATCCTGTAGCCGATATGACCGTGAAGACGACGTACAAACGGGAGACGGGCAAGAGCTACCAGATACTTTCCGAGAGCGGCTCGACGCTGATGCGGAGCCTGGTGCTGCAAACAATCCTTGACAATGAGCGGCATGTGAACGAGCCCGGTGTCCGCGAGGGATCGTGGATTACGACGGCGAACTACGACATGCAGGTAAAGCCGGGTGGAATCCAGAAAGTAGATGGGCGGGATTGCGTTGCGATTGCGCTGACGCCTCGGCGCAAGGAACCGTTTCTTCTGCTCGGAACCTTGTGGGTGGACGCCGGGAATGGCGAGATTGTTCGACTCGATGGCAAGGCGTCGAAGAACTCTTCAGTCTTTACGGGCGAGACGGCGATGATGCGCCAGTATGTGGATATTGACGGGTTCGGCGAGGCCGTGCACGCGCGAGCGGAGTCAGACAGCTTTCTCTTTGGACCGACTGTGGTGACGGTGGACTATAAGGATTACCGGATACAGCGGCGGTAGTGGGGCCTTGAGGGCAACAGCAGGCGTTACCCAAGCCAAATGCATTGATTCTCATCTATACTGAGCTTCGTGACACTGCCGCTCGGAGACTGGAAACTCGATGCCGCCCTGGGCTCCTGCCTGCTGCTCGGGCTGCGTCACGGATTCGACTACGATCACCTGGCGGCCATCTCAGACATTACAGCGGTTCAACGCAACTGGCGGAGCGGATTGCGGCTAGGCATGACGTATGCGATGGGGCACGCCTTTACGGTGGTGGCGCTGGGCATAGCCGTGCTGGAACTGCACATGGGGCTTCCGCAGGGGCTGGACCACTGGACGGAGCGGCTGATCGGGCTCACGCTGATTGTGCTGGGCGTAGGGGTTGTGGCGGGCATTCTGCGCAAGGATGTGCACGGGCACAGGCATGGCCGAATCGAAAGCCGGCTGGCAATCGCGATCAACGGCGTGCTGTGGATCGCGTGGAAAGTGCGCCGGATTTGGAACCATGAGGCGCCGAAACCGGAGCGCTTCCAGTGGATGTACAACGGCAAGTCGGTGTTTACCATCGGCGTACTGCACGGTGTGGGCGCCGAGACACCGAGCCAACTGGCGCTTTTCTTTCTGACCGCGAACCTGGGCGGGACTTCCCGGGGCATGCTGGGGCTGGCGGCGTTCGCGGTGGGCCTGGTGGCAATGAACGCGCTGATGACGGCGTCGATGGGCGGAGCGTTTCGCGCCAGCGGGCATCATCCTCGCTTCTATCACGCGATTGCCTGGACCGGAGCTGCGTATAGCTGCATTATCGGGGTGATTTTCCTGTTTGGCATCTCGGACCGGCTGCCGCCGCTGGGGTAAAAGCGGGATATTGGATGGCCTGAAACGGTCCTGACTTCCCATTCGTGATTAGGGTCACTGTTTTCAGCGAAGTACGCGTGAAGCTGGTGATCTGGAACGACATAGGCCCTGACTTCCGTGACCCCTGTCACCGACGATCGTCCCCCTTCCAACTAAAACAATCGTAGGCACCGCGCGGGCGATCCAGGAGTACGGAACCCGGCAGCCGGTGATTTGAAATTGGGAGGGAATCGTGCCAGCATTCACGCCTCCGCCGCTACCGAGCGACGACAAACGATGGAAGATTGTGAACGGCACCATGCGCAAGAACGGGTTCGCCCGTTATGCGCTGATTGAGACGCTGCACACCGTGCAGTCCTCGTTCGGGTACCTGGATGACGATGCGATCCGGTTCGTGGCCAAGTCGCTGCGCGTTCCGTTGAGCCAGGCCTACGGGGTGGTGACGTTTTATCACTACTTCAGCCTGAAGCCGCCGGGCAAGCACACGGTGACCATCTGCGCCGGGACGGCGTGCTACATCAAGGGCGCCGACAAGCTGGTGGCCGCGGCGGAAAAGCGGTTGGGAATTGTGCCCGGACAGACTTCCACAGACACCCAGATCAGTTTGATGACGGCCCGTTGCGTGGGCGCATGCAGCCGCGCGCCGGTGGTGTTGTTTGACGGCGAGGTGGCGGGCGAAGTGGCCGCTGAGCATGTGCTCGAGCAACTGGAAAGGTGGTCGGTGGAATGACAATCGAGGAGCTCGAACAGATAGCAGAGAGCGTTCGCCAGGAGAATGCCAAGTTCGATTTTGAGGTGAACGTGTGCATGGACCTGGCGTGCTCGAGCCAGGGTTCGGACAAGTTGCGCGACGCGCTGGTGAAGGCGGCTGAGGCCTCGGGCAAGAAGATTATGGTGCGCCGTACCGGCTGCATGGGACCGTGTTCCTCTGGCCCGCTGGTGAGGGTTGATCCGGAAGAGAGGCTCTACAGTCACGTGAACGCGGGTCATGCGGAAGCGATTGTAGCGAGCCTGGGCGGAGAGCCGGTTGCAGCGCTGCAGTGCGACCTGAACGAGCATTTCGATAAACAGGTGCGCGTGGTGCTGGAGAATGCCGGGCAGATCGATCCGGAGAAGATTGACGACTACATTAGCCGCGATGGCTACAAGGCGCTGATGACGGCGCTTCTGGAGATGACGCCGAACGGCGTGATCCATCGGATCACGGAGAGCGGACTGCGCGGACGCGGCGGCGGCGGCTATCCGACCGGGCTGAAGTGGAGCACGGTAGCCAAGGCCAACGGCGACATGAAGTACGTGGTGTGCAACGGCGACGAGGGCGACCCTGGCGCGTTCATGGACCGCAGCGTGATGGAAGGCGATCCGCATCGCGTGATTGAAGGTATGGCGATTGCAGCCTATGCCGTAGGCGCGAGCAAGGGATTTATTTATGTCAGGGCCGAGTATCCGGTTGCGGTGGCGCGGCTGACGACGGCGTTGCGCGAGGCGCGGCGGCGGGGATTGCTGGGCAGCAACATCGGGGGAACGACTTTCAGCTTCGATGTGGAGATCCGGCTGGGCGCGGGTGCGTTTGTGTGCGGTGAAGAGACAGCGCTGATCGCGTCGATCGAAGGCCGGCGCGGCATGCCGAAACCGAGGCCTCCGTATCCTGCGGTAAGCGGGCTGTGGGGCAAGCCGACACTGCTGAACAACGTGGAGACTTACGCCAACGTGGGGCCGATTGTGCGCAACGGCGGCAAGTGGTTTGCCAACATGGGTTCGGAGCGGAGCAAAGGCACCAAGGTGTTTGCGCTTACGGGTAAGATCGCAAACACAGGGCTGATCGAGGTTCCGCTGGGCATCAAGCTGTCGGAGATCATCGAAGTGATCGGCGGCGGCGTTCCCGGTGGCCACACGTTGAAGGCCATCCAGACCGGCGGCCCCTCCGGTGGGTGCATACCGGCGGAGATGATGGGCCTGGGCGTGAGCTACGACGCGCTGATGGCGGCGGGTTCGATCATGGGCTCGGGCGGCATGATCGTGATGGACGACACCTCGTGCATGGTCAATGTGGCGCGGTTCTTCATCGAGTTCTGCATGACCGAGTCGTGCGGCAAGTGCATTCCCTGCCGGGCGGGCACGGCACAGATGCATACGCTGCTGACGCGCATCTGCGAAGGAACGGGAACGATGGACGACCTGGAGCTGCTGGAAGATCTGTGCTCGACGGTGAAGGAGGCCAGCCTTTGCGGGCTGGGCCAAACGGCGCCGAACCCGGTGCTGAGCACGCTGAAGTACTTCCGCAACGAATATATCGAGCACATTGAACACAAGCGCTGCCCGGCCGGCGTTTGCAACATGCAGGTTCCCGCGGAGGTGTTGGCATGAGTGACCCGGTGGAAGTGAAAACACTCATCATCGACGGACAGGAAGTGAGCGCTCTGCGAGGCCAGACCATTCTGGAGGTGGCGCGGGAGAACGATATCAACATTCCTACGCTTTGCCATCTGGATGGGCTGAGCGACGTAGGCGCATGCCGACTATGCCTGGTGGAGATCAAGGGCAGCAACAAGCTGCTGCCGGCCTGCGTGGCCACGGTCTATGAGGGCATGGAAGTAAGCACCAATACCGAGAGGCTGAAGAAGCACCGCCGCATGATTCTGGAAATGCTGTTCGCGGAGCGCAATCATATTTGCTCGGTGTGCGTGTCGAACGGGCACTGCGAGTTGCAGGCGATGGGCCAGGAGCAGGGGCTGACGCATATTCGGCTGCCGTATCGGAATCCAGCGCTGACGGTGGACGCATCGCACGAGAGGTTTACGGCGGACCACAACCGGTGCATCCTGTGCATGCGCTGCGTGCGGGTGTGCGCGGAGATCGAAGGCGCGCATGTTTGGGACGTGATGGGGCGCGGCATCAACTCGATTGTGATTACCGACTTGAATGACGAGTGGGGTAAATCAACCTGCACACGCTGCGGCAAATGCGTACAGGTATGCCCGACGGGAGCCTTGTTCGACAAGAGCAAAGTTGGCTCCGATCATCCCAAGTATCCTGACTTTCTGCCCAATCTGAAAATGATGAGGGAGGCGCAATGAGCAAGCTGAAACTGGCAACGGTGTGGCTGGACGGATGTTCCGGCTGTCACATGTCGTTTCTGGACATGGACGAGCGTTTGCTCGAACTGGCGCAATTGGTCGACGTGGTTTATAGCCCCATCGTGGACGCCAAGGAATATCCAGACGACGTGGATATCGTATTGGTCGAGGGAGCGGTGGCATCGGTAGACGACGAGAAAAAGATCAAGAAGGTGCGCGCCCACTCGAAGATGCTGATTGCGATGGGCGATTGCGCGGTAGCTGGAAACGTGCCGTCGATGCGGAATCCGATCGGTCCGCAGGCGATCCTCGATCGCGCCTACATTGAGAACGCGAGTTTGCAGCAGCAGATTCCCTGCATGGTCGTTCCCAAGCTGCTGAAGATTGTGCGTCCGATTCACGAGTTTGTGAAGGTAGACGTTTTTCTTCCCGGCTGCCCGCCCTCTGCCGACACATTTCACACGGCGCTGACAGCGCTGATAACCGGCGGTCCGCTGGATATATCGGAGCTTACCCGCTTTGGAGCGTAAAGATTTGGAGTTTGCCTTATGAGCCAGACGATCACCATCGATCCCGTAACGCGCCTGGAAGGGCACGGCAAGATAACGATCTACCTCGACGATAAAGGCGAGGTGGACAATGCGCAGTTCCATGTGACGCAGGTGCGCGGATTTGAGAAGTTTTGCGAGGGCCGGCCGTTCTACGAGATGCCGAGCCTGACGGCGCGCATTTGCGGCATTTGCCCGGTGTCGCATTTGCTGGCCTCCGCAAAGGCCTGCGAGGCGATCATGTCGGTGCGAATTCCCTACACCGCGGCGCAGTTGCGCCGGATGCTTAACCTGGCGCAGATGGTGCAGTCGCACGCGCTGAGCTTCTTCCATCTCTCGTCGCCTGACCTGCTGTTGGGGATGGAGTCGGACCCGGTGAAGCGCAATATTTTGGGCGTTGCTGCCGCGCGGCCCGATCTGGGACTGGCGGGCATTGGCTTGCGCAGGTTTGGCCAGCACATTATCGAGTTGCTGGGCACCAAGCGCATCCATACAGGATGGGTGGTTCCGGGCGGCGTGACCGAGCCGCTGACGATGGCGCATCGGGACGAGATGCTGGCGATGCTGCCGGAGGCGTACGCGAATCTGGAGAAGGCGCTGGTTGCTTACAAGCAGATTGCCGGCAACTTCAAGCCGGAGATCGAGGTCTTTGCCAACTTCCCGACGAACTACCTGGGGCTGATCAACGAGGACGAGTCGATCGAGTTTACCGACGGCACGCTGCGGCTGATCGATCCCAAGGGCGCAACGATCGACGAAGGAATCACGGCGTCGAGGTTTACCGAGGTGATTGGCGAGGCGGTTGAGAACTATAGCTACACGAAGTTTGTGTACTACAAGCCGCTCGGTTATCCAGAGGGAAGCTATCGCGTGGGCCCGTTGGCGCGCTTGAACATTGTGAAAAGCATGGGGACGCCGAGAGCGGACAAGGAACTGGCGGAGTTCAAGCAGATCTCCGAAGGGCCGGTGGAGAGCTCGTTCCACTATCATCATGCGCGGCTTGTTGAGGCGATGTACGGCATTGAGAAGATCGAACAGATTTTGAACGATCCTCAGATTCTCGACAAGCATGTGCGGGCGACGGCAGGCGTGAATCGGCTCGAAGGCGCCGGACAAATTGAAGCGCCGAGAGGCACGCTGAATCACCACTACAAAGTGGACGAAAACGGCAAGATTACCTGGGCCAGCCTGGTGGTGGCGACGGGCCATAATAACAACGCGATGAACCGAGGCGTGCTGCAGGCCGCAAGACGGTATGTGAAGGACGGCAAATTCAGCGCGGGCGCACTAAACCGCGTTGAGGCTGTGATTCGTACCTTTGACCCGTGCCTTAGCTGCTCGACGCATGCTTTTGGGCAGATGCCGCTGGCAATGACACTGATGTCGTCCGACGGCGAGGTTGTGGACCGGGTTGTGCGCTAAAGTACGATTGAAGAATGAAAGTGACCAAGGCCCGATGTCTCGTTCTCTCTTGCGGCAACACGCTGCGCGGGGACGACGGCATTGGGCCTTGGCTCGCTGAGTGGGCGGAAGAACGGTTCAAGGATGAGGCCGGCGTGCGCGTCGTAAGCCGTCAGCAGTGGACGCCGGACCTGATTGAAGAAATTGCCGCAGCAGAGACAGTGCTGTTTGTCGATTGCTCTCTGGAGACGGGGGCCGGCGCGGTGGATGTTGTTGAAGTGCTGCCTGCCGTGGAAGAGGGACGGGGCACACACCACCAGGGCGCGCCGGAGCTGCTGGGGCTGGTGCGGAAGTTCTACGGCTCCCTGCCCCGCGCCTCGCTACTGCTGACGATTGGTGCGGGGTCGATTGAGTTGGGCGAAGAGTTCAGTCCCGCAGTGAAGGCGGCGCTGCCCCTGGCTTGTGAAAAGCTGCAAGAGACGGTGATGAGGTTCCTTGCTCGTGGGGAACGCTACTCGCTCCCGCGCGCGTAGCCGGCGAGTTTGAAAGCGTAGGCATAGTCTCCCTTGGGCACCCCTCTTAGAACGATCCTCATCCCGTCATACTGAACCTTTGCATCTAGACCGCTGTTATCCCCAAGCTGCGTGATAAGGATTCCCTGCCTGGCCGGAAGATCCGGGATGGTAATTGTCTCAGCTTTCGGTTTACCCAGCACGATCACATAGAGATCGTCGCCCTTGCGCGTGAAGCGGAGGTCGTCGCCTTCTGCGCTTTTGGCTGTGGCGCGGGTCCAGGGTGTGGTGTCGTAGATGGCTTCGCCATTTTGCTTGAGCCATGCGCCGAGGGCTTTGAGGCGCTCCATCTGGACGGGCGGGATGGTGCCATCGGCTTCGGGGCCAACGTCGAGGAGGAGATTGCCGTTCTTGCTGACGATGTCGACGAGGAGCGCGATGAGTTCAGCGGGGGCGATAGTTTCGGCTTCGCCTTCGGCGCGGTTGTAACCAAAGGAGCGGCCGAGGCCTCGGCACTCTTCCCACTTTTTGGGGCTGATTTTGTCGAGCTTCTGGTATTCGGGCGAGGTGAAGTCGGCATGGGCGATGCCGAAGCGATCGTCGATGACGCCATCGGGGACGGCGTTGTAGTAGTCGGCTTCGACCTGGAGGGCGTTGCCGGTTTTGGGCCAGTCAATGTCGTTCCACAAGATTGAGGGATGGTAGCGGTCGATGAGCTCGTGAATCTGCGCGAAGGCGTATCGGCCGTAGGCTTCTGTTTCAGGCTTGACGGTTTCGTAGTCGGGAGCTTTCTCGATGGGGCCGGTCGAGAATGTCCAATCGTAGCCGCCGGAGTAGTAGAGGCCCATCTGCATCCCCTGTTTGCGGACCGCGGTGGTGAGTTCACCGACGATGTCGCGCTCGGCGTGGCGCGCGTTCTTGGGCAAAGTGGGGCTGGGGTTGATAGTCGTGCTTGGCCAGAGCGTAAAGCCCTCGTGGTGCTTGGAGGTAAGGACGACGTACTTTGCGCCGGCATCGCGGAAGATGGCGGCCCATTGATCGGGGCTCCACTTTTTTGATTCGCGGTTGAAGATGGGGGCGAAGTCGTAATAGCCGAAGTCTTCGCCGTAGTGCTCGCGATGATAGGCCTGCGTGGGCGAGCCGGGGATGCGCATCGCGTTGAGGTACCACTCGGCATAGGGATCGTCTTTGATGTAGTCGACGTTGGCGAAGTCGTGATCAGGGTGCGAGAGCGGGGCCCAGCCGGGAACGGAATAAAGTCCGTAGTGGATAAAGATGCCGAGCTTGGCGCCGGCATACCACTGCGGGAGCGGGTGGGTGTCAAGGGAAGCGATAGTGGGCTGATACTTGGCGGGGGATTGCGCGGAGAGCACTGTAGAGACGACTGCTACGATCGCGAAGAAGAAAGTTTTGCGGGCCATGCCGATGCTCCTTCGAGCCAGGTTTGATAGCGGATTTTCCGATGGGAGGATGATAGTCGATCACGATGGGGATGTGCGAAAGGCAGAGAGCTTTCAGGTGTAGAGCAGAAACACCGACGGCGGCTGCACTGGAGTGCGGCCGCCGTTGGCGTCAGGGAGAATGGGCGAGGTTAGAAGGCTGCTACGGTTTGGCGCAGGCTGTAGGAGCTGAGCGTCTTGATGTAGTTGCCGCGATCGAAGGGTGAGGTATCGGGAACGGAGCGGCGGCTGAGGCAGCCGCGGGTTTCGGCGAGCGAAGTGTACTCGCGCTTCTCCAGCCAGTAGCACATATCGGCCAGGACGCGGGCGATGTGGTCAATGCCGTGGATGTGGAGGGCAGAGACCATCATGGCGACGTTGCCGCCTGCCATGATGCTTTTGAGGACATCTTCGGCCGAGTGGACACCGCCAGTGATGGCGATGTCGAGATTGACGTGGCCGTGCAGAATTGCCGCCCAGTGAAGACGGGGCAACAGCTCAGAGGGTGTAGAGAAGTGCAGCGTGGGGCGCACTTCAAGGGCCTCGATATCGAAGTCCGGCTGATAAAAGCGATTAAAGAGAACGACGCCCGAGGCACCAGCGGTTTGGAGTTTGGAGACGAGATTAGGAATGCTGGTGAAGGACTGCGAGAGCTTGACGGCAACAGGAACCTTGACCGCCTGGCAGACGCTCGAAACGAGGTCGAGCAACTGCAGTTCAAGATCGGTCGATGTTTGATTGCTGTCGGTAGCCAGGGCATAAGTGTTGAGCTCGATGGCGTGGGCTCCGGCCTGCTCCATTTCTTTGGCGAAGCGGACCCAGCCGCCCTTGGTTGCTCCGTTGAGGCTGGCCATGATGGGAATGGCGACGGCCTCGCGGGCGCGGCGAAGATTCTCGAGATAATTGTCCTGGGTCATGCGATAGTCGCCGAGGTCGGGCAGGAAACCCAGCGACTCAGCGAAGGAGTCGGTGCCCCTGGAGAGATCGTCGTCGAGCGCGCGGGACTCCAGCGCCAACTGCTCCTCGAAGAGCGAGGTGAGGACGATGGCGGAAGCGCCGGCATCCTCCATATGGCGGATATTGTCGATCGACTCTGTGAGCGGGGTGGACGCAACCACAATGGGGCTGCTCAGCTTCAGGCCGAGATATTGCATTGAAATGTCGATCATTCGTCTCCTCCGGCAGCCGTGGCGGCCAGTTTTTGTTCAGTCTTTTCTTCGACGATTTCAGGCGGCGCAATGTGCGGGGTCTCGCCGCGGCCGGGCATTGCGGCCCGCGCGGAGTAGACGCGCCACTGACGTTCGACGTCATCTTGCGCGCCCTTGAGCAGTTCAGCCGCCATCTCAGGATTGCTGCGCGCGAGCATGGTGTAACGGGCTTCGCGGTAGGTGTAATCCTTAAGACGAATGGACGGCGCCTTCGAATCGAGTTGGAAGGGGTTCTTTCCGGTGTCGCGCAGCGCCGGGTTGTAACGCATGAGCGGCCAGTAGCCGGATTGAACAGCGAGCTTTTGCTGCTCGAGGCCGTGGATCAGGTCGTAGCCATGAGCGATACAACTGGAATACGCGATGATGAGCGAGGGGCCCTCGTGAGCCTCGGCCTCCTGGAAGGCCTTGACGACGTGACTGTCGTTGCCGCCGATGGCGACTTGAGCGACGTAGACGGAGCCGTAGCTGACGGCTTCCATGGCGAGATCTTTACGGCTGTTGGGTTTGCCGGCTGCGGCAAACTTGGCAACCGCGCCACGCGGGGTGGCCTTGGACATTTGGCCACCGGTGTTTGAGTAGACCTCGGTATCGAGGACCAGGACGTTGACGTTTTTGCCGGAGCCGAGAACATGGTCGAGTCCGCCGAAGCCGATGTCGAAGGCCCAGCCGTCGCCCCCAAGGATCCAGACGCTCTTGCGGACAAGGCCGTCGGCGATGGCAAGCAGGTTGCGCGCGTCGGAAGAGTTGTTGCTGGCAAGGCGCTCGCGCAGAGCGAGAACGCGTTGGCGCTGCTGGTTGATCTCCGTCTCAGTCTTCTGAGGAGCGTGGAGCAGCTCGGCGACCAGTTCGACACCGATTTCATTGGCAAGGCGCTGGACGAGGAGCTCTGCAAATTCCTTTTGTTGATCGAGGCCGGTTCTCATGCCGAAGCCGAACTCCGCGTTGTCTTCAAAGAGGGAGTTGGACCAGGTTGGACCGCGGCCCTCGGCGTTCTTGGTGTAGGGAGTCGTGGGCAGGTTGCCGCCGTAAATGGAGGAGCAACCGGTGGCGTTGGCGATGAAGAGCCGATCGCCGAAGAGCTGGGTGAGGAGCTTGATGTAAGCCGTCTCGCCGCAGCCGGAACATGCGCCGGAGAACTCGAAGAGCGGTTGCAGGAGTTGAAGGTCCTTGACCTGAGTATGCGAAAGCTTGGAGCGATCGACTTCAGGCAGGGAGAGGAAGAAGTCCCAGTTTTCGCGCTCGGACTCGCGAAGCGGCGCCTGGGGCGCCATGTTGATGGCCTTCTTGCCTGCGTCGCTCTTGTTCTTGACCGGGCAGACATCCACGCAGACCGCGCAACCGGTGCAATCTTCAGGAGCAACCTGGAGGGTGTAGTGATCCTGTTCCATGCCCTTCCACTTGGGCTTGGCCCACTGGAAGGTTGATGGTGCCTTGTCGGCGAGTTCAGGACTGTAGACCTTGGCACGGATTACGGCGTGGGGGCAGACCAGGACGCACTTGCCGCACTGAATGCAGAGGTCTTTGTCCCAGACAGGGATGAACTGCGCGATGTTGCGCTTCTCCCACTGGGCAGTGCCGGTGGGGAAGGTGCCGCCGGCGGGAAACGCGCTGACGGGAAGCTGATCGCCCTTGCCCGCCGCGATTTGGCCGAGCACATTGCGCACGAACTCGGGCGCCTGGGGCGAGATGGAGGGAATGAGGTCGAAGCTGGAAGACGCGGTGGCAGGCAGCGGGACTTTGTGAAGGTGAGCGAGGGCTGCGTCAACGGCGGCGAAGTTTTTAGCGACCACGGATTCGCCGCGCTTGCCGTAGGTCTTCTTGATGGCTTTCTTGATTTGCTCGATGGCTTCATCGCGAGGCAACACGCCGCTGATGGCGAAGAAGCAGGTCTGCATGATGGTGTTAATGCGGGTGCCCATGCCGGCTTCGCGGGCTACGGTGTAGCCATCGATGACATAGAACTCGATCTTCTTGCGCAACATGCTTTCCTGGGTGCTCTTGGGGAGCTTGTCCCAGACTTCTGCGGCCGAGTAAGGCGAGTTGAGCAGGAAGACCGCGCCCGGCATGGCCGCTTCAAGAACATCCATCTTTTCAAGGAAGCTGAAGTTGTGGCAGGCGACGAAGCTGGCCTGGGTGATGAGGTAGCTGGAGCGGATTGGATTGGGCCCGAAGCGCAGGTGCGAGGTGGTCATGGAACCGGACTTCTTGGAGTCGTAGACAAAGTAGCCCTGCGCGTAGTTGGGGGTTTCGCTGCCGATGATCTTGATGGAGTTCTTGTTGGCGCCAACGGTGCCGTCGGAGCCGAGTCCGTAGAAGAGAGCGCGGACGGTCTTGGGATCTTCGGTGGAGAAGTTCGGATCGTAGTCCAGGCTGGAGTGGCTTACATCGTCGTTGATGCCGATGGTGAAGTGATTTTTGGGGGATGTCTTTGTGAGCTCGTCGAAGACGCCCTTGACCATGGCGGGCGTGAACTCCTTGGAAGAGAGTCCATAGCGACCGCCGATGACCCTGGGCATGGCGGCGAAGGGCAGACGGGCGGAGTTCTCGGCCAAGACGGTGAGGATGTCCTGATAGAGCGGTTCGCCTGTGCCACCGGGCTCTTTGCAGCGATCGAGAGTGGCGATAGACTTGACGGTTTTGGGCAGTGCGCCGAGGAAGGCACTCGCGTCAAAGGGCCGATAGAGGCGGACTTTGAGGAGGCCGATCTTTTGGCCCTGCTTGACCATGAGATCAACGGCTTCTTCGGCAACATCAGCGCCGGAGCCCATGAGGATGATGACGCGCTCGGCGTCGGGCGCACCGTAGTAGTCGAAGAGGCGATAGGCGCGGCCGGTTTGAGCGGCGAAGCGATCCATGACCGATTGCACGATGCCGGGAACGGCATTGTAGTAAGGGGTGCAGGCTTCGCGCGCCTGGAAGAAAACATCAGGATTTTGCGCGGTGCCGCGGAGGACGGGGCGGTCGGAGCTAAGCGCGTTTTTGCGGAAATTGATTAGGTGCTGGTCATCGACCATGGCACGGATAATGTCGTCGGAGATGGGGAGAATTTTGCCGACTTCGTGCGAGGTGCGGAAGCCATCGAAGAAATGCATGAATGGAATGCGAGCTTCGAGAGTGGCGACCTGGGCGACGAGGGCGAGATCGTGGACTTCCTGTACGGAGTTGGAGGCTAGCATGGCCCAGCCGGTAGAGCGGCACGCCATGACATCGGAGTGATCGCCGAAGATGGAGAGCGAGTGGGTGGCGAGGGTGCGGGCGGTGACATGCATGGTGGCCGGGGTGAGTTCGCCGGCGATTTTAAACATGTTTGGAATCATGAGCAGGAGGCCCTGCGAGGCGGTGAATGTAGTTCCGAAAGCACCAGCCTGCAATGCGCCGTGGAGGGCACCGGAGGCGCCGCCTTCACTCTGCAGTTCTTCCACGATGGGCAATGCGCCCCAGATATTTCTCTTGTTCTCAGAGCGCCATTGATCGGCCCACTCGGCCATAGGCGACGAGGGGGTGATGGGGTAGATGGCGACGACTTCGGAGAGACGATAGGCGACCGAGGCGGCGGCCTCGTTGCCATCAAGAATTACCATATCTCCAGCTTTTTTCAGTTCACTCATTCCGTATGCCTCATAGCGCGGCCCAGGGTGATCAACCGCTAGGGTGAGTGTCGTTTGAGGGGGTCGGGAGTAGCAGTGATGCGTGACACAGGGCGGGTACTGATTCCCACATTATGAAATCAGTTTCATGCAGTGAACACGGTGTCGAAGCTGTAGATTCAGAGATTGCGTGTGCCGCTCGACGAAAGCGCGATTCTCTTTATGAATAGTGCGCACTTGCTACTATGGATCATTGAAGAATAGCCCGCGTGACTTGGCTCGATGAGCCTAACCACATTCTTCTCCTGATTCCCCATCAGAATTGATCGACAGAAACCGATGTGGATTCATCTGCTCCTGGCGTTGTCGAAAAGCGCGGGGCTAAAGCGACACTGTGGGGAGCCGCCGAATTTCGAAAGGAAAACCGCGATGTCCGAAACGGAAGTTCAGATCTGGAAAGGCACGCCTTTCACAATCGAGCGCAAGGCTGGCACTTCGCCAAGTACGGTGATTATCCGCATGTGTGGGCCTTTCACAGCGCGCGACATGTACGGAACTCTGACCCCCGACGAAATGCAGGCATTTTTCGAGATGGAACCGGCCCCGGGCGAGGCTGCGCCTGCACTCAACATTCTGGACCTGACGAATGTTCCCTATGTTGATTCGATGGGGTTGGGCATGCTTGTGACGCACCACGTGCATTGCCATAACAGAGGCATCCGCATGGTTGCCGCTGGCGTGGGTCCGCGGGTGCTGCAACTGCTGAAGCTCACGAAGGTGGATGGGCTGTTTCCAATGGCCGCCACAGTTGCGGATGCAGAAGCTCAATAGCGATGTATTCGGAGCGGTTCTTTGCGACCGCGGTCTTCGGGCAAATAAAGACACGATCAGCCCCGAAGATCAGTTCGACGTGAGCCCTTCCACCAGGGCTGTCCATTCGTCGTCGAGCGCAGGCCGCTGGAAGGCACGGCCGGCTCGTTGGTACCAATAGTCGGCATTGCTGACCTGGCCCTCTTTGCGGTGGAGGTAGGCGTGAACGGCCATGCCATCCTTCGTCTCCAGCGAGTCGACGAGGTCGTGGGCGCGGGACCAGTCGCCTTTCGCGTCCCACCAGAGGGCTGTGAGAGGGATGGAGAGGCCGGCGGGCGGGTTTTCCGTGGCCAGGGATGCGCGGAAGTCGTTGGCGTCCATGGGAGTTTTGTAGCAGGGGGCCGGCGGGAAGGCAATGGATGGGCAGGCCAACTGATGTGATTTGGGTCACTTTCTAGAAGAATTTGGGCTGATAAAAATTAAACATCGTTCCGATACAGAGGACAGAGGGCCCGCCAGGGGGAAAAGAGGGACTGGCGCCAGCGGGAAAGTTGTGCCCTTCTGGAGGTCAGGCGATGGAAATCTTCCCTGCAAAAGTCTTAAGAACCAAGGTTTGCGAATCGAAGGCAAAAGGCCTTATACTCAATTACGACCAGAAAGGTCGTAGTTTTAGGCTGCTTGCTTTCAAGCAGCCCCCGGGAGCAAGGCGGGTGAGCGTACTTAGCGAATTGAACGTGGGTGAGAGCGGGGTGCTGGTGGCTCTGGACCTGCCGGAGTCTGTGCAGAACCACTTGATGCATATGGGGTTTGTTCCAGATGCGCTGGTGACGGCGTTGAGGCGGGCGCCGGCGGGCGACCCGACGGTTTACGGGGTGGATGGAATGGAGATTGCGCTGCGGCATGAAACGGCCGAGGCGATCCGCGTAAAGGCTCCGGTGGCTGCGGCCATCGGGGATCTGGAAGCCGGCGAAGCAGTGGAGTTGGTTGAGGCGGCGCGATGAGCAGTACTTGCTGCACGCCCCCACCGTTTGTTCCGCCTGCTATTCCACAGCCGGATGGAACGTTGAAGACGGTTGCGCTGATTGGGCCGCCGAACTCGGGCAAATCCACACTCTTTAACCGGTTAACAGGACTGCGGCAGAAGGTGGCCAACTTTCCTGGCGTAACGGTGGAACAACGTCTGGGATTAATGGCGGGGGTGGGGCGCGAAGACCTGACGCTGATCGATCTGCCGGGGATTTACTCGCTGACTCCCTACTCAGAAGATGCGCGTGTAGCGATTGACGTGCTGCGCGGCAAAATGCCTGGCACGCCGAAGCCGGATGCGGTATTGCTGGTGCTGGACTCACTGCACATGACGCGGCAACTGATGCTGGCTGCGCCGGTGCTTGCGGTCGGACTGCCGACGCTGGTGTTGCTGAACATGAGCGATCTGATGGAACAGCGCGGCGGACACATTGACACGCTTGAGCTGGCCAGGGAGTTGGGTGCGCCGGTGGCACAGATCAGCGCGGTGCACGGGACGGGGCTAGATGCAGTGCCGCTGTTCCTGAATCAACAGACTGAGCGCAAGGCTGCGAAGCCGCTGGCGTTGCCGGTGCTGGGCAACGCGGCCAGCACGCACACGTGGGCGGAACAGGTGAGCCGGCGGACTGGCTACCAGGCTCCGCTCTCGGTTGAAAGCACACACAAGATTGACAACATACTGCTGCACCGCTTCTGGGGACCGCTGCTGTTCCTGATTGTGGTGGTGGGCGTGTTTGAAGTGGTGTTCTCGATCGGGCAGCCGATGTCGGACGGGTTTGGCGACATACTGGCGCGAATGGGCGAGCTGGTGCGGCCGCTGCTGCCGGCGGGGTGGTTGCAATCGCTGCTGTTGGATGGAGCGTGGAAGGGCATCTGTTCGGTGCTGGTGTTTCTGCCGCAGATCCTGCTGCTGTTTCTGTTTATCGGAATCCTGGAAGACTCGGGGTACCTGGCGCGCGCGGCGCTGATTGCGGACCGCGTGATGCGGACGATTGGATTAAATGGGAAGGCCTTCATTCCCCTGCTATCGGCTTATGCGTGCGCGGTTCCGGCGATTATGGCGACTCGGACGATTGAGAACAAGCGCGACCGCTTTGCGACGATACTGGTGACGCCGTTCATGACCTGCTCAGCGCGGTTGCCGGTGTACATGCTGCTGATTGCGGCGTTCATTCCGAACACGTTTTATCTGGATGGATTTCTCGGGTTGCGAACGATCGTGATGCTGAGTCTTTATCTGGCTGGTTTTGTGGGCGCGATGACGACGGCATGGCTGCTGAAGAGTTCGATTCTGAAGTCGAGCGAGACGCCGTTCATTCTTGAACTGCCGCAGTACAGAATGCCGACTCTGCGTTCGCTGGGGCTCCGGCTGATTGATCGGGCAAAGATATTTCTTCGCCAGGCGGGCACGGTGATTCTGTGCGTGACGCTGGCGCTATGGGTGCTGGCGCATTTGCCAGTGGTTCACACGGCGAGTGGAGTATTTGCTGCGCCGGAGTTGGCCGATAGCGTGATTGGACGGCTGGGTCACTTCATCGAACCGGCGATTGCGCCGCTTGGCTTCAACTGGAAGATCGGGATCGGCTTGTTGTCGAGCGTGCTGGCGCGCGAAGTGATGGTGAGCACGATGGGGACGCTCTACGGCGCGGACCCGAGCACGCAGGCAATGCATCTGCAGACGGCGCTGCACCATGACATGACGCTGGGCGGCGCGCTGGCGCTGATGATCTTCTTCGCATTCGCAATGCAGTGCACATCGACGATGGCTGTGGTGCGGCGCGAGATGAATAGCTGGAAGTGGCCGGCAGTGCAGTTCCTTTACATGCTGGCGCTGGCGTATGCAGCGGCGTTTGCAGTGAATCACATTGCAATGGCGTTCTTCGGATAGAAAGCCTTCTTCTCCGTTCTGATCTTTTCCTCAAATATCCATTTCCCTGGTCTTCCGCCGCGGTCCGCCACGGCAGAAGACCAGGGGCACCCGTGCGTCTGTTCACTACCAGTTGGTGATGGAGCCGTCGGGGCGGTAGTAGAGTTGTCCTCTCTGGAAATCGGGTTCGGTGAACTCGGCAATCTGGGTGAGCTGCTTCAAGTCGACTTCGACGCCCAGGCCGGGGCGGTCGTTGGGATAGAGCTTGCCTTCCTTGAAGTCGAGGCACTGGGGCAAGTGGGGCATGGCGCGGCCCTGGTAGTTGTATTCCATCACCAAGGGGCCTGAGAAGGTGCTGAGCGTATTGACCAGCGCGGCGGTAGCGATGGGGCCGGTGAAGTGGGGAACCATGCCGACGAAGTGAGTGTCGCACAAGGCCGCGATCTTGAGCATCTCGGTGATGCCGCCGACGTTGGGGAGGGTGGCGCGGCAAAAGTCGATGGAATGATTTTCGATGAGCGGGTTGAAATCCCAACGATTGCCCCACTCTTCGCCAGCCGCAAGAGGGACATTGACTTTCTGACGCAGGATAGGCAGGTCCTGAAGAAAGGCTTCAGTGCGCACGGGGTCTTCAACGAAGAAGGGCGCGAGGTCCTGGATGAGGTCGCAGCCGCGGATGGCTTCGTCGAGATCGAAGCGCTGGTGGAAGTCGATGGCCCATTCGCCGTCTTTGCCGACGCCTTCGCGCACGGCGGCGCAGACATCGCGCATGGCGGTAATGCGTTCGCGGGCGTTGTAGACGGTGTTGACGGGGACGGAGAGAGCGTCGAAGCGGTAGAGCTTATAACCGGCGGCCAGGGTGAGGCGGGCTCGATCCTGGATGGATGTCTCGCGCGTGACGCCAGGGATCATGCCGGCGGTGTTGTAGCACTCGACGAAGTTGCGGGTTGAGCCGCCCAGGAGTTGATGCACAGGGGCGTTGAGAGCCTTGCCGCGGATGTCCCAGAGCGCGAGGTCGCAAGCGCCAATAGCGTCGGTTCGTTCCCGGCCGGCGGGATAGAAGTAGGCACGGTTCATGTCTTGCCAGAGATGCTCGATGAACTGCGGGTCGCGGCCGATGAGGCGGCTGGCGCAAGGTGCGAGCAGGTCCGTCGAGCCGCCTTCACCGATGCCGGTAATGCCCGCGTCTGTCTCGATGGTGACGATGTTGTAGCTCTGGTTGAAGATTTGGTTGATTTGCAGGAAGGATTTGGGGGGATTGTAGGCGCGGATGCGGGTGATCTTCATTTTGGGCAGTGCGCCGAAGGCGGGCAGGGGGCAGGCTACGGCGGCGGCGGCAGTGGCGGCAAGGGACTGGAGAAATTTACGGCGTTGCATGGGAAGGGCCTCCGATTTATGGGAACCCATCGTAACACCGGGAGGGATGGAGTTGGCCAGAGGTGGGAGTCCCCAAAAAAAATCGAAGTCCGGACTTTTTGGCGAAGTTCGCTCTTTTCATCAGGATGCGGGGTGGTTGGCGCCGTAATGTCCTCTTCTGTTGGAGGTTATGGGTATAGTCCTCTCGGCAAAGGAGTTAGAAGAGCAGCTACTAGCTTCTAGAACGGTTCCAGGATTACCGTGCCCTGGCAGAATTCATGCGAGATCGCCGCTCCCTGATGGTCGCGTCGACTTGGTGAAATGCCTTCAAGGTATTCCAATCCTGGAACCGCTATAGCCTCTAGCTGCTAGCTTTCACTTCTAAACGGAGGACGATTCTGTTTTGGCTGGCCTCGTGGGTGAGGTTCAACCTGAATTGATTGTGCGCCAATCCCTGGTAATTATCTGCAAATGCGGGGTGCTTTTTTTTGGGGGGGGAATTGGTGGGCGATTTGTTCTTCGGCGGCGGGCGATCCCACTCCTCTCGATGAGGCTGAGATGAATGGGGCACAGGCTTCACCGGGTTGGGGGGCGCCTTGTCCGGGTTGGTGCTTCTGGGGTCGGAGCAGGGCGGGTATCGGCAGAGGGTGACCGAGCGCAGGCGGTCAGGCTCCGGACTTTTTCTCGATTTTGGCCCAGGAGTCTTTTAGGGGCAGGGTGCGGTTGAAGACCAGATTTTCTGGGGTCGAGTCCGGGTCGAGGCAGAAGTAGCCTACGCGCTCGAACTGGAAGCGGTCTTCGAGCTTGGCGTTTGCCAGAGATGGCTCGAGTTTGGCGCCGGTGAGAATAACGAGCGAGTCGGGGTTGAGATTGTCGAGGACGCTGCCGCCTTCTGCAAAATCGCCGGGATCGGGCTTGGTGAAGAGCTTGTCGTAGATGCGGACTTCAGCCGAGATGGCGTGGGCAGCCGAGACCCAGTGCATGGTGGACTTGACCTTGCGGCCGTCGGGGGAGTTGCCGCCGCGGCTGGCCGGATCGTAGGTGCAGTGCACCTCGACGACGTTGCCGGCGGGGTCTTTGACGACGCTTTGCGCGGTGACGAAATAGGCGTTGCGCAGGCGGACTTCTTTGCCGGGAGAGAGGCGGTAGTACTTTGGCGGAGGGACTTCGCGGAAGTCGTCTTGCTCGATGTAAATCTCACCGGAGAACGGCACCTGGCGCGTGCCGGCGGAGGGATCTTCGGGGTTGTTGGCTACTTCGACGAATTCTTCTTTTCCAGCGGGGTAGTTGTCGATGACCAGCTTGAGGGGATGAAGGACGGCCATGGCGCGCGAGGCGCGATGGTTGAGGTCGTCGCGCTGGAAGTGCTCGAGCATTTCGATATCGGTTATTCCATTGGTGCGCGAGACGCCGGTGGCGGTCGCGAAGATGCGGATGGCTTCCGGGGTAAAGCCGCGGCGGCGGAAAGCGGAGAGGGTGGGCATGCGGGGATCGTCCCAGCCGCGGACGACGCCTTCCTGCACGAACTGGAGGAGCTTCCGTTTACTGAGAAGAGTGTAGGTGATGTTGAGGCGGTCGAATTCGATCTGTTGCGAGGGGAAGATGCCGAGCTGCTCGATATACCAGCGGTAGAGGGGCTGATGGTCAGTGAACTCGAGGGTGCACATGGAGTGCGTGACGCGCTCGATGGAATCGGACTGGCCGTGCGCGTAGTCGTACATGGGGTAGATGCACCACTCGTCGCCGGTGCGGTGATGGGAGGCGTGGAGGATGCGGTACATGACAGGATCGCGCATGTTGAGGTTGGGGGAGGCCATGTCGATTTTGGCGCGGAGGACGCGGCTGCCGTCGGGGAATTCGCCGTTCTTCATGCGGACGAAGAGGTCGAGGTTTTCATCGACGGACCTGCAGCGAAAAGGGCTGTCCGTGCCGGTCTCGGTGAGGGTGCCGCGATGCTGGCGAATCTCGTCGGCGGAAAGGTCGTCCACATAAGCTTTGCCGGCCTTGATGAGCTGGAGGGCCCAGGAGTAGAGCTGACCGAAGTAGTCGGAGGCGTAGCAGAGGCGCTCCCAATCGAAGCCCAGCCAGCGGACATCGGCCATGATGGAGTCGACGTACTCCTGCTCTTCCTTGGAAGGATTGGTGTCGTCGAAGCGGAGGTTGGTCTTGCCGCCGAACTCGTCGGCGAGGCCGAAGTCGATGCAGATGGCCTTGGCGTGCCCGATGTGGAGGTAGCCGTTGGGCTCGGGAGGAAAGCGAGTCTGGATGACGGCGTCGCCGTATTTTTGGGTGCGCACATCCTCGGCGATTTGATCGCGGAGAAAGTTGGAGAGTGCGGGTGTTTCCGGGCATTCTGAATTCGAATGAGTCATAGTTATCAACCATTATCCCACCGGGGGCGTTGCTGAATGAGAGTGATGCGGGAGGGCATCAAGGTTGCGCGTCCGTAGATCACACGTCTCACGAGCGGGACCTAGGACACTCTTCATTTTATGATGGTCAGTCCTGAGCCGCCTGCCCACCTGCCGATAAGACTGAAGAGTGATGTGGCATCCCACTTTTTCCATAAGGGCTTCAAGTGCAATGGCAGTATTGGCTTCGCCATATGTCGTCTTACACCGCTCGATTGCGGAGCGAAGATAAGCTCTGGCTTCATCTATCCTCTTGTTGGCTTCAGTTAATCATTTATTCGCTTCAACTGTTTTTTTTATTGGCTTTGGCTATATTCTCATTGGCTTTGGCAATTCTCTTATTATTCCATTGGATCTGAATTGGAAGATTCACCATGGTCCAAGGCGGCCACGGAGCGGCTTTCAAGCGGCTGTTTTTCCGGCGGGCAAAGGCTGGGCCACCAAACGCACACCGAGCGCCGCACAGACGCGGGTGATGGTATCAAAGCGTGGCGTACTGTCCGGGCGAAGGGCCTTGTAGAGAGCTTCACGGGTGATTCCGGCGGCCTTGGCGACCTCAGTCATGCCGTGCGCGCGGGCAATGTCACCCAACGCGGAGGCCAACAGGGCTGCGTCATTGGCTTCCAGAATTCCGGTCAGATAGACGGCGATGCTCACTTCGTTGTCAAGATATTGCGCGGGGTCAAATTCAGGCAAGTCATCCACGTTCATGGTCTTTTTCATCTTTGTTCCTTTCGCTTTTCAGCAATGCGGCCAAAGCCTTCGCCCGTTGGATATCTTTCTTCTGGGTACGTTTGGACCCGCCCGCAAGCAATACCACGATATGCGCGCCGTGCTGCGTGTAATAGAGACTTCAGCCAGCGCCGAAGTCGATGCGCAGCTCAATCACGCCGCCGCCAACCGCCTTGAAATCACCCAGCAAGCCGAAGGTGAGGCGCTTGATGCGTTCCACCACCGCGCCGCGCACCCGCATGTCTTTCAGAGCATCGAGCCATGCAGTGAATTCGGGAAGCGGTCGAACGGAAAGAATGGCCTAACTGTAATCGATCGATTACGAAATGTCAAGCAATTCTTAGGGACCAATCAGGCGGAACTCAACTGAGCGATTGCAGGTTGGTTTCAGCTTGGCGGATGCGGGTGAGGCATAGCTCGCGGCCGAGGACGACCATGGTTTCAAAGAGCGGCGGGGCGTTCTTGCGACCGCAGACGGCGACGCGGATGGGCTGGAAGGCCTGGCCGGCTTTGAGGCCGAGGTGGGTGGCGGCGGCGCGGAGAGCCTGGTCGAGCGAATCGTGATCGAAGGGGGTGGTGGCCAGGACGACCTGTGCGTGGGCGAGGACGCGGTGGGCCATGGCGGCGTCGCCACCCTTGGCGGGGATCAGCTCGGCGGGGTCGTAGGGGGCGAGCTCGGGGAGAAAGAAGAAGTCGGCTGCCGAGGGAGCTTCGCCGAGCAGCTTGATGCGCTCGCGGATGAGGGGGGTGACCTGAAGGATTTTCTCCGGCGTGGCGGAGAGAGCAGCCTTCTGAAAAAAGGGACCGAGGAGCGCGGCGAGTTGGTCGACGGGCAGGGCGCGGATGTGTTCGGCGTTGAGCCAGACGGCCTTGGGATCGAAGGGGTCGGCTTCCGAGAAGTTGATAACCGCGTTGGCACGGTTGACGCCTTCGAGGGTGAAAGCGGCGGTGAGCTCGTCGAGGGAGAGGAACTCGCGATCGTCTTTGGGCGACCAGCCGAGGAGGCAGAGGAAGTTGACGAAGGCCTGGGGCAGGAAGCCGGCGTCGCGATAGGTGGTGACGCTGACGACGGGGCCGTGCTTGCGCTTGGAGAGCTTGGCGCCATCGGGGGCGACGAGGAGGGGCAGATGGGCGAACTGGGGCGCTTCTGCGCCGAGGGCTTCGAAGATGAGCAGGTGCTTGAAGGTGTTGGTGAGGTGATCCTGGCCGCGGATGATGTGGCTGATGGAGAGGTCGGCGTCGTCGACGCAGGAGGCGAGGTGGTAGGTGGGCATCCCGTCCGAGCGCAGAAGGGCGAAGTCTTCCACCTCGTCGGCGGGTTTGGATTGCTCGCCATAGACGCTGTCTTTGAAGTGCAGGATGCGGCCCTGGCCACGAGGCACGCGATAGCGGAGCGCGAAGGGCTCGCCGGCGGCTGCGCGGCGGTCGCTTTCTTCAGGGGAGAGCTCGCGCATGCCGGGGTTCGAGAGCCAGGCGCCTTGCGCTGAAGATTGGTTATCGTCGCCCGTGTGTGCGGGGGTGAAGTCCCGATAGGCGAGGCCGTTGGCGAAGATTGCCTGGGCCTGGCGGCGATGGAGGGCGAGGCGTTCGGACTGCTTGTATTCTTCGTCCCAGGAGAGGCCGAGCCAATGCAGGCCCTCGAAGATGGACTGGACGCTGGCGTCGGTGTTGCGCTCGACATCGGTATCGTCGAGGCGGAGGACCATGACGCCGCCGTTGTGGCGGGCAAAGAGCCAATTGAGGATAAAAGTGCGGGCGCTGCCTACGTGCAGGAAGCCTGTGGGCGAGGGGGCAAAGCGGACGCGAGGAGCTTTTGCAGAAGATGAATCGGGCATCGTGTAGATTGCTTTCCTCTGACGATGCTATCGTATCCGCCTGTGCTTCTGTCTCAGCTCTGCGGGGGCATGGGCGGCTGGGGCATAGGCGGTTGCCATAATGCCTGTGGCGCCGGCAGGACCTTCCAATCCGAGAAGGCAAGGACATAGATAAGGATGAGGTTGCCCAGCGGAATGATGTTCAGCATCGAGAGCCAGGGCGAGAAGCCGGCTTTTTTACAGATGAACCAGAAGGGGATGATGACGATGGCGAGGCCCACGAGAATGGCGAGGAACAATATTGGAAGCATCGTCAAGATCACACGCTGCACCATGGCTGGATCGGGCTGAGTCTGCAAGATCAAGGCTACTGCGTACATAGAGAACGCTCCAGGGTGGGATGGAATCTGGGAGCAACGGTATAGCCAAAGCGGTTAAACCGCAACAGAAAACTGAAGCCATCACCAGAAAGTACCTGGCGGGCAGGGAAGTCCGATCACCGGGGGCCGCACGCGGCCAATCGACCGCCAAGTGCAGGATTAAGTGATGTCTTCGGTGTCGTAGACGGGCGCGACGCGTTTTTTGGGCACGCCGTGGACGGAGCTGAGGAGGTCTTCAACGACGTCTTCAAGCTGGCGCTGGCTTTCGATGACGGCGCTCATGCTTTTCAAGCCGTCGGGCTCGAGTACTCGCTCGACGAGGGCAACGGCGTGGCATTGGGCAACGTGGTCAAGATTGAGGCCTTCGGGAGTCTTGGCCTTGATGCTGATTTGATCGATATCGATGCTGAGGAGGTCTGCGACGCGGGCGCGCATCTCGCCGGCGACGGGGCCGATTTTGGGGGCGGCCAGAATCAGGGTTGTGTCGATATTGAGGATGCGGTAGCCGGCGTTCTGGAGTTCTTCCATTGCAAGATTAAGAAAGATGGCGGAGTCGGCGTTTTTCCAGCGCGGATCGCCGGGGGGGAAGAAGCTGCCGATATCGCCTGCGGCGACGGCACCGAGGAGCGCGTCAGTGATGGCGTGGAGAAGGACGTCGCCATCGGAGTGACCTGCGAGTCCCTCAGGATGTTCGAGCGTAAGGCCGCCAATGCGCAGCGTTACGCCTGGCTTGAATGCGTGCGAGTCGTAGCCAAATCCGATGCGTGTATCCATGGTCTCTGTGGGTCTCCGGGACGTTTCTATGGACCCTTGCCTATTGCCCGCGCTGGTGCAGGTAGAACTCGGCCAACTCCAGATCGCCTGGCTGTGTAATCTTCAGATTAACCTGAGAACCATGAACTACGGCGACAGGATTTCCGGCGCGTTCGACAACGGAAGCTTCATCGGTACCTATAAAGCCATCGGCAGTGGCTTCGGCGAAGGCGCGCTGGAGCAGCCCATAGCGGAAGCCCTGGGGGGTCTGCGCGAGCACGACGTACTCGCGCGGGATGGTGGAGGTGATCAAGGCGCCGTGGGCGGTGCGCTCGACCTGCTTGATGGTGTCGATGGCCGGCATGCCGACGATGGCGGCGCCGAATTCGGCAACGGCGTCGATGGTGCGGTCGATTGTGGGCGCGTCGATGAGCGGACGAACGGCGTCGTGCACCAGGACGATGTCATCGGGCTGGGCGGGCAGCGCGGCCAAGGCGTGGGAGACCGACTCCTGTCGGTTGTCGCCACCTTCGACCACATGCACGCGATCGGCAAATCCGTATTCGGCAATTTGCGCCTGAACGCGGTCGATTTCGGTGTTGCGGACGGCGACGTAGATCGCGGTGACGCGGGGGACGGCAGCGAAGGCGCGGAGCGAGTGGATGAGGATGGGCACGCCCTGGAGGGCCAGGAATTGCTTGGGCTGAGGGCCGGCCATCCGGGTCCCCAATCCGGCAGCGGGAAGGATTACGAATACCTGCATAACTCGTGGAGTATACATCGGATGAGGGGTTGCGCGGCAGGTGAGTTGGGTAAGGATTGTGGGCGGATAGCAATGCGGGCCGCTTATCATTTTGGGATGCGCCCTGCGGAACGGCCAACACGGTCACAAAAACAGACGGGCGAACTGCCGATCGACACCACGTTGCTGAAGCCGGGGCTTCGGTTGGCGGTGGGGCTGTCGGGCGGGGCGGATTCGGTGGCGCTGTTGCGGGCGCTTGCGGGGCGTCGGGAGGAATTGGGGTTGGTGCTGCATGCGGCGCACCTGCATCATGGTTTGCGGGGCGAGGAAGCGGATGGGGATCTGACGTTTGCGCGCGAACTGGCGGCATCGCTCGGGTTGCCGTTTCATGAGGGGCGCGTGGATGTTGCCGCTGAGGCGCAGGCAAATCGGGCGACGGGTAAAGGAGCCGAATCGACGGAGGAAGCCGCGCGGCGACTGCGGTACGCGTGGTTCCGTCAACTGATGGGCGAGGGGCTGGTGGATGCCGTGGCCACGGCGCACACACTGGACGACCAGGCCGAGACGGTGCTGGCGAAGTTTTTGCGGGGGGCGTGGACGGAGGGTCTGTCGGGGATTCACCCGGTTCTTGAGTTTGCCGAGGGGAGTATCGTGCGGCCGCTGCTGGCAACAAGACGCGCTGAAATCGAGGGCTACCTGAAGGCGCTGGGTCAAAGCTGGCGCGAGGACTCGTCGAATCGCCAACTGACTTTTACGCGGAACCGGATTCGCCACGAGCTGCTGCCGCTTCTTGAGGGGTGGAATCCACGGCTGCGCGAGCATCTTGCCCAGATGGCCGGGCTGGCGCGGGATGAAGAGGCTTGGTGGACGGCGGAGCTGGCACGGCTGGCTCCGCAAGTTCTAATGCCGGGGCGTCCGGTACGCGGAGGGGGGCGAGCTGCGGGGGATGCGGCTACGATGCTGTCGATTGATGTTACGCGGCTGGCTGGGCTTGCGCCGGCAGTGCAGCGGCGTTTGCTTCGGAACGCTTCAGTGCAGCTGGGTGCCGCGCCTGATTTTTCCGCAACGGAGGCGATGCGGACGCTTGCGCTGGCCGGGCGCGCGGGCCAGAAGTTGGAACTGGCTGATGGCTCGCGGGTGGAACGAACGCACCGCGAACTGCGGCTGATGGCCGGCGCGATTGGGGCGGCCAGCCGGGCAGGTGCGGACGCGCCGCCGGAGTACGCAGGAACGATTCCGGGCGAGATTGAGGCTCCCGCCTTCGGAATCACGCTGCGGATCGGGGTCTCTTCGTCGGCAGAGGGGCAGGGAACTGGCAACCGTGGCGCTGTGACTCTTCGCTCATGGAAGCCGGGGGACCGGGTGACGCTCCGCTACTCAAGCGGCCCGAGGAAAGTGAAGGAAGTGCTTGAACGTATGAGGGTTACGGGGACAGGCAGAACATTTTGGCCGGTACTTGAATTGGATGGACGGATCGTCTGGATGCAGGGAGTGGAGTTGCAGCCAGAGGACGGACTCCGCTTTGAAAGCTTCCCCCTTTAAGGAGCCGAGGTTTGGGCTGGTGTTCTGTTCGGTTGATACCCCGGATTCCGGGCCTTGTTCGACCTTTGTAGTACTGCAACTTTTAATGCCATCGGAGTACAATCGTGGTTACTGCTCGTCCCGGCGGCAGATCAGATTTCCCTGCCGTGCAGTCGGCGTGTACTTTCTGACACTTTCGAGAAGGTACAAGCGTCTAAGAGATGATGCGGTTTTTGTTGGAGGTCCGGCCGGACGCATCCTCCCCGGCTGGAAAGAGGAGTTCTGGTGAATTCAAGTGTTAAGACAATCATGTTCTGGGTCTTCATCCTCATCTGCCTCTTGATGTTGTGGACGGTTGTCCAAAAGAGCGCGAATATGAGCAAGGATACGGAGATTCCCTACTCCGATCTCTTCGACAAGGTGCAAAACCAGCAGGTAATGGATGCCAGCATCCAGGGGAACGAACTGCATGGCCACCTGAAATCCTCGCCTAAGGATCAGTTCCACACCACGATTCCCGCCAACTACGAGGATCTTGAGAAAGCGATGCTCGCCGCCAAGGTGAATTTCGCGATCAAGGAACCGCAGAACAACGGGATGTTGTTGCAGTTGCTGTTCAACATCGGCCCGTTCATTCTGCTAGGCGCTATCTGGTTCTTCATGCTGCGCCAGATGCAGTCGGGCGGCAACAAAGCGCTTTCGTTTGGCAAGAGCCGCGCGCGGCTGCTCTCGATGCAGCAGAAGAAGATCACCTTCAAAGATGTGGCCGGCGTGGATGAGGCCAAGGAAGAGCTGAAGGAGATCATCGAATATCTGCGCGAGCCGCAGAAGTTTCAGAAGCTCGGTGGGCGTATTCCGAAGGGCGTTCTTCTAGTAGGCCCTCCGGGAACCGGCAAGACGCTGTTGGCGCGTGCTGTAGCCGGCGAAGCCAATGTTCCTTTCTTCTCGATTTCCGGCTCTGACTTTGTGGAGATGTTTGTCGGCGTCGGCGCAAGCCGCGTTCGCGACCTGTTTGAGCAGGGCAAGAAAAATGCGCCCTGCATCATCTTCATCGACGAAATCGACGCAGTTGGCCGCCATCGCGGCGCGGGCCTCGGCGGCGGACACGACGAGCGCGAGCAGACGCTGAACCAACTGCTTGTCGAGATGGATGGATTTGAATCGAATGACGGCGTGATCCTGGTGGCCGCTACCAACCGTCCCGACGTTCTCGATCCCGCACTGCTGCGCCCTGGCCGTTTCGATCGGCGCGTGGTTGTGGGACTGCCCGATGTGCGAGGGCGCGAAGAGATTCTCCGCGTGCACGTGAAGAAGGTACCCGTTTCGGACGACACCAACCTGAACGTGCTGGCCCGCGGAACACCTGGGTTCAGTGGCGCGGACCTGGCCAATATGGTCAACGAGGCCGCGCTGAACGCTGCTCGCGTTAATCGCAAGCAGGTCACGATGTACGACTTCGAGCTGGCCAAAGACAAGGTCCTGATGGGCGCCGAGCGCAAGTCCATGCTGCTGACGGACGACGAGAAGCGGGTGACCGCCTATCACGAGGCCGGGCACGCGTTGGTTTCGTTCTTCCGCGTCCACTCCGACCCCATCCATAAGGTCACAATCATTCCTCGCGGAATGGCACTGGGCGTTACCATATTTCTGCCCGGCGACCGGCATAACTATACGCGCGAATATCTTGAAGCCAAGCTCGCCATGTCGTACGGTGGGCGCGTGGCTGAGGAGATTTTTCTCAACCAGATGTCCACTGGCGCCGGAAGCGATATTGAAGTTGCCACCGATCTGGCTCGGCGCATGGTTTGCGAGTACGGCATGAGCCGCCTGGGTCCGCTTACCTTCGGCAAGAAGGAAGAGCAGATCTTCCTGGGCCGTGAGATTGCACAGCATCGCGATTTCAGCGAAGAGACGGCGCGGCAGATCGATCTGGAAGTACGGCGCCTGATCGACGAGGCTTACCAGACTGCGCACACGATTCTGGAATCGAACAAGGATCCGATGCACCGGATTGCGGCTGCCTTGCTTGAGCGCGAGACTATCGACGCGGAAGAAGTTCGAATGCTGATCGAAGGCAAGGAACTGCCGCCGCTGCGCTCGGTGCTGGCTTCGCCCAGCGATACGGAAGGCCCGCCGCAGCAGGTCTTGAAGCCGGAAAGCCGCAGCGGTCCCGGGTTCCCGGAAGGATCGCCTTCGCCGGCGTAGGAATAGTTGTCAGTCAACAGAAAGGGCTGCTCCCTGGAGCAGCCCTTTCTGCTGGATGATTGGATTTGGGTACCGGAGTTAGCCAAGTAGCCGAGGTGTTGATAGGCGCGTCGGAAAAGGCTATGGGCTAAGTGCCAGTTACCAGTTGACCCTTAGTGGCAATCACTTACGGCTAACTTATAACCGCTAACTGCCAGTTACTAAGTACCAATTCCCAATCTTCGGGTGTCAGAATATTTTGTAGCCGAGGCCTACGCTGCCGCCATACGGATGAAGCGTGGGTGTGATCAACCACTCCTGATATTCGAAGTCAAAGGCCCGCAGGGTAAAGCGCTTGCTGAGCCGGTAATCCAGGCCTCCCCCCAGCGCAAGCACCGTCGAGTGCCCGTTAAGGAAACCCCCGCTGCCTAAACCGACCAGGAACTTGCCGTAGGGCGTGAACCGATCGATGTTCTTAATGGGGACTTTGAGACCAATCAGGTAATTGTCCTCGTTGATGCCCGGTTGATACTGGTTGAAGCGCAGCCAACGGCCTTCGCTCTCAACCACCACCCAGCGATTGACCTTGTAGTCGACGTAGGCGCCGATACCAAGCAGCGGGTTAGGGCTTTGCTGGGCGACGAAATTTCCGGCGTAGTCGGGCTGGAACAAGGAACCGAATCCGCCGACCGTCAAATTTGGCTCGTGTCCTACAGCAGCAGGCACTACCTGTCCGTAGGTGCAAGAGGCGAAGGACAAAAGGAGAATGCAAAAACAAATTTCGATTGTTCGTTTCATAGTCACAACGCACATCCAGTTCTCGGGGAGTTAGCTCCATTAGTAATGCTGACCGGTTAACGCGACAAGTCCCTGGCAGCGACGTGGAGCACGAGTTTCATCGCCCGGGAATTGACTGCCATTCGGTTCTACTGCGGGTTCGACGGTGCGGTTGCAGGTTGTGCCGGGGGCGGGGTCGCATCCCCTGCGGGGGGTTGTGCCGGTGGCGCAGAGGTCTGATCGCCTGCAGCGGGTTGCGCTGGGGTTGCACCATCAGAGGGTGCACTTGTTGCCGGAGCAGCTGCCGGTGTTGTGCCTGCGACCGGTGTGCCGTCGGCCGGAGTGGCTGAAGCCGGAGTGGGCGGCGGCGGAGGCGGCGCGGCATGAGCGACCTCGTAGCGTTGCAATTTGTAGAATACAGGCGTGACCTCGAACGGCATCTTGTCGCGCGCGTTCATAGGCGCGTAGCGCTTGGCGTCGAGCATGTGCACCGAGTCGTCCCAGGGATCGACCTTGAGCCAACTGCCGAGCGGCAGAGCCGCGGTCTGGTTCAGGTCGTCCCAGTTGATCTTGGGCGCCATCTTGGCCAGCGCATCCATCCAGGGCGTGCCGTCGGGCTTCAACAGCGAGTCGCCGAGCGTAGGCGTGTTCTGCGCCTTGAGCACCTTGGAGCGGTCAACCAACTGCGCGTAGTAGAGCCCGGCGCTGGCGAGGCGGTCCTTGTACATCGAGGCCTCGAGATACTCCATCGCCTTCTTGGCGGCCTCTTCGTTGTCGTGGTCGGAGTGATACATGTTGATGCGCTGGAAGGTGGACTCGTCGGGGAACAGCAGACGGTCGTTGAAGGCATAACGGGTGTCGATATGGTGGCCCATGGCGACATGCGCCAGCTCCATCGCGATCACGCTGGCTATGGCTTCTTCGCTGGGCAGGCTGTCGATCAGGCCTTTGCTCAACAGGATGGTGTTGCCGACCGTGGTTGCTTCAATCGTGTCGGTCAACAGAACGCGCACATGAATCTGATCGGTGAAGGCGAGGTTGTTGGGCACCACGAGGTTGATGACGATCTGGCCGAGAACCTTGTCTTCGTAGCCGCCCGGTTCCATGGGTGCAACCAAGCCGGCTTCGACCAAGCGATCGACGACGTTATTTTCAGCCTGCGTAATCCACATGCGCGAGGCTTGCAGCGGACCCACATCCTGCGAGTCGTTGCTGCGGTCAACAGCGTCGTCCACCTTCACGCTGACGTTCTCGCTGTCGCGCGTGGGCAGCTTGAGTGAGTAGCCCCAGAAGTGTGTTTGCGCTTTCAGGCCGACGGATTTGGCTGACTCTGTGCGCTGCGACTCTTCAACATAGACCGCGACCGGAAGCCAGATGCCGGGCTGCACGTTCATCCGCCAACTGTCGAAGTGAAAATAATATTTCGAGGCGTCTTCCTGGTTGGAGCCGGTGTAGGTTCCGTTGAAGCGGACCACGCTGCCGCCCTCGTCCTCGATCCAGATGCGGCCGTAGAAACGGCCCATGCCGTTGACCCTGGGATGCATGTCGAAGACCCAGGTTCTGACCGAGCCCAGAAACTCCTTGCGCACATAGCTAAAGGCATAGTGCTGCTGGTCGAAGCCGGTCGGATCAATGAACATCATCTGCATGAAGCCGGTATCGGAGTAGGTGAAACGCTGCAGGCCGAGCAGGTTCGACAGCCCGGCGATGGCGCCGAACGAGCCCTTGAAGAAGCCTTTCTTGACGGCGGTACGGGGCGCGTAGCCCTTGTCGAAAAACGCCTTGCCGAAGTCGACGCGGCTCAAAATATACTGGTCGCTCACCGGCACTTCGTAGAGCTTTTCGTCGGGACGCGTGTCCTGGATGTAGGTCTCGACCAGGGGCGTGCGCATCTTGATGTCCTTGATCAGCACCTTTTCCTGGGCGATCGCCTTGTTGACGAGCGCCGCCTGTTCAGGGGTTAAAACGCGCGTCTGCTCGTACTTGGGCTGCTTCTTGGCGTATGCACAGGTTACGCTCATTGCGATCATCAGGAAGGTGAGAGAGATCTTCCGAAAAGTCATGTCAAACTCCTAGGTGGCTTCGACCAAGTCAAACTTCTGCCGTTTTGTGGCTGTTCTCGTATCTTACGGCTATCTAAGTTTCTTCGAGTTTTGATGTTACGCCAATTGAAACGTGATGGTGATGGTTGTTGTCAGATCGACCGGCCGGCCGTCGCGCGTGGCCGGTCGAAAGCGTATTTGTTGCGCCACGCGGCGCGCCTCTTCGTCGAGTCCGTGTCCCAGGCCGCGCAGCACGCCTTGCACCACCACCTGGCCGGATGCCAGGAAGGTAACGCGCAGAACGACATCGCCCTGGACTTTCAGTTCCCGCGCTTCGGCGGTGTATTGCACCGGCGGCTTTGAGATGACTTCGAGATTGGTTGACGCAGGTGCGGCGGTCATCTTTGGCATGGCTACGGCCGCCGCGGTCATTGCCGGAATCCCGGCCGAACCCACCTTGCCATACGACCCGGCTGGCCCGGTTCCGGTCGCGCCCGGTATGCCGGCTGAAGCTACCTTGCCGACCATTCCAGCGTTTGATCCGGAACGCAATCCATTACCGATCCCTGTCGAACCCACAACACCGTGCGGCGCAACGGCCGGGCCCCTCATGCCGCCGTAGGGATTGCCGATGGCCGCAATCGTTGCCGGCCGCGTGGCATTCGGATTCGGCCTCACGCCGAAGGTCTCTCCCAGGTGCACGGGCGCCGTTGAAGGCTTTACTTTGTTGTCCTGCGCGGGCATGGCTGCCGTCAAAGCGGCCTTGGGCTGCGGGGCCAGGATGATCGCCGGCTTGGGCGCGGCTTTCACCTCGGGCAGCGCGACTTTGGCTTCCATCTGGATCGGCTTCGGCTCCGGCTTGGGCTTCGGCATTTCGATCTTCGGAGCTTCCATTTGCAGTTTGGGCGGCTCCGGAGGCGGCGGCAGTTTGGGCGGAGGAGGAACCTTAACCTTCTCTGGCGGAGGCGGAGTGGTGGGGACGATTAACTCAGTGAACTCGTACTTATGCTGCTCGATCACCTGCCTGGCCGTTGCGCCAATGTAAAGGATAAGGGCAAGAATCGATCCGTTGACCAGCGCGCTGGTGACAAAGGAGGCAGTGCTTCGCTCGGGCTCTGGAAGCGGGCCGAAGTTGGTTCTTCCTGGCGTGTAATCTACCTGCATAATTTCATTCCTCGCACATGTCCCTCCCGACGCCGTGATCTTTGATTTGCCTGGAACGGGCGAGATGTGGAAGGCAAGCGAAAACTGTCTTGCATTCCATCGTCTCCCAAAGCCATTCCGGCATTAGCGCCATCGAGAAGACTGGACGTAAGTCCAATCGTAAACCGAGCGGCGCCAAGCTCAATTACGTACTCACCATATGCGCTTTGATGCGATTCGTTTCTTTGTTCGTTTTCGGACCCGGCGCCGCGAACACAACGGCGCAGAGTGCAATCCTGGTTAGCAAGCCAAACCTTACGCTTCCTAAACGGGCTGCGGAGGGACCCGGGGATGCCAACAAACACGATGCTGGATACGAATCGATCAGAGGGAGGAGTGCAATGATTGCAAATCGAAAGTTCGCATTTTGCGACGCAGTTCAAATCGCGTGAAGCATTGGCCTTGGACATTCCGACTCCGCAAAATTCATCCAAGGCATCCATGAAAACGCGCACTTGCCTGCCGAAAGGCAGTTTTTCCATCCGCGTTTGAAACCTGCGCGCCGGAAAGATTCCACGACCGGCAAGAGCAAAGAATAGCAAAACATGTTCAGGCGGCGAGCCGCTCGCCCGGGGAACTTCTGGCCGGATGCTTCCTGTCCTTCCAACCATGTCCTATTGTAATAGACTTCAAGGGTACAGAAACTGTTCAAGAGAGGACAACTTTTTTGTGAAGATCCTGGTTACGGGAGGAGCGGGGTATATTGGGGGCACAGTGGCGGGATTGCTTTCCGAATTGGGACACGAGGCCGTGGTATTCGACAATCTGAGGCACGGACGGCGCGAACTGTTGCCAGCAGGGGTGGAGTTTGTGCAAGGAGAGCTGGCTGACCGGCTTGCGATTGAAAACCTTTTCATCGAAGCTCACGATATGGGACGCCCCTTTGATGGCGTTCTTCATTTCGCCGCTCTCATTGAGGCGGGGGAGTCGATGGTTCGGCCCGAGAATTTTTTTAGAAATAATACTTGTTCGACGGTTTCGCTGCTGGAGGCGATTCTGGCGCACGGGCCGAAGCGGCTGGTTTTTTCTTCGACGGCGGCGGTTTATGGGGAGCCGGAAACCGTTCCGATTCAAGAGAATGCGCGGCTTTTGCCGACCAATCCTTACGGACAGTCGAAATTGCTTGTGGAACAGATGCTGCGGTGGCTGAACCAGATCCACGGGCTGCGTTATGCCTCACTCAGGTACTTTAATGTGGCGGGGGCGCCGGAAAGGCCGGACGGGGAAGTGACGAGGGGCGAGGCACACGATCCGGAGACGCACCTGATCCCGCTTGTGCTGGATGTGGCACTGGGGCGGCGGGAATCGATCAAGATTTTTGGGGACGATTATCCGACGCCGGACGGGACATGCATTCGGGATTACATCCATGTTTCAGATTTGGCGGATGCGCATCTGCTGGCACTTGCGGCGCTCGACGCGGCTCTGGGACCGGGCAAGCTGCCGACTGACTTTCGCCCACTGATCTATAACTTAGGAAATGGGAAGGGATTCAGCGTGCGCGAAGTGATTGAATCGGCGCGACGGGTAACCGGGCACCCCATTCCCGCTGTGATCGAGCCGCGCCGGGCGGGAGATCCTGCGGTTCTGGTGGCGAGCTCGGAGAAAGCTATCCGCGAACTGGGTTGGGCGCCGCGGTATACGCAACTGGACGACATCATTCGCACGGCGTGGGTGTGGCACCAGAAACGGTATGCGGTTTAGAGAAAATCCGGCGGATCTTGCATCCAAGGTCCGCCGCTGCGCCTCCAATGAAGTAGTTGGGCGGCGATTCGATTTATGAGGTTCTTCCCCTGATGGCAAGCGGCGACAAGAAGGGATTCTTCAGGGCCTTTCTGGATTTCTTTATTCTGTTCAGCGGGATCTCGACGGCCTCGAACCTGGCACGCACGCAGGGGCGCCCGCTGCTGACACGAGGCTTGTTTCTGTTTCGGAAGAGGGAAGGGAAATAAGCAGGCTTCAGGAATAAATCCCAAGCAAGCGCTGGATTGATAGAATCGGATTATGCCGCTGACTCGCGAACAGGCTCTGGACCACTTCAACTCGCCCGACCTGATCGGCCTGGGGTTCGAGGCGGACGCTTTGCGCCGCAAGCTGCACCCTGAAGGCGTGGTCACGTACATCATCGATCGGAACATCAACTACACCAATTTCTGCACGGAATACTGCACTTTCTGCGCGTTTTACAGGCCTCTGCCGAAGAATGGCAAGAGCGATGCGCGGTCGGCCGAAGGGTACATTCTGGACTTCGACGTGATCTACGACAAGATCGCCGAGACGGTGGAGATGGGCGGGACGGGCGTGCTGATGCAGGGCGGCATTCATCCCGATCTGAAGATCGATTGGTTCGAGCGGCTGTTCACGGGCATCAAGCAGCGATTCCCGCAGATCTGGCTGCATTGCCTTTCGGCCTCCGAGGTGCTGGCGATTGCGGAGTACTCGAATCTGCCGCTGCGGGACACGATTGCGCGGCTTCGCGACGCGGGGCTCGACTCGATTCCCGGGGGCGGCGCGGAGATTCTGGACGATGAGGTTCGTCATCGGATCGCGCGGCTGAAGTGCAATACGGAAGATTGGGTGAGCGTGCATCGGACCGCGCACCAACTGGGCATGCGGACGACTGCCACGATGATGTTTGGGGTGGGCGAGACGTTCGATCAGCGGATCAATCATTTTGAAGTCGTGCGGCGGTTGCAGGAAGAGACGGGCGGATTCACGGCCTTTATTCCGTGGAGCTTTCAGCCGAAGAACACGGCGCTTGGCGGCAAGGGATGGGATGAGGCGACGAGCGTCGAGTATCTGAAGGTGCTGGCCATTGCGCGGCTCTACCTGGACAACATTGAGAATGTGCAGGCGAGCTGGGTGACGCAGGGGCTGAAGGTTCTGGAGATCGGGCTGCACTTTGGCGGAAACGATGTTGGGTCGGTGATGCTGGAGGAGAACGTGGTGAGGGCCGCGGGCACGAGCAACTGCACGACGGAAGAAGAGCTGCGGCGGATTATTCGCGATGCCGGGTTCAAGCCGGTGCAGCGCGACACGCTTTACAGGACCATGTTCCTGAACTGAGCGAACGCCTTTTGCGGGCAAAAAACATTTACGAAAAACTGAATAGGCGGGCGGTGCAAAGCGCAGTTTTTCTGTGCGCGGCGGTTTTGGGCGTTCGGTTAAGCGAATGTTCGCCTTAGAGGTTCGGGCGGAGCGGGAAATGTTCGCTCATATGGTTGCGAAAGAGCCTCAAATGTTGGCTTGAAAGGGTGCGATTCGGCGGTAACTTAACCTTTCAGACCATCTAAAGTACGTGTTTGTCTGCCTGGAAGGTGCCGAAAGTTGGGATCGGGTTGCATATTAGTACACGAAAAGAGGGTTAAAACGTGTTTCGAACGTGTTTCTAAACGATTAGAAGCGTGTTTTTGGCGCTGATTTGCATGCGTTTTCGCGGTTATTCCTGTCTGTGGGGCTGGACGCGCGGGGTCGCCGGCAGGGTGGGCGTGAACATTCGGGTGTGATAAGGAGCGGCGGGGCGGGGGCTGATGAACATGGGATGTTCATGGATTTGGGGGCAGCGCAGCCTGGAAACGTGCGTTGGCAAGAAGTCGTCAGTCGAGAACAGTTGGCCACGCTGCTCGTATCCGGAGTCGACGATGCACACCGGTTCTCAGCTAACTTGTTCGGAGCTTTGTCCGCAAAATGAGTCATCTCAATGGGCCATCAGGCGGCCCATTCATCGAATCGGCGCATGATCTCCATGAGCCAACATCCCAACAGGATGACAGAGCCGCACAATAGGAAGGGAACGCCGTAGAGTATGAGATGCTTGCGTGAACTGGCCAACTCAAGCGCTCGTACTTTCACAATTGCGTACACGTTCGCTGCAAGATAAGCAGAAACCAAACAGCTCACTACAAGGTTGTTAATGTTCATACTCCTCCTTTGGATGTGGCGATGTTGTTTTGCATCAAGAGGCGCGCCGATCAGCGCTCCTTGAGGACACCGTGCTCAAGGATTCTGGACTAGACAAGTCGATACCGGAGACCTTGACGACGGGCTGCCACGCGGCTTCATGGTTGGCGCGATCGTGGAGGCGTGGGTGGCGCTTCGCCTCAATTGGGCCTGAGAACTTCCCTTGAGGCAAGGCGAAGAATTGCCCTGAGACGTCGGTTCCGAGCGCCTAAGTTATGAATTGGTGAATTGCCTCGTTGGCGTTATCTTGAAATGAAGTGTTTTTCAAATCGGTAAAGAAGGTGCTCTGGTCCACCATGTCCCCTGATAACTTGCCCTCTTTACTGGCATAGAAAACGCCGCTCTCATACCGCTCATCTGAGATGGCATCTACAAAGCGTTTTGCACCTACTTCGAGGGTATGCACCATTCCGCCCATCAATGGAAACACAATCGGCATCATTACGTACTTCAACATGAACCGCATTGGCGGGGGAAGACTATCTGGCGCCTGAGTTCCTTTTGTATTCCCTGGGCTCACAACAACAAACTTGAGCTCAGGATATTTTCTTGCCATGGATAACGTCCACATGGTTTCTGCATACTTGACATATGCGTATGCTTGCAACGCATTGAACTTATTGCCAAAATATGATCCATCAAGAACAGCAGCAAACTCATCTACAGAAGAAGTCCTCATTGAAACCCGTTTTACTCCGAGCATCTTTACTCCTGGAACAGCTTCCGCACTGACCGATAGAACTGTTTTCCTTAACTTGTCCCGTTTCATTAATTCGTCCACGAGAATTACATTTCCTAGAATATTGGTAGCGGCTAATTGATTCATACCGGAAGGCGTAGATTTCGCAGCCGTTTTCCCAACGACTCCACCTGCATTTAAAACGATTGCATCAATAGGTTCCTTTATTTCTTCTACTGCTTTTCTTACAGAACTTGCATCCGTAACATCCCCAAGAACAACTGCAAAAATCTTTTTCCCCGTTTTCTCCTCAAGGTCCTTTTTTGCTGCCTCTGCTCTCGCACGATTTCTGCAAAAAAGGATTACCTTTTTTGTTTCTTGTTTCAATGCGAACTGTCGGGCAGTCTCTTTCCCAAGCCCAGCATTTGCTCCGGTTATCAAGATACTTTCGATCATGTTTTTCTCCTTCTTTGGTTGTTAATTACTTGCGGAATGAAGCAACCCGCCAGGCAGTTGATGATGGCCGCTCAGCGGGGCCTGAGAAGCCTCGACGCCCGCCGCAGTGAGCATGTTGTGGGCAGTGTTTATCTGCCTTGCAGTATTACAAACGCAAGAGTACGATAATCACAGCGGCAATGCAAGGAGTTTCGTACGCGATGGTAACTAATACTGCGAAGCGCCCCCGGGGACGTCCACAAGGCTTTATCCCCGAAGAAGCACTCGACCGTGCCGTTGAGATGTTTTGGAAGCATGGGTATGAAGGAGTCGACGTGGATCGGATCGCGCGCGCCGTGAACGTCACCAAACCCGCGCTATACCGAGCCTTCGGAGACAAGTCCACCCTGCTGCTGAGGGCGGTTGAGCGCTATGCGCTGACGTATGGAGCTCCCAGAATGGCAGCATTTCAAGCGGAGCCGGACATTCGCAAGGCCGTGACCGGCTTTTGCGAGGCTACCGTTAACACCGCTTCGGATGAGGCTCACGGAGGTTGCATGATGGCCGCCTCAGCAATGGGACAGTCGGAGCGGGTGACGGAGATCCGTTCGTGCGCCGCGAAGGGCCTTACCGGGACCGCTGATATTTTCGCGAAACGCTTCGAAATGGAGATAAAGGCGGGGCGCCTGACTCGCACACCCTCTGCCAAGGTGCGAGGCCGTTTGCTCGTTGACTTGCTGCAGGGTTTGCAGCTTCGCGCCAAGGTTGGTATCGCTCGCGAGCAATTGCTGCAAGACGCTCGAAGCTATGTGCCCCTGATTCTTGGCAAGCAAATCTAACGCACTTCTCGGCGGGGATGCTTCTGGACGAGTGCCCAATCGCCGAAGCGCTCGTCTACCAGAGATTTGTACCGAAATGTCGGCTTTTCGGAAGCTTGACGAGGTTTGCACGCGGCTTGCGCCGCGTGCACGGTCTTTCAAGGTTTTTGGGGTGGGCTTGTGCGGGGGTTGAAACCCCCGCCTACCACCCGTTCACCCTATGGCGATTGGTTCGCGGGAGGGTTTGTTCGGGATGACGGAGTTCGTCCGGCCGCTGCCTGCCCTGAGGGACATTGGTTCCTGCATTAAGAATGTCCATGCACCGTCTCTACGGGACTCCGCAATGAACTTGGGGAATCGCATTTCCCCACGCTGAAGCGCGGGGCTAACGAACTCTGCGCCTCCGGCGCGGTTGTCGGGACATTCATTACGCGGTCGTCGATAAAGCCCCGCGTCTCCACTAAGGTTCGCAGTGGCCCCATTCGACAAGTTCAGGGCAGGCTCTCTGCCCCACGGACGTAGACCTGTCGGTGGATACCCCGGATCTTCCACTCCAAGGACGGAGACCTGTCCGTGGGGACCCCGGATCTTCCACCCCACGGACGAAGACCTGTCCGTGGGGACCCCGGATCTTTCACCCCACGGACGAAGACCTATCCGTGGGGACCCCGGATCTTTCACCCCACGGACGAAGACCTATCCGTGGGGACCCCGGATCTTTCACCCCGCGGACGAAGACCTGTCCGTAGGGACCTCGACTTCTGGGGGGCACCGGCGAAGGGGGCTCTTTGTTCAATCAACTGAGACAGCGGTGCTGTAATCTGGGCGTTGACAGATGAAACTTCTCCTGGCGATGGCGGTCTTTATTTTTCCTGTGTTGGCGGGATGCCAGGACACTGCCTCGCTCGATGTCCTCCTGGATCGGTTAGTTGCTTACTCAAATCAGTATCAAGCGGCACTCCCATCCCTCTCTTGCGACGAGCAGATTACAACACAAGCCCTCAACAAAAAGGGTAAGGTCATTTGGGATGTGAAAATCCAATCGACCCTTCGCGAGGTACGTGCCGAGGACCCAAACGATCCGTTTCTCGAAAGCCGCGAGTTCAAGAGCATTGACGGGCATCGGCCAAGACGGACGTTCCAGACGTCGCAATTGCCGTACTTTGTTGAGGGCGGTTTTGCGGGTCTTGTCGTTTTCAAGCGGTGGGAACAACGGGAGTGCTTTGACTACAACGTTACTTCTGGGGACGGTGGCCAGACGGTCCGCCTGGAGATGACGCTTAAATCGAAACCTGCGAACGCCTCATGCGCGAAGCTCCCGGAAGGTTTTCACCGGATCGTGATCGCGGACGCTGAAACCGGGCGCATTCTCCACACTGAACGGACGATCGCGCCGGAAGAGGCGGTGAGGAACGCCGGGGTCTACTTTGGAGGAATCGATTACGCTCCGCAGAAGCTCGGCGAGCAGACATTCTGGCTGCCGTCGCGATTCTACTCGCATGACGCCGAAAACACGGAGCGGATGATTGCCACCTATTCAAACTGCCACCGCTACGTCGGCGAGTTGAAGATTTTGCCCGGCGTGTCCACCCCTTGACGCGTATGGATACGCGAATGGACTTTCGCACCTGAGCATCGGCGATGGCGAAGCTGGAAGGGTGTGCACGCGGCTTGCGCCGTGTGCACGGGTCCTTCAAGATTTTTGGGGTGGGCTTGTGCGGGGGGTGGATAGGCCGCAGGGAAAGGGGCGTGTTTGTGAGTCCATGTTGGGAGAAGCATCCCTCAGGGGCTAAAGCCCGACGTCTCTTCTAAGAGTCGATGCGGCGCGTCTAAAGGCGCGCCCTTTCAAAGCATCGGTTGCGATAAATCTGGCGCAAGGGAAGTGGGGCGATGTTCCCACGTCTCACTTTTGGGGGTCACTCCAGCTTCGCTCAGGGCGGGCGCTGGGGCGTCCGGCGGCTAGGCGAGATTGCGTTTGTAGAGGGCGAGGAGTTCGGTCCAGGCGCGCTCGGCTCCGGCTTGGTTGTAGACCTGGCTGCCGCGGACGGTCCAACCGTGATTGCAGCCTTCGTAAACTTCGACGGTTGCGGTGAGATGGGCTGCGGCAAAGGCGGCTTTGAGCGTGTCTTTGGCGGAGGGATCGCGCTTGTCGTCGTTGTCGGCGACCGCACAGAGGACTTCGGCTTTCATTTTGGGGATGAGCAGGTGGGGACTGTCGGGCTTGTCGGTGACGAGGCCTCCGCCATGGAAGGTGGCTGCTGCGCCGATACGGTTGGAAGCGGTGGCGGCGGTACGGAAGGTGAGCGGGCCGCCCATGCAGTAGCCCTGAACGCCCATCTTCTTTTTCTTGTCGGTTTGGGGCTGCGCGTCGAGGAAGGCGACGTAAGCAGCGGCATCACTGATGTTGGCGTCGGCGGTGAGAGCTGCGGCCATGGGCATGACCTTGGCGCGGTCTTCAGGCTTGCTGAAATCGAAGGAGCCATCGACAACAGGGGCCTTGGCGTTGCGGTAGAAGGGATTGGGAACCAGGACGAGGTAGCCCTCAGCGGCGAGGCGCTGGCCCAGCTCGCGGAAGACGGGGCGGAGGCCGAGAATATCGGTCCAGACCAGGACGGCGGGCCAGGAGCCTTTGCCCTCGGGATAGAAGAGCGCGGAGTCGGAGACGCCGCTGGCCATGGGCACGTTGACGTCGGTCTCGACTACTTTGGCTTGCGCGGTTGCCGAGGGCGCGTGGAGGGCGACGGCGGTGGCTGCTGCTCCGAGGCCGAAAGTGCGGCGCGAGACGGTGGGGTCGTGGGTGAGGCCCTGGTGAATGAATTCATCGCACATGCGGGTTGAGTCTCCTGACTTCCATTATGGACAGTATGGGGCGCTTAGCGCGGGTTGTAAATGAGTTCGAGGGTGACGCCGCCGTGGGGCTCGGTATCAATATAGACGGCGCGACCCTTGCCCTTGGCCGTTTGCCAGGCGGCGGATTGCGATGGAGGGGCGCCGCGGGCGGTCATTTGCGCGATGGCGGCGTCCATGTCAGTGACGGTGAGGCCGAGGTGGTGAAAGCCTTCGCCGTGTTTTTTTCCGTATTCGACGTAGATGTCGGGGCCGGTGATCTGCTGGACCCACTCGCGCGGGGCGTCGCCGGTGCGATCCCATCCGAGCCACATTTCATAGGTGCCGGGCGCGTCGCGATAGATGCGGTCGAGCATTTTGGCATGATCGATGGCAGAAAAGGGCTTGAAGCCGAGGCTGGTGTAGTAGGCGTCGACTTTGCGGACGTCGTTGACGACCCAGGCGTAATGGTCGACCTTACCGAGGGGATAGTCGTTGGCCGCGGTGTCGGCGGCCTGCGGATTGGGATCGGGGTTGTAGATCAGGCCGAGGGTGTTGCCGCCACCCTCGGCGGCTGTGTCGAGATAGGCGGCGCGGCCCTGACCGTTTTGGCCTTGCCAGGTGTCTTCGACTACGGCGCCGACGCCCTTCTGGCGAAAGTAGGCAAGTTGCTCGTCAAAGTCTTTGGGCGAATCGACCTGGTAGCTGAGGACGCGGATACCGTCTCCGTGGGCGCGCAGGCCATCGCGCCAGAAGCGGCCTCCGTGGAGGGGCTGAATCCATTTGATCTCAAGACTGCCAATGTGGGCGGTGACCTGCTTGACGGTTGCGGGGTCGGGCTTGCCGCGATAGGTGAGATTTTTGTAGTGCACGACGCCGTCGCGATGCATGTCGCGCACGCCGAGTTGCTGCCAGAAGGCGGCGACGCTGTCGACGTCACTGACGACCCAGACGACCTGGGCGACGTGATGGAAAACATCCTGATTGAGCGTTGGCTGGTCAGGTGCGGTGGCAGGGGCCTGCGCGAGCGCGGCGAAAGTTAACGGTAGAAAAAAGACCATACTCAAAAGCAATCTGGATGCTTGCACTCGATTCACTCGATTCTCCTACTTTTATCCACGGATGAGGTTATTCCAGGGAGAGGACGATTGCAACTGGGTGGAGCGGGATTTGCCGATCCCGCATCCGGCGAGGGAGGAAGATCATCTAAGCTTGTGTTATGACAACTTCAGATTCGCGGCCTCTTCGGACTCTCGGCAACTCTGACATGAAGCTCACTTCGATTGGCTTTGGCGCGTGGGCGATTGGGGGCGGCGACTGGGCGTTCGCCTGGGGGTCGCAGGACGACAATGAGTCGATTGGCGCTATCCATCGGGCGCTTGAGCTGGGGATCAACTGGATAGATACGGCGGCGATTTACGGGCTTGGGCACTCGGAAGAGGTGGTGGCGCGGGCGCTGAAGACGACGTCCGTCCGGCCTTATGTGTTTACCAAGTGCGGGATTCGGTGGCGGTCGGATCGGACGGCGTACCGGTCGCTGACGGCGGCCTCGGTGAGCGAGGAGCTGGACGGCTCGCTGCGGCGGCTTGGCGTGGATACGATCGATCTCTACCAGATTCACTGGCCGGACCCGGAGTCAGAGATCGAAGAGGCGTGGGAGACGCTTGCTCGTCTGCAGAAGGCGGGCAAGGTGCGCTGGATTGGGGTCTCGAACTTTAATGTGGCGCAGATGAAGCGGGTGATGGAGATTGCGCCGATCACGAGTCTGCAGCCGCCTTACTCGATGCTGCGGCCGGCGATTGAGGCGGAGATTCTGCCCTACGCTCGGGATAACGGGATTGGCGTGATCAACTACTCGCCGATGCTGTCCGGGATGCTGACGGGGAAGATGAGCGCGGCGCGCGTGGCCGCGATGCCGGAAGACGATTGGCGGCGGAAGTCAGCCGAGTTCAACGAACCACGGCTTAGCCGGAATCTGCGGCTGGTGGAGTTTCTGCGGGAGATCGGTGGCAGTCACGGCGTGACGCCGGGGGTGGTTGCGGTGGCATGGACGCTGCACAACCCTGGAATTACGGCGGCGATTGTGGGGGGACGGAATGCGAAGCAGGTTGAAGAGACATCGGCGGCGTTGCACTTCAGGCTCAGCGAGGATGAATACGAGCGGATAGGGCAATTCATTACTTCAAACCAGGGTTGAGGGCGGGAGAGTGAAAAGCGGTTGGCGCGCTGACGAATTGACTTGGGCGGAGAATCAAAAAACCCCAGCCGAGGCTGGGGTTCAGCAAATTGATAAGTGAAGCTGTGCTACATGGCGGCGACGAAGTCGGGGACGAGGACGGCGGCGTGTTCCTGCAGCAATTGAGTCATTCGAGCGGCCATGCCGGTATACATTGAAGCGGCGCGGAAGGCATTAACTCTGACGCCTTCGCTGGCCTGGGTAAAAGCGTACTGAGCGAGTGCGGAGAGGACGCAGACGCGAATCTGCATAGCGTCGCTGTGAAGAGTTTCAATGAGCAGCCTGTCGACGCCTTCGCAGTGCCTGGCGGCGAAGTCTGCCATTTCAAGCATGACGCGCGCGTTCTGATAGATGGCCCAGAGACCTTTGGGGCCTTCCATGCGCTTCCATGCTTCTTCAGGGGTAGCGCTCAGGCCCTCTTTCCAGAGGAAATGATCGCTGAGTTCACGCGCGCTCCAGTCGGGGCGCAGGCGAGCCAGGAGGGACTCCCACGTTTGCGCATTGCGGCGCCTGACTCCCATTCGCCAACGGGCGAGATAGAGGGCAATGGCCGCAATTAGAACAATCTGAACCAAGGGCAAAAGCATTCGTACTCCTCAAACCTGGATCTGGTGACCCAAAGCGAGCCACAACGTCCCGGCGGGACTTTCATATACCTATTACTTGTAGCATTGAAATGGATGGATGGGTTGCAAATTATTGAGGTTCTACGACCTTAGTTGTAGAAGCGAGGATCCAATATGAAAGGGTCCAGAGGTAGATGCCGACGAGGACCTGGTCGATCCAGTGGAATTTGGGGCCATCCAAATTATGGCTGTGAAGGGCGGCGACAGAGAGGGTAGCAATAATATAGACGCCGAGACCTGAGACGATACGGAGTTCGCGGGTTGGCCAGCGGAGTCCCTGTAGGCTGCTCCACCAGACGAGGGTGAGGAGGGCAACGACGCGCAGCACCGCGAACAACTGCATGAGGACCAGATAGATGGTGTCAATGGGCGAGAAGTCGGTGGGGATGGTCCACCTGTTCAAGAACGCCGCGAGGAGAAAGGCGAGCGCGGTCAGGGAACCCAGGAGGGCGCGGCTTGGCGGGTTGACGTTGTTGAAGCGGACCACGACTTTCCCCAACTCAGCAAGGATGGCCAATTGGAAGAGGGCGTCGAAGGTGATATTGACCAGGGTGGCAGGCATGTAGGCGTTGGGGAACATGTTGGCGATGGCCATGCCTGCATCGCTGAAGAGACACCAAACAAAAAAGGAAGAGAAGAAGGGTAGAGTTCGATAGAGGCGCTTCCAGATGACCAGAGCAAGCAGGAAAGCTTCCATTGCGATGCCAGCCAGCCAGAGGGTGAGGTCAATGCTGTCCAGCTTCACAGCCTTCCTCCCGTGGGTGGTGGGGCGGGGCAGGCGGAATGCGGCAGATCGGAATCTGGATCAGTTCCTTCTTTTTCCTGGGTGATCAGGATCAGAATCGGAATTGGAGAGAGCAATTCGAGTACTCCTTGCGGTACCTGCCACAGCTAGAAGCATACTCTGCATCTGCGGGCTGAACTCGCGCCGTTCTGCCGGGCGAGTAGCAAAGGCGTAGTCCCAATAAACCAAGGCGGCAAGATAGCTGATAGAGCCGATTCGATCGAGCCAGATATAGGAGGGCGTTCCAGCCTGCTGATGGATGTGGAGAATGGCGACAGCCAAGGAGATGATGGAAAAGAAACCGAGCCCGGTGGCGATTTGCAACTCTCTGTCGCGCCAGCCGATGGAGAGGACCTGGCTGAAGCCGGCCAAGGCGAGGAAGAAGACGGCGCGCAGGATGGCAGCGGTTTGCTGGATTCTGAAGTAGTTCATGCCGACGTGATCGAGGTAATCGGGGGCATTGAAGCCGGCGATGGGCCAGAGGATGAGGCCGCCGACAGCGATGAGAAGAGCAATTCCGAGCCAGGAGTACTTTGGAAGGGAGTTACGGATGGGGCTGAGGACGCTCCAGGCGACTTCAACGAGGAGAGCGAAGATCATCAGGGAATCGACGATCAACTGGACCCGGTAAACCTGATAGAAGGTGGCATAGGGCAGAGCAATGCGGACGTAATAGAGGAAGCTGTCGCTGAAGAGGCTCCAGCAGAGATAGAGGAAGAAGATAGGGAAGGATCGATAGACGCGCGCTCTACCCATCAGGAAGATGAGGAACACTTCCGCGGCCATTCCGCAAATTAATATAGCGAATTCCCAACCCAACTGCGGCCTCCCCCGGAACCAAAGGCAGCCATTCCTGCTTGTTCAAAGTCTAGCAGGACGTCGGATCGTAATCCGGGCCCGTTTCAACTAAATAGAACAGCCAGGTATTCAGGCAGTCACATGGGGCCGGGTCGAGGGCGACGGCGGAACAGTCAGCGGGCTGATCGCGAGAGTTACGTGAGGCCGGGTCGAGGGCGACGGCGGAACAGTCAGCGGGCTGATCGCGAGAGTTACGTGAGGCCTGGTCGAAGGCGACGGCGGAACAGTCAAGGGGCTGATCGCGAGAGTTACGTGAGGCCGGGTCGAGGGCGACGGCGGAACAGTCAGCGGGCTGATCGCGAGGATCATATGAGGCGCGGTCGTGTGGGGCCGGGTCGAAGGCGACGGCGGAACAGTCAAGGGGCTGGCGACGGCGACGGTGGCGGCAGTAGCCATAGCAAGGGTAAGAACAAGTCCGCGAATCTTGAGAGAGGTGTTGCTCATAATCTCGTACTCCTCGGTGGAGAAACAACTACGCATACAAAGAGTAACCCAAAAGGGGCAGGCTCGCTACCACAAAAGTAATATTGCTAAAAATATTTTTCAAGGGCTGCGATTTTGCACCAATTTTTGTGTTTATTGGGGTTAGGAGGGTCTATGTTTCGCCACTTATTCGCCTATTATTGAGCGAGAGTGTTGATTTGATTCGCGGAAGGGAATTGGTTTGCGGGGTGGGGGCGGCGAATAAGAACTCACGGGTTACCGGAATACTGTTTTTTTGCTCATGCAAGGGAGGATCTGAGGCTTTTTCGCGCGGTAACCGAGTGGGCGCAAGGAGGGTGATTATGGAGTGAGCGGGGAGCAATTGCCGGGATTCGCTCCGGACCGAGAGGCTGTGGAATGGTGGGGCGCGCTCGGTGGGCAGAGCGCGGGCTGAGTGCCGAGTCGCGGTCATGGGTCGGCGGCTGAAGCGGTGAGTTTGGCTTGGACCTTGGGAGCGTGCGATGGGAAGTGGACCGTTTTTTGAATGCTTCGTACTTCGGTTGGGTTCTTGAAGCGGGTACTTGATGGAAGTGAATTGCAAATGTCATTTATGCGTTCGCAACTTGAACCTGTGGAAGAGTTCGCAGCTGTCTAAAAGTCGCTGAATTGCAAGAGGCAGAGCGAAGAGGAATCCAAAGAGTGAACAGTGGCAGAGCGTGGTTGCGCGGGGCGCGAGGCAGCAATTTGGGCGCAGGCAGAGTGCGCGGGCAACTTTTTTATTTTTAGGTGGATAGGCGGAGTAGGTTGGGAGGGATTGGCGGCTTTGAGCTGTGAAAATTTGGTCGCAACTGTGCAAAGCATCGGTGGAAACTCGGAGTAAGTTACTTATAAGGAACTTTGGTGCCGTAGGTGGAAAGAAGAAAGTTAGCTAGAGTTGCAATTAGAGACCTCTAAGGTCCGGGTGCTATCGATGAAAGCAATCAAGCCGGCATTGCATCAAACGCCATCTGCACAGATACCGAACACAACACGGCAAGAGGTACGCTGCGCGGTTCGGTTCCCTCTTTCTCTTCCCGCCGTGGTGAGCGCGGGCAAATCCGAGGTGACCGCCTTGACGCGCAACGTGTCTGCGAGCGGGGTTCTATTTTCACTGGATCGGGAGTTGAAGGTGGGTTTGGACATCCGATTTTCGTTACGGATGCCAGGGAATGTGCTTGGTACACCTAAAGATGTATTGGTTCATTGCACGGGACGTGTGGTACGCTGCTCTCTAAGCCATCAACAGTACCTCGCGGCCTCGACGATAGATGAGTACCGATTCGCGGAGCAATGAGGGTACCAGTGGACTTGGCGGCAGCCAAACTATGGAAATCCTGAACGATTCCCCGGACGGCGAAATTGTTGATACACCGGCAAAGCCCGGTGCGATCCGCATCATTCTTGCGGACTCGCAGGCAATTTACCGCGTAGGCATCCGGAAGGTTTTTGCGCTGGAAGACGATCTGCGGGTTGTGGCCCAGGCCGAATCCCTTGAGAATCTGCGTGCGGCTATCGAGCGCTACCCCACCGATATCGTTCTTCTGGAGGGTGGCCTGCTTGCCGGGACGGCGAATGTGATTCCAGAGCTACTGCGGGCCGCACCCGACGTGAAGCTGATTGTGCAGGCGGTAGCGGCCGATGAGAACCACACGGTGGAGCTTTATCGGCGCGGTGTTCGGGGGATTATTTCCCGCTCGATTTCGCCGGATCTGCTGGTAAGGTGCGTACGCAGGATTGCGGCGGGCGAAACATGGATCGACAATCAATCAGTGAATTGGGTGATTGAGGCGTATCGTTCGCAGGCGGCAGCACTGGTGAGCCCGCGGAATCAGCCTCGTTTGTCGCCCAAGGAGATGGCCATTATTACGTGCATCACCCAGGGGAAGCGCAACAAGGAAATCGCCTTCCAACTGGGGACGACGGAACAGGTGATCAAGAATTATCTGCGCAAGATTTATGACAAGCTCGGCGTGTCGGACCGCCTTGAGCTGGCGCTCTACTGCCTGCACAACAAGATCATTCAGGGCGATGTAGACGAAGAGGTCTTGGCGAAGAAGGTTGTTGCGACCTAAGCAGCCTGGTGTGAGTTTCTTTCCTGCGGCATTTCTTCAATATTAATTGTGGTTTTCGCCTGTGTGCGCGATGGGCGGGTCTTGTGCGCATTTGCGGGCCAGCTCGAGCAGGTGGATTAGCTCGGTCAATTCAGCCGGACTCAGGTGCCCGAGCAGCTCGCGAGGGGCTTTTTCGATGACAGGATCCATCGAGCGCAGGAGTTCAAGGCCTGCTTCTGAAATCTGGGTCCAGACGACGCGGCGGTCATTTCGGTCGCGCTGCTGGCGGATGAGTTTCTGGCTTTTGAGCCGGGCAAGCAGGCGGGTAATGTCGGGATCGGCGGTGACCATGCGGCTGCCGATGGCGGCACAGGTGAGCCCACGCGGTTGGGCGCCGCGGAGGATGCGGAGCACGTTATATTGCGTTGAAGTGACGCCCCAGTCGCGGGTGGCGGAGTGGAAGGCGCGGTGCAGGAAGTCGGAGGTGCGCATCAGGTTCAGGAGCGCCTCCTCTTCCAGGCTGGAAAAGGGGCGCTCCTGAACGATTTCGTGTTTCAGGGCTGCCATCGTCATTCTCCCGTAATTGAATTACTGTTTCGCGACATCGAGGTCGATGCTGAGCTTAACCTCGTCGCCGACCATGGCAGAGGGAAATTTGGAGCCGATTCCAAAGGCTGAGCGGCTGATGGTGGTGGTGGCTGAAAAGCCCGCATGCTCTTTTTGATCCATGCCCTTGACCGGGCCGACGGGTCCTTCCACATTGAGAACGACGGGTTTGGTGACGCCGTGGATCGTGAGGTTTCCGTTGACGGTGAGGCCGTTGCCGCTTTTGGCCACGCTGGTGCTGGTGAAGGTAGCGGTTGGGAACTGGGCGAGATCAAAGAAGTCGGGCGTCTTGAGGTGATTGTTGCGCGCGTCTTCGCCGGTGTCGACGGTCGCGATGCCGATGGTGGCGGTGACGGTGGACTTGGTCACGTCTGCCTGGTCATAGAGGAGCGTGACCGCGACCTTGCCGAAGCGGCCATGAACGTTGGAGATGGCCATGTGGGTGATGGAGAAATCGACTTCGCTGTGGGCGGGATCGGAGACCCAGGTAGATGTCTGCGCCATGGCCAGGGGAGCGGCGAGGGCGAGAATGCCGGAAACAATTGCGAAACGCTTCATGGTAGAGAATCCTCTCGGAACAAGGTGTTGGGATGCATCTCGAGCTTGAGCTCGAGCGGGACGATTGGGCCGGGTGAACGGGATAGGGGAAGGAACTCCCGGAGCCTGCTTGCAATCCTCCATATATATAGACGGCGGCGGGGTGATATTTGTTGCAACAAATATTTTCGCGCATCCGAGTCCGGGGCGAGGCTCAATTGCGAAACGGGAAGCGGAGCGCCGGCGGTCTGCTATTCTCGCGGCTATGTCGTTGATCGATCACTTCAAAAAGTTGAGCAGCCGGCAGCGGCACACATTTCTTGCAGCTTTTCTGGGATGGACGCTGGATAGTCTTGATTTTTTCCTGCTCATCTTTTGCGTGAAGGCCATTGCCGGGGAGTTTCACACGCAGCCCTCGGCGGTGCTGGGCGCGGTGTTCATGACGCAGGCCTTTCGTCCGGTGGGGGCGCTGCTGTTTGGGATGCTGGCCGACCGGTATGGCCGGCGGCCGATTCTGATGTTCAATATTCTCAGCTTTTCGGTGATCGAACTGGCGTGCGCCTTTGCTCCTTCGCTCAGTGCGCTGCTTGTGCTGCGGGCACTGTTTGGGATCGCAATGGGCGGGGAATGGGGCGTGGGCGCGGCCCTGGTTTTTGAGACGCTGCCGAAGGAGGGGCGCGGCACTTTCTCCGGGATTCTGCAAGAGGGCTACGCGCTGGGGTCGATTCTGGCGTCGGCGGCTTTCGCGCTTTTGTTCGAACGGATTGGCTGGCGGGGGCTGTTTATTGTGGGCTCAATGCCGGCGATTCTGGTGTTTTATGTGCAGGCAAAGGTGGAGGAGTCGCCGGTGTGGCTGGCGGGGGCGAGGAAACGGGTGGCGCGCTCGGCGAGTGGGTTGGCCGCGCCGATTTTGCCGCCGAACCTGATGGCGTTTCTGCCTACATTTCTCTTTTTGGTCCTGCTGATGACGGCGTTTATGAGTTTTTCGCACGGCACGCAGGATGTGTATCCGACATTTCTTGCGGTCACGGCGAGGCTCTCGCCGGAGACGATCGGGGTGATCGGGGTTCTGTATGGGTTCGGGTCGATTGGGGGCGGGATCGTGTTTGGCGCGCTCTCGGAGAAATGGGGACGCAAGCGGGCGATTGTTACGGCGGCACTGCTGTCGATTCCGGTGATTCCGCTTTATGCTTATGGGCATTCGGCGTTGACGTTGGGCGTGGGCGCGGTGCTGATGCAATTCATGGTGCAGGGAGCTTGGGGCGTGGTGCCTGCGTATCTGACGGAGCTTTCGCCTGCACCGGTGCGAGCGACAGCGCCCGGGCTCGCGTATCAACTAGGAGGCCTGGTTACTTCATGGAATGGAAAAGGGCAGGCGCTGGCGGCGGAACGTTGGGGCAACTATCCGGCGGTTCTGGCCATCACTGTGATTGTCGTGGCGCTTTCGCTGGCGGGTCTGGCCTTGCTGGGGCGCGAGGCAAAGGGGCGGGAAATGAGCGAGGCGTGATGGGCCGAGTACATGCGCGGCTTGGCCGATTCCGAGTGAAGAAGCAAACCTGTCTATACATATTGATTGAGCAGGGGCCTCTGGTTCCGTTCTATTTAGCGTTCAGCGTTCCCTCAGGGGCTAAACAGGTTGCAAAAAAAGGCCTGTTCGCAAGGGAATTTCATAAAAGCGCACCTCAGGGCCTAAAGGCCGTGTTGATTGCATGCTACTGACACCGGGGATAAATCCCCGGCCTACCGCCCGCCCGAGTTTTTCTGCAGCCTCTAAGGCCGTGCCCTTTCAAAACGTCGGAAAGATCAGAGCTCCACTGGTTATGAAATTAATTCAAGGCGGAAACTACGGGACTTCCCAATTCAATCGGCCGGGAGCTAATATATGCGCAGCATCGCAATCCCCGAATGCCGCGCTGCAGATCATTCAAGACGAAAACTGAAACGGGAGAATCGGCTATGACAGAGATTCCAGAGTTGAAGACGACCGACGCCGCGTCGAAGGCGATCAGCAGGCGCAGGTTCATCCTGGGCGTGATCGCAAGCGGAGGCGTGGTGGCCGCGGCGAACTACAAGTTTATCGCCTCGGCGGTTCACGGGCAAAGCTCATCGGCCAGCGAGCGGCTGATCACGATCAACGTGAACGGAATGCAGCGCCGCGTGGATGTGATGAAGCAGGAGACGCTGGCATTTACTCTGCGCTACAAGCTCGGGCTGACGGGAACCAAGCTGGGCTGCGACCGCGCCGAGTGCGGGGCCTGCACGGTGCTGATTGACGATGTGCCGCACTATAGTTGCTCGACGCTGACGCACACGGTGCGAGGGCGCAAGGTGACGACAGTGGAAGGACTGGCGTCGGCGGATGGGAAGCTTCATCCGGTGCAGCAGGCGGTGCTGGATACGCAGGGATTTCAATGCGCGTTTTGCATGTCGGGGTTCATCATGTCTGCGGTTGGATTTTTGAAGACGAATCCGAATCCGACGCGGACGGAGTTGGCGCATGGGATCTCGGGTAATCTTTGCCGTTGCCAGGACTACAACAAGATTCTGGATTCGATGATGCGCGGCGCTGAATATATGAGGAGGGCTTGAGCATGCCTGAGAGCGTACCTGTTGAGTTGACGAAACAAGCCAAGCCTGCTGAGCCGAAGGAACGCGTTTACGGCGCGGGATACAAGCTGATTGGCAAGAACTATCAGACCAGCGATATGCTGGCGAAGGTGACGGGCAAATCAAAATATGCCGAGGATTTTCGCGCTGAGGGCATGTTGTTCTGCAGGCTGGTTCTGAGCCCGATGCCGCACGCGCGCATCAAGCACATCGACATGGAAGAGGCGCTGGCGATGCCGGGGGTGAAGGCGATTTTGACAGCCGACGACATTCCTGCGCCGGCCGACAGCCTGAGCGATAACGGCACGGTGATCAAGGCGAGCAAGTGGGGTGAACAGGCGCTGACAAATGAGCCTCTCTACATGGGCGATCCGATACTGGCCGTTGCGGCTGTGGATGAGCTTACGTGCGCCGAAGCGATTGAAAAGATCAGGATCGATTTCGAGGAGCTTCCTTTCGTGATTGACCCGCTGGAGAGCCTGCGTCCCGGCGGACCCAATCCGCGCGAGGACGGGAATGTGTGGGTGCGGCCCGATCCGCCGAATATTCCGATTCCACAACTTAAGGAAGTGAAGTGGACGGAGCAGGACTTTGCCGACTACGACCAAGGGAAGCTGCCGATGGGTCATGCTCCTGAGACTTGGGCGTACGGTGACATCGACGAGGGCTTTAAAAAAGCGGCGCTGGTGCTGGATGAAACGTTTATTACACCGGATGTAAGCCATCAGTGCCTGGAGCCGCGGACGGCGATGGCTTATTGGCAGAACGGAAAGCTGTTTCTTCATTCGGGGACGCAGAGCACGTTCCAGACCAAGCCGGCGATTGCGAAGTGGATGAACATCGATCAGGACAAGATTGTGTTCATCAGCGAGTACACGGGCGGCGGATTTGGCAGCAAGATTACGGGCGGGCTGACGATGATTATTCCCGCGCTGCTTTCGAAAAAGCTGAATGCGCCGGTGATGATGCGCATCAGCCGCGAAGAAGAGCACTGCATTGGGCGCGCGCGGCCGAGCGTTGAAGGCCGGCTGAAGGTGGGCTTTGCGAAGGACGGAAGAATTCTGGCCGTTGATATGTTCACGGTGACCAATAGTGGATCGTACGACGCGCAGGGGGATGGCAGTTCGGCAGCGCGTATTGTTTCGCTGCTATATCAGCCGATTGCGATGCGGCAGCGGGCAATCTCGGTGATGACCAATACGCCGCCGCGAAGCGCACAGAGCGCGCCGGGCGGGATGCAGGGGATTGCGATCATCGAACCCATACTTGCGAAAGCAGCGCGCAAGCTTGGTGTCGACCAGGTGGCATTGCGCCGCGTGAACTGCCCGGAAGGGAAGGCGGAGTTTGGTCCGGAGTTCAATGGCAAGCGCGGTCATACGACGAGTTGCTTCCTGAAAGATGCGCTGGATAAGGGCGCAGTGCAGTTCAAGTGGCAGGAGAAAATGGCGCGGCAGCCGAAGCGCATTGGCGCGAAGGTGCGGGGAGTCGGCGTGTCGCTGAGTTGTTACGTCGGCGGGACTACGGGCTTCGACGGGCTGCTGGTGATTACGCCGCAGGGGCGGGTGCAGTTTCAATCGGGCATTGGCAACCTGGGAACGGAGTCGGTGATCGATGTGCATCGCGCCGGCGCTGAAACGCTTGGCGTGCCGTGGGAGATTTGCGATGTGGTCTGGGGTGACACGTCGAAGCATCTTCCATTTACGTGCGCATCGGGCGGGAGCCAGACGACTCATGCGATGACGCGCGCGTCGTATGCAGTGGCGAACGAGTGCAAGCAGAAGCTGAAAGAGGTGGCGGCGAAATCGCTGGGCGGCAAGCCGGAGGATTATGAGGTTGCCAATCAGCGCGTGTTTCGCAAGGGCGGCGGCGCGGGGCTGAGCTTTGCGCAGGCGGCGCAACGCGCGATTCAATTGGGCGGCATCTACGACGGGCACGAGGCGACTCCGGATGTGAACAAGATGACCAAGGCTGCGGTGGCGAATCTTGCCGGGCAGGGACTGGTGGTGTCGGCGAAAGACAAGTATCCGCGGGATGGCAACACGTATTCGTATGTCGCGAGCTTTGCTGAAGTCGAAGTGGATGTGGAGACGGGCAAGTACTACATCGTCGATTTCCTCGCGTATGCGGATGTGGGGACGGTGCTGCATCCTGCGGCGCTGGGCGGGCAGATACTGGGGCGTACCACGCTGGGGATTGCGCACGCGATCGGGCAGAAGTGGGTTTTCGATCCGCACTATGGACTGCCGGTGGCCAAGCGCTTTTACCAGAACAGGCCGCCGACGATTCTGGATGTGCCCGTGGACATGCAATGGGAAGCGCTGGATATTCCCGACCCGGAGACGCCGGTAGGTGCGCGCGGCATTGGCGAGCCGCCAGTTGGCGGCGGGTGCGCGGCGATATTGAATGCACTTTCAGACGCGGTGGGCGACGAGATATTCCGGCGGGCACCGGTAAATGCGGACACGATTCTGACGTCGTTGGAAGCGGGACGTCCGATGCAACATCCTTTAATGGCGAATATCTGATGACACCCATCCGCTTGCGATGTGAACGGAGAGCGCTATGGCAGTAATACGAGACGTGATGCCGGCTTTTGATTTGCTGCAGCCGAGTTCGGCGGCTGACGCGCAGAAGCTGTTGCAGCAACACGGAGATGAAGCGTGGGCGATGGCCGGCGGGCTGGACAGCTTTGACTGGCTGAAAGATCGCATCAAGAAGCCGAAGGTGCTGGTCGACCTGAGCGGCGTGGATGAACTTAAGGGGATTCGCGTGACCGGCGATGGCGTGGAAATCGGCGCGATGACCACGCTGACGGAGATTGCGAATCACCCGGAGATCAAGGCGAAGTACGGGGTGCTGTCGGATGCGGTGGAGTTGGTGGCCTCGCCGCAGATACGCAACCAGGGCACGCTTGGCGGCAACGTGTCGCAGGACGCGCGCTGCTGGTACTACCGCGCAGGGTGGCCGTGCTATCGCGCGGGCGGCAACATTTGTTATGCCGATACGCCGGTGGGACGGAATCGGGAACACGCGATTTTTGGGGCGGATCGATGCGTGGCTGTGCATCCTTCGGATTCGGCGCCGGCGCTGATTGCGCTGGACGCGAAGTTTGTGATTCAGACGCCGAAGGGCGAGCACATCGTGGATGCAGAAGATTATTTTCAGGGACCGGATATCGATATCACGCGGCTGAATATTTTGCAGCCCGGCGATCTGTTGACGGCGATACGGATTCCTTCCACGTGGGCGGGCGCGAAGTTTTATTTTGAGAAGGTGCGGGACCGCAACGTGTGGGATTTTCCGCTGATGAACGTGGCTTCGGCAATGGTGCTGAATGGCGGGAACATTGACCGCATTCGCATTGCGGTGAGCGCGGTTGCGCCGAAGCCGATGCGGTTGAAGGCTGTTGAGGATGCGGTTCACGGCAAGCCGGCGGATGCAACGACGGGCGAGATGGCTGGGAAGCTGGCGGTCGAGGGTGCGGTGCCGTTGCAGTTCAACGCGTACAAGATTCCGTTGATGAGAAACCTGGTGAAGCGCGCCATCGGCGGCGTCGAGGAGGCAACATGGACTTCATAACCTGGGCGACTAGTCCATGGGGACAATCGGTTCCGATCCATATTGCGTGGTACCTGATATGGGTGATGGCGATTGCCGGCCTGCTGTTCATGATTGTTCATGCGCTTTACGTGGGGATTTTTGCGGCGAAGAAGACGTTTGCGAAAAACGATTCGCCGGCGGTTGTGGCGGCGGTTCCAGAACGCGTGCCCAGGCACTCGTTTGTGGCGCGCGCATTTCACTGGGTGATGGCCTTGTCGATGTTTGCGCTGCTAATCACGGCGTTTCTGCCCAAAGTCGGTATCAAGTTCGATTGGGTGACGTACCACTGGATCGCGGGTCTGGTGCTGACGGCCTCAGTGATTTTCCATATCTTTCACGCGTCATTCGTGCTGGACTTCTGGTCGATCTGGCCGGACAAGATCGATCTGCGCGATGCGAGGAGAAGGCTGCTGCGGTCGATCGGCAAGGAAGCGCCACCGCCTGACCGGTTTGCGAAATATCCGCTGGAGAACAAGTTCTATCACTTTGTGATTTTGTTGTCTGGACTTGCCGTGATTGCGACAGGCGTCTTTATGATGAAGCGCGTGAACACGTTCGGGATATTCACGCGCAACCCGTATTTGTTTGGCGATATGACGTGGGGGATGATGTACGTATTGCATGGCCTGGCGGGCGTGGGGCTGATTGCGTTGATCATGGTTCATGTTTACTTTGGAGTGCGGCCGGAGAAGCTGCCGATTACCAAGTCAATGATCTTTGGCTACATGAGCCGCGATTTCTATCTTGAAGAACACGATCCCGAACGGTGGGCAGTCGAGAAGACATCGCCACCCAAGGAAGGATACGCACCGAGCGATGCCGACTGATATTCAGCAACGATGCGAGACGATTGAGGCGTGCTACGAATTTACACTTTCGTATGCGGCGCAGGGGCTTCCGACGGATGAAGGAAGTCCTTCAGGGAAGCAGCTTCGCGAGCGGCTGGAGCGCGCGGCCGAGGCGCTGCGGGAAATCGATGCGAGCTATCGAGCGGCGGTGAAGCAGGAGCGGCTTGAGCCAGCGGATCGGTACGAGGCGTTTTTCGCGGTGCTGGCGCAGGATGCGCAAAACTCGCGGGTTGCGATTGAACTGGTGCTGGCGCAGCCGGCGATCAGCTCGCAGTTGATCGATAACCTGAATGCATCGATGCATCTTCGCGCGCTGCTTACGGATCTGTTTTTGATTACGGAGATTCTGCAGTTGCGGCAATCGCAGACGAAGGCTGTTGCCGCGAATTGACGGAGTCGTTCGCAAGCAGCTCATAGGTGCGCCGGATGTACTCTGCAGAGGTTCTCGACCACTTTGAGCATCCGCGGAATGCGGGAGTTGTCGCCGATGCGGATGCAACGGTGCAGATTGAAAATCCTGCTTGCGGCGATGTTCTGAAACTTACGTTGAAGGTTTGCGGCGAGCGGATCGAGGAGATTCGGTTTCTTGCCAAGGGCTGCGTGTGCTCGATGGCGTGCGGATCGGCGCTGACGGAGTTGATCGTGGGCAAGACGATCGGGCAGGCCAGGGAAGTGGATCGCGAGCAGTTGGTGAAGGCTGTGGGGGAACTGCCCGCGGCTTCGATGCACGCGAGTTACCTGGCGATGGATGCGCTGGGGGCGGTTCTTAGCCAACTTGCGGGCAAGAGATAATGCCCGAGCTCTGAAGTCCATCGAAAAACAAATGCAGGTCCTTCGACTCACCACCCCCAAGCTGAGAAACGCTTGGTGCCCCGTTCGCTCAGGATGACGGCCATTTTTCGTTACTATCTTTAGAGACGATACGCTGGCTTGGCTTTGAGCCGCTTAGCGACAGCGCGGCGTACTGTTCGGGCGTATTTACGTCGGCGCTTAGGATTTCATCGGGAACGGGGACGGACTCGAACTTTTCAGAGTGGGCGCGTTTGACTTCGCGGGCGTTGCTGGTGACCGGAGCCGCGAGGAATGCATCGATGAGTGCGCGGCCGGCGAAAAGGGGATGGCCGCGTTTGCCGTCATGTTCAGGTGCGACGGCCCATTTCCCGTTGGCAAGGGCACAATCGAATGCGGCGATCAGCGAGGCCATGCTAGATTGGCAGAGCGGTGGAGAGTCGACCAGGGTAATTGTGGCCGCGTCGCAGCCTCGGGCCAGGACTTCGCGCAGGCCGATTTGAAGCGAACTGAACTGTCCGCGCTCGGGGGCGGGGTTTTGGACCATGGATGCGCCGTTTGCGGCGATCGTGGGAGCAAGGCGGGCTGCGTTGTGGCCGGCGACGACGATGACGGATTCGGCGAAGGGCTTGATCCTGGCAATTGAGGCAGAGAGCAAGGTTGCGCGGTGCGACGAGGCGCTGTTGGCGGCTGGAGGCCAGGGAAGCAGGGCCTTCTCCTGGCCCATGCGCGAGGAAGCGCCGGCGGAGAGAATGACGGCGCAGATGCGGTGCGGCTTGTTCATGGGAACGGTCATGACAAGTGCTTAGAGCGACTCGTCGAGTTTGCCGCAGCAGGCCTTGCTTTCTTTGGAATCGCTGTCGAGGGCGGCATCCGTTGTGGTGGATTGATGGAACCAACTCATGTGGGGAAGCGGGCGCTCTGCATTGCGGCGCATGCCGATGAGCTCGGCGACGATGGAAATTGCGATCTCCTCCGGGGTGATTGCGCCGATGTCGAGGCCGACGGGAGAGTGGACTCGCTCGAACCATTCTGGTTTCAATCCTTCATTGGTCAGTTCGCGAAAGACGGTGATTGCTTTTCGATTGGAGCCGACCATGCCGATGTAGCGAGCCTGCGTCTGGACGGCCCAGCGGAGGACGCGCATGTCGTCGCGATGACCGCGGGTGACGATGACGATGTAGGCGGACTCGTTGATGGTGAGCGCGGCGAGAGCCTTGTCGAAGTCCTGGGCGATGACTTCGCGGGCTTCAGGAAAGCGCTCGCGGTTGGCGTAGGCTTCGCGATCGTCGGTGACGATGACGTCGAAGCCCGCGCGGGACGCGGCTTTCGAGAGTTCGTGGCCGACGTGGCCTGCGCCGAAGATGTAGAGCGACGGCGTCGGAAGGACGGGCTCGACAAAGATGTCCAATGTTCCTCCGCAAACCAGGCCGGTGTCGTATTTCGGATCCTGGTTGAGATCGAACGTGAGAGTGCGCGGCTTTTCGGTGGCGATGACTTCGCGCGCCGCTTGCCAGACCTCGGCCTCGACGCAGCCTCCGCCGATGGTGCCGGCGATGGAGCCGTCGTCGCGTACGAGCATCTTGGCGCTTTTGAAGGATGGAATGGAGCCGCGCACGTTGACGATGGTGGCGACGGCGCCCTTGTGGCCGGCGCGCTGGAGCTTCACGATCTCTTCGTAGATGTCCATCCATGTTGATTATTGGGGCCGGTCGCGGGCAAGTCAAACTTGGATGTGGCTTCTAGCTTTTAGCTCTTAGCTTTTAGCTCTTCGCTTCTGGGATCTGGGGATCAGCTAGGTTTAAGGCCAGCAAAATCTTTTTGGGAAGAATTTGCGTTGGCGATAGAAACTAATTGATTAGTTGTGCGTCTATAGGTTGTGTGGGCGATCCGGATTTGCGGGCCGCCGGAATGGAATCAGCAGGTTACGAATGCCGCCGAAGAAATCAAACACGCTGACCGAGGCCGAATTGAGGCTGATGAAGATCTTGTGGCGGCGGGGCGAGTCGGCGGTGACCGACCTGGTCGCGGCGATGCCGGACGGGGAGGCGCTGGCGTACAACTCGGTGCTGACGACGATTCGGATCCTTGAGCAGAAGGGTTACGTTGAGCATCGGCAGGAGGGGCGCGCGTTTGTGTATTGGCCCTGCGTAGCCGAGCAGGAAGCGAGCCGGTCGGAAGTGCGGCACCTGATGAGCCGATTTTTTGGGAACTCGCGCGAACGGCTTTTGCTTTCGCTGCTGGGTGACGAGGAGATTTCTGCGGAAGAGTTGCAGAGGCTGAAAGAGGCGATTCAGGTTGCGGCTCCCGATGCCGAGGAGGATGTGTAGACGATGCCGTTTGCCGCCATTCTTCAGATGATGGTTCAGGCTTTTCCGGGGTGGATGCCGGGGGCCGTGGATTGGGCTGCGGGGGCTCTTCGCGGATGGGCACAGCAGGCGGCGCTGATTGTTGTCTCCAGTGCGTGGCAGGGCGTAATCATAGCCATCGGCCAGGCGGCTCTGCTTTGGCTCGCGCCTCGCACGCCGGCGGAACATCGCTTCAGGATATGGGGCGCGGCTTTTGCGACCGTTGTTGGATTGCCGCTGATAATGCTGGTCTCGAAGTTCGGCGCGGCGGCTGTTTCAGGCGTCTCGGCTACCCCGGTGGAAGTTGCGACGAGGCCGCTCCTGAGTGTGGATGCGCGGTGGGGCTTGGTAATCTCGGGGATCTGGGTTGCAGCTGCGCTCTATCGTGCGGGGGAACTTGCTGTTCATTCGATTCGCCTGCGCAAGCTTTGGCGGGAGGCGACGCCGGTAGAGGTGGATGGCGGCCTTAAGAGCGGACTGACGCCAGTTGCGGCAAAGTGGTACCGCGGGGCTGTCGAGGTGTGCACGACGAGGGCGCTCGAACGGCCGAGCGTGATTGGATTTTTGAAGCCGCGGATTCTGATTCCCGATTGGCTTTTTGCGCGGTTGACGGCGGGCGAGCTTGAACAGATTGTGCTGCACGAGGCAGAGCATTTACGGCGGAACGACGACTGGACAAATTTGCTGCAGAAGATTTGCCTGGTTGTGTTCCCGCTGAATCCTGCACTGGTTTGGATTGAGCGGCGGCTTTGCCGCGAGCGCGAGATGGCCTGCGACGATGGGGTCATCAAGATTACAAGGGCGCCGCGGGCTTATGCGACATGCCTGGCGAGCCTGGCCGAACGCGGGCTGGAGCGGCGGGTTGAGGCGCTCTCGCTGGGCGCGTGGGAGCGGCGGCCGGAGCTTGTGGATCGCGTGCATAGTGTTTTGCGGCGCAAGAAAATGATGGGTCCTGTGGGGAACTTCGCGTTGCTGGGCGCGCTGGGGTGCAGTTTGCTGTTCGGCTCGGTTGAGCTTGCGCGTTGTCCACAGATGATTGCGTTTGTGCAGGTGCGAAACCAGGATAGGGCGGCGAATGGGACGGCGCGCTTGGTGCAGGGAGCTATGGAGCCGCGGCTTGTGAATGCTGGGTTCAACTTAGTGAATGTCCCGACGCGAAGCGCAGGAGCGGGTCCTGCTGCGACCGTTCTTCACGAGACAAAGGTTGAGGCTGCTGCGCCGGCGAGGGAGCGGACGGAAGATGCGCGCGAGGTTCTGCTGAAGGCGGAGTTGCCGAATGCGCGTTCCGTGCCGGAACAGGGCGAGTGGATTGTTGTGGCGATGTTTGAGCAGGTGGAAAGCACGTGCGGGAATGCGGGCCTGGTGGCGGACTATGAAACGGGGTCGAGCGCGGCCAGCGGCCCGGGGAACAAGATGGTGGCGAACGAGAAGGCGGGTTCGCAGCAGGCGGGCCAGATCACGGTTACGCGGCTGATCCTGAGAGTTGTTCCCGCAGATTCGAATGCAAATTCCGAATTGATGCAACCAGCAATTGTGCCAACGCGCAACGGCTGGCTCGTACTTCAACTTTAACCAGCAAAAATCAACCCCATGGAGAGGTAGCTATGTCAGGATCAACTAATCAATTAGTAGCGAAGACGAAGAGGTTCGCAGCTCCGGTTGGCGCGGTGATTGCGCTGGCCTTTGCGGTTGTGTTTGTGTGCAATCACTCGATAGCCCACGCAGCGGGCAGCGCGGGAATTGTGGCGGCAGCTCCGCTGGACAACAGCAGTGTGTCGTCGCTGGTAGCGCTTGATAACGCAGTGGAAGCTGTGGCGGCGCGCGTGACACCTGCGGTGGTGAACGTTTCAGTGACATCGCATGGCAGCGCGGATGACGGCGACGGCAATGGGCAGGGCAACGGGATGCCGCAGGGCTCGATTCCACCAGAGTTCCAATGGTTCTTCGGGCCACAGGGCGGCGGGCAGGGGCAAATGACGAAGCCGCAGGCGCAGGTGGAGCACGGAATTGGAAGCGGGATTATTGTTTCGCCTGAAGGCTACATCGTGACCAACGATCACGTGGTGGACGGCGCGACTGAGATACGCGTTACGCTGAATGACCGGCGCGTGTTTCCCGCGAAGCTGGTTGGCGTGGACAAGCTGAACGACCTTGCGGTAATCAAGATTGACGCGAATAATCTGACGAGCATTGCATGGGGCGACTCGACGAAGCTGCATCCGGGACAGACGGTGCTGGCGTTCGGCAGCCCGTTCGGGTACTTCCAGTTTTCGGTAACGCGCGGGATTGTAAGCGCACTCGATAGACCGAATCCTTATTCGGACGATGCGCGCAAGCCAGGCGACTTTATCCAGACGGACGCGGCGATCAATCCCGGCAACTCTGGTGGACCGCTGGTGGACGCGCACGGAGAACTGGTGGGCATCAACACGTTCATTATTTCCGGGAGCGGATCGTTTGCGGGAGCAGGCTTCGCGATTCCCTCGCAGATTGTGAAAGCTTCAGTAGATCAACTGATCAAGGACGGCACGGTGCATCACGGATACCTGGGCATCGGGATGAATGACGTGACGCCGGACAAGACGAGCTTCTTCGACTTGCCGGATGCGACTGGAGCGATTATCAGCCAGGTGACGCCGGACTCGCCGGCCAGCCGCGCGGGGTTGAAGTCGGGCGACGTGCTGCGCGAGATCGACGGGCGCAAGATTGTGAATGGCGGCGCGCTGCAGGTGGCAGTGAGCGAGATGACGCCTGGGAATGTAATTTCACTCGGCATCCTTCGCGATGGCAAGCCGCAGACGGTGAAGGTGACGGTGGGCGAGTTCCACGCGAATGCGGAAGTTGCCGACAACTCGGGCTCAGGAGGCGGGCAGCACGGAAAGCTGGGGCTCGGAGTGGCGGAGCTGACGCCGGCGATGCGCCAGCAGATGAATATTCCGGATCATGTAAAGGGCGCGGCAATTGAGAGCGTGCGGCCTGGAAGCCCGGCGGACGATGCGGGCCTGACTCCCGGCGACGTGATTCTGGAAGTCGACCGTCATCCAGTTCAAGGGCCCGACTCGTTCGTGAATCAGGTTCACTCGGTTCCGGCGGGGAAGGACATCCTGCTTCTTGTTTGGGCGAAGGGGGGACAATCCTACCTGGTTGTGCACCCGGCACAGAGCACCGATAACGGCATGTAAGGAATGCCGCAGGGAGGGCCGCTGCCTGTCGGGGGACAAGGTGGCGGCCCTTCTTTTTTCTGCGCGTGTCTAACGGAGTTTGGCGCTTGCATGGGAGCCGGCCTTCTTCTCGAACTGCCAGGAGTCGAAGTTGAAGAGCGGGGCAGTCGGTTCGCCTTTGAAGACGAAGAAGAGATCGTGAACGCCGGTTGCGCCGGAGACGGCGGTTGATTTCGCTTGCCAGCGGTTCCAGCCGCCGGTGTTTGCGACGGGCAAGGAAGCGATTTGCGGGCCGTCGAGGCTGTCCAGATGGAGTTCGATGGATCCGCCGTTTGAATCGCTGGCGACGGTTGCGGTAAAGCGCGACGGCTGATTGCGGCCGAAATCGACGCCGCTGACTTTGATGTAACTTCCATTGGCAATCTGGGTGACGTAGACGCTGGACTTATCATCCTGCGCAGTTCGGACTCCGGATTCCCAGGCGATGGTTGCGGCTTGAGTGCGTTGATAGGGATTGAGAGTGCCGATTTGCTTGACGCCCTGATCGTTCCACCAAGGGACCTTGGCGATGGTGCCGTCGGGGTTGTAGGTGAATTTTGCGGCGCAGACCGAACGGCGTTCACGATGGACTGGGGTCAGCGCGAAGTTCAGTTTGTAGTTGAAGCCGAAGACATAGGAACTGCCTTTGTAGTCGATGATGCCGGGATGGTTTCCGGAGGAGCGCGGGTCTGGGTCCATGATCATTCCCTTGTATTCCCAGGGGCCGGTGGGCGAGTTGCTCATGGCGTAGCCGATGCCCTCAGGGCAACAGTGAGAAGCGTAAGCCATGTAGTATTTGCCGTCGCGCTTATAGAACCACGGACCTTCCTGATAGTTCTGGGGCCGGGAGTCGACTTTTACGATATCGCCGGAGTAGGAAATCATGTCCTTATTGAGCTTGACGTACCAGAGATTCGGATTTCCCCAGTAAAGATAAGCCTGTCCGTCGTCGTCGATGAAGACGGTGGGGTCGATGTTGCCGACGGCTTTGGCGATGAGCGGATGGCCGAGCGCATCTTTGAAGGGGCCGAAGGGGGTGTCGGCGACGGCAACAGCGATGACGTTCTTTGGCCAACCGGGGACGCTGATGGGAGCGTAGAGATAGAACTTGCCGTTTCTTTCGATTACTTGCGGCGCCCATGCGTCGTTGGTTTGAACGGCCCAGGGGAAAGTGGCGAGGGATGCAACGGTACCGTGATCGGTCCAGTTGACCATGTCGGTGGAGGTATAGAGCTTCCAGTTGAGCATCTTGAATTGAGTGGCATCGTCTTCATCGTGGCTGGTGTAGAGGTAGACGGTTCCTTTGTAGACCAGAGGCGCGGGGTCTGCGGTGAAGTTGGTTTGGACGATGGGGTTCTCGGCGCGGCTGTGGCGGGCGAGGAAAAGTGACGCGATAGATAAGAGGGCGAGAAAGCGAAGCGATGAATGCACGCGCATGAAGGTTCTCCGATGGGGCGTGACCATCATTGCATGCAAACGTGGATCAGGACGAGAGACGGGTTGCTTTAGATGGCGAGGCTGGCGCAGACGATGGGAGCGGGTAATGGTCACTTCGGGTTTGTGCGGGGGTGTTTTTTTTCGGCATGGCTGGAAGGCCGTGGATGGCGAGTAACGGTCGATTTGGTTACCGGTGAGCCTGCAAATTCTTACATTAGATAGTTACCCAAGTCCTGTGAGTGATCGCAGAGGCGCGAAGAAATCTTCGAGGAAATTCGGGATTTATAGGATTAATTAAGGAAGTTGCCGTGAATGAGCATTTTAGGTTGTGCGGATTTGGAACCGGGTGTATTCTGTTCTCCCCCCCCCCAAGAACACGGAGGTAGAACCATGCAAAAAATTGGCGTTTTTGTGATCGTAGCGATTGCCTTGAACCTGGGTGCGCTAATTACGCAGGCCCAGGAGTCGAAATCGAATGTAATCCTATTTCATGTGACTTCAGTTCAGCATGTCGATAACCCCGCAGCCTGCGCGGATACCGAATCATGCAGCGCGATGAAGTACACGGTTGAAGGCTTCGTGAGTTTGAGCAACGTGGCAACGAAGACTCAATACGTGATCACATGTAATGAATTCAAGAACGACCAGCCTTTTGTGCATCGCGATAACATTTGCGCTCGTTTCCATGCCGGGGAAGTTTACACGGCCGAGTTGCAGTCTGATCGAATCTCATTTCCGTACAGCAAGTTGAACAAGGATTTTGAGACCGATTACCGGATCATGGCGGAGAAAGTAGTTCCGAAAGGCCCGGGCGACCTGGAAACTCCGAGCAGCGCGAGCCCGCGCGAGGCGAAGAACATCCCACACCGTGCGGATGGGGCCAAGGGGCCGGAGCAATTGGCAAGCAGCGACCTTCATTGACTGGGTGACGGCAGGCAGGGGCCTGGGCGAAATATCCCCCCGGTATGAACCGGGAGGATATTTGCGTCTGCGATGATTTAACCGTTCACCTTGTCATGAACGTCATAGGGATGAGGCAAGCTGCCAAGGTTTGTGGTTTTTCCGTCCAAGGGTCCCATCCATTTCAACTCGCGCTGGATGTCGGGATGGAGCTGATATTTCTTCTGGACCGAAGCGATAGTTGCTCCGAGGATCTGAATCCTCGCGAGATCGAACTGGCCGAGGCCGGCCTGGCCGCAATAGCCGAGATAGCCGACCCAAGCGGGATCGATGCCCATGGCCTCAATGCCGACGCGGTCGGCGGCGACAAAGTCGGTTGAAGCGATAGCGAGTCGGGAGGCAACAGGGGTACCGGAGCCGGGGCCGTCGCCTTCCATTCCTTCAAAACCGTCGATGACAGCCACGCCCCAGTTGGGTTGGAGTTTCTGCGCGGTAACCAGCATGTTGTAGTGTGTTTGGCGGACGCCGACGTGGTACTTGCGCTTGTCGTTCCAGAAGCCCTGACCGGGAACGCTATGGAGCGGAGAGCCGAGGACCATGTTTTTGACCGACAAGGTGGCGACGACGGTGTTGTGGGTTTTGAGCATGGCACTGCTGATGACGTAGGCATCGGGATCGAGCAGCATAGCGGCCAGACGGACGGGCGTGATGTGCAGATCGGCGTCGAGGACTTCGACGGTCTGGAATTTTCCTTCACGATTGAGATCAACGAGGGATACTTTTTGCGCGGCGCGTTCCGTGGCCAGCTGGTGGTAGTTGAAACTCTTGAAGCCCTCGAGGGTGTCGCCGGCGGAGGATTCGGCAATGACGATCGGCCCATGGAAGCGCGGCTGGAGGTAGTCAAGAATGCCTCGGAGGGCGTCGATGTGGGTAGCCGCAAGCTGGTTGGTTGTGGAAACCAGGTTGGGCTTGATGACAACGAACTTTTTGTGGCGCAGCACCGGCATGATCTGGTCATTGATGGTTTCAAGGGCCTGAAGCACGTTTTTGCGCCGGTCGTCGCCATGAATCAGCGCGACCTTTGATTGCTCTGAAGAAGGCTTATGGGCGGTTTTATCCGCTGCCGGCTGCGCTTCCAAGAGCTGTGATTGCATCAATAGGCCGGTACCAGCGCCTGCAAGTTGGACAAAACGTCTTCGCGATAGACTCAAGGCTCACCTCTCCCTAGTTGTTCCCTGCGCGTGCGCGAACGTGGGCGCAAGGATGTGAATCGCCGGAAAAAAGCGATCCGCAGCGCGAGGCCGCTGAACGAACACCATCACAGGGAAGCTAAGTTAACGTATATGCAGAAAGCCGGGGGCTGTCAAACGGCGCGGACGTGGACGCGGGGACCGCGCCGTCAGTCCTGCTTGTAAATGGTGAGGTTGACTCCGGGCGGGAGGGTGTTGCGGAAAGATTCAAGTTCCGGCAGTAGCGTGGCGGCGGAAGGAGTATCGGTGGCATAAAACTGAACCTCGTCGTCCGCTGCAGTTATTCTTTCGCGGGAGAGGTCCATGCTTGCGACCTTTTTCCAGGCCGATGGAACCTGGCCTGGGAACCAAGAGTCGTAGATGATGGCGAGGTGGACTCCGCTGTTGCTGACTAAAGCCTGATAGGCATCGGCATTCGCATGGTTTGCCTGGAGGATGCGAGCGCGTTCGGAGGCGAGTCCTCCAAGATCAAGAACAAAGTTGGGGTTGTGGTAGGAGACAAGGCCAAGATCGTTGACGGCCACCGGGGCTTTCCAGTAGCCGTTGACAAAGCGATGCATCTGGAACTGCTGTTCATAGATGTTGTTTGCACCGAGCGGGACGCGCAGGGTGTTGACGACATAACGCGTGGAGAAGATCAACAAGGCAACGAAGGAAGCGCAGACAACGAGAAGGCGACTTTTCCTGGCCGCCAATGCCTTGCGGATTGTTTCTTGCAGGAGGTAGATGCCAGCCAGGAGAGCACCGAGAACTGCGTAGTCCTCGTAGCGGTTGACCCAACCGAAATGACCGGCGAGAGCATGACCTCCGATCAGACACACAAGCGCCAGGGACATCAATCCCTGCGATGTCCAACGCCAGGGTTTGGCGGGGAGTTCCTGGAGGCAACGCGCCGCGGCCGCCACTCCGATGAGGAGAAGGATCAGTCCGATGGGGTCTTCAGTCATTTTGTATGCGTTGTGAATGAATGACGCGACGAGGCCCAAGTGATCGCCGCTGACTCCATTGGCCGCAATGTCGGACTTGACAAGGATTGAACTTGGGAGCGGTGCCAAGCCCATACTTTTAAGGAAGAGCGAAAAACTGGCGAGGAAAATGACGATCAGCGCGAAGGCCCCGGCTGCCGTGCGCCAGTATCCGCGCAGGGCAATGATCAGAATGACCCCGATGCTGAGACTTAGCCCCTCATAGCGAATCAAGGGAGCGAGGACAACGACTACGGGAAGCCAAACGGGCATCTTGCCCCTGTCAAGAAACAACGCGAGGCCGTAGACGCAGGCAGCGGTGGCCGCGATATGCACGCTGTGTTCGAGGCCGGTGAAGGCAACGCCGATGAGGTTCAAGCCGATGGCGACAAGAAGGAGTGCAGTCGCTTGCGCAAGAGCACCGAATGTGTCGTGAGTGAGACGAAGATGGGTAAGGAAGCGTTCCATGATGACGACGGTTAACAGCGCCGCAAGGCAGTTGAGGACGAGCGGAAAGTAAGGATGGATTGGGGAGCCGGATGCGGGGACCAGCAGGAGCGGATACAGAATTGAGGAATCGGGCGCGGCATGCTGGCCTGCATTGATGCCATAGTTGCCATGGCGGATCTGGTCACTTAGAGCAAGATGGATATAGGCATCGTCGGTGGTGTAGATGAAGGTGCCCTGGTTTATCTTGATCACCGAAAGGATGAGGCCCAGAAAGATCATGGCAACGGCAGGTAGGGCGAGGAAGATGGCGATCCGGTCGATCTGCGCTGCCGATTGTTTTTGAGAATTGGTCTTTGCTTCGGCAGGCAGACCATCCGCGCCGCTTTCAGTGATAGCTCTAAGGCCATTTTCGGGCCCGCCGCGTTCTTCGAAAGCCATGACTTTCCCCCAAGTGTGTTCTTAGATCTTAATCAAAATCAGAGATCCACTTCAGAGCCGATTGAGCGAGTTGTTCTGGAACAGGGGCAATTATATTGCCGGCTGACTATGTGCGAACGAAAAGGGGGCGATTCTCCGCGAGAGCTGGCCGGGTTAGAGGATGACGAGGGCATCCAGAGCCACGGGGCCTGGACCTCGATTGACGATGGCGATGGAGTGTTTGCCGGGATTGAGGTTGGTGATTTCACAAACTCTCTGCTGAGCCTGGCGCGGGCCGGTTGTTGACAGGTCGGCAGTGGCGTGGGATTGGCCGTCGATCTGGACCTCGATCACGCCTGCTCCGGCTTCTTTCGGGGCGATGACAGAGACGCTGCTGCCGGTGAACGAGGAAGTCCAGAGATCGCCGGGCGTGTCGCTGGTGGTGAGGTCGTTGTTGTAGTCGCCGGTTCCGAGGTTGCAGCGGCGCAGCCAACCGTGGGAGACGACGTTGAGGTCGTCATCGTTGATCCAGCGTTTGTCATGGGTGATGCGCAGGACTCGGCACGCGGATGCCAGGGGTTGGCTGGCGATTCCTGGGAGCGATTGCGCGGGTGCGGTGGGGGTGACGGTGAGTCCGTCGGGATCTTGAACAAATGTCAGCGGGATGCTGGATCCGAGCAACTCGACTCTTGAGACCTTGCCGAGAGTTGCACCGCCGGCGCGGAGAGCTTTGAGAGTAATCGGACCGCCATCCCACTTGAGGAGCGTGGCATAGACGTTGCCGTGGCTACGCGTGTAGCAGACGCCGGTTTCGCCATAGACTTCGAATGGACGCGAGGAATAGATGGCTTCGCCATTCAGCTTGAGCCAGGCGCCAACGTCCTTGGCAGTGCGAATGACTTCAGGGTCAAGATCGCCGCGGCCGTGCTGGGTGAGGTTAAGCAGCATGGTTCCATTGCGGCATACGTTCTGCATCAATGAATTGACGATGCTTTGGGCATCCATGTATTTTTGGCCGGTTTTGTAGTGCCAATCGGAGATGCTGGTTTCGGTTTGAAAGGGATAGGCCATGATCTCCGGTTCGATGATGGCCTCGGTGCTCTTGACCAGGGCACGGTCAACGTCGGGAAGGAGTTCAGGGTGGTCCTGGAAGCTGTTGTAACGCCCGCCCACGCCTTTGAGGTTGACGACAGCTTCCATTTTTCCGTGGTTCCACTGCAAGGATTTGTTGTAGTAATTGGCGATGAGTTGCGGAGCGAGAAACCCAAGGCCCATGTGCACGCCCATGTCTATCTGCGAATCGCCGGCGTGCTCGTCGAAGTAGATTACGTCGGGATGGTACCTGGAGATGGCGTCATCGACCCGCAGCATAAACTGGTTGGCGAACGGGGAATGCAATGGGTCCTTTGCATTGTGGACCGGGCCGTACAGGTTGACCGGGTCCATGCCGTCCCACCATTCACCCTTTCCATCGCGAACGGTTTGCAGGGCATCGTATGGTACGCCTTTCATGGGACCGGTTTTGTCGCTGCTGTAACGGACGGGCATGAATTGGCCCCAGGTACGGGGTGGAGTGTCATGAAAACCGATGCCGAAACGCATCTGGTGCTTTCGCGCCACCTTCTCCCATGTACCGACGATGTCAACCCCAGGGCCGACATTGACCGAATTCCACGGCTGGTACTTTGAGTCGAAGCAGTCGAAGTTGTCGTGATGACAGCCCATTGCCATAAAGTAGCGGGCGCCCATCTCGACATACAGATTCATCAACTGCTCAGGGTTCCATCGGTCGATGACCCAGTTATGGCAGATGTCCTTGTAACCGAATTCGGAGGGATGGCCGAAGTTTTTGAGGTGGGATTTATATTGCGGGCTTCCCTCGACATACATTCCGCGAGCATACCAATCGCCCTGCTCTGGCATGGATTGCGGGTCCCAGTGGGCCCATGCGCCGAACTTTGCCTCGCGCCACCAGGCCGGAGCGGTGTAGGCGCGACCGAGGGCTTTCCAGTCGGCGGAATACGGACCGGGGGCGATCTCAAGCGGGGGCAGATTCCAGATGTCGGGCGGCAAAACGGGCTGGGGGTCGACGAGGATGCGCTCGATATTGATTCCGACGTCGTTGGGCTCGATGCTGAGGGTGACGGTGGCATTTTCGGGGATATCGAGATCAACGATGGCGTTGAGGTAGGAAGCGGTGAGCGCGCCGGAAGAATGAATGTTGACCTTGACGGCAGGTTTGTCGTTGACCGCGACGCTGACGGTGCCGACTGACATGGAAGCATAGCGAATGGCCAATTTGCTGCCCGCGCGGATGCCGGTAAATGCGACGCCCTGGCCGGGTTGAGTCAGGGTTATGAGGGAACCTGCAGAAGCATAGTGATCGATTATCCATCTCGCTCCGCCAAGGAGTTTGGCGGCGTCGGTCGGGATCGATTGAGGTCCGATTGCCCTGGCTATTTGAGACAATGCAATTGTAGAAATTCCACTCGCGAGGAACAGTCTGCGGTTGATCAAATCAATCCCCCTGTGATCTGGATGCGCGTTGTCTGGTTGAAGGATTCCAGTGCTTCAAAGATGGAGTGGCCGGTCACAAATTTTGTGCCAGATTCATTGTAAGTATGGCACGGCAAACTTTGCTGAACGATTGTCGCAGCCAGGGGCGACGTGGATCAGAGTGAGTTGTGGCTCAGGCTTTTTGCAAAGGAAAGGGTGCTGAAGACGGGGGAACGCCGCGCTCCGATTAGTTGGGTGGATTATCTGGTTTGGTTGCGACTTCAAGAAAAGTGGGAGCGGTCACTTGGGAGTTGTCTTGACGGAGGCGACGGTGTTGCTACGCTTTTCGATAGATTCTAATGGTCGGGGCGGAGGGATTCGAACCCCCGGCCCTCTGCTCCCAAAGCAGATGCGCTACCAGGCTGCGCTACGCCCCGACGTCTACTTTCGATTGTATCGCGGAAGGGATTGTGGGTTGAAGTCCGCTTGGGCTTTGGTTGCGGTTAGTGGGTAAGAAGCCAGGCGAGCAACCAGAGGACGAGCGCGACGGGGATGGCAAAGATGAGCGCGAGGCCGGCGACAAGAATTGCCAGGAAGACCCAGTCGCGCCAGGTGTGGCGGCGGGGTTCGCCAAGGTGGCGCTGGAGCAGGCGGTAGTTGCGGCGGTTCGGTTTCCAGATGACGTCGAAGATGTCGCCGAAAAGGGGGATGGTGCCGACCAGGACGCCGATGCCGAGGTTGGCGGCCATGCGCGCGAGGGTGATGTAGGGAACGCCGCGGGCCCAGGCGGCGATGGGGATGACGGCGGAGAGCAGGCCCGCGAGCACGTCGCCCAGGCCGGGGACGAGGCCGATGATGCCGTCGAGGCCAAAGCGGAACTGGGTGCCGGGGATGCGAAAGGCCTCGTCGAGGAGGGTTTCAAGGGCCTGGAGGGTTTGGTCGCGGAAGAGCCATGCGCCGCGGTTCCAGCGGTCGCTGGAGGAAGGGACTGGAGTTGTGGAATTGCCTGTGGGGCCGGCTGCTGGTTTACCGTACATCGGGCTCCGATCGGGTCTGGTCCTGGATGCTTTCCCCTTGGCCAGACGCGGCAGCCGCTGAGGGACCGTCGCTTCTGATTCGATGGTACAATCGAAAGGGTATACGGCGGCTATAGTTCAGTGGCAGAACGCCTGTCTGTGGCACAGGATGTCGTGGGTTCGATCCCCACTAGCCGCCCCAATGGAAACAAAAGACTTAAGGGCAATTCCTTCCTGTAGCGTGCAATAGCGTGCAATGTTGCGCCAGATTGCATGTTGATCTAGGAAGGAATGCATGGCGCTCAGGCTCTACAGACGGCATCGCAAAGAGTGCGAGGCCGGACATCCCGAAGACTTCAAGAGCGGTGAGTTTGAAGAAGGCCGGCGTGGCTGGAAGCGCTGCGGTTGCCCGATCCACGCTTCCGGGACGATTCGAGGCAAGTTCAAGAGACAATCCACCGGCCAGTGGGAATGGGACGCGGCCAGAGCTGTTACCGCCCATTGGGAGAGCGCAGAGACGTGGTGCGAGTTGCCCCTTATGGAGGCACCTGAGCCGTTCCAGCCGGCAATCGCGCAGGCAGTAGCGCCGACAATCCAGGAAGCGACAGAAGCATTCATTTCCAAGTGCGAGACTAGAGGAATCCGACGGACGACGCTGGCGAAGTACCGCACCTTCGCCAACCAGCTCAACGCGTACGCGGCGAATCGTGGCTACATCCGAATCGACCAGCTCTCCGTCCTCGATATGGACCGCTTTTACGCCTCATGGACGGACGCGATTCGGTCGAGAGCCAAAAAGCTCGAGCGGTTGAAGAGCTTCATTCAATTCTGCAAAAAAAGGAATTGGCTGACGGAAGACATTGCAGAGGACCTCGATGCCCCGCACGGGGCTTCGGTCACCATGCCCAAGGCGCCATTCTCCGATGAAGAGCTGCAACGGATCTATGCTGCCTGCGACAGAATTGGCCCGCCAACGAAGCCGGGACCAGGCTACAGGAAATGGAGTGGAGAGGACGCAAAGGATTTCATTTTTCTCTCGATTTACACCGGTCTGCGAATATCAGACGTCGCCACCTTTGACGTCACCAAGCGGCTCCACGGTAACGATGTATTCTTGCGCATGCACAAGACAGGGAAACCGCTCTCTACCTGGGTTCCAGACTGGCTGGTGGAACGCTTGCGGAGACGCGAGAAGATTTACGGATCCCTGATCTTCCGTTGCGGCGTTACGCTGAATATGAAGCAACTGTGTGATATCTGGCGCAACGCACGGCTGAGAAAGGTCTTCGATGTGGCGGGTCCGTTCGAAGAGAAACCCACGCCGCATCGGTTCCGGCATACCTTCGCACGAATCCTCCTTGAGAAAGGCGTCCCAGTTGCCGATGTTGCCGAGCTGATCGGTGATACCGAGCGCATGGTAACACTGCATTACGCGAAATGGATTCAAACTCGTCAGGATCGGTTGACGCGAATTCTGCAGGAAGCCTTTGCCGATAAGCCAACACCAAAACTCGTAGCGATGTTAAGTGGCCGTTGACAGACCGAGAACATTTTCAGGGTCTCCTCGTTTTTCGTTCGATCCGCTGTCGCATCTCAAGCGGGGTGCGACAACCTGGTGTGGATTCTTCGTGCAACGGATTCCGGAATGGTGTAGGTTGTATGCGCTTTTTTTCTGCCTTGCCGAATCTGGATGACTCCAGGTTCATCCTTGACGAGCTTGCGTACCGTCTCCCGGCCCAACCCCCATCTTTCTGCGAGCTCTCCGATTCTGTAGTGCTTCTCGGCGAAGCTGCTGGCGTCGAGGGCGCTGGGGGCATCGACAACAGACCGGAGATGAAACACACTTTGTACTGGTTTGCGGTCGAGTGTCGTACCCATGATTGCCTCTTCTCTGAACGCCGGCCCAGCAATGGGAACGCCGATGCTCAGGCAAACGTGGAAATCTTGAATCGAATTCGGTTTTCTGTCAAATTGACGCCGATCTCCCTGACGATTGCAATGTCTCGAGATTTGACTGAATTCGAAAGTCAGCTCATGCTGACCGTGCCTTTGGAGGGTTACTGTGAGAATTTACCTCAATTCTGTTGCGCCGGTCGCGGCGGAAAGTGCGATGAGAATTCAGAGATATTCTTCTTCGATCTCGCGGGGCATTCCGGGAGGATTGGCTATCGGATAAATTTCGATATGATCATCCTCGAGCGGCGGAAATTGCGGGGGCCATGGAACTGGCCGGGTACGTATATCGTGATAGGGAGCGAGAACAGCGAAACAACAGCCCGTTTCCATGGTACTCAGCAACCGATGCTGGCCGTGATTTCACGCGTGCCTCTGCTGCGAAACGAATCAAAAGGGAAACTGCAACTAAGGCACTGTCAGAATTCATAAAGCGGGTCCAACTCGTGAATGCCAATCCCAAATACTTGTACTCGGTTCGACGTGTTGTTGTTTTTGGAAGCTTTCTTCAACATAGAGACCGCTTGGGCGACGTTGATGTGGCGGTGGACCTCAAGTCCCGAGTAGCATTCGACAAAAAACACGCATGGGTCGAGCTCTTTCGACGGCACGCGCGGGCCTCAGGAAGAAGATTCTCTACATTCGATGAGGAGATTTTTTGGCCACGGCGAGAGGTTCTCCTAATGCTCAAATCACGTAAGCGCAGCATCAGCATTCAGCCATGGTTTTCGTTCGTGGAGATGGAGAAACCAAAGAATTTTCGATACGAAGTGTTGTTCGGAGACGCCAATGAGGTCCGACGCGAACTGGCCAAGGCTTGACGAGAGAAAGGGAGGATCATGTGAATTGGACATGAGGAATCTCGCCAGATCAGGGTCTGGGCACTCCGCGATTCCTTTGATAGCTGAGTTTTGTTCGGCATATCAGCGTTCGTATCTCAAGGGACGTCTAAAGGCGCGGTCGTGCCGAAAGCATTCGGCTGTTAACCGAAGGGTTGTAGGTTCGAGTCCTACCTGAGGAGCCAATAAAATCAACAACTTAGAGCAACATTGAGCAGCCAAAAATCCGCCAAATTTTCAAATTGTGCCCATTTTTGTGCCCACGCTCCTTCAAAATGGACACCCTGTCCATAGCAATCCTGCTCAGTTGTTTCCCTCCTCAATGAAACGACTTGATCCTCTGCCGATCTTCGGTTGATCGCCGACTTGCGCGAGTTCTCCTCCTGCTCCAATCTCCATTCGCACTGGCCAATTGGTACTAGTGCCAAACGAGAGACAGGAGTGATCGATGGCAATTTTTCCACGCGGCAAAATCTGGTGGTACAAGTTCTACTTCGCCGGACAGCAAATTCGGGAGTCGTCCAAATCGACCTCAAAGACAGTAGCCAAAAACGCCGAGAACCAGAGACGGCGTGAGCTCGAACAGGGCTTCAACAACGTCCAAAACAGGCGGGAGAATCGCGTCCGCCGACTGCGGGATGTGGCCGATGAATATTTGGCTGATTACAGACTGCGCTTCCGCGGGATCACTTTCGCAGAATATGCTATCGGCCACGTGGTG
>CAWKEG010000014.1:0-36170 GCA_963848515.1 uncultured Acidobacteriaceae bacterium
CCGTTCCAAGATGGCTCCCGCCGGAAAAACCCTCCGATCAGTTTCAATTTTGGCATCTGAGATAAACTCCTCCCATGATCAACAACGGCCGCAGCCGCAAACTTCCCTTCGATCCTGAGGAAGCCGTAGCCCACCTCAAGGCCGCCGATCCCAAACTGGCCGCGCTCATTGATCGCGCCGGACCCTTTACGCTGCGCCTCGATCCCGCGCCCTCGCCCTTCGAGTCCCTGCTCGAGTCCATCCTCTATCAGCAGTTGCACGGCAAGGCCGCAGCCACCATCCATCGTCGCGTCCGCGAGTATTTCGGCGGCGACCCCGCTCCCCAGCTTCTCCTCGATACGCCCGATGAGCCGCTCCGCGCCGCCGGCGTCTCCGGCAACAAGATCAAGGCTCTCCGCGACCTCGCCGCGCGCACGCTCGATGGCACCGTTCCTACCCACGCCGCGATCCGCAAAATGTCTGACGCAGACATCGTCGAGCGACTCACTCAAGTGCGCGGCATTGGTCCGTGGACAGTCGAAATGCTCTTAATCTTTCGCATGGGCCGTCCAGACGTTTTCCCGGTAACCGACTACGGTGTTCGCAAAGGCTTTGCGCTCACCTTTCAGCGTGTTCCCAAAACGCGCCCCCTCGCAGCCGAAGACCTTCCCAAACCCGACGTCCTCTTCAAGCGCGGCCAACGCTGGGCGCCCTTCCGTTCCGTCGCCAGTTGGTATCTGTGGCGCGCCTGCGATCTTGCCAAATCGCCCGTCACTCCGCCATCCGGGCGCTCCGGCCTACAATAATGAAACCGAGCAACGCCTTCTTGAAGGCATCTGCATAGGGGCTTTAGCTAGAGGCTAAAAGCTAGAAGCTAGGAGCTGTTTTTTCATGGCCGCTACCAAGCGTTTTGTCTGCATTCATGGCCACTTTTACCAGCCGCCGCGCGAAAATCCATGGCTGGAGACGGTCGAAACTCAGGACTCCGCCGCTCCCTATCACGATTGGAACGAGCGCGTCTGCGCTGAGTGCTACGCCCCCAACGGCGCTGCCCGCATCGTCAACAACAAAAACCAGATCACGCGCATCGTCAATAACTACGCGCGCATGAGCTTCAACTTCGGCCCTACTCTCCTCAGTTGGCTCAGGGAAAACGCGCCCCGCACCCACCGCATGATCCTCGACGGCGAGCGCCGAAGCCGCAAAACATTCCGTGGGCACAGCTCCGCCATGGCCCAGGTCTACAACCACATGATTCTTCCCCTGGCCAGCCGTCGAGACCGCATCACCCAAATTCGCTGGGGCATCGCCGACTACGAGTCCAACTACGGCGTCTCCCCTGAAGGCATGTGGCTCGCGGAGACCGCCGTCGATAACGAATCACTCGAGCTGCTCGCCCAGCACGGCATCAAATTCACGCTCCTCGCCCCTCACCAGTGCAAGCGCATTCGTCCCTTCCGGCACGACGGCGTCAAAGACGACTCAGCCTGGACCACCACTCCCGACGCTTCCGTCGATACCACGCGTCCCTACATTGTCCGCTTCGAGTCCGGTCTCTCCATCGCCATCTTCTTCTATAACGGCCCAGCCTCACGCGCCATCGCCTTTGAAGGCCTACTCAACTCCGGAGACAATTTCGTCTCCCGCCTCAAATCCGGTTTCAAAGACAGCTCCGCGCCGCAGTTGGTTCATGTCGCCACCGACGGCGAGTCCTACGGCCATCATCACAGGCACGGCGAAATGGCCCTCGCCTATGCGCTCCGCATGTTGGAAGAAGACAAAACCGTCAAGCTCATCAACTACTCAAGCTATCTCGCCCAGTTCGCGCCCGAATTCGAATGCGAGATTGTCGAAGACACTTCGTGGAGCTGCTCCCACGGCATCGAGCGCTGGCGTTCCAACTGCGGCTGCAACGGCGGCAAACCAGGCTTCAATCAGGAGTGGCGCGCGCCCCTGCGCCAGGCTCTCGACGAGTTGCGCGACGCCATTGCCCCGCTCACCGAACAGGAGGGCGCGAAACTCTTTAAGGATGTTTGGGCCGCGCGCGACGCCTACATCGGCGTTGTACTCGACCGCAACCCGGATACAATTGACCGTTTCTTTCAGCAGCAAGCCAGCCACATGCTCTCCAAAGACGAGCAGATCACTGCCCTCGAGCTGATGGAGATGCAGCGTCACGCCCAGCTCATGTACACCAGTTGCGGCTGGTTCTTCGACGATATCTCCGGCATCGAAACCGTCCAGATCATTGCCTATGCTGCGCGCGTGCTCCAACTCGCAAAGCGGCAATTCTCCGGCCAGGCTGATTCGCTCGAACCAAATTTCCTGTCCCGCCTTGCCGAGGCCCACTCCAACGTCGTCAGCGCCGGCGATGGCGCGCAGATCTACAAACTGTGCGTTCAAACCATGAAGCTCCAATTGGAGCAGGTTGCCGCCCACTACGCCATCAGCTCCGTCTTTTCTTCATTTGCCGAGGAGACTGAGCTCTTCTGCTTCCACGTCCGCCGCATCTCCTACGACATCTCAACCTCAGGCCGCGGACGCCTGGCCGTCGGCCGCGCGCACATCACCAGTGCGATCACCGGCCACAATCAGACCTTCTCGTTTGCAGTGCTCCATTTCGGTGACCAGAATATTACTGCCGCGGTCAAACCCTACCAGGAAGCCGATGCGACGGCCTTTGAAACCTTTGCCGCTCAAGCCGCTGGCGAAGTGCAGCGCGGCAACTTCCCCGGCGTCATTCGCATGCTCGATCACTACTACGGCAGTGTGGACTACTCGCTCACTTCGCTCTTTACAGACGAGCAGCGCCGCATCATCAAACTGATCCTCAACTCCACCCTCTGGGATATCGAGAACTCGCTTACATCCATCTACCAGGACCACGCCAGCTTGCTTCACTATCTCTCCCAGGCAGGCCTGCCCAAGCCTCCCGCGCTGTCCCTCGCGGCGGGATTTGCCGTCAACGCCGGGTTGCGCCGCGCGCTCGAGAGCAACCCCATCGACCAGGCTCAGTTGCGTTCCTTCCTTTCGTTAGCCAAGGCCGACCAGGTGCCGCTCGAGACTCCGACCCTCTCCTACATCGCCGACCAGCGCATGAAGCGCACCATGGTCGAACTGCAAATGTCCTCCGGCTCGCTTGAAATGCTGGAGCGAGCCGTTACACTCGCCCGCATCCTTCTTGAACTGCCCTTCGAGCCGAATCTCTGGCAGGCGCAGAACATCTGGTACGAAATCCTGCGCGCCTCCACCTATGCGCTCACCTCTCTCGCCAGCGACGACCGCCCGCGCTGGGAAAAAACATTCAACGAGCTCGGCGCCTGCCTCTCCATCGACACTGAAGCCATCCGCGCGGACGACAAAACAGCTACCACCACCGGCGACTAGCCGCGCACGCGTGGCTGCGATGCATTCAATGCGCAAATCACTCTTCGGCCCGGCGGACTCTACCGGTGATTGGTCACAATTCGTACCAATTGCTCCTCGTTCAGACCGGTCGCAATATCCTCCAAACGCCAATGCTTCCGGCAGCCCGGGAAGTCGAGCGGCACACATTGCGAGGAGATTCTGCGGGAACGCATCTCATATCCTCCCGGCAGGATATTCAGGAGGCACGCGACGGCCGTTACGCCTGTATCCGGTTCGCGCTGCCAGCGAGTAAGCCACCGGCTGAATCCTGTGGAGTGCGGAACAATAAATACCCTGGCTCCCAGCCTGCTCATCCTCTGACTGATCCGGTTTACCGCGCATTGCGGATTACATCCCGCACACTCAATGTCTGCACCAGTCTGTCGTCCCTTGCATGACCCGGCAAAGCCGCCGCGCATGCACCCCGGAACCAGAACCACCTTGTGCGCCTTGCGCTCGAATTCCGGCCGCAGTCCCCGGTTCATAATCTCGGCAGCCACCATGCTCAAGTGGTACTCGACCGGCTCCTTGCCGCAAAGGATCTGATCTTCCCTGCATCCACGGCTCCGGTATTCGGTGGCTAGGAACGACAGAACTCCCCGGGAGTAAACACCCAGCACAATTTCTGCCTCGCGACGGAACCACGCAAGCAAAAACGCACCGGTTTCAATCACATGCAAAGCCTCCGTTCGGGGTAGCGTGTTCAGAAAGCGAAGCCAGTTGATGAGGCGTATGGATTCCTGTTCGAACTCCCCAGAGGCTTCGAGCCACTCGACCAGCCGAGGCAACCGGTCAAGAGACTCTGGTCCTCTCTTAGACGAGCCGACGCTTTTCGGGGTGTGGCTCGCCCGTTTACCATCGCCGGACACCGGCCCATTCATTCCTACTCTGATTCCTCCGATCAGGAATCGCCGCGTAATTGCCGCGCGCAACAAATCAGCGAGAGGTTTCAAAAGGGTTGACCGTCGGCGCAGCCAAAGCAGTTTCCACGCGCAATCCAATGCCCAATCTGGCGCACATTCGGCCGAACTGCCATAGCGCCAAAACGCGAGACTCAAAGTAAGCAGATCGAGGGAGTATTCGCCGAAGCTGCGCGGGGGCTTGTTAAGCGTGGTCTGCTCAAAATCTCCATAGTTTCGGATCGCGGCTCCCGCGCGCACGGCGATCTCGGCCAGCAGTTTGTCGCAGAACCCGGCTACATCCGCGTAGAAGCCGCCGGAGGAGTCGTCCCCGGCCCGCAAGTCATAGATCAAATTCGGTTGAGGCGTTTCCTCGGATCCAGTACGCTCACTCACCTTCTCTTGCAACTGGTCGGACGCAATGGGTCTTCGCATCGAAGGGCTCTTTCCGCGTCCCCGCATTCCGCTGCCGGGTCAGCATGGGGAACCACAACGGATAATACGCTCGCTGTATGAATTAGTTCCAAAAACTCGGGTCTCTGAAACGGAGTTAACTCGCAGACTTGTTGACCAGCTTCCCACCCTTCAGCACAAACCGCTCCCCACGCCAAACAATCGTATTCCCTGCAAATCCCGCAACCCAAACGCCCATCGCCACCACGTCCCGCAGCGGCAGCAGCCAAAGTCGCGGCAGCACTTCATGATCGCCCAGCACCTCGGCGCCCACAGTCATCGCCTGCGCCAGCCTTAGAAAAAAGCTCAGCCCCAGCAGCCACAAACTCAACGGGCTCAACCCGCTTGCCAGCAGATTCACGAGCGCCAAACCTAACCCATGTGTAAAGATCAGTCCTGCATAGCCCCACGGCCGCGAATCCCGCACCGTCCGCGCCCAGCGCAACTGATGATCGACAAACCCTCCCCAGTCGTAAGCCGGAACGCCCGTCTCCACCACCTCCGCGCACACCGCCACGCGATAGCCCGCCTTCGCGACGCGCGCCCCCAGCTCATAATCGTCGGCCAGGTAATCCACCAGTGGCAGCAAGCCTCCAGCCTTTCCCAGCGCCTCGCGGCTCACAGCCAAGGTCGATCCAAGTCCATACCGCAGCCCGCCTTCAATCATCTTTGACATAAGCAGCCCGGCCATAAAATCCGTCGCAATGCCCAGCGCCTCAAGCCGCGAGCCCAGCGTCCCATGTGCGCGTCCGCGATAAAGTGCAGTCACCAGTCCAACCACCCGCTGATCGTTCCCACTCGTAGCGGCCCCAGGCCCAAAACACCCCATCACCCGCTCAAGATAGCGCGGCGAAACCGTTATGTCTGAGTCATTGATCAGCAGAAAATCGTGCCGCGCATGCGCCGCCAGTTGCACCAGCGTACTCACCTTGCCGTTGGTTCCCAGCCGCTCCGGGCACTCCACCAGCCGAATCGCCAGCTCAGGAAACTCAACCTTCAACTGTTCCACGGCGGCAACGGCCTCGTCATTCAGCGACGAAACGCCAAACAGCGTTTCAAACTCGCCCCTGTAGCTTTGCCGGCAATGGCTGCGGAAGGCATCCAGCATCCCGGGGTCCAGCCCCTTCAGCGATTTCAGAATGCTCACGCCGGGTGCAAACTCCACAAGAGGCAGGCGCCGCTCGCCAAGATAAATCCGGGCCGCCACAATCGCGGCGAGAAAATACCCCATCCCGGCCACGGTCAGCACCGTAGTCAAAGTCTCCAAAGCAAAAGCCAAACCGTGCGGCATCACAGTGCTGAGAATACAGCTTTCGGCTCTCAGCTTCTAGCCGCCCACCGCACACTGCCCGCTGCCTTCACTCGTACCGCAGCGCCTCAATCGGATCCAGATTCGCCGCCTTCCACGCCGGATAGATCCCGAACAGCAATCCAATCGCGCAGGAAACGCCAAAGCCGATCGACACCCACAGGGTTGAGAGCGTAGCTGGCAGTCCAATCGGCAGGAAGTACACAATCCAGGTGATGATCGCGCCCACCAGAATACCAACCACGCCGCCCAACGCGCACAGCGTAACCGCCTCCGTCGTGAACTGGGTGAGGATCGTCTGCCTGGTCGCACCAATCGCCTTACGGATGCCGATCTCGCGCGTTCGTTCTGTCACGCTCACCAGCATGATGTTCATCACGCCGACGCCGCCAACCATCAACCCCACGCTTGAAACTGCAATCATAAACGCAACAAGACCGCCTGTAATCTGCCCCCAAAGCTCGGTCAGTGAATCCGGCCCAAAGATATCGAAGTTGTCGTCTGCCTGCGTCTTCACATGGCGCCGGATGCGCAAAAGCTCGCGAATCTCTTCCTCGACAAGGCCCTTGTTCTTCGCATCGTCGTACTTCGCGTTGATCATCAGATCCGTTATCTCTGGATGCAGGTCACGAAAAGTGTTAAACGGGAAGAGGATCGCATTGTCGTTCGGATTCTTGCCCGTCCCCAGGGGCTGCGTGCGCTTGTCCAGCACGCCGATAACGGTGTAGAGACTGGTCTCGATGGCCACTTCCTTGCCAATCGGATCTTCTCCTGGACTAAAGAGCTCGTCCGCCGTGTCGTTTCCAATCACCACCACCTTTGCGTGGCGCTGGTCCTCTCCATCTGTAAAAAACCTGCCCTCCTTCAGGGTCACATTCGTTACGTCCGCCACCTGCGCCGTGTGACCCTCCATGATCGAGCCGGCCACCTTTCGCCCCTGGTACTTGATGCTGACGCCGCCTACGAAGAAGCCCCGGGCATAGGACACGCGCGCATCCGCGGCCACTACATGCGGAAGCTTCCGGACAGCCAGCGTATCGTCGAGGGTCAGCTTCTTGCGCGTCAGTTCCTCGCTCGTCAGCTTCTCAATCGCAAACGGCTGATGGAATACCCAGAACACATTCGTGCCCATCGAACTTGCAAAATCCGAAACCTTGTTATTCAGTCCATTGATGATCGATGAGATCGTGATCACCGTCGTCACGCCGATCACGATTCCCAGGATCGTCAACCCCGAGCGCAGCTTGTTGGTCCTCAGCGTATCCAGGGCCATCCGTATCGATTCACGACCTTGTCCTTGCGCCATCAGTGCAGCTCCTCGCTGCTGGGTCCTTCGTATCTCAAACTACAACTGACTCTAAAGCTCAGCACGCAACGCCACCACAGGATCCAGTTTCGCAGCCTTGCTCGCCGGATAAACACCAAAGAAAATTCCTGTCGCCCCGGACACAAACAATCCCAGCAGCACGCTCCAAAGCTGCACATTCGTCGGAAACCCGATGATGAGCGTAATCAGCTTCGCCACGGCCACTCCGCACAGCACGCCGATCGCTCCGCCCAGCAGCGACATCGTTGCGCTCTCAATCAGGAATTGCAGCAGCACGTCGCGTTGCCGGGCGCCGAGCGCCTTCCGCACCCCAATCTCCCGCGTCCGCTCCGTCACGCTCACCAGCATGATATTCATAATCACGATGCCGCCCACCACAAGCGAGATGGAAGCAATGCCCACCACCACGTCGAAAAAAATCGCCGTGAACTGCTTCCATATGTCCATGTAAGTGTCGTTCGTTTCCAGCTCAAAATCGTCGTCCGTACCCGGTGCGTTATGCCGCAGCGACCGCATCAGCACCCTCACCTGATCTTCGGCACGGGTCATCGCCGCCGCATCGCCGCCCGCGCGGGCATAGACCTCCACAGAATCGTTGTAACCATACGTCTGCTGGTATGTTGACAAAGGCACTGCAACCCAGTTGTCCTCCGACTGGCCAAACATCTTGCCCAGCCTCGCTCCAACGCCCGCAATGGTGTAAGGAATGCCGTCCACACGGATCTCTTTGCCGATCGGATCGCCGGGCCCCAGAATGTTGTCCACAATGTCGTAGCCCACAATCACGTTATGGGTCGCATGTTCGTCGTCTGCCGCCGTAAAACCACGTCCGAGCGCAATCTCTGTGCTGTTCAGCGCCAGCATCGTCCACGTGATTCCGTTCAGCGTGGTTCCTGTGGTCGATTGTCCGTTATAAACCACGCCGGTAGACCGGCTGACCATGGCGCCCACTTCGCTGCATTCGGTACAACCATTCTCAATTGCTTTGTAGTCCTCGATCCGAAGCATCTTGCGCTTCTGGTACTTGAAGTAAGCCTCCGGACTCATGATCACCGCCGGCATCCGCGACACCGAGAACACGTCCGCCCCATGCGTTGACAGCTTGTTGGCCACATAAGAGTTTGCCCCGTTCACCATCGTGATCACCATGATCACAGAGGCTACGCCCATCACCACGCCCAGCAGCGTCAGCACCGTGCGCATCTTGTTGCCCCAAAGCGATTGAAGCGCGAGTTTCAGTGCCTCGGTAAATTGCATGGCGTCGCTTTCCTCGTCCGTTTCTCTGCCCGTTGCGATATTTCCCGCCGCTCCGAAACACTGCGCTCCGGACTCTGCATTTGCGCCCAGGCGTCGATCCTGTCTCCCAGTGTACGTAACCGGAGCTTACAGTTAAGGGGCGAACGGCATCAACCGGAATTGGACTTGTATTTCAATAGACGGAAGACCGGCCTCTTCAGCCGCATTTCTCCTCCGGGCATACCGCATGCCCAACCATCTAAGAATACGCATTTCCCTGGCCTCGGGTTCCGGCTTGCTTGCACCGCCCCTTCAACAAGTTCTCGGCGCATCTTTCCGGAACTTTTTGGGCCCTTTTTGGCGTAGCATACAAAGGCGCTCTTTTTCCCGCTCATCGAGGGGCAGTTGCTCCAACAACCAAAATCCTTGGAGGCTCCATGACCCGCACTCGCTCCCGGCTGGCGCTTGTTCTGCTGGCCCTTGCCGTCGCTCTCGCTTCTCTCGTTTCTGCCCAAACCGCTTCAGTCCCCCTCCTGCTTCGCAACCCTTCCCTCAGCCAGGATAGAATCGCTTTCCTCTACGCCGATGACATCTGGACGGTCAGCCGACAGGGCGGCGATGCCGAGCGCCTCACCTCAAACGGACACGTCAACGCCGGCCCGTTCTACTCGCCCGACGGCGCATCGATCGCCTATTCGGCCCATCTCCACAGCAACACGGACGTCTACATCGTTCCGGCCACGGGCGGCATTCCACGCCGCCTTACCTGGCACCCGGACAGCAGCGTCATCGTCGGCTGGTCTCCAGACAGCAAAGATGTTCTCTTCTCCAGCGGCCGTGCCAGCTTTCGCCATTTTGATCGTCTCTTCCGCGTCCATGCCGATGGCTCAGGATCTCCCGAGCCGCTGCCCCTGCCCATAGGAACCCAGGGCTCTTTCTCGCCCGACGGCCAATCGATCGCCTATGTGCCCGTGGACAAATGGCAGCCGGCCTGGAAGCGCTATGTCGGCGGACAAACTACTCCCATCTGGATCGTGAATCTCAAGACGCTCGACCTCGTCAAAGTGCCCCGGGAAAACTCCAACGACTCCAACCCAGTTTGGACGGGCGACTCCATCTACTTCCTCTCCGATCGCAATGGCCCCGTTTCGCTGTTTCGCTATGACGTCCTCACAAAGCAAGTCACCCAGGCCGCGCCCAACAACAGCTTCGACTTGAAATCTGTGCGGGCCGGCCCAGGCGGCCTGGTCTATGAGCAGTTTGGTTCGATTCATCTCTTCGACGCCGCCACCAACGCAGATCGCATCGTTCCCATCCAGATTCACGGCGAATTGCCCAACCTGGTTCCCCACCGCACCAACCTGCCGGCCGAGGAAATCCAAAACGCCGCCCTCTCGCCCACCGGGGCCCGTGCCGTCTTTGAGGCCCATGGCGAAATCTTCACCGTCCCCGCCGAAAAAGGCGACACCCGCAATCTGACCAACACTCCCGGCGTCGCAGAGCGTAATCCTTCTTGGAGCCCGGACGGAAAAACCATCGCCTATTTTTCCGACGCAGCCGGCGAATACCAACTCTTCCTCCACGACCAGTCCGGTTTCAGGCCCCCGGCCGTCATCGATCTCGGCCCCGATCCCAGCTTCTTCTACAACCCCGTCTGGTCTCCCGACTCCAAACATATTGCATACACTGACAAGCACTTGCGGCTCTGGTGTGTCGATTTGCCAACCGGAAAGCCGGTCCTGATCGATTCCGGTACATACGGCTCATTCGGCGCCAACTTCAACGCCGCCTGGTCGCCCGATTCAAAGTGGATCGCCTATCAGCGCGACCTCAATAACCAGTTGCAGGCCGTCTTTCTCTACTCGCTCGATACCCACAAATTCACGCAGGTTACCGATGGCATGAGCGACGCCTCAAGCCCAGCCTTCGATCCCAACGGAAAATACCTTTACTTCCTTGCTTCGACTGATGACGGACCCTCAAAGGCCGGCATCGATCTCTCTACCCTGGACCGCGCCGTATCCTCCGCTCCTTACGTCGTTGTGTTGGCCAAAGACGGAGCTTCGCCCGTACCCCCCGAGAGCGACGACGAGAAGATCAAAGACGAAAAGAAGCCAGACGCCGATGCGGACAAGAAAGCTCCCGAAAAGTCTGCCGGCAAAACTGACGAAAACAAGAAAGACAATGTAACCGAGGAAGCCGGCAAGAAGGAACCCGCCAAGCCGATCGAAGTCAAAGTCGACCTGGAAAAAATCGGCGACCGCATTCTCGCCTTGCCGATTCCAGCCCGCAACTACGAGAGCCTTGGAGTCGGAAAAACCGGCGTTCTTTATCTCGCCGAAAGCGGACCCATTGGCCGTTCAAGCAGCGAACTGGGCGGTCCCGATATTCGAGCCGTCTGGCGCTTCACCCTTGAAAAGCGCAAGCCCGAACAAGTCCTCAGCAATCTGGATTACCTCGATGTCTCCGCCGACGGCTCCAAAATTCTCTACGCCCGCAAAGGCGCGTGGGCCATCGCCTCCGCTGACGATCTCAAGCCCGATGCCGATGCCCCCGGCAAGCCGCTGAACCTCGGCGGCCTCGAAACCGTCATCGATCCCCGCGCCGAGTGGAAGCAGATGTTCTTCGAGACCTGGCGTATCGAGCGGGATTTTCTTTACGATCCCCATACCCACGGCCTCAGCATTCCCAAAATCGAAGCCCGCTACAAGCCTTATCTCGACGGCCTCGCCTCGCGCTCCGAGTTCTCCTATCTCTCAACTGAAATGCTGGGTGAAATCACCATCGGCCACATGTTCATCAACGCGCCGCGTCCGCACGACACGGACGCCAAAACAGGACTCCTCGGCGCCGACTACAAGATTGAGAACGGCCGCTACCGCATCGACAGAATTCTGGGCGGACAAAACTGGGCTCCCGGTCTCGCCTCGCCTCTAACCCTCCCCGGAGTTTATGTCAGAGAGGGCGAATACCTGTTCGCCGTCAACGGCCGCGAATTGCACGCTGACGACAACCTCTATCAATTCTTTGACGGAACCGCCGGCCAGCAGACGCTGCTCCGTGTCGGGCCAAACCCCGACGGCAAAGATGCTCGCGATGTCACCGTAGTCCCCATCCCCGACGAAGATGGACTGCGCAATATCGACTGGGTTCAGAGGAACCAGCGCAAGGTCAGTGAGCTCTCCGGCGGAAAAGTAGCCTACGTCTACATGCCCAACACCGGCGGCTCCGGCTACGACAGCTTCAACCGCTACTTCTACTCGCAGCTCGACAAGCAGGCCCTGGTGCTCGACGAACGCTACAACGAAGGGGGCCTTATCGCCGATTACGTCGTCGATGTGCTCAAGCGTCAACCGCTCTCCGGCGCCGTTGAGCGCGACGGAAAGCCCATCCACGACCCAATTGGCGCCATCTTCGGCCCCAAGGTCATGCTCATCAATATGGAATCCGGCTCTGGCGGAGACGCCATGCCCTGGTACTTCCGCAAGGCCGGCATCGGCAAACTGGTCGGCACCCGCACCTGGGGCGGCCTCGTGGGCATTGGCGGCTATCCTGTTTTGCTTGACGGTGGCCGCGTCAATGCCCCCCGTTACGCAATCTACGGCCTCAATGGTGAGTGGGAAGTCGAAAACCACGGTATCGCCCCGGACGTTCCCGTCGAAGAGCTGCCCAAGGATGTCGCGGAAGGTCACGACCGGCAACTCGAAACCGGCGTGAAGCTGGTGCTCGACGAGCTCAAGGCCCATCCCGTCCCGGCCATTCCCATTCCGCCCTACCCCAACTACCACAAGAACGACGGCCTCGGCCTTCCCTAATCCGTCAGGCCAAACCCCAGACCCGAAATCGGTCGATCGCCTAAGCCTCTCTCGTCCCACCCTTGCGGCTTCTTCTCACCGCGGGGGCGGGGCAACAGGTCCACCCATCCCCACGCAGGCGCGAAATCGCGTCAATTCCCCGAGCTGCCAAACCCTTTTCCCGCCCGCGCCGAATCCTCCAGGCTTTCCACCTCTACCACCGTCCCCGTCAGCACCGGAACAGGAATCATCTGCGCAATTTTCTCCCCGGCCTTCAGCTCCACCGCCGTCTCGCCCAGGTTCGTCATAAGCACCAGAATCTCGCCCCGGTAGCCCGCATCGATCACGCCGCCCGTCGTCGCAATTCCCCTCGCAGCCATCGACGATCGGTCCCGCACCAGCAGTCCCAGCGCCGCTCCAGTCACCGGATCCCTCGCCTCGACCGCAATCCCCGTCCGCACCCTCACCGTCGCCCGCACCTGCAGCGCCGTTGTTTCCAGCGCAAACACGTCATACCCCAAATCCTCGCCCGGATGCGCCACCACCGGCGCCCGCGCCCCCGCCTCCAACAGCTTCACTCTCAACATGCTTTTGATCGTAACGGAGAGAGGCTAACTCTGCTAACAGGTGCGCAGCACCACCGACTCCGCTAACCCCTCCCAAAATTGGTGAGCCCCGGCCGGGAACTTCCCGGCCGGGGCTCATGTCTTCGGCAAAAGGACCTGTAAGCCGAATTCTGTCGTGTGCGGTCATTCCTCTAGGCGCCGCGTTGCCGCGGACACTCATCAGCGACCTACCCGGAGGTTTCGGCAATTGCAAAGAGCCGCCTTGCCGCATCGGGCCGATGCGTAGCTGGAGCCTGGCTCTTGGCTCCCGCTTCCCTCCCTATTTGGTCTTGCTCCGTGTGGGGTTTACCCTGCCTCCGGCATTACTGCCGGAGCGGTGCGCTCTTACCGCACCTTTTCACCCTTACCCCGGCGCTGGAGTTCTCGCAACGGCGAGCGCAACCCGGCAAGCCGGACAAACTCGGGTATTGCGGTTCCAGGGTCGCCCTCCAGCCCGAGGGCGAGAGGGGTAGCCGAGGCGGTTTCTTTTCTGTGGCACTTGCCGTCCATGAGCCTTCAAGCCCACGTCCCGGACGTTATCCGGCACACTACCCTGCGGAGTTCGGACTTTCCTCCCCCGGAACCCGCGTTAGCGGAATCCGGCAGCGACCGCCCAGTCCTCCTGCCAGTCCCTAGTCTACCCCGAAAGCGGGTTTACCAGTTGCGGTAGGGGATTTTGGAGTCCTTTACCTCAACGCCCTGAATGCCTTCCCTCTTTAGCAGCATCTGAACGGAGTTCATCGCTTCGTCTCGGTGAGGGCACGGACCCACGATGATTTCTTTGATTTCGATTGGCTGGTCCTGCCATTCCAGCGGAACACTAAAGTACGGGGTAAGCATTGAGCGTCCAGGCCTAAATTCGAGGCCGGAATGAGCATCGCTCCGGTTTAGGTGAAAAGCTAATCTCCATTCGGCTTCCTCACGGAATGCCTCGTCCTTCGTGATCGCAGAACGTGTGCCAAGTGGGAGGAAGTATTTTAGTGCGATCGCACCTGGCGTGTTGAAGCCTTCTATTCCCGAAACTCCTGAAACAGATTGTTTCGCTGAGGTTGCTTCAGTTATAAACGAAGTGACAAGATTTTCTACATCTGCTCGTAGACATTTCTCTTCTGTTTCATCGTGATATCTGCAGCTAATTAACGGGCTGTAGTCACCGTAGAAACGTCCAGGTCGATCAAGCAAGAAATGCGCTCCTGTAGCGCAAAGATAGCTTCGTAAAAACCCGACGCTGTATCCTCCAGACCCACCTGAATAGGCCCTCCACTGGCTCAGGAGGTTTCCTTTCGCAGAAAAGGAAGTAACAAAAACATCCTGTGAAGTGACCCACGATGACATTGCCAAACCTTGGCTGAATATTTCCTCGTCTTCGCATTCAAGCTTCCCCGAGCGTTTCAAGGGCTGCATTCCAAAAGAAACCATCATAGCGTCTGAATTGACTCGGCTATTCAACTCATCCAAAACAACGCGGAAGACGATTCTCCCCTCGCTCGTATCGTTCAGATACCGGAGGTGCGTTGCCCAGATACACTTGTTTTCGATAATTCCAAGCAGCCCTTTTTGATCTGTGTAGTGGTAAAGCAATTTCGGCTCAGTTCGGCCATTTGTTTCTTCCTGCCCTTGGCCTTCCATCGTTACCCCTCCTCTTGCAATTCCCCAAGCACCGTCGCGATCTGTTTCCGCAGTTCTGGAATATTCCCAACCGCAACCGTCCAAACGAGCTCGAGGTTGATGAAAAAGTAGCCGTGCGTAACTCGGTTCCGCATCCCATAAATGTCGATCCAGGGAACGTCGGGATAGGTGGTTTGCAGATCTGGCAAGCACTCTAGAAGGTTTCTGGTTGCTTCGCCTAGAATCTCAATGTTCCGCAGTACAGCGTCCTGGACCATCGAATCCGCCATGAATCGATCGTGCGTTATCTCCGAGGTGTATTGCAGAATTCTGTCACATGCCTGGACCATATGGCCCAAATAATCCGGCGCGCGCAAATCGGATTTCCTGATTTCAGACATCACAACGGCAAAGCCTCGGAAACTACGCGGTCGCGAAACTTTGGTGGCAAGTCTCCCGGTGTCAGGAGGTCCACTCGCACCTCAAGGAGAGTCCCGATCATTCGTTGTAGGCGAACCACGTCCAGCAGACTGGTTCTCGGAGCTGGATCGACAAGGATATCGAGGTCGCTATCCTCGCGGTCTTCGCCGCGAACCACGCTTCCGAACACGCGCGGGTTCGCCATCCCCGCCTGCATCACAAGCTGGCGAATGGTCTCCCGGTGCTGCTGCAGCGTCTCCGAAGGTCGCATCTCCGTCTCACTCCCTGGTCTGCCTCTATTCTAGCCAACTTCCAGATCGCCAGGACTCACTTTCGAACGAAGGCGCGTCCAATTTGATATAAAGATTGCCGTACCTGGCCGCCTGCCCCACGCAGTGCCCAAAGAGGATTCCCATGAAATCTCCGTTGTCATCCGCAGTCGTCATCATTCTTGCCGCCATCCTCGTTAACTTCAATGCTCCCGCCTACGCCCAGCAAGCCGCTCCCGCCGTCGACATGACCCCCGTCCCACCCGAGTCCGTCGGCTTCTCCGCCCAGCGCCTTGAGCGACTCAACGCCGCCATTCAGGACGAGATCAACAACAAGCAGCTCGCCGGAGCCGTCACCATCCTCGCCCGCCACGGCAAAATCGTCGACTACCGCACCTACGGCGTTCGCGACCTGGCCACCTCTTCCCCCATGACCAAAGACACCATTTTCCGCGACTACTCCATGACCAAGCCCGTCACCGGTGTCGCCATGATGATCCTTTACGAAGAAGGCAAGTGGCTTCCGTCCGACCCCATTTCGAAGTTCATCCCCGAATTCGCCAACCTCAAAGTCTTCAACGGCTTCGACTCCACCGGCAAAATGCTCCTCGCCGAACCTGACCACGCGCCCACCATGCGCGAGCTCATGACCCATACAGCCGGATTCACCTATGGCAACGCCGACACGCCCGTCGACCGCATGTACGGCGAACTCAAGCCCGGCACTGGCAACGTAAAGAACCTCCAGGAGATGATCGACCGCCTGGCCAAGATTCCCCTCCTCTATCAGCCCGGTCACGGATGGACCTACAGCATGTCCATGGACATCCAGGGCTACATTGTCGAAAAGCTCACCGGCCAATCGCTCCCCGACTTCGACCGCGACCACATCTTCGCCCCGCTCGGCATGAAAGACGCCGGCTTCTACGTTCCCGCCGACAAGCGCAACCGCTTTGCCGCCGGCTACCACGAGGAAAAAGGCGAACTCGTCGCCGAGCCCACTGCCAACGGCATTCCGACCGACTACGATGCCCAGCCAACCGCTGCAGCCTCCGGTGGAGGCGGCCTCGTTTCCACCCCCGAGGACTATTACCGCTTCGCCTCAATGCTCCTCAACCAAGGCCAACTCGATGGAACCCGCATTCTCGCCCCGGCCACCGTCAAGCTGATGACCTCCAACCATCTTCCCGACGAACTCCTCAACGGAAAATTCGGCATCGGCCGGCACATCATGCGTCCCGGTTTCGGCTACGGATACGATTGCGCCGTCGTCTTCAATCCCCCCGACGCCAACCTGCCCGACGGCAAGGGAACCTTCTTCTGGGATGGCGCCGCCGGTACCTGGTTCTGGGTCGATCCCACCAACGATCTCGTCTTCGTCGGCATGATCCAGCGCCGCTCCAGCCCCGATAATCACTCGCTGCTCTATCGCACCCACGCCCTCGTCTATCAGGCCCTCGTCGACCCATCAAAATAGCTCCGCTTCCGTCGAAATCGCTCTGTGCCCCATCCATTTCCGCATCTTTTGCGGGAATGGGTGGGAAGGGATAAAACCACCTTCCGGCTGGCTCATTACAATAAAAGCAGCCATGATTCAGTACCTCTATCTCGGCCGCGTTGCCTACATCGAAGCTCTCCGTCTCCAGGCGGAGTTGGTCGAACTCCGTCTCCAGGGCCGCGTCGACAACATCCTGCTCCTCCTCGAACACCCACCCGTTCTCACGCTCGGCCGCAACGCCAACCGCTCCAACATCCTCGCCTCCGACCAGCTCCTGGCCAGCCGCGGCGTCACGCTCCACGAAATCAACCGCGGCGGCGACGTCACCTACCACGGCCCCGGCCAGCTTGTCGGCTACCCCATCTTCGATCTCCGCAGCCTCCGTAACCCCGGCAGCGCCACCCGACTCGGTCCCGTAGACTTTGTCCGCCTCATGGAAGAAGCCCTCATCCGTCTCTGCGGAGTCTACGGCGTTCCCGCAGCCCGCATCTGCGGTCTCACCGGCGTCTGGTGCCCTGCACCCGGCAACCCTCTGGACAAGATCTGTGCCTCGATGGATAAAGACCATCCGAACGGCGAACGCAAGATCGGCGCCATCGGCATTCACGTCTCCCGCGGCATCACCTCCCACGGTTTCGCCTTTAACATAACCACCCACCTCGGCGACTTTGCCCTCATCAACCCCTGCGGAATCACCAACCGCCCCGTCACCAGCCTGAAAAACGAAATCCTCGCCGGCCAAGCCCCATCGTCCACCGCAAACACAGTCGAAGCCTTGCCCAGTCTTGAAGCCATAGCCCACGAAGCAGCCCGCCAGTTCGGTCTCGTCTTCAACCAGCAGATCCTTGCCGTTCAAAGCCTCGCCGCCCTCCGAGCCCAGGCCGCCGCCGCGCCGCCCCCAACCTTCCCTGCACAGGACATCCCTCTCAGCGTTCCACCTGAAGTCGAGCGTCTCGCGCACACAAAAGAACGCCCCATCCCCGCCTGAGCTTAGCCCGCCATCCGCCGCTTTCCCCGCTTTCCCGCCCACTCTCTTACCCGGAGCGATTTATAATCCGGCAGGAACCGCCCATAAACGCAGCGCGGAGAGAAGGACTCATGCCAACCGACGTAATCATGCCCCAGATGGGCGAGTCGATCGTTGAAGGCACCATTACCAAATGGCTCAAGAAGCCCGGCGACCGCGTCGAAAAAGACGAGCCCCTCTTCGAGATCTCCACAGACAAGGTCGACGCCGAAATCCCCTCCCCCGTTGCCGGCATACTCACCGAAATCAAGATTCCCGAAGGCGCCACCGTCGGCATCAACACCGTTGTCGCCATCATCGGCAGCTCCGCGCCCAGCGCCAAATCCTCGCCGCATGCCACCGACATCGTCATGCCTCAGATGGGTGAGTCCATCGTCGAAGGCACCATTACCAAGTGGCTCCGCAAAGTCGGCGACCATGTCGAAAAAGATGAGCCCCTCTTCGAAATCTCCACCGACAAGGTCGACGCGGAGATTCCCGCGCCCATCGCCGGCACCCTCACCGAAATCAAAGTCCCTGAGGGCGCAACCGTCGAAATCAATACCGTTGTCGCCGTCATCGGTGGCGTCATCGGCGCTGCAACACACGCAGCAAGCACCAAGCCCGTCGAATCCGCAGCCCCAGCCCACGAGAACGCCGCTTCAATCCCCGCGCCCGCAGTCCACGCCTCTCGCCCCATCCGTTCCTCGCCCCTCGTGCGCCGCATCGCCAAGGAAAACAAGCTCGACCTGAACCGAATCCCAGGCACCGGCTCCAACGGCCGCATCACCAAAGAAGACGCGCTCCGCCACCTCAGTCAATATGGCCCCGGAAACTCCGCCGCCCCATCCGCGCCTCAACCGCCCCCGCCGCCGCTCTCCGGCGACCTCGTCCCCATGACCAAAATGCGCGCCATCATTGCACAGCGCATGGTTGAGAGCGTCCGCATCAGCCCCCACGTGCACACCGTCTACAAGGTGGACATGACCCGCATCGTCCGCCTCCGCGAGCGCGAGAAAGCCGCCTTCCAGCAGCGCAACGGCTTCAACCTCACTTACATGCCCTTCATCGCCACGGCCGCCATTGAAGCCCTGCGCCGCTTCCCCATCGTCAACGCCTCGCTCATCGACACGTCCATCCAATACCACCAGAACGTCCATCTCGGCATAGCCGTTGCCCTCGAGTGGGGGCTCATCGTGCCCGTCATCCGTCAGGCCGAGCAGCGCAGCTTCGTCGATCTGGCCCGCACCCTCGCCGACCTCGCCCTCCGTGCCCGCACCAAAAAGCTCCTGCCTGAAGAGATCACCGGCTCTACCTTCACCCTCACCAACGCCGGCGTCTTCGGCGGCGAGTTCGGCACCCCCATCATCAACCAGCCCGAGTCCGCCATTCTCGCCATCGGCGGTCTCCGCAAAGAGCCCGTCGTCCTCTCCGACGCCGAAGGCAACGACACCATCGCCATCCGCTCCGTCCAGATGTATTGCCTTGGCTTCGACCACCGCCTCATCGACGGCGCCGACTCCGGCAGGTTCATGCTCGAATTCAAGAGAGTTCTGGAAGCCTGGGACCGCAAACTCGACTGAGTCCAGCCGGTAGATCGCGCTTCAAGCCGCCTTGCCACCCATCACATACGGCTTCATCCAGTTGCGCACTCGCGCCGTGTTCTTCTCGAAAATCTCGAATACGAGCTGCGCATAAACAACAACCACCAGCAGAATTCCCACGCTCACCAGGCCTGTATGCCAGCTCGGCGCCATTCGGGGCAAATGCAGAGAGGCCTTCAGAAACACAACCAGCGGCAGATGAACCAGGTAGAGCGTGTAGGAACTGCGCGCAGCTCTTTGCGCCAAACGTACATAGAACGCGGGAAGCGGCGCCGTCGCGCAGTGCAGCGTAACCCAGATAAGCAGCATTACAACGAACCCGAGCAGCACGTCGGCAATTTGGGATTCCATGCTGTCTCCTGGAATTCGAGATTGCCAGATTCTCACCAGTGTCAATCCACCGCCCAGCAGCGCCAGCGCCGCAACAATCGCCAGCCCGCGCGTCCAGGGCCGTCGTGCCGGGAAGGCGGGGAGGTAGAGAATCATCACTCCCATCAGCCAGGGAATGCCGAGTAACGCAATGGACGAGCCCACGAACCATCCCCACAACAAAAGCACCAGTCCGTAGGCCGCACGTTCCCACCAACGCCCGGCGCGCACCAGCAAAAGAACCAGCAGAGGAAACGCCAGGTAGTACCAGAACTCGTTGCTCAAACTCCACAAAGGGGCATTCGATCCAAACGTCAACACCCGGTGACCGCCCGTGCCCGGCAGTGCAATCGTCTGCAGGAACAGGCTGTTTCCCATAAATGTCGGCGCTTGCAAGTGCGTTTGAACATCGTAGCCCAGCGAGTGCATGCCAGATTGGCCGCTATAGACACTCTCTGTGCCCGCCTCGTGGATCCCGGCCCAATCGATTGCTCCTCCCAGCATCAGCGCGGGCAACAGCACAATGTAGAGCCGAGTCAGGCGAGTCAGCAGATAACCCCGCCACGACCAGCGGCCCGAGCTCACTGAACGCACAACACTGCCCCCAACCAGGTACCCGCTCATCACAAAAAACACAATGACCCATTGATGACCCAGACCGGCCATCAGGTAAAAGCCGGCAACCAGCGGGTTATGTCCCGCAATATCTCGGTAGTCCAGAAAAAAAGCGTCGCGCCAATGGTTAAGCAAAACAGAAAATGCCGCAAACCCGCGCAGAGCATCAAGATGAACCGAGGGGCTCCCCAGAACAAGGGGCCGCTCTTTGCTCGCAGATTGGACACTCGAGGTCGCGCTTTCCCGCCCGATCATAAAATAGAGTGGACCTCCGGCGAAGGCGTCTTACGCGTTCCATCCTGTCGCGCCCAATGGAACTCGTATCAGGAATGTCGTTTGCCTCCAGAGCCTCCAACGCCTTAACGCTGCAATCAGATCTCCTCCAGCACCCCCGTCTTTTCGCTCAACCACTACTATACATAGACCCCGGTCCTCTCCCGTCCGGCCAAGCCCCAATATCGATCAGGCACTCACGCAGCTATCTCCAACTCCCGCCTTCTCCATCGCAATCGCTCGCGGAAACAGAATATTGTTCTCCAGGTGAATGTGCTGATGCAGGTCCTGTTCAAACTCCTTCAGCCCGCTATAGTAGGCCAGATAAGTCGGGCATGCGCCCACCGGCGTCGTGTAGTTGTCGCTCAGCCTGCGAAGCTCCGCCACCATTGCACCCGCTGCATCGTGTTCGCTCATCATCATCGCGATCGGGCTCTCAATCGTTCCGAAACATGCCTCCGGGTGCGCCCCGCCCGCGATCTGCGCCCCCTCCAGCTTTTCGATGTAGGGAAACAGAACATGCTCTTCTTTCCCAAGGTGATGAATCAGTTCGTCGTCCAGCAACACCAGCAGACTCTGCATCGCCGGCAGATGCGCCTGCGTACTCCCATGCCGGTTCACAACCTTCTGCGCCAGTACCGCGAGCCGCGGCAGCTCGCTCTTCACGTACGCGTGATGCGTCGCCACAATATGGCCAATCAGTTTTCCCAGCGTGGCCCGCGACCAGTCAACCGGCAACAGCGCGTTGCTGTCCGCCGCCGCTTCCAGTGCCGCCAAAACTTCGTCCACCGCAACCTGCCTTTCGGCACAAGCTTCCCCAAGCGGCTTCCGCCCCCCGCAACAATAGTCAATGCCAAACCGCTCGAACACACGGATGGAATGCGGTTGTTCCAGGGCAATCTCGCGAACGGTCTTTGTAAGGTTGGTCATAATCTTCTCCTGCACTCACCTTAGAGTCGCAGCGCACTCTTCACAGCGACTTTAGTCACTTCCTCAAAAACAAATCTGCGGCCAGCCGTTAAGCCATTGCGATAGACTTTTCCCCATGGCGCCTGCCCCCACCGATCTTCCCCGCACAGATCTCGTCACCGTCCTCGAGCAAACAGCCCTGCTCTCAAGCCTGTCGCGCGCGGAGTTTCAATTGCTCGCGGCCCGCACCGTGCGCAAACACTTCGCTGCCGGCCAGTTGCTGTTCTCTGAAGACGAAACCTGCCACGGCCTCCATATCATCGCGCGCGGCAAGGTCCGCATCTTCAAAACCTCGGTCAACGGCCGCGAGCAGGTTCTCGCCATCAACAAGGCCGGCGAGTCCATAGCCGAGCTCCCGGTCTTCGACGGTGGCCGTTTCCCCGCCTCTGCCATCGCGATTGAAGATACCGAGATCGCCTTCATCTCGCGCAACGATTTTCAAGCGTTCTGCATGGAACACCCCGAGGTCGCACTCAAAATGCTGGCCGTCGTTGGCGCGCGCCTGCGCCGTCTCGTCGGCATCATCGAGGAGCTTTCCTTCACCACCATTCGCCAGCGCCTCATCGCGTTGCTCCTCCGTCTCGCCGAAGCCGAAGGCAAGCAAACTCCCCAGGGAATTGAATTTCATCTGCCGGTTAGTCATCAGGAACTCGCCAGCCAGCTCGGCACCGTACGCGAACTCGTCTCGCGCAATCTCATGCGCCTGCAGGCTGAAGGCCTTCTCGACGTAGACGCCCGCCAGATCATCGTCAAAGACAAGCCTGGCCTCAGCGCGCTCCTCACGGCAGCGCCTTAGGAGACCTCAGTGGTCGATGTTCTCCGCGTTCGGCACAAGCTGCATGTAAACCTCACGTGAGACGTTCGTCCGCCAATGCCCGCTGAGACGGGCCGCACCGATCAATCCAAAGAACACAATCGCCAGCACCGCCGCAATCATCCGCGGCCGCAGCACGCGCCCTCGCCACCGCGCCGCCGCCGCGTCTGCCTTCCGCGGCACCAGCGCCATCTGCAAGGCATTCTCCGCAGGACACACCGCAATGCACTCCATGCACCCCGTACACTCCACTGACCGGATCTGCACCAGCCTGTCAACCGGCAGTTGCGAAGGGCACGCCTTGTTGCATTTTCCGCAGTCGATGCACGCCTCCGCATCGCGACGAATCTTCACCGGGCTCAACGCCGAAACAATCCCCATCAGCGCGCCATACGGGCAAAGAAACCGGCACCAGAAATTCTTGACCACCACCGACAGCGCCACCAGCACCAGAACCACCATCATGCCCACGGTGCCCATGTACCGGAAGAAGTTCAGCATCTTCACATCGGCAACAATGCCGAACGGCGATGCCAGAAAATCCCCAAGAGCCATCGCCGGCATCGTGAACACAATGTAGACAAAGAATGCAAGCAGAAGATACTTCAGTCCGCGTAGTGGCACGTCCATCCACTTCGGCAAAACCAGGTTCCGCTTGAACACCTTGCGGCCCAGCTTCCACAGATACTCTGAGACCGTCCCCACCGGGCACAGCCACGAGCAAAACGCCTTCTTCACCAGCACGCTCGCCAGCAGAAATACGCACAGCAGAACCATCGCCGACGGATGAATCGTCGGAATCCGCCCCACCGCCAGAAAGTACCTCAGGTTCATCAGTCCCGCAATCGGCAGCCAACCATCCACGCCCGCGGGCCGCCCAAAATAGCGCGCCATGCCGCCGCTCTCAAAGTACCTCACCCACAAAATAAACTGCACGCCAATCGCTGCGTTCAGAAAAAGAAAAGCAAACTGCACCGCCCGCCGAACCTGTTGCGAGCGATCGGGCGCAACTCGGCGAACCAGGGTTTTCTTCTTTTTAGCCGGTAACTTGGCGCTCGATGAAACCTCTGCCTGGAATGGCGATAAAGTCGACATGGCATCCTTCTGAGTTCCACCCTACGCGCCAGAATTCTCCCGCAATAGGACTTAAGTCACAGCACACGCCGTCTTCTTGTGCGAGAGTTGCCTGTGTCAGTCAGTTTTTGGGGGTGCCATATGGGAGCCGAATCGGTAATCGTGGGCAACGCTCGCCAGGCAAAACAGAGCACCTGGTTCCTCCCTCGTGAACATGGCGCGACGGCAATGCTGTTTACCCCGATCGTCTGTACCGCGATCCTGTCGCGATCCTGGCGCTGGGCCGAGCTCGCCACCCTCATCGCCGCCTTCGCCGCCCTCGCCGCCAAAGACCCCATGGTGGTGCTCGCCCGTCAGCGCTTCGTCTGGAAGCAATGGCGCCCAGAGACCTCTGCAGCCATTCGTTGGTTCGCTGGCTGGTCTATCCTCCTCTGCCTTAGCGGACTTGTGCTCCTCGCCGTCTGGCCCGCTCACTGCGACAGTGTCCCTCGGCCTCGGCGTCGGTATCTTCTCCGTCCTGGCCATCGCCATCAACGTCAAAAACCGCCAGCGCTCAACTCTCTTCCAAATCGTCAGCGCCTTCGCTCTCACATCCAGTTCCCTGGCCACTTCGCTCTCCGCTACCGGAACCATCGCTCCCTGGTGCTGGGCGCTCTGGCCCCTGCTCGCCTTGCAAGCCACAGCGGGAATCCTCGTCGTCCACGCCCGTCTCGACGCCCGTATCGCCCTACGCACCACCGCGCCCGCCCGCGAGAATTACCGTCGCGCCGCCCAAATCTCACTTTTTGTCCTGGTCTGCGTTGCAGTTGCAGCCATCGTCTTCCACCGTGGCTTCATCGCGCTCGCACTTGTGCTGGCTGCTCTCGGCTACGCCTACGATCTCCATCGCCAACGCGACGCCGCGGCACTCCAACTCCCGCTCAAGTCCGTCGGCCAGCAGGCGCTGGCCCTGTCCTCCCTCTACGCTATCCTGCTCATCATCGGCCTCTGGTAAACGCGAAACACCGTGAGCCTCGAGCGTTGTCCTGCCCGACCCGCCCCAGCGGTCTTCCGCATCCTCAACCCCGTGATGAAAGTCGCCAGCTCGAGGTCTGTCGGCACGCACACCATCTCATCCGGTATCCTTGCCCGCATGGGCCTGCCGAATGGCGACAACCAACTCGTGCAAATCATCGACGCGGCCTTAGCCGATGCGGCCCGCCGCGCCGGCCACTGGCTAGTCTGCCGCCCTGGCTGCACGCAATGCTGCCACGGCACATTCGCCATCAACGAGCTCGATGCCCAACGTCTAGCCGCCGGCATGAAGACACTGCACGCCGAAAACCCAAATCTCGCCGCCAGCCTTGAACGCCGCGCAAGAACATGGATTGGCAAGCACGGCCCCAACTTTCCCGGCGATCCGCAATCAGGCCGTCTCGGCGACACCGAGGCAGATCGCGACCGTTTCGAAGACTACGTCAATGAGGAGCCCTGTCCCGCTCTTGACCTCGACACCGGCCTCTGCGACATCTACGAGTGGCGCCCAATCACCTGCCGCGTCTTTGGCCCACCCGTTCGTATGGACCCCGACGCCGAAGACTCTACCGCCCTCGGTCACTGCGAACTATGCTTTGCCGGCGCAACCACCGCTCAAATCGCCGCCTGCGAGATGCCCGTTCCTCACGAACTCGAGCAGAATCTCCTCAACCAACTCCCCGCGCAAGGCGAAACCATCGTCGCCTTCGCCCTGCTGCGCTGATATCTGTCGCCAGCCAGCCTTCTCAGCAAAAAATTCCTTCACTCCGCCGGTGGCGCGCAAGGCTCCGCATCTTCTTCAAAATCGAATTTGCGCAAATTCCGCATGCACTCCGCCAGCGCCCCCATCAGCGTTTCGCTCCATCCGCACGGATGAAACTTCATCGTCTTCTGGTTCAACTGAATATCCGCCTGGGCAAGAAACTGCATCTCGCTCATCTTCGGAGTCGCAAATTCCTTGATCGTGATCCGCGCTTCAATCTCCCCGGACGCATGTTTCTTTGTCACCGAGAAAAAGTGCAGCTTCGCCAGCGCCTCCGATGGATCTCTCTGCACCAACTTCCAATCCGCCATTCCCTTGACCTCCGCTTCGCGTTTAGTGCCAAGTCTATCCGAACCCACCCCGCCCATCGTTAGAGATTCGGCGTCTCAATTCTGCCCCCGCCAATGCCGTAAACTTGAATACAGGATATCCAGATGCAAATGCGCCCCTGCTGGGTTGAAATTCGCACCAGCGCCCTCGAACACAACTTCCGCTTTCTTCAGGGCCTGGCCGCTCCCGGCGTAGAACTCCTCGCCGTCGTCAAAGCCGACTCCTACGGCCACTCGCTCGCTCTCTGCGCTCCAGCCGTCGTGCGCGCTGGCGCTCGCTGGATCGGCGTCACCAGCGTTGAAGAAGGCGTCGCCGCGCGCTCTCTGTGTCCTGACGCGCGCATCATGGTCATGGCCGGCGTCTTTCCCGGTCAAGGCGCAGCAGTCGTTCAGCACTGCCTCACGGCCGTCGTTTGGGAACCCGAGCAAATCGACAATCTTGAATCCGCCGCACACGCCGCTGGTCTCCGCGCCGGCACCCTTCCTGTTCATCTTGAAATCGATACCGGCATGAGCCGTCAGGGCGCGGGCCTCGACGACCTTGCCCCGCTCCTGGCCCGCTTTGGGCCCGACTCGCCCCTCCGGCTCGAAGGCATCATGACCCACCTCTACGCCGCCGATGAAGCCGACGGCGTCGCCACCCAATCCCAGCTTGCCGAACTCCAGCAGGCCCTGGCGCGCATCGAAGCCGCTGGCCTTTATCCCGACTGGCTCAGCGTCGGCAGCTCGCCCACGCTAGTCGCCGCAGCGGACCACCCCATCATCGATCTCGCCGCCCGCCACGGCATGAAAGCCATGCTGCGCCCCGGACTCGCCCTCTACGGCGTCACTACCCGCTTCATCCCACCATTCGATTCCGGCGAGCCGCCGTCGCTCGCGACCGTCCGCACTCACCTCCAGCCCGTCCTCACCTGGAAAACCGCCGTCATGAGCGTCCGTACCATCCCCGCCGGCGCCGTAGTCGGCTACAACGGAACCTTCGTCGCCACTGAACCCATGCGTCTCGCGTTGGTTCCCGCAGGCTACGCCGACGGACTCGACCGCAGTCTCGGCAACCGCTTCAGCCTCCTCGTCCGAGGCGAACGCGCTCCCCTCGTCGGCCGCATCAGCATGGACCACGCCATGCTCGACGTCACCGAAATCCCCGGCGTCGAACCCGGCAACGAAGTCGTCATCGTCGGCACGCAAGGCTCTCAGACCATCTCCGCCTACGACCACGCCGATGCCACCGGCACCATCCCCTGGGAAGTCTTCACCCGCATCGCCGCCCGCGTCCCCCGCATCGCCGTCTGACGCTTTTTCGCATTTGCCGTAGACCGGTTTTGAAAGGGCACGGCTTCCGCCGTGCCGCTAAACACCAATAAAATCAACGGGCTTTAGCCCCTGAGGGAAAGTCCTTCGGTCTACACCATTTCCGAATCTGCTCTAACGCGCCTCAAGAGCAAACGTCTGCAACAAAAAAAAGGCGCGGAAGAAATCCTCCCGCGCCTGAAACCGTTAATTCAGGGTGAGTCTGTTTTTACTGTGTAACAGGTTGAGGTGGCAGCGCCTTGGGCGCCTTCAAGTGACGTGCATTGGGCGGTGCCGGCGCATTCGGCGCAACCGGCGTATTGGCAACCGTCGGAGCCGCAGGGAATCCCGGACCTTTCTTGATGTGAATATCCCCATTGCTCGAGCTCAAAACAATTCGCGAGTTGCCGGATCCAATCCGTCCCGTCACGGACTTGTCCTCTTCGCCGCTCACCGCAAGGCCGAACTCCGTAACAATATCTCCGTTGTGTGTGTGTCCATCCACCGTGCCCGATGCGTTCGGCGGCAGCGTCAGTTCCACATCGCCTTTGTCGTTCTTCGCCTCCACGTTATACGCGCCGGCGGGCTCAATTGAGATGGTTCCATCTCGATCCTCCACGTAGCTGTCGCCGTATACCTGGCTCAAGTCAACATCCTTCGACCGCGTCACAACATGCACCAGGCCCTTGGATTCATTCACGTGCAAATTGTCCGAGTCAAACGTCAGGTCGCCCGGCAGCCCGGCCACCTGCAAATCGGTTCTCGACGTGTGAATGTTCACTGGACCGGCGACGTTTTCCAGATGCACCTCTCCGTAGAGGTCGCCCCTCGTCGTAACCCGCCCCTTGATCTCTGAGACCGTGAAATCGTTGCTGTCCCCATCCACCGTCAAATCGCCGTCAACCTGGTGTGCTGAAAAATCGTGCTTGTCGTTCGTCAAGTGCACCTGCACAGCGCCTGTTATCGCGTTCAGGTGCGTATCCCCGTGGCCCGCACTCACGCTCAGGCCCGCGCCCAGTCCAGCCGCGGCCACATCGCCCCTGCCCGCATTCACTGTCACTCTTGCATTCTTGGGCACGGTCACCGTCACGTTCACCCGCCCGTTGTCGTGATTCTCTGACTGGATCAGCACTGCATTGCCGCTTACCTTCAGCTGCGTCGCTTCCGCATCGAAGATCTTCCTCGCATCCGTGTCCGAGTTGGCGTAAGCCACCTCATGCGACTGAACTTCAACATTCGGTCCGTCGCCAGCCGTCACGCTCACATCTCCACGCGGAATCTCAATATCGATCACGGAGTTGGCCGGAATCTGCGCGCTCTGCGTCTGCTGGTCGCTGTCGTGCTGAGGCATGCCAAAATTGAAGAAGTCCCCGTTTTCGTTGTCCCAGTTGTTGAACCATGGGCCCATGTGGTTCCATCCAGCCGCCCCAAACCCCAGAAAGGCCAGCAGAATAATGAGTCCCACAAAGCTGCCGCTGCGTCGAACCGGCGTTTCCCGGCGCAAATCCAGCGCCCATTCCGCCAGCAGGCCAAGTCCTGCCAATATCAGCAGCAATGGCCACCAGTGCCCATACCACGACCAGAACTGGCTCGCTGCAACGTGCCCGCTGACAATCAGCAAGGCCACCACCCCAACTGTGATCAGGATGACCGGGCCAACGATCGAAGGAACGCGCGGAGTATAAACGCCGCCGTAACCCGTCTTGTAGGAATAACGCTGCGCCTTCCAGGCATCGCGTTGAGCGCGCCACGCAGCTTTTTGCTGCTCGCGATAAGCCTTCCACTGAGTCTTGGGATCGTACGGCGGATAAGGCGGTGGTGCTCCGCCGCCCGGAGGAACATTCGGAGGTACGCTGCTCATGACTGGCCTCCTTCAGGACCCTTCCCAAAGTCGTGCGGCGCAGTTGGAACAATCGCCGTCCCCGGATCTGCGTAGGGTGGCGCGCCCGTTCCCGCGCCCGGATTCATCGGATTTGGATTAGGCCCTCCGCCGTAGGGCCAGCCCGGATAACCATCTCCCCCGGCCAGAGCCGCCCGTTCCGCCAACAGCAGCAGCCCCATCATGATGAACAGAAACGGCCAGAACCAGTGCCAGAAACTATGGATAACGCCCGTCGAGTGCAGCAGCGCAACCAGGCCGATCAACAAAAGCAGTGCGGGGCCGCGCAGGCGGCGAATCAGTATGTAGCGGTTCATTTTGACCCTCCTTGCGATTCGCCAAGACGGCGAACGATCAACCAAACGCCCAGCCCGATCAAAAGCACCGGCCAGGTAAACTCAACCAGCCGGCCGGAGAAGATATCCAACTGACCCAAAAGGAAAAGCAGCCCAAGTCCGATTAAAACAATCGCCCCAATCGGCTCCTTGCGACGCCATCCTGCCGGTGGCGGCGGTGGAACAGGCGGCTCGGGTGGAACCGGTGGTGCGTACGGGCCCTGGTACGGATTCTGATACGGTGACTGTTGATGCTGCGCTTGCTGGTACGGACCCTGCTGATACGTACCCTGATAAGGAGTCTGGTAACCCTCGCCTGCCACGCCCGGCCCAGCCGCTCCCTGATTCGGATCCGGCGGGCTCTGCCCACTCGGACCTTGTCCCATCGGCCCCTGTCCCGATCCCCAGCCGCCCGGCTGACCTGGGTACTGCCCCCGCGCTCCCGGGTTGAACCAGTTGCCCACTTCATTCAGTCCCAGCGGATCCGGCAACGGCATTCCATCCCGCCGCGCCTTCGCCGTGTGATAAGCCTCAAATGATTGGTAAACAATCCACGCCGCAATAAAAATTCCGAAGATCCCGTAAAGATGAGCCGCGCTTACAAGGACCGCGAAAATTACCACGTGAACCAGCCCCTTGATGAACTGGCCGTTGTACATCGCGCCCACGCCCGGAATCAGGCCCAGCACCGCGGCCACCGAAGGATTCGGACTTCCCGCATGCGGGTTCGCAAATGGCTGTTGATAGCTGTGCCACGCCGTCCAGCACGGCTCGCAAAGAACCTGTCCCCCGGCCGCGTTGCGCACGCACCCTGCGCAGAGTGCTTTCCCGCAGCTCTGGCAATAGGCCGTCGCATTCACGCCTGTGTGATTTACGCAGTCCATACTGTGCTCCCTTCCCGTACTTCATTTCCCGTCGTGCCTTTGTGGAGCCGCCGGATTGCGCGGGATGTTCCGTCAAACCTCAGCGATGTTTCAAGATAAATACCCGAATCGTCCTGCCCCGGTCCAGTCACCGGTTTACCCGACTGCTGGAGAAGAGGCTCCATCCGGGAACCCCCATCCTTGTGCCCGGGCGTCTGACCCGGAGCCTGTTTCGATTCCCCCGGTGGCACATCGTTCTGCTTTTGCTGGTCGTTATCCGTGCCTTCGCTGTTCGTGTCACGGCGCAGTTCCCGCATCCTCGACTCAACCTCGTACACAAATCGAAGATGGTCGTAATACCGCACAATCGGAACCGACGCCGTCATAATGCGCCGCTCCATAAAGGACCGGATCGCCGTGGGCCGCAGGCTCGCCAGCCGCAGATTGCTCAACCGCACCCCGGTGATGTTCAGCGTCAGCGCGATCGAGAAAAATGCCATCGCCGCCGTCATCAAAAGCCGAGGCTCTGCGAAACGCCGAACCTGCCCTGTGAACCCGGGACGTTGCCATGCCGGAGCCATCGGCAGCGCATTCGTGCCCCCCGCGACAAGTCCATAGCCCGCTACTTGTCCCGGTCCGGTTTGCGCAAGGATCTTATCCAGTAGTCCGGTGGGCACCTCTGGCTCAGGGCTCAGAAACTCCAGCCACTCCCGCCCCTTGCGCGCCTCTTCGAACAGCGCCGTGCAGGCTTGGCAACTCGCCATGTGTTCGGCAAATGTAGCCTCGTCCTCGGGCCTCAACAGCCCATCCAGCGCGTCCGCCAAAAGTGTCTCCCAATGCCCGCAGGCTGGGGAACTCGGAATGTGTGCGCGGTCAGTCATGGTTACATCACCTCCCGTTTATTACGTTCCAGCAGTCGCGCAAGTTCCGCGCGGCCTCTGCTGATGCGGGACTTCACGGTCCCCTCGGGTATGCCCAGCACCTGGGCGATTTCCTTGTAGTCCATATCCTGCAAGTCCCTTAAAATCACAGCCTCGCGCAGCTCTACCGACACCCGCGCCAGCGCGCTCTGCACCATCGCCGAAAGCTCTTTTTGAGCCGCTTGTTCATGCTGTGAAGGTCCCTTGGACGTCAGCCGGTCAATCGGCTTCAAATCCTCCGCCGATTCCCACCCGTCGTCAAGCGATCCGGTCGCCCGCTGGTTCTTCGTACGGCGGAAGTTGTCCACCAGCAGATTGCGGGTCATCGTCGTGATCCACACCTGCAGGCTGCCGCGCGTCGCATCAAAGCTCGCCAGGTTTGAGTAGATTTTTAGAAAAACATCCTGCGTCATATCCTCCGCATCCGCCACGTTGCCCGTGAACCGGTAGCAGAGTCCATAAACACGCTTGTGGTGCGTGCGAACCATCTCCGCCCACGCTCCGGAGTCTCCATCCATGCAGCGGCGGACAATTTGGGACCAGTCAACGTCCAGCGGTCTCACCTCCGTGCGCAACTGAAAACGCGGCTGATAAGTGGCGGGGGAAGGCCCCGGCGCCCCCATCGAAAGATCTTTGTCCATTGGGTGGCTGGTAGCGATCCTCTGTGAGTCACCGGAAGAGGGCGTCCGTCGGACTGCAATCTCCGGCGCCTCCATAGTACGACGGGACGGTCGCGCCGGCGCACCGGAAGACCAGCGATTTTCACTGGTTCGGTCGCCCGGCGTCCCCAGCCCCATCCCGCTCCAGCTTAATGTAGCCACACATTGCATACCGGGCTAATACGCAAGATTTGCACACTTGGTTCCGTCGCCTATCATCGAACTGAAGACCCGAGGCTGTCTGCAAGCTGCTCAGCCATCGAGGCCCCACGCATCCCACCTCAAATCTCCTCTCGCCGTCCCTCCCAGAACTTCTGCCCCACCCTTCAACGGAGCGGATAAACTGACCCCTGATTCCTTTTTGCGTTCGGGAGCGGGCGTCGCTGCAGCCCCAATTTCCCCGAGTCCCGGACAGCGCAAAAAAAAATCTCTCCAACTTTGCCGATAATTTCCCCCAATTGGCGCACAATCATTTCAAGGTGATCCTTCACCGGAAGCTGAAAGTTAGAAGCCGGCGCCTCAAAGCTCGAAACTGACAACTGTCCACGGTGAGCTGACCACTGTCCGCTGCCTCTAACTCCTCTGCTAAGAGGACTATAGCTTTAACCTCAATCACAAGAGGACATTACGGCGACGGCCACCCCGCATCCTGTTGCACCGCAGGAACTTCGCCAAAAAGTCCGGACTTCGTTTTTTTTTGGGGACGGGTCACATGCCTGGCGGGGCAGAGGTTGGGAGGCGCACCCACACTCTCTTCCAGCTCTGGCAGCCCAGCCGATGCGCCCACTGCTGAACCGGAAAGTCAACGCGTCCCCAGCTCGTGACAGCACACCCTAATACCGCTCCAGAAACTCCGGGTCCACTGGATTCTCGAACAGCGAAGTATCCCTCGTAACGATCGTCAGCCCCGATGGCGTCACAAAGTACCGCCGCTTGTCCTCCACCGGATCGTACCCAATCACGGTGCCCTCCGGTATATGCACATCGCGATCAATGATCGCCCGCCGGATTCGGCAATGCCGCCCGATATTCACGTGCGAAAAAATAATGCTCGCGTCCACGTCGGAGTAAGAGTTCACCCTCACATCCTGCGAAAGCACGGAGTTGTACACCGAAGCGCCTGAGATAATCACGCCGGCGGTTATTACCGAATTAACCGCCATGCCCGACCGCCCCGGCTCGCCGAAAACAAACTTCGCCGGCGGATACTGCCGCACCCGCGTCCGTATCGGCCACGTCTTGTCGTAGAGGTTAAAGATAGGCGATACCGAACAGAGATCCATGTTGGCGTCGTAGTAGGCGTCCAGCGTGCCCACATCGCGCCAGTAGAGCGCCTGCTTCTTGTTCTCGTCCACAAAGCTGTAAGCCATCATCTTTTTCTGGCCCAGCATTTTGGGCAGAATGTTATGCCCAAAGTCGTGTTTCGAGTCCGGGTCCTCCGCATCCGTAATCAGCGCCTTCAGCAGCGTCTCCGTATTGAAGATGTAAATCCCCATCGACGCATCCACAGCATTCGCATTGAACGGCGACCTGAATGTTGTCGACGCCGGCTTCTCCTGAAAGCCCAGCACTTCGCCCGTTCCTCCTACTTCGACTACTCCGAACCGCGAAACGTCCTCCGGTGCTATGGGAAGCGTTGCCAGCGTGACCTCCGCATTGGTTTCCTTGTGGTGGTCCAGCATCCGGCTATAGTCCATCTTGTAGATGTGATCGCCCGAGAGAATAATTACGTGTTTCGGTTGCTCGCTACCGATCGAGTAAATGTTCTGGTAGACGGCATCGGCCGTGCCCATATACCAGTTTCCGCCCGTTCGCTGCATCGGCGGCATCAGCTCAAAGAACTCACCCAACTCCTGCGCCACAATACCCGTCCACCCCTCGCGGATGTGCCGGTTCAACGACAGCGCCTTGTACTGCGTAAGGACATAGACCTTGCGCAGCCCGGAGTTGATGCAATTGGAAAGCGTAATGTCGATGATCCGGTAGTGCCCGCCGAACGGAACGGCCGGCTTAGCCCGGTCGCGTGTGAGCGGAAAAAGCCGCTCGCCTGCCCCGCCGGCAAGCAGTACGCCAAGAGTATCTCTCATGTCCGTCAAAACCAGCCTTCCTTTGTTTCTACTGTTGCCGCTGCTTCCGCCCCAACCAAAAAGTGCCGCAATCCGGAACAGAATATTTTGCTGCGATACTTTTTCGCAGTCGTCACTGAACGGTGGAGAATACCACACCAAGATGGACTTGGCAGCCCATCGATTTTTTCATTCGGTTGTTTTTTGGATGTCTAACGCCAGTCTATCAGCCGCATCAGTCAGGCACTCAGCCGAACTCTCAGCGGCTAACCGGATTGCGAACCTCAACCTTCGAAGCCGCGGGAGCAGCCTTCTTGAGCCTGACATGCGTCATGGGGCGAATTTGAGGTGCGCTGAAAGCCCACCGAGCGGTAAGCTGGGACTTTCGAACCAATAGAGAGCGAGTTGAATCAAAGCGGGCCTTTGCTCATGCGGCACAAGGTCTTAGCGTTACCAGCAGATTAGCACCCGAACTCGGTAAACTCTCGCTGCTCTACCGCTTCTTCTTGAATTTGTATTGCAGCCCAACTGAGATCGCGAAGTTCACATCGGTCTGTGTAATCTTGTTTCCGTAATTGATGCCGTAGCGGGTAATCACTGCGTCGGGCGTGACGCGAAAAACCCAGTGCGCCGAGCGGTTCAGGTCAAAGTGGCCGCCCACGATGCCTGCCAACGCAAGCTGATTGTTGTAGAAACCGACCACGGAAGGCGACTGGCCCAGCAGGTCCTTCTCAAACATTCCATCCACGCCGCCTACCAGGACGTGCGCCATGATTGCCCCATGCTTGTTGTGCGGTCCGAGCCACTCCGGGCCGGCCGTGAAGAAGTACTCCTGCACAAACGGGCCCTTGATGTTGTAGGGAGCGTTGGGCGCGGCGCCGCTCGTGCCCAGGTAGCCGCGGCCCGATGCCTCCACGGCCCAGTGCTTGCTGAACCACATTGAACCGCTCAGGTCGAGCCCGCCGAGGTTGGAACCCTGGAGCAGGTTCGGCCCTGCCTTCATGTGGTCGTAGGCCATGCCCAGCGACACATCGAACCTGTTGTCGTAGCGCACGAGCGCCAGAGGGTCGATGGAGATGTATCTGCCGCCGACCGGCGTCTGGTCCGGTGCGCCCTGAGGCGTCGCGACCTGATCTGCCGAGCTTTGACTAGAGGAACTTTGGCTCGATGAACTCTGACCAGCCGGGGTCTGAGCATGACTCACGCCGGCCTGGGCCAGCAAGGCCAGAGCGGCAACGGCGACTATGGAAACTGGAATTCTTGCTTGAAGGCGCATCACTCAACAGCTTACAGGACCATGCCGATGGGCGACAACGCAGCCCGTTCGAGATTCTCCCTGGCTTGCGGGTTAGACGAAGCAACTTCGCCTTTGTCTCGAATGTGGATTCGATGCGCTTACGGCTCGCAGTGCTCTTTCCAGCGGGCCCACACGAGGTAGCGCAGCGTCTTCAGGGTTTCCCATGCTGTGTCATGCATTGGATGCAGGTTTGATGCAGGTTCAAGCGGCGGAGCGGCATGGGTGCTCCACTCCAGCGGCAACTGGCTGAAGATGATTCCCGCGCGCGGCAGGTGACTTGCGTCCGAAACCACCTCTGCGGAGTGCCAGCCCTGGCCCTCCATAATTCGAACCGAGTAGCAGGCGTTCTGGATGGTGTCCCTGGCTTTTCCCTCGACAGAAATGGCGGACGCTGGAATTCCCTGGGCCTCGGCAATGCGCGCCATTACTGCGGCTTCAACGTGAACATTCTTAACGGCTCCCCCGGTAAGAATGAGCCTTGGAGCGACGCCGCGCTCGTATTCGTGTACGGCCTCGGTGACTCGGGATAGTTGAATGGGGCTGGGATTTCCGTCATCGTCCGCAGGGACGCCGAGCACGATGATGGCGTCAAAGCGGGTGAGCGAAGTATTTGATTTTGGGGCCAGTTGGCGCGCCAGCGCTGCCCAGCCGAAGAGGCCCAGAACCGCAAATGCAGCCATGAGAACCAGCCAGCCCTTCCAACTGAGCCGGGTGCGCCGGCGCGAGGCGGAAGGGCTCTTTCGGTGAGTCTGCCGAGTTCTGTTGCCTGCCTGGGCGCGGCTGGCGGGGCGTGAGTTTGCCAAGAGAGATTGCCTCCTTGGACCACTGTACCGCGTTGCTGCCGAGGGCGCATTTTGCGGGGGCCAAGCCCGAAAAAGGATGGCCTGAGAGGTTCTGTTTCAACCTGCAATGTTCGCCTAAGTGGTTACGATTGGGGGCCGAATGTTGGCTTGAAAGGTTGTCATTTTCGACTTACTTAACCTTTCAGACGATCTAAAGAGCGTGTTTGTCTGCCTGGAAAGTGCCGAAAGTTGGCGAAGGGTCGCATATTAATACATGAAATGAGCGTTTAAACGCGTTAATTACGTGTATTTAAACGATTAGAAGTGCGTTTATAACGCTGTTTTTGTGGGTTTTTGCAGCCTGAGAGGGCGTGGTTGGGTTTGAGGGCTTCAGCTCTCAGCTTTCAGCCTTCAGTTTCCGGATAGGCGGAGGGCTTTTTGGTA
>CAWKEG010000015.1:0-578866 GCA_963848515.1 uncultured Acidobacteriaceae bacterium
CCGCCGACCTTCGGGTCATGGGGGTTCGACCCCCCCTCCCGGCACCAATAAGTAAACATATTTAAAATTAACTATTTGGCAGATATCGAGGTCGTTTGTGCCAAAATTGTGCCAAACCTCCCCTTTCCGGCATCACTCAACCGGCAACAATCAACGGCGAGGTTGACGACTCAGTTACCTCCAAGAACTGGAGTGAGTGCCCTCGCGAACAATGCGAACGTCAGAGGCCGAACGGCTTTCGCTCCTTTCTGGTAGATGTCCCGCGCATTGCCGATGCCCCGTTGTTGCGCCGCTTGGGTTGTGCGCGGTCAGGCTGAAACAGTTTCGAATTGCAGAGATCCGGGCATCGGAGCTTCAAAAGCTTCCTACCCCCAGAGGATTGCGCCCAGAGGATGCGCCCCGCCGCGGCTGAACCTAGCCTGAAGCAGATGTTTTGTGCTCCCGAAAACAAGCAGCGCCAAAAGGACGTAAATGTCGCACCCTCGCGCCGTGATGCGGCGGCATGTTCCATCACGTTTCGGTCCTGCATCCACCACAACACGCTGCGCCGAGCGACAAGGAGATCAGACTTCAGGTGCCCTTACGAATCAATTGAACGATGGCGTTGGCGACAAATTGGTATTCGGGCTCTTGCAAAACAGTACGAATTGCTTTTCGCGGATATGTCCGATTCATACTGTGGTATCGGTCGATACCTTCGTCCAATAGACCCGTCGTCCCACTCCTGCGAATCTCGCCTTGAAGGGTCACTCGCACCAACAAAAAACGATTACCAAGTGGATGGCACAGAGAGCAGGTCGCGACGCGGTCCCGGCAGGCAGGACTGTCGCGCTGGCCGAGGAAGAGGCTCTCGCAAAATGGGTTGCTCTGCAGGAGCCGGGATCCTGGAAAACAAATTCGATTTCAGAGGAGAATGAAATGACGACAAAAGGAAAAGTTCTGGTGCTGGTCTCGAGCGGTTACGGCCTGCCGTTGAAAGATGGCAAGGTTTATGCCGGAGCTGGTTATTATCTCAACGAATTGACGGTTCCGGTCCGCGCGCTCATGCAGGAAGGCTACGAGATCACTTTCGCCAATCCCAAGGGCAACACGCCGCAACTGGATCTCCACTCCGCTGTCCCCGATTTCTTCGGCGGGGATGAGGCCAGGCTCCAGGACTATTTCAAATTCCGCGACAGTCTGACTGGGCTCAGAAATCCAACGCGCATTTCGGAAGTCGTTGCATCGGGCCTGGACGAATACGACGCTATCTTCGTCCCTGGCGGCCATGGCCCGATGATCGATCTTCTCGATGATCCCAGCGCCGGCATCGTGATGAGACATTTCCATGAAACATCGAAGCCTACGGCGGTGCTCTGCCATGGCCCGATTTCCCTGCTCTCCGCGCTTCCTGAGTCGAAGGGGTTTGTCGCGGCGCTGGCAGCGGGCGATACCGCTGGAGCACAGGCCAAGGCTAAAGGATGGATCTACGCCGGATACAAGATGACCATCTTTTCGACGGCGGAAGAGCAGCAGCGGGAGCCGCTTGAGATTCGTGGCAAGGTTCTCTTCTACCCGGACTTCGCTTTGCGAACTGCGGGCGGCGCGGTAAGTGTAGTCGCTCCTTGGGGGAGTTACGCACTTCAAGATCGCGAGTTGATCTCAGGTCAGAATCCGTTCTCGGACCAGGCGCTTCTGAAACTTCTTCTACCGGCACTCGAACTGAAGAAGAAACGCGAAGAAGCGGTCGCTCGATAAGTGACCTTGCCCGCCCTCCACCGGTTGGAGTCCTAGTGAGGCTGGCCCACTCATCGCGCTTTTCGATGGGTCGAGGGACGGGCGCGCACCTTACTTCCGAAAACGCTCGGTCAAGCTGCCTTCGAGGGCGGTCGCGGCCTCGGCGCGGACTCGACTTGCGAGTGGCCTTGTATAAATCTGCTCGCCAGAGTTAGCGGAAAGGGAGATCCGGTGAAACAATCGACGCTCTATCGCACCACAAATATCGATGGGCTCTCCATTTTCCAGAGTGAGGCTGGACCGTAGGACGCGCGGAAATTGCTTCTGCTGCACGGATTGCCGTCCTTTTGCATTGGACACGGCAACAAATCAAAATGCCAAGATATTGGTCGATGCCTTCGTCGAATGGATTCGTGTCCATTCATCAGCTTGAATCGCAGCTGTCTCCGTTTTGAACGAATTGTGCGTGCGCATGAAAAACCCGTCAGAAAGCATGGGTTGGTTTCAGTTCAATGCTGGGGCGGTCCTGGCGATGCTGACCTGGTCCAGCTTTTCAATGGAGGCCGCGTCCAGCCTCAACTCGGCGGCCGCCGCTAGATCCGCCACATGCTGCTCGCTGGTTGCGCTGGCTATCGGCGCGGTCACGCCGGGCTGCGCCAGCAGCCAAGCCACTGCCACCCTGGCCGACGTAGACCGAGCAGCCTTGGCGACCTCATCGAGAGCTGCCACCACGCTGAATCCCCAGTCGTTCAGGTACTTCTTGAGCGTGCCCCCGCGTGCCGTCTTCTCCGCGTCCTGCAGGCTGCGGTATTTTCCCGTGAGGAACCCTGCCGCTAGCGAGAAATACGGAATTACCCCAACTTTGTACTCGGTGACCACCGGGAGGATTTCGGATTCAAAAGGCTGGCGCTCCACCAGGTTGTAATGCGGTTGAAGGGAAACGTAGCTGACCAAGCCGTTTTTTCGGCTTGTATCGAGAGCTTGCTTCAGCCGCGCTCCGCTGTAGTTGGATGCACCGACAAACCGCACCTTACCTTCCCGCACAAGTTCGTTGAAGGCAGCCAGAGTTTCTTCAAGCGGCGTCTCCTTGTCGTCTTGATGCGCCTGGTAGAGATCGATCGTGTCCGTTTGCAAACGTTGCAGAGAGGCTTCCACGGCCTGCCGGATATATCCGCCTTTCAGGCCTTTTTTCCCGTCACCCAGATCCATGCCCACCTTGGTCGCTAGGATCACGTCCTTGCGCTTGCCGGACTGGGCAAACCACTTCCCGATTATCGTTTCCGATTCGCCGCCCGTATGTCCAGGCGCCCAGCGCGAGTACACATCAGCCGTGTCAATGAAGCGCAGGCCCGCGTCAAACGCCGCATCTAACACCCGGAACGAGGCTGGCTCGTCCAACGTCCAGCCGAACACATTTCCACCAAGGCAGATCGCCGGAACATTCGGCCCCGCACTTCCCAGCTTGTGCGTTTTCATTTGCAACTCTCCTCACTTCATGGGATGCGCCTGCGCGGCGAAGGAACCAGGACGCTTTGATAGAGCTTCTTCGCAGGTGCCCTGGCAGCAAGAGCCGCAGGCACCGGATTGTCAGCGATGCGGTGGGTTATCCTCTTCCGGTTCCTCGTCGAGCGGCGGATCAATGCTGTCTTCCACAATTGTGTCCCAATCGCTACCAGTTTCCGAATGCGGGCGATGACGCCGCAGCACCGCACTGGTGTCGTCGCGGCCTGGCGCCACGCTCTCTGCGCCACGATCATCAGCCATGGGGCCGACTTCGGTGAACGCGGCGATCTCTTCTTCCGCCACGTCGTCGTCCACCCTACCCGTGCCGTCGCGCGCGTCGAACGGATCGCCGTCCTGCACCATATCCACCTCCAGTGCATCCAGCTCTTCTTCGGTGCTGGCATCCAACGCGTCAAACTGCCGCTTCAGTTTGCGTTCGAGGATACGCGGCCCCTCATCACCACCACCGGTGATTGCCTCCAGACGATCAATCCGATCTGTGGTGGCTACGTCGTCGCTATCCAACTCCGTCTGCCCGTTGCCATACAGTGAGCTTTCGCTCAGGTCCACGTCTGCTCTTCCGCTCTTGCCCTTGCCGCGGCGATTCGCCATCTCATCTCCTCTCGGGAACTGCTTTGATCCGCCCGCCGCCAATTCGCCCGGCTCCAATCTTTGATGCGCAAATGCTTAAAACGGACCTGCGCCCATGCCGATTGCAAATGATGGCGCCTAAGACTTGCCGGTCAAAATGAAATCGCTTCGCGGTCGATTGAACGAAGAAGCGCGGAGCGGGCCCACCATCACCGCAAATTTGCGTCGATCAGAATCCATCGACGTCAATCACGGCCTGTGCAAACGCTTGAGGGGCTTCCTGAGGCAGGTTGTGCCCGATGCCGCCGGTTATGAGCCGGCTTGCATACTTGCCGGTAAATCTCTGACGATAAGCTGCTGGGTCAGGCGGGTGTGGTGCACCGTTGGCGTCGCCTTCCAGGGTGATGGTAGGCACGGTGACAGGCGGGAACTGAGCAAGTTGTTTTTCGAATCTGTCATATTGCGGTTCCCCTTCAGCCAATCCCATCCGAAACCGATAGTTGTGAATCACGATGGCGACGTGATCGGGATTGTCGAAGGATGCAGCGGTACGATTGAAGGTCGTATCGTCAAAACTCCATTTGGGTGAGGCGATCTGCCAAATGAGTCTCGCGAAATCGCGGCGGTATTTGTCGTAGCCGGCGCGGCCGCGTTCGGTGGCGAAATAGAATTGGTACCACCACTGGAGTTCGGCCTTGGGCGGCAACGGCTCTTTGTTTACTTCGGCGCTGGAGATCAGGTAGCCACTCACGGAAACGAGCGCCTTGCAGCGTTCGGGCCAGAGAATCGCCATGATATCCGCGGTCCTTCCTCCCCAGTCAAAGCCGGCGAGGATTGCCCTCTGGATCTTGAGCGCGTCCATGAGATTGATGATGTCAAGTGCTATCGCGTAGGGCTGGCCATTGCGAAAGGTCTCATCGGACAGAAAGCGCGTCGTACCATAGCCGCGAAAATACGGGACGATCACCCGGTATCCTTTGGCGGCTAATAGAGGAACTACATCGACGTAGCTATAAATGTCGTAGGGCCAGCCTTGAAGAAGAATCACGGCAGGGCCGTCTGCCGGGCCATCCTCCGCGTACCCAACATTGAGGAGGCCAGCATCGATCTGTTTCAGCGGGCGGAACGAGGTGTTCGTGCCCGCCGCAGTCGCTGTCAATTCCGGCGAGTCTTCTGCGCTCGAAGTCGGAAGAACACCTTCGGCGAAAAGTGCAGGAGCTGTCAGCAAGGAGGCTCCTGCGGAAAGCCCGGCCAATGTAAATCTACGACGCGAAAATTGCATTGCTTCCGCCTTCTGCACGGATGACCTCCATCAATCAATTGTTTGCCAGTTCGCCTGGCTACTTCAGTGACTTCATAAAATCGCGCACAAGCGCCGCAATCTCGTCTGCCTTGGTATCGAGTGCAAAGTGCCCTGCGTCGAGCACGTGAACCTGCGCGCTTGGTACGTCCTTTCGGTAGCGTTCCGGCTCGCCCAAATCGAACGAGAGATCGTGCTTGCCCCACAAAACAAGCAACCGGGGCTGCGTTTTCTGCATCCACGCCTGCCACTTGAGGTATGCATCAACATTCGTGCGGTAGTCGTAGAAAAGATCGCTCTGAATCTGCGCCTGCCCCGGAGCGTTCAAAAATGCGTACTCGTCGGACCAAAGATCCGGGTCGTATAGATCGGTGTTCGGATCGTCTCCGAGGTGACGCGTCTTTGTAGCTTGAAGCGACAGCAGATTCGTGCGCAGCTTCTGTTCGTTTGCAGTTCGGTCTGCCCAGAACGCGCGTCGCGCGGCCCAATTGACCCCAAGGCCCTCGTTGTGCGCGACTGCGTCCTGAACGATGAGAGCATCCACCCGTTCTGGGTGCGTCAATGTCATGCGGAATCCGACGGGCCCGCCATAATCCTGCATGTAGAGCGTGTAATGCGTGAGCCCGAGCGCCTCCGTGAACCCTTGCATCACTTTGGCAATGTGGTCGAAGGTGTAATCGAAATCCTTCGGATCGGGCCAATCGCTATGCCCGAAGCCCGGATAATCGGGCGCAATCAAATGATAGCTGTCTGCAAGCCGCGTCAGCAGCGGTTGGAACATTCGCGACGACGAGGGAAGACCGTGAAGCAGCAGAATGACAGGAGCATCTTTTGGTCCTGCTTCCCGGTAGAAGATTGAAAGCCCATCAACCTTTACTGCGCGATAAAATGCCTGTTGCTCCATGTGACTGTCCTTTCCTTCTGCTTCGGCAGGCGGTTGAAGCGACGCGACGATCGCAGAGACAAGCAAAGCCGCGCGCAAACCCTGCACGCATATCTGCAGGGCGAAGTAAATCCGGCGATTGTGTCGTTCCGACTCCGCAACAGTTGCCATTGCAGCGGATCGTCCGGTTAATTCTGGTGACCGTCGGGGCACGCCGACCTCCTTCGCATTAGCCGGTTACTTCAAATATCAAGTCAATCTCGATCGGCATTCCGAGTGGAAGACTGGCGACGCCGATTACCGATCGCACCGCCATCTTCTCATCGCCAAAGATGTCCCGAAGAAGGTCCGAGGCGCCATCGGCAACTCCTGGCTGCTCAAAAAAATCTCCGAATGTTGCCATGAATACTCCAAGCCGGACGATTTGCGAGATCCGATCAAGTGAGCCCAGATGCCTTTTGGCCGCTGCCAACGAGTTCAAAGCCGCAATGCGCGCGGCATTTCGCCCGGCATCGGCATCGAGCTCTTTGCCAATTCTGCCAACATATTTTGGCTTATGGTTCTCAACCGGCAGCATTCCGCTAAGGAAGAGCAGGTTGCCGGATTGCTGGGCCTCTACATAACTGCCGAACGGCTTGGGAGGCGCCGGAAGTTGGATGCCGAGTTCCTGCAGGCGCTGCTCAGCGCTCTTCGGCCGCATGTCTTTCGCGGCTATCATAGACTCGGGTACCCAAACCCATGAACGAGCAGCACGGTTCCCAGGGATGTAACAATCCTTCGCAACAGAAGCCAGCCCCTCTGCGGTGCCACTCGTGTCCACGATTGCAACCATCGGTAAAAGTACATTCGTCGTCTCCGCGTGCACGTTCGAGTGGAGTGAGATTTCGGCTAGGCCCGCAGCTATCGCTGAGCATTTTCGAACCTGAGCGTTGATCGATACGCCGCCGCCCACGCGGTTCTCAATCAAGTCCTGCCGCTTTGCCGCAAATCGCGTTGGCACGCGCAAGTCAACGCATTTCGTACGGGTGGAAGATGTAGTCTTTCGCCTTCACGGCCTTGTGGCATGCGTTTCCGCAGTCTGAGAAGCTTTTGAGATCAGCGGAGAACTTGTTTGATGCGGCATCGTAGTTGAATACCGCGTATCCCCATCCACCGGTATTCGGAAATCTCTTGCTGTCCTTTTCCATCACAAATGCCTGGGTGAAAACGTCCGGCACGTCAACGGCAAATTGAGCCTCCGTGCTCTTCTTCTGCTTCCACTGCAGCTTGACGATCATGGAGCCGTCTGGGAAGAGCTGGCCATTGCCCGGAACGCCTGCCTTGTATGCCGCGATCATTGTCGGACTGGCGACGATCACCTTGAGTATTTCGTCTTGCCGGGCGGAAGAGGCGACAGGCCAGTCCTCGTATCCCCTGAAGTCGGAGAACGCGATTCCGCTCGGCGATTTCAGCGAGTACTTGTCCTGCGCGCTCGCCGAGCCGGTGTCCTGCGCGTAAACAGCCACGGCCACGAGGACGGCGAGCACAGTTACAACCACCACAAAGATCGTGAGCCCGGCCAGTCGTTTTACCTCAGCCTGCGTATCCACCTTCTCTATTTCCTGTTCTCGCGTAACGGATTGTCCTGGTCGGTCAGACATAGTTTGATCTCCTTCAGAAGAAAGGCTTCCAGATGTCGTCAACGTTCACTCCGGATTGTCAGGATTAGGCCAGATATCGGAGAAGCCAGGCAATTGGACAAAGGTATTGGCGACACCTTCGTATCGGGTGTGCGGGCGATTGTTTGCCTGGCTTGCAAGGACTTTCAAAGCTCATGCGGAGCTTGTTTGACCGACACCAAAGTATTCGCCAATACCAACGTCCAATTGCTGAGCCTGTGCAGTTCTGTTCTGATTGCGCAATCGGCCGAGGCAGCGAAGAATGCTCGCTGCTGGTGGGTCGCTGGACCCGACAACTGACGTGTGGCTCTGAGGAAGAAACTCGCGACAATTTCAGTTCATTGTGCTGGTCACAATTTCAAAGGGAGATTTGCCATATGACCCCAACAACTGCAACCGAACCTGCCGCGGCAGCAACCAGCGCTTTCAGTACCTGGAGGATTGATCCTGCCCACTCGGCGGCGGAATTCAAAGTGAGACACATGATGATCTCGTATGTGAAGGGCAGATTTTCAGGGCTCTCCGGAGTGCTGAAGCTGGACGAGACGGATCACGCTCATTCTTTCGTCGAGGTATCAATCCCCGCGGCGAGCGTGAAGACAGTGGATGAGAAGCTCGATGCCCACCTGAAGGACGCGGATTTCTTTGACGTCGAGAAGTTCCCTACGTTGACATTCAAGTCAACGAGCATTCGTTCCGATGGCGGTCGCGACTTTAAAGTTACCGGCGATTTGACGATACGCGGTGTTACCAACTCCGTGACATTGAATGTGAACGACGTGAGCCAACCATCGAAAGACCCTTGGGGGAATCAGCGCATCGGTCTCTCCGCGACGGCGAAAGTAAATCGCAAGGATTTTGGTCTTGTGTGGAATGCGCCGCTCGAGTTCGGCGGCATGCTTGTTGGTGACGAAGTAACGATCGCGCTGGACGTGCAATTCATCAGAGGATAATTGGCTGCTCGGTCACATCCAGATTATGGGCGGCAATATCGGGCTTGTCGTTGGGGGTTGACATTGGCGTTGAGGGAATTCATGAAACGAGAGGTCAAGTGCATTTGCCTGGTCGCCGTGTTGACGTTGGCGGCCGCCGTCTCCGGCGCGCAAGTATCTGCCGCTGCGCAAGGTAGCGTCAAGTCCGGGGTGGACCGCCTCTATGTCATCGACTGCGGCGACGGCACGGGTCAGGACCAATCGCGGTGGACACCGGGAGCCAACGTTGGAACCCGCGTGGGCTTTCCCGACCACTGCTACCTCATCCACCATACCCAGGGGTGGTTCCTCTGGGATACGGGCGTGGATGATGCTGTAGCTAAACTGCCCAATCACGAACTGGTGCTGCACGAGTGGGGGCCCGGAACTGGCCCAATCTGGCGCAAACCCGTGACGCTCGCGGCTCAACTCGAACAGATACACGTCAAGCCCTCGGATATCAAGCTGATGGCCGTGTCACATTGTCACCCTGACCATGCCGGAAATATCGAAATGTTTCCCAAAACGCTGATGCTGGTGCAGAGAGTGGAATACGAGTGGGCCGGGAGCCGACAAGACACTGTCGCTTTCAACAAGAAGCATCCGGTAAAGCTCATCGACGGCGACTACGACATCTTTGGAGATGGAAGCCTCGTGCTGCTCTCCACTCCGGGGCACACGCCGGGCCACCAATCTTTGCTTGTGAAGCTGCCTCAAACGGGACCAGTGATCCTCAGCGGTGACGTCGTACATTTCCAAACAAGTTTCGACCATCGCTATGTCCCCAGCAACAATTGGAGCGAACAGGCCACGCTTCAATCGATGGATAAGATCGCCGCAATTATGGCGAAGGAACACGCGCAGCTCTGGATCAACCACGATCAAGCCCAAAGCGATCGCCAAAAGAAGTTGCCTCAGTATTACGAGTAGTGACCTGGACACCATCTGGGCGAGATGACCGATCTGTTCAGACAACGCCAGGTTGAAACTCATGCAATTGTCTATGGCGGTCAGGGGTTGCCGAAACTTTCTAGACTCTTCGGAGGAAGATTAAGTTGAGCAATGTAAGGAACATCACGAATGAAGCAACGACCACGCGAAATCCGCTTGATGTGATACCGAGCGAAATACCATTTGATGTGCCCTATGGTCCCGCGATATCACTAGCGCAAGCCCAGGCGGTTATTCAGGCTGCTGTGACGGAGGCGAAGAAGCGGAATTGGAAAATGAACGTAGCCGTGGCCGATTCCGGTGGCAACTTGGTCGCCTTCCAACGAATGGATGGCGCGATGCTCGCCTCCATTCAGATTGCAGAACATAAGGCCAGAGCGGCCGTGACCTTTCGGCGTCCGACGAAGGTCTTTGAAGATGGCATTCAGCTTTTGCATCTCAACTATTTACTCGCGTTCGATGGGATAATTGCGTCACGAGGCGGCATTCCATTGATGGACCACGGCGCGCTGATCGGCGCGATCGGGAGTTCGGGAGGCACGGATTCCCAGGACGAAGTCGTGAGCGAGGCAGGTGCTGCCATAATTAACAATCTCGCGGCGGAGATCAAGTGATACAGGTAATAATGGAAACTGGATTGGCCATTTGGAAAGGGAACAGATAAGTGACAGAATCAAGTCTGCCACCGAACATCACACCCGCGCAGCAGTCCGAGGCCTTCCCTGTCCTGACTCCCGCTCAGATTGAACGCATCCGGCCATACGGAACAGCGAGAGCAGTTCACACCGGAGAGATTCTGTTTGAGGCCGGTGAGCGGGCAATGCCTTGCTTTGTTGTGCTTTCAGGAAAGCTCGATATTCTCATGACGAGGCTCTCCGGTGAACACGTATTTGCAACGCATGGCCCGGGGAACTTCTCCGGAGACATGGTCTTGATCTCCGGAACTGGCTCTCTGGCGCGCGGACGGGTTGCGGACCCGGGAGAATTCCTAGTGGTGCCGGTGGATGCCTTGCGCTCTCTCATCGCCAAAGATGCCGAGCTCAGCGATATATTCATGCGCGCTTTCATCCAGCGACGCCTCGCGCTGATTGCGCACGGCATAGGTAACGTAATTATCCTGGGATCGCGTCACTCGGCGAATACGCTTCGGCTGCGCGAGTTTCTCACCCGCAACGGGCAACCGCACGCATATGTCGACCTCGACAGTGACGCGGGCACTCAAGAGCTTCTCGATCGTTTTAACGTCACGATTGACGAGATACCCGTGGTGATTTGCAGCGGTAAGGCCGTACAGCGCAATCCCACGACGCAGCAGTTGGCTCAATGCCTGGGGTTGTCCGGGAACGTGGATGAAGCACACCTTCTTGATGTCGCAATTGTCGGCGCTGGGCCGGCCGGTCTGGCGGCGGCGGTTTACGCCGCTTCAGAAGGCTTGGAAGCTGCCGTCATTGAGGGCGAATTTCCTGGCGGACAAGCGGGATCAAGTTCAAAGATAGAGAACTACCTTGGTTTCCCCACGGGTGTCTCCGGCCTGGAACTCACGCGCCGCTCCGTTGTCCAGGCAGAAAAATTCGGCGCTCACATGCTCGTCGGGCAACGAGTGGTGAAGATCAACTGCGATCAAAGGCCATACCAGCTCACGCTGGAAAATGGCGATATTCTGCGGGCGCGCAGCATCATCATCGCGTCTGGAGCACAATACAATACGCCGAATGTTGCCAATCTGAAGAAGTTCGAAGGGAATGGAGTTTATTACGCGGCCACCTTCATGGAATCGCAACTCTGCGGGGGGGATGAGGTCGTAGTCATCGGCGGGGGAAACTCGGCCGGTCAGGCAGCGATTTTTCTGGCAGAGACCGCCCAGAAGGTCTTTATGCTGGTTCGCGGAAAGACTCTTTCCGAGACGATGTCACGCTACCTGATGCAGAGGATTACCGAGCATCCAAAGATCGAGCTGCATTTACAAGCCGATCTTCTGTCATTAGAGGGCGATTCACACTTGGAACGCGTCACCTGGCTCGATCGATCGTTGGGCGAGAAAACGACGCGCGAGATCCGACACGTTTTCGTGATGGCTGGTGCGTCTCCGCGCAGCGAGTGGCTCCGTGGATGTGTCGCTCTGGACCAGCAGGGGTTTATTCTCACAGGTCGGGATTTGGATCCGATTTTGGCAACCGACCCGCAAAAATGGCCTCTGGGCAGACCGCCGCAGATGCTCGAGACGAGCCTGCCGGCCGTTTTCGCGGTAGGCGACATCCGCTCCGGAAACGTAAAGCGGGTGGCGTCAGCGGTCGGTGAAGGTGCAATCTCGATTCACCTGGTGCATCGCGCCCTGGCTGAGATATAGCGTCGACGTGCAGCTTGCCAAATCAACCTTGGCAAGGATTGCGGACGAGCGGGTGCAGATCAATGTCCGCCAACGGTATCCGGTTTCTTCACCCCTTGCGGGGGCTTCCAGAAAGGCAGCAGATGAGGCTTGTACGGACCCTGATTGATCCTGACGAGACCAACGTTGAATCGGCACTCCCGCAGAAGTTGAGGGAGCTGTACGACGGGGATCTGCACTTTCGCACTTCAACAGCGGCGCGTGCGTTTGTCATCGCGAATTTTGTTTCCACTCTTGACGGGGTCGTCAGCTACGAAATCAAGGGTAAGTCCGGTGGCTCGACCATCAGTGGTTCCGATCCTGCGGACCGGTTCATCATGGGCCTGTTGCGGGCCTCTGCGGATGCGATCGTGGTCGGCGCTGGAACCCTGCGCGACGTAAGTGCGAAAAGCCTTTGGACTCCGGAATACGCCTACCCCGATGCCAAGCAGTTATATGCGGAATACAGAGTCGGCGCGCAGCGTAAACCGGAGTATCCGCTGCTCGTAATCGTTAGCGGCAGCGGTCAACTGGAGTTGGAGAGAGCGATTTTCCAGACGCGGGCTATGCGCACGGTGATTATTACGACCTCGGTTGGGAGAGATGAGCTCACGCGTCGAGGCGCTTCCACCCTAGGCTCCGTTGAGATCCATGCATTGGATTCGAATAGCGGCAGCATCGCGCCGCAGGCGATCCTGCAGTTGCTGCAGTCGCAGTTTGGGGTAAAGACGCTTCTCCACGAGGGCGGCCCTACACTGTTCGGTCAATTTCTGGCAGCAGACGCAATAGACGAACTCTTTCTGACGCTGTCACCCCAAATCGCGGGCCGTACGGGCGATCGAACTCGCCCGTCATTCCTGCAAGGAGTGGAGTTTGGGCCGGAGTCTGCGCCTTGGTTTCAAATGGTCAGTGCCAGGGAAAGGGCCGCGTATCTCTACCTGCGCTACCGGCTGCGGCGGAGCTGAATCCATCCGAATGTCAACCTTCTCCGCGGCCGCTTGAGCCTTGGCCGCCTTGCAAAGTCGCTGCAGGAATAACTTCCTCAAGATTTGGTTTTGGGTGGAGCACAAGCCTTGTTGCGCAGGCCGGTGCTGCTACGGGTGTTCGATCTCCAGAACAATCTTGCCGGGCTTGTGCGGCGCGCCCGCGAGCATGTCCTGCGCCTGGCGCGCCTCAGAAAGCGGCAGCACTGAGCCCACACGCGCCTTGATTCTGCCGGCGTCAAACAACGTTGCGATCGTCCGCAGACGCGCGGTGGTCACTTCGGCATAGAAGAAAACGGCCCCTGCCGGCAGCGGCCGGGTCGCAACCGAGGTGACAAGTTTGCCTCCGGGTTTCAACGCAGCGACGCAGCGCTGAAACGTATTGCCTCCGACCGTGTCGAGGATGGCATCCACCTGCGGGAGGTCCTTCTCAAATGCAGGCTCACTCGAGTCAATCACGGTTTGCACGCCCAATGAATGGAGCAGTCTCTCGTCGTCGAGGTGGGCGATAGCAACGACGTGGATCCCCGCGTCTACGGCCATTTGTACGGCGTAGGCCCCGACGTTCCCGGCGGCTCCGACGACCATTACCGTTTGTCCACGCATCGCCTCTGCATACTGGAAGAGCATTTGCCAGGCAGTCACCGCTATGACGGGAGCTGACGCCGCTTCTAAGTGATTCAGCGACTCCGGTTTGGGGGCGATCGTCCCGGCCGTGGCCACGGCGAACTCGGCCTGGGCTCCGCAGAACTGCGAATTGGTGACGCCATAGACTTCGTCGCCAGGTGCGAAGTCGGTAACACCGGGACCGGCCTTGTCGACGATACCGGAGAAGTCTGAACCGAGGGTGAGCGGAGGTTGGGGGCTGACCTTGCTCTTTCCCTCACGGATGATCGCGTCCCAGGGAGCGACGCCCGCGGCCATTACGCGCACCAGAACTTCGCCGGGGCCTGGCGACGGCACAGGCACATCCTCGACCACTACGACATCGGGTGCTCCGAAGCTATGGATTCTGGCTGCTTTCACGCCTAATTCCTCGTCAATTTGAGGATGCTCGATCGATCCGCTAGGGATTCAGGCTAATTGCTCGCCCTACACTCCAGCCTGGGAGGAAGCAAGAGGACCTCCGGAGCCGTTTGAATCCGAATCCGCATACATTGATGGCCCCAATTCCGAGACGCAGTGCTCATCAGGCGCCAGGGATCATTCCCACCAGCAGTTGGCGTGAGTTATGCCCCTGGGAATCCAAACATCAACCACGACTGATTGGCGACCCAATGCGGGTACAGCGCCGTCATCTGATCGAACAGGTCTTGGTCGGACGCCGCGGTTTTCTGCAACCGATCGAAGTCCTCGAGGTAGCGCTTGGTGTCCTGGATCGCGGAGGGAGAGTCGGGCGCGCCAGGCTTTTTGTGACCCGCGACAACCATCGTCGGGTTCAGCGCCGCTAACCGGTCCAGGTCCGCGATCCAGTTTTTTCGGCTCTCGGAGGTGGTGTCGCCCACGTACATCCGGCATTGGTTGTACACAACGTCGCCAGCGACGATCAGGCCGATCGACGGAACGTAGAGTGACGTCGAATCGGGACTATCTGTGCGGCCCTGCTCGATGATGCGCAATTCGTGACCCTCAAGAGTGAATGTTTCTTGCTCATAGGGCTCGGGTGAAATCAGCTTGGTGGGCACTTGCCCGGGAAACATCCGGCGGGCCAGTCGCTCGACCGTGGGAGTGAATGACATCTGCATGGCGTTCACCGCGTCGGGTGTTGCGATCGCGCGGGCAGCGGGGAAATGGTCGAGCAGAATGCTCAGGCCGTAGAAGTGGTCGAAATGGGCGTGCGTTATGTAAATCGTCTCCAGGTTGCGGTTGTGCAAAGCGACCCAATTTGCAAGGGCCTCGGCCTCAGCCACTGTTCCCATTGCGTCCACCAGCACCGCGTCGTAGTCGCCGAAGATTAGAGTCGATGTGATTGGGTCAAAGCCGAGCGCTTCACCGAATGGCCTTGGCCGCTCGCCGACCATTGCCTTTCCCGGAGCTGTAAAAACGTTCACACTAAGCGTGCTCAGCGCCACAGGCGCGGTCACGGCCTTCCTCTCTTTCAGTCCATTGGTGCTACCCATTTGCTACTCCTTTCAATGGCAGAGCGATTGACGGCTCAACGCAACACTCGCAAAAGCGCAATCTCCAATCCATTGGACGAAAGTATCAATCAAGACCAAAGTACCGACCCGACATCGCACCCCGAAAGGACGCAAGAGAAGGTCCGCAATTGTTCAAATCCGAATCCCATCCGGGCTGGGCGCTAACCGTATTTGAGATCGGTACTCTGTCCGACCTCGATAATGTAGCCGTCAGGATCGCGGATGTAGCACCGGATCTCGCCGTATTTGGGTATTGGTGGCGTAATGAACTCGGCTCCCCGGCTTTTCCATAAGTCATAACACGCGTGAATATCCGCAACGCGGAAATTCAGAAAGCTGTTGATATGATTCGGGTCGGGAACGCTTAGCGTTACAGTCGGTTTGTCGGGGGTGGGCCCGCCTCCAACATTCAGAATCATCCAGACATTCGCAAGCAGAAGGTACGCAGGAGCGTTGCCGTCACCCAAGCTCAAAATGCGAGCGCCGAAGACCTTTTCGTAGTAGTGAGCCGACCGGTTGATGTCGGCTACGGTGAGAAAATGTGCGACGCTCAACCCCTCGAGCGGGGGCATCTCATAGCTTCTCTGTTCCACTTGTACCGCGTTCATTGATAGCTCCTTCCGATGCGGTGCTCATTACAAATACGGTCTCCCGAGTCCCGCTTCCACTTATCAAAAATCGATCGACGCCGGCTAGTGCAGCAGCGATTCCCAATTGGCTGGAACCCTTCTCTGCCGGTCCAGGTACCGATTGATTCTCCGGATGCGAGTGCGGTGGAAGCAACTCCACACCTCGGACCATTGCCTGCTTCTCATAATCGAAGAACCAATCCTCACCCGGCTCGAAGCTGGCGATGATCGGATGTCCCGTCTCTGCCGCATGCCTCGACGCATGCTGGCTCGGAGAGCTGTCACAGCATCCGATATGCCCGCATTCCGCACACCGACGGAGATGAAACCACCAGCCACTCGGCGAAGCCATGCATTCCACGCACCCATTGCCACTCGGCTTTGAAGAGGGGTTAATCCCGTGCTTATTGTTTGTCATTCTGACTCTTCCTTCAGGCGTTGCAAATCCGGCGAGGCGTTTAAGGCACCAGCAGGATTTTTCCGATGCCACCCTTCTCTGCCAGTGCATGAGCCTTAGCCGCTTCACTGAGCGGCAGTCTAAGGCTAATCGGGATGATCAGCTTGCCATCTCGCACCGCCTCAGCCATGAACTGAAGCGTATTTCTGTCGAAGTGCGAGAAGACCGGCACCACCTTTACCGATGGATACTTCGCCGCGTTCTGCGGCGTTCCTGCGACAGAAGCAAACACTCCCCCCGGTTTGACTTTGGCGATCAGCTTCTCGGCGAGTTTCCCGCCGACGGCATCGGCAACCGCATCGAGAGATGCAAGATTCGCAACCGCAGCGTCGTCGTCGGTTGCGACGAACCGATCCGCGCCGATCGTCTTCGCCTCATCCATCTGCCTCTTCAAGACCCCCGCGATCACAGTTGCCCCGCGGTCCTTTGCAGTGAACACCGCTGAACGCCCGACATTTCCCACAGCACCCACAACCATTACTGTCTGGTCCGCTTTGACTCCCGTCGCTGAAGCCAGCTGGTTTCCGGTTGTCGTCACCAATGGAAGCGCCGCCGCCTCGACTAAATCCAGACTTACGGGTATATCCGCCAGAACGTCCGCCTTCACCACGCAAAGTTCGGCGTACGTGTTGTCTGCCATTGCGAATACGCGGTCCCCTGCAGTAAAGTCCAGGACTCCCGGGCCAACCGTCACGACGGTCCCTGACATGTCAACTCCGATTAGGCTCGGGAACTGCATCGGATAAAAGTCCTTCGTTAAACCAGCACGCCGTTTGTAGTCAATTGGATTTACGCTTGCGGCTGCGATCCGCACCAACACTTCGCCTCGGCCGGGAACCGGGTCCGGGTACTCCTCAAACTTCAGCACTTCAGGACCGCCGTACTCGTGGACAACAATTGCTTTCATCGCTCATCCCCAGGTTCAATCAGCATAAGTGAACAGCTTGGTCAAAAACCGCGACTCGTAGCGCTATCGCGTCTCGGATGATTCCTCGCGTCCATCATCCTGCATATCCGCTTCCTCTTCGAGAAATCTCAAAGAGAGCGCGACCCCGGTCCTTTGCTGTCGGCTGAGGGGCTCGTGCCCACGCCTCCGTTACAGCCTATTAGGCCAGATGTGGGGCGAGGAATCTATTGGACGATGGTATCGGTTGAGATCTTCGCAGTCGATCCAGCGGCAAAAAATGCGAGAATCAGAAATTCATGAGCTTTTTCGGCGAGCATGAAGCATCTTAAGTCTATGCTGCAAAGCAAGTCATTCTCCCGAATGGCGAAGTCTTCAGGGATCGGAGAACAGAATGGCTGACATAACGGAAGTCTCGACTGACATCCCCGCGCCACTTACCGCCGACGAGTTGCGAAAGACAGATGCTTACTGGCTTGCCTGCAATTATTTGGCGGCAGGAATGATCTATCTCCGCGCGAATCCTCTGCTTCGTGAGCCGTTGAGGCCCGAACACATCAAACATCGCCTTCTTGGTCATTGGGGGACCGATCCCGGACAATCTCTGATTTGGGTTCATCTCAATCGCCTCATCAAGAAATACAACCTGAATGTGATGTACATTGCCGGCCCAGGCCATGGTGCTCCGGCTACGCTCGCCAATTGCTACCTCGAGGGTTACTACTCCGAGATCTATCCCGATAAGAGCCGTGATGAGGCTGGACTCCTCAAGTTTTTCAAGCAGTTTTCGTTTCCTGGAGGGATCGGCTCGCACTGCACGCCAGAGACACCCGGTTCGATACATGAAGGCGGCGAGCTTGGCTATTCCATCTCTCATGCGTATGGTGCTGCTTTCGACAATCCGGACCTTATCGTTGCTGTCGCCGTAGGGGATGGTGAAGCCGAAACAGGCCCGCTTGCAACCTCCTGGCATTCGAATAAGTTTCTGAATCCCGTTCGCGATGGGGCTGTCCTGCCGGTGTTACACCTCAACGGATACAAGATCGCGAATCCTACGGTGCTTGCGCGCATACCGCACGATGAGCTCGAGGCGTTGCTCATCGGATACGGCCACAAACCTTATTTCGTCGAGGGGCATGATCCCTTTGCGATGCATCAGCGAATGGCTTCGGTGATGGAGCAGTGCGTTCTGGAAATTCGATCGATCCAGCAAGCACGCCCGCTCAACCGGCGATCTTGCCCGTCCGCGCTGGCCCATGATCGTACTTCGTTCCCCGAAGGGATGGACAGGGCCGAAATTTGTGGACGGACACAAAGTTGAGGGCACTTGGCGGGCACACCAGGTTCCAATATCCGACCCAACCACGAATGCCGAACATCTGAGACTTGTCGAGGACTGGCTGCGCAGCTACAAGCCCGAGGAGCTCTTCGACGCAAACGGAACCCTCATCGCAGAACTCCAGGATCTTGCACCTACAGGCCCTCGCCGAATCTCCGCCAATCCTCACGCGAACGGCGGAGTGCTGCGAAAAGAACTCGAACTGCCGGACTTCCGTGATTATGCCGTCGAGGTCAAGGCGCCGGGTGCGGCTTACGCTCTCCCCACCGACGTGCTCGCACACTTTTTGGCAGAAGTGATGCGGCGTAACATGAGTTCCTTCCGCGTGTTTGGACCCGACGAGACCGCGTCCAACAGGCTTACCGCCATCTATGCAGCTTCAAAGAAAACCTGGGTTGCGGAATTCAAGCCAGACGACGCCGACGGCGGCGAACTCGATGTCTACGGCCGCGTGATGGAAATGTTGAGCGAGCATACGATTGAGGGATGGTTTGAAGGCTACGTTCTTACCGGCCGTCACGGGTTCTTATCCAGTTATGAAGCGTTCATCCACATCATTGACTCCATGTTCAACCAGCACGCGAAATGGCTTGAGAAATCCAAGATGGAGCTCGATTGGCGGGCGCCCGTGCCTTCAATCAATCTTCTTCTGTCATCGCTCGTGTGGAGACAGGATCACAACGGGTTCACGCACCAGGATCCTGGATTTCTCGATGTGGTCACCAATAAGAGTCCCAACGTCGTGCGAATCTACTTGCCACCGGATGCAAACTGCCTGCTGAGCGTAACGGATCACTGTCTTCGCTCGAAGGATTACGTGAATGTCATTGTCGCGGATAAGCAGGAGCATCTTCAGTACCTCAATATGGAAGATGCCGTCACGCACTGCACCAAGGGCATCGGCATCTGGGACTGGGCGTCCAGCGACAACGGTGAAGAGCCAGACGTCGTGATGGCCTGTGCCGGCGACATTCCGACCATGGAGTCCCTTGCGGCGGTCGCGATCTTGAGGGAGCACTTCCCCTATCTGAAGATACGATTTGTCAATGTCGTGGATCTCTTCCGTCTCATGCCGGATACCGAACATCCGCATGGCCTCTCCGATCGGGACTTCGATTCTCTATTTACCACCGATAAACCCGTGATCTTTAACTTCCACGCCTATGCCTCGCTCATTCACAAGCTCGCTTACAGGCGCACGAATCACGAGAACATGCATGTGCGCGGGTACAAAGAAAAGGGAAGTATCAACACTCCGCTTGAACTGGCAATTCTCAATCAGATCGACCGCTTCAATCTGGCAATTGACGTCATCGATCGTGTTCCAAAACTGCACCCCATTGGCGCCCACGTCAAGGAGTGGCTCAAGGGCCAGATTATTGCGAGCATCAATTACGCTCACACCGAAGGCATCGACAAAGAAGAAATTCGAAACTGGACCTGGCCAGGACAGACCTGACGGACGGGATGGCGAGAAGTGATTGCCTCAACTAGCGCTCTGCCATCGGTCCCTCGTCGGGGACGCGTCAGATTATTTGAAGTATGTATGAAGGTTGTTTGGTCGCCGCATATCGCCCGATTTTGTGCGAAACAGGTTGAAGCAGCGTGAGGTGGGCATCCAGAAATGTTCCAGCCCCACCTCACGAAGTTTTCAGCGCGCCGCTGTTTGCATGGCGGGTTCAAGAACGTGATCGGTCACCTGGGTTGGTTTTGAGCTGTTCAGAATCTCTTTAGCCTTAGCCGCGTCGGCAGACGTTCCATGAGCGACCACTACGTACTTACCGGCTTTTACAGCCGCCTCGTACTGGACAACGCTGTTCTTGGGTATTCCTATGCTGTACAGACCCGCGCCGAGAGCACTTAAACCCCCAACGAGTGCCGCGTTCTCAAGTCCGGCGACAATCCAGGCCACCAGTGGACCACCAACCAGCACGGGACCTACCGCAGGCACCCAAAAGAATGCGGCGCCAAACAGCAAGCCCCAGAACCCACCCCAGAAAGCGCCCCACTTGCCCCAATACTTCATGCGGTCTCCCGCGTTGTAGTAGCCAACGACATGTTCTTCCGTGTGGTAATCCTTCCCCACAACGGACAGCTTCTTCATGTCGAAGCCTGACTTTTGAAGTTCCTTCACCGCTTCTTCCGCTCCCGAGTGGTTCTCATACACTGCGATCACGGCGTTTGTGTCCGTCATATTTCATCTCCTCTTCAAGGCTGGTTTCGGCTGGTTGAGACTTTCCATTTGCCGTTCCTTCTTCTGCCCGTCGAATTCCTGACCAGCGGATCCTTAACGCTGCATCCGGTGTTCACGGGTAATGGCGCCTTTGGCTGCAGCTTCTCTTCTGTTCTTTTGAGGATGAATGCCCAGCTCGTGCCAGGACGTCTCCGCGAGGTTGACGTCGTAGTAGTTTGCGGCTTTCTCGATATTCGCGAATGCCAAAGCACGGTCAGCGTCGGAGACGCCGATCACTTGGTCGAACCGCGCAACCGCATTACGGACATGTTGCGCATCGGTCATCGGCTCTTTACGTTGCTTTGGAAAGGCGTAGACACTGTCGGGCAGATCGCTCTGCATCGTTAGCCGTCCGTGTTTCTCGTGAGGTTCCCAAGTTGCTTCCGGCATGTCTTTGCCCTCCTCTTTCATCATTGGCCGGTGCATCGCTGTCCGCCCAATAGATATTCAGCCACAGGCTGTGGTCAGAACCTATTGGACAAAGGTATTGGCCAATACCTCAGTATCGGGCCCTATCGGCTGGTGCAGACGCCACCGTGCACCCGTGCGCCCAATCCAGGATTTGTCGGGAATCGATACGTTCGTCCAATAGATTCGCCACCGCGATTCTGGCCTAATTGGCGGAGGGCTGATCACAGCAGATATGCCATTGGAATCACTGACTCCCAAATCGAGCGGAGCCCACAACTTCTTCGGCCGCGGTCTATGAGGTCCAATGCCGATAGCGATTCGTTTCGGCCCTTTGGGCACAATCCGCGGAAATGCAAACGTCAGGGCAGTGATGGGTTTATTGAATAGCGAGGAAAAAATGGCGATTCCAAATGCGTTTGTGAGCAGTAGGCAGGCCAGCGGCTCTATGAGCGAAACAGTAGACTTGAAGCTCGAGGCGATCGTCATTCCGGTCGCGGACGTAAACCGCTCGAAGGAGTTCTACACCAGGCTTGGTTGGCGGCTCGACGCCGATTTCCCCTTTGACAACGGGTTTCGCGTTGTGCAGTTCACGCCTTCGGGGTCGGGGTGCTCGGTTCAGTTTGGCTCGAAGATAACATCTGCCGACCCAGGTGCGGCCCAGGGCCTCTACCTGATCGTCTCCGACGTTGAAGCGGCTCGGAAAGATCTTGTCGCCCGCGGTGTTGATGTCAGTGAAGTGTTCCACCCAGGAACGCCGGGTGCGCAGTTCCTGAAAGACGGCAGCGGACGTATCGGCGGACCCGCGCCCGGGCATGCCACCTATGGCTCGTTTGCCACGCTTCGCGATCCCGACGGCAATGGATGGCTCCTCCAGGAAGTCACAACACGCCTGCCTGGCCGAGGGCCTGGCTCTTTGGATGTGGCCACACTGACCGAGCTCCTGCAAGAGGCCGAGAAGCATCACGCCGAATACGAACCCGCTGCCCCGAAGCACCAGTGGTCGGATTGGTACGCCGCCTACATCGTCGCGCGCCAGGATGGCAAGCCCCCCGAAGAAGCTGCCGAGGACGGAAGAATTCACGTCGAGAGGCTGCGATGACCGCTTCGACAAAGCACTTTGACGCGATCATCATCGGGACGGGCCAGGCAGGCCCGCCGCTGGCGGCGCGGTTCGCGAGCGCTGGTAAAACCGTCGCTATCATCGAACGCGGTAAATTTGGCGGCACCTGCGTGAATACGGGATGCACCCCGACCAAAACCCTCGTGGCAAGTGCCTATGCGATCCATGTTGCTCGCCGCGGAGCGGAATTCGGATTCACCACTGGGGATATACAGGTCGATATCAAGAGGGTGAAGGCGCGCAAGGATGCAGCCAGCGAGAGGTCAAGCAAGGGAGTGGAGGAGTGGCTCAGAGGAATGGCAAATTGTACCGTCATTCAGGGGCAGGCGCGCTTTCAGTCGTCGAACACCGTCGTAGTCAATGATGAAGTGTTGCAAGCCGGCAAGATCTATATCAATGTTGGTGCAAGGGCTTCTATTCCCGACATGCCCGGGATTCATGACGTCCCATTTCTCACCAATTCTTCGATCATGGACATCGATTTTCTGCCCGGGCATTTCATCATTGTCGGCGGAAGTTATGTTGGGTTGGAGTTTGCCCAGATCTATCGCCGCTTCGGGAGCGAAGTAACGATTGTGGAGATGGGGCCGCGCCTGATTGGACGAGAGGACGAAGACGTCTCCCAGGCCGTGCGCGAGATCCTCGAGGCCGAGGGCATACACGTTCGTTTGAATGCGAAATGCATCTCGCTGGCGAAGCACGACGTCGGCGTCGCCGTTGGCCTCTCCTGCGAAGAGGGTTCGCCGGAGGCAATAGGCACTCACGTTCTCCTGGCCGTAGGACGTACTCCCAACACAAGCGACCTGGGACTGGACAAGGCCGGGGTTACTGTCGATCATCGCGGCTACATCACAGTAGATGATCAATTGCAAACGAGCACACCCGGCATTTGGGCTCTGGGCGATTGCAACGGGCGCGGCGCCTTTACGCACACTTCCTATAACGACTATGAGATCGTAGCAGGTAATCTTTTTAACGCTGACCATCGCCGTGTTTCCGACCGGATCCAGGCCTATGCGCTCTATATTGACCCGCCTCTTGGGCGTTGCGGCCTGACGGACGCAGAGATTCGGAAATCGGGGCGGAGTGCACTCGCCGCGAAGCTTCCAATGAGTCAGGTGAGCCGCGCATATGAAAAAAGCGAGACACAGGGTTTCATTAAAGTCTGCGTCGATGCAGAAACAAAACAAATCCTGGGCGCCGCGATTCTCGGAATCGGAGGCGACGAAGTCATCCATGTTCTGCTGGACGTGATGTACGCCAAGGCGCCCTACACGGTGATCGAGCGCGCCATGCACATTCATCCGACGGTCTCGGAATATCTTCCGATCATCCTCGACAAACTGCAGCCCTTTGAGTAAGCGGACAGCGCGTGGCAGCGTCATCGATCATGCCCCGGCACTTCTGGAACCAATACCAACGTATCACCAATACCAACGTCCAATTGCCTCGCTCTGGCGCCTCTGTTCTGATCCATTCAGCACAGGCGAGTCAACCCGCGATCGGGAACCCCCACTCCCCGGGAGGGCAACGTGTCTCAAGCAAATGCTACCGCACTACGAGGTCAGGCAGCGATAATAGCGGCGGCAAGCAGCAAGGTCGGAAGCGACACCCTGGATACCACCCTCCGCTCCAAATACAAGGCCGTACGGTCAGCGACTAGCGAATTGGCCTCGAAAGTTTCGGCCGAAGATCAGATGGTGCAATCGTGTCCTGAAGCTAGCCCCATGAAATGGCACCTGGCGCATACCACATGGTTTTACGAGACGTTTGTGCTGCAGCCTCTCGTGAAAGGCTACAAGCCTTTCAGCAAAGAATTCCATTGGCTTTTTAACAGCTACTACAACTCGCTCGATGAGGAAATTCCAGACAAGAGTCTTCGGTCGACTTTTTCGCGCCCCTCGCTCGACGAAGTTCTTGAGTACCGCACCTATGTTGACTGGCAGATCGACCGATTCCTCGCGAGTGCCGCCGATGAGGAAGCGATTCGACGGATAGTGTTGGGCCTGAATCACGAGCAACAACATCAAGAGCTTGCTTTGACCGACATCAAGCACGCGTTTTTCTCAAATCCACTGCGGCCCTCGTACACGGCCGGCTCACTGTCCGACGAAAATCAGCGCCCAGCTTCGGAGCTAACCTGGCAGGGTTTTGACGGTGGACTGGTGGAGATTGGATACCCGCTTCGGGCGGAGGATCCTCTCGATTTTTGCTTCGACAACGAAACGCCCCGCCATAACGTCTTTTTGGAGGCTTTCCAAATAGCAAATCGCGAGGTCACGTGCGGCGAATACCTGGAATTCATTTCGGATTTCGGATACTTGCGCCCGGAACTTTGGTTTTCGGACGGATGGAATAGCGTGCAACGCGAGTCCTGGCTGGCGCCCTTGTACTGGCAACGTAATGGGAGCGATGAGACAGGCTGGCGCGTGTTCACGCTCATGGGTTGGCGCGGGCTCTCGGAACTCCTTGACACTCCGGTGTGCCATGTAAGTTTCTTCGAGGCCGATGCGTATGCACGTTGGAAAGGTTGTCGGCTTCCAACCGAGGCGGAATGGGAACACGTCGCGGGCCAAATCGCGGTCCAGGGAAATCTGCTCGAGAGCGGCAAACTTCACCCGGCCCCTTCACGAGGTACTGGTATCGAGCAGTTGTTTGGCGACTGCTGGGAATGGACGGCAAGCGCCTACTCCGGCTATCCGGGTTACAAGCCCCTGCCTGGCGTGCTCAGCGAGTACAACGGCAAATTCATGTCCAGTCAAATGGTTCTGCGCGGCGGGTCGTGCGTCACTCCTGCGAGTCACATTCGCGCGGCTTATCGGAATTTCTTCCCACCGGCAACCAGATGGCAGTTCTCTGGAATCCGCCTGGCGGTATGAAAGGAATCGTATAAATGGCAACCTGCCTTCAGACGGTAGAATTGGAGCCTCGCACAAGCGAAGATGCACGCGAGGCGCTCACTTGCGAAGTCCAGAGCGGCTTGATCAGAGGACCGCGCAGGCTTTCGCCTTGGATGTTCTACGATGCAGAGGGATCGCGTCTATTTGAGCGCATCACGACTCTTCCTGAGTATTATCCAACCCGCACCGAAAGAGCCATCTTGGCGGGATACGCGGACTCGATCATTGCTCGAGCTCAATGCGGTAAATCCCTGCCGCTGCGCATCGTTGAGCTGGGCGCCGGCACTGCATCGAAAACCCGTGTTCTGCTCGAAGCGGCTTTACGCTTGTCAGACGACGTTGTTTACGTGCCAGTGGATGTCTGCTCAAACGCACTTGAGACGGCATGCGACAACATTGCATGCGCATTGCCTGAACTGCGTCTGCAGCCTGTCGTCAGAAACTACGTAACCCACCCGCTCGAACTCGATCCATTCGACGGCACAACACTCGCGCTCTACATCGGCACAAGCATCGGTAACTTCTCGCCTGAAGATGCGCGACTCATCCTGCAGGATCTGGCCGTTCAGCTGCAAACCGGCGACGCGCTCTTGCTCGGCACTGACATGGTGAAAGATGAGCAAACTCTCCTGGCGGCCTACGACGACAGCAGCGGAGTCACTGCGGCGTTCAACATCAACATCCTGCATCGCCTGAATAGGGAGCTCGGGGCCAACTTTGACACCTCGTGTTTTCGTCATCGCGTGAATTGGAATTCGAATGAATCTCGGATCGAGATGCACCTCGAAAGCGTCCGAGAGCAGGATGTGAGTATCGAGCACGCAAATCTTGACATTCATTTCATGCCACGCGAAACCATTCACACTGAAAATAGCTACAAGTTCACTGATCAGGCCGTCCAGAGACTTCTTGATCAGGCCGGCTATGAAATCGGATGGGCATGGAAGGACAGTCGAGAGTGGTACGCCGTAACGCTCGCATTTGTTCGGTAGCGCGGTAATGGCGGCCAGGATGATCACGGCTTCCTCCTGTCGCTTGGGTTCTGCTTCAAGTTCCAAGAGGAAAGGGAATGCATGTCGGACGGCAAAACAGCAATTGTTACTGGTGCTTCCGGTGGCATTGGCGCGGCATTGGTGGAGGGGTTTCTTCAGCGAGGTTACAATGTTGTGGCGACCTCTCGTCACGTAAGTGAGAAGTTGACCGCGTCGAGCCGGGTGGTCCTCGTGAACGGCGATATTGCCGATCGGCAAACTGCAAAGTCCACGGTAGAAGCAGCAATCACCAGCTTCGGAGCCATCGATGTCTTGGTAAACAACGCCGGTATCTTCCTGACCAGACCCTTCATTGATTTCAGCCTCGAAGAGTTCGATGCCCTCGTCTCGACGAATTTGCTGGGATTCTTCTTGATCACTCAGCTCACCGTAAGAGAAATGTTGAAACAGAAGTCCGGGTGCGTCATCAGCATTAGCGCAGCGTTGGCTGATCGGCCAATTGCCGGCGAGAATGGTTCAATCTCGATGATGACAAAGGGTGGGTTGAACGCCGCGACGCAGAATCTTGCGGTCGAGTACGCCAAGGATGGCATCCGTTTTAATGCTGTAGCGCCTGGCGTTGTGGATACGCAGATGCCCAGGAATGAGCCGGGGAATTCGACGTTGCAGCCGCCGATGGAAAAAGCGACAGTGAAGGATATTGCGGACGCCGTTCTTTTCCTGGCTGAGGCCGGTCATGTGAGCGGAGAGATACTCCATGTGGATGGTGCCGCGCCGGCTCGCCGCTGGTGAAAAAAAGATTCGACTCAGACGTCGGAATCAAGCGAGGTATTGATGCCGAAATTGCTGTCGGTAAATGTCGGCCTTCCGCGCGATGTGACCTGGGACGGTAAAACCGTGCGTAACGCGGTCTGGAAGAGCCCTGTAAAAGGACGGCTGATGGTGCACAAGCTTAACGTCGCTGGTGACGGCCAGGCCGATCTGGCGGGCCATGGAGGGGAGCAGCGCGCCGTATTCGTCTACCAGATCGATTCTTACCACTACTGGGAGAAGTTTTTGAACCGGAACGATTTTACCTTCGGCCAGTTCGGAGAGAACTTCACCGTAGACGGTCTGGCGGATAACGAGGTCTGCATCGGCGATCGATACCGCATCGGTGGCGCCGAGTTTGAGGTAACGCAGCCGCGTGTGACCTGCTACCGCGTGGGCATCCGCATGAATGAACCTCGTTTGCCGGCGCTGCTCGTGGCCCATCACAGGCCTGGATTCTACTTTCGCGTGTTGAAAGAGGGAGAAGTTGGTGCGGGGGATGATATTGCGAAAATCTCCGATGGCCCGGAGCGAATCAGTGTGTCCGATGTTGACGCCCTTCTTTACTTGCCAGGACACACCAGCGAGCAACTGCAGCGAGTATTAAGGATTCCCGCGCTGAGCGAAGGCTGGCAAAGTTCGTTCAAGGCAATGCTTCAACAGGACGTGAGTTCCAAAACCACGGCGGGAAACCCGGGACTCGCCCATGAGGAACAAGCCCCGGCATGGCCGGGATTTCGAAAGATGCGCATCGCGAGCATCCATAAGGAAAGTGACAGCGTAACATCCCTCTTTCTTACGCCGGTCGACGGTCAGCATCTTCCTGTCTTCCAGGCCGGCCAATTTGTAGTTTTGCGGTTGATCGTCGACGTAGGTAAGCCGCCCGTTCTGCGCAGCTATTCGCTCTCTGACTTGCCCGAGATTGATCATTTCCGCATCAGCGTCAAGAGCGAGTTGAATGGGATTGGAAGTTCTTTTCTTGACAGTCACTGCAAGGTTGGTGATGTGCTGGACGTCAGCGCGCCGCGGGGAAACTTTACTCTGCGTCCCGGCGGTAATCCTCTGGTCCTGCTAAGCGCCGGGGTGGGCGCAACGCCCGTGTTGTCGATGCTGCACACGCTCGCTGCTGAAAGCTCGCTACGGGAGATCTGGTGGATCTATGGAGCGCGCAATCGAGTCGACCACCCCTTTGCGGATGAATCGCGCTCACTGCTGAAACAGCTCTCTCGCGGACGCGGATACACCGTATACAGCAGGCCAACGGCAACTGACCAAGCCGGCACAGACTTTGACGCTTCCGGCCACATTGATACGGCGCTGATCGAGAGAATCGGCGTTGCCAAGGACAGTGACTTCTATCTGTGTGGTCCTACGTCATTCCTGAAGAGTATGCGTGATGGATTGCGAGACTGGGGCGTACTCGACGCGAATGTGCACACTGAGATCTTCGGTTCTCTCGAGGCCATTACCCCCGGCATGGCGCAGGTTGATCACAAGCCTCACCCGCCGCAAGGGCCTGCTGGATCTGGCCCGCCGGTCACATTCGTGCGCAGCGGGGTTACTGCAGCCTGGGATCCGAAATTCGCGAGCTTGCTTGAATTGGCGGAGGCGTGCGACGTTCCGGTCAGATGGTCATGCCGGACGGGTGTCTGTCATACCTGCATGACCGGTCTCGTTGGCGGGTCGGTTTCATATAACCCTGAGCCGCTGGAGAGACCCGCTCCCGCGAATGTGCTTTTGTGCTGTTCACAGCCAAGCGCAGGCGTGGCTCTGGATCTCTGAGAGAAATTGGAGGAGTGCGATTATGCGTTCTGATATCGTGCCAGGGGGCATTTTTCCCAACTATGAACTGCCAGATCACACGGGTCAGTTACGAAAGCTTAGCGAACTGCAGGGCGAGGATCCACTCATCCTTACGCTGGCGCGCGGCCACTACTGCCCCAAGGAGCACCAGCAGCATTTGGAACTGGCCGCGTTTTACCCGAAGATCGCGGTGGCTTACACTCAGATCGTCACCATCGCCACCGACGATCACCATACCCTACAGGAGTTCCGCGCATCGGTGGGGGCACAATGGACATTCCTTTCGGACCCCGAACGAACCATTCAAAAAGATCTCGACATCCGGGAGTACACCGACCCTGAGCACAATCCGATGATTCCATATACGCTCGTTCTCAAGCCGGGCCTCGTGATCTACAGCATCTATAACGGCTACTGGTTCTGGGGACGTCCGTCGATCGCCGATCTTTGGCGCGATCTGCGCATCGCGACAAGTGAAGTCCGTCCGGACTGGGACCTGAGTACCCCAGGGCTCCGAGATGCGTGGAACGCCGGCGACCTATCGCGGTTTCACGGATGGAACAAGAAAGCGAAGAGCGCTCCGGTTGGGTCGAAAGAAAAAAGCTGATTCGCAAAGTTGAGATTGCCGGTTTGAGACCTGGAAACATTCAATTCCTGGGCTTCAGCCGGGTAGAAGAGGATTACGCAACGTCTATCAGGTGGATCGATGGCTACGGTGTCAAAGCTTTCGGCACGGCCGGATTCGAATCGAGATCTTCGACGACTTGCACGTGCGGAGCTTCCCGTCGACACTGTGGCGCTTGCGCGGTATTTGATTGGCAAGGTCATCGTTCATGACACGGCGAGTGGGAGGTTAAGTGGACGCATTGTTGAAACGGAGGGCTATCCGGTTGGCGACCCGGCTAGTCATGCTTTCCGGGGGAAAACGCCACGGAATAGCGTCCTTTACCTTGAACGGGGTCACGCCTATGTCTATCTCGCATACGGCATCTCGTACCTGTTGAATGTGTCGAGCGAAAGGGTAGGAATCGGCGCAGGAGTCTTGTTACGGTCCATTGAGCCACTTGACGGCATCGAACCAATGAGCGGCACGCTTTCAAGGATGCAACAGGACGACACAGGAAGGGGGCCGGGACGATTGACAAAGGCATTGAAGGTCGACCTCAGGCAGGATGGGGTGGACCTTTGCAGTCCGACCTCTTCACTCTGGATGGCGGAAACATCACGCAAGAGAGGCGCGATTGGCAAGAGCGTGCGCATCGGTCTGACGCACGGCGCCGAGCGCATCTTGCGTTTTTATGAACGTGGCAATGAGCACATAAGCGGCCCGAAGAGATTGCTCAGTGCATGACAGACTTGCGAGTCAGCGAGCCCACGCTCTAATGCCGACGAACTCGCGCCGGCGCGCGCGCTTGGGAGGCACCAGGAGCGGTTTGTGGAGCATAACGATCAAGGGACGATTCGCAGAATGGAAGTCCCCGAACTTGAGACACGAAGACGGAGAACGATGTAGATGACGGAATTAGCGGCAACGCAGAATTCGAAGAACGGTCTCTTCGCAGCGCCTGAAGAAGGTGAAGTCGAGGCAGGGAGTCCGTTGCCGATTGGAGGCACGCATCAACAGGGCGACGGAGTCAATTTCGTCTTGTTCAGCCGTCATGCGACCGGTGTTCACCTGGAGCTTTACCAGCATCCTGACGATTCTTCTCCGGCGAGGGTCATTAATTTAGATCCGATTCGTAATCGGACTGGTGACGTCTGGCACGTTTGGGTACGTGGCATTGCTCCGGGACAACTCTATGGTTATCGCATCGAAGGACCCTATCAACCGGAAGAAGGCCATCGCTTCAACCCGAGCCGATTGCTTCTGGATCCGTACGCACGGGCAATTGCCGGAATTAAAGATTGGGATTTCATAGCGGCCCGCGGCTACGACTCATCGAGCAGACTAGCTGACTTGAGCATTTCAACAGTTGATAACGCCGGCACCACACCGAAATGCATCATCACCCGCGACGATTTTGACTGGGGCCTGGATTCTCCTCCGAAACATTCGGCATCTGACACTGTGATCTACGAGACGCATGTTCGCGGCTTCACCATCCATCCCAGTTCGAAGGTAGAGCATCCGGGAACCTTTGCCGGACTGATCGAAAAGATCCCCTATCTTCAGGACCTCGGGGTCACAGCCATTGAGTTGATGCCTGTTCTCGAGTTTAACGAAAATGAGTTGCAGCTTCTCAATCCAACAACCGGAGAGAAACTTAAGAACTACTGGGGCTACAATCCGGTCTGCTTCTTCGCTCCAAAGCAGTCCTACAGCTTTGATGGGCCGCGCTGGCGGCAGACTGTGGAGTTCCGGGAAATGGTGAAGGCCTTTCACCGCGCGGGCATTGAAGTCATCCTGGACATGGTGTTGAACCACACCGCTGAGAACGACGAATTGGGACCCACGATCTGCATGCGCGGCATCGAAAACTCAATCTACTACATGTTGCAGGACAACCAACGCAGGTACTACAAGGATTTTACGGGCGTGGGCAACACGCTGAACGCCAACCACCCTGTCGTGCGAGAACACGTCACGAGTGTGCTTCGCTACTGGGCAATGCACATGCACGTCGATGGATTTCGATTCGACCTCGCTTCCGTGCTTGGCCGGGATGAACATGGAAATATTTTGCGCGACGCTCCGCTCCTCGAAGGCATCGCCGAGGATCCAATTCTGCGTGACGTAAAGATAATCGCGGAAGCCTGGGACGCAGGGGGCGCCTATCAAGTGGGAGATTTTTCGACTCGCCGCTGGACCGAATGGAATGGACGTTTCCGGGACGATGTACGCCGCTTCTGGATTGGCGACGCGGGGATGATGGGGTCGTTTGCGAGCAGCATCTGCGGAAGCTCGGATTTGTACCGAAGCTCGGGCAAGGGGCCCGGATGCAGCGTCAACTTCGTCACCTGTCACGACGGATTCACACTGAACGACCTGGTCAGCTACGAGGAAAAGCATAACTACGAGAATGGCGAGTCAGGACGCGACGGAACCGATGCCCACTACAGCGACAACTGCGGGGTGGAGGGGCCGAGCCAGGTTCCCGATATCGAGCGCATGCGCAATCGCCTGATCAAGAACTTCCTGTTAACCCTGTTTATCTCTCGAGGGATTCCCATGTTGCTCGGCGGCGATGAGTTTCGTCGAACTCAGCGAGGCAATAATAATGCCTACTGCCAGGATAACGAGGTGAGCTGGTTCGACTGGAGCCTGCTGGAAAAGCACAAAGAGATCCAGCGCTTCACTCGGGGAATGATCGCGTTTCGCCGAGCTCATCCCGTTTTGCGAAAAGAGGTCTTCTATACGGATTCAGACATCAAGTGGTTCGCGCCAAACGGCGCCCCACCCGACTGGTCGGACCCGCAGCAAAAATCTGTCGCGTGTCTGATTCCTGGTTTGACAGAGCCCGATTTGTTCCTCCTGTTTAATGCCGACAGCAAGTCAGTTGATTTTTCCATTCCGGCCTTACCCGCCGTGAAGATGTGGCGTTTGGCGGCCGATACATCCCGAGTTGCGCCTGGCGATCTGGCATACGTTGGGAGGGAGCTTCCCCTGCAGGACCGATCTGGTTTTCTGCTCGAACCTCGATCAAGTGCGATTCTCTTAACAAACAGCGGTGAGGTGCTGAGTGACCATTAACCCTGCTGCCGGGAAGACGGCTGACCCGTCCATTCTTGTCAACGTTCCGAAGCTGATCACGGCCTATTATGAGTTGCGGCCCGATCCGAGTGTTCCGGGACAGCGGGTGGTCTTTGGCACATCGGGCCATCGCGGATCGGCATTTGACGTGGCGTTCAACGAAGGTCACATTCTGGCAATCACGCAGGCGATTTGTGATTACCGCAAACTCCAGAAAATCAATGGTCCTCTTTTTCTCGGGATCGACACGCACGCCCTGTCCGAGCCCGCATTTGCAAGCGCGATGGAAGTACTTGCGGCGAACGAGATCGAAGTCATGATCTCTGAAGGCACGCCTTACACGCCGACCCCTGCCGTCTCCCACGCGATTCTGCTCTACAACCGTGGGCGAAAATCGGGGCTCGCGGACGGCATCGTCATCACGCCGTCCCACAACCCTCCCGATGACGGGGGATTTAAATACGATCCTCCTCACGGTGGGCCCGCGGATTCAAGCGTGACTTCCTGGATCGAGTCGAAGGCCAATGATTTTCTCGAGCGTAGCCTTGACGGCGTCAAGCGCACCCAGCTTGCCAAAGCATTGAGTGCGGCAACTACGCACAAGCATGACTTTTTGAGCAACTATGTCAACGATCTCAAAAGCGTCGTCGATATGAATGTGGTGCGCGACGCCAAAATCAAACTCGGCGTGGACCCCCTCGGTGGTGCGGGTATCGATTATTGGCCGCGAATCGCCGAGCAATACGGTCTGGATCTGACCATCGTCAACAAATCGGTAGATCCGACCTTTCGCTTCATGAGCGTTGATTGGGACGGCAAGATTCGCATGGATCCTTCCTCGCCTTATGCGATGAAGAGACTCATCGCCTTGAAGGACAAGTTCGATATCGCGTTCGCTAGCGATACCGATCACGACCGTCATGGCATCGTGACCAGGGGGAGCGGCTTGCTGCCTCCCAATCATTATCTTTCGGTATGCGTCAGCTACTTGTTTGCCAACCGGGCCAATTGGCGTAAAGACGCCGCAGTGGGCAAGACCGTAGTGAGCAGCAGCATGATCGATCGTGTCAGCGCTAGTCTGGGCCGGCGGCTTTATGAAGTTCCGGTCGGCTTTAAGTGGTTTGTGGAGGGATTGCTCGCGGGCAGCCTGGGTTTTGGCGGAGAAGAGAGCGCCGGTTCGTCCTTTCTCCGTCGCGACGGCAGCGTATGGACCACCGATAAGGACGGAATCATTCCTTGTCTGCTTTCTGCGGAGATTACAGCCCGGCTGGGCAAGGATCCGGGCGAGATTTATCGCGAGCTTACCCGCGAGCTCGGCGATCCCGTCTACGAACGCATCGATGCTTCCGCCACGCCGGAAGAAAAAGCCGCTCTGGCAAGCTTGTCCTCTTCCGACATTCACGCAACTGAAGTTGGTGGTCAGCCTATCGAGAAGACTCTCACTACCGCTCCGGGAGACGGCAAACCAATCGGTGGGATCAAAGTGATTGCCAAGGATGGCTGGTTTGCAGCACGTCCTTCGGGCACCGAGCAAATCTACAAAATCTATGCCGAGAGTTTCCTCGATCAGAAGCATCTTCAACAGATCGAGGAAGAAGCCCAGGCCATCGTTGCGGAGACGCTTGCTCGCAGTGCTCACACAGCGGCAACCGACAAGTCCTAAAGAGACAAGCCATCACTGGAGATAGTCCTATGAGAAACTCGACAATCGATGATCGGACCCTTGATGCCGCCATTTCAGATGCTCTTACCGAGTTGGCCCTGGACCTCAGGTGGTCATTCAATCATTCGGCGGATCGGCTCTGGAAGCAGCTCGATCACGAACTCTGGGATTTGACTCACAATCCCTGGGTGCTGCTGCAAACCGTATCCCGGGAAAAACTGCAAACGATTACCTCCGACCCGGGGTTTCAAGGAATCCTTGCTGATCTGCACCGGGAAAAAGCGCTTATCGAAAAGTCGGAGTCGTGGTTCCAAACGGCGCATCCGCATTCGGGCGTTTCGACAGTTGCTTATTTCTCAATGGAGTTCATGTTGAGCGAAGCACTGCCCATTTATTCTGGCGGGCTCGGCAATGTCGCCGGCGATCAGCTTAAAGCAGCAAGCAACCTGGGTGTGCCGGTGGTCGGCATTGGCCTGCTCTATCAACAGGGCTATTTCCGCCAGGAGATTGATGCACAAGGCCACCAGCAAGCTTTGTACCCATTCAATGATCCTGGGCAGCTTCCGATTCGGCCAGTGCGCGAACCAAGCGGCGAATGGCTGCGCCTGGCGGCCGCTTTCCCCGGCTTCAAGTTGTGGATCAGAGTCTGGCAGGTCCAGGTCGGCCAGGTGAAATTGTATTTGCTTGACACCAACGATCCCGCAAATCCGCCGGCCTTTCGCACCATTACGTCTCAACTGTACGGGGGTGGTCCGGAGTTGCGTTTAAGACAGGAGCTGGTCCTCGGGATTGGAGGCTGGCGTCTGCTACGCGCGTTGAGTTTGCAGCCTGAGGTCTGTCACCTCAATGAAGGTCACGCGGCATTCGCTGTGTTGGAGCGGGCGCGCTGGTATATGGAGGACAATGGCAAGACCTTCGACGAAGCGCTTGCCGTCACCCGTGCCGGCAATCTTTTTACCACCCACACTCCCGTGGAGGCAGGCTTTGACCGCTTTGCTCCCAGCCTGATGGAACGTTATCTCAGCGAGTATGCCAAGGAGAAGCTGTCGATTCCACTCGACGAGCTACTCGCGTTGGGGCGCCGCGATAGCCGGGACTCGTCAGAGCCGTTCAATATGGCATATCTGGCGATTCGTGGCAGTGGCGCCATCAACGGCGTCAGCAAATTACATGGTCAGGTGAGTCGCCGTCTGTTCCAGCCCCTCTTTCCCAGGTGGCCTGAAGCGGAAGTGCCGGTGACGCACGTGACAAACGGAGTTCACGCCTCGTCCTGGGACTCTGCCGAAGCAGACCGCTTGTGGGAGATTTCCTGCGGAAAACGTTGCTGGTGCGGAACTCTGGAGGAAATGGAGAAAGCGATCCGTGCAGTCGATGATTTCAACCTGTGGCAACTTCGCGTAGAGAATCGCAAGGATCTCGTTGAATACGTGAGAAGACTAGACGGCCGTCAATTGGCTTCGCGGGGAGAATCGACGGAAGACGTTGCGCAGGCCGCACAGATACTCAATGAGAATGTTTTGACTTTGGGATTTGCCCGCCGCTTTGCCGCCTACAAACGCCCGAACCTACTGCTGCACGATCCGGAGCGACTTCTCAAGATTCTGACGAATCAGGAGCGCCCTGTTCAACTCGTGCTCGCGGGCAAGGCTCATCCTCAGGATACAGAGGGGCAAGAAATGATCCGGCAGTGGTTTGAGTTTATCCGGCGTCCAGAAGTTCGATCCCGCGTGGTCTTCCTTTCCGATTACGACGTTCTCATGGCAGAACACCTGGTTCAGGGAGTCGATGTCTGGATCAACACACCGCGACGGCCTTGGGAAGCAAGCGGAACAAGCGGCATGAAGGTGCTGGTGAACGGCGGGTTGAATCTTTCGGAACTCGATGGCTGGTGGGCGGAGGGGTACACGCCGAAAGTAGGCTGGGCGATTGGTGATGGGCGCGAACATGGGGATGACCCCTCGTGGGATGCACTTGATGCCGAAAGTCTCTACGCAGTACTCGAAAATGAAGTGGTTCCAGAGTTCTATGCCCGAGACGAGCATGGAATACCGCGTAACTGGATTGCCCGCATGCGCGAAAGTATGGCCTGCCTGACTCCGAGATTCTCAACCAACCGTTCAGTCCGCCAATATACCGAAGAACACTATCTCGCTGCCGCGGCAGCCTTTCGAGAGCGCGCCGAGAATCGAGGATTAATGGGAGCCGAGCTGGTTGTCTGGCAGGCAGCGCTTGCAAAACATTGGCCTGCACTGCGATTTGGGCCGGCAGCCGTCGAGCAACAGGGCGGGCAGTATTTATTTCATGTCCAGGTTTTTCTTGGTGATATGGATCCCGATGCCGTGAGCGTCGAACTCTACGCTGAGCCGCAAAAAGATAGCGATCCGATTGCGCTGGCGATGAGTCCTGGTGAGCCCATGGCTGGAGCGCAGAATGTCTTTCCCTACAGCGCATCTGTTCCGACGAGCCGTCCTGTTGCGGACTACACGCCGCGTCTCGTCCCACGGCATGCGGGAGCGTTCGTGCCGCTTGAAGCTCCTTTCATCTTGTGGCACGACGCGCCCTCTTGGCGATGAGCTTTGAGATACTCGGCGACACCGTTGGCAGGGAGCGGCATTCACAGGAACATAACGAACGATCAGACTATGGGAAGGACGCGAGAATCATTTCCCAGGTTCAAGTATTGGAGCAACCACGATGCCCGGTGATTCTAGAATGTTGGACGCGCAACAACCTCTCGAACTCGTCCCGGATTCTCCCTACGAGAGCCGGCATGAGTTCGTCGAAAAACTGGCGCACAAACTTTGGGAACAAAGGGGACGCCCCGTCGGCTCACCGGACATCGACTGGTTCGCGGCGGAACAGACTGTGTACGCCTCATTAGTAGCGTCGGGGATGATTACGCCATCCTCGAATGACCCGCATAATGTAGGAGAAAAGATCTACCGGTGGATGCTTCGAGACTCAGAGAGATGACCGTGAGGAATCGCAGGGTCTCTGAAGTTCGATCGGCGGGAGACCGTGTATCTTAGGTGAGACGAAGAAAATCTTGTTGAGAGCCCCATTGATCAGAGTTACAGTTGTGCATCGAGGACGACATTGATGGAACCCGATCGCATGAGTGCGCAGGCATTGCCAGATCGATTGTCGGCGCTTGCGCAACCAGTCTCCGCGCCGCTTACCCGCGCCGCCATGTTTCTTGTCGTAGCGCTGAATCAAGGTACTGATGTTCGCGCCATAGTGCGCGCTTTCTGCGGTGACCTCTCCAAGCTGTTTCGCGCCATTGAATTTCGCGACTTGGAAGGGGGACTCTCCTGCGTCATGGGAATTGGATCCGACGCGTGGGATCGCCTCTTCGGGGCACCAAGGCCGCCAGAGTTGCATCAATTCCGGGAAATTCGCGCTGGAGGGCGGCATGCCGTATCAACGCCGGGCGATCTGCTGTTCCACATTCGAGCCAAGCGCATGGATCTTTGCTTCGAAATGGCGACACAGATTATGGATCGCATCGGAAATGCCGTTACGCCGGTTGATGAGGTTCAAGGCTTCCGTTACTTCGACGATCGGGATCTGTTGGGTTTCGTTGACGGGACCGAGAACCCTAGAGGTGCAGCGGCGACCGCTGCTGTTCTCATCGGTGACGAAGATTCCAACTTTTCCTGCGGCAGCTATGTGATCGTTCAGAAGTACCTGCACAACCTGGAAGCATGGAATGCACTTTCCACAGAGGCGCAGGAGCGCATCATTGGACGCACCAAGCTTTCTGACATTGAATTGGACGATTCGATCAAGCCGACATCTGCGCATAACGCGCTCACAACCATCGTCGAGAACGGGAAAGAGATTAAGATTTTGCGTGATAACATGCCCTTTGGACGCCCTTCCCAAGGCGAGTTTGGCACCTATTTCATCGGCTACAGCCGGTCACCCGGTACCATCGAGCAGATGCTTGAAAACATGTTTATTGGCAAGCCGCCGGGCAATTACGATCGCCTGCTCGACTTCAGCCGCGCTGTTACTGGGAACCTGTTCTTTGTGCCATCCGCGACCTTTCTTGAGAATGTAGCCGAAGACGAACCTAAAGCTGCGGAATCCTCCGCACCATCGGCGGTCGGCGAGGCACCTTCATTAAATTCTTCGGTGCGCGACGGTTCGCTTCGCATCGGATCCCTCAGAGGAGAAAAATAACATGAATAATCTTCATCGTGACCTTGCTCCCATCTCCGACTCGGCCTGGGCGCAGATTGAATCCGAAACATCGCGAACGCTTAAGCGCTACCTCGCCGGACGGCGGGTAGTCGACGTGAAGGGACCGACCGGGGCAGGCCTCTCTGCTATTGGTACCGGACACCTGCGGACAATCGCCGCCCCAGCAAAGGACATCCTTGCACGGCAACGCGAAGTAAAGGCGCTGGTCGAACTGCGCGTTCCATTCGATCTCGATCGCAAGGCAATCGACGATGTCGAGCGTGGCGCAAATGATTCCGACTGGCAACCCGCAAAGGACGCCGCGCAACAGCTCGCTTTTGCCGAGGACACGGCCATCTTTGACGGCTACGCCGCGGCCAACATCGAGGGAATTCGTAAAGGGACCAGCAATCCGATCATGACGCTGCCGACCGACGTGCGTCTGTACCCGGAGGCCATCGCACAGGCCCTGAGCAGGTTGCGTCTCGTGGGTGTCAATGGGCCCTACTCAGTAATCCTCGGGGCCGAAGCCTACACCGCATTGGCTGAGACCAGCGACCATGGATATCCCGTGTTGGAGCACGTCCAGCGCCTCGTCGACGAACGAATCATCTGGGCGCCGGCGATTGCCGGCGCCTTTGTGCTGACCACGCGGGGCGGTGACTTTGAACTGCATATCGGCCAGGACGCCTCCATCGGTTACCTCAGCCACACAGATACGTCTGTCCGCCTGTATTTGCAGCAGACGCTCACTTTCCTGCTGCTCACTGGCGAAGCTGCAGTGGCACTGGCTCTTCCCCAGAAGGCAAAGAAGGCCTGACGCGCTAAATAGTTTCTTTTCACACCGGGTCGTTACCGATATTCGGCGTTTCGCAATCCCGATTGACGCTCTCCGGAAGCTGCGAATTCGGAATACGGATTGCAGCATTATTTCCCCGGCCGAAATGGATCGACGAGCGGTGTCTGTGTCTGAAGCTGTAGTGAGCTTGAGACCCCGGCTCGCCCAGCAGGCACTTTACCCGCGGGTGCGGTAAGCCAATGTCTCACTCGAAGCGATCCAACAGAGAGTACGGCTACCGATGCGAGTTGCAGAAGCGTAAGAACTTCCTCGATTGCTCTATAAGTTGATGGCATTTCCGTATCTCCGTTTTGGCGCGTTTGCCATCGTTAACGACACATTTGGCTGATGATCCTTGCGAACAAGCTCACACAAGTACTTCTGCATGGTCTCAAGGTGGCCTTGCCAATCCTCTTCGATCCTTCGCTTCCAGTCTTCATGCGCATGTCTTTCAGTGACTGGCCTCGGCGTCTTTTGCCCAGACGAGATCGCTCCCGGACTCGTTTGAGCCAGAAGCTTTTGACTTTTCTGAACCGAAACAACTTCTCTCCTACGGATAGTCACGCTTGTCATGACTGAGCTCCTTGTGCGTGCTTTGAGCGATTCTCCTCACGCACTATGCGGTGATCTGCGGTGGCTCGCTCGGATGCGTCGTACTGTCACCATTACGCCAGTAGAGCCCGGGCGAGTCTATTGGACAAAGGTATCGATTGCGTGGTGTGTGGAAATCTGCAGGGTCGATCGCACACAAAACCAACCAGCAGGAAGCGCGGATCACCGCAATAGCCAGCACTCGTCTCCGCCTGATGACGACGCATCCATCAGTGTCGCCAGGGCGCGCGAAACGATGCAAATCCAAGAGGATGAGCATTTTTTATTTCACGAGGCGGGTCGCCGTTATAGAATTGCTTGATCTTACGCACGTACGGCATGCAAGCGTTTTCGCGTAAGGCTCAATGGGCCCCATTCCCCGCGATGCCTGGCTTTTGGTCACTGCTCTGTTCTGCGGCGATCGGCAGTGAAATCGCTGATAAGTCAGACGTTTTGCCCGAGATAGTCAATTATGCTCCTAACTCTTGCCATACAAGATGCGACTTCTTGTGGGAGGACTTGCAAATGAAGCGATTGCCGCAGCCAATCTCTCTGGCTGGCTCTCAGCTCGGCGACGTTCGCCACGTCTGCGCATTTTTCGCGAACGACGATGAAGAGTATCGCGTATTACTGCCCTTCATACGCGAGGGTCTGTTCCGTGGAGACAAGACCGTAAACGTTGTCAATCCCGAAGCCCGCGAAGAGCATCTCCAGCGACTGGCTCGGGCCGGCATCGACTCAGACGCTCCACTAAAAAGCGGGCAACTCCAGATCCGGATTAACACTGAAGTCTATCTGCGAGATGGGCGTTTCGATCAAGACCGGATGCTTCGAGCCTTCGAAGAGATGGCGAGCTCGGCCAGGACCGCGGAAGGATTCCCCATGAGTCGCATCGTGTGCCGAATGGATTGGGCATCGGGCGATCAATATCGTATCGATGACGTAATCGAGTTTGAATCGCGCGTGGACGAGGTTTGGCGCCGATATGACGACGCGGTTATCTGCACCTACCATCTCGGACAGCTCAGCGGCGATGCCGTCGTCGACATCATCCGGACGCACCCCATGGTGATTATCGGCGGCCATCTCCAGCAAAACCCCTTTTTCACGCCTCCCGAGGTATTTCTTAGCGAGTTTCGCGCGCGACGGCTCAGACGAACAAATCCCCAGTAGCGGCAGGTCATTATGGACCATGAACAAACAGATCCAGCGACTGAAGTGAAGCGGCTGCAGCGCTCGATGAATGACCTGGTCAGCGTTCTTGCTCTTCCAGCCGTCTGGAGTGTCAGCGAGTCGAGGCGAATCCTGGATACGTTCCTCGATGCCCTTCTAGCGATGCTCGACCTCGATTTTCTCTATGCTCGAGTACAGCTCGACTCACGCGAAGCTCCGATCGACGCACTTAGGGCCGCTCCGCACTTGGAGTCGAGCCAAAGCCGAGAGGAAATCAAGCATGGGCTTAAACAGTGGTTTGAAGAAGTTCCTGGCCAGCGGCCTGAGCGACTATTGAGGCATTTGGGAGGGCAGGAGATTTCGGTATTTCCAATCAAAATGGGAATAGAAGGCGAGCTCGGGCTTATCGTGGCCGGATCTCAGAGAGCCGGATTTCCGGAACAAACCGAGGGCCTTGTGCTCAGCGTAGCTGCGAATCAGTTAGCCATCGGGCTGCAGCAGACGATGCGTCTGAATGAGCAGAAACAGATTGCAAGTGAACTCGATCGGAAAGTCGCGGAACGAACCAGGGAACTTGCCGAGGCGAACAATGAGCTGCAACTTCAAGTTGGTCTTCTGCAGCGTCTCCCTGTCGTCGCGTGGACACTGAAGCCTGACGGGACACCGGATTTTGTGAACCAGGTTTGGCTCGAATACTCCGGTCAGACTCTCGCGTTCGTCTGCTCTTATCCCGAGGCATGGATGACGGCGGTCCACCCCGACGATCGGGAATCAGCATCGAGAATCTTCTGGGAGGGAGTTCAATCAGGACGGAGTTTTGCAATTGAAACCCGGTTCCGCGCTCACGACGGGACCTATCGTTGGCACCTCAATCGTGCCGTGGTCTTGCGCGATGGGGAAGGAAAAGTCCTGAAATTCGTCGGTACATCCACCGACATCGACGATCAGAAGCGCGCTCAAGAGGCTCTGCGAGCGAGCGAAACCAATCTCCGCCAGATTCTCGACGGTATTCCCGGGCTTGTATGCACCCTGAATCCGGCCGGTCAAATTGACCTTGCCAATCGAGGGCTCTTGGAATTCTTCGGCATGACGCTTGAGGAGTTGAACTCCTGGGGAACCAACGGTGCGGTCCACCCGGATGATCTTCCGCGCGTAATCGCGGAACTTACCGACGCGATGACAACCGGAACTCCTTTTGACAGCGAACTACGTTATCGCCGGGCCGACGGCCGAAATCGATGGTCCCAGACTCGCATTCTTCCTGTGCGAGACACGGAAGGAAGAATAACCCGCTGGTTTGGTCTTATCACCGATATCGACGACCGGAAGCGCGCCGAGGAGGCGTTGCGCGAAAGCGAATACGAATCTCGCTTGATCGTGGACAGCATCCCCGGCCTGATTGCAGTTCTAAGCACAAACGGCGAGATTGAACGGGTCAGCCAGCCGCTCTTGGACTATCTTGGAAAGTCGCTGGAAGAGTGTCGTCAATGGGCCGTAGACGAAACGATTCATTCGGACGATCGCCCTGGGTACCTTCAAGCTTTTGAGCGAGCTTACGTAGCAGGAAATCCCGTTGAATATGAAGCAGCACGAATTCGTCGTTTCGATGGCGTCTACCGATGGTTAAACATGCGCGGGCTTCCACTTCGTGACCGGCAGGGGCAAATCGTCCGATGGTACTTCCTTTTAACAGATGTTGACGATAGAAAACACGCCGAAGATGAACTTAGACGGAGCGAAGCAAGACACCGGGTTGTGATTGAAACAGCCAGCGACGTGGTCGTCAGCATCGATGAAAGCGGCGCGATCATTCTTGCGAACCTCGCGACGAAGCGAATATTCGGATACACCCCTGAAGAACTTATTGGAAAACCTCTCACGGTTCTCATGCCGGAAGCTCAGCGCAAACTCCATGAGACAGGTCTCAGTCGATATCTCGAAAGCGGCCGGAGACGCTTGAATTGGCAGGGAACTGAGATGATCGCGCGGCGGGCTAACGGTGAGGAGTTTCCGGCTGAGGTCTCCTTCGGAGAGATGGTCGTGGATGGCCAAAGGGTATTCACCGGATTCATTCGAGACATCTCCGGAAAGAAACGCGCTGAACAAGCGTTGCACGACACTCAGGCGGAACTTGCAAGAATGATGCGAGTCATGACGGTAGGACAACTGACGGCTTCGATCGCACATGAGGTTAGCCAGCCGCTATCAGGCATCATTATGAATGCCAGCACTTGTCTTCGAATGCTAGGGAGTGACCCTCCGAATGTTGATGGCGCGCGCGAGACCGCTCAGCGGACGATTCGCGATGGCAATCGAGCTTCAGAGGTGATTCAACGGCTGCGAACGCTTTTCACCAAGAAACAAACTGAGGTCGAGAGGCTCGATCTGAATGAAGCGGCCCGGGAAGTCATTGCGCTGCTGTCGGGTGAATTGCAGAGAAACAACGTAATTCTAAAGCAGGAATTCAGCGATCATCCGCCAACGGTTCAAGGTGACCGTGTGCAGCTTCAGCAGGTCATTCTGAATCTGCTTCGCAATGCATGCGAGGCGATGATTTGCATCGAGGATCGACCACGTCAAATCGTGCTTAAAACGGAGCTGGAAGGTGAGCATGTTCGCCTTTCAGTTCAAGACTCGGGGGTGGGCTTTACTTCAGAAGTTGCCGACCAAATGTTTGAATCGTTCTACACCACAAAATCGGATGGCATGGGGGTTGGACTCTCCGTCAGCCGTTCGATTATTGAAGCCAATCACGGACGGCTGTGGGCAACGGCGAACGACGGACCAGGAGCCACCTTTGCCTTCTCAATTCCCTGCGATCGCATGCCTCAAGCTCAGCAGGGTCCATGAGAGAGCCTCTCGATTCGAAGAACGGCCGACATCCTTGTGTCCGCGTCGGCGCCCGCTTCGGCCTTTGCAGGCGCTGGGTCATTCAGAACCATGGTCCTGAACGCTGTGAAGCAAGCACTCTGCTCGCGAGTTTCACTGATGCAGACACGCTGACCGATCGCCAGTTGAAGCCCTCCGATCCGGGAATGCACTCCATACACGCGAGCTCATCCAGCCAAAGTTCAGTCAAAGAGTGGGACGCGCCCGGACCAATCAGCCTAGTCATGGAATCGATGAAGCTGTTCAACTCACGCTGCGGAACGGAGGTACAATCGCGCCCGCTTTCCGGCACCTTCTCGGTCGATTTCTCACTCGGGATCAGTCGAAACTCGGACATGGCATCTCCCGATTGTCTGAGTAGGGGATCATGCACCGACGCCTCGATCCCGATACGGAACCGGCATTCGGAATAGGCTCTTTAAAAGCCGTAGAACATACAAGTTGTTTACGCGCCCGATAAAGTCTGGCTTTGACCGTCGCCAGGGAGAGGTCGAGAGTTCGAGCCACCTCCTTCACCGAACAGTCGCGTTCAATCCAGGTCGTCAGTGGGGTGCGAAGTTTGATATCGAGGCTCCGGATTGCACGCTGCGCGACGTCAGATCTCTCGCGCAAATCATAAAGCTGCTCCGGGTTCAATGCAGTTTCCTGAACATCAAACGTTTGAGCAGGCTCACCCGACTCCGATGGAGGTTCGAACGAAACTTCCGGTCGACTGCGGCGCCTCCGCAGAACCATCAGCGCGGAATTGATGGCGATTCGCATTAGCCAAGAACCAAACTGCGATCTTCCTTCAAAGGAATCGAGTGCCAGGTAGGCGCGAAGAAAAGTCTCCTGCAGAGCGTCCTCTGTGTCCTCATGGCTTCTCGTTATTGTTCGAATTCGCCGGTAAAGACGACTCGAGTAACGACTCCGAAGTTCTTCGAACGCATAGTTCGATCCGGCTCTCGCCGCGGCAACCAGCTCCAGGTCTCGGCTGCTGGCACTCTTATTATTTATTGCCTCAAGAAAAGCTTTACCAGGTTGTAGCTGCATCACTGGACCCCCTCGATGTCAGTTTCGGGAAACGCCTTCGACCTTGAAAGCGCGATCGCGCGGGCATGACGCTGAAGTCTCAATCGGCCCTGCGTCAACTGCTTGTCATTAGGCCTCAGGCGGCGAGACGGAGCCATTGGACAAAGGTATTGATCAATACGTTTGAATCTATGACCTCTACGTCGCGCGTGTGTTTCCGAGTCATCCGAAGTGAAATCAAACTAGGCTGGACGACACTCGGCGTGCGGCGAGGGTTGCACCTTTGGTGACGGCTATAACTAGATGAAGGTAAATGACTTACGGTCTTGCTCCCCCGTTGGTAACCAATACCTAAGTACAATAGACGCCGCGAAATTGAGAGCAGATGATGGGTCTGTGCAGAACGAAAAAAGGAGACTTCATAGAGACAAAGGCAGCCGCGTTGTTGATTTGCTGTCCTGAGTGGAGCAAGCAGCACTTTCGGAAGATGCACATCGACTTCCCCGCGCAGCGCAGGTGGAACCCGCGCTTCTTGAAGTTGGGAAAAGCTGTTTTAGGAGCAAATTGATATCTCTATGACGAACCCACAACTGCTTGTCTCAATCGTCGACGATGATGAATCGGTTCGTGAATCACTGCCAGATCTCCTGAAGGAGTTTGGTTTTGCGTCTCAAGCGTTCTCTTCCGCTGAGGAGTTCCTTGCGAACGAAGGCCTCTCCTGGGGGAAATGTTTGATTCTCGATGTTGCGATGTCGGGAATGTCTGGCCCAGAACTCCAAAAGGAGCTGAATCGTCGAGAGATCAGGATACCCATTATCTTCGTCACCGCGCGTCGGGACGAAACCTTAAGGTCGCACCTTATCGATGAAGGCGCAATCGCATGCCTGTTCAAGCCGTTCAGCGATGCCGCGATGCTCGAGGCGCTTAATCACGCGCTCAACGTCGATTGATTGCTGTCCCGGTAACCAGGTCGCAGATTTACAATGACTCGTGAGAGCGCAAGCGGTTTTGAAGTGAGGACCCCGCCGATGCCAGAGAGCCAGTCAGTCGTTCTCGTCGTCGATGACGACATCTCCGTTCGCGAATCGCTCGAACTCTTGCTTCGCAACGAAAGCTTGCACGTAGAAGTGTTTGTTTCAGCGCAGGAATTTCTCGACTGTCCCCCGAAAGCTGTGCCAAGTTGCCTGCTATTGGACATCTCTCTTCCTGGCCTTAATGGTCTCGACTTGCAGAAACGTCTCGCGGTGGAGCGGCCGGAGATGCCGATTATCTTCATCACCGGCCACGGCGATATTCCCAAAAGCGTGCAGGCGATGAAGGCTGGCGCTGTAGAGTTTCTGACCAAGCCGTTCAGTGACGAAATTCTGCTGAGCGCCGTTCGCAGTGCCTTGGTGCGCAGCAGGGCATTACTTGATCGCTCTACGGAGCTCAGGGCTTTGAAAGCCCGTTATTCGAGTCTCACCACTCGCGAACGCGAAGTCATGGCGTTGGTGGCTGTTGGCTTACCGAATAAGTTGGTGGGCGACGAACTGGGAATCAGCGAGATTACGGTGAAGGCACACCGCGGCAGCCTGATGCGGAAGATGAAAGCCGAATCTCTCGCAGAATTAGTAAGCATTGCCGGACGTCTCCGCCTGCCGCGCCCCGTGGGATCGGCGATGCCTTCGGCTAGATAAACCTCGAGCGGATACTTCGTGCGTCACTCGGCTTTCGGCTCCAATGGGCCCCATCAAGCCTGCACGAAGGTATCGGCCAATACGTTTGTCTCATCCTGCGGAGGTATACATCACCGCACTCGCCACATCTCTAGTGGCGTGCCCGGTACATCACCGGCTGGTCCGCTTTACGGCGAGTCTCTCGGTCTGGCACTCGGCACATATCTGGTTCGCCGATATTCTGTCCATAGTTGCTCCAAGCCTGATTACCGCGGCGGGATGCCTACCGTGCGCCTGAACCGAACCCTGGATTATATTAACCAGAACCTGGCAAAGGATCTTCGCTTGTGGGAGCTTGCCCAAATCGCCGGCTTGAGTCCTAACTACTTCTGCGAGCTATTCAAAGCAAGCACGGGCCTGCCGCGTTACAAATATATCCTCAGGTGTAGGATCGAGCGCGCGAAGCAATACCTTCGCGATCCGAGGGTCACCCTGGCTTGCGCAGGTGCGGCAGCGGGCTTCGCCGATCAAAGTCATTTCACGAAGACCTTCCGTCGAATCGTGGGCGTCACGCCAATGAGGTTCCGCACTAACACTGGCAGCGAGCACGACCACGCCTGAAAAGAACTTTTTGCAAACTCGAAAACCAAACATCCATTCAGGCTGGTGAGCAGCCAAACGGGGGTTGCGCGGCGACGCCCGCGCAGTTGTACTTTGGTATTGAATTGTCAGCCCGCCTGGTTGATTACAGTCTCGATGCAATGATGCCGCGCTCCCCAACCATTTCATGCGTAACGCGCGCTTCCTGGGTCAGCAGCACAGTGCTAACGTCGGTTACGAGCCTTGGTCACGAACGCCCCGATTCATACCTACGTATGACCCAATACCTTCGTCCAATGGATTCCAAGTCCCGGTTCTGGCCTAATCACATAGGTTGCTTTGGCGGTGCGGATTACAGAAAAACATGAGGCCCCTCGATGGGCAAAGGAGGAAGAAATGCACGGAACAGCAATAGCGCTTCTCGAAGAACCGAAGACAGGCCGTCGGCGGGAACACACAAACCAACTTATTGAACAGATGCACGATCTTCGCGACTGTATTGCCCGTCGCGCATTTGAGATTTTCGCGGGCAGAGGGGAGCGCATTGGCCTCGAGTTGGCAGATTGGCTCGAGGCGGAAATGGAGTTTCTTCATCCGGCGTACATTGCGATCTCGGAGTCTCCCAAGTCGCTCACGGTGCGTGCCGATGTCCCTGGCTTCAAAGAAAAGGACTTGGAGATAGAAGTGGAACCGCGCCGCGTCACAATCGCCGGCAAGCGGGTAACACAGAATGGGTCCCAGACGCACAAAAGAATCTATGCCGAAACTTACTCCGATGTTATTTTGCGTGTGATCGATCTTCCAACGGCTGTTGACCCAGCGAAAGTCAAAACTGCGGTGAAGGATGGCGTGCTGGAGCTGGACTTACCAAAGGCCGAGCGGAAGCCGAACTAGTCGCTCTCAACGTCGCTTCTGCGGACAAGTCGACGGAGGCCCGTGTCGGATGGTGATTTTGACAATCTCATAAGGTCACAGGAGGGTGGAAATGCCACTAGTCAAAACCAAAGACGGTGCGGACATCTTCTACAAGGACTGGGGTCCGAAGGATGCGCAGCCGATCGTGTTTCACCACGGCTGGCCTCTCTCATCGGACGATTGGGACAATCAGTTGTTGTTCTTCCTGATCCACGGCTATCGCGTGGTCGCGCACGATAGGCGCGGTCACGGCCGGTCCTCACAAGTGGACGGTGGCCACGACATGGACCATTACGCATCTGATGCTTCGGCGGTGGTCGAGCATCTGAAGCTGAAGAATGCGATCCATATCGGCCATTCGACGGGCGGCGGTGAGGTGGCGCGCTATGTGGCGAAGTACGGCGAGCCTCAAGGCCGCGTTGCCAAGACCGTGCTGATCGCCTCTGTCCCACCGCTCATGCTCAAGACCGACGAAAACCCAGGCGGCACTCCAATCGAGGTGTTCGACGGATTCCGCAAGGCGCTTGCCGAGAACCGGGCGCAGTTCTTCCTCGATATCGCTTCCGGCCCGTTCTACGGCTTTAATAGACCCGGCGCCAAGGCGTCACAGGGAGTGATCCAGAATTGGTGGCGGCAGGGAATGATGGGCAGCGCGCAGGCTCACTATGAAGGCATCAAGGCTTTCTCCGAGACAGACCAAACTGACGATCTCAAAGCCATCGCGGTGCCAACCCTCGTAATGCAGGGCGACGATGATCAGATTGTCCCTTACAAAGATGCCTCAATACTGCAGGCGAAGTTGCTCAAGCAGGCCACGCTCAAGATTTACCCTGGCTACCCTCACGGCTTGATGACCACTCATGCCGACGTGATCAATGCGGACCTCCTGGCATTCATCCGAAGCTGAACCCAAGGGGACCCGCATTAACCGGCCCCGATCCGCTGCCAGGAGCAATGCCGATCAAGAGTTGGGAGCCTCTTGACACTGGTCTGACGCTGGTTTTAGCAGTGCCGGTTGCCGCATTTTCTCACTTGGCGGACGGACAGGCGGAATGGTTCTCGATGCACGCCCAATAGGCCACGCTCCACGCTGGTGAGGTATTCGTGCAGCAAGGCGATCCTGCTGATTGGATGTTCATTTTCCTTGGGGGGCCCATCCAACGGAGAGGAGAAAGCCGGGCGACACTCGGTTTCAAGTATGGCTACCCTGGACCGATCCGATCGAGTCCGGCACGCAGCTCGACAGGCAGTAGCGCGGAAGTTCCGAAACGCGATAGGGTCATAAAGGTCAGGACTAATCTGCGAATGAAGCTCCCTATCGAATCTCCGTGTGAGGAATCGGCCGTTCGTGCTACTCCGGTTGCAGCCGAGTCGTGCAGGGGACCCTGGTTGTTGACCGCAACGATTCTTGCTTCCAGCATGGCATTTATCGACGGGACCGTCGTCAACGTGGCATTGCCCGCTTTGCAGGCTTCACTTCATGCATCGGTGACGGACATTCAATGGGTGGTCGAGTCCTACGCGCTTTTGCTTGCATCGCTGCTGTTGTTGGGCGGTTCTCTGGGCGATCTCTTCGGCCGCCGCAAAATATTCCTCTCCGGCGTACTGCTCTTTGCAGCCGGATCGTTATGGTGCGGTCTCGCCTCCTCAATCAACTCGCTGGTCGTGGCACGCGGAGTTGAGGGGATAGGAGCGGCGCTCCTGGTCCCGGGAAGCCTGGCCATCATCAGTGCCTTTTATGCTGACGACGAGCGCGGGCGGGCCATCGGCACCTGGTCGGGCTTCACGGCCATCACTGCAGCTATCGGACCGGTCCTGGGAGGATGGCTCGTGGAGAATGCGTCGTGGCGTTGGGTTTTCTTCATCAATCTTCCAATCGCGGCCATTGTGATTATGCTCTCGCTTTGGCGGGTCCCGGAAAGCCGCGACGAAGGTGCAAACAAACATCTCGATTGGCAGGGCGCCACGCTGGTTACGTTCGGCCTTGGGGCCATCACCTACGCGCTTATCAATTGCGCGTCTACGACATCAGGCCCCGTGGCGATCTTTTGGATTTTGTGTCTCGCCGGCGTTGGCGCGCTGCTCTGTTTCGTAATCGTGGAATCACGCTCGCTGGCTCCGATGGTCTCGCTGCGTCTTTTTCGGTCCAGAGACTTTTCCGGAGCCAACTTGCTCACGTTCCTGCTCTACGCACCGCTGGGCGGCATCTTGTTTTTCTTTCCTCTCGACCTTATCCAAGTCCAGCATTACTCCGCCACACAGGCCGGAGCCGCTCTGCTTCCATTCATCCTTCTGATCTTCGTGCTCTCCCGCTGGTCCGGAGGCCTGGTGGCTCGATATGGCGCGAGGCTGCCACTCACAGCGGGATCACTTGTTGCTGCCTTAGGCTTCGCACTCTTTCTCAGGCCGGGGATCGGAGGCGCGTACTGGAACACTTTCTTTCCGGCAGTGGCCGTTCTCGGTCTCGGTTTAGCGATCAGTGTCGCTCCGCTTACGACTGCGGTAATGGAATCGGTACCATCCAGCGAGGCTGGCGTCGCCTCCGGAGTCAACAATGCAGTCTCGCGCATCGCCGGACTGCTAGCCGTCGCTGTCTTTGGTCTCGTCCTCTCAGCAAGATTCAACAGTACGCTCAACCAAAGTCTCTCGCATATGCAACTGTCTCCCTCCGTTCGCCAGAGCGTTGAAATGCAGCGATCGAAACTGGCCGGGGCCCAATTCCAAGAACCGCTTGTAATGCAAGCCTTCAACGAAGCGTTCGTTGTCGGATTCCGTGAAGTGATCCGGATCTCTGCCGGAATGGCTCTACTCAGCGCATTAAGCGCTCAAATAATCGGATCGAAGAAGCATATCGTGCGGGTCCGCAGTTGAGATCGCAACTCCTTCCGCCGACTGGGAAACGAAGAAAGATCAATATCGACCTTGCGATTGAATGCGTTGCTGAATTGTCTTTCTCTAGGTCCGCAGTCCAAAATCGATTGAATGGCCGAAAGGCAAGAAAACCCCGATCGATACCATCGTCCAATAGATTCGTCTCTGTGTTTCTGGCTTAATAATCAACGAGTGTCGCGTTCCAATCAGTCCAGACCCGTCGTTGGAACTTGGCTGCGAGGAAGGCGATGGAAGGAAGATCCTCGTGGGCAAGTCTTTTCGCGTGATTCGAAAAGTTAGGAATAAATAACCAAATGACGAATATACGGATCAAACGGGCTTACGAAGCACCGGATGCTGAAGATGGAGAGAGGATACTTGTGGATCGGCTTTGGCCGCGAGGCCTAACAAAGGAGAAGGCGAAGATCGATCTCTGGCTAAAAGACGTAGCGCCAAGTACGGAGCTTCGAAAATGGTTTGCTCACGATCCTGCCAGGTGGGCAGACTTCCAGTCGCGCTACAAGACGGAGCTCAAAAACAACAAAGACCAGCTCTCGCTCTTGAGGCAAGAAGTGGCCAAAGGTACTGTCACGTTAATCTATGCCGCCAAAGATCAGGAACACAACGAAGCCGTGGTACTGCAGCGCCTCCTCAATGCGACATAATCCCTCGTTTCGTCCTCACTTGCCCCTGTCCGGGTCGCAGCACCTTCCATCGATTCGGCACGGACGCCTGTAAGGATAAATTCATCGGCATCGCCCTGCCTTTCGCGACTTTCGCAAGTGAATCAACGAGAGACGTCCTTACTTATCAACTTCGGACGTGCATGGCCTCAAATAGTTTTCGATAGGTATCTGTCAATTTGCCGATCGTGAATGTGCAGTTCAAGCCGCTCGGATTGGGCAAGACCCAAACCGCAGATCCGCCAAATCTAGCTGGCTGGAATCCCCACGAAAGGTCGCGCTGTTTCAGAAGCACGGAGGAAGCCGGCTTGCCCAGGAACGCGAGGTATCTGGGTCTGTTTTTCGCAATTTTGTGCTCGAATGCAGGGCGGGCGGCGATAAAGTCGGCTCGATTCAGCTCAGTTGCTCTCACTGTCGGCCGGGCAACTGCAGAGGTGATTCCATAACCGTAATCGAGCAAGAGGTGCGCCTCGTCCGGTTCCAGTTGCCGATCGGTAAAGCCGGCGAGATGAAGCACGCGCCAAAAGCGGTTGCTCCGGTTGGCGAAGTGGAGTCCGACTGTGGCCGATCGCATACCCGGATTGATTCCACAGAAGAGGACTTTCAAGGAGGGCGCAATCACGTCGGGAAGCACCAATGAATGGGTTCGCAGGCTAGAAGGTATAGCCTCAGGAGAAATCGGGCTTGTTTTAGCGCGTTTATGCAACACTCCGTTAGAACACTCCGAACATGTGCCGTTTTACTAAGGCCTCAATCTCCGGCTCAGTCACTGCCGAGAGGTCTGCGCCTTCGATATCGACAACTCGTCGAGAAACTTCGGGATGATGAGCCTTCAGGTACTCATTCAAGAAGTCTGCGGCATTGCTTGTTCCAGTCGCGTGACCAATGAGGACGATCTCATTCGCCGGAGTGATGTCTTTCGCGATCTCCTCATAAAACGAATGCTCTTCGGGTACGCGTTCGCCGCGGTAGTGCGCTTCCTTTCGATGAATCAGATGATGATGAAAATTGAAAGGATCGTAAGGTTCCAATTTGTGTCCGTCTGCCGGGCGGCTCCCACCGAAATCCTTGTAGACGTGAGCGGCGTGGTGGTCGATGACAACAATCATCCGGCCGGCCTGATCCGCCCCTTCCGTCTGCTCGCCAGGCCCAGCTTCCTTCAAAAACTTGCGCAGTCGAGAAGTTTCCTCCACGCCCAGGTCATGGGTGTTCGGCCGCTTGAAAAACACGCGCGCACTGCCGACGCGAAACGTGAATTCATCGTCCCCATGCGGTTGGACCTCGCCCAGATGCTCGACCAGTTCCAGCGCCTCGCTCCAGCTGAGGTTATGGGGCAGCTTGCCCTCAAGTAGATTCTGGTACAGCGACTCGAGATGCTTGCTCACGGTGCGCCCTTCTTCACAAATAAAATCCTGCTAAGCTTCGGCAACGTGCCAATGGGTCAACTGTCATTAGGCCTGACGGGACGGCAGTAGGACAATTAGACGAAGGTATCGACGGGATCTTCATTTCAAGGCTGCTGGAGGAAGTTCTGTTCGAATGAATCGAGTTTCAGGCCTGGCTGGACGGAGAAAAACCGCATTTTGCGAGCGCTCCGCGCCTGGAACCTCATCGTTTAGGGTAGCTCCTCCAGTGATCGACCTGAAAAGCACCGGCAATGGCTGCTACCTGATGCCCGAGAAATCTCGATTCTTGATCGACGCTTCAGACAGGTTTTATCGACGACCTGGAAGAGCTGCGTGCAGATTCAAATGAAAAGTCGCGCCGAGGTCTGAGGAATAGGTGCCCACCGTGAGACTCGAAGATTAAACAACTGATGGGAAGCCCCATTCCGTTGCCGTGTAGATTGGTTAAAAAGAACGGGTCAGGTATCTGTTCTGCGACGCTCGCCAGGCTCATGCATGAAGCTCCGGCGGATCCCTAAAACGAGACGAGAGATATCAATTCCGCACTCATCCCGGTTGACTCCGTTCAGCTGGATATCTGCGACTGGTACTCAGGACACAATCAGGCGCTCGTGCAGGGGACGATGCGGAGGCTTCGCGTTGTCTTGATAGGGGACTCCATTACTCACTGCAGGGGAGGAATCGTGGATGTGCGTCTTAGCGTTGGCAATATTTATGGGAAAGCCTTGCACGAACTAATCCTTGGAGAGAAACGTGCAAGGACAGTGCAGCCTCGTTTGCCGGGTGTTGGGGAAAAGGTCGGTCTCAATTTTCAGACTCAGAGGCACTGAGCTTAGACCTACTTAGCGCTTCAGGTTTCCGTTCAATCACCAGAGGTAATATGTGACGACACTCGAGCGTCCGACCGCACCGTCGACGATGCTGGTAACCAGGACGAATTCTACATTCTTGCTTGCCCAGCCTTTTGGGGCCTTGCGGGCGAAATCGTCTAGATAGCTGGAATCGGCGACGAAATTGGCGGCTGCGATGGTGCCCAGGGATGTGATGCCGCCGAGGACGAGGACAGGTTGGCCGGTCGAAGGATCGACGCTGCGGGCCACGATTGAGTAATCCTCGAACGTAGGCAGCATGGCTGTTGCAAAGGGCAAAACCCCATACTGCTCCGAGGGGTTTTCTCGGTCTGCGATCGACCTGACCTCTCGTTTCATGTCGATTTGAAACCGAAAACGCATGGAATTTGTATCGCGCATGGTCCAGTCATTGTCAAAAGAGCCGATCTCAATGACGGGGCGCCTCGACAAGTCGTCGAATGTGGTTCTGGATTGGGTAGAAATGTCGAACGATTTGTTGTGCTTTCCCAGGATGGCAGCGACTCTGGCGGCCGCAAGGGAATTTCCAAAGGACGGAAGCCGACCTTCGTCCCACTTGTACCCTTTGTCGCCGAGACTCCAGGGGATCGCGATGGGACTGCGCTGGCCGTTGGGCACAAACTCGGCGTGCGAAATCAGAACGTCTCCGATCGAGATCAGCGTCACACGCTGGGTAGAGAGCAAGGGAGCCCAGAAGGCATCGAACCCTGAAACAGGCCGAGTTAACCTGACCGCCAGCCACGCTCCTGCCCAGGCGACAAGCAGCAGGACAATGACTGAAACCCATTTCCTTGCTTTGTTTGGGATGCGGATTTTGAACACCAAATCTGACTTCGGCTCTCGATTTTCACCTGACGCGGGCTCGACAGGGGCGAGGCGATTTTCAAGGGCATGAATCGACAATTCCGTCTTGAATAAGCGTGGTTCCGGATCCCCTTCCTGGGGAAAACGAAACTCGGGCACATAAGAGCCGACGGGCAGTTCAATCTGAATCTGGCCGCTGTTTCTTGGATCACCGTAGTATTGCGCAAGCCGTTTGCGCACCTCGCCGGCCGCGATGCGGACAATGGGATCCGTGTTGTTGTCGTAAGCGGGACTGCGGTGGAACGCCTTGACTGCGATCATGCGTTCCTTGAGCTGCCCAGCCCTCCCCTGGATCGTTTCCTCGACAAGATAGCGGAGTAAAGTCGAACAGCGGACACTGGTCCGAAACCAGGAACTCTCGACCACGCGGCTGCACTGATCCGCGATCTCCGAACGGTCTATTTCAGAAAGCGTTTTCTCGAATGCCTGACCATCTCTTGAGTCGCTCATCGTATCCTCACGGACTCTGCGCCAGCCTCGGTTGTAAGTAGTTTCTGACGCTCCCCGAGAAACACACGTACTATACCCCCCTCAAGGGGCGCTCGTCTACATCGAAACGTCAAAATATAAATTACATATTTTCATTGACTTAGATTCAAGTGCTTCGGGAGAGCGACGGGAGGCTGAACATTTCTACATGTAGGGTACGTTGCGGGTATCTCAGCGCTGCGGTTCAATGGCGGTCACGCATGGGATTGGATCTCCGTGTTTCCTGGAATTGGAATCTCCGGCAATTCGAGCAAACGCTTCATCGAAAAGCAGAACTCGTCTTTCCCCTGCCATTCCGATTCCCGGGTGTATCTGACGCAGGCGACGACAGATTCAAATTCAATCGTCGCGCGACAAAGGACCAATCAACGACTGGGAGGCTGTCATGAAACGATTGTTGCAGTTTTCGTTGGCTGTGGCTTTACTCGGGTGCGCTGCGTTGGCATTCGGTCAGGCCACAAATTCGGGAGATATTACAGGTACGGTCACCGATGCAACGGGAGCGGTGGTACCCGAGGTAACCGTGACGGTGTTGGATGTGGACAAGAACGTTACGCACACTTTTGCGACCAACGGCGCCGGAGTCTACGATACCGGTTCAATTGTCCCCGACCATTACCTCTTGACGTTTACAAAACTAGGATTCGCAACATACAAGCGGGGTCCGCTCACCGTTGGCGTGGGCCAGATGGGCATCAATGTTCAAATGACGATCGGGCAGGAGTCGCAGCAGATTACTGTAACCACCGAGGCGCCTCTGCTGGAGACGACCACTGCTGAAGTCTCGTCCACTTTGGAGGAGAATACGCTCCAAGAACTCCCTCAAGTAGGCGGAAACTATGCCGACTGGACAAGTTTTGTTGCTCTGCAACCCGGAGCGACCGGAAGTCCTCAAGTGTTCTTCGGCGGAGCCTTAGGCGAGGGCACCGAAGCATCGGCGAACGGCAGCCTGCCATACTTCACAGGCTTGATGGATGGCGCCTACGTTACTTCGCCGATGAGCGACAACGTGATCATGAATCCGATGTTCGACTCAATCGCCGAAGTGAAGATGAGCGATTCCCTTTTCTCAGCTCAAAACGGAATGGGCGGAGTTCTTTATAACCAGATTTCGAAGGGCGGCACCGACAAGTACCACGGTTCGGCATTCGACTATCTCGAAAACACCATGTTCAATGCGGCGTCGTACAGTTTCGGGACAGGAGTTGTGCCGCCCGTACATCGTCACGACGTCGGCGGCACGATCGGTGGCCCGGTGCCGATTCCGCATCTCAACAAACGCGCTTTCTTATTTTTTGGCGCGGAGGGAGTTGTGAACCACGGTGGCGCAAGCGTCGCGTTCATTAACGTTCCCACCAACGCGATGCGTACAGGGGACTTCACAGGCCTGCCCACGATCTACGATCCGACCACGCAAACCGTTGATCCAAGCACCGGCATTGTGACCCGACAGTCGTTCGCAAGCGAGTACGGAAACGGAAACAAGATCCCCTCAGCGCTTCTCGATACGGTCGCGAAGAATATCCAGGGCTTCCTGCCGACTGAAACAACCGGAAGCGCGTTGCCGGTCAACGACTACTCCTACATCGCCCAGGGATCCAAATTCCCGGTGGTCAAATACTTCGGTAGATTCGACATTGACCTCACGTCAAGCAATCGTCTCACCGGGTCCTCGGGTTGGCAGAATGGTTGGCCCATCAGCGTAACCCCGGTTGGCACCATCAATGCCGACGGTTTTGACATTCTGAGCTCACTCACTCAAGTGACAGACGTGTGGACGCTCAGCAGCAAGTTCGTCAACGAATTCCGCTTCGGGTTCATGGAAGAGCACGATCAGTGGACGCCTGAATCTTTGAACGGGGGCTGGCCGGCCAAGCTGGGTCTTCAATACATGAAAGCCGATGAGTTTCCGCCCATTACCATTAACAACATCTATGGACTTGGGCCCAGTACGAACGGTTACTACACGTCAAACGTGCTGACTCCGTCGGATGCCGTAACCTGGATCGTGGGCCGGCACGATATTCACTTCGGCGGCGAGGATCTGATCTACAGATCCGACTCCACACAGGGCAACCTTACCGCCTACGGTTCTGTGAACCCGTCGGCATTGAGTTTCACCGGCGTCTATACAGCCGGTAGCAACCAGGCGGGCAATCCGCTCACCACAACAACTGGAGTCGCCTACGCAGATTTTCTGCTGGGATATGTAAACAGTTGGAGTGCTCTGGTGTCTCCGGAGTTTGGCGCCAGGGAGAAAACTCCGCAGCTCTTTGTGCAGGATGATTGGAAGGCCACCCCAACGCTGAATTTGAATCTTGGCGTTCGCTGGGCGGGCACCACCGGATGGTCCGATCTTAGAGGAAATGTCGACTCTTTCGATCCGACCGTCACCAATCCTGCCACCAACAAACCCGGCGCGATGTGGTATGGAGTCACCCATGCCAATGGAAGAACCCACCTGCAGAAAGCCATATGGGATGAGTTCATGCCGCGGCTCGGTTTTGCAGAGCAGCTCGGGTCGAAAACGACGGTCCGCGGAGGATGGGGCATCTACACGTTCCCATGGAGTTATGACGATTACGGCCTCGGCCTGGGCTATGCATTCGCAAGCAGCGGCAGCGAGGCCGATTCGACAACTGGCGCTCAACCCGTAGCTTTCCTGCAGGGAACCGGAAACGAAAACCCGCAGGGAGCCGCCGGCGCCAGCATCAACTCCCTCTATCTCGATGCTCCAACCGGGGCTGATTCGTATAACGGACAGGGGGTCAGCTATCAGCAGTACAATAACCCATTTGTGAAGCTGCAACAGTGGAATCTCACCGTGCAGCGTGAGCTGTCCTCAAACCTGATGGGTCAACTTTCTTACATCGGCAGCCACGGCGCCGATGAGTTGTACCTGACCGACATCAACCAGGTTCCCGTAAGCCAACTGGGACCGAATGACCAGGCCAGCCGGCCCTATCCGGAATTCCAAACGATCGCGGGGAATACACCGAATGGTATCTCGAACTACCATTCCCTCCAGGCCGTGATTACCGAGCGAATGACTGCAGGATTGCAGTTCAGCTTTAATTACGTCTGGTCGAAGTTCCTGGACGATCAGGACACGGCGGGCTGGAACCTGGTGCAAGGGAACGAGCCCTACCAGAATGGCTATGTTCCATACTCAAACTACGGCCCATCGAACTTCGATGTGCGTCAGGCGTTCAAGGGAGAAGTTGTTTATCAACTTCCCTTTGGCAAGGGGCGCCGTTTCCTCAACAATAGTGCCCTACTGGATGAAACGATCGGCGGCTGGGAGATTAGTGAAACGACTATCGTCCAGTCAGGCAGCCCATTTACGCCAACGATGGCGACTAACCTGAGTGACAGCCTCTCCTCCAACGCTGCGCAATACCCGAACCTGGTCGGAAACCCGAAAGCGTCAGGCTCCAGCGGGAAGTTGACGGAGTGGTATAACGTGGCAGCATTTGCCTCTCCAGGCGCGGGAGCCTTCGGCAACATGCGCCGCAACAGCGTCTATGGTCCAGACCTGACAGAAATCAATGCTGCCATGCACAAAACGTTTCCCATCTGGGAGAAGGTGAGTCTGGACCTCAGCATCAATGCCCAGAACTTGCCCAACCATGCCTCATTTGGACTACCTGACTCAACCATTGGTCCCGGCCACACAGGACAGATCTTCACTACAACGGTTGGTGGCCGATCCGTTCAATGGGTAGCGAAGCTGAGGTTCTAGTATTCAAGTGCTGCCCTAAACTAATGCGGCAGTCGCGCAGCATCAGAGCTATCTGGGTGTGCGACTGCCGCTTCACTTCCGGTCGTAGCGCTCTGAGGCCTCCATGGAGTGCCATATGCTTCTGGAATTAATCTGCATAGTAGGAACGCGTGCCAACTTGCCAATGAATCAACCCAGCTAACCGACTGCGTAAAACAACGAACCAAGAGAGATGGAATGTCAAAGTACGAGAATCGCATTCTTCTGAGCCGACGAGAGGCGATGCTTCTGTCGGCGACAGCCCCGATGGGCCTGGCTTTGGCTAAACCGGCCCGCGCAATGGACAGCACCAAAACTGCAGCGCACCAGGAAGCCGGTAATTGTTCAACGCCCCGAACTGCAGTCGCCAACACGCAATACGGCAAGGTGCGCGGATTTGTCGATGGAGGCGTCTTCACCTTCAAAGGCGTCCCCTACGGCCAGAATACCGGTGGCGAAAACCGGTGGCTCCCCGCCCAACCTCCCGTGCCCTGGAAGGACGAATACCCGGCGCTGATTTACGGGGGAAACTGTCCCCAGTACCTCCACGACAACTCGGGGATTGAGCAGTCGTTCCTTCAGGACTGGGACGACGGTTACATCAGCGAGGACATGCTCAAGCTGAATATCTGGACACCAAGCCTCTCGGGCAGCCGCCCGGTCATGTTCTATATCCATGGCGGCGGGTACCTGCTCGGCTCGTCCTATGAACTGCCTTCGCATGAAGGCGCGCAGATGGCGCGTCATCACGACGTGGTGCAGGTCTCTGTCAACCACCGCCTCAACGTGCTCGGTTTCTTTGACGTTTCCGAGGTTGGCGGCCCTGCCTATGAAGATTCGGCCAACGTCGGCATGACCGACCTGGTCGCCGCTCTTCGGTGGGTTCGCGAGAACATTGCAAACTTCGGCGGCGATCCTGACAGGGTGATGATCTACGGCCAATCCGGCGGCGGATCCAAGGTGACAAATCTGATGGGCATGCCGTCCGCCAAGGGGTTGCTCCATCGCGCCTCGGCCCAATCCGGCGGCGGCGGCAACCTCCCGAGCGGCGAACAGACCCGGGAGTTTTCCCGGCAGGTGATCAAGGAACTCGGGATTGCCCCCAACGACATTGGCGCTTTGCAAAAGATGGAGTGGTCGCATCTCGATGCTGCCGCGAATACCGCCTCTGCCAAGATGAATTTTCCAAAACTCAGCCTGCCTTTCTTCCCGGTACCGGAATATGTCGTACGGCATTTCTGGGGACCGACTCTCGACGGCCGCGTCATTACGATGAGGTCATTCGCCGAGGCTGCTCCCGAGATCTCGAAGGATGTGCCGATGATGATTGGCTCGGTAAGCGAGGAAGGCACAGCTTACGCACTCAATCCAACCGAAGAGCAATGGCATCAGTCCCTGGCAAAAGTCCTTGGAGATGACAAGGCCACGGCGTTAGCTGAGGCCATGAAGAAGGCGCATCCTGAAAAGAGCATCAAGACTTTGTCTTACGGTGTTGCCGGACTCGTTTTCCGCAACAACGTGCAGCGCATGGCAAAGATGAAGCACGACCAGCACGCGGCACCGGTCTATCAGTATTTGTTCCGCTGGCAGTCGCCGATGCTCGGCGGCGACGCGGGTGCTTGGCATACCTCTGAACTCGCCTTCTGCTTTGATAACACTCTGCGCTGCGAGCAGGGCACGGGTAATACACCGGAGGCCCAGGCGCTGGCGAAGAAAATGGCTACCGCCTGGGCAAATTTCGCCCGTACCGGAAACCCCAGCCAGCCGGGCCTAACCTGGGAGCCTTCCGATCCGGTTCGCAACCAGGCCATGGTCTGGGACAACGAATGCAAGATGGTCGACGATCCTGAAGGAGAAGGACGGAAGATTGTGGCGAGCTTATCAGCTGGCCATTGAAGACAATCACAACTGGTAATCAACAAATAAATGGAGATGAAATGTCAGAGTCTGAAAATCGCATCCTCATGAACCGTCGTGAAGCGTTGTTTATGTCGGCAACCGCGGGCCTGGGCCTGGCCGTGAGCAGAAACGCCAGTGCTTCCGACAGCACTAAAACCGGCGTTCACCAGCAGGAGCCGGGCAACTGTTCTACGCCGCGCACCGCAGTTGCCAATACCCAATATGGCAAGGTGCGTGGATTTGTCGATGGAGACGTGTTCACATTCAAGGGCGTGCCTTACGGCCAAAACACCGGCGGAGAAAACCGCTGGCTGCCGGCAAAGCCTCCGGTGCCGTGGGAGGGCGAGTATCCGGCGCTGATCTATGGCGCCAACTGCCCGCAGACTCTCCATGACTGGACGAGCCAGGAGCAGGTCTTTCTTCAGGACTGGGATGATGGTTGGCAAAGCGAAGACATGCTCAAGCTCAACATCTGGACGCCGAGCCTGACGGGCAAGCGCGCTGTCATGTTTTACATACACGGCGGTGGATTCCAATTCGGTTCATCGTACGAGTTGCCCTCGCATGAAGGCGCGCAAATGGCGCGTCATCACGACGTGGTGCAAATCTCGGTCAATCATCGGCTCAATGGGCTCGGGTTCCTCGATGTGTCGGAGATAGGCGGGGCGGGCTACGAGGACTCAGTCAATGTCGGCATGACGGACCTGGTGGCCGCTCTCAAGTGGGTTCGAGACAACGTCGCCAACTTCGGCGGCGATCCGGACAAGGTCATGATCTATGGGCAATCCGGCGGCGGCGGAAAGGTTGCAACCCTGATGGGCATGCCTTCGGCGAAGGGTCTGTTCCATCGCGCCGCAATTCAGTCGGGCGGCGGCGGGGCAAATCCTGCCGAAGAGTCGAAAGATTTTGCCCGTCAACTAGTCAAACAGTTGGGTATTGGTCCAAATGACATCGCCGCTTTGCAGAAGCTTGACTGGACAACACTGAATGACGCCGCGGACGCCGCGCAGCGCAATATGCCCGTGCGGGCCGACGCACCATTCGCGAACATGCCAGGACCGCGGAAGCGTTTCTGGATGCCAACTCTCGATGGCAATGTGATCAACATGAGAGCTTTCCAGGACGCGGCTCCCGATATCTCAAAAGATGTCCCGCTGGTGATCGGCTCAGTCAGCGAAGAGGGCAACGCCATGATCTCGCGGCCCACAGAAGAAGAATGGCGCGCCAACCTTGTGAAGGCGTACGGCGAGGACAAAGGGAAAGCCCTTGCCGACGCCATGAAGAAGGCGCATCCGGAGAAGAGCATCCGCACATTGTCTTACATGTGCGGTGGGGCCGGCATATTGAATGCCATCTCCATTCGGAACAGTGTCGTGCACATGGCGAAGTTGAAGCACGACCTGAATGCGGCGCCTGTCTACACGTACTATTTCAGCTGGCAATCGCCGATGCTGGAAGGTGCGGGCGCGTGGCACACAGCAGACCTCGCCTTCTGCTTCGACAATACCAAGCGCTGCGAGCAGGGTACGGGGAACACGCCTGAGGCGCAAGCGCTGGCAAAGAAGATGGCCACCGCCTGGGCAAACTTTGCCCGCACCGGCAATCCAAGCCAACCCGGCCTGACCTGGGAGCCGACCGATCCGGTTAGCAACCGGACCATGGTCTGGAACAACGAATGCAAAATGGTCAACGACCCTGAAGGTGAACTGCGCAAGATCATCCAGAGCTGATCGATCAGGCGCCAAAGGGCGATCACACGAGGTAATCAAATAAGCAAGGGAGATGGAATGGCAAGTTCGGAGAAGAACATTCTCTTGAATCGTCGCGAGGCGCTGTTGATGTCAGCGACAGCGGGCGTGGGACTGGTTATGAGCAAGCAGGCCCACGCTTCCGACAGCATCAAGACAGGAATTCACCAGCAGGAGCCAGGCAACTGCTCGACGCCGCGGAGCGCCGTCGCCAACACGCAATACGGCAAGGTGCGCGGCTTTGTCGATGGAGGCGTCCTCACTTTCAAGGGCATCCCCTATGGTCAAAACACCGGCGGCGAAAACCGCTGGCTACCCGCCCAACCCCCGCTGCCCTGGAAGGATGAGTATCCCGCCCTTATTTACGGAGCGAACTGTCCTCAAAATCTTCATACCTGGACGGCAATTGAGCAAACCTTTTTGCAGGACTGGGACGACGGCTACCAGAGCGAAGACATGCTCAAGCTGAACATCTGGACGCCGAGCCTGACCGGAAGCCGCGCGGTCATGGTCTATTTCCATGGCGGAGGATACGAGTTCGGATCGTCCTATGAACTGCCCTCCCATGAAGGCGCTCAGATGGCGCGGCATCACGACGTGGTGCAGGTATCGGTGAATCACCGGCTCAACGCGCTCGGATTCCTCGACGTTTCCGAAGTTGGCGGCTCTGCCTATGAAGACTCCATCAACCTCAGTTTTCTCGACCTGGTAGCTGCCCTCAAGTGGGTTCAGGAGAACATCTCGAACTTCGGCGGCGATCCCGGCAGAGTGATGATCTACGGCCAGTCGGGCGGTGGGGGCAAAGTCACCACGCTACTGGGCATGCCGGCGACAGCGGGTCTGATCCACCGCGCGTCGGCGCAATCGGGCGGCGGCGGCAGAATTCCGACGATGGATCAGCAGAAAGAGTTTTCGCGGCAGGTGATCAAAGAGCTCGGCATCGCTTCCAACGACATTGGCGCGCTGCAGAAGATGGAGTGGTCCAGACTGAATGCGGCGGGACATGCCGTCGCGGCCAGAATGAATCCTCCCCGGCACGACCTGGCTTTCGGCCCGCCATCCGGTCCGGGCAGTGTCGCGACTGTTGGTTGGACGCCGTGTATCGACGGCCGAAACATCACCATGGAATCCTTCGAAGCCGCGGCTCCGGAAGTCTCGAAGAATGTGCCCATGCTGATGGGTTCGGTGACTGAAGAAGCCATGAGCTACCACTCAAATCCCACCGAGGAGCAGTGGCACGCGTCGCTCGCCAGGATACTTGGAGACGAGAAGAGCACAGCGCTGATCGCGGCCATGAAAAAGGCGCACCCCGAAAAAAGCATTCGGACCTTGTCGTACGGCGTCGCCGGACTCAGTGGCCGAAACAAGGTGGTGCGCATGGCGGCGCTGAAGTACAACCAGCACGCAGCGCCTGTCTATCAGTATCACTTCTCGTGGCAGTCGCCCATGCTGGGGGGAGACGCGGGAGCCTGGCACACCGCTGAGCTCGCCTTCTGCTTCGATAACACCAAGCGCTGCGAGCAGGGAACTGGCAATACTCCAGAGGCGCAGGCGCTTGCAAAAAAGATGGCCACCGCGTGGGCGAATTTCGCCCGCACCGGTAACCCAAGCCAGCCAGGATTAACATGGACGCCGGCAGATCCGGAACACAACCAGGCCATGGTTTTCGACAACGAATGCCGCATGGTCGACGATCCTGATGGCGAAGTGCGCAAGTTGCTCCCATACTGACCGGCAGTCCGCGTGAGGTGAGTCCATAACCGAAAGGCAAAGGGCTGCTTGCATGGCAGTGCATGCAGCCCTTTGTTCAAGCATCATCAGGTTGGGCTGTTAGAGGGACCCATGAAATTGTCTCGATTTGCCTTTTTAATAGGAATCCTATTTTTGACCTTCGGATATCTACCCGCTCAAGATAGTTCGACTTCAACGGCTGCTAGCGCTAAAACCGATCTTAATGAACCGCCCGGAATGGAGAACCTTAACATACTTGGGGCAGCCATTACGATGCCTCCGTTTACCGACACTGTCCTTGGAGGAAACTCCGCGTATCGACGCGCGCTTTACAGCAAAGGCTTCGTCTTACGTTCAAATTCCACCGTCTCCTATACCCAGAACACTTTGAATCCTCCCGTACCTGACGATCAGCAAACTTATATGGGCGATCGCGAGTTCTTCAGGCTGATGGCCAATCCCATCCTCACTTACGACATGCGTGCCTTTCACTTTCGCGGCGCGGAGTTGAACTTTGCTGCCGGGCTCAACTGGGTCACCTGGGACCCCGCTGGACCGAACTCAATCGTCATGAGCTCGCTCTATCTCTACAAGTCCTTCGCCGAGGGACATATCGAAACCAAGATCGGCTATATCGGAAACGACTTCGAATTCGTTGGCCTGCAAGTCGGCGGCGCGCTGTCTACTGGCAGTCAGGGCGTCTATGCGGTCCTGCCCTACGAAGTGGGCCTCTCGCGCTATCCGCTCGCGGCGCCCGCCTTCAATTTGAAGTTAATGGGCCCCAGGGATCTCTACTTCAAGGGCTCCGTGCAGCGCTCGCTCGACCCGGCCGGCGGATCAGCCACAATCGACCGCAATAATACCGGTTTTCGATTCATGCCCAAGGGAGACAAGCTTGTCACCGTTTATGAAGTCGGCTATAACCGCAAGCCTACCGCCGACTCTGGAAACACCTGGTTGCGCGCCGGTTATATCCACAACACCACGCCCTATCCCAACAGCCGCACCGGCATTCCCACCGCCGGCAATTTCTGCGCCTACATTCTTGGCGACTATCAATTGCTCCAAAGCGATCGCAATCATCCCAATCAAGGCATCTACGGCGGCGTCTCTGCCATGGGCACCTCTACCGATCTCAATGCCTACACGCGCTATTACGAGCTCAGGGTCTACGACGAGGCGCCCTTCAGATCGCGTCCCGGCGACACCGCTTCCTTAGTGTCCTCATATTCCACTTACAGCCGCTACATGATTTCCACTTTGATTGCCCAGGGCGAAACCGCTTGGCGTAACTCAAGTTCGATCACGGGAAGTTATAACGTTCACGTCGCGCGCGGCGCGTACCTGAGCGCGGGTCTCAGCTACCACGCCGGGCCGGACATCGCTCCGCGCGATCCGAATGCGCTCATCTTCAGCGCCATCCTGAATTATTTCTTTTAACCTCCGCGTTTGTGCCGGACGCGCCTCAGGAATGGCATTCCTTGCAAGAGGTGAAGTTTTTCTCGTGATGGCAGGATTCATAGCACCATTGCACGTTCACTTTAGAGAGATCGACCGAGCCCTGCGCGGGCAAGGGATCGAGCGGATGCACTACATGGCACTTGGTGCACTCGGGAATGTCTTCGTCCTTTTTTGAGTCGTGCGGCACATAGCGATGGGGACTGATCTTTTCTCCGCTTGGCGCCACATAGTTGCCGGAAGCCTGAACCAATTTGTCGAATGGGCCATGGCAACTGAGGCAGTCGCTCTTTGTGAGCGCTGCTGCGGGCGCAGATGCTGCTGGAGCCGCGCTCGGTTTTGGCGCTGCCTTCTGGGCGGAAATAGTTTCGCTTGCAGTGAAGACGAAGGTGCAAATCAAAATGGCGAATGCGATGAAAAGGATCCGGTTTCTCATGCTCTGCCTCACCTGAAAATGACTGGACTCACCTGAAAAGGACCGTCAGGTCCGGTTGCGAAGGTGCTTCGCTTTTTAAGCTGGTCGGTTTATAAGCCGGGTTGATATTTAGCCTTGCAACCAGTGAACATCAGCACGGCTTGGGCTTAATGTGGCGGGCATCACTGACAGTTGCCGGAGCGGTTGCTACGGTCGATGCGACTGATTTTTGGTTCGCATTTGGTGCGATTCCAAAGATCTGCTGATGGTTTGGATTTGCGTCTCCACATAAGGGGAATTCTGAAAAAGGAGCGAATTGTGTCCCAAAAGGAAGAGTTGATTAATCGCCGCGCGTTTCTTAAGGGCTCGGCTGCCGCAGGCGCGGCGATGACCGCAGGCAGCGTAGCCGGCGGATTGATGCCGGAACCGGCGCAGGCGGAAGGCGTTCCGGCCAAGTGGAACAAGGAAGTGGATGTTGTGATCGTGGGAACGGGACATGCCGGACTCGCGGCTGCAATTAACGCCGCCGATGCGGGCGCCAAAGTTGTGATCCTAGAGAAGCTGAAGAAGGAGTGGGAGGGTGGCAACAGCAAGGTTTCGGGCAACATGTGGTGGACCCCAACGGATCTTCCACAGGCTCTCGAATACATCGGCTCGCTGAGCTACGGGCTTACCGATAAAGAGTGCATTCAGGCTCTTGCCGAGGAGATGCTAAAGCTGAACGACTGGCTTGGGACGATGGGCGTGAAGCACACGCCACTGGGGATCTTTCAGCCGGAGCATCCGGAACTGCCCGGCTCGGCGTGCGTGCGGACGTGGGGCAACGAGGGAAGCTCAAACGGGAAGCTCTGGATTCCGCTGCGGGAGCAAGTGGAGAAACGGAAGATCGAAGTGTTGTACGAAACGCCGGCCAAGGCGCTGATTCAGAAACCGTCGAAGGAGATCGCGGGCATTCGGGCCGAGGTTGAGGGCAAGCCCTACCTGATCAAGGCGCGCAAAGGGGTGATTCTTTGTTGCGGCGGATTTGAGTTCGACTTTGAGATGCAGAAGCAGTTCCTGCCGGGATGGCCGATCTACGGCCAGGGCACGCCCGGCAATACGGGAGACGGAATTCGCATGGCGCAGCAGACAGGCGCGGCGCTGTGGCACATGAACAACCCGCTTGCTGGTTTGGGCGGCATTGTTGTGCCGGAGTTTGCGCCGGTCGTGATTCCGTTTGGCATTTATGGCGGGTCGTACGTGCATGTGGACAAGCAGGGAAAGCGCTTCATGAATGAGAACCGGCCCAGCCGTCATGGTTTCGGAGTCAAGGAATATGTTCTCTTCTTCGATGGCGTCATTGGCGACTTTACGCGGCTGCCTTGCTTCACAATCTTTGACGAATCGGCGCGCAAACGCGGGCCGCTGGTCTCCAATGGCCGTGGCAAGTTTGGATGGTTCAGTTGGCACTCGGGGTATGAGTGGAGCAGCGACAACAGCAAGGAGATTGAGAAGGGCTGGATTTTGAAGGGCGATACGATCGAGGAGTTGGCGGCCAAGTTGGAGATCAAGCCGGAAGACCTGGTGGCGACGATGACTCGGTACAACGAAAACTGCAGCAAGCAGGTCGATCCCGATTTCAACCGTCCCCCAAAAAGCCTGGTTGCGATCGACAAACCGCCTTACTATGCGGTGAAGGTGTATCCGACGATGGTGAACACACAGGGCGGACCGAAGAGAAACAGCAAATGCGAGGTGGTGGATCCGTTCGATCAGCCGATTCCGCGCTTGTATACGGCGGGTGAGTTGGGCTCGTTCTGGGGATGGATGTACAACGGTGGCGGCAACAACGCAGAGTGCTTGTGCACCGGGCAAATCGCGGCGCGGAACGTGGTTGCGATGAAGGCGCAAGCGTAGTTTAAGGAAACAGAATTTTTGGCGGCGTGAGGCCCTTGACTTGTTTATGTCAGAGGCCGCGCTGTTTTGGCGCGACGCTGCTGGTCGCACACAAACTAGTGTGCGTACAATGGCGCGATGGAAACGACTGTCAGGCCGCTGACGAATAGAACGAACATGAGGATCAGCAGGCGCTTTACCAGGACTCCGCCGCCGGCAAACTCTTTCCAGACGACAACGCCCCAGAAGGCGCCGACCATGGTCGAGCCCTGGCCGAGCGCGTAGCTGATTGCCGGGCCGACCTGTAACGCCCTTGGGGCGCTGGCGGCAACGAAGCTCGAGAGCGTGCCCACGGCCCATACAACGCCGCCGACGATTCCCCAGAAGTGCTCTTTTGCGGTTCCTTTGAAGTAGTCACTGAAACGCAAGGGCGCGCCCTGGACAGGCTTTCTGAGGAAGTATGCGTTGAAGACGAAGGTGGAAAGGAAGATTCCGGCGGCGAAGACAAATCCTATGGCGTAGGGGCCCATGCCCCGCGGGCCCGTCTTGCCGATTTCGACGAGTGGAAAGAACATGCCCATCATCAAGCCGCCGGCAACGCTGAGCAGGATGCCTTTGCGGATTTTTGTTTTCTCTGCAGAGTGATTACATTCTGGATCCGGATTCGCTGCGGCCTTGGCCATTGTATGGATGCGGTAGGCGACACCGTCCAGTACGATGGCGGCAACAACCAGCGCGACGCCGAGGAACAACAAAACCGGGTTGCCCTGGGGATTGACGCAGTAGTTCCAGATGACGCCGACGACCAGGGCAAGGCCAACACCGATGGGGAAGGCGACGCCGAGTCCGGCAACGGCCATGGCGCCGACGACGAGGATGTTGGACAGGCAGTAAACGACGCCTCCGAGGAAACCGAAGGCGATGTTGCGCCCGTTTGTGGCGGCAAGATCGGCCCAAAAGGTGCGGCCGTAGCTGCCCATGGAGCCCAGCGTGAGGCCCGCAAGCGCAAACGTAAGCAGGATACCGAGCGAGTAATCGTAATAGAGAAGTTCGAAACGCCACTCTTTGACGAGCTTGACGACGTTGGCCCAGGAACCCCAACAGGCCATTGTCAAGATGGTCATCGACAGTGCGACGAGATAACTGTGAGGTACGACCATGGTCACTCCTTTGAGACTGCGGCGCTACCGATGAATGGAATGGACCACTCAGCATAGGCGGCGTTCGTGCATGCGTCAAGTTGATTGGTGAGGGGCACGGTTGGGGAGAGATCGGGGCGAAACGAAATCTGGGAGTCACATGCGGCCGCGCTAAAATGGAGGGTCAGAAATCGGACTGCATTTGCGAGTACCGGAGTGGTGACTGCATGAGCAAGATCGCTGTGGAGATGGAACAGGAGTTAATCGAGCGGGCTCTGAAGGCGGCGCGCGACACGCAGTTTCTTGCGGTAGAGCGGGGGGTTCGCCATCGGACAGCCGGCATCTTTTCGACCATGTTTGGCGCGCGGGAAGCGATTCTGATTGCGGACGGAAATACGTATGAAGCCGCCGGCCGGGATGTGGAAGCGAGTTTTGCGAGGGAGAATCGAGCGCTGCGGAAGACGTTCGTCTTTGGCCCGCATATCTACGCGAACATCGAGTGCGTAGAGGAGTTGGTTGCGGCGCTCAGGGATCACGATGCGATTCCAGTGGCCGTGGGATCGGGAACAATCAACGACCTGACCAAGCTGGCGGCCCACAAGACGAATCGTCCCTATATGGTTGTGGGCACGGCGGCATCGATGGATGGCTACTCGGCATACGGCGCATCGATTACGGTGGCGGGATCGAAAGACACGATTGATTGTCCCGCACCGCGGGCGGTTCTGGCGGATCTGGATGTGATTGCACGGGCTCCGCGTGAGATGAACGCATGGGGCTATGGCGACCTGATGGCTAAGGTCGTGGCTGGCGCAGACTGGATACTGGCGGATGCGGCCGGAGCGGAGGCGATTGACCCTCCAGTGTGGGACACGGTGCAGGGGTTGCTGCGCTCGTGGCTCGGCTCTCCGGACGGAATTGCAGCCGACGATCCCGAGTGTCTGAAACATCTGGTACATGGGCTGGTGATGAGCGGATTTGCGATGCAGGCGTGCCTGAACAGCCGTCCGGCATCGGGCGCCGAACACCAGTTCAGCCATCTATGGGACATGCAACATCACACTTTCGAAGGGAAGGCGCCCTCACATGGCTTCAAGGTGGGCATTGGCGTGCTGGCTTCGCTTGCGCTCCACGAGGAGCTTTTGCGCAGGGATTTGCGCAAGTTCGATATTGATGCTGCGGTGCGTGCCTGGCCATCGCTTGAAAGGCTTGAACAGAATGCAAGCGGGCTGTTTGACGTGGAGGGATTGAAGAAGAGGGCGATCGAGGAGACGAGGGCCAAGTATGTGGCGGGGGATGCGCTTCGCATTCAATTGACGCGGCTGAAAGAGAGCTGGACGGAAGTGCGGCTCAAACTTATTGAACAGCTGATTCCGTTTGTTGAATTGAGGGAGATGCTTCGCCGCGCGGGGTGCCCCGTGGAACCCGAGCAGATCGGCATCTCGCCGGCGCGACTTCGCTTGAGTTACCAGAAGTGCTGCTACATGCGCAGGCGCTTCACCATCCTGGATGTTATGAAGCGCCTGGGGATTTTCGACTCGGCGCTCGAGAACATTTTCGGCCCAGAAGGCCCGTGGCCGATGGACGGAGAGCGCGCGCAGTGATCGACCTCAAGCGCATCCAGCACGTGGTTCTCGATATGGACGGCACCCTGTACAAAGGCGCGCGACTGTTTGCGCAGACAGTGCCGTTTCTTGCAGGGCTGCGTAGCTTGGAAATCGGGTATACGTTTCTGACCAACAACACTTCGCGCAGCAAAGCCGATTACGTTGAGAAGTTGCGCAAGATGGGCATTGAAGCGCGCGAGCCCGAAATCTACACGCCTGCCGAGTCGGCAATGTCCTATTTGCGCACCAACCTGCCGCAGGCAAAGACACTTGCGATTCTGGGTACCCAATCCCTTGAGCGCGAGTTCATTGGTGCGGGGTTCACGGTAAGCTGGAATGCGCCGGATGCCGTGGTGGTGGGGTTCGATACTGAGTTGACCTACGAACGGTTGTGCCGCGCGGCTTACTGGATAAGCCGAGGATTGCCGTATCTTGCAACACATCCTGACTTTGTGTGTCCGACCGATGAGCCCACGGTACTGGTGGATTGCGGCTCGATCTGCGCGTGCCTGAACGCGGCGACGGGACGCAAGCCGGATGTGTTTGGGAAGCCAAACCCATCGATTCTGCTCGAACTGCGCGACCGTCTTCATCTGGCGTCGGGAGAGATGGTCATGGTCGGCGATCGTCTCTACACAGATATGAAGATGGCGCAGGAGGCCGGGATTCCAGGTGTGCTGGTGCTGACCGGCGAAGCTACCGGGGAGCAAGCCGCGGCACTCGAAAGGCGACCGGATCTGGTGGTGGCCGATGTGGGAGAACTCGGCGCATTACTAGCGGAAGCGCGACGGACCTAGAACTGGAAAAGGTCGTTTTTGAGCGTTGCCACGACCTGGGTGCCGGGAGTGAGGGCGGCTGAAGCGCCGGTGGGCTGAGGGCGGAGTTCAACCTTCAGGGTCAGGTGCTTTTTGGCGACGAACTCCGCGCTCACGGTAGTCGAGGCCTTTTGCACACCGCCGCTGCTGACCGTAATGCGGAACTCGTGCACGCCTGGCGGGACGTAGAGGCCGTCGTAATCCGCCTTCTTTCCCGCGACGCCCTTGCAATAAAGCCTGCCGTTCATTTCGACGGTGAACGCCATGGTGGGCGGCAAGTGGCCGAGGTCGATCTTGAGACGCGCATTTTGCTTGGGGTCGAGCGTTTTGGGGTTGAAGGCAACCGGGGCCAGACGGAGCTGAGGTGCGGGGGCGGCGACAGGCGGAGTTGCGGGAGGCTTTGCCGTGGCTGGCGCTTTTGCCGCCGGGGTCGGCGTGGGAACAGAAGGTTTTTCGGGAGCCGGCGCCACTGGTGCCTGCGTTGCCGCAACTTGAGGCACCGGAGCAGTAGGCGTCGCGGGCAGCGTAGCGGCAGGCTGACTGCGATGCAGGACGAACCATCCGCCGGCGGCTGCCATGGCAACAAGAACAACTGCTGTGACGATCAGCCCGGTGCGGCTCTTTGCAGTGGGAGCGGGAGAAATCTGTGAGGCTGTCTGCGCCGGAGCGGATGCTGTGACGGTCGAGGCCGCTGTGCTTCCTGGCAACAGGCTGGGGCTTGCGTCGAGCGTAGCCTCAGCGTCGCCACCTGCAAAGGTCGCCTGGGGGGCTGCCGTGTTCATGCTTGCGGGCGCCGCGCCGGATCGCACGGCGGCAAGGGCTTGCGCGAGTTCTTCTCCGGATTGATAACGGTCGGCGGGACTCTTGGCCAGGCACTTCAAAATCAGGTTGTTCAGTTGCGAAGGGATAACGGGGTTCAGTTTCGCCGGTGGAACGGGCTCGGTGTGAACGATCTTGTAGGAGACCGTAGTCATGGTCTCGCCGGGGAAGGGCTGCTCGCCAGTTGCCATCCAATAAAGGATGACGCCGAGGGAGAACAGGTCGGTGCGGCCATCGATGGGGGCGCCAGTGAATTGCTCCGGCGGCATGAAGGCGGGCGTACCGAGCATCTGGCCGGTGGTTGTAATTTCGCCGGCCGTGAGCTTGGCCACGCCAAAGTCTGTGATGCGCGGCCGCTCGATTCCGTAGGTCTCGCGGGAGGTGAGCAGGATATTGGCCGGCTTGATGTCGCGATGGATGACGCCCTTGCGATGCGCGTATCCGAGAGCTTCGGCGATCTGCTGGCCGATTTCGCAGACGCGGTCCATGGAGACGCGTTCACCCTTTTTCATGGCATCGGCGAGGGTCTGCCCGTTCACAAACTCCATGACCAGGAAAGGAGTTCGTTCGTCTTCTCCCACGTCGAAGACGGGGACAATGCCGGGATGCGCTAGGGCTCCGGCGGCGCGCGCCTCGCGGTAGAAGCGCTGGCGGAATTCGTCGCTCTGCTCGCTGGCTAGTGCGCCGGAGAGGATGGTTTTCACGGCGACGGTGCGGTCCATGGAGGGGTCGCGTGCCAGGAACACGGCGCCCATTGCACCGTGGCCCAGTTCGCTCACAATCTCGTATCGCCCAATTTTCTTCGGTTCGTCCATAGCCTGATTTTTCCTACTCTAAAGCATTTGCAACGCTCGTGAAATGCATCCATGGTGGTAGTTTGCCGCGGACTTTGCTAGGCGGGCGTTCGATAGCGGACGACGAGCAAAGTCATGTCGTCCGACTGGGGGGCTCCACGCGAGAAGTCGTTGACCGAATCAAAAACGATTCTCCGCACCGACTCGAGCGAGTCATCGTGCCAGCCGGAGAGAATCTGATGGAGCCTGTCGAAGCCGAAGAGCTCTCGGCCGGGGTTTTCCGCTTCAATGATGCCGTCACTGAAGAGCACAAGCGTGTCGTCGGGTTCGAGCTTGACGCGCGTGGCAGTGAACTCAGCTTGCGCAAGTAGACCGACCGGCAAAGAGCCCTCGGTGTAGAGATCGCAGACCTGTCCACTGCGCAGCAGCAGAGGCGAGGGGTGGCCAGCGCTGATGAAGTCGAGTGTGCCGTCGCGATCGAGAACGGCGAAGAACACGGTTGCGCATCGGCCCACACTGGCGTGCTCGCAGAGGAACTTGTTGATGTGGTTGAATACGCGCACCGGATCGGTTCCGAGCGTCATGCCTGAGAGTGCGCCCTGCAGCATGGTGGTGAGCAGTGCTGCTCCCAGGCCCTTGCCGCTGACGTCGGCGATTAGAAAGGCGGTTCGGTTGTCGCTGAGGGGAAAGACATCGAAGTAGTCGCCGCCTACTTCGTGGCAGGGATACTGCACGCCGGTAACAGCGAGATGCGGGAAGTCATTCAGTCCTCGCGGCAGCAAAGCCTGCTGGATATCCCGCGCGATCGAGAGTTCCTGTTCCAGGCGCTGGCGCTCGCGTTCCTGCTCGACAAGGCGCGCATTATCGAGAATGCTTGCGGCTTCAACGCCGAGCGCGTCGAGTATCTGGCGGTCGATGTCGGAGAAGGCGGAGGGTCTACGAGAGTCGAGATAGAGTGCGCCGAGAAGCAGGCCGCGCATGAGGACGATGGACTCATCGGAGTTGGCGCGCGGCATGGCGTAGAGCGGAATGGCGACGATGGAACGCAAATTCTGCACGACGATGCTTTCAGCGCTTTTGAGATCGAGGGCCGCGAGATTCAGGTCGCCGGTGATGACACCGGCCTGCCGGTCGATTGCCTGACGCAACGCGGTTTGGCTGGGGCTGATGGTGTCCGTCGGGAGGTTGTCGCCCTTGCTGCCGCGGGCCAGGCGGAGCTTTAGGGTGCCGGCGGAGTCGGGCTCGAGCAGCAGGCCGCGATCGGCATTGGTAATGGAGATCGCGTGGTCGAGCATGGAGCCCAGCACAGAGTCCAGCGGGAGCTGCGAGTGGAGCAACGAAGTGGCCTCGAGCAGCAGGTTGAGCTTGCTGAGGCCTCCGGCCGGGGTAGCGGCGGCGATAGAAGGAATGCTGCCGAGCCGCGTCAGCATGCTTTCGATGGTTGCTGTGCGGCGTGCGGTGCTGGTCGCGGTCGCCGGCGCACTTGCACGCGGAGAGCGGAAGACGATCTCGCACCCGTCTTCGAGGCCAAACTGGATTACGTCGCCATCCCGAAGGTCGCGGCGGTCGACTTTTTCGCCATTCACGAAGATTCCCTGGCGATGGCCCAGGTCCTGGATCTTATAGCCGGATTCGAGCGTGACAATGGCAGCGCAGCGGCGCGAAATGCGCCGGTCGTCGAGTTGGAGGTGGTTTCCGGTTTCGCTGCCCCTGCCGATGAGAAACGGAGACTCGGTTACAGGCACGAATTCACGGGGACGGCCCGGAAAGGCGACTTCCAGAACGGTTTCACGATTGGAGAAATGGTCGGGCATAGGGGCCAAGGCAAAAAAATGAGCAAAGCGAACAAGGGGTGCACGAATTTTAGCACGCGGCGTATTGGTTCCGTTGTCGGCCTCGCACCGCGCCATGCCACAAGTCAGCAACCTGACGTAAAATGGCACCGTCTCGGGAATAGGGAATTCCGAGCCGTCGAAAGTTCCTGGCCGCGCGGTTGCGCCCGGAAGGTTCGGAGAGATCGAGCGGTTCGAATTTTGAAAAAGAAATGGATGATTGAGATGAAATCTTTAGTTCGCGTACTTGCGTTTCCTTCGATTGTCGTGCCGGCTTTGCTGGCCGGATTGATTTTTACCGCCGCCCGCGCTCAGGACGCGATCGAGATCGGCGGCCAGAAGGTTGTTACCATCAGACGCGCCGCCGTGAGCACCACCAAGCCGGAGTTCACCAGCATTACGCTTGCGCCAGGGCGGGGCATGGAGATTATCCAGATCACGGCCAACTTCCCCGGCAAGGGCGAAGTGAATGTGCTTGCTTCGCCGGATCTTGCCGGTGCAAAGAAGATGCTCGACGTGCAGGACGATTCGTTCGGCAATCTCGGCTACCGGCTGGGCGCGGCGTTTCTGGCACCCTATCCCAACCGTATTCGCGGTCCTCTCTCCGCGGATGGCAAGACGCTGACCACCTCATGGCACGGCCACACCATCACCTTGCCTGCCAACAATATTGGCAAACTGCCCACAGCCGAGCGGCACGCCATGCACGGACTGATTCTGAAGGCGAAGACCGATGACGTGAGGACTCACAGCATTCCGGGCGGGGAACAGGTCACGGGCATCATTCACGGGGGCAACTTCAACGGGCACTGGCTTTCAAAGACCAACCTGATGCTGACCATTACGCTGACCGCCGATGCCGTGGATGCATCGATCGTCGCTAGCAACGTGGGCACTGAAGACGAACCCATGGCCATTGCGTGGCACCCCTACTTCAATCTGCCTTCGGGTGACCGGACCCAGGCGAAGGTGCTGATTCCGGGATCGCAATTAGCCGAGGTCGATAACTACGACAACGTCTTCCCCACCGGGAAACTGGAGCCGGTGGCAGGTACCAAGTATGACCTTTCCACTCCCGGTGGCACGGCGCTGGGAAGCAACTACTACGACGACAACTGGAGCCACCTTACCTGGAAAGCGGGCGTGGTTACGGTCAAGGTGATCGATCCGGCAGCGAAATACGGCGTCGCCATTGAAGGAATTTCGCCGGAGATTAAAACTATCCAGATGTATGCGCCGCCGACCTCGCCGTTTGTGGTGATCGAGCACCAGTACAACTTTGCCGATCCCTTCGGCAAGGAGTGGGGCAAGATGGACACCGGCATGGTGACGCTGAAGCCGGGCCAGAGTACCAAGTGGCATGTGCGGCTGAAGTTGTTTGTGCCGTAAGCTCAATCAAGTCCAGGGATGATGCGGAGGCCGGCAGGATATCGATCCTGGCCGGCCTTTGCCTTTGCCGGAAGCAGGGAGTCTTGCGACCCAACTCTGCGTTTTCCTAAAAGCAAGCGCCCTTTAAGTCTCGGAGCGCGGGTTGTCTGCTCGCGCCCGAATCCAATTTCGAGCAGAAACGATGATTTTCGAAGTTCAGCATGACTGACGGCTTGAGCAACCGCGAAGGCAGCGCCGCCATCCTTTATTGACAGGCCGGCGATTGTGCGGCGGAAGGGAGTAATTCGAGTGACAATCCCGCAATCTGTTTTTCGCGTCTTCATTCTCATAGCATTTTCGTTGATTCTGCTTTCATCCCGGCCCGCGGCGCAGGCGCAAGTACCTAAAGGGGATGTCTATCTGAGCTATAGCCGCACCGCGACCGACACGTTTTACTCCAACGTGGGAGGGCTCAACGGCTGGGAAGGCGCGCTGCATATCAAGTTGCACCAGCCTTTTCTTGGGATTGAGGGAGACGTGTCCCATTATGGGTTGGGAGCCGATTCGTCCGTTCCGCGAACTACGGCCGTCATCTTCGGGCCCAGAATCACACTGGGCGCGCTGGGGCCCAAGGTCTTTGCTCATGCCCTCTTGGGCGGCGAGCACTCCTCAAACAGTGGCGGACCCACGCCGGTGTCCGAAGGCGCCCTGGCGTACGCGCTCGGCGGAGGACTGGATATTCCCATCGCGCCTCTTTTTGCCTGGCGCGTCGCCGGCGATTACCTCCACGCTGTCGGACACGCACCGGCGGGCGGCACACCCGCACGCTTCAGTACCGGTCTGGTTTTCCGGTTCTAAAGGGCAGATTTTCAGCTTCTGGCTCCCTGCGAATGTTGAAGGTGCCGGCATATTCTCGGTTGATTCCAAGGGACTTGGCCAGGCAACTACGGTATTTCTGAATCCTGGAGGTGAAAGCCAGGAATGGAGAACTGGAAGCCTCATCTCGGTAAACCCGACCTCATTTTTGGCGTCCACCCAAGAGTGGATATTGTTACAACCCGATTTCGCTGCCCGTGCTGCGGATTCAAGACTCTTGATGCCCCTGAAGCCATGGGATTGTGTCCGGTTTGCTGGTGGGAGGACGACGGCCAGGAAGATGCCGACGCCTCTGACGTGCGACTGACCGTCAATGGCCAACTCAGTTTGATGGAGGCGCGACGGCATTATGCACAGTGCGGTGCAGCCCATCCCCGCTTCCGCCGTTACGTTCGTAAGCCCAATGTCACTGAGCAGTAACGTGCCTATTACGGTCCTTTTGCGCGGCTCTCGAGCCCGCTCCGGTTTGACCCTTCCAGCAATCCCTCTTACCATGAGATGAGACATTCCCCAGCCACCTGAAGCGGTTTCCGTCATGAGCGGCAGCCGAGGCGGAGGACTGACGCGCGAAGTGGATTTTCTTTGCGAAGATGAACGGCTTGCAGGCTGAAATAAATGGCTTGAGGCCGGGAACCGCTCACGGGGAAGTTTGATCGGTTCGCCGCGGCGAGCCTGGAAGGCAAAACGTTGAGTTCTACCGACATCATCGAAGGCAACCTTCAACCGGAATCGCCTGAGGCTGAAACCGGCCTCGATCACGATCACGAAGGCCACGACCACAACCACGAAGGCCATAACCACGGCCCGGTTCTGAACCCCGAATGCACTCGCGAGATGGTCCTGGATATCCCCGAAGATGAAGTCACAAGGGCTTACCGCAGCGTCTCCGCCAACTACCGCAAATATGCCAAGATTCCAGGCTTTCGCGCCGGCAAGGTACCGGAGACGGTGATTCGTCGCCGTTTTGCGGGCGAGATTCGCAAGGAAGTGATCGACAGCCTGTTGCCGGAGCGGTTCAACAAGGCAGTGCGCGACCTGGGGATCAAACCCGTCGGGCAACCGCAGGTGACTGAGCTGACCGTGGAAGACGGCCAGCCGCTGCACGTCAAGGCGGTCTTCGAGTACATTCCCGAATTCTCCATCGAAGGCTACCGGTCGGTCATCGTCGAAAAGCCTTCCGTGGAGATAACGGAAGAGGAATATAAGCAGGAAATTGAGCAACTACGCGAGTCGCGCGCCACGGTAGAGCCGGTCGAGGAAGACCGCCCCCTGGTGGATGGAGACTGGGCGCAGATTACCTACAAGGGCCAGATCGAGGGCGAAGCTGAAGCAGCACCCATCGCCGGCGAGGACTCGCTGGTCGAGATTGGAGGCAAGGATACGGTGGAGGCTTTCTCCAGCGCTCTGCGCGGCGCCAAAGCCGGCCAGGAGTTGAAGGCCGAAGTCATCTATCCGGCCGATTATGCCGAGCCGAAGCTGGCCGGCAAGACCGTGGCCTACGAAGTGGAAGTCAAATCCATCAAGAAGCGCACGGTCCCTGAGCTGAGCGATGACTTTGCCAAAGAACTTGGCGCCTACGAGAGCCTCGCTGACCTGGAAACCCGGGTTCGCGAGCACATGACCTTCCGCAAGAAACGCAGCGTCGAAGGCGAGACCAAGGATCGGCTGTTCGCGGCGCTGGTTGAGCGCTATCCGTTCCCGGTTCCCGAGTCGCTGGTGCAGGAGCAGATTGACGCTCGTCTGGAGCGCGGATTGCGCGCCCTGGCGGCCCAGGGCATGGATCCGGAGCAGATGCGGAAGCTTGATTTTGTCCGCCTGCGCACCGCTCAGCGGGATAGCGCCATTGCCGAAGTAAAGACGACGGTTTTGCTGGACCGTATCGCCCAAGAAGAAAAAATCACCGTCAGCGACGAGGAACTGGACAACGAACTGCAGATGGCAGCACTGCAGTCCCGGGAGCCGCTGGATACCCTAAAGGTGCGATTGACGCAGGACGGCGGTATCGCTAGACTTCGTGAGCAATTACGCCGCGAGAAGACCGCGGCCGCGCTCTATGAACGGCTGCCGGCCTAGGGCAGTAGAATGATGAAACACGCTGGCGGCAGGCGCAAAAGTAACTAGCCGCGCGGTCAACAGAACCGGGGAGTAAGAGCCCCAAAACCGGGAAAGCGGGAAAAGGACTCAATGGCATTGGTTCCCATGGTGGTAGAGCAGACGAGCCGGGGCGAGCGCGCCTACGACATCTATTCGCGTCTGTTACGCGACAACATCATCTTTCTTGGCACGCCCATTGACGACCAGGTAGCCAATCTCATCGTTGCCCAGATGCTTTTTCTGCAAGGTGAGGACCCGGAGAAGGACGTCTCGCTCTATATCAATTCTCCCGGCGGCTCCATCACCGCGGGGCTGGCGATCTACGACACCATGCAGTTCATCAAGAACAACGTGGTGACGTATTGTATCGGGCAGGCGGCCAGCATGGGCGCGTTTCTGCTGCTGGCCGGCACCAAGGGCAAGCGTTTCGCGCTGCCCAACTCGAGGATTTTGATTCATCAGCCCTCGATGGGTGGACTGAGCGGCCAGGCAACCGACATCGATATTCACGCGCGCGAAATCCTGCGCATCCGCGAGATTACCAATACGCTGATGGCCAAGCACACCGGCCAACCGTCTGGACCGCATCGAGCGCGACGTCGAGCGGGACTTTATCATGAACGCGCAGCAGTCAAAGGAATACGGCATCGTAGACGAAATCATCGATCGGCCGCGCACCTAACCGGCCGCGATTTGCAGGGTCATAGATCGACCAGCAAGACCGAGAGGGAGCAACACCATGAAACCGCCGCGTACGGGACCCGAAGAAGCATTGCGCTGCTCGTTCTGCCACAAGTCGCAGGATGCCGTTGCCAAACTCATTTCGTCGCCAAGTGACTACCCGCGCGCTTATATTTGCGACGAGTGCGTAGCCGTCTGCAACTCCATTCTCGAGGACGATCGTGGCGAAGCTGCTCCCGCCGCCGCTGCCGGTCACCTGCCCAAGCCCCAGGAAGTGAAGGGCTTTCTCGACGACTTCGTCATCGGGCAGGACCAGACCAAGAAGAAGCTCGCCGTTGCCGTCTACAACCACTACAAGCGCATTCAGATGAACCGCCTGCGCAACAACGAAGTGGAGCTGACCAAGAGCAATATTCTGCTGATAGGCCCCACGGGTTCCGGTAAAACGCTACTGGCGCATACGCTGGCCAAGATGCTCGACGTACCGTTCGCGATTGTGGATGCAACCACGCTGACCGAGGCCGGCTACGTGGGCGAGGATGTGGAGAACATTATCCTGAAGCTGCTGCAGGCCGCCGACGGCGACGTAACGCGCGCCCAGCAAGGCATCATCTATATTGACGAGATCGACAAGATCGGCCGCAAGGACGAGAACCCATCGATAACGCGCGATGTCTCGGGCGAAGGCGTGCAGCAGGCATTGCTCAAGATTCTGGAAGGCACAGTGGCGAATGTTCCGCCGCAGGGCGGACGCAAGCACCCGCACCAGGAGTTCACCGCCGTCGACACCACGAACATTCTGTTTATTTGCGGCGGCGCGTTCGTTGGTTTGGAGCGCGTCGTCGGCCGGCGCGTAGGCAAGAAAGCTCTGGGCTTCAAGGCAGTGGATGCGGAAGGCGATAGTGCAACTCTTCGCTCGCATCGCGATACAGAACTGCTGCGCCGGACCGAGCCGCAGGATCTTATCAAGTACGGACTGATTCCTGAGTTTGTCGGCCGCCTGCCGGTGATGGGCATTCTTGACGAGTTGGATGAAGCGGCGCTGATTGAGATTCTGACCAAGCCGAAGAACGCGATCATGAAGCAGTATCAACGCCTGTTCGAGTTTGAAAATGTGCGCCTGCACTTTACGCACGAAGCTACCTGCGCCGTCGCTCGCGAGGCGCTGGCCCGCAAGGTAGGCGCGCGCGGCTTGCGCATGATTCTCGAAGAGCTGATGCTCGACCTGATGTACCACCTGCCCAACAACAAACGGGTGCGCGATCTGGAAATCACCAGCGATATGGTTGAGCGGCGCGATTTGTCGCTATGCCTGCTTGAGAAGGCCGGATAACTTTCCGTTTGCGATCGCAGATGGATGAAGCCCTTGCGCCCTGCGCGAGGGCTTCGTTCTTAGTCGGTGCGCCGTCTTCCGGTCGCGTTTAAAACCGATTCAGGTCCTTTTGCAATTCACTTGACGCGCGCCCGCCGCATCTGGCTCAATTTGGGGGGCAGTGCAGCAGTCCGTTGGCGCCTTCCGAACTCAAAAGCAGGGGCCCCGGCGCTCTTGCGATGCAGCGGCCGGCGGAGAAGACCAATGAAAAAATGTGCGTTGCTGGCATTATGCCTTTCCTGGGCCGTGCTGCCACTCTGGTCCGCGTCTTATTATCCATTGAGGCTTGACGATGCGAAGGCCGTTTATCTCACGCCGGACAAGTTTCCCGTCCATGCCGACGGCGTAGCCGACGACAGCGCCGCGATTCAGAATGCAATTGACCGGGCAACAATGGAAGGCGAAGGAATTGTCTTTGTTCCTGCTGGACGCTACCGGCTGACGCGAACTATCTTCGTTTGGCCGGCAGTCCGCGTCATCGGATACGGCGCGACGCGGCCAGTGTTTGTGCTTGCGGACAATACACCCGGCTACCAGCAGGGGCTGGGCTATATGTTTCTGTTTGCCGGTGGAAAGCCGCGGCCGGAGCCGAGGATCGACTTTGCCACCGGCGCGCCGCCCCTTCCGATTGAAGGGACGGTGCCTCCCGATGCCTCGGTGCCGGACGCGAATCCTGGGACGTTCTACTCCGCAATGAGCAACGTCGATTTTGAAATAGGCAAGGGCAACGCCGGCGCAGTAGCCATCAGGTTTCACGTAGCGCAGCACAGTTATCTTGCGCACATGGATTTCTGGATCGGCTCAGGGCTGGCGGCGCTCAAGGACATTGGGAATGAGGCCGAGGATCTGCATTTCCACGGCGGACAGTATGGCATTGTCACGGTGAGACCTTCGCCGGGATGGCAGTTCACCCTGATTGATTCCAGTTTCGACGGGCAAAGCCAGTCGGCGATCAAAGAACACGAAGCCGGGTTGACGCTGATTCATGACAGCTTCCGCAATGTTCCGCAGGCCATTTCGATCGACCCTGAGTATTCCGAGGAACTGTGGGTGAAGAACTCGCGTTTCGAAGAGATCAGCGGCCCGGCAATTGTCTTTGGGAATGAAAACAACGCGCGAACGGAGATCAATCTGGAAGATATTTCATGCCATCACGTGAAAGTGTTTGCACAGATGCGCGAGAGCGGACGAACGTTTGCTGGGCCGAGCGAGGAGTATGTGGTGAAGTCGTTCACGCACGGGCTGGTGCTCAAGGGCGCCGCGGACTGGGGAAGAATCGAGACGAAGTTTGATGCGCACCCGGCGGCGCAGCCAGCGCCTACGGGGAGCGACGCGATTGCTGCATTGCCGCCAGCTACGACGTGGGTCAATTTGCAATCGCTGGGCGTCAAGGGCGACGGCGTAACGGATGAGACGGTCGCGATCCAAAAGGCGATTGACGAACATCCCACGCTCTATATTCCGATGGGGCGTTACCTGGTGACCGATACGATTCATCTTCGACCCGACACGGTGCTGATCGGCCTGCACCCGAGCATGACGCAGTTCGACCTGAAAGATGAGAGCCCGGGTTTTCAAGGAGTAGGTGCGCCGCGTGCCTTGCTTGAGGCGCCAAAAGGAGGTCACAATATAGTCACTGGGATCGGGCTCTTCACGGGAGGCATCAACGACCGGGCTGTGGGCATGCTTTGGAGGGCCGGCGCGGACTCGTTGATGGATGACGTGCGCTTTCTTGGTGGGCACGGAACCAACACCGCCGATGGCAAGCGGATGAATCCCTATAACAGTAATCACACCGCTGACCCCAATCCGCGCTACCGCTGGGATGCTCAGTACCCAAGCCTTTGGATCACGGACGGGGGCGGCGGAACCTTCAGCAATATCTGGACGCCGGACACTTTTGCCGAAGCCGGAATGCTGATCTCGAATACTTCAACGCCGGGGCATGTCTACGAGCTCTCCAGCGAGCATCACGTGCGGAACGAGGTTCGCCTTGATCGCGCGGAGAATTGGGAGCTGTATGCGGTGCAGACGGAGGAAGAGCGCGGTGAGAGCCCGAATTGCCTGCCGATCGAAATTGACAGGTCAAAGAATATTACAGTTGCCAACTATCACAGCTACCGCGTCATCAGCAGTTACGCGCCCTTTCCGTATGCGGTGCGGGTCTCGGAGTCGACAGGCATTCGGTTCCTGAATATTCACGTCTACAGCAACGCGAAGGTCTCGTTCGACAATTCAATCTTCGATGCGACGGATCATTCTGAGGTACGCGCACGCGAGTTTGCCGCGCTCAACATACCCGGCAACAGAGTTGAGCCGGTGCCTGCCGTTGCATCGGCTGTGCTGGCGCCGGATGCGCAGGTGGATCGGCTTGCGACGGGTTTCTTCTCAGCATCGGGTGGCGCGGTGGACGCCGCGGGAGCACTCTACTTCGTGGATACTCATTGGAATCGGATCTACAAGTGGGATGCCAAGGACGACGAAGCAGTCGTCGTGAACACTGATCCGCTGGAGCCGGAGAACCTGGCTTTGGACAAGGCCGGCGATCTGCTGGTTGTTTCGCGCAGCGGCGCAGGCATGGTGTACACCTTTCGAACCGAAGCACCGCAGACGATCACGCTGATCGATCCGACGAATGCCGCTGAGAGTACTGCGGCCAGGATGTTTCTGCCTATGGGCGTTTTCGGGATGTATGGATTCGCGGATGCGCGGCCGTGGCAGTATGTGTCTCCGGACGGTAGCGCCTTGATCTCGTCCGGCGATGATTTTGTGAAGGGGCACACGGAATGGGGAACCAAAATGTCTGATCTTCTGCGCACTTTCGGACTGCAGCGGGCCGTGCCTGGGCACCCGTTCTATGTGACCAGCGAGAGTGAGGAGAGAACGTACAAAGGCAGCATCAGCGGAAATGGCTCGGTGACGAACTTGGAACTATTCGCAGAGGCTGGTGGTGAAAGCGTGGCGCAGGATGAGCGCGGGAATGTGTATTTGGCGGCTGGGCAGATACTCGTTTATTCCCCCAAGGGGAAGTTGTTGGAGAGAATCGACGTGCCGGAACGGCCGATCGATCTGGTCTTCGGCGGTGCGGACAGGCGAACGCTTTACATCCTGACCCATCACTCGCTGTATGCCGCGAAGATGCAAGTTGCGGGGTTGTGAACAAGAGAGACCGGCTCGCTGTTGATCCCAGGTCTCGTTCGCCACGCTTGAGACCTGGGAGAGAACACATTTAAAGTTTCGAGTGGCTACCGTCGCAGAAGGGTTGATTGGCAGTGTGTTTGCAGCCGCAAAGGTACGCGGTTTTCGTCTCGGTGGCTTCAAACCTTACGGGCGTGAACCCGCTACCTCGGTGGCTGCCGTCGCAAAACGGCTGATTGGCGCTGAGGCCGCATGCACACCAGGAATAGCTCTTGCCGGCTTCTAGTTCAACGGGGTAGGGACCTTTTTGAGCGATCGTCGGTTCTGACATTTTTGGGGAATCTCCTCTAAAACGGATCATACATGTCTTGCGCGGATGACACTGAACTGGTGCGGTTATAGCCCTGGGACGATTGAGGAGTCAGAGGCGGGAATCGATTTTTGAAACGGCTTAAGGCGCTTGTTTTGAAAGATGGCTTGTTCATTCTTTTTGGGGCTGTGCACGAGAAATTATGACAGACACGAAATCTTCTGCGGGATGGGCGGGGTTACCAATGGAATCAGCAAGGTACTGGGGATGAGGAATTGCACATTCGTTGCATTCGCCGCATCTCCAATTCCGCTGTACAATCCCAAGAAGAGCCCCGGAAAAGCATTGAAGCCGGAGTTCAATCCGCGCGTCTAATAGGGAAGGTAAATCTATGACACAACAACGCGAAAAAGGCGAGACGCGCAAACTCCCCATGATGCCCATCCGGGACATGGTGATCTTTCCGTACATGATGACGCCCTTTGTGGTGGGCCGCGAGTCGAGCGTGCGGGCCCTGGAAGAGGCGCTCAGCGCCGACCGCAAGATATTTCTGGCAACGCAGCACGACGCATCGATCGACGAGCCCAAGGCCAAGGACATTTTTCAGGTCGGGGCCATCTGCAATATCGTCCAGAGCGTCAAGATGCCGGATGGCAATATCAAGGTGTTGGTGGAAGGCGTGGAGCGCGCCAAATCACTCGAGGTGAACGACCGCGACGGCTTCTTTGTGGCCACGGTGCGCACCGGCAAGAGCCAGTTTGAAATGACGCCGGCGGCCGAGCAGCTGATGCAGCGCGTGACCGGTTTGTTTGAGCAGTACGTAAAACTGCAACAGTCGCTGAACTACGAGACCATTATCGCCACGGTGAAGATGGATGAGCCGGCCAAGCTAAGCGACACCATCGCCGCGAATCTGCAACTGGGCATCGAGGAGAAACAGGAGCTGCTGGCGATCTTCGATCCCGCGGCCCGGCTGGCGCGCATTGCCGATGTGCTCGACATCGAGATTGAGAAGCTGGATCTGGACCGCAACATTCAATCGCGCGTGAAGCGGCAGATGGAGCGGGCGCAGAAAGAGTACTACCTCAACGAGAAGATCAAGGCGATCCAAAAGGAACTGGGCCGCGGCGAAAAAAGCGAGTTCGACGAGCTGAAGAAAAAGATTGAAGCGGCCGGCATGCCGAAGGAGGTTCTCGACAAGGCAATCCAGGAGCTGAAAAAGCTCGAAGCCATGCCGCCGATGTCGGCCGAGTCGACGGTGAGCCGCAACTACATTGACTGGCTGCTGGCCGTGCCGTGGAAGAAGAAGTCGAAGGAGACGCGCTCGATCGACTATGCCGAGAAGGTGCTGAATACCGATCACTACGGCCTGGAGAAGATCAAGGAACGCATTCTCGAATTTCTTGCTGTACGGCAGTTGGTGAAGAATCCCAAAGGATCGATTTTGTGCTTCGCCGGACCTCCGGGCGTGGGCAAGACTTCGCTGGGCATGTCGATTGCCAAGGCAACGGGGCGCAAGTTTGTGCGGCTCTCGCTGGGCGGCGTACGCGACGAGGCAGAGATCCGCGGGCACCGGCGGACGTATATTGGTGCGCTGCCGGGACAGATTATCCAGCACATGAAGCGCGCGGGAACCAAGAACCCAGTGTTCCTGCTGGATGAGGTGGACAAGATTTCATCGGACTTCCGCGGCGATCCTGCATCTGCGCTGCTCGAGGTGCTGGACCCTGAGCAGAACACGACCTTCCAGGATCACTACCTCGACGTGGACTACGACCTTTCGCAGGTTTTGTTTGTAGCTACGGCCAACGTGATGCATACCATCCCCGCGGCGCTGCAGGATCGCATGGAAGTGCTGCGGCTGCAGGGGTACACCGAGCAGGAAAAGCTGGAGATTGCGCGGCAGTATCTGGTGAAGAAGCAGCGGCAGCAGACGGGCCTGAGCGAGAAGAACATTGTCTTCAAGGACGAAGCGATTACCGAGGTGATTCGTTACTACACGCGGGAGGCCGGGGTCCGCAACCTGGAGCGCGAGATCGGGAACATTTGCCGCAAGGTTGCGCGCAAGGTAGTGAAGGCCGGCGCCAAGCACAAGGAAGAGATCACGCGGGAGAATGTGCACGACTACCTGGGAGTGGCGAAATACCGCGACTCCGAGGTGCACGAGAAGAGCGAAGTGGGCCTGGTGACGGGTCTCGCGTGGACCGAAGTGGGCGGCAGTATTTTGACCACGGAAGTACAGGTGTTGGACGGCAAGGGCAAGCTGACGATCACGGGCCAGTTGGGCGACGTGATGCAGGAGTCCGCGCAGGCGGCGCTGAGTTATATCCGCGGCAAGGCGCAGGCGCTGGGATTGAGCCGCGAGTTTTATCGCAACGTGGATCTGCATCTGCATGTGCCGGAAGGCGCGATTCCCAAGGACGGGCCCTCGGCGGGCATCACGATGGCGACAGCTCTCGCGAGCGCGTTGGCCAAGATTCCGGTGCGGCGCGATATCGCCATGACTGGCGAGATTACGCTGCGCGGCAAGGTGCTGCCGATCGGCGGATTGAAGGAGAAGCTGCTGGCCGCGCTGCGCGCCGGCATCTTTGAAACGATTTTGCCGCGGGCCAACGAGAAGGACATTGAGGAACTGCCGGAGAACATCAAGAACTCCATGAAACTGCACTTTGTGGATTCGATGGACGAGGTGTTGGCATTGGCGCTAGAGAGTCCGTTGCCGGGCATTGCGAATCCCGAGACTGAAGTGCTGGCCGCGGTGCCCCCGGCGGAGATCGCGGCGAACGTACCGGCACGGCAGTAACGTCTCACAACTCCAGCGACAAAGCTCCGCCTGCGGGTGGAGCTTTTTTGTTGCAGACATATTGGTCTGGAACCTGGGTGCTCCACACACCGCGCCGGCCGCAAAAGATGACAGATTTTCCTGGAGGACGAGGTTTCTGTGGTCCGGCCATTGTCCGATGGGCTGCGCGAAGTTGGGACCGCAGCCGTTCTTTTGGCCGGTCCAAGCATTCGCTGGTTCGAGAGGGAAGGCGGCTGCCCTGGTCCTGTATCGTTAGACCTAGCAGGAGACATCCTTACCCTCGGTGTCCCTCCAGTTTGCCTTGCGTTCAACAAGGTCATGCGTGAGACCGATTCTCCATGCAGTGTACGAGGTGGTGCCCACGCGTTTCTCAATTGCTGCCATGATGCTTGCTTTTGTTGCCATAAGATCTCCTCGCGTCGAAGCCTCGACCGAATTTCCGGCTGGTTTTTGTTGACACGGGGAGCCGAGGGATGCGAGTCTGCCGTAGAGACGCGATTCCATTTGACCACTCGTGGTTGAATGGGCAATGGGCGTACGCCAATGGTCCCTAACCTACAGGCGTACGCCCTTTCTCCATTGCGTTACAGAAATGGTACACCGCACCGATCCTCAAAGTCAAGTTTCTATCGCGCGTTTTTCCCGTTTCGGGAATCTGCGTCTATGAACTCCGATAAAATTCTCTAATGCGCCATTAAAGTGGAATTCAAATTACATTGCTCTTCGCAGTTAATCTTTTTTCTTCTTCTCGATTTCCCTATCAAGTATTACGAGATTCTGTTCTATATCTAGGTGACATTCAAAATGCTTCAAACGCGTAATCACCAAATCGTGAAAGTCGAGAAATCTCTTTGCGCTAATAGATGCTCCTCTACGTCCTTTATTGAGTCTCTGGCTACCAACTTCACTTTCGCTTGCTCCGCCGATTGCGATTTGCTTTGTCTCTGGATCGAAATAGAGCGCCACAAATTCGTACTGGCTTAGAGCAAACTTCTTCAATGCTGAGTCATTTATCCCTATAGTTCCCGAAGGACGAAGAGAGATCTTTGGTTTATAACCCTTTCCAGATTCAGTAAACCTTTGAAATGCCATGAATACCTCCATTCCTCGCGAATAGGCACATTTACAATAAGCGAATCCGAATCAAGTATACGATGATTATATGCAGCACGGTACAACTATTAGTTTCGGTTTTGGTGATTGAAATAAAGTGGGAATATGTATAAATCCTTGTGTCCGATTAAAATCAATATCTGAATGATATTGGTCTGATTCAATCAGCGTAGGGAATAAAAGAATAGCTATTTATCGATTCTGGTTGACCTACTACAGCGGAATTTGTAGCAAAAACGACCTCTGCTCCTAGGACCATGCAGATTGAGTATTACCGTCAGATAGTGCCAACGTGCAATCAGGTGGCGCTATCTATATGCTGGAGCAATATGCGGTATACGACACAGTTTTTGCTTTCGGCGATGGCGGCGACGCAGTTTCCTGCGCCGGACGTGCCGGAAATAGCGTTTCTGGGGCGGTCAAATGTGGGCAAGTCGAGCCTGCTGAATGAGCTTGTGGGCGAGAAGGCGGCCAAGGTTTCTTCGACGCCGGGGCGGACGCGGGCGATCAACTTTTTTGCGCTGCTGGACCAGAGCCAGAGACGGAAGATGGTGTTTGCGGACTTGCCGGGGTATGGGTATGCGAAGATTTCGAAGTCGATATCGGCGGGGTGGGCAGAGTTTATCGACCCATACCTGGCGATTCGGTCGACGCTGAAGCTTTGCGTGTGCCTGGTGGACTCGAATGTGCCGGCGCAGAAGAGCGATGATGAACTGTTCGATTGGTTGCGGGGCGCGGAGCGGGAGTTTTTGGTGGTGGCTACCAAGATCGACCGGCTGAGCGGGAATGAGCGGGCGCGGAATCTGCTGGCGCTGAAGAAGGGGTTGGGACTGGAGGAGTTGCTGCCGGTGTCGGCGAAGACGGGGTACGGGATCCGGGAGTTGTGGGCGAGGATTGAAGAGGCGGGGAATAGAGAACAGGGAATAGGGAATAGGGAATAGAGAACAGGGAACAGTTATTGCGACCGCGCTTCAGTTCTGGAGCGGCGGGCCCAATATTTCGATCAATTTGGAGGCGGTTTCTTCGTCGCACCTTAGCGAGCGGAGGCGGCGGAACTGCGGGCCGAGGTAGCGCGGGGATTGTCGGAGCCAGCGGGCTGCCGCATGGTCGCAGGGCGGGAGATGCTGGAGGAGCAGGGCGTCGAAGTCCGATGGGCGCCGAGCGAACTCTGCGGGAATTTGCCAGATGAGGAGTTTTGAGGCGCTCGGCAAAGGCGCGGAGGCGACGCGCTGAGCGCCCTGAGCGATAAAGGTGTCAAAGCTTGAGTTGCCTGGTGCGGATGGAAGGTGCGGGGGAAGCAGGTCGGGAAGAACGCCGCGGTCAAGCATCTCCTGCACGATCGCCTGGGGGGCAAGCGAGACGGCTACGGAGACGGGCTCGCGTTTGCGGATTTCGTTTTTGAGGATGCGCAGTGCTTCGTCGAGCGAGTTGATAAGGAAGTCAATGACGCCGGCGTGCATGGCCTGGCGGAGCGTTGCGGCCTGGGCGGAGGCGGCGAGAGTGGCAACGCCGCTGATGTTGCCGGCGATGGCGAGGACGCGGCTGCCTTGATCGAGTTCGCCGGTGTAGAGGAGTTTGCCGCCGAGACTGTCTTCGCCGGTATTGGCGAAGCGCATGAGGCTGGCGTAAGTCTGTTCTACCTGGGCGATGAAGGGGAGAGTTTCCGGCGGATGGTTGTTGGTCGGCAATGCTCTAATCCGATGGCGTTTCGTGCCAGTTATTTTTGCGGACGAAGAAGATGAATTGTCCGGGCTTGGGGGTGACATGAGTGGCTTCGGCGTATTTGCCCTTGTAGCACTCGTTGGGCATGGCTACGCCTGAGTTGAGAATGTCGAGGACGGAGTACCAATGGAGAGTGCTTGTGTCTTTCTCCATGCTTGAGTCGCAGTTGACGTAGATTTCCATGGAGCTGTTGTAAGTGCCCTGAACGGAGAGAAAGGACGCGCCCGAAGGGAAAGTGACCTCACCGGTTCCGTCGTCATTGAGCTTGAGCCATTCATTATGAACGGCGTTGAGATGATCGACGCGGATGATGAAATTGGAGGGAACGATGGGTCTGCCGGTTTTGCCGTCGAGCATGAGAATTGTGACGGTGGGTGCGGTTTGCGCGCGAAGGGAAGAGCAGAACGTGGCAGCGAGAGTGATGACCAGGAATGTGCCAGTCGCGCACGGGCGCAGCGCGAAGAGAAAGGCTTTCGGACGCAACATACATCTACTCTGTCATGCTCGGCTGCGTTTAAGGAAGTGCCGGTTTTGGGGCGGGGTCTACCAGGAAGAATAGGGTTGGCCGTCGGAGCCGGTATCTTCTGAGCCGGAGTGGACATCGTCGACGCCGGGCTCGGTCTCGTCGATGGAGTACATGGCGTCGCTGGTTGCGGTGACCCAGGTGTCTTTGCTGTGGGTAAAGGGGTCCTCGGGGATGACCTTGAGGTAGCCGTCGGTCACGAGGTCATCGAGCGACTGCGGGGCCTTCTGTTTGTCCATGGTGTAGGAATCGATGGCGGCGCGCATGACGTGGAGGTCTTCCTTGAGAACGGCTTCGCGGGCATGCTTGATGGCGGTGACGTAGCTGGGGATGGCAAGAGTGGCCAGAATGCCGATGATGGCCATGACGATCATCAGCTCGACGAGCGTGAAGCCGGCGTCGCCCTGACGGGCGAGCAGCGGAGTTAGCCCGCCGCGGCGGGTTAGCCGCGCTTCGCGCGTGTTGGCGGAGTTAGGAACGGGTTGAATTCCGACTTCGATCTTTGCTGACAATGCTGGCTCCTGAAACTGCGCTTAGTTTGCTGACCCGCCGCGGTGGGCTAACTCTGCTAGCACCGCTAACCCGCGCGCCGCGCGGCTAACCCCGCTATCACGCTTACCAGGTGGAATACTTGGTTCCGTCCAGGGCTGTTCCCTGGGACTTTGAATACACGTCGAAGACACTCTGGCCACCATAGGAGTCGGAGGTGGGGTCGTCTTGCATGGAGCGCAATCCCCACTCTGCCTTACCGGTCATGGGATCCACCGGAATGTGGCGCAGAAACTTTAGCTTCTTGCCTTGCACGTCGACACCGTCAACCAGGGTTTGGAGGTCGGGCGGGTAATTCTGGCTATCCACTTTGGTTTGGAAGGCTCCTTTGTCGGCGGCATCTTTATATTTGTCGATAGCGTCGCGCATCATCCAGAGGTCGCGGTGCAGTTCGCGCTCATTCTGGCGCTTGACCTGGAAGCGGGCGATGGGCACTGCAGCTGAGGCGAGTATGGAGAGAATGGCGACGGTCACGATGAGTTCGACCAGCGTCAGGCCTTGCTCTTTGACCCCACCGACGAAGACCTGTCTGTGGGAGCCCTGGTCGCGTTGGCTGAGCCGGATGGGCGAATTCAAGACCGCAGGTACAGTACGCACTCGCAAGACTCCCTACTTGACGACGAGATCGAGGTGTCCGGCGGTGGCCGGGACTTGCTGTTGGGCGCTGTTGACGGCGGCGGAGCGGGGCATGGTGAGAGCGGTGCTTCCGGCCGCTTTGGCCTGGAAAGTGAGAATGCAAACCGTGCCAGAGCCGGTAACGCCCGTCGTACCCGGCGGACGCGCAGCGACGATTGTGACGTTGCCCGGCGGGTCGTCACGATGGATGAGCGCGACCGCCTGGCCATCGCGGCTGAGCAGGGCTCCCGCGGCCACATTGATAAGTGAAAGTTTGGCCGGATCGTACTTAAGCTGGATGGGCACCGAGGCAATATCGGTGGCCCCGCTAAGAACGACAGGGACCTGGAAAGTGGACCCCGCCGCGATCTGACCCGCTGGGGGAGTTAGCGCAAAGGCGGCTTCGGCGCCAGAGGCGGCTGAAGGCTGCGGAACGGCAGCAGGAGGCTGCGCGGAAGGCGGGGGTTGCGCAGGGGCTGGACTTGGGTTGTTTTGCGCGGCTGCGGTCATTTGGGCCATCAAAGCGGGCGCAGCAGCTTCGGCGCTCTGGCCGGGGACGGTGCCCAACCGGGAATTCTGGAGTGCGACGGGGCGGACGGCCGGGCCGCTCGCGGGAGCAGGGTTTGCGGTGGTAGTTTCATCGCTGTTCAGGCGGAGGTCGATGTTCTGTCCGGCGCCGGTGTCGATGGAACGGAGATTAGCCTGGTCCAGATCCTGGGAGCGGACGATATGCGGCACCACGACGAAGACGATTTCGTCGTTTTGGATCGTGTGGTCTTTGGAGCCAAAGACATATTTGAGGATGGGAATCGAGCTGAGCCCGGGAATGCCGGAGAAGTTTTCCTGCTCCTGGTTGTTCTGGATGCCACCGAGGATGCTGGCTTCTCCTTCGCGGAGACGGATTACCTGGTCGACAACGCGCTGCGAGAGGATGGGTTCGGTGACGCCGCTGATGGTGACGGAGCCGCTCTGGGAGGTGACCTCGATTTTGATCTTCAGGGTCACGTCGTGGTCAAAGTGGACAGTAGGCGTCATCTCGATATTGACGCCGACATCCTGGTACTGGAACTGCGTATTGACGAGCGAGCTGACGACGGCGGTGGCGGCGCCGGTTTGATAGGAGCCGGTGGCGATGGGGATGCGCGAACCGATTTTCATGGTCGCCTTCTGGTCGTCTGTAGCTCGAATGCGCGGACTCTGCAAAACCTTGGTGTTGGAGTCGCTCAGCAACAGATTCAAGGTGGCCGAGCCTACGGTGACCGCGAAGTTGGTGGCTTTGAGATTGGCGAGGTCGTAGAGTGTGGGGGTCGTGGTGGTACTCGTTGTACTGCTCGACGATGTCGTGCTGGCGGTAGAGGATTGCAGGGCAACACCGACGCTGCTGGGCCAGGCGATGCCGAGGGTCCGCTCCCAGTTCTTGCTGACTTCCAATACGGCGATGTCCACGACGACTTCGGCGCGGGCCTTGTCGAGGTCGTTGATGAGTTTTTGGGCGAGCAGCAGTTCGTCGGGCGTGCCGCGCATGACAATGGCGTTCTGGCTGGCGACGCCGTAGATTTTCGCGCCGGTGAGGACGTTGCGCAGAGCGGTCTGGACGTCGTTCATGTCGTTCGGCTGCCAGGCATTGCTGAGGTAGAAGGTCTGAACGGCTTGCACATCGAGTTCGGTGCGCTTGATGCGGGTGTTCTGGGCAACGAAGAGTGTATTGGCGGTAACCGGGCGCCAGAAGGTGCCGGACATGGTGCCGACGATGCGCAGAGCGTCGAGCAGTGAGACGTTGTTGAGGTCGACCTGGATGCGTTTGGAGTTGTAGTCGGGGTCGAACAGCACGTTGACACCGGCGGCCTTGCCGATGGCTTGGTAGACGACCTTGGCATCCTCCGTCATGTGCAGGGTAAGCGGCTCATTGGAGACGGGCTTAAGCTCGACAGGGGCGCTGATCTCATCGAGTTCCTGCTGTTCACCGGAGGGTTCGGGCAGGGCGGCCTCTGACTCTGGCGAGAGCTGGCCATTTTTCTGGCGGATTCGCGCGATTTCCTGCTGCGCGGCCTCGTTACCAGGATCGATTTCGGAGGCGTGCAGGAACTCGGCAAGCGCACCCGGCTGGTCGCCTGCCTGGAGGAGCTTTCGTCCCTTGGTGATGTGCATGGAAGAGGCCGTCTGCCGGACGCGGTAGAGAGCGGTGCGGTAGTTGAGGTCTTTTGGATTCTTGGCATTGGCCTTCTGAAAGAAGTCGAAGGCGGCGTCGTAGTCCTGGCGGGCTTCAGCGTTCTGGCCGCTCTTGAAGAGTGAACTTGCGGACTGGGCGTGAAGGGCAGCGCCGGAGAGGCTCGAGAAGGCCAGAATGGCCATAAGCGCGAGGCGGACAAAGGCGCGAGATGGAACAGATCCGGGTGCAACCGGAGTGTGAGTACGGCGGTTCATCGAACTCCCAGGCGTCGTGTGCGGCCCGGCTGAAAGCGGGGGCCGGTGCGGGCTGCCTTGGCAGCCACGGACGCGCAACAAATCACAATCCTTAACGGCGATGTTCGTCCACCAAAGATGCCTCATTTTAGCAAAGCCCCATAGCTACAATGCTAAAAGTAGCCCCGATGCTAGGATTAAGATTCGAGGGAGTTTCCAGATGCCACGGCAGACGAGCCACGAGATTGTCCCCAAGGACGCGGGCAGCGCGAAGAAGGCAACGAAGCCGCGCGACCCGGTGGCCAGCGGCGAGCGGGACGCGGCGCACAACAGGATGGCCGGGCATAACTACTTTCTTCTGGAGAAGTTTGAGGCGGGAGTGGCTCTGCGCGGGACCGAAGTGAAGTCCATCCGGGAGGGCCAGGCCAACCTGAAGGATTCCTATGGGCTGATCCAGAATGGCGAGGCGTTTCTGCTCAACGTGCATATCGGTCCTTATTCTCACGGAAATATTGCCAACCACGACTCTACGCGCACGCGCAAACTGCTGCTGCATCGGGAAGAAGTTCGCAAGCTACTCCAGAAGACGCAGATCAAGGGACACACGCTCATCCCGGTACGGCTTTATTTCCGTAACGGCAGGGTGAAGTGTGAGTTGGCGGTGGCCAAGGGCAAACAGGACTGGGACAAGCGGGAGACGGAAAAGCGTCGTGAGGCGGACCGGGAGGCGCGGGCTGCGGTGAATGCCAGCAAGCATCGGGGCGGGCGGTAGGAGGCAGCTTTTAGCTTCTAGCTTCTAGCTTGTCCTGTTCGCCCAGATTCAGGCTTGCTCGTTTAGTGCTCAGACGGCTGGAGCCACTCGGTTCCCATATTGTCATCGGTGATCAGGCGGGCGTTTTTATAGTGCGCCAGCAGGCTGGTGCGCGATTCGATCTCTCCATTTTCAGTATCCAGGCCATCGGCGAGTTTGAGGACACTCTCGAGGCGGGCTCGCTGCATTGGATTGGCCAGGTCGAGAATGGGCGTTCCGTCGATTCGATAGTTGGTCAGTGCTGCCCTCCAGCGGTCTTTGTCTAGAGTGATGGGACTGTCGCTGACGGCGAGAAAGCCCATGAATCGCAGGGCGTAAGGGAAGGCGCTTGCGCCGGTTGCCAGGGCTTCTCCGGACCAGGTGGTGTTGAAATACGCGATTCCGCCGGGCTTCATGTGGTCGCGCATGAGCTGCATGAATTCTGTGGAGAGGAGATTAGACATGTTGGCGCGCCAATTGAAGGTGGTGTTCATGAGGATGAAGTCGAAGCGGCGTTCGGGGTTGGCAACCAGCCAGCGGCGACCGTCGTCGATGACGATGTGCACCTTGGGATTGACGAGCAGGCTTTGCACTTCAGGATACTTCTGGATGATGGGTAGGTAGCCGGGGTTGATTTCCACTGCTGTGACGTCATGGACATTGGGATCGTTGGCGAGAACCTGGGCCCAGGCGCCGGTAGCAAGGCCGATGATGAGAACGCTCGCCGGCTTGGGATGCATGCCGCTGATGGCGTAGACGCGAACCAGTCCGTTCGAATCGTGGAGGATGTCGGTGTTGATTTGCCCGTCGTAGGCGCCGCCACCAAAGACAACACGTGTGGGATAGCCGTAGGTGTGGCTATCGGGATAAACGCCGATGACACCGCTGCGGTTTTCGACCAGGTCAGAAAACGCCATGCTGCTGTTGTAGGTGGACTTGAACATGAGTCGCTCGTAGAGTCCGGAGAAGAGCGGGCCTGTGGAGCAGGCGAGCGCAACGCAGGCGATAGCTCCCGCGGCAAAGAGGCCTTTCGAGAGTCCAGGCCAGGAGAGTATCGCCAGAACCGAGGCGGCTGCGAGGCCGAGGACCAGCAACAGCAGCGAGGTGGCGCGGGTGGACCAGAAGTCGAGGATGACAAAGCCGACCAAGAAGCTACCCAGAGTCGAGCCGGCAATATTGCTCATATAGAGGAAGCTGATGTGCTTTCCTGAGCCCTGCGCGGGATCGATTGCGGCATGAGCGAGGAGCGGGAACGCCGAACCGAGCAGTGCGGCGGCGATGAAAACAAGCACGTAGCTCAAGTGGTAGTCGATGTAGACGACCCAGCGGCCGAGGACGGGCCCAAGCAGGAACGCGGCGATGGTGCCAAGGATGACGACGCTGGCGGTGGCGCCGAGGGTTCTGCGGATGTCGTTGCCGAGCTTGTCGCGGCAGGCGTCGCGAACGGCGAAAGAGCCGTAAGCGATGCCGAGCAGATAGAAAGCGAGAAGCATGGCAAAGCAAGGCGCCGAGCCGCCGGAGACGAATGCGTAGAGGCGATACCAGATGATTTCGTAGGCGAGGGCAATGAAGCCAGTGATACCCGCCAGGATCATGCCGATCCAGAAGGGAATGGTCTGCTGTGGTGTTGCTGAGGGAGTGTGCTCTTTCTGCTGGGCGGGCGCCGGGAATCTGCGTTGCAGCAAGAAGGCCGAGATGCCGACGAAGAGGTTGAAGCAGACGGCAAGATGGACGGAACCGGATTCGCCGAGGAAGCGCATGAGGAGAAACGCGGCGGCCAGACACGCGACGCCGGAGCCGAGGGTGTTAACGGAATAAAGCAAGCCGACCGATTCGCCGACGTTGCCAGTTCTGCGGACGAAGTGCTCGACTAAAAGAGGCAGGGTACTGCCCATGAGCATGGTGGGAACCAGCAGAAGGGCAAAGGCAACGAGTCCCGTAGTCAGGGTTGAAGCGCCGGCGGTGATGGCGCCGACGCGATGAAAGATCCAGAGCGAGGCTGCGCCGAAGCTGCCGATTGAGAACTCGATAAGGCCAAAGGCGAGAAGCAGACGGATGCCGGGCCGACTTGAGAGCCAGCCGCCGGCGAGGCTGCCCATTCCAAGGCCAAGCATGAAGACGGTCACGATCATGGTTACGGATTCAATGTTGACTCCGTAGAGCGTGAACAGGGCGCGCTGCCAGACGATTTGATAGAGGAGCGCGGGGAAGCCGGACAGAAAGAAAAGCAAGTAGTAAATCCGGTTTGTGTCCCGCTTCGTGCGTGCGCCTTTTGGAATGGGCATTTGGGGGAACTTTACCATGATGGCGGAGAGAACGAATAGACACGGGGGATAACACTAATGCGGGAGGGGAAGCTGCCGTGCAATTTCGCAGCCGGCGAGAGTGAAATAATCGGGAGCATGCGGACTGAATTGAGTTTTGCGAAGTTGGCGGGGGTTGAGACGGAGCTGTTGGCGGTGCTTGCCGTCGACGCGCAGTTGGGCAAAGGGCCAGAAGCCAAGCCGGAGCCTGTTTTGCTGACCACAGACGCAGCGGTGAAGGCGGCCGCGGCTGCGTTGCTTGCGAGCGGTGAGTACAAAGCCGGGGCCAATGAGACGGTCCTTCTTCATGCGCCTGCGGGACTGGCCGCGAGGCGGCTTTTGATCATGGGTTTGGGCAAGCGGGCCAAAGCCACGGTGCATACTGTGCGGAATGCGGCGGGAACGGCAGTGCGGTTTACAAAGCCGCGCGGGATTCGGGAGTTGGTGTTCGCATTGCCCGAGGCGGAGACGCTGGAAGTGGGAGCTTGCGCGCGGGCGGCGGTCGAGGGCGCGATGATTGGGGACTACGATCCGGACACCTATCGCAGCGACCGCAAGGACTTGAGCGTTCAGTCGTTCACACTGGCAGCTCCGGGGAATGCGGATAAGAAGGCGGTGGAAGCGGCGTTTGCTGAGGGCGTGATTGTGGGAGAGAGCCAGAACTTCACGCGCGCGCTGGTGAATGAGCCGGGCAACAAGCTGACGCCGACGATTCTGGGGCAGAAGGCCGCAGCGATGGCCGCCGAAGTGGGGCTGAAGGCGGAGATCTATTCGACGGAGAAGCTGCATGAACTCAAGATGGGGGCGTTCTGGAGCGTTTCGCAGGGATCCGAAGAACCACCGGCGCTGATCGTGGTGCGGTATGAGCCGGACGGAGTGACTGGCGGGCCGATTTTGGGGCTGGTGGGCAAGGGGATTACGTTCGACACCGGTGGAATCTCGATCAAACCGGCTGCCGACATGGACAGGATGAAGTACGACATGGCGGGCGGGGCGGCAATGCTGGGGGCGATGCGGGCAATCGCGCTGCTGAAGCCGAAGGTGCGGGTGATTGGGATTGTGTGCGCGGCAGAGAATATGCCGGATGGAAAGGCGCAAAAGCCGGGCGATGTGCAGACGGCGATGTCCGGCAAGACGATTGAGATTATCAATACAGATGCGGAGGGTCGGCTTGTGCTGGCCGATGGTCTGGCGTACGCGCGGCAACTTGGGGCGACTCACCTGATCGATGCTGCAACGTTGACGGGCGCGGTGAGTGTGGCACTGGGCAAGGTGAACGCGGGGGTTTTCTCGAACGACGAAGAGACGTACGGGCGATTTCGGTCGGCAGTTGAAGCGGCGGGCGAGAAGTTCTGGCGGCTGCCTCTTGGAGAGGAGTACGCCGAGCTGATCAAGAGCGACATCGGCGATATCAAGAACACCGGCGGGCGGTATGGCGGGGCGAGCACGGCTGCGGAGTTTTTGAAGGTATTTGTGGAGGAGACGCCGTGGATTCATCTCGACATAGCGGGGATGGCGTGGGTAGAGGATGCGCGGCCGTTTATCGCGAAGGGACCGAGCGGGATTGCGGTGCGATCGATCCTGGAGTGGGTGCGGAGCTACTAGCGGCGTGGCTTGGCTGGCGGGATGCGCATGGCTGGGGGCCGGGCGCCGGTGCGGCCGGGAAGCTGGTCGAGCAGGATGACATTGAGCAGCGACTTGTGGACCTGGATGCGGCCGTTGTAGCTGATGAAACCGAGCTTGCGAAAGCGGTTCATGAAGAAGCTGACGCGGGAACGAGTGGTGCCGATCATGTCTGCCAGAGTTTCTTGCGTGACCGGGGGAATGAGGGTTTCGGGCTCGCCAGGCTTACCGAATTCGGCCATGAGGAGCAGGATGCGGGCGAGGCGTTTTTCGCTGGAGTTGAAGAGCTGATCGACAAGGTCGGCCTGGGTGCGCATGCTGCGGGCGAGCAGGAATTTCATGAAGGTGTCGGCGAAAGCCGGCTCCTCGTGCATCACGCGAACCATTTCAGCCCTTGAAATCTTGAGCGCAGAGCAGGCGTTGACCGCGGTGGCCGTGGTAAGGCGCAGACCCGGCAGGGCCGCGATGCACTCTTCCCCGACGAAGTCACCGCTGGCGAGCAGGGTGATGGTGGCTTCTTTTCCTCTCTGTGAAAGGACGGTGAGCCGCGCGCGGCCTTTCTGGAGGTAGAAGACGGAGTCTGGCGTGTCTCCCTGGGTAAAGAATGTCTGATCGGGGGTAAGTTCGACGATTTTTCGTCCCAGCCCTGCGGTGGCGAGGAATGCGGCGGGATCGAATGTGGACTTCTTAGCGGTGCTCATCGAGAAATGCCCTCGTTGCAGGCGGTCGATTCGCTGGGGCGCGATGCCCAGGAGACTGCGGCTTTCGGATTAGGTTGAGGAGGACTGCGGCAGATTTGCCCTGGAACAGGAAGGAAACGTTCGAGACGACTGATTGTACTCCGACGCCGGCAAGGCTGGCCGAGGGCCCGTCGGAGGCGGAAATCGTACCTCCGTGATCGAGAGTGGGATAAGTCACTGTTCATCATTGCCCGGATTTGGGATGTTGTCTGGTCCCTATTGAACAGTGCGCCTTGAATAGGTGCGCTTTTGAAGAGAGGGAGCATATTGCCGACGGAGAGGCTGATTCCAGGAGAGTTGGGAAGAAGGCTGGCTGGTGGTTGATGAGAGAATTCCAACTTCATTGATAGAGCGGAGGCGATGAAGTTGGAGGGGGGTGTGCCGATGAACGGGGTATGGGGATTCTCCGTTCTGAGGAGTGTGGATGAGGGATCGCACGGAACTGCTTGAATCCGCTTTGGACTGTCTTCCGGCCGGCATTGCATTGTTCGACATGGAGGGCGCGGTTGTGTTCTGGAACAGGGTGGCGGAGTCGATAACGGGGTATGCAGGAGCGGAGATGCTGGGGCACGCGATTCCTGCGGAGCTTGAGGTGCTGGCGCCGGAGAGGTTGCTGCATGGAGAAGTGCACCGCGATACAGAACCGCGGACGAGTCGGGGTGCGCTGGTAAGGACCAGGCACAAGCTGGGTCATGAGTTGCAGGCGATTACGAGGGTTGTGGCGCTGCGGGACGGGTTGGGCGAACGGATTGGAACGGCAGCGGTATTTCATCCGGCAGAAAGCCTGGACGCTCTTCCCCATGGAATGACGGGCGAAAACAGCGCGGTGGCAGCAAGCCAGGCGGACATCGAAGACCGGCTGCAGATGGAGTTTGAGGATTTCGAGCGTGGGGGTCTGCCGTTTGGCGTTTTGTGGATCAGCGTGGACCAGGCGCAGGGATTGCGCAAGACTCATGGATCGGGCGCTTGTGAGGCAATGCTGGAGATAGTTCAGCGGGTTCTGGCGCACGGATTGCGCCCGGCCGAAGAAGTGGGGCGCTGGGGCGAAGATGATTTTTTGATCATTTCGCATGAGCGCACCGCGGAGATGCTGGCAGTGCATGCTCAGGCGCTGGCAGGCTTGGCGAGGACGGCGGATTTCCGTTGGTGGGGCGACCGGGTTTCACTGACGGTGAGCATTGGCGCGGCCCAGGCTTGCCGCGACCATAATGCAGGGCTTGCGCGGCTGCTGGAGCGCGCGCAGAAAGCCATGGAATCCAGCATCCATGCGGGCGGCAACTCAATAACGTCCGCGCCGGGAGGTCCCGAATGTTTGCCATCATAGGCATCGTGCTTGTTTTTGCTGCGGTCATCGGCGGCTTCCTGATGGAGAAGGGGCACATTGCGGTGCTCATGCAGCCGGCAGAATTATTGATTATTGCCGGGGCATCGACGGGGACCTTGCTGGTGGCCAACCCAATGCACATCATTAAAGGTGTTGCTGCCGGGCTGGCGGGGGTGATGAAGGGCTCGCCGTTTACCAAAGAGCGCTATCTGAGCACGTTGAAGATGATGTACCAGTTCCTGAACAAAGTGCGCAAGGAGGGACTGCTTTGCGTGGAAATGGATGTTGAGAAGCCAAAGGAGAGTTCGATTTTCAAGAACTATCCGGAGTTTTTGAAGGACCATCACGCGGTGGACTTTTTGTGCGATACACTGCGTACCGCGATTACGGGCGGCGTGGAGCCGTTCGACATGGACCAGATGATGGAACTGGATATGGAAGTGCATCATCATGCGGCGATGCAGCCGATCGATGCGTTGTCGACGGTTGCCGATGCGCTTCCGGGGCTGGGGATTGTGGCTGCGGTCTTGGGCGTGGTGATTACGATGGGCGCGCTGGGCGGGCCGCCAGAGGAGATCGGCGAGAAGGTGGCGGCGGCGCTGGTGGGGACGTTTCTCGGCATCTTGCTTTGCTACGGGGTGGTGGGCCCGCTGAGCGCAAACATGCGCAAGACCGCTGAGGAGCACGACGAATATCTGCATGTGCTGCGGGTGCTGGTGCTTTCGTTTCTTAAAGGATCGGCGCCGATGATCGCGATTGAAATGGGCCGGCGGGCGGTTCCGGCGCATGTGCGGCCGAGCTTCGACGAGATGGAGAAGAACTGCAAGAACAAGGTGGAGGCGGTCGAGCCGGCTGTTGCGGCGTAGGGCCTGCAGGCGCATGCGAAGAGGTGGGGCGGAATGGCAGCGAAGAGTCAACCGATCATTGTGATCAAGAAGAAGGGCGGCCACGGCGGGCACCACGGCGGCGCCTGGAAGGTGGCTTATGCCGACTTCGTGACGGCGATGATGTCGTTGTTTATTGTGCTGTGGCTGATGGGCTCCAGTTCCAAGGTGAAGCAGGCAGTGGCAGGATACTTTAACGATCCCAAGGGAACCGGAAGCCAACTCGGCACGACGATGACCGGCACAGGTCAGACCGTAACGGCTGCGACTAACGATAACCTGCAGAAGCTGAAGGACAAACTCGAAGAGGAGATCAAGGCCAAAAAGGAACTGGAGAAGCTTTCCAAGCAGATCGAGATCACGATCACGGCCGAGGGGCTGCGCATTGAGTTGCTGGAGGACAAGAATGGCACGTTTTATGAGAGCGGAAGCGCGCATTTGAGTCCGAGCGGTCAGGAGTTGCTGACGCTGCTGGCGACGGAGCTGAAGACAATTCCGAATTCGCTTTTGATCGAGGGGCACACGGACGCGACGCAGTACTCCACCGACGCGAACTACAGCAACTGGGAGCTTTCGGCGGATCGGGCCAATTCTGCTCGAAGATTGCTGCAGCAAGGAGGCGTGCGGAGCGACCAGGTAACGCAGGTGCGGGGATACGCAGATCAATTTTTGCGGGTGAAGAATAATCCTTACGATCCTTCGAACCGGCGGATTTCGATTCTTGTGAAGAATGCGAGCGATGGGACGCCGCCGCCGAATATCAAAAATGCAGAAGTGGTGGGTGGGGCGACGGGGAGTGCAAAGGGCGGCACTGTGAACGGGAACGCGCTTGGGACGGCGCCGGCAAGCACCACCTCTTCGGCGGCGCAGGCTGCAAAGCCGGGGGTAAGCGCTCCAGCAGCTGCGAAACCACAGGCAGGGGCTCTGGCGGCGAAGCCTGGGTTGATGGGCAAGATCATGGGGATGCTGCCGGGAAAGAAGAAGTAGGAGCGACGGTTTGATTTCCACCTGGTGCGGAACAGTGATTGAGACGCACGGGAGAGGAATGTTGTAGTCTGGTTGGCGGGCGAGAAAGCGTTTACCAGAGGTGAGATTTCAATGACGGTTGTGGCTGGGGTTGACTTTGGCACATTGAGTGTTCGCGTAACACTCGTTGACAGCAAGAAGGGACCGATTGGGACAGCTTCGGCGTCATACCCGCTGCATCGGCGTCGTGAGGACCCGAACTTTGCGACCCAGTCACACGCGGACCATATGACGGCGCTTGCCGCTGCGACACGCGAGGTATTGAAGAGTGCCGGCATTGCGGGCGAGGAGGTTGCGGCGATTGCCCTGGATACGACTGGATCGACAATCGTCCCAGTAGGAGAAGGCTTTGAGCCGCTGGACGACTACTACCTCTGGTGCGATCACCGGGCGTTTGCCGAGGCCGAGGAGATTACGCGCAAGGCCCACGAGTTGGGATTCGAAGGAATCGAGTGGTGCGGCGGAGTTTATTCGCACGAGTGGGGTTTCTCCAAGTTGCTGCACTGGCTGCGTCATAACCCGGACAAGCGCGAGCGCATGGTCACGGTTCTTGAGCACTGCGACATGGTGGCGGCGACCTTGGCCGGTATTACAAAGGTGAGCGAGCTGAAGCGCGGCATCTGCGCGATGGGTCACAAGTGGATGTGGAATCCCAAGTGGGGCGGGCTGCCACCTGAAGAGTTTCTGGTCGCCGTCGATCCGCTGTTTGCGGGCGTGCGCGCGAAGCTTGGAGGCGAATACCTGACGAGCGATCACATTGCCGGCCATCTTTCGCCGAAGTGGGCGGAGGCGCTGGGACTGAAGGCTGGGATTCCGATTCCGGTGGGAGCTTTCGATGCGCACTGGGATGCAATCGGGTCAAACATCCGCGAAGGCGATGCGGTCAACGTAGTTGGCACTTCAACGTGCATCATGGCGATGGCTCACAAGGCACAACTGGTTCCCGGTGTTTGCGGCGTGGTTCCGGGCAGCATCCATCCAGACCAGATTGGGATCGAGGCGGGGCTTTCCGCAACGGGCGATATTTTTGAAGCGATTGCAAAGAGGGCCGGGACCACGGTGGCCGCGCTCTCTGAAGGTTTGGATGCGTACAAGGCAGGGCAAACTGGGCTTCTGCGTCTGAGCTGGGATAACGGCGACCGCACGGTGCTGGTGAACCCGGAGCTGGGCGGGGTGGCGCTGGGATGGAACCTTGTGCACACGGCGCAGGACGAGCTGTTCGCGGCGATTGAAGGAACGGCATTTCACACGCGGATCATTCTGGAGCGCATGGCTGAGCACGGAGTGCGCATCGATCGGGTGATCAATGCGGGCGGAATTCCGCAGAAGAGCGAAGTCCTGAACAAGGTCTATGCCAATGTGCTGAATAAACCTGTGCTGGTGCCGGCGGGGATTCCGACCAGTCTGGGGTCGGGGATTTTTGCGCTGCTGGCGGCGGGAACCTACAAGACGATTGAAGAAGCACAGGCGGCGGTGTGTTTGCCATTGCGGACGGTTGAGCCGGATACCAAAGAGGCCGCGGTGTATGAGCGGCTCTATCAACTTTATCGGGATGTTTATTTCGGATTGGGCACACGGGACGCGAAGCCTGTGGCCCTGGGCAGAGTATTGCCGGAGTTGCGGAAGATTGCGGCTGAGGTGCAGAGGGCGGGTTGAACGGTTGTTGAATCTCAGGCCTCAGATACGAAACCTGGTGCACGCGATCTTCAATTTCAGACTGGGCCTTCGTAGTTTCCGAAAAGTTTACTGCTGCTGTTGCTGCTGCATCTGCTGGAGATCGATGAAGGGGATGGGAGCTTCCGGGGGTTGCTGAGCGCGCTCGACGAGGACGCTCCAGTCTTCGGGGATGGGCATTTTACGATCGAGAGCGGGAGCGGTCTCGCTGGCTTCTACCTGTACAGCCACATAAAGTTCACTATCGGTTCTGCCGCGAAAGACGCCGTGGGTAGGGGGCACGTCTGCGTAATCGCGGCCGACGGCGGTGCGCAGGTGGCGATGGTGGGCGACCAGGTTGTTGGTTGGGTCGAAGCCGACCCAACCGAGATGGGGCATGAGCGCTTCAACCCATGCGTGGGTGGCGTCGGGTGTTGAGCGGTCATGGTCTTCGCGGCTGCGGTAGAGATAACCGGAGACATAGCGGGCTGGAATCCTGACAAGGCGGAGCAGGGCGATCATGGTGTGGGCAAAGTCCTGGCAGACGCCCTTGCCGCTGACGATGGCTTCGTCGATGGGCGAGTCGACGCGGGTGTGGCTTGGCACGTAGTCGAAGTATTCGAAGAGGCGGGTGTTGAGTTCCTGCACGAGCATGAGGGGGTCGTCACGGCGCGCGACATCCATTTGTTTCGCGAGAAGCGTGACGGCCGGGGTCTCGACGGCGAAGGTTGAGGGCAGCAGCATCTCCCAGTAATCGCCGGAGTCGACGAGTTCATCGAGGGCTGTCCAGGCGTCGGGGGAGAGAAAGGCCGGTACGTCGGGAGAAGGCTGCTGTTCGACGATGGACTCGGCGACGATGACGAGCTGATTATGTTCGCCGGGAATGTCGAAGTGCTGGACGTTGTTGCCGAGATGATCGCGATAACTGAAGACACGGCAGCGGGGGCTGACGGAGAGCGAGAAGTTGAGGCAGTGCTGGCTGGAGTCCGAGCGCGGATGCATGCGAGTTTCCATGATGCTCTCGCTGATGGGTTGCGAGTAGCGGAAGCGCGTGAGGTGGCGGATTGAATAGAAGTTCATATGCGCTCTCAGTTACACGGCCAGTGCGGATTGAATGGAGTAATGGACGTAATAGCGGTAAATAAGCTCGTGAATGCGTAAGCATTGCTCGCGGATATTGTGAAGAAATGCAGCGGTGTCGCCGGACAGAATCTCTGAGATTGTTGTGTAGCCGAGCATGGCGTGGAGGCGGCCGATACCGGAGGTGAGTTCGTCTGGCGCGCGACGGCCACCCGTGTGCTGGACCGAATCGATGGCGTCCCGGATGCCGTCAACGCAATATCGGATGGCATGAGGGAAGTCCCGGTTGAGCAGGAGAAACTCGAGGATGCGATCGGGAAGCATGTCAGCCGTGTAGACCTGGCAGTAGGCCTCGAAGGAGGTACAGCAGCGAAGCAGGCCGACCATTTCAAGATACTGGTAGCCGGCGTTCTCGCGCTCCAGCGGGTTAAGGAGTTCTTCCTGGTAGACCTCAAGCATGGTTGCGGTGGCGTAGGCGCGCTCAAGATAGCGGCCGAGGCGAATGAACTGCCATCCCTGGCCGTGAATCATGGTGGTGTCGCTGACGCCTTTGAATAGGTGAATTCCATCGATTACGGCTGTCAGCAGGTCATTGATGCTGGAGTTGAATTGGGATTGCGCATTGGGCGAGTGCATGTGGTGAAAGAGGCGGTTGAGGCGCTGCCACTGCTCGCTGGAGATTTCTTCGCGCGCCTGGCGGGCGTTCTCGCGTGCTCCGTTGACGCAAAATGTGACCGAGGCCGGACTGATGGGGTCGAAGACGAGCTTGCGCGCCATCGAATCGAGATCGTCATTCCATTCCATGCCGACTGGTTTGCCGAGCGCAGCCAGGAGGCGCTGCCAGCGCGTTTCCGCATTGACGCCACCAGTATCGAGCATGAGACCCATGGTTACGTCGAGCTGGCGCACGGTGTTCTCGCCGCGCTCGAGGTAGCGGCTCATCCAATAGAGACTGTCGGCTACGCGTGAAAGCATGGTCGCATTCTCCCGTTGTTTGAAGTGCGTTATTGCTGAGGCCATTTTCGGAGGTTCCGTTGTGCAGGGGCTAAAGCCTTGGTTCATGGTTGCTGGTTGGATGTTCTGGCTGAAGCCAGTACCCTTCAGTTCGATTCGCGAAAGAGCGTTACCTTCATTCCAGGACCCAGGTGTCTTTGCTGCCGCCGCCCTGGGAAGAGTTGACGACAAGCGAGCCCTTTTCAAGAGCCACGCGGGTGAGACCCCCGGGCACAATGTTTACTTTGTCGCCGAACAGAACGTAAGGCCGCAGGTCGACGTGACGCGGCTCCAATCGATTGCCGATGAGGCAGGGAGCGCGAGAAAAGTCGAGCGTGGGCTGAGCAATGTAATTGCGGGGATTGGCTTCGATCTGGCGGGCAAACTCTTCGCGTTTTTTGGCAGTGGACTGCGGGCCGATCAACATGCCGTATCCGCCACTTTCGCCTACGGCCTTGACGACCAGCTTGTCGAGATTGGCGAGGACGTGCTGACGTTCTTTGTCTTCAGAGAGCAGATAGGTTTCAACGTTCGGCAGGATAGGGTCTTCGTTGAGGTAGTAGCGGATCATGCGCGGGACGTAGGCGTAGACGGCCTTGTCGTCGGCGAGGCCGGTGCCGAAGGCGTTTGTGACGGTGACGTTGCCGGCGCGATAGGCGTTGAAGATTCCGGCGCACCCGAGCGCGGAGTCGGCGCGGAAGACGAGAGGATCGCTGAAGTCGTCATCAACGCGGCGATAAATGACGTCGACGCGCTTGAGGCCATCGGTGGTGCGCATGTAAACGACGTTGTCGTGGGTAACGAGGTCGCGACCTTCGACGAGATCGATGCCCATTTGACGGGCGAGATAGGTGTGTTCGAAGTAGGCGGAGTTGAAGACGCCAGGAGTGAGCAGAACAATGTTGGGTTCGGGACGGCCTTCGGGAGCGAGCGAGCGCAGGGTGGCCAGAAGCAGTTGCGCGTAGTGCTCGATGGGGCGAACGCCGTAGCTCTGGAAGAGTTGCGGGAAGGTGCGCTTCATGACGCGGCGGTTGGTGAGCATGTAGCTGACGCCGGAAGGTACGCGGAGGTTGTCTTCCAGAACGACGAATTCGCCGGAGGAGAGGCGGAGTAGGTCGGAGCCGACAACAGCTATATAAACATTGCGCGGGACCTGGAGGCCGCGCATCTGGCGGCGGTAGTGCTTGCAACTGTAGACGAGGTCGCGGGGGATGACGCGGTCGGCTAGGATTTTGGCGTCGGAGTAGACATCGCGGAGGAAGAGGTTGAGGGCGGTAATGCGCTGCGTGAGGCCGCGCTCGATGCGGTCCCACTCCGGGCCGGTGATCAGGCGGGGGAGCAGGTCGTATGGAAAGATGCGCTCGGTGCCTTCGTCGCGGCCGTAGACGGTGAACGTGATGCCTTGTGTGAGGAAGGAGAGGTCGGCGGCCTGCTTGCGGCGCTGGAGCTCGTCGGCGGGCAGGCTGGCAAGGGTCTCAGCGAGGGCGCGGTAGTGGGAGCGCAGTTCGCCGTTGGCTTCGCGCATTTCATCGAATGCGTGGTCGAGTGGGTAGTCTCCGAAAAGGGTCTCCATTTCGACTGAGTGACCGGCGCTCATGTTTTCCCGAGGCTTTCCTTGAAGCGTATTGAGGGTGTCAGGAAAGAGTCGGTGATTTGACGGAAGGGGCTGGTTTGCCGCTCCCGGTCTGGTTTTGCCGCTCCCTGTTGCCTGTACCCCGTTCTATAGCTTTTAACATACCGGACCTAAGGGAGGCGTGAGGAAACGGGGGAGATACGAATGCGGAAGCGGCGCTGCCCTTGGAGGCCGCGCCGCTTTTGTGATTCAGATTGCAGTTCGCCCTAGAACAAATTCCAGAGGGATTGGTTGTAGACGGCGTGGTGGAACTGGACTTCGGAGCCTTTGACGATGGTTCCGAGCTCGCGCGGAGAGCGGTTTGCAGCGGCTTGCTTCAGGTCAGCGTAGCGGCCTTGCACGTCGTTGCCGAGGATCTGACCGATCCACTTCGAGTCTTTGAAGTCGTCGATGGCTGCCTGAATGTTGTCGGGCAGGTAACGACCGCCGGCGCGCAGATCCTTGTGCTTGGCGATGCTCCCGTCGATGCCGGTTTTGAAGATGCTGTAGAGCGCCAAGTAGGGGTTGGCGTCGGGAGCGACGGCGCGCACCTCTGTCCTCATTGACCGGTGGTTTCCGATGGGCACGCGGACCATTGCGCCGCGATCGGTGGCCGAGGCGCGAATCTGGTTGGGCGCTTCAAAGTGCGGATCCAGGCGGCGATAGGCGTTGACGCTGGAGTTGAAGATGAGGCAAAGGTCGAGGGCCTGACTTAGGATACGGTCTAGGAAATCCCAGCCGAACTTGGAGAGCTGCTCCGCGCCCTTTTCGTCCCAGAAGAGGTTGGTCTTGCCCTTGGAGACGGAGACGTTGGTGTGCATGCCGCTGCCGTTAACGCCGACGACGGGCTTGGGTAGGAAGCAGGCGGTGCAGCCCATGTTGGCGGCGATCTGACGGCAGAGCAGCTTGTAAAGCTGGATCTGGTCGCCCGCAGCGACGACTTCAGCGTATCCGTAGTTGATTTCGAATTGGCTCGGCGCTACTTCAGGGTGGTCCTTCTCGTTCTGGAAACCCATGGCGCGCTGTACTTCAGCGGCGGTGTCAATAAACTGGCGCAGCGGGTCAAGCGGGAGGACGTGATAGTAGCCGCCAGTGTTAATGGCTTCGAACTTGCCGGTCTGGTGGTAGCTCTGTTCGGCGTCCTTGCCGGCGAACAGAAAGCCCTCGATCTCGGTGGCTGCGTTGAGGGTGTACTGCTTCTCCTTGAAGAGCTTGTCGGAATAGTTCTTGAGCACGCCGCGCAGGTCGCCTGAGTACGCCGTTCCGTCCTTGTCGATGACATTGCCGAAGACCAGGACTTTGCCGGTGCCGAAGACATCGGCGGGGACCCAGTAGAAGGCGCTCCAGTCGATGCCGAGGCGGAGGTCGCTTTCCTTTTGGGCGGTGAACCCACGGATGGAGGAGCCGTCGAAGGTGAGGTTCTCGTAGGAGCCGAGCAGGAATTTCTTGTCGTAGTCGAGCAGGTGAAGCCGTCCTTCAAGGTCAGAGAACAGCACGGTGACAGCCTTGATCCGCTTTTCGTCGGTCAGGTACTTCAGGCGCTTCTCGCGTACGGCGTCGGCCGCGGTGCGTTTTGCGCGATCAGCCTTGGCTGCCAGGTTGAGCTCTTCCAGCTCTTCGTAGGAGAGAGCGAGGAAATTGCGATACTCAGTAGACATGGATCTCCTTTTTTGGTGATTCTTGGCGGAAAGGATACAGTCCCGGCGTACATGGGCGCTGGCGGCTGCGTACGGACACTTTTAAATAGGTTAAACCCGCACGAAGGGCTCGATGCAAGCAAAACCCCGTTTTCAACAGGAGGCCGCACAGGTACGCTGGGGCGCTCGCCAAGTGCAGGAAAAGAAAGCCTCCTAAAGCGGAGAGAGCCGGTCAACTTGTGTGTTGGAGTAGTCTGAATTCTAAGGAGAGATTTGGCACAATGAACAGGCTTTTGCGCCTTGCCCCGGTTCTCTATCTATTCGCGGTTTTCGCATGTATCGGAGGGCGCGCGCAGCAAGCCGCACCTCCAGCTCCCGCAGAGGATTTCATTCGCGCCCATTACACGAAATACGAGTACCGCATCCCGATGCGCGACGGCAAGCGCCTGTTTACCGCGGTGTATGTGCCCAAGGCGACGGCCTTTGCCGAAGATGCGGGGCCGTATCCGTTTCTGATGGATCGGACTCCTTATAATGTTGCGCCCTACGGAGAGGACAAGTATCCGGCGCGGCTTGGGCCGTCGGATGAGTTTGAAAAGAGCGGCTACATTTTTGTTTACCAGGATGTGCGCGGGCGGTGGATGAGCGAGGGCGACTTCGAGGAGATGCGGCCGCACATCGATAACAAGAAAGGTCCTCAGGATGTGGACGACTCTTCGGACACCTATGACACGATCGAGTTTCTTCTGAAACACGTGGCCAATAATAACGGCAAGGTGGGCATCTGGGGGATTTCGTATCCGGGGTTCTACACTTCTGCGTCAATCATCGACTCGCATCCGGCGCTGGTGGCGGCGAGTCCGCAGGCGCCGATGACCGACCTATTTCGGGGTGACGACGCTTACCATGGCGGGGCCTTTATGCTTGCCGCGAACTTCGGATTCTATTCGTCGTTCCGACCGCAAAAGAACCCGACCGAGCCCAGCGCGACAGTGTCTTTTGATTTTGGTACTCCGGACAGATACAGGTTCTATCTGGATGCGGGCAACATTGCGAATCTCGACACGCAGTATCTGAAAGGCTCGAATTGGCTGTTCAACGACCAGTTCAAACACGATACCTACGACGATTATTGGAAGGCACGCGACTTGTCACAGCACATGAAAAATGTACATTGCGCGGTGCTGGTGGTAGGCGGCTGGTTTGACGCAGAAGATCTCGAAGGGCCCTACCGCACGTTCTACGCGATCGACAAGTTCAACCCGGAGACGCCGACGACGCTGGTGGAGGGTCCCTGGGTCCACGGCGGCTGGGCCCGCGGCGACGGCAGCCACCTGGGCGATGCGCAGTTCAACGCGAAGACTTCAGCGTATTTTCGCGCGGAGATTCAGTTTCCGTTCTTTGAGCATTACTTGAAGGGCAAGGGCGCTGCGCAGGCAAAGGCGATTGTGTTTGAGACTGGAACCAACGTGTGGCGCAGGTACGACGCATGGCCGCCCAAGGCAGCTTCGGCCAGGACGCTTTATTTCCATGCGGGTGGCAAGCTCAGCTTCGACCCGCCGGAAAAAAGCAAGAGTGAAGACGAATACGTGAGCGACCCGAACCATCCGGTGCCGTTTGTCGGCTACACGACGGACACGGTACCGCAGCGCTACATGGTGGACGACCAACGCTTCGCAAGTTACCGCCCCGACGTATTGGTTTACAAGACGGAGCCGCTGAAAGAGGATGTGACGATTGCCGGCCCGATCTCGCCACATTTGAAGGTCGCAAGCTCCGGCACGGACTCGGATTTCGATGTGAAGCTGATCGATGTTTACCCGGAAGACTATACCGATCCGGACACGTCGATGGAGGGTAACAAACGCATTCTGGATGCGCCGCCTATACACATGGGCGGCTACCAACAGCTGTTGCGCGGCGAACCGTTCCGAGCCAAGTTTCGCAACAGCTGGGAGAAGCCAGACCCTCTGACGCCGGGCAAAGAGGCGGACATCAATTTCACGATGCCAGATGTTTTCCATACTTTCCGCAGGGGCCATCGCATCATGGTGCAGGTTGAGAGCTCGTGGTTCCCGCTTACCGATCGCAATCCGCAGACCTTTACTGACATTCCGTTTGCAAAGCCTGAAGATTTCCAGAAGGCAACTGAGCAGATCTTCCACCAGAAAGATGCGGCCAGCGGTGTGGAGGTGCTGGTGCTGCCGGGGCAGTGAGAGACACGGGGCGGATAGGCACGGTGGAGATAGAGTTTGGCCGGTGTCCGCGCTGAAGCAATTGAAGGTGCTGTAAACTAATAAGACAGGGGAGCCTCCCTGTCCGCGGAGGGATGGCAGAGTGGTTTAATGCGGCGGTCTTGAAAACCGTTGTACCTGAAAGGGTACCGGGGGTTCAAATCCCTCTCCCTCCGCCATAAAGCATTCATCGTAAGTAGCTTGAGATTGATGCTTGAAGGTCCAGAAATCTTCAGGGCAAATTCAGGAGTCTTGCCCATCAAGGGGTTCTGGAAGAGATATTGGCAAGCCCAAAATCTCGGGACGTGCTCTGAATTCCCTGTTTGCATATCCAGTAGCGCCGGTTCGAAGACCACAATGCAGTGGCGAGAAGAGACCACGATGAAGGCGACGGCCGAGACTGGCAGCATCGATCCAACCAAGGGCATTCCCCAACGCCGCTGGCTCTACGTTGCTCTCGTAACGGCGGCGATTGCGATCAGCTATTTTGACCGCCAGACCATCTCGATTGCCATTGCCGCAATTCAGCGCACCATCCCTATCTCGAATGAGCAGTTCTCCTATCTTCAAACTGGATTTCTGCTTGCCTACGCGGCCCTCTACGCGATTGGCGGCCGTATGCTCGACAAGCTTGGCACACGCCTGGGCTTTACGCTGATCATGCTTTGGTGGTCGCTGGCATGTATGCTGCACGGCTTTGCGGGGTCGTTTGCCTGGCTTCTCATCATGCGCCTCCTGCTCGGAATGGGCGAAGGTGGCGCATTTCCAGCGGCGACCAGGGTTATATCGGAATGGTTGCCGCCTCGGGAACGCGCGACAGCCATGGGATGCATCAACGCGGGAACCGCCGTCGGCTCACTCCTCGCGCCGCCGCTCATCGGTTTGGTTTTGATTTACAGTGGGTGGCGTGCTGTCTTTTTTTCCGCCGGAACCATTGGATTAATGTGGGTGCTCTTGTGGGCGGTCCTTTACCGCTCCGGCCCCGATGGTGCGTCGGCCAATCTGATAGCGGCCCGGCAAATTGCGGAGGACCTGTCTTTTCGCAAAATCATTTCCTTGCGCAGTGTGCAAGGTCTTGTCCTCGCCAAATTCCTTAGTGACTCCGCATGGTATTTCATGCTCTTCTGGTTGCCAAAATACCTTTACGATGCTCGAGGTTTTGACATCAAGCAGGTCGGCTACTACGCGTGGATTCCGTACGCTGCATCCGGAATCGGCAGCTTTCTCGGAGGCTGGTGTTCCAGCCGGCTATTGCGGAGTGGACGATCGCTCAACTTCTCGCGCAAACTTGTTCTGGGCATCAATGCAGCGATGATGCCGGCCGTGATGCTGGTGACCCATGTTCACGTATCCTATGCGCTCTTGCTTTTCAGCATCGCGTTCTTTGCGCAACAATCATGGTCGGGATTGATAATGACCATACCAGCCGATGTCTTTCCACTATCGGCAGTCGGTACCGTCTCCGGTCTGGTGGGGTTTGGGGGATCGATTGGCGGCGCTATTTTCGGCCTTATTGCCGGAGCACTGCTTGGGCATGGATTCAGTTACAGCGTTCTCTTCACAGCAATTGGGACATTTCATCTTATCGGGTTCCTTATCCTCGTGTATGTTGGAGGCAAGATTGAACCGCTGCGAATTGAAGACCTAAAGAGGATTGAGAGCCACGCATGAAGATCACTGAAGTACGCACACGCGTTGTGCAATGGGAAGGCGAGACCGTACCGCTGCCTCCGCACTTCTGCACCAACCCAATGGACCTGGTTGCATTCCGGCAGGCGTCCATGGGCAACTTCGCATTTCACGGCTGGGTGCTGGTGGAGATATTTACAGACAGCGGAGAGGTGGGCCTTGGCAATGCAGCGCTCTCCCCCGTGGTTACTAAATCTCTGATTGATACCTACCTCAAGCCGCTTCTCGTCGGCGCCGATCCATGGGACACAGAGTTTCTTTGGCAGCAAATGTATCGCCGCACCATGGCTTTCGGCCGCAAAGGCGTGGCCATGACCGCCATCTCCGCCGTCGACATTGCCCTTTGGGACCTGCTGGGCAAGAGCGCGAAGCAACCCGTATTCCGCCTGCTCGGCGGGCGCACCAAAGACAAGATTCCGGTGTATGCAAGCCGGCTCTATGCCATGCCGATCCCCGAGCTTCGCGCGGAAGCAGAACGCTACAAGTTGGAAGGGTACAAGGCCATGAAGCTGCGCTTCGGATGGGGCCCGATCGACGGCGCAGAAGGAATGCAGAAGAATGTTGAGCTGATTCGCAACGTGCGAGAGGTGATTGGCGACGGCATTGACCTGATGGCCGACGCTTACATGGGGTGGACGCTCGACTACGCCAAGCGCATGTTGCCCTTGCTGGAGCCGTTCAACCTTCGCTGGCTTGAGGAGCCTGTGATTCCGGACGACACCCGCGGTTACACAGAACTGAAGAGCTGCGGGCGCATCCCGATTGCGGGCGGCGAACATGAATTCACGATCTTCGGTTTCCGCGAACTCCTCGAGAAGAACGCCCTGGACTATATCCAGTTCGATACCAATCGCGTGGGCGGTATCAGTCAGGCTCGAAAGATCACGGCGCTGGCCGAGTCATTTCAGGTGCCCGTAGTGCCCCATGCCGGCCAGATGCATAACTACCACGTAGTGATGGCCAGCCTCAATTCGCCCATTGCTGAGTTCTTTCCCAAGGTGGATGTCGAGGTCGGTAACGAACTCTTCTGGTATATCTTCGACGGGGAACCGGTGCCGAAAGACGGCTTCATCAATCTCGACGATGCGCTTCCCGGACTTGGTTTGACGGTGAATGAAGAGTCATTGAAACGATTCAAGGTTATCGAGTAGGAGAACCCTAAATTGATGCGGCTTGTTCAAATCGGCAAGGTCACTGCGCGCCGAGTTGCGCTCGTGGCCGAGCCGCACCTGCGTTGCCTCACTGGCGTCGAGTCTGTTTATGAACTGGTATTGGCATGCCTACGCGAAGGTGCGTCGCTCTCCCAGAGAGTCCTGGCCCTGGCAACCGGCGAGCCGCTTCTCTATGACAATGTCTACGCGGGTCAAAGCGATTGGCGATTGCTTTCGCCGATTGACGTTGCGGGGGTGCCGGAGCGGGTTCTCGTTTCCGGTACAGGATTGACCCATCTCGGCAGCGCGAAAGACAGGCAGGCGATGCATGCGCAGGCCGATGCTCAAAAACCCGTCACAGACAGCATGCGCATGTTTGAGCTGGGCATTGCCGGAGGGCGTCCAAAAGCGGGAGAGATCGGCGCAGCTCCCGAATGGTTCTACAAAGGGCACGGGGCAATCCTGCAGCCTCCGTCGGAACCGCTCACCGTGCCGGCACACGCGGAAGACGGAGGAGAAGAGGCGGAAATCGCCGGAGTTTACCTCATCGCGAATGATGGGACTCCCCACCGCATCGGCATGTGCGCAGGCAACGAATTCTCCGATCATTTGTTTGAGCGGCGCAACTATCTGAACCTTGCAGGCTCCAAGCTCCGCCAATGCAGCATCGGTCCCGAACTGGTGATCGGCGCAGACTTTCATTCGGTTGCGGGCGAGGTCAGCATAGAACGCGACGGCAAGACGCTCTGGAGAAAACAGATCGAGACCGGAGAAGAAAACATGTCTCACAGCCTCGCCAATCTTGAGCACCATCATTTCAAATTCACGGGGCATCGCGCACCGGGCAGCGTCCACGTGCATTTTTTCGGCGCCCACTCGCTGAGCTTCGGCGAAGGAATTGAGCTGAAGGATGGCGACTGGATGCAGGTAAAGTTTGAGGGGTTCGGCCGCGCGCTTCGTAATCCTGTTCGCATTGAAGACAAGAAGTTCAACCGGCCGTTCAGCGTGCAGCCGCTGGCATGACGGCGGATTCCTTATTGAAAAGCGGGGAGAAAAATGACTCAGCGGGTAGCGATTCTTGGACTGGGCACCATGGGCATGGGGATGGCGAAGAACCTTCTCAAAGCGGGCTTCACGGTCGCCGTTCACAATAGAACGTCAGCGAAAGCTGCCCCGCTCGCCACGTTGGGTGCGCGCATCGCAAGCACCCCTGCGGATGCGGCAAAGGATGCCGACGTGATCATCAGTATGCTGTCGGATGATGACGCCTCAAGGAAAACCTGGACCGGAAAAGATGGAGCGCTCGAAGGTGCAGAGCCCGGCACAGTGTTGGTGGAATCGAGCACGGTGACACCGGCGTGGATTTCCGAGCTAGCGCTGCTTGCAGAAGAGCGGAAGCTCCACCTGCTCGACGCGCCTGTCACCGGCAGCCGCCCACAGGCGGAGGGGGGGCAGCTTATTTTTCTCGTCGGCGGAGATGCTGGTGTCCTGGAACGTGTTCGGCCAGTGCTTTCGGCGATGAGCAAAGACGTCGTGCTGCTTGGCCCGGTGGGCAGCGGTGCACGCATGAAGCTCCTCAACAATTTTCTTGCCGGCGTCCAAGTCGCCTCATTAGCGGAAGCCCTTGCGTGGATCGAGCGCAGTGGCCTTAACCGCGAACAGGCATTGAAGCTCTTGTGCAACGGGGCGCCGGGAAGCCCCTTGATCAACACAATCTCGGCTCGGATGGTCGCGGCAAACTACGACGTGAACTTCCTTCTATCGCTTATGCGGAAGGATCTCCGCTATGCTGATTCAGATGCGGCGACTTTGAATATCGAATTGCGCATGGCGCAGGCTGCGGAAACGCGCTTTGCCGATGGGGTCAACACGGGTCATGGCGACCAGGACATGTCCGCCATCATCGAGCCTTTGCGCGCTCAGAGCCGCTAGGAAGTTGAGACATATTCGGAAGTCCTCGTCGCAATTCCTTCGATAAGTTAGGAAGAGTTCGAATGACTCTTCACCTCCAATGAGTGCGAGTTGGAGTATTGGCAACGGACTGCACAAAGCCGATGCAGCATGACCTTGGACCTAGATGGGAGAAACATGCGGAACCGTATATTCATTTCACAAAAGTCATTCCAACAAGTACTTGCATTGTGCGCTGGAGCGTTGCTGCTCGCGATTCCAATAGCGTCTGGTCAAACCGCAATGCGCCCCCCAACTTCCCCTTGGATGGATAAGACGCTGGCAGCCGGCGAGCGAGCTGAACTCGCCTTGAAGCAGATGACCCTGGACGAAAAGTTGGGACTGCTGCACGGCAACGGAATGCCGAACGTGGCGAACTGGCAGATGCCGCTTACCAATTTGGCAAATGGGGGCGCCGGTTATGTTACTGGAGTCGCGCGCCTCGGGATTCCGCCCATTTTGATGTCAGACGCGGCGTATGGGGTTCGGGCGAGTGGCGTAAACGGACGCTATTCGACCGCCCTGCCGTCGGACATCGCGCTTGCATCCAGTTGGAATCCGGAACTGGCCTGCGAGTACGGCTCTTTGATAGGCCGTGAACTACGCGCGCAAGGGTTCAACATGACTCTTGGTGGCGGGGTGAATTTGACGCGGGATCCGAGGAATGGAAGGACTTTCGAATATGCCGGAGAAGATCCCCTGCTCGCCGGCACTATGGTTGGAAACCTGATGAAATGCGAGCAGGAGCAACATGTCATCGGCGATATCAAGCATTATGCCGTAAACGATCAGGAGACCGGTCGAAACATCGTCAACGTGATCATCTCCAAACGAGCCATGCAGGAGAGCGATCTTCTTGCCTTCCACATCGGCATCAAGATCGCTGCCCCAGGGGCCGTGATGTGTTCCTACAACCGGATCAATGGTGTATACGCGTGCGAGAATCCCTATACGCTGCATGAAACACTGAAACAGGATTGGGGTTTCAAGGGCTTTGTTCTCTCAGATTGGGGAGGCGCCCACAGTACCGAGACGGCAATCTCTGCGGGGCTGGACCAGGAGCAGCCGATGGCGGAGTTTTTCGGCCCGCGGTTAAAGCAGGCGGTCGAAACGGGCACGGTCTCGATGGCGCAGATCGACGATAGCGCGCGCCGGGTTCTTTACGCCGAATTCGCTTCCGGCATAGTGGACCATCCGATCGAAAAAAGCGTTGTCGATGTACAAGCTGGTTTCGATACGGCTCAAAAGACAGAAGAAGAGAGCATTGTTTTGCTGAAGAACAAGAATGCGATCTTGCCTCTAAAAAGCATGAATGTGCGCAGGATTGCGGTGATCGGAGGACATGCGGATATCGCAATGATCTCCGGAGGAGGCTCGGCCCAAGTCGATCCGCCGGGCGGCAATGCGATCATGCCACCCGGCCAGCGCGCCACGCATTGGCAGGACCACGTATGGTTTCCCACTTCGCCGTTGAAAGCTTTGCGCGCGGTTCTGCCTGCAACTCAAATCGACTTCGACTCTGGAACGGATCCTGTTGCAGCAGCAAATCTGGCCAGAGGGGCGGATGTTGCCCTTGTTTTTGCCTACCAATGGGAAGCTGAAGGGATGGACCTTCCGAATCTCTCCTTGCCGGACGGGCAGGATGAACTTATTGAGCGCGTGGCCGAGGCCAATCCCCGGACGATTGTGGTCCTGGAGACAGGAACCGCCGTGAAGATGCCATGGGCCGGCAAAGTGCAAGGCATTCTGGAGGCCTGGTACGCTGGGAGCAGCGGTCACAAGGCGTTGGCAAATATTTTGGCAGGGCAAGTAAATCCAACGGGAAAACTCGCGATGACCTTCCCTGCGAATGAAGAGGCTCTCCCTCATCCAGCGATTCCCACACTCTCGCCGGAAGACGAAGGGCAGGGAACGGGAGCTGTGAACGGAGAGGCCCATGTCTCGTCCAAATACTCGGTCGAGTATTCTGAAGGCTCGAAGGTTGGGTACAAGTGGTACCAGGCCGAACATAAGCCGATCTTGTTCCCCTTCGGCTTTGGGCTCTCGTACACAAGCTATGCTTATGCGGGGCTGAAGATCGAGGATGAAAAGGGCGAACGCATTGTCAGCTTCTCGGTCAAGAACACAGGCGAAAGCCCGGGAACTGAAATCGCCCAGGTGTATGCGGCGTTGCCGGATGCGGCAGGCGAAAACTTCCACCGGCTGGTGGGCTGGAAGCGCGTAGAACTCACGCCGGGAGAATCAAAGATAATCAGCGTCACGATCGATCCGCAGATGCTTTCAATCTTCGACGAGCAGAAAAACGGATGGGGACTCCTCCCTGGAAAGTACCATCTATTTGCCGGGCCCTCCTCTGGTTACACTCCGCTGGAAGGAACCTTCGATGTGCGTTGATTTCCGTGCGGCATGAAATCGTAGCCCTTTAAGCGAACCCTGGATTTACCGACGCAACGCAGAGTCGAGTTCCTTCCTTTTCATTGCGCTGCGCAGGCTGGCTGCGGCGGATTCTCGCTCAAGAGGCGCCTGAATATAGCCCGATGCTCCCGCGATCATTGCCAGGATTGCACGGCGCAGGTTTCCCGGCTCGGCGATTACAACCACGGCAACGTCTGGAAAACCGGCACGAACACTTTTCAGGAGCACCATTCCGTCCCTTGCTGGCATCTCAAGATCGCAGAGCACGACCTGATGGCGTCCTTCGCTAAGCATCCTCAGCGCGTCCTTTGCGTCGAGGCATGGGGTCGCTGAAAATCCGTGCCCTTCGAGCAGCGAAAGACCGGACCTTGCGGAAGATCCGACCACGAGAAGTGGTGTACCGGAATCATTCTTAGATTGTCCTGAAACTTTCCGCATGAGAAGAGTGTAACCGCGTTTTTTATAGTTCAAATTAAAGTCAAAGATGCCAAAAGAGCCTCCGGACAGAGGACCGATCACTGTATATATTTGACACACAAATGTTTAGAAGAATTGAATTCAAGGATAGGTGTTATCGGTAATCGAATTGCAAACCGAAGCAGCAGCGGCCTGCAACTTTCGTGTGATCCAGGGTAGCGGAGAGGGAGTGGGTTCGGAGCTTTCAGTCGATAAACCATTTGATATGAGGAACCAGGTGGTGCTCGATGAGATTGGTCCATGACGCAGAATATCGTAAACCACCGCAAGGCGAAGCTCCAAAAAGTCGGTAACTTGGAATCGCTATATAATTGACTGCAAATTCGCATCAAGAATCGAATTCGATTTTGCGTCACTTTCCCCAAAGTTTTTCAATGCGTTGTTGAGCAAGACAAGTATGAGTTGAAAACGATATGAATTTGTCGGGCCCGAAGCAGCACGCGGACGATGAGCGGCAATCCAGGATTTTGGTTGCTGCGCTCGCAGTGTTCTCCAAAACCTCATTTGGGGATGCGACTACCGAAGAAATTGCTCGTCGCGCGCATGTCTCAAAGCGCGATATCTATGCGGCGTTTCCAGATAAACATGCGATTCTTACCGCAGCCATGGAGATGGTGTTGCAGGCCGGCGACGAGAATCTTCGACGCGTAATCTCCGACACTCAGCGGGATCTTACCTCTCCCCAGGAAGCGCTGGAAATCGTAGGGTTGACTGTGGTCAGTGAGATATTGTCGCCATCGTCAGGGTTTGTATTCCGTCTGGTTTCGTCTGAGAGTGTCGAGCAACCTGCGATCGGAGCGGCATACTTCGAGAAATGGTACACTCGCCGAACTCGAACGATCGCGCAGTTTTTCTCCAGAGACCTGGCCAAGGCAAATGGAAAGGCAGGCCGGTCGTTGGATGCCAGTCTAGCTTCAAAGCAGTTTTTGAGCTTGATCACACACCTTCCTCAATTGACCGCCAGCATCGGGATGCTCGATATGTGGAACCCAAAGTCCGCGCAGTCACACGTCAGAAGCTCTGTGGAGTGCTTTCTGAAAGCCTACCCAGGTCTCGGATCAAAATAACAGCCACGGCCCTACGCCCCAAAAGCAGCTTGACTGACGGCGCACCTGTCAGTTGATTCTTGGCGCTGTGGCCCAAGGCGCCGACGACGAGCCACGCAATCGTCGTATAGCAATTCCAATCTTTCATTCTGCCTGACGATATCGAACTGCTCTCTCACCCAATCGCGTGACTGCCGACTCATGGACGCCCAAAGTGCGGAATCATCAAGAAGACAACGCAAGCAAGACGCAAGCGCGCTTATATCCCCTTCAGGGCAGAGCAAGCCAGTTTGTCGATGCTTGACCACTTCGGGTATAGCCGCATGGAAGAAGCTAACAGGCGGCGTTCCCGCTGCCTGGGCCTCTGCGAAGACCATTCCGAATCCTTCCTTGTCTCCGGAAGACGCCGTTACGCTGGGATTACACAAGATCTGCGCGCGCGCCATGCAGCGTGAGACCTCCACTGGATTTTGTACGCCGCGGAACGAAACGCGTAGAGAAAGTGTGGATGCAATTGCCTCGAGCTTCGACCGCAACGGACCATCTCCGATGATCTCCAAATGTGCCTCAGGATCATGGCGCTGAACAAGCGCCATGGCACGAAGGAGGAACTCGCATCCTTTCTTCTCAACGAGTCGGCCTACAAACAAGATCAGCTTGGGATCGCGTGGGACGTCGATGGCATGAAATCGCTCACAGTCGATTCCGGTATAGTGCACGTGAAGTCTGGACTCCGGAAATCCAGCTTTGATCGCGGTATCTTTAATAAACCGGGAGACACAAATAAAGGCGGCGGCCTCTCTGAACAATCGCTCTCTGTGTTTCAGAAAGTGGCGGCCTGCACGACTGACTCGAAGTGCGTCGTCGCTCGAAGTGACATCAAAGCCATGCAACGAAACGACCAGTGGTATCTCAAGCTTTCCGGCGATGGGCAGCGCCTGTATGGCATCGATGGCAAAATGGGCGTGAATAATGGATGGGTTGGCAGCGCGCAAACAGCGGACGAAATTACTCCCTATCGGAAACTTGCGATAAAAACTCGCTACGAGTCTGTCTTGGAACCTGCAGCCATCGCGCAGCAAGACTTCGGGCTGCGGATACTGGAGGCTTGGGTTCGCACGGCGCAAGCCAACCATAAGAGGACGGTAGCGACTAAGACGCTTCGCCTGTTCCGAGATGAAGGTCTCGCTGGGAGCAAGGAGTCGTTCGCGAAAGATTAACGCAGTTTGCATGGGTTAGTCACTTTCATTGAGCGTGGCGCGCAGAACAAGAAGGGATCCTGGCAGCACTTATGAGGCAATGCGAATTGGGGGCGACGGTCTGCACTGAGTGCGCGGCAAAAGGATCCGTTATCAAGAGCAGCTTCAGTCCGCCACTTATTCAGATGCATGCACTACCTCTCGAATCGTTCCTGCAGAAAGCTTCCATTGCACTGCAACAAAAACTGCGACCATGAGCGCTGCATCGGAGGCTAGACTGGTCCAGGCCGCGCCAATCCATGACCAACGAGGCAGAACAACAAGGTTCAGGCCAATGTTGAATAGTGCTATGCCCACCTGTACGCTGGTACGCAGAATCTGAGCATTCGCTCCAGAAAGAGCGTCGGCCAAAAACCAATGCACACAACGCATAAGCGGGATCAACGCGAGCCATTGAATTGCTGGTGCGACGTCCGCGTACTTTGGCCCAAGGATGTGGGGTAATAGAGGGGCGATAGCGACGAGGGCCACAAAATCCACCATCCCGAAGATGAGGGCTTTGCGAATCAGACGCCTAGCATAGCTGTAGCTTGCTTCGATGCCGTCCGCGCCGATCTGAAAGAATGCCGGATAGGCGGCGGAGACGAGAGAGCGAACCGGCGTCAGGCTAGTGTCGATGATGCGATAGGCAGCAGCGTAGACGCCGGTCGCAGATAATGTTGAGAGGCGCGCAAGCATTGTCTTATCGATGTCGTTATAAATCGTCTGCGCCGATGTGCTGATGGAGAAGAAACTGCCTTCGCGCGTATCTTCCAAAAGCGTTCCGATAGAGAAGCGTGGCGACCCCCAAAGCGAGCTTCCCTGCTGGAAAGCGAAAATGCCACCGGCGATGGCCGTGAACAGATAAGTCCAAGCCCACAGCGCAACGGTGACATGGTGATAGAAACAGATCAGAAAAAGAATTCCAAGGACGCGGAGAACACTCATCGTGGTGTTTTGCACCGCGGTTTTGGCCATCTTGCCGGATGCCGCAAACCCGAACGAAGCGAGATCGATCACTCGCGCCGAGAGAAGGTCCGAAACGCAGATTGCAGCGATCAATGCAAGCGGAACTCCGGGCGACCAGAAATGAGCGAGCCCACAAAGCGCGGCCGTGGCGAGAAGGCCAGTGACCATCGAGGAAAGGAGCCCATTACCCCAGCACAGTTGCGCGCTCCTTTTGCCGGAGCGAACGTTCTTTAGAAACAGATTGCCACAACCGAGACCAACGTAGGGCGAAACAATGTTGGTCATTGCGGTGACTGCGACAAATGCACCATACTGTGCCGGTCCTAGCGAGCGAGCAATGCAGAGAAAATAGATTCCTTGAAGAGCGAGCTTGATTCCCTGTCCAAGGCACAGATTCGAGGAGTCCTTCACAAGCGTGCTGTTCCTCAGTTTTGAAGAACGCAATTCTTTGAGACGAGATCGGGCTCGGGACGTGATATGCGACCGCAAGTCCGAATCAGCGAGAGTGAGGGGGAGCATAATCAGCTTGCAAAGGAACGAGCACTCACGGAATGAAATGATCTTTGAATGTTTCCGAAGTGCATCGGCGCGCTGCCTGAGCTCGTCCGCAACACGCGCGTAACGCGGCTCTCGGGCGAGGTCTCTAGTCTGCACTTCGAGGGTATCGAATCTGACGATCGTCTTGCTCAAACCCGACTGCATTCCGGAGAGCGAACCCACACGTTCGGTGTATTGGTAATAAGCCTGCGGAAGAACGAGAAGAGTCCCGCCCGCCAGCAACACGTCGAGATAAAAGCGGAAATCTTCGCCATAGCGCATAAGCTCGTCGTAGGCGATGCCATGCTTGCGAATATGCGCAATACGGATGATGGGCTTCAGAAGACCGAAATCAACTGTGTCGGGCTGGTTGGTCTTGCAACGCGCGACGAAACCATTTACGTCAAGACGAAGGCCATCGCCTAGGAGAGCCTGGTCGATACCGAGCTTGACCGTGCGGCTGGCATGGTGATCGTAGAGCTCCAGATTATCGGCGACGAGCACATTGCGGGCCTCGGCCGCGGCAAGAAGACGCTCCAAGCGGTCGGAGGATATAGTGTCGTCCGCATCAAGCAAAGCAAGCCATTCGCCGGTAGCGCGAGAAATGCCGATATTTCGTGCCGCGGCTGGACCGGAGTTCTTCTCTATCTGGAGCAATTGAATCCGGGGATCGCTTTGAGCTCGACTCTTCACCAGTTGCGAAGTCAAATCAGTGGATGCATCATCGATCACGATAATCTCAAGGTCATTGACGGTTTGGGCCTGCGCACATTCCAAGGCACGGAGGATCGTTTCTTCCGCATTGTAGGCCGGGATTAGAATTGACACGCGAGGCATTAGCAATCCTCCGTGGGCTTCTTGGAACCGTTGAGAGTCAGCAACGCCAGCAAAGAAAGAAACCAGAGGAGATTGATGGGCGCCAGGAACCCTGATTCACCAACGTTCTCTAGGATCAGGACAGGGAGGAGTACTGTTGCTGTCTGGACTGCGATGGTGCTCATGGGAGAGAGTACACGTGCAGCCTGGGTTAGCCCGCGCCCAAGCATCCAAAGAAATGGAATAAAGCCGAGCAAACCAAGCTGAAGCAATATGTCCAGATAGCCGCTCTGCGCCTGATTTTCTGCCCAGCCGGTGACAAGAATGGTGTTCGCCGACTCTCCAGTTAGGCCCAGCCAAAAGGCAGAGTACCCATAGCCCAAGAATGGGTGTTTTGCTATGGGAACTAACACAGTCAGCCATATAACAGTTCGCTGACTCATCGTCGGGTCTTTCCCAATCAGATTCAAGAACGCATCGAAGTGAGCTGTGAGGAATAGAATGACTGCGCCAGCCGGTATGCTGAGCGCCATCAAAACAAGGAGACGATCTCGCCACGGCAGACGCTGGATGACACGGAGACCACAGGTGATACCAAGCGCAAAAGCTGCGATCAGCCACCCGGTCCTTGAGCCGCTCATAACGATGAATAACAAAGAGAGGGAAAGGACCGTCCCTCGCAAGATCAGGCCGGCGACATGACGAGCGCGATAGTGGATACCGAGGACGAGAAAACAGACGCAATCCACGGCACAGTTATTGCGTTGGCTGAATACTCCGCGCCAGGCGTCCTGTTGGAAAGAGTCGATGCCGATGCTTGGGAAGAATGCGACGACAAATGTACATCCCAAAAGCGAAATCGCGGCCGCGACTGTAAGAAACGAAATCAATCGATCGCCAGGGTAACGCACATAGAGATAAATGGCGAAAAGAGTTGTCAGCGCAAGGGCGGCAGCCTGGGTTAAAGTTTGGCTTGCAGATTGCGACCATAAGGTAGACGCGAAGGCGAGAAAGGGCAACAGAAGAAAGACCCGCGCGTTTAGGCAAACGGACAGGATCTCACGGGCACGGGTCGACATTAGCAACAGCATCAGGAGCAGTCCGGCGAACTTTGCTGCGAGTTGCTTGGTCGAGTCCCCGGTCATCGTCGTGAGGCCAAAGGCCATCGGGGCATAATGCAGCTTTATTCCGCCGCCGACAGCGATGAAAAGCGTCATGAACAGTGCGCACCAGGTAGTAACTTCGCTCCAGATGGAGCTTTCATGCTCATCGATGAGGGCGCAGGTTCGGACTCCCTGCCATGCCGATGTTTCGATTTGGCTCGCAATCATCATGAGTTATGCGTACTGCCGGGTTTGAACTGCGGAAGCTCATTGATTGGTTGCAGACCGGGCAATGACGACAGCGTCGTCCGAGGGGGGAGCTCGACTTGAATTGGGGTACGAAAGCCATTCCAAAGCCCTCGTGTCTGAGCCATACAAAGCCGGGCGCCTTCCAGATTTCCACGCAACAGCGCCAGAGCCGCACGTGCGCAATTGTAAGCGAGGAAGCTGATCCACAGACCGCGCAGTGAGTGAATGCGCAGCAAGTGGCCCATGCCGAATCCATAGGCCTGAGCGCGAGGCGCCGAAGCATTTCCGCTCAACATGTCGCGGCGAGGATGGATGACATGACGGGTTCGGTCGAAACGCCCACGAGCATTCATGCGCAGCAGTCTCAATACGTAGTCGGTCTCCTCGCCACTTCCGTATGGAGTGCCCGAGCCGACGCCAAGGCGCAAATCAAATTGCGCGGAACGCGCGAGATCCGCAAGGAGAAAGAGGGAAGAGGAAAACGTCGTGCGAAAGGCATTGATGGGCTTGATCTCGCAAGAGTCTTGAAACCATCGATTCCCACTCGGCACGCCAGCGGCGTCTTTGACTCCAACCGCCAAGATGTCATATTCGATATTGGATTCAAACCAATCGGCAACCCACTCGAGCAAACCTTCGGGATATACGCAGTCGTCATCCGGAAAGGCTATGAGATCCCCGCCGGCCAAGATGAGTCCGTGATTTCTGGCACGAGAGAGACCCGGTTCGCTGCGAGTGTGCAGAATGGGGAGAACCTCGTGGAACTGGTCCAGGAGATGTGGAACACGATCACGATCCGGATTCTGGTCGACAACGATGATCTCGCTGATGAATCTGACCTGTGCGACCAGCGAATGCAAGAGCGTCGTCAGTTCCTCCGGACGTTCCCCGAGCGTAGCGACGATAAGAGAAACCTTAAGCATGTGTCACGATTCTCCTTCGCCGGAGAGAATAGACAAGGGTCCGAGGGACCAATGCAAGGCCCAACGCAATCAGCAATGCGCGGGGATGGCGCAAGGTATTAGAGATCACTCGCAGTAGGGTGAACGGTGAATTGCACCGAACCGCTATTTGCGTCGCATAGAAATAGGCTCTCGCCTTGGAACTGATACGGCTGTTGGAATTGACCCAGTTCAGCGACGCGAGGAGGTCCCGCCCGGAGCTTACTGACTTTCGAGAGTTATCGATGTGATAGATCACAAGTGGATCCCACTCCCAAAGAAATTCGACACCCGGATGAGCTGATGCGCGGATGAGCCAGTCCCAGTCCTGATGCCTGGGAAGGCCCGATTCAAATGGCATTTGAAGCATGAGGGCACGCGGAACAAGAAGTGTAGACGTCTGGATGAATCCTTCACCTTGACGAATGGATGCTTCTCTGCACAAGAGGTAATCGCACATCGACTCGCGAGGTTTGATTTGACGAGCCGGCCAAATCTCATCTGAATTTGGGTGCCGGGCAACCAGGCGACAGGTTACAACCGGAAAAACAGCTTTTGAGCTTCGCGCGAGGTCAAGTTGCTGTGAGAGCTTGTTGGGAAGCCATTCATCATCGTCATCGAGCAACCCGATGAATTCGCCGCGGCTTTTCCGAATTCCAATATTTCTGGCCTCAGACCCACCTGTTGATTGCGGAAGCGAGATCAGGCTTAGGCGACTGTCCTCTATCGTTGCAAGAGCACTAACTGTGGCGGAATCCGGACCATCAATAACTACAATGACCTCAATTTCAGCTAATGTCTGCGCAAGTGCTGTCTCGGCCGCACGGACTACGAGCGTGGACCGATTGCGCGTGGGAATAACAACGCTGACTATAGGTCTTGTCACCACGACTCCTCCTCTATCGCCGCAATGTCCCGGAGGGAGCGGCCAAATCGAGCGTTTACGGGGCGGCATAAATCGCAGCAGAAGTAGCAGAAGCCGCGATACTGCCCGCACCAAATACAGCCAGGTTTCTTCCGAAACTGAACGGGACATAAACAACATCTCCCGGCTGCATGGCAATGTCAGGGATCTTTCCTTTCTGAAGGTCGCCAACTGAAAGCTGACGATCGGAATACGATTCGCCGGCTTCCTTTCGGATCAAACGTGTCCCACTCTGCTTTGCTGTTTTAGAGAGGCCACCCGCGAGTGCGAGGGCCTCCAACATCGTCATTTGCGACTCGTTGTTTGTCATTGGGTACCCGCCAGGGCGATTCACATCGCCCAGAACGTATACGATGCCGGCTTTCGGCACCACCACGGTGTCTCCCGGTCCGACAAGAACCTGCCCATCAACAGCGGCATCCGGATTGTTTGAGTAGTTGTAGTGAACGCGATTTACGGGATTACCCCTTCGCTCAATCACGATGTTTCGATCGGCAAGAGGACTGAGACCACCAGCGAGCGCCAGGACATCTAGGATGGATCGAGGGGTCGCTATTGGGTATGCTCCCGGCGTCTTCACCTCCCCGAGCACCGAAACAGCCTGCGTTGCGAACTCTTCGATGGTGACCATTATGATCGGATGCCTCATATAGTGGGCAGCAATGAGCCGATTCTGAATCGCGGTCGCCGCCTCAGCCGGCGTGAGGCCAGCTACCGGGACGTTCCCGACAGCCTCGATCGGAACTTCGCCCGCATCTGTAACACGGGGGTGTTGCTCCATTTCCGGGGTATCGGCGACCTGGATATGCAACTGATCTCCAGGACCGATCAGGAGACTTTCTGAAGATGCCCGAGGCGAAGCGCACAGGAAGAGCCCAAGCACAAGGGGCGCTAAGCAATACTCCGCAAGCTGCCAGGCAACAACGATAACTGAATTAGACAAGGGTTCCTTCATTGGATGCTCGCTTCAATGGGATGGTGATACACAGACTCTGAGTATCCGTAATAGGCGTAGTAAGACTCGTCGTTCCTTTCGACAGCATTCACCACAATGCTTACCATCTTGTGCGGCTCATGGACACCGCAGAGAAGAGAAAAACTACGCTCAACCGATTGGCGCTGGGTTGCGCCAAATCGCGAGACCAGCAACTTGGCATCCATGAGATCACTAAGAATGACCGAATCGGTTACAGGGAGGATGGGAGGGCTGTCGAAAAGAATGAAGTCGTACTCCGCTCTCCACTGGTCCAATAAGATTCTCATTTGATTGGAGCCCAGGAGCTCGGAAGGATACGGAGGCACTGGGCCTGCGCAGAGGATATGTAATCCGGGGACTGGATCGAGCTCGACAAATGGATTCGAGGGGTCTCCCTCGGTATTCCCGGCCAGAAGGGAACTTAGACCGCGTTCGCTAGACACACGCAGAATCTTAAAGAGCATTGGACGGCGGAGATCCGCATCGACAAGGAGGACCTTCTTGCCGCTTTGGGCAAGCAGGATGGCCAAGTTTATGCTAAGAGTTGTCTTCCCCTCGGCCGCAATAGAGCTCGTGACCAGGACTGTCTGGGGAGGCGCCCCTCCGCGGGAAAGCAGGAGAGCGGTGCGCAACCCGCGGAGAGCTTCAACGTAGGCCGAGTGAGGCTCGTCAAGGGCCAGAACACGCGGCCGCTCGACCGCAGTCAGTGTGTGGTTGGCTCCTGTTTTCGCAGGCAATTTGCGACGACCCGGATGAAACACGGGAAGGATCGCAATTGCCTCTTGCCCCACTTCAGCTTCAAGCTCCTTAATATCGCGGATTTTATTATCGCGAATGTCGACTATTAATGCGCTGCAGCAGCCGAGAAACAGTCCACTTCCTAAAGAGAGAGCAATATAAAGGGGCACATTTGGCTTGGAAGGTTTCGATGGCACTCTTGCAGGATCGACCACACTGACATTCGATGAGCGCAAACCTTCTAGAACGCCCGCCTCCTTCAGATGGCCGAGTAGAGTCTCGTAGAGAGAGCGGCTTTGTTCGGCTTCTTGCCGCACGATCATGTATTCGATCGCTTTATCATTCAGCCTGTCGGCGTCCCTCTTTTCCTGGGTGAAGATTGAACGGGCCCCATCTTCAACCTGTTGTGCAACAACGTAATCGCTATTCGCTCGCCCCTGGATGCGTATACTCTCATCGTGAATCGATTTATCGAGCGACGTAATGTTGCTTCGCAGTTCGCCCAGCTTCGGGTAGGCAGGGCCGAACTTCGCAGACAACTCATCGAGTTGCCCCTGGAGAGTTGCCTGCTGTAGGCGGAGATTCTGAATGAGCGAAAGCGAACTTGCAAGTCCCGCCGACAGGCCCGGCGAGCCGGAGTTGCCGGCCAGCCCCGAGATCAACTCCGGGTTACCGGATTTGGCCGCTTCGAGGATTGCACCCTTGAGAATGCGATTGGATTCTGCCTGCGTCAGCGCGGCGGTTGCTTGCTGTAAACGATCAAGAACACTGCTGTAGATTCCGGTTCCGCCCTGCGACTTTCCATCTACGTCGATACCTTCTCCAAGTGTGAAGACACCTGAATCTTTCTGGAGTTGTGCCACCTTCGCTTGAAGATCTTCGCTCTCTTTTCGCAGGTCAGACAATTGACCGCCCAGCCATTCCGAAGCCTGCGATGTAGCGGTATAGCGAGTCTGAAAGCTGAAATCCTCAAGTGCCGCAATCAAGTGATTGACGACTTCGGCCGCCAGCCTTGGATCGGGGTTTGTGTAAGCGACGTTGATAAGCCGGGTCCCAGGAACAATTTTGACTTTCAGGTTTTTAGAGAAAACGAGCAAAGCGTGCGTCCGTCGTCTCGGCGAGGCTTCGAGCGGCGCATTTGCAGGATCACTTGGCCCCGAGGCACTTATGAGTCCCGAGAGCCATCCTAGGGGCTTGAAGCGCGGCTGGAAGTCCGGTGTGGAATCCAGCTTCAAGTCATTAATGACCCGAAGCGCCAAGGTGTCTGATTGGAGAATTGAAGCTTGTGTCTGAATTGTGATGTTTGCGTCAAGAGCGTCCGTGGCGCCAGCGCCCTCGCCAATCATGCTCGACAAGCCGAGACCATCCATGGATTCTTTCTGAACCTGCAGCTGGCCATTTGCTTGATAGCGACGTTGGCTGAATACGCAATACAGGATGGCGATAAGCAGAGTAGCGAGGAGAGGTATTAGGATGACCATTTTCCGGCGCATGCAGAGATTCCAGAGTTCACCAAGCGTCAGTTCGCGACTGCGCCGGCGCCCGTGGGCCCTGAAGGTTGATTGGACACTTGTGCTCAAGTCAGTCTCCCGCTAAACAGTAGTAGTTGTGTTTCATGAACAGATGGATCTGGTTGCAGCTATCTTCGATACCTGGAAAACGTGTAGACGATACCCGTGGTGAGCGAGAAGGCAGGGAGGCTTCTCAAGGAAGTGTAGGTGTCAGTGAATGTGGCCTCGTAGGTCTTGAATTTCCACGGCCCCATATCAATGGCTATTCCCTGGCTCACTTGCCAGCACGGCGCCCATTGCGCTGCGGTCGCTACATAGTGTGGCCCGGCATCTTGGGCGAGAGACATGCCTCCACCCGCGTAGCCAGAAATGAGGAATTGGTTCCGCTTGCGCAGTTCAACTCGATATCCGCCAGTAATCGGCGATTGAGAGTAGCGCGCGAAGAATGGATAGGTCGCGGCTCTAACCTCGACGCCGAGCAGTGGTGAGTGTTGGAGGTAAAGTCCACCGTCGACACCCAGCGCGTTGTAGGTGTAATTGATGACGTGGATTTTCTCGCCGCCAAACGAGACATACGCGTTAAGCGCAGGACCCGATACGGCGGCTGGCGCCACTTGGCCAAGCGCCATCGATATGCTGCCGAAGACAAACATTGACAGCAAGCAGATCGTCCTTTTCAAACTGGCGTGTTGAACCATAAATACTCCGCACATTCGTTTTTGTGTGATTCTGCATTAGATTCCCTTGACGGCCCTATTGCTTCGTTCCACGAGGCTGCCGTCAAGGCGTCCGCATCGCTTAATCGATCAGATTTCGCAGTTCATTGTTGCGCACAGGGTCGCCACAAGTCGGAGGCGCCTCGGGATGACCGAAGACGTATCCGTTTTGTTTTCTGGAGACATTGGCTAGTTTGGCTTTGGCGATGTTCCAAAGGAATTCGGAATTGCCGATCAGGTACCGCTGCCATAATCTGCCAGGTTCCTGCGACAGGCGAAAGGCCCATTCAAGTCCCGACGATTGCATCCAAACCGGAGCGCGTCTCAGCGTTCCAGAGAGGATTTCGAAACTGCCTCCAACTCCGATGGCGAGAGGTACTCGCAAGGACCGGATATGGCGGTCAATCATGAACTCCTGCTTTGGAGCACCTAGCCCGACGAACAAGACGTGTGGCTTTGCGGACTCGATGTGATCGAGCACCTCTTGGAGTGAGTCCTCGCGTCTTTCAAATCCAATTGGCGGACAATTAACACCTGCAATCTGGAGACCTGGATGACGTCTCTTCAAAATTTCTGCGGTGGCATTTGCCGTTCCAGGCCTGCCGCCGAGAAGAAATACTCGGAGCCGATGTACGGCGCCACGCTGGCACAGTTTCTCGACCAAGCTGACTCCAGCGATGCGGCGAACGCGGCCTCCAAACAGCGAGTTGCACGCCCAGACGATGGGCATCCCGTCAGCGCAAATGTAATCTGCGCCGCGAAGGCATTCTCGGAATCGCCTCGAGTTCTGCGCAAGAACGTAGAATTGGGCGTTTGCAGTTACGACCTGACAAGTCGTGTCGCCAAAGAGTGCATGATGAAGTAACTCATCGACCAAGGCGGTTTGAGTGTATTGGTCAACGGCAATAGAGCCGATGTCGACGCGTTGCATTGGTGCCCACTCAACGGCCGCCGCAGAGCCTCCGATGACCCTCAGGGACGTTTCTTTGCCTCGATTTCTGCTTGAGGTTATCACCATTGTTTCCGCCTTTTTCAAGGGTTTCCTGTATTCAACTCCGAAGTCTGCGGGTAACTCAACTACCTGTCCCGCGAATCACGGCCGTTATCGTGCGCAGCATGATTCTCAGGTCCAATCCAAGAGACCAGTGATTGATGTAGCTGCTGTCGAAGGCAACGAACTTTTCAAAGGATGGATCCTGCCGAGCCTCCACCTGCCAGAGACCGGTGATTCCAGGTACAGCGTCAAGCCGACGGAGATGTTCCGAATCGTATTGCTCAACCTCAGAATGCAGAGGCGGCCGCGGCCCAACGAGACTCATGTCTCCGAGAATCACATTCCAGAGCTGCGGGAGTTCGTCAAGAGAATACTTGCGAAGGAACGCACCGAAGGCCGTTACGCGGGGATCTCTCGATATCTTGAAGACAACTCGGTCGCGTTCGTTCAAATGCGCTAATTCAGATTGCATGGCGGCTGCATTCTCTACCATGGTGCGAAACTTTATGCACTTGAAAGCTCTGCCTTTGTGGCCAACGCGCTTGCTGAGGTAAAACACTGGACCGGGCGATTGCAGCTTGATCAGGATGGCAATGACCACGAAGAGTGGCAGAAGAGCAACGGATGCCAGTACCGCAAACGCAACGTCAATGGCACGCTTTGCAAAAAGCGAAACCGGGCGTTGTCTTGCTTGATAGACGGCTATGGTCGGCAACTCACCGAGATACTCTACATCGGTCCGGTCAACCAATGTTTCTGTAAGGTTGGGGATGAGCCGGATCGAAATACCCAGCGACTGGGCCTGGCGCAAGATCCTGCTTAGAGTGCCGGGTGTCGCGGGACGTCTGGAGAAGATGATTTCGTCGACGAATTTGCTGCGTGCAATCTCGAACAGGTTGTGGATTTCCCCCACGATCTCATCGCTATTGACGCGCAGCGGATTATCGGTCGGTTCACACATTAAAACAAACCCTTGAAATCGAAAGCCGCAGCTTCTTAGAGCGCCGAGATAGGAACGCACGTCCTGGCCCGTTTCATCAGCACCTACGACGACGAAATTTCGCAACGCGATGTCTCTCCGAAAGAGACGATCTCTGCGATGCCGCCAAAGCATGCGGACCAGGAACATGGCCGCGCCGGTGAGGGGGACCTCACAGACGATTAGATCGATTGGGAGAGACTTAATCCCCCAGAGCGTTTGCAAAGCATAGAGCCCGAGCCCCGCGAGAACAACGGCGCGAAGTATCCGCGTGGCATCAATGAAGAGGGAACTGTCAGCTTTACCTCGATAGAGACCGAATAGTTGCGCCAGTACGAGAACGAATAAGGCGAATGGAAGCCCCTGAAGCAGCGATGAATAACTGGGGCGAATGGACGCGGAAGCGACTCCGAGGCCGAGTTGCGCGCGGACGGCAATGGACAACGCCAGAACAGAATCCAGGGTGATCCAGGTAGCTGCCGATGAAAACAAGAATGGGCGCGATGAAAGTGAGCCTTCGTCACGCCTTATCCTCCGCTGGGACGCAGGGCGAGTTTTGGACGGGATTTGTTGAAAGTCCCGCGAAGACTCGCTTGCCGCGCTGCTGTTTTCAGCATCGAGGACAGAAACATCGGGCGATCGCTCAGCATTGGAAAACATGGAAATAAACCCTGACAGATGGATTTTTCAAGCTCACAGCGATTTGAGAGATTGGGAAATTGAGCTTTGGTAATCTTCGCGGTAACACCAGGGGACCGGAAGTAACCTCAGCGTAGAATGTTTTGTGGTACGTGTCAGTACCACCGATGGTACCAAGCGGTACCACAAAGGTTGCAAGAAGGCCTGCTAACTTTTCTGAATGTCGATCAGCCGTCGATGAAAGGGCTCACGATTCCTCATGGAACCTGGCTGCGTTTCACAACCGGATCGACGCTTGAGAAGGATGTGACCCTGGCATTAATCTATTGAGTTGTAAGCAGTTTTCGCGCGTGACCAGGCTGGTGCGGGAAAGGAGCCGTGATCGATCCAGCGAGCGGCCTTGCGATCACTCTTAGATCTGTCGGTCATTGCACTGGAAATGCCGGGGTCGTCGAACCCGGTCTAGTTGCTGCGGTGGAAGGTCAATTCCTGTTGATTTGTTTCTAATATTCCCGATTCCAGTAACGCTCCAAGTGGTTACAAAATAACGGGCTTAAGCAGTACCAAATGGGCTTACGTTGAGCCCAGATGTGCCGATCTAATCGATTGTAGCGAAACAATCGCCCGGACCGGCACAATGCAAAAGTCTACTCCCTCAATCGATTCATCACGCCGCGAAATGCTGAAGGCGATAGCGGCGTTTTCGGTGTCCAGCATCTTCTTAGGTTGCAACAAGTCACAGTTGAGTTCGCCCAACCCGGTAAACGTACAATCAACGACGGATACGCAGCCCACCCCAACAGGTTCAGTCACCCAGGCTTCGCTCAACATAAGTGCAAATGGCATCGGCGTCATTGGCGCGGGGTTTGCGGGTCTTTCCTACGAGAAGTCGGCGATGTCCCGACCGCTTTTTTCAGCAGCCAACCAGGATCTAACAGGCTTGTTCCAATTGCTCGGTCCCAGTGTCCTCCGTATCGGCGGAAACACCGTCGATCAATACATCTGGACCCCCAATGGCTCCGGTCAGACCGCGTACCAGATTGCTCCATCGGACGTTGATTCGCTGGCATCCTTCCTAAAGGCGGCGGGTTGGCATTGCATTTACGGCATCAATCTTGGAGGGGCGGCGACAGGGGCCACGACGCCAGAACTCGCAGCAGCCGAGGTTGCCTATGTGTCAGAAAAACTTGGCTCATCCTTGCTCGGTATCGAAATAGGGAACGAGTGCGACGGCTATGGGGCGCCTGGAAGCTACTATGCCGACAACTGGTCGCTGGCGCAGTTTGATTCCCTCTGGGACCAATTCAGAAGTGCGATAGTCGCGGCCGTTCCGGGTGTCCCCGTGACCGGACCCGCGTCTGGGAGCAATGTGGCTACCTGGACGGTGCCATTCGCGCAGACGGCGACCCGCAAGGATCTTTCATTGGTGACACAACACTACTACCGAGGCGACGGTAATTCATCGGCGTCAACAATTGCCAATTTGGTCTCTCCCGATGCGAACTTGCAGAAATGCCTTGGAATGCTCAATGCGGCGAGTCAGTCCACTGGCATCCCGTTCCGGCTCGGAGAGTGCAACTCGTATTTCAATGGCGGAGCCGTCGGCGTCAGCAATTCGTATGCATCTGCACTTTGGGTAATCGATTTTCTCTTCAATAGCGCCATGGGCGGAGCGGCAGGCATAAACCTGCATGGAGGCGGCGACGCCAACGGTTATACCCCGATCGCCGATAACAACGGTGTTGTTGTCGAGGCACGGCCGGAGTTTTACGGATTGACATTCTTTACGCTTGCCGGACAGGGCACACTCTGCGAGGCGAACCTCTCTGCTGGCTCCATCGACGCTTCGGCGTACGCGGTACGAAGCGCAGACGGGGACTTCAGCCTGATTCTTGTTAACAAAGACACAACCCAGAATCTGGAGTTAGAGATTTCCCTGCCTCAAACGGTGGCCTCTGCCTCGTTGGTGGCGATGACTCAACTCACTTCCGGGGCGACGGCTCCAGCGCTTGCGACAACTTCCGGCGTGACGATTCAAGGAGCCACCATCGCTCCCAACGGTGATTTTGATCCGGGCGCACCTTATAGTTTGTCCACAAGTGGCTCACAGATCAACTGCTTTGTTCCGGCGCTTGGCGCGGTCCTGATCCAAACGAAGCAATAGAAGGCGGAGCAGAGCCGGTCGACGGCCCAGCTCCGATCTCGCAAGTGAGAGCGAAGACCTTGGGCGACCAGGTTGCATCTGATCGGAGGCACAGAAGAATCAATCGATCGAGTCCGATAACGGCACGCGCCTATCGTTTTTGCAACCGAAGTGACTGCCAGCTTCCGTCGGTACTCCAGCCGCCGTCCACCGAGAGGGCGTGGCCATTGACGAAGCTGCTTTCCTTTTCGTCTGCGAGGAAGGCGATTGCCCGCGCGATATCGCCCGGAGTCGCAAAACGGGCCATGGGCACGCGTTCGACGATGTCGGCGTCGGTGTAGCTTCCACTTGCCTGGTCGGCTACGTCCATTTCGGTCTTTACCCAACCGGGGCAAACGGCGTTGACGCGGACTCCGCGCCCTCCCCACTCGGCCGCGAGAGTACGAGTGAGACCGATGAGGCCATGCTTGGAGGCGTTGTAGGCTGCTCGATCAGCGATTCCCAACAACCCCGCAACCGAAGCGACGTTGACTATTGAACCTCCACCGGCTTCTAGCATCTTAGCTCCGAAAGTCTTTGCCATAAGAAACGGCGCAACAAGATTCACATCGAGGACGCGGCGAAAGTCACTGACGGACGTATATTCTGCGGCCGCTATGAGACTGATGCCTGCATTGTTTACGAGCACATCGATTCGGCCAAAGCGCCCGACTACTTGATCGGCGAAGTGGTCGACCGTGGACTCATCTGTGATGTCGCCAACGAAGCCAATTGGCTGGCCACTGTTTGCGGCAATCGTATTTATGGTATCCACGGGGAATTGAAGATCGATAATGGCAAGCCTATAGCCCCGGCTGGCCAGTAACTCGGCAGTCTTTCGGCCGATGCCCTGCGTTCCTCCTGTTACAACCGCGGTACGCGTGTTTCCGCCTGTCTCGTTCATATGTTTCAAATCTCCTTTCTGGACGATCCTAAACCTCGGTGGCGATTTATTCGGCGCACGCAGACAACAAATCGCGTGGAGTAGTCTGAATGCAGTAGGCTACCCAAATGCAAAGTGTTCGGCAAGGTTCAATCCATCTATACCGCATCGCCGGAGTTGATCTTTATCTCCACTGGTCCTGGTTCCTGGTTGCCGCTTATGAAATTGAGAGTCGCAAGGGAACGTATAGCTCTATCGCGTGGAATGTGTTGGAGTACCTGGCGCTGTTCCTCATTGTGCTGTTGCATGAATTTGGGCATGCGATGGCGTGCCGCCAAGTGGGGGGTACGGCGAACCAGATTGTGCTCTGGCCTCTCGGTGGAGTCGCGTATGTTAATCCACCACAACGGCCGGGCGCAACGCTTTGGAGCATAGCGGCGGGGCCCCTGGTGAACGTGGTGCTGCTGCCGGTGTTGTTTGCAGCGGTCGCGGTCGGCGGCTCGATGGGGTGGGAGCAGGCGCTGCCTGACGCCTACCAGTTTCTGCAGGCCGTGTTGTGGATTGACGTGTCGTTGCTGGTATTTAATCTTCTACCGATTTATCCCCTGGATGGAGGCCAGATTCTGCGGTCCTTGCTTTGGTTTGTGCTGGGACGAGGCCGCAGCCTGATGGCGACGACGATTCTGGGCTTGGTGGGCATTGTGGGGTTCGTTGGCGTTGCCCTGTGGATGCGTTCGATCTGGCTGATCGCGATTGCCGTGTTCATGTTGATGAACTGCTGGAGCGGCTTGCGGCACGCGCAGGAGTTGATACGCATGGCCAGGCTGCCACGGCGTGAAGGATTTGTCTGTCCGAGTTGCAGGACTGCGCCGCTGTTGGGAGCTTACTGGCAATGCGCACAGTGCGGGCAGCCGTTGGATACGTTTGAAAGCCGGGGCGCTTGCCCTCGCTGTGCAGCGCAGTTCTCAATGACGAGATGCCTGGACTGCGGCGAACAACATCCGATGAACGAGTGGATGGAGAAACCCCTCTCAGGCACCGGCGCGCCGAACAGGCCGTGACCGACGCCGGCGAAGCTTGCGTACTTTCAATTTTGCGCTAAGCGCTATGTATATAGGGCAGCAACCTCGTACTCGGTCACGCTGGGGATTGTGAACTCGACGCCGCCGTTGACGCGCTTAAAAGGAATGTCGATCTCAGCCTTGAGCAATTGAACACGGGAGACGGTCTTTCCTTCCGGAATCTGAAACCGGACCGATTGTGGGCCTATCGGGTAGAACTCGCGGATCGTGCCACGATGCAGGTTCGGATTGGTGTAGTTGAGAACATGGAGCGCGAATCCGGGCTCGGTTTCAAAAGCGAAAGTCTCAATGAACCCCGGGCCTTGAATGGTGGCTGGTTGCCGATCCCTTAATAGCCACCTCACAGTGTTCTGCAAAAGATGGCTGAGGTCGGTATGCCCTGAAACCCACATGCTTCGCTCAATGTCACCGGCGATATAGGCGAGCCGGCTCGCGCCTTTCTCGCGCAGAACTATCGCAGGGATATCGGTGTTCGGAATTGGCGGATAGGCGAGTTCAGGTGGATAGGCCACGAAGCCTGGAACGACTGTTAGAACCGGATTATCGATGGGCGCGATGGGAACACGGTACTCAGCGCCCGGCAACCAGTTTGTATCGTGGAAGCCCGCGAGAATCGGGTGCTCGCGTTCGATGCGGGCATAATAGGCGTTGCCGTTGCCCCTTGTGGAGATTATGTCGCCGGTCTTTTGAATATCGAAGATGTCGGCGAGGCCGAAGTTGGCTCTCGGTCTGTTTTGTTCGTCGTACAGGCTGGTTTCGAATGTTGCCAGCAGCGAGCCGCCGGCATTGACGTATGCGCGAAGCTGATTGCATTGGGAATCGCTCAACATGGCGACGTTTGGCAGGACGATAGCTGAGTACTTGCTCAGGCGCTCAAGCTCCATTTTGTCTTCGTGGACGAAGTCGAAAAGGAAACGGCCTTCGAGGAGCGCGTAGTACATGCCATTGAGGAACTGCTGCATGTTCGCGCCGGGCTTAGGCTTGTAGAAGAGGTGAGTACTCTGTCCGATGACAACGCCGATGTTTGCGATGGTGCGCTTGTTGACGAAGTGCGAATCGTGTCTGGCGGTCCATGCGAAGTGTTCTTTCGGCGTCTCCAATTCGCGGCGGTCTTCGCCCATACCTTTCTCTGACCCGACGAGGTGCCAGTAAGGAATCAATCCGCTGGCACTGGTCTGGCTGAGCCACATTTGAGCCTCACGAGGCGACTTGCCGACATTGCGCCAACGGATCGGGCCCGTCGACCAGGCGCCGGTGAGGTTGGTCGCGGCCTTTCCGTCCTGGATAGCGAGGCAGACGCGGCCCTGCAGCGTTGACAGCCAAAGCGGCGAGTCTTCTCCGCCCCGGCCCTGGTTGTCTCCTTGAAACCACTCGCAAATCTTTCCGATCCTCGCGAGGTTGGCGGCGGCGCGAGCTCCTCCGCCCATGTTCGCGAAGAAGAACGATGCGGCGTTCTTCTGTTTGATAAGGGAGTCGTAGAACTTCCAGAGATACTCGAGGCGATCGTTGAATTTCGCCCAGTAGGCTGGGGTATCGCGCGGCGGCAATTGACTGCAAGAGGAACAGTAACATTCTGGAAGGCTTCCCAGGGGAGGCCATCCGTTGGTGTAGACAGCGTCAACGTCATAGAGAGAAGTTACCTCCCGGATGATGGCCGGGACGTAGTCGGTCATATAAGTAGAGAACATGCAGGTGCGCGAAAGGAGCGGCTCTTCCTTGTCAGGAATAACGTTGCCTTGTTTGTCGCGCTCGAACCATTCCGGATGAGCACGGACGGCGTCATCCCAGTTGAGGTCGGGACTCATGCGCGCGACAATGCGCAGTCCACGTTTCTTTGCGGCCTCACTGCACTCGCCAAAGAAGTCGCGATCACCGAGAAATTTTCCCTTTCTGTGAAACGGCACCTTTGTCTGGTAGTACGCCAGAATTCCAGTGACGCTGATGAAAGTGATTCCAACTTTCATATTCGCCCAGTAGTCGGCCCAGGCTTCGACATCCATCGTGACCGGATCGTGTTCGGTCATGTTCGACTGGCCGGCGCGACGGATGCGCCGCTGCCATGGGAGAGAGGCGTCGGCAGATTGGTGCTGCATCGCCTCGTCCGCGGCTTCGCGCAAAGTAACGGCTTCGCCCAGGGCGGCTGAACCAGCAAGAAGGGGCACGGCCCCAACTCCAGCTTTGAGAAGATCGCGGCGATTCATCATGGGTTTGAATATTCCTCGATTTCGATTCAGGCACTCCAATTGAATTCGTCAATTTCAGGCCACGTCTGTGAGCATACACTGTGTCCCGGAGATCGAAGCCTTAACCTTATCCAAGAGAAACTGAGGCCTGGCGAACTCTTGTTTTTGTCGACTTCAAATATACGTGGAGGGAGCCGCTCCAAGTCACCAGAAAATCACCTTCAACGTGAGCTGAACACTTCCGGTTTTGAAGGTAGACTTGATCTGATTGCCGCCCTGGATCTGCAAAGGCACAAGTGTGGCGCCGGCGGCGAGGGCCGTTGTCGAAACGATGACGCCCTGCCCGGTCGACGTTGGCGGGGGAGATACAAGCTTGTGCGGCTTACCACGCCGCGTTGAGCCCGAGCATGTTACCCGAGCCAGCACAGGAGGAGCAGAATTCGCCAGTTTCAAAACCAGCACAGTTGGCCGAGTTCGGACTAGCGCCTCCACTCACTAACCGACGAGATAAGTGCTTCGATATTTTCGGTGGGCGCGTTGGGGGGCATTCCCCCTCCACAAGAAACAATCAAGCGCGACGTGTCTTCCGATGAATTCAGCATCTCGGTTACCGAGCGCCTCACGTCGGCGGGTGTTCCTCCAGCAAGAACATCGCGGGGTGGAATATTGCCGAGCAGAGTGATTCGGTTGTTAGTCCAGTTCTTCATGTCCGCAAGCTTGTGCTGAACGCCGAAATTGAACAGATTTATTCCTGCCGCCTCGAGCAATGGAGCACTGGCTTTCGCAGGCGCGTCGTTATGGAAGAACTTAACCGTCACGTTGGCGCTGAAAATGCGCTGCAAATAGGGAAGAGCAAATGTTTCAAAATCGCGCCGGCTTATAAACCCAACGATATCGTCAAGCAGGAGGATGCCGTCGATGGATGGGAAAGCTTCGCGTTGAACAGCAATCCAATCGGCGAGAAAATCTGTGACGACAGTGAGCAGCCGGTGCATCAACTCCGGCTCTGTCTTCAATGCCTCCATGAATTCTGGCGTGCCCATCAGGAACGAACCGATATTGAGCGGGCCGCGCGCAACAGCAAAACGTATCCTGTGGCCGGCATTTTCAATCTCCGGCTGAACGTGCTTTAGCCGCTTGATGACGAATGGGAGCAGGCCGTGTTTACGAGCGTCCGGCTTTTCCAACCTCTCGACGTCGGCAGACGAAAGCAGGACCTTTTTCGCAAACGGGAATTCGTCTTCCCCCCAGATGGAAACAGAACCGAAGGCCGACGGCTCCGTGCACATCCCGTACTCGGACCAGAATCCAGGCAGAAAAATGGTTTCCGGAAAACGGCGAATGGCCTTGAGATTGTCTTCAAGAAAAATGCGCTCGTCTGTGAAGTAATCCAGAATAGTATGCCCTGCCCAACCCGGAAGCCAGGGACTATCAATGATGAAGGCCGTGGGAAGCGGGCTAACCACCTCACCCCGAACGACTGAGACTAGCGTGGTCCATTGCTGGTCGTTCATAGCGTTGTTCCCTCTGTGCGACGACGGCTTTCATGCGTCGTGAAAGCCGCGTGCCATCAACACGCGTACGAGATCGTAGCGAAGCTCGAAGACTTGGAATCTGGCATCAACCATAGCACAAAGTAGAACTGGTTTGAGAGGGCGCGATGACTCAGTCGACTTCAGCTTCGGGCAAAACGTCGTTGTCGCGGGCCATCCAGACATAAAGGGTCGGCATCAAGAAAACTCCGATTACCAGGTTGGCTATCAGGCCTCCGACGATGACGATTGCGAACGGCCGCTGCGAGTCTGAGCCGATGGCATGCGATAGTGCCGCGGGCAGAAGACCCAAAGTTGCCACAAGCATGGTCATCATGATCGGACGCAAACGCTGGACAGATCCTTCGACAGCCGCCTCAATAACATTTTCTTCGCTGAAGGGTTCTGACGCTTTACGCCGAGCACGCAACTGGTTGATGAACTCGATCATGATAACCCCTGTCTCCACCGAGACTCCGAAGAGCGCAAGAAATCCCACTGCGGAGGATACCGAGAAGTTAGTGTGAGTGAGAAACAGCGCCAATGGGCCCCCGATAGAAGCCATGATCACAGACACCAGGACCAGCACAGACCACTTATAGGATCGGAACATGGTGTAGAGAATGAGGAAAATTACAAGCACTGTGATGGGGATTACGACTGCCATTCTCTTGTTGGCGCGCTTCTGGCTGGCGTATTCTCCAGCCCATTCGAGGTGATATCCAGCGGGCAGAACGACGTTATGTCCGACTTTGCTGATGGCCTCTTCCACCGTCGATCCCAGATCACGGCCACGGACGGAGTATTTGATGGCAATGTAACGTTGACCGCCCTCGCGATTGATCTGCTCCGCGCCATCGGCAGTCTCTACTTTCGTCAACTGCGAAAGGGAAACGCGCTCGCCGGACGGCGCCAGAAGACGCACATCTTCGATTGCCTCACGCGTGTCGCGATATTGCTTTTGATAGCGAAGCGTCACGTCGTACCGTGCTTCGCCCTGTTGGACCTGCGTAACAGCGTTGGAGCCGATCGCTGTTTGAAGCGCATCCTGTATGTCTGCGACATTGATGCCCCAGCGAGCTGCTGCTTCGCGATCTACAGTGAAGTTGAGGTTCGGCTGGCCGACGATTCGGAAAATGCCAAGATCCTCGATGCCTTTGACTGTGGCCATTTGTGCCTGGATGAGCTCAGCGGTATGCTCAAGTGTGCGCAGGTTGTCACCGTAAAGCTTGACTGCCAACTCGCCTTTGACGCCGGAGACAGCTTCTTCCATGTTGTCGGAGATGGGCTGGGAGTAATTCCAGATCACGCCGGGAAATTTTTCCAACTGTTCGTCAATCGCAGCGATCAATGCTTCCTTGTTCTGGTGGAAGATGGGGCGCCACTGCTCTTTTCTCTTCAAGTCGACAAAGTACTCTGTATTGAAGAATCCGGCAGTGTCCGTTCCATCGTCGGGACGCCCCGTCTGGCTCACGACTTGTGTAACCTCAGGAAAGGAGGCCATGACAAGCCGCGCCTTGTTTGTGAAGTCGATGCTTGCGGTGGGGCCTTCGCTCGGCGGCAGTGTCCCGCGTACCCAGATGGAGCCCTCGTCGAGATGAGGCAGGAACTCCGAGCCAATCGGGCCGCCGAATGAAAGATAGATGGCGCCGAGAAAGAGTGCCAAAGAGACGCCGAGAGTCGTTCGACGGTGAACAATTGCGCTGCGTACCGCGGTACTGTAGTGCCTGATGAGCCACTTCATCATGGGGTTCTGCCACTCTTTTGCGCCCTTCTTGAAGGCGATGCCTCCCATCACGGGAGCGACAAGGATGGCAAAGACGAGCGCGCCGATTAACGCAAAGGTAACCGTCCACGCCATTGGCTTGAACAACCGGCCTTCAACGGCCTGCAGAGTGAAGATGGGAAGGTAGGACGCGATGATGATCCCGCGAGCAAAGAAGACCGGCCTTTGCACCTCATGCGCGGCATCGCGGATCTTTTGTGCCGGGGTGCGCGCGTCATCCTTGAGCGAAAGGTGACGGACCATGTTCTCGATCATCACCACGGTACCGTCCACAACCATACCGAAATCGAGTGCGCCGAGTGAAAGCAGGTTTGCAGGAATGTGAATCAGGTCGAGACAGATGGCTGCGAATAGAAGCGCGAAGGGAATTGTGAGCGCGACGATGATGGCGCCGCGCACATTGCCCAGAAAGAGAAACAGAATGATTGATACAAGAATCACGCCGGCGGTCAGATTGCGCTCAACTGTTTCTACTGTGAATTTGACGAGATCGGAGCGATCGAGGAACGGGACGATCTTAACGCCCTTGGGCAGGATTCCGTTGTTGAGTCGTTTAACCTCATCGTGGATGCCTTGCAGGACGGGATCGGAGTCGTCGCCCTTTTGCAGCAGAACGATCCCTTCGACGGTGTCGGGGTTATCGACAATCGTACCGTCAGGACGATGAGTTGCCCGGCCAATCTGGCCCAGTCGAATTTTGGGGCCCTGCGTTACTGTTGCGATGTCTTTGATTCTGATAGCCGTGCCATTCGCAGTTTTAACGACGGTGTTCTCGATGTCGTTAACGCTACTGTAAAGGCCCAGCGACTGCACGTTGATCTGCTGTGTTCCTTCTTCGATGAAGCTGCCGCCGCCGTTGGAGTTATTGTTGGCGACCTGCTGCTCCACCTGGCTAATTGAAAGACCATAGGCCACCAGCTTTTCCGGATCGAGTTTGATCTGGTATTCCTTGGTTGGCCCGCCGAAACTGGATACATCCACCACTCCATTGACGCCCTTGAAGGACTTCTCCAGAGTCCAGTCTTCAAGCGACTTCTTCTCCATCACGTCATATGCGGGATTGGTACTCTCCAGCGTGTACCAGTAGATCTGCCCGACAGGACTCCAGTCGGTACCCATCTGCGGAACCAATCCAAAGGGCAGGTTCACCTGGCTCAGGCGTTCCAGAACGTGTTCGCGGTTAATGTCGCTGGTCGAATCGTCATCGAAGATGAGCATCAGGCTGGAGAGACCGGCCAGCGTGGTCGAGCGCAGATGCGTGAGGTGAGGGACGCCGGCCATCTGAATTTCAACCGGCACCGTCACTTGGCGTTCGATCTCTTCGGCGCTGCGGCCAGGCCACTGCGTGATGATCTGAACATAGTTGTTGGCGACGTCAGGGTACGCCTCGATGGGCAGGTTGCGAAACGAGATGATACCCCAGGTGGTGAGTACCACCACTCCACCGAGGACCAGCCAGCGGTTCTTTAGCGCGAAATCGACAAGTGCTCGGAGCATCTACTGGTTCCCCGCTGATTCGAGCAACAGAGCGTTGGTCACGACCTGCTGACCTGGTTCAAGACCGGAAAGAATCTCCTGTCGATTGCCGCTGAGCATTTGTCCGGCACGGACTTCTGTGCGCCTGAACTGGCTGTCTCCCGCCGGCACAAAAACCCAATCGCGGTCATGCAGGTGAAGAACCGCGTCGGCCGGGACGACAGCGTGCGTCTCCTTCGTGCGACCTGTGAATGTGGCCGTTGCGAACATCCCCAGTTTAAGGAAGCCAGGATTCCCAACCTCTATGCGTACTTTGGCAGTTCTGAGCGACGGGTCAAGAATGGGGCCAATATCGCTTACTCGCCCGGTTAGCGGGTGATCGGGATAAGCATTGATCGCAATTCTTGCCTCCTCGCCTACTTGCAGTTTTGGAATATCGTTCTCGTAGACATCGCACACGACCCAAACTCGGGAGAGATCGGCAATCGTATAGGCGTTCGCCGAGCCGGAAAGCCCCACGCCCGCAGCCGATGACGCGGTGACATTCTGCGCAATAATTACTCCGTCGATGGGAGCATAAACATTCACGACGCTGCTTGGGTTGTTCTTGTCGACGCCGAGAGTTTTCAGCTGCTCATCGGCAGCGGTGACATCGGCCTTAGCGTCTTTCTCAGTGTCTTCGGCCTGTTCCAGCATGGCCTTGGAGATGGCGCCATGCTGGAACAGATCTTGACTGCGAAAATAAGCCTTGCTCGCGAGCTGTTCGTCGTTGGCAGCCTTTAGGTATGTATCGAAAGCATTGGTAATGTCGGGGCTCTGCACCTTCAGCAGCAACTGGCCTCTCTTCACATTGTCGTCGAGACGCGCCCTGATATCGACAACTCGGCCATTTGCCATGGAGATGACGGGAACCTCGCGAGAGATGTCGGGAAAGACCGCGCCCGTCGCATTCAGTTCGCTGGCCAACTCGATCTTTTCGGCGGGAGCAAGGGTGAATTTGCCAGAGTCGTTCTTGTCGACAGTGATCAGGTTCATGTCAGGCACCTGGATCACATGGATGGGCGGCGGGGCTCCATCTCCTTGCGGCTTATCCTTGCAGCCGGAGAGAATCATGGTCAGCGATGCCGCCAATGTACAGGTGATTGATGCGGCAGGGTGCCGCCTGAACAAACTTGTCGACATCATTGAATTACCTCACGTCCTACTGCGAGATTGAGTTGTCCGGCGGCAGTAAGATAAGAGCCGACCAGTTGGAGATAAGCCAGTTGCACCGTGCGGTAGTCGCTTTGCGCGTTGAGAAACTCCATGAGTGACGCGCCGCCGTGCTGATAGGCGTAGGTGACGGTGTCGCGAACCCGCCTGGATTGATCTTTGTATTGCGCCTTGTAAGGCTTGAGAAGCGCAATGCTGCTTTGGACCTGCGCGTAAGCTGAATCAACGTCGCTGAAGACCTGTGCTCGTGTAGCCTCGGTGAGCTGCTGATTTCGATCGATGTCGGTTTGCGTACGTCGCTTCTCGCCTTGATTGCGGTCGAAGATCCGCAACGGGACGTTCACGCTGGCGCCAAGGGTGTAGCGGCTAAAGGGGTTGTTGAACGAGGGATTATAGGAGTACCAGGTGCTGAACGTTGGATCAGCAGAGCCGTTGGCGACGGCCAGCTTGTGATTGGTCTGGGCCTGCTGTACGGCTTGAAGCGCCGCACGCAGGTCGGGCCGTTGGTCCAGCGCGATCTGACGGAAATCTTCCAACGGTTTCAAGTCTTCTGAAAAGTCGAAGGGCCCGGTCACGTCGAACTGTTCAACCGGCGTGCGCTCGTTGAGCAATTGCTCGAGCTGAATCTTCGAGGTGCGTAGATCGACGATCGCCGTTTGCTGTTCTACCTCGTATTGCACGCGTAGCAGTTCGATACGATCGAGATCGATTTGAGCGATGTCGCCGGCTTTGAAACGGCTGCGGCTTATGTCGATGATCTTGTCGTAGTACGCCAGATCGGCCGTGGCAAGGTCGAGAACCGCCTTTGCCTGCAGAGTCTGGACGAATGCGGATCGCAGGTCGAAGAGCAGGTTGCGTTCCAGGTCTTCGTGCTGCGCGCCGGCGATTTGTGTACCCTCTTTAGCGCTTTGCAACCGCAACTCGCGCTTGCGCTCGCGCTCGTGAAGGTAGCTGATGCTGGGGACAAGCTGGGCGCCAGTCAGCGGCAGCCAGTGAGTTCCCATGCCTGCCACGGTGTGCGGCGCAATCTGCACTCCATCGCTCGACAACCCAATTTGCGGGTTGGGACGCAGGAAAGCCGTGACCTCGGCGGCCTTCATCTCGTTCACGTTGTCTTCATCTGCTTTTAACGAAGGGTTAGCGGCTTCGAAAGTCGCCTTCACCTGATCCCAGGTAAGGCCCTGCTGCGCCGGACACAACGCAGCGGTAAGAACGAACAGCACAGTTGCGGCCTTGGCAGGGCCGCAGAAGATTCTTTGCTTCATACTCATCCTTTACGCCGAATTCAGAACGGCGCTCACAGGAAGAAGGTAACAACATGAATTGAGGGAGGAGGAGCGATCATGCCGAGGGAGGAGGGCGGTTCTGAATCGAATAGGTCGCTGGGTTATAGGTCGTAAACAGCGGAGGATGAGGTGGCAGTTTGAAACGCTGAAAGCCAAGGGCAAGTTCACCGAAAGCGGGTTCAGTGATATCGGCAACTACCGGAACGATTGAGTGCGAGCATGGGTTCAGGTAATCGCGGCGTTGGCAGGTTGGCGTTTCAGCCGGATTCTGGATGGACCAGAGGTCATCGCTCACAGAAATTGCGGGAAACAGAATGACGAGGAGCATGACGATAGCGACAAGCGACCGCTGCTTCGCAGCCGTGTCTCGTCTCTCAAGCCGCAGCCAAAGGCGCACAATGGCAACAGCCACAATTGCCCAGGCGGTATTGAGGAATAATTCCATGCCCAAAGAAGATTCTATACCCGGCGGAAACTCAAAAACACTCAATGAGGTTTACCGATGTCACTGCTAGCAGAACATTTGAAGCACGGGTTAAGGATGAACGAAACACCTTAGAACCCGTCAAGCTCAGGGGCGCGAGCAAACGGCCATTGAGAGCGGCAAACAACTATTCCCGGCATGGATACGCATTGGTCCCCGGTTTGCGTCCATGAAAGCTTATGTGGCGCGCCTATTTCGGTCCATCGGAAGCGTGGACGGCAACGAGAGTCTGAAGATTACCTGTCAGGCGGGTTCTTGGGGTGATCAAACTGAAATTGCCCTGATTGAGGTCACAATCAAGGATGATCAGACTAAGCTTGGGTTGTTTCGGTAAGAATCCGAAGTATTCTATATGTTATTGATTCTATGGTGGACGCGGTAGGAATCGAACCTACAACCTGTCGGTTAAGAGCCGAATGCTCTGCCAGTTGAGCTACGCGTCCAGACTTCGGAAAAAACCGCGCAGCGCGGGGACTTGCGTGCGGTTTAGGCGGGGAAAAACCTTCTCCGCACCATAAAAAATATAGCACAAATCCCATGCAGACTCCAACGCGCACGATCTGCGCCGGCCGGCCTCGAATCCCGGTTCTTCGGTTGAATTCATGCGCTGTGCCGGATCGGGCGATCAGAGCCGATGTCGGAGTCAGCGTTTTCTAGTTTTGAACTGGATCGGAGAGAGAGTCTTGTTCTTTGCTCAATGAACGTGGCCCGGCGCAAGCTCAATGGCCAGACGCATCGCCTCAAGCATGCTGCGCTCGTCGGCCTTTCCCGTTCCCGCAATATCGAAGGCGGTTCCATGATCGACCGAAGTGCGAATGACAGGGAGGCCAATGGTGATGTTGACGCCGGATTCCAATCCCAATGCTTTGACGGGCCCGTGCCCCTGGTCGTGATACATGGCTACAACCAGATCGAAATCGCCACGCTGAGCTCGGAAGAACAACGTATCCGCTGGGAGGGGGCCCTCGACGCTCCACCTCTTCTTTCTGCAGACGGCTATGGCTGGAGCTATCTTCGACTCCTCCTCGCCATATCCGAACAGGCCGTTTTCTCCGGCGTGCGGATTGATGCCGCAAACCGCAATTCTAGGATCCGCAATTCCGGCGCTCACCAGGGCTGCATGTCCGCGTGCGATGGTGCGCTCCACGAGTCCCGGCTCGATTTTGGCGATCGCGTCGATCAAGCCGATGTGTGTCGTTACGTGGATGACTCGCATCTTGGGCGTGCTCAACATCATTGAAACTTCGTCGGTGCCGGTAAGGCTGGCAAGCAACTCGGTGTGCCCCGGAAAGTGATGCCCACCTGCCTGAAGCGCTTCCTTGTTGAGCGGCGCGGTGCAGATGGCCGCGACTTTTTTGTGCATCGCGAGGTTCGCCGCCACTTCAACATAGCGATACGCCGCATCCCCGGCAATCGCAGAAAGCCTGCCCCAGGGAAGGTCTTTAGGGATCAGCTTAAGATCGATGCAATCCACAATGCCCTGCTGAAACATCGCCTGCTCCGGTCCTACTGCGTCAAGGCCGCGCACCTGGAGAGAACTTCCAACAATCCGGCCGGCCTCTCTTAGACGGTCAGCGTCGCCAATCACCAGCGGCCGGCACTGCGAGTAGAGTTCAAAATGAGCAAGACTCTTCATGATCACTTCGGGGCCGACGCCTGCTGCGTCTCCCATGGTCATGGCGACAATTGGTCGATCGTTCATTTGGGTCCTTTACTCATTCCGGAACGCGAGCCATGTTCGTGATTAAGCGCGTGAACAAACTCCAGGCAGCGCAGCAACGATTCGGGCCCGCCAAAGCCGCCCGCCTTGGTAATTACCGGCAATTCTCTGCTCCAACCTGATGTTACAGAGAAGGGCAGGCCCGCTTCCACCTCACCGACGAGTTGCAATCCATTAATGCCCCAAGCCTGGAACACAGCGCGCGCCGTTTCGCCGCCGGTAACGACAAGCGCCCCTACTGTATTCGCGAACGGCTTCGCAATCGCAGCTAGTGCGGCGGAAAGCAATGGTCCGATTGAGAGATCAAGTTTGATCTCAGGTTCCAGGAGTACCGCAACATCTTTGCCTGTTTTGAGTGCTCGTTGAATTTCCAACTCATATCTGCAACTTTGTTGTGAATGCTCTTCGTCCATTGAAACCCGCGGCGAAATCGTTATCACGATCGTATCGGATCTGGATGCCAGAACCCGAACCTGTTCGCGTGAAACCGCTGAGCCACTGCCAACGACAAAGAGCGCAGGCCCCACAGCCGATGGGCGCACAGGTCGAGTTACCGATGCGCGGGACAATCCTGCAGCAGGCGGCAGATGCGAGGCCAGCCCCGCCGATCCCGCCCACACAGTTCTACGTCCAAGAACCATTGAAGCCTCGGCGATCTTGCGCAGGTCATCCTCTGTTTCTGCGTCGCACACCAGCACATCGGCATGTTGCGCAATGGTCTGCATGGCGTTGCTTAGGGCGACGCCATCACCTCGGATCAGGCCTAAAGCCAGGAGTTCTGGGCGCAGGCCCGATGCGCGTAGAGTGGAGGCGATGTCCGATTGGGCGGGCGAGACATCATTCGGGAGTTGTAGAGACTCCTCAAGTGGCTTGCCGTTGATCAATTGCCGTCCGTTCAGCGTAGTTCGGCCAACGGCGGGGAAAGCCGGCGCAAGGACAACAACGATCCGTTCGTCTGCGCCTGCCGATGTGCGGCGCGCTGCAAGTGTCGCAGCCAGTTCCTCACCGACATTGCCGCGCAATGTCGAATCGAGCTTTTTATAGACGAGCGTACTCTCAAGGCGGAGATATTTTCCCAGGAGTCGCGCGGTCTCCGATGCGGCCTCCTTCGGTGCAAGGCGGCGCGTGTCGCCGTCCACTGATAACGCATCCGCACTAAATTCACTCGCGAAATCGCCGAGGACTACCAGAGTGTGCAGACCGTGACCGACGCAGGAAACCCCACAGTCTGCGGCTCCTGTCAGATCATCCGCGAGGATCAGCATCTGGGCCATCTACGCTCCTTGTTTCAAGTGCATTTGTTCTGCTCGGCCGCGTGCGGCGATCCCACCACGCTACGAGCGGAGGCACGAGAAATGCCGTCACGATGACGCAGGAGGCAACCAGCACAGTGGCGGGACCAGCGGCTGCGGCATACCGGTGGTCGGCCGCGGCAACAAGTGCAGGGACAGCGGCCGCGTTTCCTGCTGTGGTAGCGGCGGCGACGCCGGCAACGCCAGTTCCACCTGTCAGGCGATCTGCGATGATTAGAGATAATCCTGAAATCACGATGACTAAAATGCCGAGCATGAAGCCGATCAGTCCCGCCTCCCAAATCCGCTTGAGATTGAGCGATGCTCCGAGCCCGAATGCAAAAAATGGAATCAACGCCGGTGCCGCTTTGCCGAGAAAGATTTTGAGCTCCTGATCGAGATTGCCCAACGCGATGCCCACAAAGAGCGGGAGGATTGCGCCAACGAGGGTCTGCCACGGAAAGCTGGACAATCCGGCAACGCCCAACGTGATCATGGTGAAGAACGGCCCTGCTTCCAGCGCCATTACACAGTAGGCCCCAGCATCTTCCGGGCGTCCGTAATGCTCCATCAGCGCCACGTAGAGACCGCCGTTCGTGTCGTTGAAGGCCGCCACGACGGCAAGAGTTGATATTCCCGCCAGCCACCCACCCGAAATCGGTAACACACCAATCAAGTGCCCGAGCACGTAGCCGATGACGATGCCGATTCCCACCTTGCTCGCCATCAGGACGCCTCCACGCCGCAGCATCTCTGGCAACGCGCGCACTGAAATCGTGCTTCCAAGGCAGACGAAGAAAACCGCAATGATTGGAATTGAGCCGGTAAACAACGACCCGGTGAACGACCCGAAGGATTCGGCCGTGCGCGGAGCAAATGTGGTGATGAGGGCTCCACACGCGAGCGGCACAACCATCATGCCGCCGGGAACTCGCTCGATCGTTTGCTTGATCCTGATGGCCGTCTCCACGCCGCAGAGCTACAGCTCTGTCGGAATTGCAGCTTCCGTCGAAGTGTAGCAGCGCGCACGCCAGTCAGGTAATGTCTCAAGCAGGAGATTTCGGTTCGTGATTGACCCGCGCGTAGATCAGGCCGTCTGGCTCGGCATAGAATCGGCCGATACATTTGGCATTGGCCCAAGGGTGTTTATCTGCGGAAATCCTAACTTGGCCATGGTCCTTATTGATGGCACCGCACTGGGCTGGTACTCGCGTTAGCAGCAGCTTCCTGGGATGGCGTCGGAGTAGGATTCCAGAAGTTCGCGCGCTGCGCGGAAGGAAGTTGTGCGACCTTCAAGAACTTCCCGTTCAAGCGTCTCCATGCGTTTCCTGATTGCAGGATGCGCTTCAAACCTTTGCTTCAATCCGTTGCGGATGATCTCCTGCATCCATTTCTGCGTCTGGCGGCGGCGTGTGCGGTCGAACCAGCCATTCGTCTTTGTCAATGCCGTATATTCCAGGACTGAATTCCAGAGATCAGCGACACCTTTGCTGGTCTGGGTCGAACAGGTGAGAGCGCGCGGCGTCCATCCCGATTGTGAAGAGGGAAAGTAATGGAGGGCATTTTGAGCTTCGGATCGGGCTCTCTCCGCGGCTTTGATATTTGTTCCATCGGCTTTGTTGATTGCAACGACGTCAGCAAGTTCCATCACGCCGCGCTTCATGCCCTGTAACTCATCGCCCGCTCCGGCCAAAGTGATGAGCAGAAAGAAGTCGACCATGTCATGAACGGCGGTTTCAGATTGCCCCACGCCCACTGTCTCGACAAGGATATTCTGATATCCCGCGGCCTCGCAGAGCAGCATCGTCTCGCGTGTGCGCTGCGCTACTCCACCCTGTGATCCCCGTGACGGAGATGGCCTGATGAACGCCTTGTCGCTCGAAGCGAGAGAACTCATTCGAGTCTTGTCGCCGAGTATGCTCCCGCCGGAGATTTGGCTGCTGGGATCGATTGCGAGTACGGCGACCTTCTGGTCATTTTGGCTGATCAGATAGGTACCCAGGACTTCAATCAGGCTGCTCTTGCCCGCGCCGGGAACGCCGGTGATGCCGACACGGATGGAATTACCGCTGTGTGGAAGACACTCCTCAATGATTTGCTCGGCTAACTTTCTGTCTGCATCGCGAGAGCTCTCGATCAGGGTGATGGCTTGGGCAAGCACGGTGCGATCGCCGTGAAGAATGCCATCTATATATTGTTGGGGCAGCAGAGCCCGGCGACGCCCCTGACCTCGCGGCGACTCGGGCGCTATGCAACCCGGGCGGACATCTAACGCACTTTGAGTGGGATCAACCAACTCAGCAAGTCCCTCCGACCAGACAATTGCTCAGGGTCTCGATTATTTTCTGTGCCGCGACAGGTATTACTGTACCCGGCCCGTAGATACCGGCCACGCCGGCGCTATAAAGGGATTCGTAGTCTTGAGGCGGGATAACACCGCCAACGACTACAAGGATGTCTTCCCGATTGAGGATGCGAAGTTCGGCAATTAACTGCGGGACAAGTGTCTTGTGTCCGGCGGCAAGCGAAGAGACGCCAACGATATGCACATCGTTCTCAACTGCGTTGCGGGCGACTTCGCGCGGTGTCTGGAACAGAGGGCCGATGTCGACGTCGAAGCCGATATCGGCGAACGCTGTTGCGATTACCTTCGCGCCGCGGTCGTGGCCATCTTGCCCCATTTTGGCAACGAGAATACGTGGGCGTCGGCCTTCGGCCGTTTCAAACTCCGCAACCATGCGCTCGGCCTTCTTGAATTCTTCAGCCTTGCCGCTCTCAGCCGAATAGACGCCAGAGATGGTGCGCGTCGTGGCCTGATATCGACCAAACACGTTTTCAAGAGCTGCGGAGATTTCACCAAGTGTCGCGCGCTTGCGGGCGGCGTCGATCGCGCACTCGAGCAAATTGCCCCCGCCGGTGGCCGCGCACCTCTCGAGTTGTTGGAGCGAATGAAGCACTTCATTGGTGCCGCGTTCGCGCTTCAATTGGGAAAGACGGGTCAATTGCAACATGCGCACCGCGTCATTGTCGATATCGAGGACAGGAATGAGTGTCTCTTCCGGTGAGGGAAAAGCGTTCAAGCCAACGATCACGTCAGTTCCGGAATCGATGCGAGCTTGCCGGCGCGCGGCAGCCTCTTCAATGCGCATCTTGGGAACGCCTGTTTCGATTGCTTTCGTCATGCCGCCGAGCGCCTCAACTTCTTCGATCAATTCCCACGCTGAGTGCATCAGCTCGTGCGTTAGTCGTTCGACATAGTAAGATCCAGCCCACGGGTCGACGACTCGCTTGATGTCAGTTTCTTCCTGCAAGTAGATTTGAGTGTTGCGCGCGATGCGAGCCGAGAAATCGGTTGGCAAGGCGAGGGCTTCATCGAGCGCGTTGGTATGGAGAGACTGCGTGTGTCCGAACGCGGCTGCCAGCGCCTCAATGCATGTGCGAACGACATTATTGAACGGGTCCTGCGCCGTCAGGCTCCATCCAGATGTTTGGGAATGAGTGCGCAGGGCCAACGATTTTGGATTTTTTGGATTGAATGTGTTTACGAGTTTTGCCCACAACATGCGCGCGGCGCGCATTTTGGCAATCTCCATGAAATGGTTCATCCCAATGCCCCAGAAAAACGAAATGCGCGGCGCAAAACTATCCACATCCATCCCGGCCTTTACGCCTGTGCGCAGATACTCAAGGCCGTCTGCAAGCGTGTAGGCGAGTTCGATATCGGCCGTCGCTCCTGCCTCCTGCATGTGGTAACCGCTCACGCTGATGCAGTTGAACTTCGGCATGTAGGCCGAGCAGTATCGAAAGATGTCGCCGACAATGCGCATGGAACCGGCCGGTGGATAAATATAGGTGTTGCGGACCATGAACTCTTTGAGGATGTCGTTCTGAATAGTTCCACTCAACTTCTCGGGAGCGATGCCCTGCTCTTCGGCGGCGACAATATAGAACGCCATGATGGGGAGCACCGCACCGTTCATGGTCATCGACACCGACATTTGATCGAGTGGAATCTGATCGAACAAGATTTTCATGTCGAGGACGGAATCGATGGCGACGCCGGCTTTGCCCACATCTCCAGTCACGCGTTCGTGGTCGGAGTCGTATCCTCGATGCGTCGCAAGATCGAAAGCGACCGAGAGCCCGCGCTGGCCTGCGGCGAGATTGCGGCGGTAAAATGCATTGGACTCTTCCGCGGTGGAGAAACCAGCGTATTGCCGAATCGTCCAGGGCTGCATCACATACATGGTGCCGTAAGGACCGCGGAGATAGGGCTGAATCCCGGCAGCATATTCGAGATGCTCAAGGCCCTTGAGGTCATCGGCAGTATAGAAGCTTTTGACCAAAATATGTTCTGGAGACAGCCAGTCACCGCTAGCCTCGCCATTCGTTCTCTCGACTGCTGGCTCGTAGTCAATATTTGAAAAGTCTGGGCGCATCGCTAGGCCTCGATTCCCAGCTTGTGCTGCCAGGTCGTTAGAACTTCGATGGGATTGCTCTTGACATGGATGAAATCAGCTATGCCGGCGGTTCGCAGCTGCTCCGCGCATTCAGGATTGCCGGCAACGATTACAGGCGTCGTGCGGCCGAGTGACTTCTGCTTGAGCGCAAGTTCTTTGGCAAAGTCGAGGTACTCCCGGTCGGCGCTGCACAGAACGATAAGGTCCGCGTCGCAAATGGCGATCTCATTGGCGTTGGAAAATCGTTGCGTGACGATGTTAAAGCCGGCACATGCAAAGAAATTGGCAGCGAACGTGGAGCGCGCGGATCGCATTTTTACATCGCCGGATTCAGCAAGCAAGACACACGGCAGCTTACCGGTGTTAGCCGCATGACGTTCAGTTCGCAGGCGAAGAGACTCGTAGCTATGCGCGCCTCGGCGCTCACCGGCAAGACTTATCGGTTCAATGCGATGCAAAGCCTTCTCAGAAGGGTCGGCATATTGATTGGTTCCGGTGAAGACGCGGCGGCGGGATGCGACTGCTTGCTCTCGTTTGGCCAGCGAACGCTGCAGGGCATTTGCGAACCGCCCGTCTGCTAATGCCTTTCGATAGCCGCCCTCCGATTCGATCTGTTGCATTGCTTGCCATGCATCGCGAGCGATGAAATCGGTGAGGACTTCAAGGTAATAAGATCCGGCGCCTGGATCAGCAACCAGAGAAAGCAACGCTTCCTTCTTGAGGATAAGTTGCGTATTCCTGGCAAGACGGCGGCTGGCTTCATCGGGTGTCTTGTAGCACTCGTCGAAGGCTCCGACGGAAATGGAGTCTGCGCCGCCGAGAACAGCAGACATGGCCTCTGTTGTCGCTCGGAGGATGTTGACGTGAGGGTCGTAGATGGTCTTGTTCCAATGCGAAGTGCAAGCGTGGATGCGTGCGGGAACACTCTCTGCGGCGCAGCCAAAGCTCTCGACGGCACGGGCCCAAACCAAGCGGAAGGCTCGGAGTTTGGCAATCTGAAAAAAGTAGCTTGCGCCCATCGCAAAGGAGAATTCGATCGAAGCCGCCACGCGTTCAACACCGACGTCGCGCGATTGCATCCCGGCGAGAAAGTCAACACCTGCGGCAAGGGTGAAACCAACTTGTTCAACGGCGGTCGCTCCGGACTCCGCAAAATGCGATCCATCAATTGTGAAGGGAACGAATCCGGGCGAGATATTCTGAATGACTTGTGCCGCGAAGTCGAGATTTGTGAGCGGGTCCCAACCGGTGGATACCTTTGTTGAGTCCTTACGATCTTTCAATCGACCCATCAATAGACGAATGAGTGGCTCTCCGGCATTTTGGAAGTGCGTTGGAATCTCCTGCAAGTTGGCCAAATCAAGTCCAAGGTCGGAAGCGTTCGCGACTGCAACATTGAGGAACGCAATTTCTTCAGCACCCGCGGCAATGGCCCGGAGCGCGTCGTGATTGGCCTGCTCTGGGTTGGTGGCGTCGATCACTTCGCGAATGCGCCAGTCATTTGCGGCGTTGCGAACCCGCAGCAGATTTCCGATAGACGCATCCAGGGATTGAAGTGCGCCAAGGTCTTCCGCCCGGTAATAGGGCTTTACCAAAAGGCCATCCGGTGCTTGCCAAATCAGTTTCTTAGCATAGTCGGCTCCCTTCAGATCCCTCGCAATCGCCTCTTCCCAAGTTTGCGTGCTTACCGGAGGAAACTCCTGGAGCAGATTGTTAGTTTCCATTTCTCATCACTTACTTTCAGGGTCTTCGACGATCTCAATCAAAAATCCAAATGGATTTTCGGCTCTCGATTTGGGATGAACAAAGAAGACGGTTGTCCCTCTGGAGCCTTTTCGCGGCGCCTTGTCAATAATCTGAAACCCGCTTGCCTGCATGGCATCGAATGCCTGCTTCGCGCTTTCCACACGAAAGGCAACATGGGCAAGGCCGCCGCGGCCGCCATTTCTTTCGATGAGCTTTTGAACTGGGGATTCGGGAGTCAAAGGCTCAAGCAACTGAATCAAATTGGGCCCGTCGCCGATCTCGAGTAACGCCTCCCGCACCTGGTCGTCGCCAAAGACCTCTTCACGATTTATCTCCTTGAAGCCGATCATCGAATAAGCATTGACCTGATTGTCCAGTTCGCCCTGCTTTACCGCGATTGCTATATGGTCAACGAACTTGATTCCCGGTACTGCCTTCAACTCTTCTTGAACACTGCTCACTTGCTTTCCTCTCGACGCGAAAGCACGTCGCCTCCGCGTTTGTGTCACCGAAAACTATTGCAACTCGATAAGGACTTGGTGCAGCTTGACCGGATCGCCGGACGAAACGTTCACGCTCTTCACTTTTCCGGCGTGGTGGGCTGCGATGCTGGTCTCCATCTTCATGGATTCGAGTACGATGATCACGGCGTTGGGCTCAACGTACTGGCCGGGTTTCACGTTTACCCTGATGACCAGACCGGTCACCGGACTGCAGTACTGTTTCTCGTTGGCACTTGTAAATCCTGTTGCCTGCGCAGGAACATAGGCGCCCGGCGCGGATACGGGATGTGACATTGCGGGAGACGAGGCATCTGGAGTGTCGCCCTGTTGACTTTCGGCTTCATCCAGAACCTCAACGTCAGCCTCATAAATCCTTCCGTCAATTTTTATCTGAAGCTTCAATTTCCCGGTTCCTTTCCTTGTTCCGACCGATAGATTTCCCGATCGCCTTATCGCCTGGGCCGGAAGTTGTGGGAGGCCTGAACGGATGCGCGTCCCTGGCGCGTCCAACGGCTCACCGATTCGCGCGGCGAATTCAGAAGCTGAAGGGATCGAATTCGGAAGTTTGCACCCAGGAATGCAGTGGCGGCGGCGGCAATCACCGCCAGGATTTCAGGCGGGATTTCCTCCGATCCTTTCCTGATTTCCCCGGCCGCAGTCGCTGATGTCGCGCTCAAGTGCAAGTTCAATTCCCTTTCTAAAGCGGGATCAATCCATGCTTTTTCTGCGGACGGAGTTCCCGCTTGGTATGCAGGGATTCAAGCGCTTCCGCCAGGTACTTCCTGGTCTCGGCGGGTTCAATGATGTCATCCACCAGTCGCCTGCCGGCTGCGACATAGGGGTTGGCAAACGTTTCTCTGTAGGCGTTCACTAGTTCCTTGCGTCGGCCTTCTTTATCGGTCGCCGTATCCATTTCGCGTCGGAACACAATTTCAGCAGCGCCCTCCGCGCCCATGACGGCAATTTCAGCCGTAGGCCAGGCGACAACTCGATCCGCACCCAGGCCTTTGGAACACATGGCGATATATGCGCCTCCATAAGCCTTGCGCAACACAACAGTGATCTTGGGGACGGTGGATGCTGAATAAGCAAAGAGCAACTTCGCGCCGTGGCGAATAATGCCGCCGCGCTCTTGCTCGACACCAGGGAGAAAACCCGGTACGTCAACGAAGGTGAGGAGCGGAATGCTGAATGCATTGCAGAAGCGGACGAAACGCGCGGATTTGTCTGAGGCGTCGATGTCGAGCGCTCCGGCGAGAACACAGGGCTGGTTGGAGACGATCCCCACGGGCCGGCCCTGAAGACGCCCAAAACCAATCACGATATTGGCGGCGAATCCCGGCTGTATCTCGAGGAAATCCTGGTTATCCACGACCCGCGAAAGCACGTCCCGAACGTCATAGGCGATCTTGGGGTCGGCGGGAACCGTGTTGTTCATCTCCGAGTCCGACTTGATCTTTGAATGGAAAGGCAATCTGGGCGGGTCTTCGAGGTTGTTCGAAGGCATGAAGCTAAGCAGCCGCCGGCAGAGTTGAATTGCCTCGTCATCATTCTTCGCGATCAGATGCACGACGCCGGAGTTGTTCATCTGCGATTGAGGGCCGCCAAGCTCCTCCGCGCTGACCACTTCGCCGGTAACTTGCTTGATAACCGAGGGCCCTGTGATGAACATGCGTCCTTGTTGGGTTTGGATTACGAAGTCAGTGAGCGCCGGGCTATAGGCGGCGCCTCCCGCACATGGGCCGCAAATCAGAGAGATCTGGGGCACCGTGCCAGAGAGCATTACATTGTTGTAGAAGACCCGAGCATAGCCGGCCAGGCTGTCGATACCTTCCTGTACCCGCGCGCCGCCGGAGTCGTTAATAAAGATAAAAGGGCTGCCGGTTTTAAGGGACATCCCCATCATGTCGGCGACCTTGTTGCTATGGGTTTCCCCGGCGGCGCCGCCCGCTACCGTGAAGTCCTGGCTGGCGAGATGGACAAGCCGGCCGTCAATAGTCGCGCATCCAGTGACTACACCATCGGCGGGCAGTTCTTTGTCGGCCATTCCGAAGTAAGTGGCGCGATGACGGGCGAAAAGCCCAATCTCCTCAAAGCTTTCCTTGTCGACAAGCTTTGCCACCCTTTCACGAGCTGACAATTTGCCGGACTCGTGTTGCTTCTGAATGCGCTCTTTGCCGCCGCCGAGTTCGAGTTCGGCACGCTTGGCGCGAAGCGCGGAAACCTTCTCCGTCATGGTTGCCGACTTCGGACTCTCAGCCTGCGTAGCCATTCCTGCTCCCGGGTGAATCGATTCCTGGAGGGGTAGGACGCCAGCAGACGAAATCCGGCAGGGATAAACACCCTCTCATCGCTGTGAATTCTATCCTCAGCGAATCACATTTAGATGTGATTGGACTCACGCACGACCCGGTTGACATTCAGGCGGCCGAAAGAACACAGAGAGCGTTTGGAAGTACTTCTCTAGTTTGTCGCTAGGGCATTGTAAATAAATAGGTTAACTGGATAGAAATTCCCGAAGTGGCCGGTGACGGCCGGCGATTGGCTCTCATTTTGCGAACCCCAAACGGAGGAGGGGCCATCGCTTGACTTCAATCTGGCAGGCTGCCCCTTGCTACCACCTTTGCAGTACGCGAGTTGCACCTTCGTGTTAGGAAGCATGTTTTTTGTGGTATTTGGATTTCTCCGATCGTGCAGATAATTAGGTTACTTGCGTGTAGCAGAGAGATTTGGGGACTGACATCAATAAAGAACTCCCCTGGGGTGCCCTGTGTTCCGAAGAGGTCAAGTTCTAATCGGAATTGTCCTTGTTGCGGCCTTTTGCCTGTCTGGTTGCGGAGGGAAGGTCGGCAGTTCTGGAAGCTCCAGCAGTTCTGGACCGACAAGCGTATCAATCTCAGCGCCTTCTTCGTCCGTTGACGGAACGGATTCGATCACTCTGACCGCGACAGTAGCAAACGACAACAACGCCGACGGCGTTACTTGGAGCTTGAACGGCGTAGGAACGCTGACAAATAAAACAACTACGTCAGTCACCTATACCGCACCCACCGCAACGTCCACAGCCCAGCAAACCATCTTGACGGCAGTCTCCGTAAAGGAGACCACCAAGTACTCGACGACCACGCTCACAATTCCCGCGTTACCGGCGATTACGACCCCAAGCAGTGCTCTTGCGTTTAGCGTTGGGACGCCTAATTCGGTTCAACTTGCCGGCAGCGGAGGCATCTCTCCATATACATGGGCCGTAGTCCCAGGCTATACGCTGCCCGCCGGGCTGAGTCTCTCCACGGCGGGAGTGCTGTCAGGCACACCGTTCGCGTCGGGAACTGGAACCACGAACATTTCCTTCGAGATGAAGGACGCAGGCACGCCAAACCCATTATCCGCCAGCCGCGTTCTGGGTATTTCAATCGCACCGGCGTCGGCGATCATCTTTGCGGGCGCGATGCCGGCCACTTCGAAGGTTAACCAGGCATATGCGGGGAGTGCAGCAGCCAGCGGTGGCGCAGGCGCGCTCACATATTCCTTGAATAGTGGAACCTTGCCAACCGGTCTCAGCCTGAACCCAGCCAACGGTTCAGTTACCGGCACAACCACAGCTGCGGGTACATTCAACTTCTCCATCAAGGCCGCAGACGCGTTTGGGGACTCAGCGACTCAAGCCTACCAGATTGTTGTGACCGCTCCACTACTTACGATCACGCCAGGACCAGGGAGCCTGCCTTTTGCAGTCACCGGACAGGCATATTCACAGACGCTTTCCGTTGCCGGCGGTACTGGCTCCGGATACGTATGGACTATTTCAGGCTTGTCAAACGGATTGACTTCTTCGGCCAACGGGGCAAGCGTGACGATCAACGGACCCGCCACGACAGCGGGCACTGTTAACTTCACCGCAACGGCAATCGATGGCGCAGGGAACGGTTCAAGCACAATCTCATTCAGCATTCAGGTTTACAGCCCGGTGACGCTGCCTCCGACCATTCCAACGACGCTGGCCTCGGTGGCGACCTTCAATGTGCCTTATAGCGGAACCGTGGTTGCGAGTGGCGGCAGCGGAAACTACACATGGACCGTCACAGGCCAGGCGAAAGGCTTGAGCACTTCAGCGAGCGGCGGGACTCTCACTGTGAGCGGAACGCCCGCAGCGACAGGGACCGTTTCGTTGAACGTTTCAGTCAAAGACACTACCACGGGCGTAACAGCCGGGCCGTTCATCTACACGATTGCGATCTTCGACACGGTGACCATCCCCGCTCCGAATCCGGCAACACTCGGGCCGGCAACCCTCAGTCAGCCGTACACCGGGACCATCGTTGCCTCGGGCGGCAGCGGAAACTACACATGGACCGTCACAGGCCTGCCTTTAAGCGGCTTGAACTACGCCATAACCGGGGGGACGCTGACGGTAAGTGGAACGCCAACGTCTGCAACCACAGTTTCATTCGGAGTGACAGTTAAGGACACCACAACAAATATGAGTGTGGGACCATACAACTACTCCGTCGTCGTCTACAACTCGCTCACATTGCCTGCGCCCAATCCAGCATCACTGGGCCCTGCGGACGCAAACTCGAACTACAGTGGGACGATCACTGTGGCCGGCGGAAGCGGAAACTATAGCTGGACCGTAACGGGCTTATCCGACGGGCTGAACCAGTCTGTGAGTGGCTCGACGCTGACGGTGAGCGGATTGCCGACTTCTGCGGCGACCGTCTCATTCAACGTAAGCGTAAAGGACAATTCAACGAACGCGACCGCGGGACCGTACACATACGCAATCACGGTCTATGGCACCCTTGTGCTTCCCGCGCCCAACCCAACCTCGCTTCCATCTGGTTACCCAAGCGTACCTTATACTGGGTCGATTGCCGCTTCCGGTGGCAGCGGCAACTATTCCTGGCTGGTTACAGGACTAACTGACAACCTGAGTGCAAGCCCGAGCGGCGGCACACTCACGATAAACGGAACGCCCGGTGCTTCTCCTGCCACCGTCACATTCAACGTCACGTTGACCGATACGAAAACGAATGCATCGATTACGCAAAACGGGTACAGCATTGCGATCAGCCCGCCGGCTCCCCTGTTGCTTCCGACGCCTAACCCTCTGACTTTGCCGTCGGCAACGACCAATGAACTCTACGCAGGATCAATCGTGGCGTCTGGCGGTGTACCACCTTACACCTGGTCGGTAAACGGGGTCACCATTCCGAATACCGGCACCGCTGTCAGCATCGCGGATGGAATCTCGGTCTCCAGCAACGGCAGCAACATTCTTTCTGTTGGCGGTACGCCCACTGCGATTCAAACGGTGAACTTGACGAATGTTCAAGTGACGGATTCCCTGGGTTCCAACCAGACCAATTCGTACACAGTCACGGTCTACCGAACTTCGCAGGTGAGCGGCAAGATTTCGCTTAATGGCGTCTGCGGAGTCGGCAGCCCTGCGGTTCCAACTATCTCGGTCAACTTGCTTACGAGTCCGGGCGGAACAATCGTTCAGTCTGTGACCACGGATGCCAGCGGGAACTTCACATTCCCGAGCGTACAGGCAGGAAGCTACACGATCGCTCCCTCCATCACAGGACCGAGCTCCGTATTCTATCCGTCTACCCAGAGCGTGACCTTGGCAAATACCGACGCCCTCGGAGAAAACTTCGCGGTTGCGCTGGGATACACGGTCTCCGGCACGGCAAGTTACGGCGGCACTCAAACCGGACAAATCTACCTATCGCTGGTCACCGCAAGTAACTGCGGCTCAGGTGGACTTGGGACCAGCATCTTCACTCCAGGATCATTTACTATTCGCGGCGTGCCACCAGGCAGCTACACGTTGCAGGCCTGGAGGGATGTCTCCGCACTGGCCAACGGCGCCCAGAATACGTCTGACCCATCTGGCAGCGTTCCAATCGCGGTCTCGGCAACGAACGTGACTGGCACCAGTGTGACGCTGACCGATAACACTCCTACGGTCGTCCCCAGTTTCAATCCGGCTATCAACGCCGTTACTCCAACCGACCAGGGTGTCACAATCAGCTATAAGGCAATCATCAGCAATGGGGTTGAGGCAGCCACCTCCTACGACATCGTATGGAGTACGAGTTCAACATTCAGTACCTCGACTGCCACGTACAATTTCAAGGCGATCGGCACCGGATCCAATGTCTGGATCCTGAATAACGGGACCTCCGGTGTCAGCGGCAGTCCGTTCACAAACGGCCAGACCTACTACTTCGAAGCCCGTGCCCGAAACGCGGCTGGCCCGGCCTCCGGCTGGACAGTATACGGAGGCGGTACTCCGATCGGCGTGACAATCGGTGCATCAACGAGTGGCAATCAGGTGCAGGGCACCGTTACCATTCCTGCTGGCGTCACCCCAACTGGGCCGTTGTACGTCGGCTACTATAACCAGAGTACGAGCACTGCATATGCCACGCGTATCGCCAGTCCGGGAAGCTCGAACCCATTCACGGTCTATGTCCCGACCGATTCCAACAACGATTACATATTTTTTGAGATTCTCGATCAGAATAACGACGGCCTGATCGACGCGCGGGACGTGACCAACACGAGCAGCAACTCAAGCGGCATCGCGATTAGCGGACCGTTGACCGGGCAGAACCTGACTCTGTCCACGGCCAACAGCACGGCCAGCGTGGCAACTCAGTACTATCAAATGACAGGGCAAGCCGGCAGCTCCAGTTCCACTGGTTACAACCTTAACTTTGATGTGCGGGAAGGGAACAAGTTGCCCGTTGCGGTTACATTGCTGTCGGGACCGAATGTCATCAACCCGGTGGACATCAGCAACTATTGCCCCAGTTGCGGAAGCGTTCAATTTCAATACCACGTTCCTCTTAATGGCGACACTCCGAACGTCGGAGATACGTACAGCTTCAAGGTGACCTACAGCGATTCGAGTAGCGATACGGAAACCATCACCGGCGCGGTCACAGGATGGAACAATACGAGCTCACTGGTTGGGCCGAATGAGCTTGCCTCGGGTCTCTCGCCCAACGATCAGGCCGGCCTGGGGCCAAGCTTCAGTTGGGCTGATCCTTCGGTGGATGCCACTGATCTTTTCTCGTTCTATATTACAGACCCGAGCGGGAATACAGTTTGGCAGGTCCCCGGCAGCAACGCCAATTTGAACGGCTTCTCAAGCTCAATTACATCTCTTGACTGGGGTGTGGATCCAACCGATGCCAGCAACGATCTGGCGCCTGGAACCTTCTTGACCGACTCGACTTTGTACACCTGGGGGATTCAGGCTCAGGATAGTGATGGCAACCAGGCGCTGACGATGCAGGTCTTCGAAGCGTCAGGATTGTTGTAGAGGGTAAAGGCTCATTGCTGTTGAGCTCATCGTGCAAGGAAGACAGGATAGGACGGGCAACAGGCCACCGCGCAAATCTGTTTCCGCCCAGGTTGGTCAACTACGCGAACCTTGCCTCAGTCGAAATTTTAGAATTGAGTCTTCTCGGTAACTTCCTACGTATAATGTGGATGTAGGCTGTAAGCGACTGCCCGTCGGCCGCCACGCCGATCGCAGATTCTTGATGCCCGTGGGCGGGAGTAGTTCAGTGGTAGAACGTCAGCTTCCCAAGCTGAATGTCGCCGGTTCGATCCCGGTCTCCCGCTCCAAATTTGTTGACGTCTCAGGGCTCTAGGCTGCTTCCTGGATTTTGATTACGAAGCAAGTTATCGTCTTTTCGTCGACAAGCAGAATTTGATGTGGAATCCCAGCGGGGACATGAGCTATTTCGCCGGCTTTCAGCTCCTGACGGGTGCCACCCTCTATGGAAGCGCCTCGCGATACGCTAGGTTCAACTACACGGGCGCGGGTCAGGGTGCCACCGGTTACAAGCGTTGCGGCGCCGGCGAGTACACAGAGCAGGACCGCGCAATCCTGATACATCTCGGCCTCGCTGTCACGGCTGCGGAAGACAAGCTGCGCTACGTGGTTAGGGTACTCGCGCAGCGTCTCGGTGGCGGAGCCGTCTCCATAGCAGGCCATCTTCTTCAGATATGCTGCGCGCTCCAGCAGAATCGCAGGCGGCCAATGATCGACTGGCGAGAGACTTCGCTTGCGCGGTGCAATCTCGTCAAGAGCAACGTCCTTCAGTATCTGCTTTGCCAGATCTTCCATCTCCGCTCCTTTCCTGCGCAGTTCGGCGCTCAATTCCACTTATTCCAGACCTGCGAGTTTGCGGGCCCGCTTGAAGACTTCTAGAAACATTGGCAGCGCGAGTTTGCCGGTGTTGGTGTTTTGGAGGGAAGGGTGATAACTGGCGATGACGTTCAGACCTGAGGGAAGGGTGTACTCCGCGGCGTGTGCGAAAGCGAGTTTGGTTCGCGGCGGAAGCTTGCCGGTTCTCTGCGCGTGGGCGAGCAAGCCGTCGAATGCGATGCGGCCGAGGCAAACAACTACGCGCACATTCTTGAGGAGACTGATTTCCTGGTCGAGCCAGGGAGCGCAGTTGCGTTGCTCTTCAGGTGTGGGTTTGTTTGCAGGCGGCGCGCAGCGAACCACCGAACTGATCCATAGATTTTTGAGTTTCATTTCGTCAGTCTGGGAGGTGGCACGGGGTTGGGAGGCGAAGCCGGCCTGGTGGAGGACGGGGAAGAGGAAGTCGCCCGATCCATCGCCGGTGAAGGGGCGGCCGGTGCGGTTGGAACCGTGGGCGCCGGGGGCCAGACCCAGCGCGAGTACGCGGGCGGCGGGGTCGCCGAAGGAGGGGACGGGTTTGCCCCAGTACTCCCAATCGGCGTAGGCGCGGCGGCGAACGCGGGCTACTTCAGCGCAATGGTCGCGCAGGCGCGGGCAGCGATCGCAGGCGACGATCTGCGCGTTCAGGATTTCCAATGTTACGGCATCGCCGGTCATAGGAAGATTCTACGGGGCCAGGATGCAATTGCTGGAAGCGGTTGAAACGGAAAGGGGCTGTGAAATACTGAACTCGTCTTTGCGGGACAGGCGATAGAAGCCAGGGCGATTCCAGCCAGGGCCGGAGCAGATTCGCGATGCCGGGAAAAGCCAATCCAGAATTTCTACGCCGCGCCATCAGCCTGGCCACGGAGAATGTGGCGACAGGCAAAGGCGGGCCGTTTGCGGCCGTGATTGTGCGCGACGGCAAGATCGTGGGCGAAGGCGTGAACACGGTGACCTCGTCGCTGGACCCGACGGCGCACGGGGAAGTGAATGCGATTCGCGCGGCGGCACGGGCGCTGGGCACGTTTACGCTGAGCGGATGCGAACTCTATACCAGTTGCGAACCTTGCCCGATGTGCCTTGCCGCGTCGTACTGGGCGCGGCTTGACGCTATCTACTACGGGGCGAGCGCGGCGGATGCGGCGCGGGCCGGGTTCGACGATGCATTCCTTTACGAAGAGCTGCGCAAGGAGCACGGGGCGCGGACGATCCCGTCAACGCAACTACTGGGGGACGAGGCCTGGGCCAGCTTTCAGGCGTGGATAGACTCGGCGCACAAGATCGAGTACTGATGAAGCAGTGGACAGTGGACAGTGCACAGTGGACAGTGGTCAGTGGCGGAGCTGGGGAGTGATGGGGCGGCACCCGGGGGTGCAGATATGTCCCGCTGTGACTGCTGGGGGTGCCCGCACTCCCCTCCTCAAAAAAAATGAAGTCCGGACTTTTTGCGGAAGTTCGCTTTTATCAGGGGGATACGCGGTGGCCGGTTTTCTAAAGTCCTCTTAGCATTGAGGTTTCGGCCAGAGTCCTCTCAGGAAAGGAGTTAGAAGCAGCTATCAGCTTTCAGCTATTAGCTTTCAGTTGTGACTTGCAGGAGCCGCGTTCAATCTGTTTGGTCTGGCCTGGTTCGCGCCTGATATAGAACGATTGTGCGCCAAAGGCTGGTAATTATCTGCAACGGAAAATAGGAGCTAATTGCTTTGTTTTCAATGGTCACTAAAAAATGCCTCTTGCATTCGGAAAAACCTCCCATTTTTCGTCCTTTCCCGGTGCGGCAGCGCCCGATGTGGGACTATGAATGGGATTTTAGAGGATTTAGACGAGGTGGGAGAGTCCGGTGGCGGTGGGCAAGATGGCGCGATAGCTGGCGTCGAGGGCGGGACCGAGAAGAAGGATGGCGGCGATGCGGCGGACGACCTGGGCGAAGTAGGCGGCCTCTTCGGGGCGAAGAGCGCGGTGGAGCAGGGGCGAAGCAGGCTCCGCGGTGAACTCGCGGTAGCTGAGCCACTTTTTGAGGACCTGATAGCCGCCGAGGGTGTAATTCCAAACATGGATGGGAACGGCGGACCAATGGGCGTCGCCGTTGAGATGGACATCGACGCACAACTCGCCGAGTAGGGCTAGGGCGTCGTCAAGCGTGAGGGATTGTGCTGGCGGCGAGAGCGGCGAGTTTCTCACGCTCGACTTCGGTCCATGGACGTTCGGGGGCGAGGCCGCGACCGGGCATGACGGTGCTGCCCTGGCCCTTGTGACCCCAACCGGCGGTGATCTTGAGGGCTTCGTCGAGGTTGGGGTCGAGCGGAAGCTTGAGGGCGGCGAGGAAGGACCACTCGGCGGCAAGGTTGATGCTGGACTCGGCGTCGAGGAGTTCGGCGAGGCGATGGCCGAGGCTGGCAGAGTTGGAGAGCAGATCGGCTGTGGCGGGGAGTGGGATACGGGGCCAGTCGCTGATTAGGGCTCCACCATTTTCGGCGCGATAGGTGGGCGTGTGTATGGCAGCGATGCAGTGAAAAAATAGGTCGGCATTATCGGCCTGAATGGAGCGCAAGAATTCGACTGCTCGGCGTGACAGATTGTGTTCGTCGGTTATTTCTTGAAGGATTCCGCCGGGTGAGGATGTCTCCTTAAAAGGGAAGAAACTGGACGGACCGTTCCCGAAGTGATCAGGAAGCGATCGGGAAACGGTGCCTCTGCAGAAAATGTCACTCGCTTCGCTTTGGCGGGCCTCCAAGAGCAGATTCCCGTCTTTAATCTCCAGCATCAAGGGTGCGCGCTCACGATCAATGAGTCCTTCGGCTGGTTCCCAATAAATCCATCGCAAGTCAAATGGGCGATATAGGTAACGTCTAATATGCCAAGGCCTGAATCCCTTCTCTTGGAGACGGGCACGAACTCCCCCGATGTCAAAGCTCTTTCGTTTGGCCGTGGCGGCGGGGAAGGTGGCCGATAGCTGCGCAAGGGCGATCCCCCTGGAGAAGTAGGCCAGCATTCTTTCCTCGAGGCGCTCTTCGTCTATGTCGACAACAAGCGCGTCTGTGCTGGTTGTCAGCCCAGGGGAGGAAAACGGCAATAGCTCGTTGAGACGTGGCCATAATGTGTACGCGGTGGAATAGATTCGGTGCGCTAGGGGATTGCCGAGAGCAGGCACTGGAGTGAGCACAGTGTATGTCTGCTCGGCCTCCCTGAGGCTTTCGCGTTGGAGTTGGGCCAATTTGCCCGTGCCCCAGAGGTCGCGAAGGTGGATTTCGGCTTGCGTCGGCGTCGTCGTAGTTCTGACTAGCGTGGCAATGGCGGTGCCGACCTGGATGCCTTCACGGTTCTGCGGCGTGGAGAAGGCGCTGGGGTCAGGAAGTCCGTCCGGGGTGGTCTTGCCGGTGCGGTATTTATCGCCGTTGAGGTTGTCGATGTAGATGGACTGAAAGGTATCGAGATAGCTGGCTTGCGCATGGAAACGTGGGAGAGGCCGTCGAGCCAGGCGTTGTTTGAAATGAGGCAAACGATTCCGCAGCCGCCTTCGTTTCCGTGGACATTGGCGTCGCCGACAATGCGACGCTCGGCGATGCGGAAGAAACGGACATAAAGATCGTTGAGGCCCTGGCCCTGCGGGGCGGGCAGGCCGGGGACTTGTTCGCGGTAGGCGTTGGTGAGGTCGCGCTCTTCGTCGATTTGCGCGATACCGGCGTATCCGTTGTAGGGCGGGTTGCCGAGGATGACGAGAATGGTGCCCTGCTGCTTGATGTGTTCGGAGTCTTCGCGCTCTTTCCTGAACTCTTCAAAGATGACGGACTGGGGATGGCGCTCGGGAACCCAGCCGGTGAGGGCATTGGTAAGGAAGACTCCGGCGCGGCTCTCGTCGGTGAGAGGAGCGCGCGCAGTCTCCAGCAGGGATGCGATCTGGAGGTGGGCGATGACGAAGGGCGCGGGCATGATTTCAAAGCCGAAGACGCGGGTGAGGGCCGCGGTGCGCAGGTCGTTGGGGACGAGGGCAGCATCGTCGCCCGCCTGCTCAAGCAATGTCCGGTGGATGCGATGGAGGACGGCGGTGAGATAGGCGCCGGTGCCGCAGCAGGGGTCGAGGATGCGCACGGCGGGACTGGCGAGGCCAAGGGGCTGATTGAGTTGGGTGCGGAGGAGATAGTCGACGCGTTCGACCATGTATTCGACGATGGGTTTGGGCGTGTACCAGACGCCGAGGTCTTTGCGGAGTTGTGGATCGAAGGCTTCAAGAAAGGGCTCGTAGAAGTAGGCGACGGCCTCGTCTTCGCGGAAGGTATCGAAGAAAGCGGGCTGGACGCGGTTGAGCGCTTCTCCGGCGAGGGTGAGCACCTCTTGAAGCTGGATGGAGTTGAGCGCGCCGGGGTCGGAGACTTCGCCGAAGAGCTTGCGGAGAACAGGGACGCGGAGATAGTGGGCGGCCACGCGCCAGTCGAAGCGCGCGGCAGGCGCGCGGCCTTCGGGCGAGCGACGCCAAAGGACCCATGCGGAAAAAATGCCGTAAAAGAGGGTCTGAACGAGGGTGGAGCGGAAGAAGTGCTCGCCTTTTTCGCCTTCGAAGCGCATGCCGAGCGACTCTTGCAGGGCTTTTTTGACGGCATCGAAGCTGGCGAGAGGGTGATCTTCAGCGCGGGCGCGGGCTTCGCGGGCGTAGGAGGCGAGGAGCCAGGCGACGTCTTTGGGCTGGACGAGCGGGGCGCGGTAAAGCATGACGCGGGCGAGGAAGTCCTGGAATAGTCCGTTATGTTTTGCGAAGTGAGTGAGCGGCTGGGACCAGAGATCGGTGGCCGTGACAGCCAGGGCGTAGCTTTCCAAGACGCTGGCGGTATTGGCAGGAGTGAGCGCGAGAAGCCGGAACTGGCGGAGGTTGGTGATAAGGACCAGTCCGTATTGACGGAGATAGCCGAGGATTTGCGGCTCGGCGGCGAGAGCGTCGAGGTTGTAATCGGCCGGCTTGATTTCTACGACGCCACGCTCGGGGTTCTGGAGCGGTTCGGGTTCGGCGCTGCGGCGCTGGCGTTTGGGTTGGGGGAAGAATCCACCATCGGGGAGGCCGGCTCCGCTGTTGCGAAGTTGGGTGGAGAACAGGACAGCGGGCTTGAGGGTTTGGCCGGTGGCATTGAAGAGACGGTCGAGGGGCGGGTAGAAGGAGGTTTCGGCGGTTGCTGAACCAGTGGAGCGGATGGCTCGAAGATCGGCGATGTACTGGACGACTGTGTATTCGGCTGGCACGTTGCCTTCCATGATTGCACGTATTGAGGGCTGGGATGGATGCGGGTTTTGGTTCCGGGCCAGTGCCGGGGAATTCCGGAAGAGCGCGCGTCAGGGCGCGAAGGCCGTATTGATTGCTTGCCGCTTGCGCCGGGGATCAACAGGGCGCGAAAAAGGGCCCGATTCCAGGGGAAAATCCCGAAGAGCAAAACCTCAGGGGCTAAAGCCCTTGTTGATTTTGCGGCATTGACGGTACGGTTGAAACCGTGCCCTTTCAAAACATGGGCGCAACAGGAGTTTTTCCGCAGCCTGTAAATCGACGGCCTGCCGGTTGATGGGTTTTTTCCCTCGGGCTGGTGGAGCGACGGAGCCTTCGGGGCGGCGTCCTTACGGGACTCATTTCTGATTTTGTTGATTCGGTCCCCACGCTGAAGCGGCTGTTACGAAACTGGCAAAAGGGCTGAGCTTTTCGGCCCGAATTCGTAGCAGGGGCTGAAGCCCGCGTTCACTTGGCGATGGGAACGGCCCGGCTGAAGCCGTGCCCTTATTACAGAACAGGATTTCAGCTGGTATCGTAACGGACTGTGAAGCGGCGGGGCTCATGGATTCGCCGTGGCGAACGCTTCCGGCGCGAGGGTTGCAGAGGGAGAACTGAATGCCCGGAGGGTGAACAGGTTGCCACCACCGCTGTCAAACTCTGGTTTCTCGAGAAGTTGATGCAGGGCATCCCTCCGCGGCTAAAGCCGGCGTTGATGGTGTGGGCGTTGTGCGGGGGTTGAACAGGCTGCGGAAAAAGGCATGTTTCCGGAGAGGAAGTGTTGAAATGCATACCTCAGGGCCTAAAGGCCGCGATGATTCCATGCCCCTTATACCGGGGATAAATCCCCGGCCTACCGCCCGAAGGAGTTTTTCCGCAGCCTGTGAAACCCCGGCCTCCCTCCGGTTGGGGTTGGTGGGTGGTTTCACCAAACCTGAGGCTGCGATGAATGGGGCACAGATGCAGATGCGGCTTGGGTTTGTGCGGGTACTCTCCCCGGTGCCTCCGCCGCGGCGGACTAGGGCACCGGGGGCACCCGGCGTGAGGCCTGCCGCGCTTTCGGGTGTACCCAATCCGTAACGAGGGATAGAGGTACTTCGGGTTGATGTGTGCGGGGGTGTGGTGGGGGAATGGGGGAGCTGCAATGTAAAATTATGAAGAACGGATGATGCAACCTACCTCACCGTCTGGCGTGGCAACTTTCCCCGACCCAGGGGGACCTGAGTTGCGGGCTGAAAAGCGGGATGCGCGCCTGGGGAGCGATTCGAAACAAGACCCGCTTATTGAGGTCGAGGGTTTGCGCAAGACGTATGTGACGGCGCGCGGGGCGTTGAATCTTTTTGACAATTTGAGCCTGCGGATTGAGCCCGGCGAGATGGTGGCTGTTGTGGGGCAGTCGGGGGCGGGAAAAAGCACTCTTTTGCACATATTGGGAGCGCTTGATGCGCCTTCCGCGGGAACTGTATACTGCGCCTCAACCAATGTGGCCAGTCTTTCCCCCAGGCAGGCAGCGGCGTTTCGCAACCGCGAGATTGGGTATGTGTGGCAGTTTCACTATTTGCTGCCGGAGTTTACGGCGCTGGAGAACGTGGCGATGCCGTTGCTGGCGGGCGGGGCGCGCAAGCAAGAGGCGCTGGCGGTGGCGGCTAAATGGTTGAGGGAGGTGGGGTTGGAGGAACGCGGCGCCCACCGCCCTGGCGAGCTTTCAGGCGGCGAGCAACAGCGGGTGGCGCTGGCTCGGGCGCTGGTGAACAACCCTCGGCTGCTGCTGGCCGACGAACCGACGGGCGATCTGGACGAAATGACGGCCGGGATGGTGTTTGATCTGATTCAGCGACTGCATGGGAGTCATGGATTGACATCTATATTGGTGACGCACAACCTTGACCTCGCAGCACGATGTACGCGAGCATTGCGACTTGAAGGCGGACGGCTGGGGGAAATGCAGGGAATAGGGAGAGACAGGGAATAGGGAATAGGGACTGAGAGCGGATTCCCGGGATGAATTGAAGGAAAAGCACCCCGCAGGGTGTTTTTTGAGTCTTAATAGTAAGCAACCTGGAAAAGAAAAGGTTTGAACTCTTCCGGGTTGAAGAGGGGCGGATGGGAGTCTCTAAGGCAGCTCGGGCGCCGGGGACTGGTCGAGCGGAAGTCGCTCGGAGCCATCCCAATTAGCTGTTCGGGGGCAAGGCTGGAATTTTCCATGGGAGCCTTCGGCGGCGAAGTCAGAAGCAGGGCGCGCGCGGGTAGGGCCGAGGCCGGGAAGAGCACCGGACGGCTACTTGAGCCGAGAGCCTGAGGGAAGCCCTGAAGAAGGGCGGGAGTGGATCATGTTCGAACGCTATACGGAGAAGGCACGTCGCGTGATCTTCTTTGCGCGGTATGAGGCCAGCCAATTTGGGTCGCCTTATATCGAGACCGAGCACTTGCTGCTTGGGCTGCTGCGCGAGGACAAGGCGTTAACCAACCGCTTTCTGCGCTCCCATGCCTCGGTGGAGTCGATTCGCAAACAAATTGAGGCGCACACAACGATTCGGGAGAAGGTCTCGACGTCAGTGGATTTGCCGCTTTCGAACGAGTGCAAGCGGGTGCTGGCCTATGCGGCGGAAGAAGCCGAGCGGCTGGGGCACAAGCACATTGGGACCGAACATCTGCTGCTTGGGCTGCTGCGCGAAGAGAAGTGCTTTGCGAGCGAGATATTGCAGGAGCGCGGGCTGAAGCTGGCGCAGATACGCGAAGAGTTGGCGCGGGTGACGCAGGAGAAGGCTCCGCCGCAACAGAGGCAGCGCGAGTCAAGTTTGCTGGCGGAGTTTAGCCGCGACCTGACGCAGGCGGCGATGGATGGACAGCTTGATCCGCTGGTGGGCCGGGATGGCGAACTTGAGCGCGTGGTGCAGATTCTTTGCAGGCGCACGAAGAACAATCCGGTACTGATTGGCGAGCCGGGCGTGGGCAAGACGGCGATTGTGGAGGGTCTGGCGCAGCGGATTGCGGATGGCGAGGTTCCATCGTTTCTGGCGGACAAGCGGGTTCTCGGGCTGGATCTATCGCTGATTGTGGCAGGCACGAAATACCGCGGGCAGTTTGAAGAGCGGCTGAAGACCATCATGAAGGAGTTGATGGAGAATCAGAATTCCATCGTCTTTATCGATGAGTTGCATACGCTGGTGGGCGCGGGATCGGCGGAAGGGTCGCTGGATGCGGCGAATATTCTGAAGCCGGCGCTGTCGCGTGGTGAGATCCAGTGCATCGGAGCGACGACACCGGGCGAGTTCCGCAAATCGATTGAGAAGGATCGCTCGCTGGAGCGGCGCTTCCAGGCGGTGAAAGTGCCGCCGCCGAACGAGGCGGACGCGATCAAGATCATCCACGGCATCAAGGACCGCTATGAGAAGTTTCACGCGGTGAGCTACACGGATGCGGCGGTGGAGTTTGCGGTGTCGCACTCGAACAGGTATATTCCGGATCGGTTTTTGCCGGACAAGGCGATCGACTTGATCGATGAGGCGGGCGCGCGGGTGAAGCTGCGGCAGACTTCGCTGCCGGAAGAGATCACCGAAGTGCAGAAGCGGATCAAGTTTATTGTGCACCGGATGGACTCGGCGATTGCGAATCACGAGTTCGAGAAGGCGCGATTCTACAGCGACGAAGAACGCAAGGAGCGCGAGAATCTGCGGGCGCTGAGGGACAAGTATCATCTGGACGACTCGGCGGCGGGGATTGTGGGCCGCGAGGATATTGAGGATGTGGTGAGCCGGTGGACGGGCGTTCCGGTGACCAGCATCAAGGAAGAAGAGACGCAGAAGCTGCTGCGCGTGGAAGAAGAGCTGCACAAGCGCGTGATCTCGCAGGAAAAGGCGATCAGCGCGCTGGCGCGGGCGATTCGCAGATCGCGTGCCGGGTTGAAGAGCCCGCACAGACCGATCGGGAGTTTCCTGTTCCTGGGACCGACGGGCGTGGGCAAGACGGAGATGGCGCGGACGCTGGCACAGTTCCTGTTTGGTTCAGACAAGGCGCTTATCCGGTTTGACATGTCGGAGTTCATGGAGAAGCACTCGGTGTCGAAGCTGATCGGTTCGCCTCCGGGGTACGTGGGCTACGAGGAGGGCGGTCAGCTGACGGAACGCGTCAAGCGCTCGCCGTACTCGGTGGTGCTGCTGGACGAAATCGAGAAGGCGCACCCGGATGTGTTCAACATCCTGCTGCAGGTGTTTGAGGATGGGCAGTTGACGGATGGACTTGGCAATACTGTCGACTTCAAGAACGTGATCCTGATCATGACCTCGAACATTGGCGCGCGGCACCTGATGAAGAAGCAGGGGCTTGGCTTCCAGAGCGATCGCGAAGACATCGTCTCGGACAAGGTGGAGGAGCTGGTGAAGCAGGAGGTCAAGAAGACCTTCAATCCGGAGTTCCTCAATCGCCTGGACGAAGTGATTCTTGTTCCAGTCGCTGTCGGATGCGGACCTGATTCAGATTGTCGAGCTGATGGTTCAGCAGTTGAACGCGAACCTGGCGCAGAAGGCGATCACGATTTCAGTGACCGAAGAGGCCAAGAAGTGGATTCTCGACAAGACGCTGGTGGATCGCAGCTACGGAGCACGTCCGTTGCGCCGCGCGCTGCAGCGGTATGTCGAGGACCCGTTGTCGGAAGCGCTGATCGCCGGGCAGATTACGGACAGGCCGGCGTTCCTGGAAGTGTATTTGGAAAACAACCAGCTCTTCTATCGTCCGGTAAGCGCGGACGACAGTGGGAGCGAGGAGAAGGCGGCGGGGATTCTGTTGTTCAGCAACTGAGGTACCGTTCAAGCTGTAAATGACGGGGGCTCGCCATAGGCGGGCCCCGGTCTTTTGGAATCCGGAACCGAAGGGCGGGGCGGTAGACCATGGATGTCACCTGTGATATCATAGCCAGGTGCGGATTGTTCTCGATACTTCCGCTTTGATCAGCGCGCTACGCTCGAGCAGCGGTGCCTCCGCGGAGATTGTTCGCTTGATTCTCCTCCGAAAACTGGAATTGCTTCTTGATTTCAAGTTGGTTTGCGAGTATCGCGATGTTGCTTTACGGCTGGAACATATCAAGGCATCTGGAAGGACCCGGGAAGAATTGGAAGCGGTGATTGAAGCGATCGAGTCTGTCGCGACACCTGTTTTCGTCGCAGTTCGGCACAGGCCTTTGTCGCCGGACGCCGATGACGACATGGTCCTGGATGTTGCGATCAATGGGCGCGCGGATGCGATTGTGACCGTCAATTTGCGCGACTTCCGCAAGGCGGCGGAAATCTTCGGAATCGCGGTATGCACGCCCAAGGCGTTCCTACTTGAGAATCGGAAATAGGAGTTCCAAATCATGCAAACCAATTCTAGAAAGGCCGCGAGCAATAAGTTTCCCCTTAGGCTGATGCCGTCTGTGCGCAAAGGGGTGGAGCGGTTTTCGGAGAGGGAAGGCGTATCTCTGAACCAGTTCATCAATATCGCTGTTGCAGAGAAGCTGGCCCATCTGGAGCACGACGAGTGGCTTGCCCGGCGCGCAAAACCTACGGAAGCCCGCATTGCTCGAGCTCTCGGGATACTGAGCAATTCGACGGGGCGAGAGCCAGAGCCCCGCGATCGGCTTCCCAAGGGTTACTCTTCCTCTTTGTCTAAATGACCGGTGAGGGGGATTCATTGTTCAAGGTGCTTGATCGCCTTTGGGTGGCTTTTGTACTTGATGGGCGGCTTGACAAGCTCCGTTCCTTCTGTTGAGACTCGTTCAAGGATGAATAAGATTCAGCATCGGCGGGGATGGGCTCTGATTGCGGTGATCGCGATAGTTGCGGCCCTACTGTTGTTGCTGGTTCCACACGGTCATTCAAGCGACGCTTGGGCGTTTTTGGCAATTGTGCCGCTTCTGCTTGTCGGAATCATCTCGCCACTCAGCCTGCTTGTTCCTTTAGCCTCAGCGTACGAGGGCCGTACGCCTGACTCGCCTGTTCTTCCAGCTTCCTTCCAGCGGCCGCCTCCTTTCAGATTCGCCTGAACTCTCAATAAACTCTTGCGCTTCGTGCTTAGCCTCAAGCGGCTTTGTGCGCGGCTTTCTATTTTGAGAAATTCTGCGTGCGATTCAAGAGGGTGCTTATGAGCTCTGGTGTCTATTTGTTCTGTTCGCTGTTATTTGCAAGTCCGTTTCTGGCGATGGTGGCGATTCTTGCGCACTATCAATTGCGCCGGAGCGTTTGGAGGCGTAAGAAGCGCAAAGGAAAGAAGAATCCTGGCTTCTGCCCGTCGGCTGCAGCGCTGGGAGCGGTGTTTGTCTTCATGCCGGTTTTCTACCGGCCCAGCGTGGATTTTCTGGTGAAGGCGAGAATCCAGCAGGAAGAGAAGGTCGATGAGGATGATCAGGGCGATCCGGAGACTCATGAGAAGAGCTTGAGCCGGCAATTGAGGCGGATTCGGCGAGGAGATCGTGTGGAAACGCTTGAAGTGAGGCTGTGAAACCCAGGGTCTCAGAAACGAGACCTGGGTCACCCGGCACGGGCAATGTTTTCGTGACGACTGACTCGCCGTTTGCGCCGCCCCTACGGGTCTGAGGAGCCAACGCGGATTGCTGTCCCCACGCTGAAGCGCTGGGCTAACAAACATCGCGCCTTCGGCGCGAATGTGACCGGGAGCAGCCTAGTCAACAAAACTAGAATGGCGCGATTGCTCTGCTCTGCGGGGCGCCGGGCAGTTGAGTGCTGGATTGTGGCACAATATGAGATGAGGCTTCAATGAACGGGAACCGGTCGAAAGGCGCGTGGATCTGGGTGGCGATGGTCGCCATCAGTTTTGCGTCTTTTGCGCGCGTTCAATCCGGCGTTGAAAATGCGCGAGCCTACGCCAATCCCGTCATCAAGTTCTTTGCCGCGGGCAACCAGGCGGATTCCGAAGCGTCGGTCCGCGCGCATCACAAGAACTCGATTTCGCGCGCCGGTGCTTACGGTATCGATCTCAGTCCTCTGGTGGTCTTCGTCGGCCTGGTTGCGCCGCTGACTCTTCAGTCTGCGCCTGCCGGCTTATGTCTCAAGGGGATTCCTGCTGCGCCGTTCCTTGCGGAATTTCTTCCGCGTCCCCCTCCACACTACCCTCGCCTAGCACACCCCTGTTCAACAGACGCGCAGAGTCGTTGTACAAATGCCGTCTGCGGCCCGGCCCGGTGCTGGAGCGGCGCGCCGCCCGCATCATCACAACGAATTTCCAGTCGTAAACGGAGAAGCCTGTGTTTTTCGATAAGATTTTGACGAAAGTTTTTGGTACGTCGAACGAGCGTGCGGTCAAGCGGCTTACGCCTTTTGTTGGGCAGATCGGCGCCCTGGAGGCGGAGACGAAGCAACTGACCGACGAGCAGTTGCGTGAGAAGACGGTTGAGTTCAGGGCGCGGATCGCGAAGAAGCTCGAAGGGATTACGGACGAGGAGGCGATCAAGGCAGCCGAGAACGAGGCGCTGCAAGAACTGCTCCCCGAGGCGTTTGCGGTGGTGCGCGAGGCGGGCTGGCGGGCCGTGCAGATGCGGCACTTCGACGTGCAGTTGATTGGCGCGATGGTGCTGCACCAGGGCAAGATCGCCGAGATGCGGACCGGTGAAGGCAAGACGCTGGTTGCGACGCTGGCCTGCTATCTGAATGCGCTGGCTGGCCACGGCGTGCACGTGGTGACGGTGAACGACTACCTGGCCAAGCGCGATGCGGAGTGGATGGGCAAGATCTACGAGTTTCTGGGGCTGACGGTCGGCGTGATCGTCCACGACCTGGACGATGGCGAACGGCGCGCGGCGTACGGATCCGACATCACGTACGGAACGAATAATGAATTTGGATTTGACTACCTGCGCGACAACATGAAGTTCGATATCAAGGATTGCGTGCAGCGCGGGCACTACTACGCGATCGTGGACGAGGTCGATTCGATTTTGATTGACGAGGCTAGGACGCCGCTGATCATTTCGGGTCCGACGGACCAGACGACGGATAAATACGCGCGGGCGCGCAAGATTATTCCGCAATTGGTGTTGGGCGAAGAGGTGGAGTACCACGACCACAAGCGCCAGGCGGAACTTGGCATACAACTGGGCGAGGGCGAAAAGTTTTTCAGCGGCGATTACATTGTTGACGAAAAGCAGCGGACGATCGGAGTGACCGACGACGGCTGGGTGACGATTGAAAAGCTGTTGGGCATCGACAACATTGCGGATGCTGAAAACTGGGACCTGAAGCACTACGTTGAAACGGCGATCAAGGCGCACGCGCTCTACAAGCGCGACGTGGAGTACGTGGTCAAGGACGGCGAAGTGATTATCGTGGATACATTCACGGGCCGGCTGATGCCGGGACGGCGCTGGTCGGATGGGTTGCACCAGTCGATTGAAGCGAAAGAAGGCGTGAATATCCGCAAGGAAGACCAGACGCTGGCGACGATTACATTCCAGAATTATTTCCGCCTGTACAAGAAGCTGAGCGGCATGACGGGCACCGCGGAAACGGAAGCGGCCGAGTTCGAAAAGATTTACAAGTTGGAGATTGTTGTGATTCCCACGAACAAGCCGATGCGGCGGCTTGAAAATCCGGATGTGGTTTATCGGACGGAGAAGGAAAAGTACAAGGCGGTTGCCGACGACATCGCCATACTGCACGAGCGGCAGCAGCCGGTGCTGGTGGGCACGACGTCGATTGAAAAGTCGGAGCGGCTGTCGGGAATTTTGCAGCGCAAGGGCGTACGGCACGTGGTGCTTAATGCGAAGTTCCACGAGCGCGAAGCCGAGATTGTGGCGCAGGCGGGACGGCTGGGCATGGTCACGATTGCGACCAACATGGCGGGCCGCGGCACGGATATTCTGCTGGGCGGCAATCCGGAGTTCATGACGCGCCAGGAGCTGGTGAAGAAGAACAAGGCGCGTGCAATCAGCGTGGCCGAGGGCGCAATCAATCCGATGGCTCCGGCGGGTTTCCAGCGGTTTTACTACCAGGGTCAGGAGTTTGAAGTCAGCGATGCCGATTGGGCGGAGAGCAACAAGGGCCATGCCGAGGCAGCGCTCACGGATCACGAACAAGTGATCGAGGCCGGCGGGTTGTTCATTCTGGGCACGGAGCGGCACGAGTCGCGGCGCATCGATAATCAGCTTCGCGGGCGCGCGGGCCGGCAGGGCGATCCCGGCGAATCGCGTTTTTATCTTTCGCTGGAAGACGACCTGATGCGCATCTTCGCCAAGCAGTGGGTGAGTACGCTGCTGGAGCGGCTGGGCATGGAAGAGGGCGTGCCGATCGAGTCGAAGATGATTTCGAAGCGGATTGAGGGCGCGCAGAAGGCTGTGGAAGCGCAGAACTTTGAATCGCGCAAACACCTGCTGGAATACGACGACGTAATGAACAAACAGCGCGAGGCGGTTTACGGGCTGCGCCGCCAGTTGCTGGAAGGCGTGGACCAGCGCGAACTGATTCTGGACGATTACGTTGGCGGGATTTTGAGTGCGCTGCTCGATGAATTTGCCGGCGAGCGCGTGCGGCCCGATCAGTGGAACATCAAGGGTCTGACTGAAAAGCTTGTCGACAATTTTGGATTGAATCTTTCCGGATCGGACCTGAAGCTGGAAGAACTGAGCCGGCACGAACTGGGCGACGAGATCTTTGAAAAGTTGAAAGAGCACTACGAGGCGAAGGAAAAAATTCTTGGCGCGGAGACCATGCGCTATCACGAGCGGATGGTGATGCTGAGCGTGATCGACGGATTGTGGAAGGATCACCTGCTCTCGATGGATCACCTGAAAGAAGGAATCGGTTTGCGCGGGTATGCGCAGCAGGATCCGCTGGTGGCCTACAAGCGCGAGTCGTACGACATGTTTGAAGCGATGATGGCAAAGTTCCAGGAAGACACGGTTCGGTTCTTGTTCCGGATGCAGATTCTAGGGCCGGATGGGCAGCCTGTGGATGCAGCTCCGCGGCCGAACCGGACAGTTCCGAAGGCGCCGCCCGTAGCCTCTGCGGCCAGGCCGGTAACACTGGATGCGGAGCCGCGCGAAATTGGAATTCACACGCGCCAGCCTTCTACGACCATCGACGCACTGGAGAAGGAGTTCCACAGGAAGAAGCAGCGGGAACTGGAAGCTGCGAGCCGGTCGGGTGGCGACGCGAGCGAGATGACCCAGCGAAGAACAGGCGAGAAGGTGGGCCGGAACGATCCTTGCCCCTGCGGCAGTGGGAAGAAGTACAAGAAATGCCACGGAGCCGAGAAGTAGAAGTTGCATCGGGCAGGCCGCGGATCGCAATGAACCGCGGCCTGGAATACCGGCGCGTTCCAGAGACAGCACCGGGTTCTGAGGCGCGGCGAGTGCAGATGCGCTACCTTCGGGGACTTATTTCTTGAAGAGGCTGAAGCCCTTCTTTTTTTTCTCTTCGACGATGCCGCAGGCGGCCCGCGCCATCTGTCGAATGGCGACTGAAATCGGGGAGTGTTCCAGCGCAATCGGTGTCCCGGAGTTCTCAGTTCTGCGGGCGGTGGCCCAATCGTCGGGAATCATCCAATTGGCGGGGCGGGTAAGCGCCTTGGCAATCTGGGTGTCGTCGAAGAGCAGGGCCTTGGGTGTGTAGCGGTTGAGCACAATCTGGAGGCTGCGGAGCCGCAGCGAGAAATAGCGGTTAATCAGGCGATTGGAGTTGCGCAGTTCCGAGATGCCGACCTGGGTAATGAGATAGATGGTGGATGATTCGTCAAAGAGCGTGGATTCCATGAGGTCAATTCTTGACCCAAGATCGACGACTACGTAACTGTAGCTCTGGCGCGCGATGTCGATGAGTTTGTCGATCCCCTCGAGAGTCGGCTGGCTTGAAGGGAAATCGCCTGGGGCTGCCAGGACTGAGAGTCCGGAGGCATGTTTTTCGACGAGCGAAGAGAGGAACCGGGTATCGAGGCGGCTTGGATCCTGAAGCGCGTTGGCGGTGGAATAGTTGGCGCCCGCCATGCCGATGTTGATTCCTGCGTCACCGAGGGGCAGTCCGAGATCGATCAACAAGGTACTTTGTTTCGATTCCTGAGCCACAAGCATGGCAAAGTTTGCGGCGATCGAGGTAACACCGCAGCCACCCTTTGCGCCGAGAAAAACGAACACCTGGCCGGCAGTTTTTGCCGCGGGGACCGTGGGAGCATGGGGATTGGCGGCCGCGCGCGCAATGGCTCCGGATAATTCGGCAACAACGACGGGCAGTGTAAAGTACTCACTCGCGCCCGCACGCATGAATCGAACGGCCTGCTTAACATCCGCCTCCGCCGAGTAGACCATGACAGATGCGGGACTGCTGGAGCAGATGCGCCCAACGAGATCGAAGACGTAATCCGGATCGCTGTCCACGTCGAGGATGACAACGTCGTATTTTTCGCCGACAGTCCGGGGCAACTCGTCCAGATTGGGCGGGAAGGACATGAACTCGTGGATTCTTGTGCCGGGGCAGTCGGCGAGGACCGTCATGAGGGCCTTGCGGCGGTCATCGTCGGGCCCAATGAGAGCTATAGATAAGACACTTTTAATTGGAGTGTCGGGAGCCGGGCGAGGCTCCTGCTCGCCACTCTTGCTGTTCCCAGGTTCCGTCATCTTTACCAATCCTACCCTACGGAGGTGTGCTTGTTAGTCCCCCTTTCGTGGGTGTCCAGGCGGCGAAAGGGTTGTCGCGAGCCGGGGGCAATGCTGATTGCGGGGAGACGGCTTTCAAGGGTAGGCCGCAGGCACGAGATTGCACTAAGTCGTGCCTAATCAATACAGCCTTGCCAAGAGGCTCTTGCCAAGCCGGTTATCCAGGGGACCCTCCTTTCCACGGCCCGGATAAGCGGCTCGGCGCGTTCTGCAGCGGGCTGCAGGCCTACGGGGTTGCAGGAGGCGGCAAACGGAAAAGCGGGCAGTTTCGCCCGTTTTCCGCGCCTGGCCGGGACCGGATGCTACTGGCCGGCAGAGAAGTTGATTTCAACGGCCACGCTTGCGTCGCCGGCTCCGGGGACGAACTTCCATTGCCGGACCGCATCCTCGGCGGCGACTGCCAGCATATGGTTCCCGCTGATGGTTTTGACGTCTGTTACTTTTCCCTGGGCATCGACTTGGGCTTCGAGTTTGACGGCGCCGGCGATTCTCATGCGTTTGGCAATTTCAGGGTAGACAGGCGCAACCCGCGACTTGACGGCACGATCGTCCGCAGCCCTGGCAGGCAAGGCCATGGCCAACACGAGCGCCAAGGCCGCTCCCTGAAAGACTCTTATAGCAAAGCGCTGCAAAGTTTGGTGACGCTTTTTGAAGTAAGGATGATTCATAGGTCTCCGACCCTCCTAATGATTTGAAAAACACAATGAGGTTATCGACGAATGGATTTTTTTCATGAGTGATTTTTTTGTTTCTGAGTACGAAGGAGGGAGATTGGGAGGCAGGTTACTGCTTTGAGGGAGTGGCGGAGACGGCCTGGAAGGTGAGATCGGCGGCAGAGGAGCCGTGCAGGGCGCGCCACTGGTCGAAGAGCCGTCCGTAACTCAGGGTGATGTAGTCGGCGGGGCGGATGCCGAGGCGCAGGGCGGCGCGGTCGATCCATGCGGCGGGTCCTTCGAGCTCGGCATAGTTGCCGATGGGAGTTTCGTCGACGACGCAGTGGCCTTCGGCGTCGTGCCACTCGGTGCGCCATTTCTCGTAACGAAAGGCTGGGACAAGGCCGAGGGAGAGGAAGACCTGGGCGAGGGCGCTGCCGTCGGCGATTTCGGTCTCGGTTTCGACGCGATGCTTGTGGCTATCTTCGCCGGGGCGGTCGTCGGGGAGGCGCTTGTGGGTGACGGTCCAACGGCCGGCGTAGCTGCGGATGCGGAGAATTTCGGTACGGGCCCTCATGCGGCGGTCGGGGGTGTCGTAGAGGACGTTGCTCTCGAAGCTGCGCGGAGTGAGCAGCGTGAAACCCGCAGCCTGGAGGCGCTGGGCCAGCGCGGGCAGGTCGGGCACGAGGAATTTGATTTCGGTTTCGATGGCCATGGTAAAGAGCGAGTATACGGCAGCGCGGCAGTCGAGGGCCAAACGCCCGCGGGGTCGAGCGGCGCGGGAGAATGGTGAAACGCAGCGGAGCAGGGCCCCTTCGGCAGGAGACAATAAGAGGGTGAAGACGTTGCGATTGACGGCGAACCCTGGCCAACTGGAAGGCTCTGCGGCTGCAGAGGCGCTGCATTGCGCGGCGGAAATTCTCCGCAGCGGCGGGCTGGTGGCGCTGCCCACGGAAACGGTTTACGGGCTGGGAGCGAATGCTCTGGATGCGTCGGCAGTGGCGCGGATTTTTGCGGCGAAGCAGCGGCCGGCGTGGGATCCGATCATCGTGCATATTGCGGATGAAGCGATGCTGGAGGGGTTGGTCCAGGATGTTCCGGAGGCTGCGCGTCGGCTGATGAAGGCATTCTGGCCGGGTCCGCTTACGCTGCTGCTGCCACGCTCGGCTGCGGTGCCGGATGAGGTAACGGCGGGACGGCCGCTGGTGGGGGTTCGGATGCCGGCGCATCCGGTGGCGCTCGAATTGATTCGGCGCGCCGGGGTACCGGTGGCTGCGCCAAGCGCCAATCTTTTTGGGCACATCAGTCCGACTGCGGCCGCACATGTACTTGCGGACCTCGATGGCCGGATCGATGCAGTGTTGGATGCGGGGCCGACGGCGCACGGGGTCGAATCAACGGTGCTGGACCCATGCCAGAGCCCGATGGTGATCTACCGGCCGGGAGCGGTGACCGCGGAGCAGATTCGGGAGGTTGGCGGCGCGGTGGAGGTTTTCCGGAGTCCGCGCACGCTGACGGGAGAGCCGATGGAGGCGCTGCCTTCGCCGGGAGTGGGGCTGCGGCACTATGCGCCCAAGGCGCGGTTGGTGCTGGTGGAAGCGCCCTTCGAGCGGCTGGGCGAGGCACTGGACCAGAAGGCGCACGGCCTCGCAGGCGGGCGGCTGGGGATCATGCTGCCGGAGGAGATCAGCTCATCTGTGGAGCGAGCGACGGTGTTTACGTGGGGCCGCTGGTCGGCGCCGGAGGAGCTGGCGCACAACCTCTACGCAGGCCTGCGGGAGCTGGATGAGCGCGGGTGCACCGTGATTCTTTGTCCGCTGCCGGCGCCGTTTGGGATCGGCGTCGCAATTCGCGACCGGCTTCGGAAGGCGGCAGCGGAAAAAACGCAATCAATCCACAGCAGCTAAAGCCTGTTATGAAACTTCCTGCCCACGCGAAAGTTCATAACAGGCTCTAGGCTCGGCCCATGACGATGGTGTGAGGGCTCATGGGGATGGGATGGGCGGCGATGCCCGAGAAGCCGGCATGGTTGTACATGGATGTGAGTTCGCTGAGCGTGTAGGCATCGCCTGCGGCAGTGGTGGTGAGCATGGTCATGCTGAAGGCCGCGGGCATGGGTGGAGAGACGCGGTCTTCATTGGGCACGAACTCGAGAGTTGCGGCGCGGCCGCCCGGCTTGAGCGCGGCACGAACTTTCTTGAGCAGGGTGACGTTGGTGGGCGGGTCGAAGTGGTGGAGGAAGTTGGTGAGCAGCACGGCATCGTACGGTCCGCCGAAGTCAACTTCAAAGGCAGAGCCGGGCAGCATGTTGTAACGGTCTTGGACGCCGGCCTTGCGCGCATTCTCAAGCGCCACGCGCAGGACGGGCGCCCAATCGAGACCGGTGACGCGCGCCTGGGGGTTCTGCTTCGCGACCTCGATCCCAAAGAGGCCGTGTCCGGCGGCGATGTCGAGCACATGCATGGGGTCGGTGCTGCCCTCTAGCACCACGGCGCCCAGCGGCCCCACCATGGGCGCCATCATGGGACCCATGGTCTCGGCAAACTGGACCCAGACGGGATTTTCCGGTTCAACGTTGCCGTCGCCGGGCAGGGTGGTCCGGCCGGTGCGGACGATCTCCGCAAGTTGTTTGAAGGGCTCGTGCAAGGCCGGGTTGCCGAGGAACTGCGCAATCGAGGCCATGCAGGCCGGCGAGGCTGGATCGAGAAACGCCGCGCTGGCCGGGGTGTGCTTGTAGTGGCCGTCCTGTTTGACGAGAACTCCGTTGACGGTAAGGAAATCGCACAGGATGCGGATGCCACGCTCGGATGACTTGCAGTGGCGGGCGATGGAAGCCACGTCCCCGGGGCCCTGGCCAACAGCGCGGAAGACATCAAGATCAATTGCGGCTTTGAGGGCTGCGGTGCGCTCATGCGCCTGCAGCATTTCGAAGATGATGGCCGGGGTCAACGGACCCTCGGCATGTTTCGGGGATTGCATAACCAACCTCCTTGGTTGTTGTCGCGCGCAGTGGTACCTATGCAGGGAAGATTCTCAACAGGGGAAGACGGCCTGGCATCGAGAGCCAAGTGAGAGCAGCGTATCACAGCGGCTTGAATGGTTGGCAAGCATGCAGGGGAATGTAGGAAATTCCGGAGGCTTCAGAGTCACAAGGAAATAGCAGCGGGAAGAAGATCTGAACGCGGCCTGGGCGGCCGCGGAAGGAATTGGTGGAGCTGAGCGGGATCGAACCGCTGGCCTCCTCGTTGCGAACGAGGCGCTCTCCCAGCTGAGCTACAGCCCCACGACACTTCTATCTTAGCAGCGAGTTGAGAATCCGGAAAGGGCCGCGCTCGACGCTTTCAGGTTATGGCGGAGACCCCCGAAGCACCGATTGGAGGTGCATGCGGGGACTCCCTACAACTGGTTCATGTTCTGCAGGAACTCGGCGTTGTTGCGGACTTTTTCAAGCCGGGTGATCAGCAGTTCCATGGCTTCTACGGGTGACAACGGATTGAGCACGCGGCGCAGGACGAAGATGCGCTGCAGATCTTCCTTGGGAATGAGCAGCTCTTCCTTACGGGTTCCGGAGCGCTGGATGTCGATGGCCGGGAAAACGCGTTTGTCGACCAGCTTGCGGTCGAGGATGATTTCCATGTTGCCGGTGCCCTTGAACTCTTCGAAGATGACTTCGTCCATGCGGGAGCCGGTATCGACGAGGGCGGTGGAGATGATGGTGAGCGAACCGCCTTCTTCAATGTTGCGGGCCGCGCCAAAGAAGCGCTTTGGGCGCTGCAGGGCGTTTGAGTCAACGCCGCCCGAGAGCACTTTGCCCGAAGGGGGAACGATGGTGTTGTAGGCGCGGGCGAGGCGGGTGATGGAGTCGAGCAGAATAACGACGTCGCGCTTGTGCTCGACGAGGCGCTTGGCTTTCTCGATAACCATTTCGGCAACCTGCACGTGGCGCGCCGCCGGCTCATCGAATGTGGAGCTGATAACTTCGCCCTTGACCGAGCGCTGCATGTCTGTGACTTCCTCGGGGCGCTCGTCGATGAGCAGCACGATGAGTACGACTTCAGGATGGTTGGTGGAAACGGAGTTGGCGATCGACTGCAGCAGCATGGTTTTGCCGGTGCGGGGCGGGGCGACGATAAGACCGCGCTGGCCTTTGCCGACCGGGGTAAGCAGATCCATGACACGGCCGCTGATGCCCTCGCGCACGGTTTCCATCTTGATGCGTTCCTGTGGATAGAGCGGGGTCAGGTTGTCGAAGAGAATCTTGTTGCGCGTTTCCTCGGGCGACTCGAAGTTGATGGCTTCGATCTTGACCAGGGCGAAGTACTTCTCTCCCTCGTGCGGGGGACGGACGTTTCCGCTAATGGAGTCGCCGGTCTTGAGATCGAACTTGCGAATCTGCGAAGGCGAGACATAAATGTCGTCGGGGCCGGGCAGATAGTTGTAATCGGGCGAGCGAAGGAAGCCGTAGCCGTCGGGGAGGATCTCGAGGACGCCTTCGGCGAAGATGTGTCCTTCTTTTTCGCTCTGAGCCTGGAGGATCTTGAAGATCAGATCCTGTTTGCGCAGGCCGCTTGTGCCTGGAATCTCCAGGGTGCGCGCAATGCGGCTCAATTCCGTAATATTTTTTTCTTTCAGTTCTGCGATGGTCATGTTCACCTGCAAGGCGGGATGTTTGGGATGGGATTCGGGAGGGGGAAGTGCTCCAGAGAAAAACGGGCGGAATTTGAAGGATACAGCCGGCGCGCGCCGGCTTGGAAGCATCATTCGAACTCAAGAGGAGTATCGAAACGCCGGGGAAGCACAACTGTTCCCGATGGAATGCTGCTTTGAATTCGTTCTCATACTCAACTATACGGTGTGAAAGGCGCCGTCAGGCTGCGCGGCGCCGCTCAACCGGCTGGGCCGCGGGCGCTTCAACAGGTCCCACGGTACCAGGGTTGGCAGTGTGAAAGCGGCACAGGACTTCATTGGTGGTGTCTTGCAGCCGTGTATTCGGCTTGTGCAGCTTACGTGTAGCTTTGCTAGCCAGTTGACAGAGCTGGTAGCGATTGGACACATGAGAGAGTGCCCCAAAAACCAAATCGGAACGCATTGCCATATTCTCCTTATTATCGTACCTGCCCGGCTGGAACCACTTGAAACCGCCGGTGCAGCAAGGGGAGCCAATTTAATCGAGGGCTACCCCAAAATTCCACTTTCACTTCATTTAGACGCAGAAGCTGCGCGTCCAGTTCAAAAATCTTGACGCACTTTCGCACGTTATGAAACAGGGCTTACTCCGTAAGAGTGATACAGATTGCAGTCCTGGGAATCCCAGCACCCATCATTCCCGTTCCAGGCGGTGTTCAAAATAAACACACCCTAGGCACCAACGAAGGGTCTCAGCTCAAAATAACGAGCCTCGACTCATTAGTATGATGCGGGAAATGGCTCTTGGGCACAAAATGATCGCTAAAACTCAATTTGCCCTATATGGATGGCTCTCATGAATGTATACCCGGATGTGGTTGTGGTCAACTATTTTTTGTGACTTTGAAGGCCCTCAAGGTCTGACAGTGGACTATGTCAAATAGCCTTCATTAACAGGCCTATAATCAAATAGATGCCGGAATAGATTGCGAGAAATCGCGTCCAGCTTCGACGGCGGAATCCCGGTTCCCCTTACTAAAGTGCTGAATTGCCCTCACATCGAACCACTCTGATCACTTGCGGTCCCTAAGTTGCCGCGAAGGGCGTCCGTCAGGGTCGCAGAGCACGGGCCGGCCGTCCTCGTCCAATGTGATTGCGGGCCGTTGTCTCCTGCCGGTCTGCTTTTGAGCCACGAACAGCTCATCCACCCGGAAGACGCCGGAAAACAGCAGCAGAAGGAACGGTACGGCTACCAAAGCAGTTTCCCAACCCGAATTGAGGACTGACCCTTGCACGTAAGGCCTCCGAAAGATTTGACGAGGAGCGTGAGCAACTCTTAGCTCGCTCTAATAGGTCTATCGGCCAAAGATTAGAAGGAACTTAGAAACCAAGGTAATCACGGAGTTGAAGGGGAGGGGAATACCACTTTTAGTGCAGGCGGGGACCTAGGCCGCAGGGGGCCCGCAATTCTGAGGAGGGTAGGGTTCTCGGGATCGGAAAGACGGGGCGCCTACCCCGCGCTAAGAAGCCAAAATAATGGTGAATGTGTTTGAGGCCACAGAACCGCCTCATTACTCTGGTACTTTCGAAACTGACTTTTGAATCAGCTTCACCTGCGTGCCCGAGAACAGAAAGCTTTGGCTTTGCCGAAGCGCTGGTCCCGTAAGCGATGAGTCTGATTCGATACGGATCGTGAGGCCTTGGAAGGATGCCTTGCCCTCCGGCTGATCTAACAATGACCATATCGGCTTAAGCTCAGTCGATTCGGGGTTGTACAACCTCAAATCCAGGCGATTGTGAGGGTCGCCCAGATGGACGCCATAAAGAACAACTGCAGATGAATGGTCGGCCCTGATTAGGGCCAAATGCACCATCTGGTTGGCTGCTTCAGAATCAGTGGAAGATTGAAGAGTGAATTTACCACGCCGCGAAACGAATTTTCCAAACCATATTTTCGAGCAGCTTGCGCAAGTACCTACCCCATAGGCTACGAAGAAGGCCTTGCCATGATCAACTGAAACCGCATCCGCAACACCCTCGGCCGGCTGTCCTTCCCCCATCGGAGCGGTTAAGGCCCGGGAAAGGTCATTCTTCAAAGCCTCCGGCGAGGGGCTGACGGTGCTACTCAAGTAGTCGAAGACGGCTTTAGTCAGCAGTGTTTCCAACTGCGCTGGAAGGTCGGACGCGCGCTTACGGAGCATTTCCGTCTCAGCGCTATCGTTCTTCTTGGCGTGCAACGTTTCATTCCAATAGGTTGTAAACATTTCGTGCGCTTGGTTAAACCCGTTCTGGCCCTGTGCGTCAGGAATCAGGAACGCCAGAACTAAGCCAGCAGCAACTTTCGACACTTTCATTTGGTTGGACCTCCTAGTTGCATGAGCTTGATACTGTCGTGGCGACATTTTAAAATCGATGGTTTTGAATGCGCCATTTCAAAACAAGCTGGGATCGGCTACGGCGCTGCATATTCCGAATCCCCGACCGTTTGCCACCACTGTTGCCAACGCGCAAGATAAAGCTCCGGATGTTTGTCAAAGTCGTAGTTTGTTGGCCCGAAATCATCCCCATTGTGCACGATGTCGTTGAGTGTGATGACCGAGAGGTATTGGATATTTGGATCAGGATCGCTCAGATGGGCTATCAGAGTAGGTACGCTCTTGGAGGAATGAAGCTTTCGCAGAGCGTACATTGCGCAGAGTTTGATTGTCGGCTGAGGCAGATTGCTCAGATTATCAAATACATTGGGGTCGGCACTCGAACCAGGATCCTGCAGGCGCCCAGAAATCACAATGAGCTCTCCGCCCGGTACAGCCTGCCCATGAGCCTGAAGGAATCGCTCGACGTCAGCATAGTATTGATCTTTCCGAGTGCTCAAGAGAACGGCATAGGCTTCCGAAGAGACTCGGACATCTTGGTCGCCGACAAGGGGGGCCAGTCTCTTCTCCGTATTAGGCGAGATCTCTCGGAAGGCCAAGAGAGCACTTAGTGCGTCCTCCTTTGTTTTAATGTCCCCAGTCAGGAGTTCGGCGAGATCATCTTGAAGTTGCGCAATTCCTTCGCTCCGCGCCTCGGGCATATGGAAGTCCGGGAGACTGTACGCTCCAAATTCACGATCAGAAAAAGAATATGCGCCCTTACCCGATGAGTTCAGGAACAGAAGCACAGTTTCCTGAGGTAGCAACTCCGGTCCAAAAGCGGCCGATGTCGAGGGAACGGCCGAGGAGAATTCAACGATTATTGTTTTTGCGCTGTTTCCCTTGTAGATCCTGCGTAAATCGATAACCGCCTCGTTCAGTCGAATAACAGTAGCGATAGCTTGCGGTCTCTTGTCGTCGATCACTTTCTGCTCTCGGATTGTTTGGATATGTCTCACCTTTCCGATTGCAACAAGCTGTGACTCGCCGAACAGTATTTCGACACTCTCCCCTCCTTTCGGCGTTCTCGGTTCACTAATGGAATGCTCGTTAAAGGCAAGGGTCACCAGAGCGAACAAAATCAGATTGACTCGCACTCGCCTGCTAACCATTCTGTACCCCAGCTTTCGACGCAAATTATCTCACTGGGCTAGTTATACTTAGGTGCCGGCCGTGACCAAATATGTTGAAGGGTTCGGGTTGGGCCTTTACGCCCTCCCCGAGGTCCGACGAACCTGGCCCACCATTGTCTTTGACGCAAAAGGCACTTAAGCGCCTCTTCCCGGGGGCCTGCCTGTAAGCCGGGACCGCGGATCTCGGTTCGGCTCTTACGCCCAGTAGCTGCGGTCGAGGGTGCGGTATTGGATGGCTTCGGCGAGGTGGGAAACGGCGAGTTTCTCGGCGCCTTCGAGGTCGGCGATGGTGCGGGCTACTTTAAGGATGCGGTCGTGGGCGCGGGCGGTGAGGCCCTGCTGCTGCATGGCGCGCTCGAGGAGCCGCTCGGCGTCTGCGCCGAGTTCGCAGTGGGTGCGAATCTGACGCGTGGTCATTTGTGCGTTGGAGTAGATTTTTTCTCCGGCCTTGCGGAAGCGCTGGCGCTGATGCTCGCGCGCGGCCAGGACCCGGTCACGAATTTGTGCAGAGCCCTCGGCGGCTGCTCCCCCGCGCAGCTCCTTATATTGAACGGCGGGCACCTCAATATGGATGTCGATGCGGTCAAGGAGCGGCCCTGAGATTTTGGCCACGTAGCGCTGGATCATGGGCGGCGTGCACATGCACTCGCGCGACTTGTCGTTGAAATAGCCGCAGGGGCAGGGATTCATGGCGGCGGCCAACATGAAGCGCGCCGGAAAAGTGAGCGACATGGAAGCGCGCGCGATGGTGACCGTATGGTCTTCAAGCGGCTGGCGCATGACTTCGAGGACGTTGCGAGGGAACTCCGGCAACTCGTCGAGAAAAAGCAAACCGTTATGCGCCAGCGAAACTTCGCCGGGACGCGGAACGATGCCGCCACCGATGAGGCCGGCGTCGGAGATGGTGTGATGTGGCGAACGAAAGGGTCGCTGCGTAACCAGGCCGGCAGCCGCATCGAGGACGCCGGCGACGGAGTGAATCTTGGTTGTCTCGAGAGCTTCTTCAAAAGTAAGCGGCGCCAGAATGGAAGGCAGGCGCTTAGCCAGCATGGTTTTGCCCGAGCCGGGGGGCCCGATCATGAGAATGTTGTGGCTGCCGGCGGCGGCAACCTCGAGCGCGCGCTTGGCGGTCTGCTGGCCGCGGACATCGCAAAAGTCCACGGAGAAGTGCTGCAATTCGCCGAGCAACTGCTGGGTGTTGACGCGATAAGGCTCGCGCTGGATGACGCCGACGACTGAAGTGTTGAGGAGCTCGATGACATCGAGGAGCGAGGAGACGGGATAGACGTTAACGCCCTCGACCACGGCGGCCTCGGCGGCGTTGGCTGCCGGCAGAATGAGGTTGGGAATATTTTTTTCGCGCGCCAGGATAGCAACCGGCAACATGCCGGGGATGGGCCGAAGGCTGCCGTCGAGGCCGAGCTCGCCAACGAGGAGGAATTGGGCCAGGTCGTCCTTACGCAGCGCACCGTAGGCGCCGAGAAGTCCGACGGCGATGGGCAGGTCGAAGCCCGAGCCCTCTTTCTTGAGGTCGGCAGGCGCCAGGTTGATGGTGATGAAGGTGGGCGGGATACTGTAGCCGGAGTTCTTGATCGCGGCGCGAACGCGGTCACGGCTTTCGCGGACTGCCGCGTCGGGGAGGCCAACGGTGTGGAAGACTTCCTTCTCAGCGACCGTGCCGCTATAGTCCACCTCAACGTCGATGAGGTTGGCGTCAATTCCGTAGACTGCGGCGCTGAGAACTTTAAATAGCATGGCCCAAAGGTGCAGCGAGTGTACCAGACGCAGGGGGCAGGGATCAGGTGTCAGGGGTCACCGATGTTTCGGGCGCTTGGCAAGCAGCCCGGTTGCACTGGAGAATCTCATACCCCCGCGCTCTCGCCCGAGAGTCTTGGCCCCCAACAGCCGCTGCCGATGAGCGCGGATGCCGAGTGGCTGGAGAAACCTGAAGAGAGTCGAACAGGGGTAGAATCGGATTCGTGACGACGAGCCTGTTTGATCTGTACAAGATCGGAGTTGGCCCATCGAGCTCGCATACGATGGGGCCGATGCGCGCGGCATGCCGGTTTGCGTCCGAGCTCGCGAGCAGCGGACAACTCGACCGCGTCCAGCGCGTGAAAGCGGACCTCTACGGCTCGCTGGCTTTGACGGGCCACGGTCACGCGACGGATCGAGCAGTCTTGCTGGGCCTGGCGGGCAATGAGCCGGCAACGGTCGATCCTGCGTTGATGGAAGAGATGGTTAATGGAATTCGCGCAGCACGGCGGGTGAAGCTGGCGGGCGTTCGCTCCATCGAGTTCGACGAAACGACCGACCTCCTGTTTCATCGCGATCAAATGTTTCCGCCCGGCGCCCCAACCGAGCATCCCAACGGACTTCGTCTAACAGCTTTCGATGCAGGGGGCGCGATTGTCGAGCAGCGCACGTTTTTCTCGATTGGCGGCGGGTTTATTACGGAAGACGTTGCGCCCGGCACAGAAGGCAAGCCAACCACTCCGGATCAGCGCCAGGCCGCCGTCCCGTTTCCCTTTCACAGCGCAGCGGAATTGTTGAGCTTGGCGGAAGCGAACGAACTCTCCATCAGCCAACTCATGCTTGAGAATGAGTGCGCGCTGGTTTCGCACAACCTGGAACAGTCTCCGGTCGAGCAAGTGCGCGCGGGCATTGACCGCATTTGGGCAGCGATGCAGGATTGCGTGGCGCGCGGCATTGCGGCCGAAGGAATTTTGCCCGGAGGCCTGAAGGTGCGTCGACGCGCGCACCAGTTGGCCGCTCGTCTCCGGGAGAAAGAAGCGACAGGCTTACGGGGCGACCCGTTGGCTCCGCTTGACTGGGTCACGGTCTATGCGATGGCGGTGAACGAAGAGAACGCCGCGGGTGGCCGCGTGGTGACCGCGCCCACCAATGGCGCAGCCGGCGTGGTTCCCGCCGTGGCTCACTATTACAACCGGTTTATCTCTGAATCGGATCACGAGGGAATGGTGAGTTTCTTCCTGACGTCGGCGGCCATCGGCATCCTTTATAAGGAGAATGCCTCGATCAGCGGGGCGGAGGTTGGCTGCCAGGGCGAGGTGGGGGTTGCGTGTTCGATGGCGGCGGCAGGCCTGACGGCTGCGCTCGGCGGCAGCAACGGACAGGTGGAGCATGCCGCTGAAATTGCGATGGAACACAACCTCGGCATGACCTGCGACCCAATTGGTGGACTGGTGCAGATTCCCTGCATCGAGCGCAATGCAATGGGCGCGGCCAAGGCAGTGCAGGCCTCGCGCATTGCGCTCAACGAGTCCGCGGAACATAAGGTCTCACTCGATCAGGTGATCCGCACGATGTATCTCACGGGTCTCGATATGCAGTCGCGGTATAAGGAAACAAGCCTTGCGGGGCTTGCGTTGAATCGAATTGAGTGTTGAGGAGAGAGTGTCGTCATGCGCAGTGCTCGAGTGTTCGCGCGTGTTGATTTGCGTCGGCAATCTCGAATGAAGTGCGAATCGCGATTGATAGTTTCGAATTTCTTGTTTTGGTCCGCGATGAGGCGCAAAAAATTGTTGACGATTTTTCCACTCCTTATGCGTTTTTTTCTTGACACTGATGCAACATAAATCTATACATTCATCAACTGCAATTTAATATTGCAGAATCGATGCAACCCATCGAAAAGGGAGAATAGGCAAATGGCAACTAAGAAAGCAGCCAAGAAGGCACCTGCGAAGAAGGCAGCGAAGAAAGCCGTAAAGAAGGCCGCGAAGAAGAAGTAGTTGCGGTCCGACCAACAAAAAGGCAACACTCAAGGGGGGCGCATCAAGCGTCCCCCTTGGTGTTTCTGGGGAAGGACTAGACTTGTTGAGAAGGGAACGAGACCTGAGACGATGACACGACGCCGCTGGATTGCCGAACATTGGGACGAGGCCACTGCATCGATAACAGGCGCGCAGGCCGCACACTTGGCGCGTGTTTTGCGCGCGGAGCCGGGCATGGAAGCGGATGTGGTTGCGGGCGGCCATGTGTTTCATGCCGAGGTTGCGGCGGTCGCGCCGGATGAAGTTCGCTTCAACCTGGTTAGCGAGGTTGAGGCCGATCCCGCGCTGCCGGTGACGCTGGTGATGGCCGTTTATAAATTCGATCGCATGGAGTGGGCGATCGAAAAAGCAACCGAACTCGGCGTGCTCGCAGTGGCGCCGGTGATCGCGCAACGGACGGAGAAGCACCTGGCCCAGGCAGCTGAAAAGCGCGCCGAGCGTTGGCGGAGGATCGCGCATGAGGCAGCGCAGCAGTCGCGCCGTTCAGATGTACCTGTTATCCACAGCCCGGCTCCGCTTGCCGAACGGGTGCGCGCTGCATCGAAGAGCGTTCGCATTGTTCTTGCCGAGCAAGAGCGCACGACGACACTACGCCGGCTGATTGAAGAGGCCGTGGATGCTGCCGGAGAAGAGATGCCGGCGCTGGAGATTGCGATTGGGCCCGAAGGCGGATGGGCTCCGGCGGAAGAAGCGCTGTTTGATGCGAACGGCTGGCGCTTGGCTACGCTGGGGCCGCGCATTCTGCGCGCGGAGACAGCGGCGATCGCGGCGCTGTCGGTTGCAGCTTCTTTTTTGGAATAAAGACTGGCCCGCGTCGCTAAAGATGCGCGTAGTGCAGCAGCAAACCTGCGAGCGCACCGCCCGTCAGGTCGCCCAGAATCGGAACCCACGCATATTGCCAGTTTGAACCGCCTTTGCCGGGAATGGGCAACAGCGCGTGCATGAGCCGTGGTCCAAAGTCGCGTGCCGGGTTGATGGCGTAGCCCGTCGTTCCACCCAGCGAGAGGCCGATGCCCCACACCAGGCTGCATACCAGCCACGGACCCAGGCCAGCCGCGGGCCCGGTCATGGAGACGCCGTGCGAGAAGATTGCGCCGGCCACGACAACCAGCACCATGGTGCCAATGACTTCGCTGACGAAGTTTGCCGGAGGATTGTCGACCGCGCCCCTGGTGCAGAAGATGCCCAGTTTGGCGGCAGGATCGGGCGTGAGCTTCCAGTGAGGAGCGAAATGCAGAGTCATGATCGTCGCGCCACTCATGGCGCCCAGCAGTTGCGCCGACCAATAATAAAGGACTTGCGAATAGTTCCCGCTGATCACTGCCGAAGCGAGCGTGATGGCGGGATTGAGGTGTGCACCGGAGCTGCCGAAGGCCTGCGCCACAAGCACGCCACATAGCACGCCCAGCGCCCAGCCGGTGGTGATCACCATCCAGCCTGCGTCGGCCGCATAGGACTTGCGCAGCGTCACGTTGGCACATACGCCGGTGCCCAGGAGCACCAGGACCAGCGTGCCCATAAACTCGCCTAACCAAACAGAGTGCATTGCGCTTTCCTTCTCTTGCATGATCAGCGTCGGGGAATGGACGCTTGGCGTTACCTTTGAGAACTTACTCGATTAGAACCATGTTTGGCGTTTGTACTCCTGGTAGGCGGCGCCGAATTTCTCTGCGAGCACCTTCTCTTCTTTTCTGCTGCGGACGACCTGGAGGGGAACCAGGGCAGCGAGGCAAAGCAACAGCCAGGGCTTATCGAGCCAGATGATCACTCCTGCAAGCAACAACGCGCCAAAGACATAGATCGGATTGCGGATGCGCGAATAGAGGCCGGTGGTGACGAGCTTTGTCGCTTTGGCTTCTACGCTGAAGGCCTCCCCGAGTTGCATGCGCGCCAGGACGAAGAGCACAAACGACGGACCCGCGATGGCCAGCCCGGCAATGCGTGGAATGGTCCAGGGAAGACTCATGGCGTGCATGGCAAACAAGATCACGACGACAGTCACTACGGCGAGCGTTGCGATGTTGAGCTTCATTCGAGTTCCTCGCGTGTCATGGCATGATCGCCGTGCGGCAATGCTTTGGCGGAGCGAACTCCACGTTGGCAGCCGCAAGGCGCCAACCAGTTCAGGATTTGCATAACCCAAGCATTCTCCACTGTCAGGCTAACCTTCGCCAACTGTCCTTCGCGGACGGCGGACGCTAAAGAGTTGTTCCCGCTTGTCGGCCCGATGGCGACTTCTAGGGCCGGATCGTTTCCGAAGCGGCAGCTGCGGGAACTGTTGCTTCGTATTGCGGCCAATGGGTCAGCAATTGGTTCACCACCACATGGCCCACTTTGTATGCGGCTTCAAGGGATGGCAGATAGGCGGCGTATTTGCCGATGCGCTGGCGAGCCAGGCTCTCGGACGCCGTGAGGCCGCGCGGCTGGCGGTCGAAGTTGCTTACGGCGCGCAGCACCAGCACGCGCTTCAGATCGACGCGGCCGGCATTGGCCAGGAATTCGAGCGACTGAAGAGTTCCGGTATCCTCCATCGCCGTGGTCGCGAACTCGCCTTTGCCGCCGGTGAAGTAGCGCATCCATTCTGCGGCCCACGCATCCAGGAGCTTGCCGTGCCAATAAGTAGAGGACGATATTTCGTCACCCAAACCAACAAAGGGAGGGCGTTCGGCCGCTGCCCCGTCAAAGCCACTGCGAATCTCCTTCAGGTGATCGGAGTCTTCGAGCGGCGTATCACGCGTCAGGTTGAAGGCCCACTGCGCGAGAGGCGCATTGAGCGCGTACATCTGTCCCGGACGGGGAGCGGCGGGCTGCTCGAATGGTTTGCTTTTGTCAAATGGGATATAGCCTGTAGACCAATCGGATGGAATTTCGCGCGCATCGATTTCGTAGCCGAGGTCTGCGTCGACAATCCAACGGGCCCATAGCGCGGAGCCGAGGGAGACGCGGTCCGGGCAACCGCCGGCGATGCCAGCGACAAGCCAGTAAGCGTGGCTGAAGTCGAAGCGCGGGTCAAGGCCCACGGCCATGATGGTGGATGCCGCATGCGCCGTTCCCGGTCCGGTAAGGACTGCCATCTCCCCGTCGCTGTTCATGCGCACGGGGTGGTAGGCGGCGGGGAGTGGATAGATTTTGTCCAGGTGGTCGCGCTCGACCCAGTACTGCAGTTCGCCGGGTTCGTCGCCTGTGTCGGTGCCTTGCTCGAACATGGCCACAACGACGACTTTAACGCGAATCGGGCGTGGTTTCGCCGAGGCCGCGTGGGCAAAAGCCGCAATCAGGAGAAGGGAAGTGAAAAAGCGCGCACGGGTATTCATTGAATGCGATATTAACGGAGAAACAGGCGCGAGAAAAACAATCTGCCGCGCAGGGAGCTAACATTGAATGAATCAGCGATGGTACCCGCATGAGAATGACTAGTGAAATTCGCAAACTTTTTTACGGAGCGATTATGACGGTAACAATTGCCGGCACGGGCAACGCGCAACAGGCAAAAGCTCATCCTTGGGCGATCGTGGTCCATGGCGGCGCAGGAATTATTGAACGCGCAAAGATGAATCCGACAACCGAGGCAGCATATCGCGCTTCGCTGACCCAGGCTACGGAGGCGGGCGCGCAGGTTCTGGATCGCGGCGGCACATCGCTCGACGCGGTCGAGGCGGCGATTCGCATTCTGGAGGATGACCCGCTTTTTAACGCGGGGCGTGGCGCAGATTTTGCGGCCGACGGCAAAAATGAACTGGACGCGGCGATCATGGATGGCTCGAATATGAAGGCCGGTGCCGTGGGCGACGTCACACGCGCGCGCCATCCCATCAGCCTGGCGCGCGCGGTGATGGAGAAGTCGCCGCACGTGTTTCTTGTGGGGCAGGGCGCGGACGAGTTTTCAGTCTATGCGGGCCTGGAGCAAGTTGACCCCAGTTATTTCTTTACCGAGCGCCGCTGGCAATCGCTTGTGAAGCAACTGAAGAAGGAAGGGTTGCCGATTCCGCCGCGGCCCGCCGGCGCGCCGCCCGCGCCAGCCGTACCGGTGGCGGAGATTGAACCGTCCGATGCGCACAAGTTTGGGACCGTGGGCGTGGTGGCGCTTGACCGCGCCGGCAACCTGGCTGCGGGAACTTCAACCGGCGGAACAGAAGGCAAGCGATGGGGCCGCGTGGGCGATTCGCCGATCATAGGCGCCGGTACCTACGCATCGAATCAATCATGCGCCGTTTCCGCGACGGGGACGGGCGAGTTTTTTATTCGACTGACGGTGGCGCGGACCGTTTGCGCGCTGGTGCAATACAAGGGCATGAAGTTGCAGGCCGCGGTCGATGAGGTCATCCACACGGAACTGACCGGGCTCAAGGGAGACGGCGGCGTGATTGCGATTGCGCCCGATGGCCAGATGGCGTGGAGCTTCAACACTCCCGGAATGTACCGCGCACGGCTCGCCGAGGGGGGCAAGCTGGAGATTGGGATCTTTAACGACGAGCCGTAGGTCGCATCGACATATAGGGGCCAATCCTTCACGTCGATACGACCCGGGTCGCACGGCTCGCTTATTTCGCCCGGACAATCTCCACGGTCGGGGCGTCTGGGCCGCAGTTCAGGCAATGGATAGTTGCCTTATTCGCGGCGACGAGCTTGACTGAGAAATTCAACACGCCGCCGTTCGGCTTCCTGCACTGAAATGCCAGCCCATCGCCGTTGCCGCGCGGATCAAGCAAAACGTGAGGCTCCACTGCGACGATGCGAGCTTGCCCACCTTCGTTCTTAATGCGGTTTAGGACTAAGGTTCCGCCAAGCACTCCTGTGTCGTCGGCAAGTGTAAGGGTTGCGCTGGGTTGCCCATTCAACTCACCTTGCCACACACCGAGCCAGGTGGCCTGGTTCGCGGATTGGGATTGAGATGCTGCGGCGAACAGGAGTGCAGCACCGAGGAAAGCACAGACTCTCATTTTCATGATTCAACCTCCTGGGGCTACTGTTTTGCGATTGCAGCCGTGGCCAATGTTCCGCCGAGACCCATGGTTTCGACTGCCGACGAGGGGACGATGACCATCGAGCCTTTTTCCTTGATGGCTTCATACAGCATGTTCATGGCGCGCAAATGCAGAGCGCCGGGGTTCTCGCTGTAGACGCGCGAGGCCTGGGCGAACTGATCGGAGACTTGCACTTCTGCCTGACCCAGGATCACGCGCGCACGGCGCTCGCGCTCTGCCTGCGCTTCCTGCGACATAGCGTTCTCCAGGGTCTCCGGAATTCGTACGTCGCGGATCTCGACGGATTGAATCGTGATGCCCCATGGGTTGGTTTTTTCGTCGAGGATGCGTTGCAACTCGCGGCCCATCATCTCGCGCTCGGTGATCATCTGCGCCAGTTCGTGGCGGCCGATGGACTCGCGAAGCGCCGTTTGTGCGCTCATGTTCACGGCCTCGTTAAAGTTCTCCACTTCCAGGATCGCCTTCTCTGCGTTCCACACCATCCAGAACATATTTGCGTCCACATTCACCGGAACCGTATCCCGCGTGAGCGTCGACTCGGCCGAAACGCTGTGCACTCTTATGCGTTGATCGACGATTGGACTGGTGGACTCGATGACCGGAACGATATGGAAGAACCCCGGTCCGCGCAGCCCAGCGTAACGGCCCAGCCGCATCAAAGCCACGCGCTCCCATGGCTGCACCACCTGGATGGCGAAAAGAAAATAGAGGCCGACGAGCAGGCCTGCAACCGCCGGCGCAGGATGGTGAAGAATTGTGCTGCCAACGGCGCCGGCGCCCAGACATACAACGAATGCCGTCACCGCTACCCTGTTTCTTGGAACAACTTGAGTTCTTGCCATGTCGGTTATCTCCTTCGCCCCGGCTCTGTCGCTAAGCCGCGCAGCTCCTTGATTAGTTCATCCACAGTGAATCCAGCCGCGCCGGCGCGCGAGACGCAGTCGGCGACGATCTGCGCCAGTTGCCGCTCGCGTTCCACTTCGGCCCGCTTGATCTTCTGAGTGCTTATAAAGGTGCCCGTGCCCTGCTGTGTCTCAAGCAAGCCGCCAAGCTCGAGCTCGCGGTAGGCGCGCACAACGGTATTGGGATTGATGGCCAGGTCAACGGCAAGCTGGCGCACGGTGGGCAACTGATCGCCCGGCGCCAACTGGCCTGCAGCCATTCCGCCGCGCACCTGGTCGATGACCTGGCGATAGGCCGGTACCCCGCTATGGAGGTCAAGTTGAAAGCGGAAGCGGGTGGGAGAAGGCCTTGGGTTCATCGCAAAAACAGTGTACTATAAGACTAATACATTATGTCAAGAAAAATATTATGCCTCAAAAAGTGAAGCGCCCCAGTAGGTCAAAACTCGACCCTGGGGCGCCTGCAAGTGAGGATACTTTGAAGTCCTCTACCGGACGATCTCGAATTTTTCCCAGGGGCAATTGCAGACCGGGCAGCGCTCGTGCTCCTCTTCGGTCTCAGAGGTGTAGCCGCAGACCGGGCAAACGTAGAAGTCGCGCGCCGTTCCGATCCAGGAATCGACCTTGCCGCCCTGGAGCAGCGCAATGGCCTCGCCATAAAGCCGGGCATGGGTCTTCTCCGCTTCCATCGCGCCGGTGAAGGTGCGCACGGCAACCGCGATCCCGCGCGCTGTCGCCTCGGCAATAAACTCCGGATACATGACGTCGACCTCATACTGTTCGCCGCCGAGCGCGGTCTTGAGATTTTCAAGCGTGGTTTTCACTTCGACTTTATGAATCTCGCAGTGCACATCGCCGCCAAGTTGCTTGATAACGCGGGCGTGATTGGCGGCGTGAATCTGCTCGGCGCGGCCGGCGGCACGGAACAGGCTGGCGACTCCATGCAACCCGTCCGCGTCGGCCCTGGCGGCAAAAGCGACATACTTGGCAAACGCATTGGACTCGCCTTCAAAAGCGGCCAGCAGATTCTTTGCGGTGATTTCGTTTTCCGCGGCGATCAACGGCATGAGCTTTTCTCCTCGACTACGATCACGAGCCTACTCGCTTGCCCGTGGGGCGGCGCTGTGACGGCGGCTACAGAGGAACGAGCCGCCGATCCGACCCGCGGCAGAAGCCGGAAAGCAAAAACCGCTGATAGAATGTTGCGCATGGATACAATTCAATTCAATCTGCCGCAGGATCGCATTCCTCGTGTCTGGTACAACGTGGCTGCCGATCTGCCCAAGCCGATGGCGCCTCCGCTGCACCCCGGCACGCACAAACCCATCGGTCCCGACGATCTTGCCCCGCTGTTTCCGATGAGCCTGATTCTGCAGGAAGTCAGCACCGAGCGCGAAATCGAGATTCCCGAAGAGGTGCGGCAGATTTATGCGCAGTGGCGTCCATCGCCGCTCTACCGCGCACGTAGGTTAGAGAGGGCGCTCGACACGCCGGCGCACATTTACTACAAATACGAGGGCACGAGCCCGGCCGGGTCGCACAAGCTGAACACGGCCGTTGCGCAGGTTTACTACAACAAACAGGAAGGCACGAAGCATCTATCGACGGAGACGGGCGCGGGGCAGTGGGGTTCGGCGCTGTCGATGGCGTGCTCCTTCTTCGGCCTGGACTGCAAGGTCTACATGGTGCGCGTGAGCTACGACCAGAAGCCCTATCGCCGCGCGCTGATGGAAGCCTTCGGCGCTTCGGTGACGGCCAGCCCGAGCATGGAGACGGAATCGGGCCGCGCCATTCTTGCCGCACATCCTGATTCGAACGGGTCATTGGGGATTGCGATCTCGGAAGCCGTGGAAGTGGCTGCGAAGGACCCGAATACCAAGTACGCGCTGGGCAGCGTGTTGAATCACGTGCTGCTGCACCAGACGGTGATCGGGCAGGAAGCGATTGAGCAGATGGCGCTGGCCGGTGACGATCCGGATGTGATTATCGGATGCACGGGCGGCGGATCGAATTTTGCGGGGTTGGTAATGCCGTACATCGGCCGCAAACTGAAGGGCCAGAGCAGCGCGCGCATCGTTGCCGTGGAACCGGCGGCCTGCCCCAGCCTGACCAAGGGCCGTTTTACGTACGATTTTGGCGACACAGGCCACCTGACGCCGCTGGTGAAGATGCACACGCTGGGCAGCACGTTCATTCCGCCGGGAATCCATGCCGGCGGTTTGCGCTATCACGGCATGGCGCCGCTGGTTTCGCACGTGCTGGATCTGGGTCTTGCGGACGCGGTGACCGTGCAGCAGTTGGATGCCTTCGCGGCCGGAATTCAGTTTGCGCGCGCTGAGGGAATTGTTCCTGCGCCGGAGGCGAACCACGCGGTTGCCGAGGCTATCCGGCAGGCGATGGAAGCCAAGGCAGAGGGGAAGGCGCGCACGATCCTGTTCAACCTGAGCGGCCATGGGCACTTCGACATGCAGAGCTACATCGCGTACCAGGCAGGGAAGCTGGAGAACTACGAGTATCCGGCGGAGGAGATTGCGATGGCGTTGGCTGGGTTGCCGGCGTTTGAGTGATTGCTAGACGAGTAAACAATAACGGCCGTCGTTAGGGACGGCCATTTCCTTACCGCCAAACAATTGGTCGACTATGAGAGGTCATGGAATGAGTTCTTCAGTTAGCGCAAAGCGCGTCCGTTTCGACTCTGACAGCATGTGGGTCGACCTGAGCGATGGTCGAACCATTGGCGTTCCGCTGGCATGGTTCCCGCGCCTGCTCAACAGCACTCCGGATGAGCGCGAGAAGGTCAGAATCACGAGCCGCGGCTTGCACTGGGCGGCGCTCGACGAGGACATTTCCGTTGCCGGGTTGCTCGCGGGGCTTGGCGACCAGACGGCGAGTAACAAAACCTTCGCGGCTTGAGAACCCAGCGATAGAAGAATAAGAAATGAAAACGGCCGCCCCCTTGGGACGGCCGTTCTTGTTTGAAGATTGGAATGCCAGCGCTACGGCTGTACTGGAACGCCCTGCGCACCGGCGTTGCGCGCCATGGCCTTTTCGGCGAGCACCTTGTGAGCGGTGTCTTCCAGTGCCTGGGCTTCGGGCAGATAGGTCACTGCCTTCTGAATCTCCGGGTCCCAGTCGGCAAGAACGCGCAAACCCTGCAACTGCCCAAACTGGATGGTGACAATCTTTTCCTTGATGCGGGTTTTGAGCCAATCCTTCACGCCGTCGATCTGCGGTTCGGTCCAATCGATGCTCTGGCCGGTGAGGTATTTCTTGAATTCGGCCAGTACCGCATCGTCAACCTGGAAGTTCTTGTCGACGGTGTGGGTCGAAACATACAGGGGCGCGAACTTGAAGAACACATCCCTGCCCAGGAGTTCTTCCTGGAAGTGATTGGCTTGCGGGGTATCGATTTTTTCGTCAGGCGTGATGCCGCCGCCGCCGTAGACCGTGCGTCCAGAGTCGGTGAGCTTGACTTCCTGGTTGGTGGAGTTGGAAGGCAGCGCGCCGGCGTGGTTGTAGTAGTAGTCGTAGAGCGAGACGCCGGTGTAGTTGCGCTGGATCAGGCGGCCGGACGGCGTGTAGTAGTGATACGTGGTGAGCGCGAGGCCCGTATTCTCGCTCAGGTTATAGACAGTCTGCACCAGGCCCTTGCCAAACGTGGTTTCGCCGACGATCAGCGCGCGGTCGTGATCCTGCAAAGCGCCGGAGACGATCTCTGCGGCCGAGGCCGTGCCGCGGTTGACCAGCACAACGATGGGGAAGGTCTTGCCGCCATTGCCATGCGTGGCCGTGTAGTTCTGGTCAGGGTAGGCGCGCCCGCGCTGCGAAACGATTCCCTGTCCCTTGGCAAGCAGATGGTCGCAGACATCGACAGCCTGGCTCAGCAGTCCGCCAGGGTTGTTGCGCAGGTCAAGCACGAGGCCCCTCAAGTCGCCAAAGCTGTTGATGGCCTCGGTCATCTCGTCGCCGGTGGTCTCCTGGAACTGGGTGAGATGGATGTAGCCGATGCCCGGCCGAATCTCGTATTTCAAGTCCACGGAGGGGTGAGGAATCTCGTCGCGGATCAAGTCGAACACCAGCGGAGCCGCCTGGCCCACACGAACCGTCGTTACCTGGACGTGAGTTCCCTTGGGGCCTTTCAGCGCCTTGGCAACCTGGTCGGAGGTCCAGCCATCGGTGGGTTTGCCGTCGACGGCGGCAATGATGTCTCCGGGATGAATGCCGGCGCGGTAGGAGGGCGTGTCCTCGTAGGGCGTGATGACATAAACCTTGTTGCCCTGCTGCTGGATGACCATGCCCACGCCGTAGTAGTGGCCGCGCTGATCTTCGCGCAAGCGGGCGTAGGCCTTGGGATCGTAGAAATTGGAGTGCGGATCGAGAACGCGGAGCATGCCGGGGATGGCTCCGTCGTAGATGGCCGTGTCAGCCTTGTCTCCATCGATGGGCTCGGCGTAGTTCTTTTCCACCAGCGCATAAACGTCGGTAAACGATTTGAGGCTGTCGCGGAGCTGGCTCTCGTCTGTCGCGGACTGCGCGCCAACTCTGCGCTGCAACACGCTGCCAACGACTGCGCAGACGGCGAAAAACAGGACTACGGTGAAAAGTGCGCGGCGGGCGCGGGGAGTCATAAGCGGACAGAACCTCCGAACGGCGAGTGCGGCATGGAACCCCTCGGCGGCTTTCCAATTGGCCGGGTCTCAGGCGGCCGTGACCGGCAGCATTGCTTCCCGATAAAAATTGGCCTTGCCCAAAACCGGCAAGGCTAAGGAAATTGGCATACCGCTAACGGGCGCTCCGCAGAGCCGTCTAGGGCTAAAGTATAGCACCGCATTGTTTGACTCCGGGAGAGACGAATCGGGTAGCGGCCACACCTTAGTAAGGGTGAATTTGGGGGCCCTAATGGAATGCTGCGCTTAGGGCGAATTTCAGACAGGGCGCGGGAGTCTGAGTAGTGGGAAGTCTTGCGGCCAGCGGGCGAAGGGCGGCCTGTGGCAGGGATTGAGGCCAAAATCGGGCCGGGAATCGCGCACCTGCTGCCCAGCCATTTACAATGACGTCTATGCTTCAGGTGGTGTTTTCGTGCGCCTGGCGTGTGCTGACCTTATGACCTCAAGATTCCTTAGCATTCCCGCAGCGATCGTGTTTGGTACGGCGCTGCTCGCAAGTTCCGCCCCGGCGCATGCCCAGAGCAATGTTGCGCCTCAGAGCCCGTACGGGGGCACGACGGTCGAGGACATCATCGCCCGGGTAAACGACCAGATCATCACCCGCTCAGACTACGACCGCGCGATGGCCGAAGTGGACCAGGAGGCGCGCCAGCACGGCGCCCAGACGCTGCAGGAGATCTCCGCGTCCCACAAAGATCTGCTCCGCAACCTGATTGACCAGCAATTGTGGCTCTCCAAGGGCAAGGAATTGGGGATTACGGGCGATACCGAACTGGTCCAGCATCTGGACGAGATTCGCAAGCAATATCATCTTGCCACCATGGAAGACCTGGAGAAGGCGGCGCAGGAACAGGGCGTCAGCTTCGAGGACTTCAAAGCCAATATTCGAAATGGGATCATTACCCAGGAAGTGATGCGCCAGGAGGTAGGCCAGGAGATCCGGTTCACGCCCGGCGAGGCTGAGCGCTATTACGAGCAGCACAAGCAGGACTACATGCAGCCGGAGAGCGTGAGCCTGAGCGAGATCCTTATCTCAACCGGCACAGCCGGCGCCAGCGATCCGGCCAAGCAGGCAGCAGCCAAGGCCAAGGCGGACGACATCGAGGCGCGGCTCCATGCGGGCGGCGATTTCGCCCAGCTTGCCAAGTCGTTCAGCGACGGGTCTACGGCGGCCCAGGGAGGCGATCTTGGGCAATATCAAAGAGGCGCTCTTTCCAAGTTGCTCGAGGATAAGGTTTTCCCGCTGAAGACTGGAGAGTTCACCGATCCAATTCTGACTCGCCAGGGCTACATTATTCTCAAAGTCGTTCAGCATGTCGCCGGCGGCCCGCGCCCGTTCAAGGAGGTTGAGCCGCAGGTCGAGGATGCGTTTTACATGAGCCGGATGGAGCCGGCGATTCGCGCCTATCTGACCAAGATGCGCGAAGAAGCCTTCATCGACATCAAGCCCGGCTATGTTGATTCCGGTGCGAGCCCCAATGAAACCAAGCCGGTGTACAGCGCCTATACGCCGCCCGCGCCGAAGAAAAAGGCGAAGGTCGAGCGCGTACGCTTCCGCGAGAATACACATACATTCCGCCAGAAATCGCCGCAGGCCCAGGCTGCTGCTTCACCAGCCCCGGCATTGGTAAAGGCAAGCGCCGTCAGGACGAAAAAGCACGGCAAGAAGGCCGGCCCGGCCATCGAAAAGCCTGGCAAGAAGGAAAAAATTCGCTTTGGGCAAAAGCCCCGCGAAACTTTGCCCTCGGAGCCGAATGGCTCGGTTGAAGATGCAGGCGCCCTCCCCGAGACGGCGGCTGCTGGCGCGGAGCCCGTCAATCCGCTGGAACCGGTTGCACCGACAACAAAAACTCGCTTCAGCGCGCATGCCAGGGAGCCAAAACAGGCCAAGCAAAAGGGGCTGCAGCCCGATGCGCTGACTCCCGAAGCGCCGGATGCCGCCGAAGTTGCCGATCGCGCAACGCAGTCTGGTCCCTTGGGACTGGCAGGCGATACGGCTTCAAAAAAGAAGAAGAAGGCCACGACCGAAAGCGAAAAGACGCGCCTGGCCAACCGCAAAAAAGAGGCTGATTCCGCGAAGCCAGCGCCGCAATTTACGCCTGCGCCCCAGGAGCCGGGAGCTCCGGCGCCTGCGCCGCAGAACCAGGAAGCACCGGCCCCAGCGCCTCCAGCGCAACAATAGCCTGCTGATTCTGAATAACCGCCGGGCCTGGAATCTGCTTCCAGGCCCGCTTCGTTTTTGGCAATGGCGCCCAAGTGCGTTAATCTTCTCGGCAGAATGAAAGACATCTATATTGCCGATCTCGCGACCTTCGACGAAGGAAAGTTCTTCGATGGTTACTTTCTTGTCCTCGCCAAGCAGCAGCGCACAACCAAGACGAACAAGCCCTATCTCAGCCTGATTCTCGGCGACAAGACCGGCCAGCTTGAAGGCCGCATCTGGGAGCTCGGCGATCCCCGCATCGCCAAGGATTTCGAGAAGGGCGATATTGTGAAGGCGCGCGGCAGCGCCTCGCGTTTCGACGACCGGCTGCAGATGAAGATCGACCAGCTCCGCCTGGCGCAATCGGGCGAGGTGGACAGGACCGACCTGCTGCCCTCGACCACCTACGACATTGCCGCGCTCTGGAGCCAGCTTCAGCTGAGCGTAGAGAGCTTGCGCAACCCCGACCTCAAGCGGCTACTCCACGCAATCCTCGACGATCCAGCGATCGCGGCCGCCTACCGCGAAGCACCTGCGGCGCGCCAACTGCATCACGCATGGCTAGGCGGATTGCTGGAGCACGTTGTCAGTTTGCTGACCCTGGCCGATCGCGTTGCGGCGCACTATCCGCTGCTTGACCGCGACCTGCTGCTCACCGGCGTGGTGCTCCATGACATCGGCAAGATCCGCGAGCTGAGCTGGGTAGTTGGCTTTGACTACACGATTGAAGGCACCCTGCTGGGTCACATTCAGATGGGCATCGACATGGTGGAGAAGGCCATCGCCGGGCTGCCGGACTTTCCCGATCGCCTGCGCACGCTGGTGCTGCACATGATTTTGTCACACCACGGCAAGTTGGAGTTCGGCTCGCCCAAGCTGCCCATGATTCCCGAGGCGCTGGTGCTGAACTTTGTGGACGATCTGGATGCGAAAATGCAGGCCGTGAGCAGTGAGTTCGACAAGTCGCTGCGCGAAGGCAAAGGACCGGACGAGTTGACGGGCAAAGTGTGGTCGCTCGACAACCGGCAACTGCTGAATACCAGGCGCTGGCTGGGGGAAGAAAAATAGCTATTGGACAGCGAGCTTAAGAGCCAGGCGCCCTATGCAACTTCTTGAGAGATCCCCTGATTTTTCATAGAAATTGACTTGGCGGCGTTGCTTTGCGGCCTGTATGATCGGGGCGCTTCATTCCCCGCATCTCAGGAGACAACCAATGTCTGACGCTCCGGCACCCGACAGAACCGGAAATCCCGCGCCCCTTGGGCTGATGGGTTTTGGCATGACCACCATCCTGCTCAACCTGCACAACGCTGGATTCTTTCCCCTCGACTCCATGATTCTTTCGATGGGCATCTTCTACGGCGGCCTGGCGCAAGTGGTTGCCGGCATCATGGAGTGGAAGAAGGGCAACACCTTCGCCGCAACGGCGTTTACGAGCTATGGCATGTTCTGGCTTTCGCTTGTGGCGCTGGTGACTTTGCCTAAGGCGGGGCTTGGTGTTGCCGGACCCTCGGGAATGGCGATGCCCGCCTATCTGGGCATGTGGGGCCTGTTCACCGCCGTTCTTTTTATCGGGACCCTGCGTCTGAACCGCGCCTTGCAGGTCGTCTTTGGCTCGCTGACGCTGCTGTTCGCTCTTCTGGCGATCGGCGACGCCCAGGGCAGCGCGGCGATCGGGCAAATTGCAGGATGGGTGGGCCTGTTCTGCGGCGCCTCGGCTGTGTACGCGGGGTTGGCGCAGGTGTTGAACGAAGTTTATGGCAAGACGGTCTGGCCACTCGGATCGGTGGCAAAGTAAAAACAGCCGGAAGTTTTTGGGGTATAGATTTACCAGCACGGCGGCAGGCCAGTCTTGCCGCCGTTCGCCTTTATGCAAGGAACCAATCCCACTGCTCCTTGGTGAGTGGCACAACAGAGAGCCTGCCAATGAGCAGAAGCGGCGACTTCGCAAACAGCTTTTCGGCCTTGATAGCGGGCAGCGGCTTTGGATTCTTGAGCCGCTTGCCCACCTTGACGCGCACGACGGGTACCTTGGGATCGCTGGGGTCTACGCTGACCACGGTCCCGGTGCCGACCGCTGTGCGCTCGTCGCCGGTGTGGTAGAAGATCCACTTCGTTCCCGCCTTCATCTCGCGCAGATGCTTCACGGCTGTCGGGTTGGTCACGCCATCCCACACGGTCTCTTTGTCGCGGAGAAAATCATCGAAGGAGTAAACGCCGGGTTCGGTCTTGAAGAGGAAGTAGCTCATGGGCTCCATGGTATTTGAGAAGCAGGAAAGAGGGAATAGGTGTGAGGACAAGGGGCGGCTGACGCATGGGATTCTTCTCCCATGCGTCAGCCGCCGACAACTCTGTTGCTTGCATGGTAAGCTTTCGCAATGATCTCGAACCCAGCAGCCGAACTTGTGGAGCGCGGCTATCAGGCGCGCGGCGAAAAACGGCTGGTGGATGCGAAAAATTGTTTTGTCCAGGCGGTCGAAAAGTGCCGAAAGGCAAACGACCGGCTCTTGCTGGCGCAGGCGCTCTCCGGGTTGGGACAGGTCGAGAGAGACATGGGCAACTCTGCGCTGGCCCTCACGCACTATGGGGACGCAGTTGCGCTTCGGCGCGGCCAGGACGTTCCCCTGCTGCTGGCCCACGCCGTCAGGCATGTCGCCGATATTTTTCGCGAGCAAGGGCAACCGGCAAAGGCCGCAACCTGTTATGAAGAAGCTATCGGAATTTATCGCAAATACGAGGGAGCCTGGCCGCTCGACCTGGCAAACGCACTTCGCGGCTACGCGCTGCTGAAGGCTGACCTCGGCGACCCGGAGGAAGCAACGTTTCTGTGGCACGAGGCGATGGCTCTGTACGCTGAAGCGGGCGTCCAGGCGGGCGTAGCCGAAAGCCAGTCCCAGATCGCTTTTTTGATGGGGCGCTAGGCGGGCGCAAATTATTGTTGGACGGTCTCTGATTTCTGACCCCTGCTTTTTCCCGGTACAATTGAATCAATATGATCCGTTTCTCTACAGCCGGTGAGTCCCATGGCGAGGCGCTTATCGCCCTCGTCTCCGGGCTGCCCGCCGGCGTCCCCGTCGATCTCGATTTTGTGAACCGCGAACTCTGGCGGCGGCAGCAGGGCTATGGCCGCGGCGGCCGCATGAAGATTGAAACCGACAAAGCGCATGTACTCTCCGGCGTGCGGCATGGCAAGACAATCGGCTCGCCAATTTCGATTGAGATCGTGAACCGTGACTGGAAGAACTGGGAAGAAAAGCTGCCCGTTGCGGCAGGCGACCCGGCCAAGCACCAGGCGGTTGCTTCTCCGCGACCCGGACACGCCGACCTGGCCGGAGCGCTCAAATACAACTTTCCCGATGCCCGCTATGTTCTGGAACGCGCCTCGGCCCGCGAGTCGACAGGCCGCGTGGCCGCAGGCGCCTTTGCCAAGCTGATGCTGCGCGCGCTGGGGATTGAAGTGTCGAGCCATGTGATCCGCGTGGGTCGCGTTGAGCTGGACCGCACGGCAAGCTGGGATGAGATTGTTGCCGTCGCCGCCAAAGACGACGTGATGCTGAGCTGCGTCGATCCGGCGACGGAAGCACGCATGAAGGAAGAGGTCGAGGCGGTCTCGCGCACGGGCGATACAGTTGGCGGCGTCTTTGAAGTCGTGGTGCACGGCGTTCCTGCCGGTCTGGGCACCTATGCCAACTGGGACGAGCGGCTCGATGGCCTGCTTGCCTGGTCGGTGATGAGCCTGCAGGCAGTGAAGGCTGTCGAGATCGGCCGCGGCGTCACAGCGGCGGAGTCGTTCGGATCGCAGGTCCACGACCCCATCCACTACGCCGACCAGCCGAACGGAAGTCCGACGCGCTTTACCCGCCCGCACAACAACGCAGGCGGTCTTGAAGGCGGTGTCTCGAACGGCGAAGACATCGTGGTGCGGGGCTACCTGAAACCGATTTCGACGCTGCGCCGGCCGTTGGAATCTGTGCGTTTTGACACCCGCGAGGCCACCAGCGCAAGCTACGAACGGAGCGATATTTGCGTGGTTCCCGCAGCGGGCGTGGCGGCGGAAGCCATGGTCGCGCTCACAATTGCAAGCCTTGCGCAGCAAAAATTCGGCGGCGACTCGATGCTGGAAATGAAACGAAATTTTGACGGATACATCGAACAGATACGGAGCTTTTAGCAACTCACAATGATTTTGAAGATTGTCAAATACCCCGAGCCGATTTTGTCGCAGCCTGGCGAGCCGGTTACCGAATTCAACGCCGAACTGCGCAAGCTGGTTGCCGACATGTTCGAGACCACGTATGCCAACCAGGGCATCGGGCTGGCCGCGCCGCAGGTTGGCGCCTCCAAGCGAGTCACCGTGATCGATGTCAGCATGGGCAAGAATCCCAAAGACAAACTGGTGCTCGTCAATCCGGAGATCACTTTTAGTGAGGGCAAGCTCTATGAAGATGAAGGCTGCCTGAGCTTTCCCGACATTCGCGAGAAGGTTGTGCGCGCGGCCAAGGTGCGCATCCGCGCGCAGGACGAGCACGGCAAGTGGTTCGAGATGGATGGCGAAGATCTGCTGGCGCGCGCCTTTCAACATGAGATCGACCACCTCGACGGCGTCCTCTTTCTCTTCCGTATGAGCGCGCTGAAGAGGAACCTGAATCTGCGCAAGATTCGCAAGATGCAGGCCGACGGCGAATGGTAAAACTGTGAAACTCGTTTTCTGCGGCACGCCCGGCTTCGCGGTTCCAACGCTTGAGGCGTTGCTCGCGGCGGGGCATGAAATCGCGCTGGTTGTGTCGCAGCCGGACCGGCCCGTCGGTCGCGCGCAACAACTCACAGCACCCCCAGTAAAGCAGGCCGCGCTTGCCGGGGGAATCGCGGTTGTGCAGCCAGAAAAGATTCGTAACAACCAGGAGTTTCGCGTGCAGCTTGAGAGCATCGCGCCCGAGGCGATTGTTGTGGTGGCCTATGGCCGCATCATTCCGCCGTGGATGCTGGCGCTGCCAAGGCTCGGCTGCATCAATTTGCACGGTTCGCTGCTGCCCAAATATCGTGGCGCCGCGCCCATCCAGTGGGCGGTTGCGATGGGCGACGCTTACACGGGCAATACAACCATGCTGCTTGAAGAAGGCCTCGACACCGGACCGATTCTGCTGCAGCAAACTGTTGAGATTGCGCCACATCAAACCGCGGTTGACCTTTTCGAGGTGCTTGCACATGCAGGTGCGCCGCTGATGGTGGAAACGCTGAAGGGCCTTGCTGACGGAACCGTAAAGCCGGAGCCGCAGAACCACGAGGGAGCCACGTTTGCGCCGCTGCTCAACCGCGAAGATGGACGCATGGATTTTACCGCGCGTCCGGCTCACGAGCTATTCAACCGCTGGCGCGGATTTCAGCCGTGGCCGGGCGCGTTCACTATGCTTGACGGCAAAAAACTCATCGTGCATCGTATGGCGGTCGCGGATACTACGGCTGTCTCTGCTTTGGGGATCGTGCAGCCGGGACAGATTCACGTCGAGAATCATCGGCTTTTCGCTGCATGTGCTTCTGAAACCTGGCTTGAGTTGATTGAAGTTCAGCTCGAAGGCAAGAAGCGGCTGACTGCTGCGGAGTTCCTGCGCGGAACGCAGATTGCTGATGACGCGCGGCTCGGCTGACCACGATGCCTCCAATCTCTCATGCACGCAAGGCTGCATTTCAAATACTGATGGCCGTCGAGCGTGGGCAATCGCATTCAGACGATTTGCTGCGTGGCAAGGCTGTGAACGAACTGTCAGAGCCGGATCGCAACCTGGCAACGGCGCTTGTTCTCGGCGTGCTGCGTTGGCAGATACAACTGGACCACGAACTGCAAACTCTTCTGAAGCGGCCCAATGCCAAACTCGATCGGGAGATTCTGATTGCGCTACGCATGGGGGCGTTTCAGCTTCGGTTTCTCGATCGCATTCCCGCGCGCGCCGCCATCGACGAGAGCGTCGAACTGGCCAAGCAGGCGGGACACAAGTTTGCGTCGGGCATGGTGAATGCAGTGCTTCGCAAGCTGAGCTCTGGTGCTCAGAAAGCCGTTGCTTCGGAAGACACCGTCGCGGATCTGGCGCTTGCCCAGGCGCATCCTGCCTGGATGGTGGAGCGCTGGGCCAATGTTTACGGTCTCGAAGCGGCACGCACAATCTGCCGCCACGGACAGAGCCAGCCCGCGCTGACAATTCGACTTGGCAAACCGGAGGCCGAAGCAGAGCTTGTCAAAGCCGGCATCCAACTTGAACCGGGCGAATTGCTGAGTACTGCGCGCACAGTGATCACCGGAGATTTAACAGCAACGGCTGCATTTCGCGAAGGCCGAGTCCGCCTTCAAGATGAAGGCTCGCAGTTGGTGGCGGAGATCGCCGCCCGCGCCCGCGATGGGTTCGACCAAAAAGCAAAAAATATCATCGACACCTGTGCAGCGCCTGGTGGGAAGACGCTCATTCTCGCCGAGCGCAATCCGCTAGCCCGCATTGTTGCTTGCGAGTCGAGCGCGCAGCGGTTCGAAGATTTGCAGACGCGACTCGCCAGTTACGGTGACCGCATTGAATGCCGGCACGCCGACGCCACGGAACTCAAGGAAGACGGAGTCTTCGATCTTGCGCTGGCCGATGTGCCTTGCAGCGGAACTGGAACGTTGGGCCGCAATCCTGAGATCCGCCATCGGCTGAAACTAGAAGGCCTTCCGCGCCAGGCAGAGCGGCAGCGAGCGATTCTTTCCGCTGCTATGCGGGCTGTGCGAGTCGGTGGCCGCGTGGTTTATTCAACCTGTTCGCTGGAGCCGGAGGAGAACAAGCAGGTGGTTGAAGCGGTGTTGACTGCAAGCCCGAAGACCAGATTGATTTCGCTCGAATCCTGCATTGAAGCGCTTAAGAGCGGCGGCATCCTGACTGAATCCGCAGCGATGCGGCTGCGTGATTGCCTGACTTCGAAAGGCGCGCTTCGACTTCTCCCCGGTGTCTTTCATACCGATGGCTTCTTCATCGCAATGATGGAGAGAACCGCCTGAAGGTTATTCCATTCCGACTCGCGCGCGTTGAATCTTGATCCAGCAGGCTATTCCGGTCCGAGCTTCAGCTCCGCATAATCGCGGCCAAGAATGCCGCAGAGCGCTTCCACAACCAGTTCATGATCGGCGCGTTGCGGAAGTCCGGAGACCGTAACGCTACCGACGATGCCAGCGCCTTTCACGGCAAGCGGAAACGAGCCGCCATGCGTTGCGTATTCGCTCGTTGGGAGCCCGCGAGCTTCAAGTGAGTCGTTTTTCAGCTTCATGTGCAGTCCAACGCCGTACGAGCTGCGATGGAATCGCGCGACCACATTGCTCTTGCGATGCACCCATGAAACATTGTCCGGCGTGGTCCCTTTCAGAGCCGCATAAAACAGAGGCTGACCGAATCGCCGCACGTCGACCACGATTGCCAGGCCGCGTTCTTCGGCAATCGTACGCAGACGCACCCCAATCTCCCAGGCCATCTGTTCGTCGAAGCCCTCAAATTGCAGCTCGCTTTCCTGCAGTGCAACCCGCTCCAGTTCTTCGCTCAATCCCATATGATTTGCGTCTCCTGCAAGTCTTTGCTCACTACTTTGCTACGGTTAATCTGACGGTTGCAGTCTGATCGACGCGCGCTCCCGGCAACGGATTCTGCGCAATGACCGCGCCGGGTTTCACGGGCTGCACAGGCAGAGCGTTGCCGGTTCCGATCGGTCCCACGGAAACCTCTACATAGTGCGGTGCGGCAGACTTGATGCCGACTTTGGCGAGCGCACCCTGCGCAGTCACCACGGGCAATCCAACCAGGTCGGGCATCACGAAACCATCGGCCGCCTCGTCGTCCGCGTCAGCCACAAGCAGGTTCACGGTGGGTCGCGCGATGTCTTGTGCATGCGCCGGCGGATCCTGCGCCAGCACCGTTCCCTCCGCCACGTTGGCGAACGGCAGCTTTGCGGTTGCGCCCACTTCGAGTCCTGCGCGGCGCAGCTCCAGTTCCGCAACTCTCTGATAGCTCCCTACCGTGTTGGGCACGTCGACCATCTGCGGTCCCAGGCTCTCCGAAACCCGCACCTCCCACTCGCGGCGTACCACCGTTCCCGGCGCAGGCGACTGCGTAAGAATGTGACCCGGTGCCACGTCTGCGGAGTAGTAGCGGTTGTCCACATTCAGCTTCAGTCCCAGGCCCGCGGTCACACTGCGCGCGTCGGCCACGGTCATGGCTTTCAATGAGGGCACCTGCACCTCAGCACCGTGAATGGCGAAATGCATTGTAGTGATCGCAGCCAGCAGCGCCACCGCCACCAGCAGCAAGAGCAACGACGCCACCTGAAAGAAATTTACGATTGAACGGCTAATCATTCTCTAAAACCTGAACCTCAAGATTACCCTCTCGCGCTCTATCGTAAATTGTCCGTTACAGGTTCAGGATGGATAGTCACCCGCTGAACCTCCGGGCACTCCAGTTTGAAGCGGTCTTCGAGCGCCGTGATCACCAAGTGCACCTGCTGCATGGGCAAGTCGTCCGGCAGCGTGCAGTGGCACGAAAGATAGATGTGCTCGGCCGAGCGGCCCACCATGATCTCATGCACGTCCACGATCTCAGGGAAAAGACGAGCGGCGGCGCGCAGCGCATGTTCGATTTTGCGGTCTTCTTCGACCATCTCTTCGGGCTGCTCGATTGTGGCCGGTTCGCTTTCGATATGTGTCAGCACGGAGTCAATCTCCGGAGCTTCGCGCAGAATCTCCGCCTCAAGCGCGCTGACAAAACCATGCGCCACGCGAAGCGTCATTGTCTCGTCGAGTTCGACGTGCTGCTCGACGCGCAGCCTTCCGTGGTGCGACTGCACGCTGAGTTCATGGACGCTGACGTTGTTGCGCGCGGCCACGGCCCGCACCCGGTCAAATACGCTTTCAGCCCGCGCCTCGCGCGGCACGGTGTGGATGACAACATCGGCCCTTGGCAGCGCGCGGTGCACAGCATCGGTAGCCGCCTGCACAAGTTCCCCGGTGTGCTCGAAGGTGAAGCGCCGCGGCAGCGCCAGCGTCAGGTCGGCGAAGTAGCCCGCGCCGGCACGCCGAACGCGCGCCTGTTCCACAGCGATCACGCCCTCCACCTGTTGCACTTCGCGCACCAACTGCCGCCGCGTCTCCGCCGGCACCTCATCCATCAAAACGGCGACCGTCTCGCGGCCCAGCATCAGAGTGAGTCGCAGAATCATGAGCGATACAACGACCGCTGCAAAGGGGTCGGCATACTTGAGCCAGTCGATTCCATAGCGCGCGCCAAGCCAACTGGCGCCCAGGCCGGCGAGAACGGCAAGCGTTGCCCAGATGTCGCTGGCAAAGTGAAATGCGTCGGTAGCCAACGCCGGGGAACCTGTGCGCTGCGCAACCGTGCGCAGTTGCCGCGACCGCCAGAGGTCTACGCCGATCGAAGTCAGCAGCACCAGCACCGGCCAGATGGAGTGGTGCAGCTCCATTGAGTGGCGGAAGATGCGATCGAGCGCTTCCCAGATAATCCACCCGCAGGAGACGGCCATGAGAATGGCTTCGCAAAACGCGGAGAGGTTTTCAAACTTGCCGTGGCCGTAGGTGTGATCCTCGTCGGCCGGTTTATCGCTTACCTGCACCGAGAAGAAGGTGAGTGCCGCGCCCACCATATCCAAGCCCGAATGGGCCGCGTCTGACAGCACGCCCAACGACCCGGACAGCAACCCGGCCGCCAGTTTCAGCAGCGTCATGGTTGCGGCGGCCAGCATGGAATTTCGCGCGACTCGCTGCTTTTCCGCAGACGACTCCGCAAGGGTCATCGCTGGCTCATGGAGAAACGGCGAGCTGGACGCGGCGCGTGTCATTGAGTTACTAGACTACAAGCGACCGCTTGGCCGTGTACAACCCGGCGATTCCGAAGGTATACGGTTGCCACGCGCACTCCTGGTACCCTGTGGACTGCAAAAGCGCCAGCATCTGGGCAGGCGCCGGAAAATTGCCGACCGAGGTGGGAAGGTAGTTGTAGGGGCCGGCACTCCCGCAGATCAGGCGTCCGATGGCCGGCAGCACGCGCCGAAAGTAAACGGCGTAGGCCTTGCCCATCAGGCCCCCTGGCTCGCTGAACTCAAGAATGCCCAACTGGCCGCCCGGTTTGAGTACACGGTTGAACTCGCGCAGCCCAGCCTCGTAGTTGGCAAGATTCCTGAATCCGAAAGCCGTCACGATCAGGTCGAGCGATGCGGATTGAAGCGGCAGATGCAGGGCGTCCGCCTCCAGCGGGACCGCGTAAGCCGCCCCCGCCGCGCGCGCGCCGATACCCGGACCGCCAAACTTGAGTGCGCCACGGCTCAGCATTGCGCGCGCAAAATCTGCCGCAAGAATTGGCCGCGCGCCGTGGGGCCGATGCTTGAGCAGCGCCATGGTCATGTCGCCCGTGCCGCAGCAGATATCGAGGACTGATGAATCCGGATTGACGAGGATCGGCCGAAAGCGGCGTGCGGTGCGGCGCCACCAGAGGCGATCCACATTGGCCGAAAGCACGTGATTCAGCAGGTCATACCGAGGCGCAATCGAGTCGAACATCTGGCGCACGGCTTGCGCCGCGGCTGCTTCGTCTGTCGCGCCTGGCGGTTTGGCTCCGGTCGCCGGCATATTGCATTACCCCGTGAGTTTCCGGATCTCGCCGGCAAATTGAGCATCTCTTTATTGCAGCAGCGTCGGTTCGTCGTCCTTCAGCTCTTCGGCCGGAATGATGACTGCTGCGGCGACCTTGTCATCCGGCTCCAGGTTCAGGATGCGGACGCCCTGGGTGGCGCGCCCGGCGGCGCGGATGGTCTTGGTGTCGCAGCGGATGATCTTGCCGAACTGGCTGATGACCATCAGTTCGGAGAATTCGTTGACCAGTAGTATGGATGCTGTTTTGCCAACCTTCGCGGTAGCTTTCAGATTATTGACGCCCTGGGCTCCACGCGCGGTAAGGCGGTATTCGTCGACGTCTGTGCGCTTGCCAAAGCCATTCTCAGTGACGGTCAGAATCAGAGACTGGGTCACGCACAACTTCTCATCCAGGTTCTTGAGCGCCTTGGCTGAAGCGTCAAGTTTTTTCTCGGCAATCTTTTCTGCTTCCTTGAGCGAATCGTCGTCCTTATTCCCATTGCGACGCGCCTCTCTGGCCTGCTGCAGTTCGTCTTTGGCCTGTGCGAGGGCAGTTCGGAGCGCGGCTAGCTTCTCAGTCAGGCCAATCTTGGCGGCACATGCATCGCGTTCCTTATCGCGCATTTCGTCGGAGTCGGTAATGGCCGCGCCGATCACGTAGTCGCCTTTCTTAAGCGAAATGCCTTTATTGCCGGCCGCATTCCTGCCCATGGGGCGCAAGCCAATTCCGTTGCGGTCCGGATCATACTCTTCTTCGAAGCGGATCGCCATGCCTTCGCGCGTCGCCAGAAAGATGGTCTGCTTGCCATTTGTCAAGCCTGCCGAAATCAGGTCGTCGTCTTTATCGATTGCGATCGCAATGATGCCGCGTGCCATCACGTTGCAGAAGTCCTTGAGCGGTGTCTTTTTTACAGTACCTTTTTGCGTGGCAAAGAAGATGTACTTGCCCTCCTCTTCAAGATCGCGCACGGGCAGTATGGCGCGGACATTTTCGCCGGGCTGCAGGTCCAGAAGGCTCTGCATCGACTTGCCTTTGCCCGCCGCGCCCACGTCGGGAACCTCGTACACCTTGAGCCAGTACACGCGCCCGGTGTTGGTAAAGCAGAGCAGGTAAGCGTGGGTCGAATCAATAATGAGTTGCGACACGAAGTCTTCTTCGCGCGTCTTCATTCCGGTTCGGCCCGTACCGCCGCGCCGCTGCGAACGGTAAATCGAGATCGGCGTCCGCTTGAGGTAGCCCTGGTGGCTCACTGTGACGGCCACCTGCTCGTCGGCGATCAGGTCCTCAAGCTGCAACTCGGCGCTCTCGTCCAGAATCTGCGTGCGCCGCGCATCGCCATACTTGTCGCGAACCTCTTCCAGTTCCTTCACGATTACGGCGCGCAGCTTGACGTCGCTGGCCAGGATCGATTCGTACTCGGCAATCCGCTCCCGTACCTGCATCAGTTCGGTGAGTAGCTCATCGATCGAGAGTTGCGTCAACCGGTAGAGTTGCAGTTCGAGGATGGCGTCGATCTGCCTGAGGCTGAGGCCCTTTTCCTCGTGGGGCAGCCGCGTGCGGTCCAGCGTGATAACAATCTCGCTGCCCTTGCCCCATGCATACAGGTTCTCGCGAGCCTCGGCCCTGGAACCCGACCCGCGAATGATCTTGATCACGGTATCCAGGTTGTCGAGCGCAATCTTCAGGCCTTCCAAAATATGCGCGCGCTCGCGGGCCTTGCGCAGAAGGAAGACCGTCCTGCGTTGCACAACATCGACGCGGTGATCGATGAATGCCTGGATTGCCTGGTCAAGGCCCAACTCCCGCGGCTGCCCGTTGAGCACCGCGAGGAAGATCATCGAGAAGCTCTCTTGCATTGACGTGTGCTTGTAGAGCTGGTTAAGCACAATCTCCGGCTGCGCGCCGCGCTTCAGTTCGATCACAATCCGCATGCCGTCGCGATCGCTCTCGTCGCGCACGTCGCCAATGTCGTCCACAATCTTTTCGTTCACGAGATCGGCGATGCGTTCGATCAGCTTCGACTTGTTAACCTGGTAGGGAATTTCGGTAACGATGATCGCCTGGCGTTCCTTGGTCAGGCTCTCAAGCGCCGTCCGTGCGCGCATCAGGAACCGGCCACGGCCGCTCTTGTAGGCCGCCGGAATGCCGGACTTTCCATAAAGAAATCCGCCGGTGGGGAAGTCCGGCCCCAGCACGTGCTTCAGCACTTCAGCGAGGCCGCCATTGGGATTCTTCACCAGGGCGATGGTGGCGTTGATGACCTCCGTCAAATTGTGCGGCGGAATGTTGGTGGCCATGCCCACCGCGATGCCGTTCGACCCGTTGACGATAAGGGTTGGAATCCTGGTGGGCAGCACCGTTGGCTCATTGGTCGTCTCATCGAAGTTGGGCGTCATATCGACGGTTTCCATGTCGATATCGGCCATCATCTCTTCGGCAATGCGCTCCATGCGGCACTCGGTGTAGCGATAAGCCGCCGGAGGATCGCCATCGACGGAGCCGAAGTTTCCCTGCCCATCCACCAGCGGATAGCGCAACGACCACGGCTGCGCCATACGCACCAGCGCGTCGTACACAGACGAGTCGCCGTGCGGGTGATATTTCTTCAGGCACTCGCCAACAACGCCGGCGCACTTTGAATATCTCTTGTTGTGCTGCAAGCCTTCGCGGTCCATCGCGGTCAGGATGCGCCGATGCACGGGCTTCAACCCGTCGCGGGCATCGGGCAGCGCGCGGCCAACGATGACCGACATGGAGTAGGCGAGATAAGACCGCCGCATCTCCTCTTCGATGTTCATGGGGAGAAAGTTTGTACCGCTGTTGGGCGGCGTGCCACCGTCAAGAGGGAGCTGGGGATTCTGATCGTCTGCCATAAGGTTTTTCTGAGCTCTGCGGAAGGCGGCAAAAAGGGTCCGGTGAAGGCAGGGCCGGGTCCGTGAACTATGCTTTCATTTTACGCGTTGAAGGCGCACTTTAGCAAGGTGGATATGTTTGAATAAGTCCTTATTTTAGTGTCATTTATAGGCTGCTCGTTTGTCTCTGCCAGTCCTGTGCCTTTTTCACGCAGCTCGGCGTCTCTTGAGCTTTGGTTTCGTTGCCGCGTGAACCTTCTTTTTCGGCTTTCTTGCCGCAGTGTTCTCACCGAGCCCAGCCAGAATGACGGGGGCGCGGTCGGGCAATTCAACCACCAGCTTTAGCTTGCCACCCACTCCCTCAACGTAGCTCCGCAAGGTCGATATGTATAGGTCCGTGCGTTTTTCAATGCGCGAAACTCCTTCTTGCCCGATCTTGAGCTTTTTCGAAAGCCGTGCCTGGGTGAGTTTGCGCAAGCGGCGCACTTCGCGCAAATTCAGCTCTTCGGCAATAAGCTCCGCCGTTATCTGTTCAATCCTGCGGCGACGCTTCTCTGGAAGCTGATCGAGAATTTCTGCAAGTGGGATTGTCATCTGGCTCTCCGTTCCTGGTCGATGCCCTTTAAGTGCTTTCCATATCGCGCATCGGCAATTCGTATCAGTGCCGAATAGAACCTGTTCTTTGTGATGCCGGTTTTGTTTCCGCCAGTCAGAAGGATGGCTTTCCGCTTTGGATCGAACGCAAATGCGATCCACCAGATGCCGTTTTCCGCATCCGCGCGAAGCTCCTTCATGTTGGGATAGTCGGACCCCTTGAGGGTGTCTACGCTTGGCCTCCCTAGTGAGGGTCCGAATACTTGCAACTTGCCGAGTTGACCGAAAACCGCATCCTGAACTTCTTCGGACCAGGTTCCAAATTCCTCGAAGAACTCCTCTTGAAACTCGATTGGCCAATTCTTTTCCGGGGCAAGCAGGCCCTCCGTTGTCGTATATTTCCGCACGCTCACGGTGTTCTCCTCCGTCCATCCAGTTGTTACTTATTGCCCTGCTTGCGGTTGCGCGTCTCACATAGAGTGAACCGCGGCTGGAAAGAGGTATATACAACGCTCAGAGTATGCTTCAGAATGCCTAATGTTGTCAAGTGCATGTTTTTCGGGGACCGAGTCTCTCCTATAGGCCAATGTTCAAGATTCGCGATCACACCGCACGTTCCGCAAACGGCCCTGAACGGCATCTGCTCACAGCAGCCCCGGCAAACTCAGGAGGCAGAACACCGCTTGCAGAAAGATGATCGAAGCGCCAGCCGCCAGTGCCAGCCGTCCGCGTGGACTTTCATACGCATCCGCGAACACGCCGCCCACAAAAGTGATGAGAAACGGCAGCGACCACAGCCACGGACTGCCCTGCGTGCCCGTCATGATCAGCAGAACCAAAACGAGAAAACAAATCAGCGGGGCGGTGTTGCCGAAATAGCGAGACCGCTTGAGTCCCAGGTAAAGCAACAGCGCGGCGCCCGCAGCCACCGTAATGCCCGCATTGCCAAGCGTGCCGAAAAACCGCCGTGCGGGGTCGATCGAGAACCACAGGAACCCAGCCGCTGAGCGGAAGACGTAACTGGATGCATCCGGCGAAAAGCCGTAGCAGACAAAAAGCACTACCAGGGCCCCGGCAGTCGCCATCAACACCACGGGCAGTGCCTTGCTCCTGCGTCCCTCGGCCACCCACAGCATAAGTACGAGCCCAAGCAACGCCACCACAGGCAATGCAGCGATGTGCGAAGCGGCCGCCACGCCGAAAAGCAAAGTGAGCAGCACCATGCGCGGCCGCCATTTGCGCCGCGGCCCTTGCATGGCATGAGCCACGCCGATGCAGGTGTAAACGCCGCCATACACGCCAAGCGCCGCCAGAATCTCAGGATTCGGCGCCACGCACGCCTTAAGCAGTGCGGGAGAAAAGCAATAAAGCGCCAGCGCCGTATAGCCACCAAAATTGCCGTAGAGCCGCCGCGTCACCCACCAGATGCATCCGCCCAGCAGGCACCCGGCAAACAGAAACGGCAGCCGCAGTAGCAGCAGGATATGCGTCATCTGGTGGCGCAACTCCCATGTGCTGATCTCTCCATCCGCCTGCACCACGCGGTCTTCCGGCTTGCGCAAATGATCCAGCCCGCGCTCGGCCAGCAGATTCAATGTCAGCGGCAGACCCGCCAACCGATACGCAAGAATGCCGTCGTGAATGTTGCCGCACGTTGTGTAGTATCCGGCCAGTGCCGAGGGCCGTTCCCAAGTCTCGCGACCGCAGCGGGCATATTGGTAATCTTGGTCTGACAGCGTCTGGTGGCCGGTGAGCCACAGTCCCTGGATGAGGAAAAGCGCCAGCAATCCCGCCGCGATGCGTTGCGGCAGATTGAAGCGAAAGCGGCGAAGAATTCCGAACCGGTGGGTCATCACGCTCAAGGGACTTTATCAGTCTAAACGCCGCACCCCGCGAACCTGGCATTGTGCCGGCTGCATGGGGCAGGCCTATTGCTCTTCGGGTTCAGCGCAGAAACGCCGCACATTGTTCCACACTTTCCCCAACCCGCCGCTACCCGCTACACTTCTTCCAGCATGGCCATTGCCCGCGACAACACTCCGGATCGTCTTGTCAGCGCCGCCCGCGCCGATGAAGAGCAGGGCTTCGAACTGAAACTGCGCCCGCGCTGGCTGGGTGAGTTCATTGGCCAAACCAAGGCCAAAGAGCAGCTTGCCATCGCGCTTGAGGCCGCCAAATCGCGCGGCGAGGCCCTCGATCACGTTCTGTTGTTTGGTCCGCCGGGCCTGGGCAAAACCACCCTGGCCACCATCATCGCCAATGAGCTTGACGTCGGTTTCCAGCAAACCTCCGGTCCCGCGCTGCAGATTCAGGGCGACCTGACGGCCATCCTCACCAACCTGCGCGAGCGCCAGGTGCTTTTTCTCGACGAGATCCATCGCATGCAACCGGTGCTGGAAGAAAAGCTCTACACCGCGCTTGAGGACTACAAGCTCGACATCATCATCGGCCAGGGACCAGCGGCGCGCACGCACGTGATGGAGATTCGCCCCTTCACTTTCATTGGCGCAACCACGCGCCCCGGACTGCTCTCCTCGCCGCTCCGGTCGCGCTTTGGCATTCTGCTGCGCCTGGAATTCTACACGGAAGAGGATCTTCGCTTCATCGTCACCCGCTCTGCTGAGGTGATGCAGATTCCCATCGACCAGGACGGCGCAGCGGAGATCGCGCTTCGATCCCGCGGCACACCGCGTATCGCCAACCGGCTGCTGCGCCGGGTGCGCGACTACGCGCAGGTTCGCGGCTCGGGCACTATCGATCGCCCCACTGCAAACGCCGCCCTCACCATGCTTGAGGTTGACGCACACGGTTTTGACGAGATCGATCGCCGGCTGCTGATGACCATCATTCAGAAATACGATGGAGGCCCCGTCGGCCTGGGCACCCTGGCCGCAACACTCGCCGAAGAGGAAGACGCGCTCGAAGAAGTCTACGAACCTTTTCTCATCCAGATCGGATTTCTCGATCGCACGCCGCGCGGCCGCGTCGCCACACGGCTCGCCTATGAACACTTCGGCATTGCGATGCCGGGACGCCAAACGCCACTGTTTTAGCTCGAGTCTTGGCCGGGTGCCCCCGGTCTCGACCCTGAGACCGGGGACTCGACAACCCTGAAGGTATCCATCATCAAGGAGGAATCTCATGGCACAAACTGCATCCACCATGCTCGCGTTGGGAACGATCGCTCCCGATTTCGCGCTCACCGATGTGGTCAGTGGCAAGACCGTACACCGCGACGACTTCCGCGGGAAAAAGGCGCTGCTCGTCATGTTCATCTGCGCCCACTGTCCATTCGTCAAGCACATCGAAAAGGAGTTGGCGAAGCTCGGGCAGGACTACGCCGCGCAACCTATAGGAATAGTCGCCATCAGCTCAAACGATGCAACAACCCATCCAGCAGACAGTCCCGCCGGCCTCAGGCGACAAGCCGAGACGTTCGGTTTCAACTTTCCCTATCTCTACGATGAAACGCAGGCCGCCGCCCACGCCTACGACGCCGCCTGTACGCCAGACTTCTATCTCTTCGACGCCGATTTCCGTCTGACCTACCGCGGCCAGTTCGATGCCAGCCGCCCTGGCAATGGAATTCCAGTTACAGGGCACGACCTGCGCACAGCGATCGACTTGACGCTTGCAGATAAAGTGGTTCCATCGGACCAGCACCCATCTATCGGTTGCAACATCAAGTGGAAGTCGTAAGAGATTCGGCAGGTTCTAACCTGCCGAAGCGGGCAGCCGCTCGAAGTGAACGCAAACGTAACAACGCCTCGCCTACCAATCCTTCTATTCAGAACGGAGAACTGAGATGCAAGTCAATCGTGCTTTTGCAGTGGGGAGGAGTCTAGGTTTCAGCAGCTTCAATCGCAGGGTTCTCCCGGTTGCTCTCGCCATCCTGGTGCTGATGCTGGGTCATCCATCTTTCGCTGCCGCGCCGGCCGCCGTGCCGTCCGGAGCTCAGAACGCGCGCTGCGACAGAGCCTGTCTGCTGGGCATCGTAAGTGACTATCTCGACGCTCTCGAAAAACACGATCCGGACGGCCTGCCTGTAGCGGCCGATGTGCGCGTCACCGAGAATGGAAAGATCGTCAAGCTTGGCGAAGGTATCTGGAAAACCGTATCGAGCTTCAGCTATAGGCAATCGTTTGTCGACCCCGTGTCCGGGCAAGCGGGTTTCTATGGCGTGGCCAGGGAAGACAAGGACACGGCAGACATCTTCGCGCTGCGCATTAAAGTGAGGAATCGAAAGATTGCGGAGGTGGAGACGCTGGTAGCCCGGCCCGGCTCTCATCCCATCTTCAATCCCGATGGCATCCTGACGCCAAAGGCTGTCTTCAACGACGCCGTACCCGAATCGGAGCGGTCATCGCGGCAACAATTGATCGCCGCTGCGAATTCGTACTTCGACGGCATCGAGCAGCACAAGCCGGAGATCATTCCATTTCACCCGGATTGCAATCGTACTGAAAATGGGATTCAGACAACCAATAACCCGCCGCGATTCCCGTCGGACTGCAGGGAGAGTATCGCCGGAGTTAGCTATATCAGCCGCGTTCGCGACCGCCGTTTCCCGGTCGTGGATGAGACGCGTGGACTGGTCTGGGCAATTGTCCTTTTCGATATTCCGGGGAATCTGGAGTCACTGCCGCCAACGAGCGACAAACAGATTCAAGCAAAGTTGAGAGAGCCTCGCAGCCTGCTGCTGTTTGAGCTTTTCAAAGTCGAAAGCGGCAAGATCGCGGAAATCGAGGCGTTTATGAGCAACGTACCGCTGGGAGGATCTGGCGGCTGGTAGTAAGAACAGAGCCGGTCGGGGCGCTAGCGGCCGCGCGGTCCGATCGGCATCATTCCTCGGTGCTCCTCCGGTGGAGGCTCGTTCTCCACTCCAAGAGAAATTCGTCACGCGTGGCGCGCGATATGCGAATCCGCGCAACTCCTTTAGAGCGTTGGTGAATCGTCCCCAAGCAGCGCCTCGCGCACAATCTTCACCGGCGGAAATCCCTGCTTCAGAAAATCATCGTGGAACTTCTCGAGTGAAAATGCTGCGCCCTGCTTCTTCTTCATGTCTTCGCGCAGCTTCATGATTTCCAGCTTGCCCAGCGTGTAGTAGAGATAAGTCGGATCGCCTGCGCCGCGCTTGGTCTCCACAGCCGCCGTCTCCTTCGACTGGTAGCCTTCCTTCTGGAAGAACTCTTCAGCCTGCTCGATGCTCATTTTCCCTGTATGCATCTCAATGCCGACAATGAAGCGCGCATCGCGCAGCAGCGCATCCTGTAACTGGCCGAGGCGAAGAAACTTTGCTTCGCGCTCGTCCTTGGCTCCTTCTCCAGGCTGGCCGTATCCCTCGTCCAGCATCATCTGCTCGGTGTAGTGCGCCCAGCCCTCGACGTCGGTATTTGCGCCAAGCAGCTTGCGCACCTTGCTCGGCGCCTGCGGCAGCCAAAGAAACTGCACATAGTGTCCCGGATAAGCTTCGTGGACCGCAGTCGAAATCACCGTGCCGATATTGAATGAGTGCATGTAGCCTTCAACTTGCTGGGGCGTCATCGACGGATCGGGCAGCGTCACATTGAAGTAGGCTTCCGTCGCATGCGTCTCAAACGGCCCCGGTGTATCCATGCTGGCAAAGGTTGTGGCGCGCATGAAGGGCGGCGTCTCCTCGACAATCGGCCGCACGTCCGACGGGATGGTAACAATATGATGCGTGCGAATGAAACTCACCAGGCTGTCGAACGTCGCGCGGAACGCGTCCAGCAACTGCCCCGGCGCCGGATGATTCTCGCCGAGTTCCTCCAGTACGGCGCTCGGCGTTTTATCCGGCTCCAACTCGTGCGCCACTTCCTTGAAATGCGCCTGGTTCTTGCGTAGGTCGGCCCAGCCAATCTCAAGCAGACGGTCCAGAGGAATGTCCACCATCTCGTCGTATTTCAACTTATCGCTGAACGCCTGCGCGCCGATACGAAAATCTCCATCTGAGCGCGCCAGCAAATCGGTCTTCAGCCAATCGAGATAGCTCTTCATCTCGGCAATCACTGCCGAATTCGTTCGCGCAAACTCGGCCTTCAATGCAGGGTCTTTTGCATTGGAAAAAGCTAATGGCACGTCGTGCTCGAAAAATGTGATGATGTCTGGCAGCTGTTCGATCGCAATTTCGGTAAAGATGCGTGGCGGATTCTTCAGGTTCACGCGCGCCGTTTTGAGCAACGCCGGCATCTGTTTCTCACGCGAGACAAGGGAGCGCAGCCGTTCGTCCGGCGAAGCAAATTTCCGCTCCATCAGAACAAATGCGCCGTTTGCGCAAGCACTCGAATAGTTGTCCGCGTTCTTTTCCCAGGGGCGAATCGTCTCCAGCGTCAGCAGTTGTGAGCGAATATTCGCAAGCACCATCTCGCGGTCGGTACGCGGCACAAAGTCCGCGGCAGAAGAATCGGGATGGATCGCCTCGACCCGCAGTTCAAAGCTCTTCAGCGCCGCAATCTCCGCGTCAACACTCTTGCGCGAGTAATCTTCCAGCTGCCCATCGTACTGGTGATAGCCCACGATGGTCCCGTTCGTCGGGCCGTAGCGAAAATAGACCTGGTCGAAGTATTCATCGGCGACTTTCGCGAACTGCTGCTTCCAGTTCTCGGTCGCAGCATGAGCGGCGATTCCTGCGGACATACAGACTCCAATGGCAAGCGCTGCAATGATTCGTTTCATGTTTCCCTTCCTGGTTTCGACCGGTCTTCAGGCACCGACTGGGACTGGGGCCAGTTTTTCGAGTAACTCGTGAATTTCAAGCAGAACTTCGTCAGGGCGCGTGGCGGCCAGAGGATATTTGAGCAAACCCTGCGGCGTGAACTGTGCCCCTCGCTTGGCATTTTTCGCAACCAGCCGCATCAGGTGCTGCGGATCGACCGCCGCATTTTCCATAAAGCGGATCTGCAGCTCACTACGCTTGCGGTCGACCTGCGCAATGCCCAATCGTTCGCATTCCAGGCGCAGCATCGCAGCCTCAAGCAGAAAGACTGTGGCATCGGGCGGCGCGCCATAGCGGTCTTCCAACTCCGCACGCACTTCGGCAACGGCCGACTCGCTCGCGGCGCCCGCGATCTTCTTGTAGAGCCGCAGCCGCTGATTTTCTTCCGGCACATAGCTCTCGTCAATGCGCAACGCAATGCCAAGATTCAACTGTGTAGCCGGCCGCTCTTCGCTGCTCTCGCCCTTCATTTCCTTCACGGCCGCCTCAAGCATGGACGTGTACAGCTCGAAGCCCACTGCCTCGATATGCCCGCTCTGTTCGCCGCCCAACATGTTGCCCGCGCCGCGCAATTCCAGATCGAGCGCCGCGATCTTGAAGCCCGCGCCCAGGTCGCTGAACTCCTTCAATGCTGCGAGCCTTCTCCGCGCAATCTCAGTCAGCTCGTTTTCCGACGGAATCAGCAGGTACGCATAGGCGCGCCGATTCGATCGTCCAACGCGCCCGCGCAACTGGTACAACTCGCTCAACCCATGACGATCGGCGCGATTGATGAGGATGGTATTCGCGAGAGGAATGTCGAGCCCATTTTCGATGATTGTCGTCGCCACCAGCACGTCGAACTCGTGATTCATGAAGGCAAGCATCACCTTTTCAAGTTCCGTTTCGCCCATCTGTCCGTGACCCACAGCCACGCGCGCAGCCGGCACCAGCTCCTGAATCCGCGACGCAATGTCGTAGATGGATTCAACACGATTGTGGACGAAATAAACCTGGCCGCCCCGCTCCAATTCCACCTCGACAGCCGAGCGCACAATCTTCTCGTCGAACTTTGCAACCACTGTTTGAATCGCCATGCGATCCTTGGGCGGGGTTTCGATCACGCTCATATCGCGCAGGCCGACGAGAGACATGTGCAGTGTGCGCGGGATCGGCGTAGCGCTCATGGCCAGCACGTCAATCTCTTTGCGCATCTGCTTGAGCCGCTCTTTGTGCCGCACGCCGAAGCGTTGTTCCTCGTCGACCACGAGCAAACCGAGATCCTGAAACTTGATGTCCTTCGAGAGCAGCCGATGCGTGCCGATCAGGATATCGACTTTCCCTGTTTCCACCTGCTCGACAATCAACTTCTGTTCCTTCGGCGTACGGAATCGCGAGATCATTTCAATGTTGATGGGGAACTGCGCAAACCGCTTCTTGAACGTCTCAAAATGCTGAAAGCTCAAAATCGTGGTCGGCGTGAGCACCGCAACCTGCTTGCCGTCTTGCACAGCCTTGAATGCTGCGCGCATCGCGACTTCAGTCTTTCCGTAGCCTACATCGCCGCACAGCAGCCTATCCATCGGCGTTGTCGATTCCATGTCGTACTTGATGGCGCGAATGGCCGAGAGCTGATCCTCTGTCTCGTTGTAGTCGAACGACCCTTCAAACTCGCGCTGAAACTCGTTGTCTTTCGAGAATGACGTTCCCTGCGCAGTCGTTCGCTCGGCATACAACTTCAGCAACTCGGCGGTCATGTCCTGCATGGCCTTGCGGACGCGCGCCTTGGTCTTGGTCCACTGTTGCGATCCCAGCCTGTTCAGCACCGGAGCTGGCCCCGTATCTGTCGAACGATATTTCTGAATCAGGTCCAGCCGTGTGAGGGGCACATAAAGCTTTGCCGCTTCAGCGAATTCGAGAATCATGAACTCGACGGAGAGACCGTCTTGCTCAATCTCTTTCAGCCCCTGGTATTGCGCGATTCCGTGCTCGACATGAACAACGTAGTCGCCGACTCCCAGGTCGCGGAAGTCGGAAACAAACGCCGCCGTCTTCGACTTCTTCGGCTCTGGCCTCGCCGTCACGTCTGCATCGTCCGACAGATCGTTCGCGCCGAACAGAATCAAATTGACGTCCGCGAAACTTACTCCGGCCGAGAGTGGCGTCCTCACAATAATCGGCACGCGCAGGTCACCGGCCAGATAACTGGCTTCGTCCAGCACAGTCTCGCCGCCGGGGCGAATGGTGCGGCTGCCTAGCCGGTAAGGCACGTGGTATTCGCGCAGCACGGTCGCCAGCCGTTCCACGTCGCCCTGGTTCGGCGCCGCAAGCACGATACGCGTTTCGGTTTGCATCAGGCTCTTCAGTTGTTCGGTGAGCGCTGGAATCGATCCGTGAAACCTCAGCGTTGGCCGCGTGTTCAACTCGATCTCGCCCAGCGTCCTGTCTTCATCCAGCACATCGACTGCGCCCAACTGGTCGATGTCGAGTCCCATGTGCGATTCAAGCTGCGCCTGCAAGATCTCGGGCCGCAGATAAATATCCTCGGGCGCAATCAGCGATCCAATTCCCGACCGTTCGTGACGCTGTTCCACCTTGTTCCACCAGCGCTCGATCTGGTTGCGTACCATCGCCGGCTCGTCTACGAACAGCGCGCATTTCTGCGGCAGCGAGAGCAGTGACTTTTCCGCCCCTGCGACAGCACTAAAGAACTCCCATCCTGGAAAAACGCTCACGCCGCCGGCGACCGCGGCCTCCGACGATCTCTCCTCGTCTTCGCCCTCAACTCGTTGCCGGCTGAGCCGCGCATGTACTGCGGCCAGCAGCCGCTCCGTCACCGGCGTCTCGGTGAGCGGCAGCAGTTGCGTCTCGTCCAGGCCGGATTGCGACCGCTGCGTCTCCGGATCGAACTTGCGGATGGTCTCGATCTCGTCGCCGAAGAATTCAATGCGTACCGGCCGGTCTTGCTCGGGAGAATAGACGTCAAGAATTCCGCCGCGCCGCGTGAATTGCCCCGGCATCTCCACCAGGTCCATCTGCGTATAACCCACCGAGGCCAGGTGGTTGGTGAGCACTTCGACGTCCACCTCTTCGCCTCGCCGCAGGGTAACGGCCAACCCGGCGTAGTACTCGCGATCAAAAAGCTTGAGCGCCGCTGCCTCCACCGGCGCAATCAGAATGTCGGCCGCCCCGGTCGCCAGCTTCCACAAAGCGGCTGCCCGCTGCTCCTGCAGGTCAGGATGCGGAGAGAGATTTTCAAAGGGGAGCACATCGTGGGCCGGCAGTCGCACAACGCGCATCGGATCGATGGCGCCCGTTAGCTCGCAGCCAGCCTTGAGCATCGGCTCCATAGCCTCGGCGGCCTTGTTGTCGGCAACGACAACGATGACAAGCTGTTTGGCGGCCCGCGCCATCAGCGGAAGATAGAGGGACCGTGCAGTTGCCGTCAGTCCGGAAACACGTCTCCGCCCCGCACCCAGGCTCAGATGCCTGGTTACGCGCTCAAATCCCGAAGAGTGCTCCAGCTCCGCGAAAACCTCGCGGACAAACGGGAGGATCATGTGTCTCTAGTTTATCAGCGCAGGGATACGGGCCACTTTACACGCCCTCAAGATGGAGACCATGACAACGTCAAAAGGCAGGCCTGGTCGGTAGAATGCAAACAGTGTCTTGCGCCCTTTTTCCGGAGCGTCGTTTTCATGGCTGAACAACCGCGCATTTTGATCGTCGGTGCCGCTGGGCAGGTGGGCATAGAGCTCCAACGCAGCTTTGCAGACTTCGGCCGAATCGTCGCCCTTGATAGAGAGTCCGTCGATCTTGTCGATGCCGATCAGACCCGTGCCCTGGTGCGCCGCGTGCAGCCCGACGTCATCCTCAATGCTGCCGCCTATACCGCCGTCGATCGCGCCGAATCAGAGCGCAGTTTGGCAATGGCCATCAACGCCACCGCGCCCCGCATTCTCGCTGAAGAGGCGCTAAGGCTTGATGCTTTGCTCGTCCATTACTCCACCGATTACGTCTTCAACGGCGAGAAACAGCAGCCCTGGGTTGAGACCGATGAGCCGAGCCCGCTCAATGTCTACGGCGAAAGCAAGCTGGCCGGCGAGCGGGCAGTTCAGCAAGTAGGTGGACGTTTTCTGATTTTTCGCACCAGTTGGGTCTACGGTCCACACGGCAACAATTTCTTGCTCACCATGCTGCGCGTGGGCCGGGAACGCGACCGCCTCTCGATCGTCGACGATCAGTTCGGTTCACCGACCACATCGATCGAGCTGGCCAACGCGACGCGCACTGTGATAGAAGGAGTCCTCGCCGGCAACTTTGGCGCGCCACAGGAATGGTCCGGACTCTACCACATGACCTGCGCGGACTCCACTACCTGGTTTGGCTTTGCGAAGGCGATCTTCGCCGGCGCGGAATCAGGGCTCCAGACGAAGCCGCCCGAACTCACACCACTGGCCACCAGGGACTATCCCACGCCAGCACGGCGCCCGCGCAATTCTGTGATGTCCAATCAAAAACTTTACCAACGCTTTGGCGTTCGCCTTATCGACTGGCGGTCCGCGCTCGACGATGTTCTTCAAGTGCTTGCATCTGCGGCGAACGGCTCAGAGTAGAAACTCGGTCAAGCACTCCCTCAACGTGCATAGGCAAGCATCGAAGCGGCCACTGATTGCAGGGGCAGAACTTTGTGCACGCCGCCCAGCTTGATGGCTTCCTTGGGCATGCCGAAGACTACGCAGGTAGCCTCATCCTGGGCGACAGTCATGGCGCCGGCCTGCTTCATCTCCAGCATGCCGCGCGCGCCGTCGTCGCCCATGCCGGTCAGGATGATGCCAACGGCATTCTGTCCGGCATAGCGGGCAGCCGAGCGAAACAGCACATCCACCGAGGGCCGGTGCCGGCACACCAGCGGTCCGTCCTTGATTTCAACGTAATAGCGCGCGCCGCTGCGCTTGAGCAGCAGATGATGATTGCCCGGCGCAATCAAAGCCCGCCCGCGAATGACCGTGTCGTTGGTCTCGGCTTCTTTCACCGTAATATTGCACAGGCCGTCGAGCCGGTTGGCAAAGGCGCGCGTAAACAACTCCGGCATATGCTGCACAATCACAATGCCCGGCGTATCGGCAGGAAGTGCTTCGAGTACGGCCTTCAATGCTTCAGTGCCGCCGGTTGAAGCGCCAATCACGACTACCTTCTCCGTCGTCTCTGCCATGGCGTGCGTGGCGGGAGAGAGAATCGCGTCAGCGGTGAGCTTGGGTTCAACCGTCTGGCTCGGCTTGAGAGCCCGGGGCCTGGAGCACGCCGCGGCCTTCACCGCTTCGCAAAGCGCGACGCGCGAATCTTCGAGGAACTGCTTGGTACCGAGCCGCGGCTTGGTCACGATTTCAACCGCACCGTACTCAAGCGCCCTGAAAGTGCTCTGCGCCCCCTCCTCGGCCAGGCTCGAACAGATGACCACAGGAATGGGATGCTGGCTCATCAGTTTCTTCAGAAAAGTAAGCCCATCCATGCGCGGCATTTCGATGTCGAGCGTGATAACATCCGGCACTTGTTCGGCGATGCGGTCGGCCGCGACAAACGGGTCGCCGGCAGTGGCAATCACTTCAATCTCCGGGTCGGACTCAAGCACGTCGCGCAGCGTCTGGCGCACCACGGCGGAGTCATCCACGATCAGGACGCGTATTTTACTGGTGCCCATTGGCCCTTCCTCAACGCTCTCTGTTTGCTTCTTCAGCCCGTTGCCTCGACCCCTGCGTGGAAAGGCTCTTCATGCCGCGAATTTCCGGCTCACGAATGCCGCTGCAGCAGGACTTCTCCAGTCAATGTATTGAAGTGAATATTCACGCCGCTCCGGCCTCCCAGCGAAGACGCCGTAACGCCGAAGCCTTCCTCCGCGAGCACCTTCATCGCGGCTTCGCTGTTCAAACGGCCCACGGTCGGACGCTTCGTGCTTGAAACCATATCCAAAACGTCTCCCCCTCCAAACAGCTTCACCTCGATCTCATCGCGGCTGGCGCCCATTGCGTCAAATTGCCTGGCCAGATCGCGAATCGCATAGTCGACATAACGGCGCCCGGCAGAACGGCCAACCGATACTCCAGGCTTGGCCGGCAGGTGCGGCAACATCGGATGACAGAGTGCGCCAACGCCCAGCCGCGGAACCCGGAACGCAATACCGACACAGGAGCCAAGCAAGGTGCGCAGCATGGTTGGCTCCTTCACCAGGCGCGACTCTCCTGGCTGCACGTGGACCTCCGGCAATAGAGTGTCATCAGGCTGCATTCGTCCTCTTGTAGAGCGCCGGCGCCACAGGCGTCAGCGGCAGATCCATATCGTGCAAAGTCTCTGAATGTCCAACGAACATGTACCCGCGCGGGACCAGGCGCCTGGAAAGCTTTTGCAACACCTGCTCTTGCGTAGCCCGGTCGAAGTAGATGATCACATTGCGGCAGAAGATTGCATCCGCCTTCTCGGCCATGCGATAGTCAGCGTCCATAAAATTCAATCGACGAAACTCGATCAGACGGCGAAGCTCCGGCACAATTCGCACCCGTTTGGAACCAGGATCGCGGCTCGTCATGAGGTACTTTCGCTTCAGTGCCGGCGGTACCGGTCCAACAACATCGCTCGAGTAGACGCCCATCTCAGCCTTCGCCAGCACATTCGTCGAGATGTCGGTGGCCAGAATTCTAAAGCGAAAGCCGGGATGCGTCAGTCCGTATTCGCTCAGCACCATGGCCAGCGTGTAAGGCTCCTCGCCCGAGGAGCAGCCGGCGCTCCAGATCAGCAATGGCCGTCCGTCGGCGTCGCCTGCGGTCAACTCGGGCAGCGCCGTCTCGACCAGGAAGTTGAAATGGCCCGGCTCGCGGAAAAAGTCGGTCTTGTTGGTTGTCACCACATCAATGAGTGGAATTAACTCTTCCTTCAGCCCCTTGGCCTCGAAAAGATAATCGCAATACTGACCGTAAGAGTGGAAATCGAGCGCCTTCAAGCGCCGCTTGATCCGCACCTCGAGCATCGTCTTCTTTTCGGACCCAAGACGAATGCCTGCCTTGTCGTAGATGAGCCCGCAAAGGCGCGTGTAGTCGCGAGTTGAGATGTTTTCGTCGTGTGCGCTCATTGTGCGAACGGGGCAGGCCGGTAAGCCTGCCCCATCCCCTCCATTACGCTGCCACTTCCATCAACGGTTTGCCGGCTTCCTGCCCGCGGACTACGGCAAGTTCCTCGGCGGAAAAGACGCGATCGATGTCCAGGATCATGATGAACTGCGTGTCGCGCTTCCCCATTCCCTTGATGAAATCCGTCCGGATCTGGGTCCCGATTCTGGGTGCCGGCTCAATTTGATCCGGCTCTAGATCGATCACCTCTTCGACCGAATCGGCAAGCGCGCCGATCACGGTGGATTCGTTGTCAAGCAGCACCTCAACCACAACTATGCAGGTGTTGCGCGTGCTCTCCGTCTTCGACATCTCAAAGCAGAGCCTGAGATCGACCACCGGCACCACACTGCCCCGAAGGTTGATCACCCCGGCCATGAAGTCCGGTGTCCTGGGTATGGCGGTAATGGTGGTCAGGTCAAGCACCTCCCTCACCTTGGCAACATCGGTCGCGAAGATCTCGTTGCCGAGCTTGAAGGTCAGATACTGCCGTGTCTCCGTAATTTCGCTCACACTCATACGTCTACTCCTTTCTCGTTTGGAAGACTGGGCGCCGCCCGCATAGGAGCCGCGCCCGACCGGTCAGTAACGTTCGAATTCGCCGTCGAGATCGTCGTGTTTGTCTTTGAGCCGGAGATTGACTCCGCCCGCACTCTTTTGACCTGCGTGCCCGCTGGGTTTGGCCGCATGTGCCGGCGCGGATTGCGCTGGCCTGCCGCCCTTGGCACTGATGGGCTTGCGTGCCCGTCCGCCATCCTCGTCCCCGGTGTGGAAGAACGAGAGTGCGCTCACCAACTGATCGGACTGGCCGGTCAGCTCTTCGGTCGTCGATGCCATCTCTTCCGACGCGGACGCGTTCTGCTGGATCACCTGCTCCAATTGCTGCAAAGCCTTGTTGATCTGCTCGGCGCCGGTGTCCTGCTCCTTGCTGGCAGCCGTTATCTCCTGCACCAGCTCAGCCGTGCGCTGGATATCGGGCACCAGCTTGTCGAGCATCTCGCCCGACTTCTCCGATACCTTCAGCGTGTTGGCAGAGAGCTGGTTGATTTCGCCGGCCGCCTTCTGCGAGCGCTCGGCAAGCTTGCGCACCTCGGCTGCCACAACGGCAAAGCCCTTGCCGTGCTCCCCGGCCCGCGCCGCCTCAATAGCCGCATTGAGCGCCAGCAGGTTGGTCTGGCGCGCGATCTCCTCAATGATGGAGATCTTGTTGGCAATCTCCTTCATCGCGGCAACGGCTTCCAGAACAGACTTGCCGCTTTCCTGCGCATCCTTGGCGCTCTTGTTGGCGATCTTGTCGGTTTGTTGCGCGTTGTCGGCATTCTGCTTGATGTTCGAGACCATCTCCTCCATCGAAGAAGATGCCTCTTCCGCCGCAGCAGCCTGTGCGCTGGCGCCCTTCGAGACCTGAATCGATGCTGTTGAGATCGACTGGCTCGCAGCCGACACTTCGCCCGCAATCGCGCGGATATCGGAGACCGTCTGCGTCAGTCCGGCCACCATCGACCCCAGAGCCTGCATCAGCTTGTCCTGCGGCGAACGCTCATGGAGAGTCACCGTGAGGTTGCCGTTTGCAATTTCTTCGGCCGCGGCCGTGATGTCGTTCATGGCCACGATCAGCGTATTCAAGTTATTTTTGATCAGGTTGAAATCGCCGTGGTACGTATCGGTAATCTGCGGCGGAATGTCGCCCTTGCTGATCTGTTCCACATATTTTGCGGAGAAGTTCAACGGGCCGATGACCGCGTCCAGAATTCCATTGACGCCGCGCACGATGTTGGCATACGCGCCCTGGAACTGATCGTGTTTTCCGCGCTCCGAAAGCTGACCGTCGATTGAAGCCTCGGTCAACCGTGCCAGTTCCTTTTGCAGCCCCTGCAGAACAAGCGCGACATTGTTGATCGCCTGCTTCATCTTTTCGTGATCGCCCTTGTAGGTTTGCGCAATCAGCTCATCGATCTTGCCGTTCGATACCTGCGCAAGGATGCGATTACCTTCGCCGATTGGCAGTAGAATCGCGTCCAGCATCGTGTTGACGCCGCGCACAATCTCGGCATACGCGCCCTGGAACTGTTCGGGCTTGCCGCGGTCGCTGAGTTGCCCTTCTTTCGAAGCATCGGTCAGCCGCACTAATTCCTTTTGCAATCCCTGCAGAACAAGCGCGACATTGTTGATCGCCTGCTTCATCTTTTCGTGATCGCCCTTGTAGGTTTGCGCAATCAGCTCATCGATTTTGCCGTTCGATACCTGCGCAAGGATGCGATTACCTTCGCCGATCGGCAGTAGAATCGCGTCCAGCATCGTGTTGACGCCGCGCACAATCTCGGCATACGCGCCCTGGAACTGTTCGGGCTTGCCGCGGTCGCTGAGTTGCCCTTCTTTCGAAGCATCGGTCAGCCGCACTAATTCCTTTTGCAATCCCTGCAGAACAAGCGCGACATTGTTGATCGCCTGCTTCATCTTTTCGTGATCGCCCTTGTAAGTCTGCGCGATCAGCTCGTCGATTTTGCCGTTCGAAACCTGCGCAAGAATGCGGTTGCCTTCGCCAATCGGCAGCAGGATCGCGTCCAGCATCTCGTTGACGCCCTGGATCATCTCCCGATGAACACCGTTGAACATGGTTGCCTTGCCGCGCTCGGAGAGACGGCCTTCTTTGGATGCATCGACCAGGCGCATGATTTCCTGCAACACGTCCGTCGAGTCGTCTTCAAGAATCTGTCTCGAGGCGCTCGAACGATCCTGAACGCCGTGCCCGTTTCCGCCATGACCGTTCCCGGCGCCATGCGCCTTCCGGTCCTCACCTACCATTGTTGTCGCCATGAAACTCGGTCCTCTCTCGGCCGGCACTCGCCTTTTCAATTCCGATCCTTCGTTTCCCTCGTGACCCGGAAGCGGAAGATAAGCGAGACCAGCGGGTTCAATCGTTATCTCAAAAGGCGCTGACGTCTTTCTCCAGCTCCCACGAAGTCTTCCAGAAGCACCAACAAGATCTCAGTTCGCATTCAAAGCCGCTCCGCACCCTTGCCTCGGAAGGGCTCCCGCGCCAGGACGCCCCCGGGAGCGGTGCAGCGTGATCCGTACCGCGTCCTGCGCCAGGCGCTCCGGGTCGAGAATCAGCGCCACCTCTCCGTTGCCCAGAATGGTGGCGCCGGAAACCACCTGGACATGCCGGTAGAACCTGCCGAGATTCTTGATGACCGTCTGACAGTTTCCCAGCACCTGGTCGACGACGAATCCGTACCGGCCCGCTTCTGTTTCGACAACCATGATCTGCTCGATGGCCGGGCGCGCGGTGCGAATGCCAAAGTGCTCGCGCAGGCTGATATAGGGAATCAGCTCTCCGCGCACGGTGGCCATATGCTTGCCGTTGGCGCGCTCAATATCCTCGCGCGTCAGCTCGACGCATTCCAGCGTGTTGGCCAGCGGCAGCACAAAGTACGCGCCGCCCACGGTCACCAGCAGGCCGTCAATGATGGCCAGGGTCAGCGGCAGGCGCAGCGTTACCTGTGTTCCTTTACCCGGCTTGCTGGCCACGTCGATGCTGCCCCGCAAACTGTCTACCCGCTGCCGCACCACGTCCATCCCCACGCCGCGCCCGGAGACATCGGTGACCGTCTTGGCCGTTGAAAAGCCGGGTTGGAAGATCAGGGCAAAGGTTTCCGATTCGCTGAGAGCGGCATCGGCAGCCACAAGGCCTTTCTCGACCGCCCGCGTGCGTACCGCCTCGCCATCGATGCCGCCGCCATCGTCCGAGACCGCGATCAGCACGCTCGCGCCCGAGTGCCGTGCCGAGAGATGAATCGTCGCGGTGGGCCGCTTGCCGCTTGCCGCGCGCACGCGGGCAGCCTCAATGCCGTGGTCCATGCTGTTCCGGATCAGGTGCATCAGAGGATCGCCCAACTGGTCGATCACCGTTTTGTCCAGCTCCGTGTCGGCGCCTTCCATGGTCAGCTCGACATCCTTGTTCAGGTCGCGCGCCAGGTCGTGCACCAGCCGCCGGAATTTTTCAAATGTGGCGCGAATCGGCAGCATGCGGATGTTCATCGAGTTTTCGCGCAGCGATGAAGTCAGCCGTTCGATCTCTTCGGAAACCGCGGCAACATCGGGGTCCTCCGAGCGTGCGGCAATCTCGCTCAGCCGCGCCTGCACTGTCACCAGCTCGCCCACCAGGTCCACAAACTGGTCCAGCTTGGCCGCGGGCACGCGCAGGCTCGCTGCCGTGTCGGCCTTGTCGTAATTGCGCCGGCCTCCGGAACCGGCGCGCGGTTCTTCAAGCACCCTCGCAGTCGCATCGCCGGCGCTCAACCCTGTTCTCTCACAGATCTGCACGTCTTCGACGTCGGGCGTGATTGTCAACTCGCAACTGTCGGCGACAAAGATGAATACATCGCGAATGGCGTCGCGGCCCGCCGAGCTCGCCAGCACCATATCCCAGGTCACGTAGCAGCGCTCCGGATCGAGTTCGGCAAGTGGGGGAACGAGGGCCATGCTGGCCCTCACCGAGAGGCCCCCAAGCTGCCGCAGCTCTTTCAAAAGCAGCAGGGGATTGGTGCCGTTCAGCATCATCTCCGGTCCCGGTGCAAAGTGCACGTGCCAGGAACGGACTTCTTCGTCTGGTGCGCCGGCCGGTACCGGTGACGCATCCGTCTTCACGCCGTCGCCCGAAGTCTCCGTGATTCCAGCCAGCTTGCGCACCTTGGCCAGGATCTCCGCGCAGACGGCCGCGTCGGCCGGCGAAGTCTCTTCGCTCTCTTCAAGCATGGCCCGAATCTGATCGAGCGCGGCGAGCGTCAGATCGATCAACGCGGAGTTGATCTGGAGCTTTCCATTGCGGACCTGGTCGAAGGCCGTCTCAAGGTTGTGAGTAAAGGTTGCCAGCTTTTCAAAGCCGAACATGGCGCCCGAGCCCTTGATCGTATGCAACGCGCGAAACACACGGCCCACCAACTCCGTGTCGGCCCGGTTCTCGTTCAACTCCAGCAACGCCGCTTCAAGATCGACGAGGACCTCGCGCGCTTCTTCGCGAAAACTCTGTTTGAACCGGTCGGCATTTCCTGAGGTTGGTTGCTGCATGGCCCGTTCCATCTCACTTCTCAAGTTAAGAATGGGAATTTCTCAATTCCTGCGTCTCTAAGTGCGCCTGAAATCTTTTCCGGCATGGACCCTGCAAGCGTGAACCCAACGCCGGAAGCCCGTGCCTCGCGGTCGGCAGCCAAAAGCAGTTGGAATGCGGTGATATCCAGGTCGGCGCCCGCGGCGAACGAAACACAAACCGACTTGCCCGGCTTGAGCGCATCGAGAAGGGTTGTCTTCAACTCCGCTGCGCAGGCAATGTCGATCACTCCATCGACGCAAATTGCGGCAGTTCCTTCCCGCTGATCCAGTGTGATTCCCACGTCTGACTCCCACCTGCGCCGCAGCTTCCGCTTGGCTGGCCCGCACATTGCATCCGGCCTTCGTTGATCGCCCTCGGTATCGCCCTCGGTATCACTGCACCTTTAAGCCAAGCCGAGTCCAGTCTCTTGATGAAACCGCCTGACAGGTTGCACTTCGGACCACGTTTAAACCTAAAAATAGCGTCGGGAGAATCAAAGGAGACTCGTCCCGTTAACTCGTTGATCGGCTTGCTCAGTGCATTTGGATAGGTAGGTTTGGAGGTAAATGGCTTGGAATTCTCTAAAGAGAGGCAACTCGTCCTTTCTGTTCGCGCTGAGTTTACCGTTCGTTACCCAAAGGGAAAATCAGGTCAGGCCCTTTTAAAACAGCTCGATCGCCGGGCGGCTGTTGTTGACCTCCGCCGTCCCGCCCGATACCGCCAGGTGCGTCACCGTCTGGCTCGCCATCCGGTAGCGATCGAAGTGAGCCGCCAGCAGCGATTTGAAGGTATGCTCCAGGCGACCGTCCCAACTCGGATCGTCCGGTTTTCCGGCCAGCATTTGCATATGCTCGCGCAACTCCACCAGCGCCTCCTGCACATGTTCCATCCGCTGCCGCATCACGTCCTGGAACTGAATATGCCCCAGCGCTTCAGAGAGCCGGTTGATGCTTTCCGCGTAACTCGCATCCACTTCGGAGATCACATCGAGCAGCATCTCGCCGTTCTTGCTGAACTCCTGCTGCATTTCGCCCAGGCCGGCGATCAGGTTGTGCATTCCGGCGTTCGACTCGTACTGCTCCAGCGAGGCTTTCGCGTCCGCCATCTCCATTTCCACCCGCTTGCATGTGGAGTTGATCTTTGCGGCGATGTCGGCCGCGGCCCTGGTCGACAGCACCGAAAGCTTTCTAACCTCGATGGCCACCACGCCAAAACCGCGCCCCGCGATTCCCGCACGCGCCGCTTCGATCTCCGCATTCAAGGCCAGCAAACTGGTCTGCTGGGCAATCGACGTAATCACCTTGATCAGCGGCGTCAACGCTTGCACTTCGACGCCCAGCCCCTCGATGCGCTCGAATTCGGAGTGCATCGCCGTGTTCTGCTCCTGCAATTGCATCTCCAACGCGGCAATGATCTCCCGATTGGCGTCGACGCGCCGGTGGGTGCTCTCCGTCAACTCCTTGCCGCTCTTGATCGAGTTGCCGATCCGCGCTCGCTTCTCCGCAGATTGAGCGTTCAGAATACCGATCTCCTCGATCACCTTCATCACTTCGCGCTCCGATTCAGCCATCGAGTCACCGATCTGCCCATGCATCACATCGGTGAAGAGCCCGGAATCCCGCATCTCGTTTTGCAGCGCAACGCGCGTGTCCAGCATCCGCGACAAATCCCCGTAGCTGAACCGTCCAAACGCCCACATGTCGCCAACGGCCCGCCGCGCCTCCGCATAATGGATCAGCTTGTAAACCCCTCCCGGCACAATGAGCAGGAGGAAGAAGAGTCCTGCTATGCCAAGCACATGCGGCCCCGCATCTTTCCCCAGCGACCAAATCAGAAACACCCAGAACAGCGCCAGCAGGCTAGACCGGACCAACACCTCGCGAAGCAAACGGTTGCGAATCTTCTGAAGGCGCAGTTGGCGATCCGCCACGCTCTCGTCCTTTTCACTCGCAGGCAGGCTCGGAAGCTCCTGGGCGAACGCCTCTCGCGCTGTCAACGATGCTGAGGACATGTCACGCTCCCGGCAGGACTTTCTTGATCACTGCAATCAGGTCATTTCCCGACACGGGCTTCACCAGCCATCCCGTCGCTCCCGCGCGCTTGCCCTCGTCGCGCTTGCCGGCTTCGCTTTCCGTGGTCAGCGTCAGAATGGGGACAAACCGGAACCCCGGCAAGGCGCGCACATTTTTTATCAATTCCATCCCGCCCATCACCGGCATATTCACGTCGGTAAGAATCAGGTTGGGCTTGACGCCGGCCTGCAGTTTCTCCATCGCCATCTTGCCGTTGCCGGCCGTCTCCACTTGAAACCCGCTCATGGCCAGTGTGGTCTTGAGGCTCATCACCATGGTGGGTGAGTCATCGACGACAAGAACTGTCATTGCCATGTAAACTCCTCGCGGCTCAGACTGCGTTGCGGCTCCATCTATTGCGCATGACACACGACGCTCCGGCAGCCGGATAGAACGGCTGTGCATGCCTTGCCGCCTGCCTGAGCGATGAGTACACATTGCTCATCGGCCAGCTTGATTCAAGGATTAGCAGCGATGGCGTGACGCCGAACCGCGAAGGGAAGTCTTTGAATTCTCACAGATCCATATCCGGAGCGATAGCGACCGGGAAGCAAGCAGGGAATTGCGCGTCATTGCGTCTCCGGTTCCAAAGTTGATTGCCTCGTCTTTTGGATAAGATCAAGCGATTCTCATCGACGGGCCTGGTCGCAGCATCCTCATGGTTGAAGCAAAAGGCCACGCGGCACGGTTGATCACCGGCGATCATCGAGTTTCAAAACCGTTTCAGGAAACCGGGGCAAAGCCGCAGATGGAATTTGGTTGTCAAGCCTGGAAGCATTGACCAACAATCAACCGGCCGCGAACTCCCGGGCCCCTCGAATGGAACCCGGGAGCGAGCTCTCTCGTTCGGCATCTACTGCACCGCGAGGCGCTTCTGATTCTCCATATAGACGTCGCACACCGCCCGCCGCAGTCCCTCTTTGGCTACCGGAGCTCCATCCACCAGATCGAGATAACCGCGGCCCGCCGGATCAAACTTCGGCCAATTCACAAGCCCCTTGCCATTAGGATCGCCCGTCTTGGCAAAGTTGGTCCAGTACTCCTGAATCACCGGCGCGTACTCCCGATCAGAAAGCTCGTAGTGCCGCATCTCCTGCCACACGGGCAGCGTGCCGAATACAAATGGAATCTCGGAGGCGTGAGGCGCGCCCTCCGATTCCTTTCCGTGCATGGAGAGCGAGAATTGATACTCGTACGCGGCGTTTCCCGCGGTGGTGTGCCAGATCAGTTCCTGCACCGTGGAGCAACGGAACGTCGAGTCTGTCGCCAATTGCGCTTCGACCGTTCCAAACTCAGAATCTGGTGGCGGAGCGGTTTCGCCATCCAGATCGTAGACAGCCAGCGCGCGATCGGCCAGCGGGCCAAACTGTTTGGTGATTGTTGCACGGACATCGGAACCCGCCGGGCCGAAGAAAGGCCTCTGCAACTCCTGAGAGTTGTTGCCGAACAGCAACGCTACTTGCAGTTCGTGCCCCGCGGCAAAGGCTTTCGCCGGAGACTCGGGAAGTACCCATCCGTCAACGTTGATTCCCAGCATCCCTCCGCCACCACCGCCGCCGGGCGCTTGTGTCGAGGCCTTCATTAGGTCTTCACTCGAGAGTGCGCGCAGCTTTGCCAGAACCCCATCACCGGTAATGTTCAACTTGGTGGCCAGCGCCTCTCCTCGCGCTTCTGTTTCGGCCAGCGACTGCGCAGCGCCCGCTGCGCCGCTCTCTGCAATCACCCGCGCAAACAAGCCTTTGCTCATCGGCATGGTCAACAGAGTGTTCACGTCCATCGAGCCGGCCGACTCGCCGAAGATAGTGACGTTCGCCGGGTCGCCGCCAAAATTGGCAATGTTTTCCTGCACCCACTTCAGTGCCTCGATCTGATCGAGCAGCGCATAGTTGCCCGACGAATGGTGCGCGGACTCCTTGGTCAGTTCAGGGTGCGCGAAGAAGCCAAAAACGCCAAGCCTGTAATTCGCCGACACCAGAATCACTCCGTGACGCGCGAGCGTCTCACCGTTAAAGAGAGGTTCAATCGCCGATCCTGCGATGTTGCCTCCGCCGTGAAACCAGACCATCACAGGCACAGGCGTCTTCATCGGCCAGGTGGGCGTCCAGATGTTCAACTGCAGGCAGTCTTCGCTGCTCACGACATTTAGATGGCCGCTCTGATAGCAAGCCGGTCCGTAAGTCGTTGCGTCACGGACGCCCGTCCAGGCTTTCGGCGGAAGCGGCTCATGCCAGCGCAAATCGCCAACCGGCGGCTGCGCAAACGGGATGTTTTTGAAGACTGCTTCGCCGTCGTAAGTCAGGCTGCCGCGAAGATCTCCGGTCGTGACCGTGGCTATCGGCTTGGGTGCTGAGTCCGTCGATGGTTGTGCGAAGGTTGCAGTGATTCCGACTTGCCCCAGCAAAAGGACGCAAGTCACCATGCCAAATGTTCTGATCGATTTCATCCTTTTTCTCCTTGAACCTTAAGAAATTGGGAGCGGTCCGCGCCGGCGGCCCGCTCCAAGCTTGTCTACTTCGTCATCAGGCGTTCTTGATTCTCCATAGATAGGTCGCAGACCTTCCTCTGCAGCCCTTCCTTCGCAACTGGGCCCGCCTCCGTAAAGTCGAGATAGGGGCGCGCCGTAGCGCTAAATTCTGGCCACTCTGGCAGGTTCTTTCCCGTTGGGGTCGCCGGTCTTGGCAAAGTTGGTCCAGTACTCTTGCATCTGCGCAGAGGCCAGTTGATCCGCCTCGGTGAAATTTCCCTTGCCTGGCGGCACAGGCAACGCGCCGAAGACAAATTGAACCTCGGACCCATGCGGCGCGCCCAGCGCTCCTTTTCCATGCACCGGAAGCGAAAACTGATACTGGTATGCGGGGTTGGCCGCATCCGTGTGCCAAATCAATTCCTCGACCGAGCCGCAGCGGAACTGCGTGTCGGTTGCCCACTGTGCCATGGCCGTTCCAAGCTCAGGGTCGGGCTGGGGCTCAACGGCGCCGTCTAGCCCGTACAGCGCCAGCGCGCGATCGGCAAGCGGGCCATACTGACTTGCAATCGCCTGCCTCAGACCGCCCTGCATCGGAAAGAACGGCCGTTGCAGCTCCTGGGAGTTATTGCCCAGAATCAACCCGACATGCAGCTCCTTGCCGGTAGCAAAGACTTTCACGGGCGACTCCGGCAACACCCATCCGTCCACATCCAGTCCAAGCAAGGGACCGACGGAGCTCAAACCGCCACCTGCGGCTTTCAGAATCACGTCGCTCGAAAGCGCGCGCAATCTTGCCAGCGACCCTTCACCGGTAATGTTCAACTTGGCAGCGAACTCCTCGCCTCTCTTTTCCCATGCGGCCAGGCTCGGCGGCGCAACCACGGGGCCGCTCTCAGCGATGACACGCTCAAAGAGTCCTTCACTTAGCGGTGTAGCCATCAGCAAATTCACATCGGCCGCGCCGGCCGATTCACCGAAGATTGTGACGTTCCCCGGGTCGCCGCCGAATGCCGCGATATTGTCATGCACCCAGTGCAGCGCCATGATCTGATCGAGCAATCCGTAGTTGCCCGAGGCATGGTGCAGTGACTCTTGGGTGAGCTCAGGATGCGCGAAGAAACCGAAAACGCCCAACCGGTAATTGACGGTCACCAACACCACGCCGTGGCGGGCAAATGCATCGCCATCGAAGAGCGGTTCCACTCCCGATCCGGCAAAGTTTCCTCCGCCATGGATCCAGACCATCACCGGCAAATTGGAATGTATAGACAACTTCGGCGTCCACACATTCAGTTGCAGGCAGTCTTCGCTGCTATTCGCGTTTAGATTACCCGTCTGCATGCACGCCGGCCCGTAAGCCGTCGCGTCGCGCATGCCTGCCCAGCGCTCTGCCGGCAGCGGCGCGCGCCAGCGCAGGTTCCCGATCGGCGGCTGCGCAAACGGTATGTTTTTGAAGGCCGCGACTCCGCTTGAGCTAAGGCTGCCTCGCAGTGCGCCGGTCCGTATGTTTACCGTGGGAGCGGATCGGCCATATTGCCCTTGCGCCGGGACTTGTCCCAAACTCATGACGAATGCCAGTGTGCCGAACAATGCGATGATCTTCATCGGTCTCCTTCTGTGTGCTTCAAAGAACAGTGCGCGTTGGCTTGACGAAATTCCATCCCATCAAAAATACTCCCTTGCAACGAATTGCAATAGGCGCACTGGGCCGATTTTCCAAGGCCAAGCGGGAGTCTTCGGCCCGTTTCTCTGTTCAATGTTGCGTCGGAGAGATGCACATCCTGGATTAGACTACCCCTTGGTTGCTCCCATTCAAGATGATTTCGCATGCCAAATAGCATAAGTTGTATAGTCCAGTGTGGGCATGTTAATGTTCTCACCGAGCCAAAAATGTCACGCACAAGGAAGTGCCCGCAGATGATTCAGCACAAATACCGCGAGATTCTCGAAAAAATCCAAGGGGAAATTGCCTCCGGCCGGTACAGGCCAGGACAGCGGCTGCCAAGCGAGGCGGAACTGGTGCGCCGGTACAGTGCATCGAGAATGACAGTTTTCAGAGCGATGCGCGAGTTGCAGACCATGGGGCTCATTACCCGCCGCGTCGGCTCCGGTACATTTGTTTCCCAGGCTGCCACTTCCGGAAACTTTGTCTTCGGGCTGCTCATCCCCGAGTTGGGGCAAACGGAAATATTTGAAACCATCTGCAAGGGCATGATGGAAGCGCCTCAAGCGACCCACCACTCGCTCTTGTGGGGCAACTCCGGTGCGGGCTCGGAGCTTGAGAAAGAAGAGATAGCCGAGCAGTTGTGCCGCCACTACATCGCGCAAAAAGTCTCCGGAGTCTTCTTTGCGCCGGTTGAATTCTCAGAGGGGCGATACCAGGCGAATCATCGGATCGTGGCGGATCTCGACCGGGCACGAATTCCTGTCGTCCTTCTCGACCGGTGTCTTGAACCGTATCCGCGGCGCAGTAACTACGACCTGGTTGGAATCGACAATCGACGGACAGCCTATCTGGCGACCGAACACCTGATCCATGCCGGAGCCAAGCGCATCGCTTTCTTTGCACGGCCGAAATCGGCGTCCACCGTCGATGCGCGAATCGCCGGCTATCATGAGGCGATCCAATCACTGTCGCAACAAACTGGCCGCGACCTCGTTGCCATCGGCGATGCCTCGGATCTTAAATTCGTCAAGGCGTTCCTGAAAAAGAGCCGGCCGGATGCCTTCGTTTGCGCTAACGATCTTACCGCGGGAACGCTGATGCACACGCTACTTTCCCTCGGCTTGAGAATTCCGGAAGACATTCGCATGGTTGGGATTGACGATGTGCGCTATGCCCGGCTGCTGCCCGTGCCCCTCACGACGCAACACCAGCCCTGTCGCGACATTGGGAGAATTGCACTCGGTGCCATGCTCGATCGAATTGCCAACCCGGATTTGCCAACCCGCGACATCCTGCTCGGATGCAAGATGATTGTTCGCCGTTCCTGCGGCGCGCACGCCGGCCCGGCAAAATAAGATGCGTGCCGTTCCGGTCGCGGAAGACTCTTGCAATTCGCGGCCTTGGCCGGCGTCGTCCCGATTCGGTGCGCCCGGAGCGCGCTGACTTTATCCCCTCTGCAAAATCTGATTCATCCGTCCACTGCTGCAACGGAACCCTGCTGGAGCTGAGTCAGGCTCCCGCACTTTTGCATCGCGGCATCGGCATACCTTGCCGGAAACCGCGCTTCCTTCCCGAAGAACCAAAACAATATGCGCAATTGTGTGGACGCGGCCATCATCTCGGCGAACCCGGATTGATGCAGACGTATAGGCAACTTTTCAGACAATGCATGCCTTTATTCTTGACAATTCTCGTTCAAAGCGCCGTAAAGTCTTTTAAGAAGTCAAATACGAATTCATGAAATCGGTTGAGGTTGAACGCGGCCACCGGACAAGTATTCTGAATGAAGATACACAGCAGGAAAAGCCTCAGGCGGGATGCAGTGAATAATTAGTCAATCGGACGACTCCAGTTGATCGTTGGGCCAGGGCAAGTCTGGAAGTGTACGCTGCTCGATTCAGCAGCGCATCGTCTCGATGCAGGGAAACAAGGGATGGATTCATGAAAGAAAGTCCGTTAATGGTCGGGTTGGGTGAGGTTCTTTGGGATATTTTTCCATCGGGGAAGGTGCTGGGTGGAGCGCCTACAAATTTTGCGTACATGGCGTCGGTTTTTGGGAGCCGGGGAATCGTCGCCAGCCGCCTGGGCAACGATGACTTGGGACGGGAAGCCTACCGGGTTATGAAGGCCGAGGGCGTGGATACATACTATGTGCAGTACGACGATCAGCACGATACAGGGATAGCCGGCGTCATTCTCGACTCCGAGGGCCAGCCTAACTTTACGATCAAAGAAAGCGTTGCCTGGGATTTTCTTGAATGGACGCCGGCGTGGGAAGAGCTTGCAGCGCGAGTGGATGTCGTCTGCTATGGCTCGCTTGCGCAACGGTCTGATAGTTCGGCGGCAACGATCGAGCACTTCCTGCGCAACACGCCGCCTGACGCTCTTCGAATCTGCGATGCCAACCTGCGCGAGCCGTTCTACACCGTGGAAACGTTGCGCAGGTCCCTTCATTTTGCCGACATATTAAAGCTCAATGAACAGGAACTGTTCAAGGTGGCTTCGCTGCTTGGCGTCGGCGATGGCAGCGAGGTTGAGCTTGCGAAGAAACTATTTCACGCGTTCGACCTGGAACTGATTTGCATCACGAAAGGCTCGCGCGGAAGCCTTTTGGTTTCAGAGCACGAAGTAGTTGAGCATAAGGGAATCAGCGTTGAGGTCGCGGATGCCGTCGGTGCAGGCGACGCCTTTACCGCGTGCGTTGCGCACTTCTATCTTCAGAGCCGTCCGCTCGAAGAGATCAGTGAAGCCGCAAATCGATTTGCGGCGTGGGTGGCGACGCAGGTGGGCGCGACGCCCCGTGTTTCCGCAGAGCAGTTGGACCGGGTCATGAGCGCCGGCGCGGCCGGCGGCAGAGTGCGCAGCCAATAGCCATCCTCCCCCAATGGAATCAAAGGCGCCCAAGCACTTCGCCGGTCCAGAGAGCCGGTCCGAACGCTGCTTCGTCGGTGCATAAAGATTTCGCTGTGCTAGCATATGCAGTGAAAAACCTTCTCATGGAATAAGCAGCAAGGACATCCTGCGTTCGCGAGGCAATCGATGCGAATCGGCATTAGCGCATTTACATGGACAGCACAATTCGAGCAATCTCACCTCGAGATCCTTCCCAAGATAAAAGCGACGGGTTTGAGCGCCGTAGAGATTCCCATGTTCGATCCGTCAGCGCTTCCCGTCAAAAGCATTAGCGATGCGTTTAAGGCTAATGATCTTGAATGCACGGTCTGCGCAATCCTGCCGAAATCCATCAACCCCATCAGTCCGGACGCCGACGTTAGGCGAAAAGCAATCGAACACCTGGCCCGCTGTGTCGAGACAGCGGCGGCCATGGGAGCCAAGTTGCTTGGCGGACCGCTCTTCGCGCCCATTGGTTATCTTCCCCGGCATAGGCCCAGACAGGTTGAGTGGTCCTGGGCTGTAAACGCTTTTCAAGCTCTCTCAAATGTTCTTGACGCGAACGATATGAACCTTTCGCTCGAGCCGGTGAATCGGTCGGAGACTTTTTTTCTGCGCACGGCGGCTGAAACAAAACAACTCTGCGAGCTGATTGGGAACCCGCGAATTGGGGTTACGATCGACACCTTTCACGCCAACATCGAAGAGCGGAACATCGCATCCGCCGTTCTTTCGCTCGGCAGCCGTCTTAAACATGTTCATGCCAGCGAGAACGACAGGGGCCCGCTCGGTCGCGGGCATGTGCCGTTCGTCGAAATTGTCAGCGCCCTCAAGGCAATTGGCTACGGCGGCTATCTGATGATTGAAGGATTCGGCTACAGCGCAAATGAGAAGAACGCTCCCGGAAAATTGTGGGCATCGAAAGATGTTTCGCCGGAGTCACTCGCAATCGAAAGCGCGGAGTATCTGAATAAAGTCATCTCTTGTCCTGTAATTGTATAGACAGGAAGTTTACATATCGTCTTGACAAGGATGCATTCCGTTTCGAATACTCGGTTCGCGAGCAAGACGTTTCAAAACCTGTCGACAGACGAGGCGCTCCTGCCACTCAGGCGTTTAGCTTTTTATGGAACCGTGAATTTCGAGGCGCGCGCCTGGAATGTTCCCTCGATGATCAACCCCTATCGAGAACCCGTATCAGGAGGAAATCATGTTTGATCGTGGCTTCATTTCCATGCTGGTGGCATTGGCCTCGGTTTCTGTCTTGATCCAATCTGCGCCGTCTGCGGTTGCCCAGAATCAGGCTCCGCAACCAAAGGTGGTGATTGAAGCGGATGGCACGGTCCAGGAGCCCGCGCGGGCGGTTCCGCTTTCGACCTTCCTGAGCCCCGAAGCGAAAGCATACATGATCGAGCATCTGAAGGATATGCAGTTGCCTCAGCTTCTCAAGCAGGTTGATGGCTTGCCGGGCTTCATGAAGCAATACCTCGATCGCGATTCCGAACTCTTTCCACTGGATCGGAAGGACGAGAAGATCGCAGGGGTTCATGTTTACGTCTACACGCCGAAGTCCGGAATCGCGGAGAAGAACAAGGCGCGCGTCCTGATCAATCTTCACGGCGGCGGATTCACCGGTTGCTGGCCGGGCTGCGCTGAACTTGAATCCATGCCCATCTCGTCGCTCATGGGCATCAAGGTGGTCTCGGTCGATTATCGCGAGGGGCCGGAATACAAGTTTCCCGCGGCCAGCGAAGATGTGGCGACAGTCTACAAAGAACTGCTCAAGACTTATAAACCGAAGAACGTCGGCATCTATGGTTGCTCCGCTGGCGGAATGCTCACCGCGATGTCCCTGGCATGGTTTCAAACTCATGATCTTCCCACTCCAGGCGCAGACGGAATTTATTGCGCATCCGCTGGAAACTTTGGTGGCGATGCCACCTACATCGCATTTCCTTTGGGCGAGGCGCGCATCCCCTCGGCCCCGCCCGGCCAGACACAACTGGGCTACTTCAGCACGGCGAGTATGACCGACCCGCTCGTTGCTCCAACCAACTCCCCGGAGATGCTCGCAAAGTTTCCCCCCACCCTGCTCATAACCGCATCCCGTGACTTTGCCATGAGCGGCGCCATCAATACGGACGTGCAGTTGACCAAGGCAGGGGTCGACTCAGAGTTGCATGTGTGGGATGGCATGTTTCACGGTTTCTTCTACAACGCCGACGTGCCCGAATCCAAAGAAGCCTTCAGCATCATGATCAACTTCTTCGATCGACACCTCGGAAAAGACTAGGGCGCGAGCGCTTGTCCGTGGGAATTCTGAACAAGTCCACTGCATTCGGGTGATTCAATATGAGATCGAGATTAGCGAGAACCGCAGTTCTCTTCTTCGCCGCAACCATGTTGACGGCGGTTGCCTCCGCGCAGGATACGAAGCCCCAGGGCCATTGGGTGAGTGCCTGGAGCACCGCGGTTCACACTCCGCTTTCCTTTCCGGGAATGCCCGCTGCCGCTCCGTTGGAGAACCAGACCGTTCGCATGGTGATCCGGCCGACCATTGCTGGACAGAAACTGCGCATCCGATTCTCGAATGAATTCGGATCCACCCCTCTCGCAATTGGGAGCGCACACATCGCGCTCGTAAAAGAGAACGGAAGCATCGTTCCAGGGTCCGATCGCGCGCTGAAATTTGCAGGCGAAACTTCCGTAAGTATTCCTGCCGGTGCTCCGATGCTGAGCGATCCGGCGGAATTGAAGTTTCCTGCCTTCGCCGAAATTGCGGTCAGTGTCTTTCTGCCGAAAAAAACAAGTCCTTCAACCTTTCATCTTCTCGGGCAGCACGACACCTACATTTCGGGTCCGGGCGACTTTACCGCGGCCGCCGAAATCCCAGACGCCAAAACGGCAAACTCCTGGTATTGGCTGGCGGGACTTGAAGTGTGGGCTTCAGAGAGAACCGCGGCGGTTGTGACTTTTGGCGATTCGATCACCGATGGGTTTGGAGCAAAAGCTCAATATGGCGATTGGCCAAATCAACTGGCTGACCGGCTTGCCGAAGCGAAGAGCGGCTCAAGCCTGGCGGTAGACAACGAAGGCATCGGCGGCAATCGCATCCTCTATGATGGCGCTGGTGTCAGCGCGCTCGCCCGCTTCGATCGTGATGTTCTTTCGCAGCCCGGTGTTGCCGACCTGATTGTCCTCGAGGGAATCAATGACATCGGCTGGCCTCACATGAAACCCTTCCCGGCAAGGGCCGGTTCGCCGACGACCGGAAATCCTTTTGCGGCGCAACAGGTCACCGTCGCCGATCTCATTCTCGGTTTCAAGCAGATCATTGACCGCGCCCACCAACATGGAATCCGTGTCTTTGGCGCAACCATGACGCCGTACGAAGGAGCCGACTACTACAGCGAAGATGGAGAGGCCGTTCGCGAGGCCGTGAATCAATGGATTCGTATGGGCGGAGCGTTTGATGGTGTCTTTGACTTCGACGCAGCCGTGCGCGATCCCAACCATCCAACCAAGTTCAAGGCAGACTTGCAGTCCGGCGACTACCTGCATCCAAATGCCGCCGGATACAAAGCAATGGCGGCCACAATCAACCTTTCATCGCTTCGAACGAAGTGAGATTGAAGCTCTTTTCAGAGGTGTTTAATGGCAAATAGATTTCACGTTCTGGTCCTTCTCGCTTTCTTCACTCTGTCGACTGCGGCAATGGTTGCGCAGTCCAGTTCTCAGCCCCATGAAAACTGGGTGGCAACCTGGGCGACCGCTCAGGAGATGGCGCTCACGGTTCAAGAAAGGCCCGAGATTCCACCTGGCATGAAGATGCCCGATTTTTCGAAAATGAGGGGCATGAAGCGGCCCGCGCCGGCTCCGCAGGATATTGCGGATCAAACGGTGCGCATGATTGTCCACACCAGCATCGCCGGCAAAAAACTGAGGCTCGAGCTCGAAGATGCATTTGGGAAAAGCTTGGTCTCGATCGGCAATGCGCATGTCGCGATCAGGACCACTGGATCCTCGATCGACCCTGCCACTGACCGCCAGTTGACCTTCGGCGGCAGCAAAAGCGTGGACATCCGGCCGGGAATGGTCATCGTAAGCGACCCCTTCGATCTCGATGTGAAACCGATGTCCGATCTGGCCGTCTCGCTTTATGTTGTCAAGAGCGAAGGAGCGCCAACGATTCACACGCCGGGCCTGCACACCGCGTATATCTCGAAAGGAGATACCAGCGCAGCTTCGTCGATGGAAGATGCAACGACGAACACCTCATATGTATGGTTACGCAGCCTCGATGTAGCCGCGCCCGCCGGTAGTTTCGCCATCGCCTGCCTGGGAGATTCCATTACCGATGGGTTTCAAACCTCGGTCGACAAAGATCAGGCTTGGCCAACGCTGCTGGCAAAGCGCTTCGGCGAAAAGAAGACTGGTCCACGCATTTCAGTCATCAACGAGGGCATCTCCGGCAACCAGGTTCTTCGCGACGGCGCCGGCGTCAGCGCCCTGGCGCGGCTTGATCGCGACGTACTTAGCGAGCCGGGGGTGCGCTGGATCGTCTTGCTCGAAGGCATCAACGACATCAACCTCCACGGCCAGGTCACGGGTCCAAATGCGTTGACCGCGGAAGACCTGATCAGGGGCGACCGCCAGATCATCGCCCGCGCGCACATGCAGAACATCAAAGTCGTGGGCGCAACACTTACTCCCGAGGAGGGTGTCTGGCTCTCCGGCCCTGTGGGAGAAGCCACAAGGCTAAAGCTGAACCAGTGGATCAGAACCAGCGGAGAATTTGATGCCGTTGTTGATTTCGATGCTGCTGTTCTTGACAAAAGTCATCCGGCGCGCATTCGCCCCGACTTCAACCCCGGCGACAATATCCATCCCAACGATATTGGAAACGCTGCAATGGCAAATGCCTTCAACCTGGCGGCGTTTACCCACTAAAGCTTGCGGCCGCGCTCGATTTCAGCGCGGCCCAACCCCTTCCAACTGCGGCCGGTGACGGCTCCCCAGGCCGCAGTTCCCCTTCGCGACTTGCGCCTTGCCCGAACTCCGCGCGCCCCGCGGTATTGGCGCGACTGCCTTCAATCCCTAAAGCTGATTCACGAAGAACCCCACCAATCCAGGCGCTCCGTTCGGAGCCCGGAAAAAACCAACATCCATCCAATATTCCGCCTACCTGGCGTGCCGGGGCTCGCCGCCTTGCGACTTCGCGGGCGACGCGTTAGAGTTCGAAGTCGTAGAATTAGGTGGAAATTCAATCAGCGTGAAATCGGACCCCGCGCTGTGCTTGACGCGTGTCCGGTTGATGACGTGACTCCGGTCGGCTCAAAGCCAAGTCCCAGCACTTAGTTTTGCATCAGCCGCCAGTATCAGATCCATTGCTCCAGGCAAGGAACGACCAACGAAATGGGAACAGGAGAAATTGAGTTGAGAACTAGCCGTCTTTCAGTCGCCTTCCTCTTTTTGTTTAGCGCCGCGCTCATCGGACAAACGGTTACCAACGCCCCCTACCAGAACCCAAGCCTATCGCCGGAAAAGCGCGCTGCGGATCTCGTCTCGCGCATGACGCTCGAAGAAAAAGTTTTGCAGATGCAGAACAGCGCTCCGGCAATTCCACGTCTTGGCATTGGCGTCTTCAATTACTGGAACGAGGCGCTTCACGGCGTCGCTCAAGGCCGCGCCACCGTTTTCCCGGAGCCCGTAGGCATGGGGTCGAGCTTCGATCCTGCCCTGGTCCATCGCGTCGCCGACGCAATCTCAACCGAAGCGCGCGCCAAGTACAACGAGGCGCAACGCCATCCGCCCGTTCCCGAAGTGCCCTCCGGCGCGTCGCCCGGCCGCATCGCATGGCTCACCTATTGGTCGCCGAACATCAATATCTTCCGTGATCCCCGCTGGGGACGCGGCCAGGAGACCTACGGCGAAGATCCATTCCTCACCAGCCGCATGGGCGTCGCCTTCGTCACCGGCATGCAAGGCGACGATCCGCATTACTTGAAAGTTGTCGCCACGCCCAAGCACTACGCCGTGCATAGCGGCCCTGAGCCGCTCCGTCACACCTTCGACGCCAAGCCCAGCCAGTACGATCTGGACAACACCTATCTGCCCGCGTTCAAGGCCGCCATCATGGAAGGCAAAGCCGATTCCATCATGTGCGTCTACAACAGCGTGGACGGCGAGCCCGGTTGCGCCAACACCGATCTGCTGCAAAAGTACCTGCGCCAGCAGTGGGGATTCAAGGGCTACGTCGTCAGCGATTGCGGCGCCATCGGCGACATTTACCGCAGTCACAAATACACCGCTTCCTTGGGCGCGGCATCGGTGGCAGCCGTCAAGGCCGGCACAGACCTCACCTGCGGAGGCGAGTATCAGACTCTTGTCGACGAAGTGAAGGCCGGCGCAATCAGTGAAGCCGAAATCACGCTCGCAGCCGAGCGCGTTCTCACGGCGCGCTTCCGCCTGGGCATGTTCGATCCGCCCGAGGACGTTCCTTACAACAAAATTCCGTATTCTGAGAACGATTCCGCCGCCCACCGCCAACTCGCGCTTGACGCCGAACGCGAGTCGATCGTGCTGTTGAAGAATCAGGACGGCATTCTGCCCCTGAAATCCTCCGTGAAAAAAATCGCGGTCGTCGGCCCCTCGGCAAACGACCCCATCGATCTGCTCGGTAACTACAACGGTATTTCGTCCCGACAGGTCACTCCGCTTGAAGGCATCACCAAACAGTTTGCCAATTCTGAAATCGAGTACTCACTCGGCGCCACCTACACGCCCACCACGCCCGCTCTGGTTGATTCCAATGCGCTGGTCGCCCCCGACGGCAAAAGCCAGGGCCTTCTCACCGAATATTTTGACAACACGGATTTCCAGGGCCAGCCGAAGCTAAGCCGCGTCGAGCCCCGCGTCTACTACGACGCCAATATGGAAGAGCCCGCCGTGGTCGCAGCCCTCAATGGCAACAAGTACTCCATCCGCTGGACCGGCACATTCATTCCTCCGGCCACGGGCAGCTATGCGATTTCTGCGCGCACCGGCATCTGGAACCGCGAAGGCAAGATCACGCTGTTCCTCGACGATAAAGAAGTGAATCCCCGCGGTCCCGCCGGCGCACGTCCCACAGGATTGGGTCCGGGGCAAGGCCAGGGACCATTTCGCTTCGCTCCGCCGCCCGTGCAGTTGGAGGGCGGCCGCAAGTACGCCGTCAAGATTGAATACACGCAGAACGGTGCAGGTGGCGGCGCAGAATTCAATTGGATTCCGCCCTCTGCCGTCACCATCGCCGAAGCGGAAAAGGTAGTCAAGGATTCCGATGTGGCGCTGGTCTTTGTCGGCCTCAACGGCTCGCAGGAAGGCGAGGGCCACGACCGCAGCACCATCGATCTGCCCGAGCCGCAGGAAAGCCTCGTCAAGGCAGTCATCGCTACCGGCAAACCTGTCGTGGTGGTTCTCACCAGCGGTAGCGCGGTCGCCATCAACACCGCTGAGGCCGGCGCAAAAGCGGTTCTTGCTGCCTGGTATGGCGGCGAAGAGGCGGGCACGGCCATCGCCGAAACACTCGCCGGCGTCAACAATCCCGCGGGCCGCCTCGACGTCACCTTCTACAAAGGCATGGACCAGTTGCCGGCATTCACTGACTACTCCATGAAGAACCGCACCTACCGCTACTTCAACGGTGAGCCGCTCTACCCCTTCGGCTACGGGCTCAGTTACTCCACCTTTGCGTATTCAGGCCTCAAGGCAAAGCGCACCTCCACCGGCGCAGAAATCAGCGCCAAAGTGAAAAACACATCCTCGCGCGACGGCGACGAAGTGGTGCAGCTTTACATCGCCGGCCCCGCCGGGGACGAAGACGGCCTGATCCGCAGCCTGCGCGGTTTCGAGCGCATTCACCTCAAGGCTGGCGAGAGCCGTAATGTGTCCTTCACCGTCTCCGCCGACAAGCTGCCCAAATCAAAAGTGGAAGTCAGCGTCGGAGGCGGTCAGCCCATCGGCAACACACCCTATGTGAAGGGCTCACTGTAACAAGGCCCACCTTCTGGCGGCGCGCGGACCGGGTTTTTCCTGAAACCCAAGTCTCCTCGCCGCCAGAGGCCTGCTTATTGCGAAGCTTGCACAGATGTTTCCGTTTGTTTCGTGTACAGGTGAAAGTGGCGCGCGTCGGATTATGGATTAGCTTTGAAATAAAAAGTGTATTGAATCCGAAACCGCTCTAAAAAAGCAAGAAACGGCCGATACGCGGTTCTCAAGTACGCTGCAAGTACACCGGATTCGGCAATCATCCAGCGATGACTTCTCCTTGCAAAAAATCCATCAAGACATCCGTGCCGGGAGTGAACGAGCAAGACCGCGGCATTCCACAAGCAGGAACCGGGGATAGGTCAACTCTCGGGTTGGCGCCGGTTCGAAAATCGACTCGTGATTTTGCCTCTTAGCTTCCGGTTGACCGATCTGATTCGCAACTCGGTGACTGGCCTCTCTGAAACTCTTTCGATCTCACCGCTTTCTTGCGCTGGATTGGGGCATCGACCTGCCGTGGGAGAATGCCTTCGCGGCTTTGCGAGTGAATTCTATTGTCGAACCTGCGTCGAGGGGAAGATTTCCGCTAATGGCCAGCTTGGCTATGCCGTGAACCAGCGACCAGGAGGTCCAGGCCAGCGGTAACGGGTCGCCCGCTGGAAAATCGCCGGACTTTTGCGCGGTTGTAATGCAGTCGAGAAGAACCCGAAAGGCGTTTTGCCCTACAGCCTCATCTTTGCAGCGATCGCGAAGTGCTGCAGGCAGATCGAACATGACCAGGAAATGCTCAGGCCAGTTCAGGGCGAATTCCACATACCCGCAACCACACTCCTCGAGCCGCTCCAATGGCGAGCTGCCGCGCGCCTGCCAGTCCAGCAACATTGCCGCGAGCCGGTCAAACCCCTCGACGGCAACAGCCACCAGCAATTCATCCTTGCTGGCAAAGTGGCGATAGGGAGCATTATGCGAAACACCGGCGCGGCGGGCAACTTCGCGCAATGTAAATGCGCGCGGGCCAACTTCCCCGATCAAGACAACCGCGGCATCGAGCAGCGTCTTGCGAAGATTGGCGTGATGGTAGGGACGAGGATGAGCCACAATCATTTTTACCAAAAGATGTTGACAGTAGCAACTTCTTGTTTTAGGGTAATGTTGTCATTGCCAACATGGGGGCAGCCAATCACCTGGCGAGAGGAGAGGAACCTTGGCGAACGGAGTTTCTTACAAGCAGGCAAAGCTGACCGATCGGTGGGACGTGATCGTGATCGGTTCCGGAATGGGCGGACTCACAGCCGCTGTCATGCTCGCCACCCGTGGCAGAAAGCGCGTGCTGGTGCTGGAGAGGCACTACGTCGCGGGCGGTTTCACGCACACCTTTCATCGCCCCGGATACCAGTGGGATGTGGGCCTGCACTACGTTGGGCAAATGCAGGATGAGCGTTCCGAAGTACGGCGGGCATTCGACCATATCACTGCTTGCAAGGTGCAGTGGCAGGCAATGCCCGAGATCTATGACAGGTTCGTCTTTCCCGGTCAAACCTTCGAGTTTGCGGTCGGCTTCGAGCGTTTTCGCGAGGGATTGACAACCAGGTTCCCAGGCGAAGTCCGCGCCATCGACCGCTATCTTGCGGCCGTTGAATCCTGCAATCGCGCGAGCGGACTTTACTATGCGGAGAAAGCGATTCCCGCGCCGGTTGCAGCGCTGGCGGGCGGCCTGATGCGCGCGCCGTACATGCGGTGGGCAAGCCGCACTACCCGCGAAGTTCTTGAGAGCCTCACGTCCAATCGCGAGCTGATGGGAGTTCTTGCAGCTCAATGGGGCGACTATGGTTTGCCGCCAGCGCAGAGCAGCTTTGCCATTCACGCCACCATTGCCGCGCACTATTTTGCAGGTGCCAGTTATCCGGTCGGTGGCGCGAGCGCAATCGCGGCAGCCCTCGTTCCGCGGATTGAAGCCAACGGCGGCTGCGTGGTGGTAGACGCGGAAGTCGCATGCATTCTGCTCGAAAGAGAAAAAGCCGTGGGCGTGCGCATGACCGATGGGCGCGAGTTTCGCGCGGATACAGTGGTGAGCAACGCCGGCGCGTCCAACACCTTTGAGCGGTTCTTGCCCCCTGATCTGGGCGCATTGAAGCCGCTCCGCCGTCAATTGCAAAACTTCACGCCCTCAAGCGCGCACCTCAGCCTCTATGTCGGACTGTCGCAAAGTGACGCCTGTCTGGGCTTGAACGGAACCAATCTTTGGGTCTTTCCATCCTTCGATCACGACGCCAATGTCAATCGTTTTGCGCAAGATATCGAGGCGCCATTCCCCAACGTATTCATCTCTTTCCCCTCGGCCAAGGATCCGGCATTTCCCGCAACGCATCCAGGGAAGAGCACGATCGAAGTGATCACCATGTTCCCCTTTGAGCGGTTTTCGCGTTGGCGAGAATCTCAGTGGAAGAAGCGCGGAGAGGAGTACAACGCTCTCAAGCAACGGCTGTCAGACCGCCTCGTCGAAGAACTTGAGCGGCACGTCCCTGCGGTTCGCGGGAACGTTGCGATTGCAGAATTGTCCACACCGCTCACCACCCGCCATTTCTCCAACTATGCAAACGGAGAGATCTACGGAATCGCAGCCACGCCAGATCGGTACCGAGCCCGCGGACTGGGAGCAAGAACCCCTGTCCGTGGCTTGTTTCTGACCGGTCAGGATACCGTTTGTCTTGGCATAGTCGGCTCGATGTACGGCGGGCTAACCTGTGCGTCAGCGGTGCTGGGCAAGAACTTGGTTTCGATCAAATCAACGCCGAAATGAGCGAACGAACTCCGTGCCATACCCAGCGGGCACGCGCAAGATTCCACAATCATCTGCACGGCCGCTCGCCGAGTGTTCGATTTCCGTCCAGCATCAGTGCTTGCCACCTCATTTGCCATGCATGAACGGCATGCAAAACACGTCCCAGGTCCAGGGAGACCCCGGAATAAACCCATGTGCAACTTAATCAATGATCTCGAGTGTAGGTGGAGGCGACGGAAGTCGGTCGAACTCCGATACCGCAATCCACGCAACTTATTGACTCTGTGAAGTGCAAGTCTGTCATGATTGTCATCATTTTCAGATCTTGGCACAACCCGGTCACAAAATGGATTCAACTCGGCCCCTGCTCACTTATCAGCACCTTTCCACACTTCCCAATCTGGTTTCATCATTCGAGCACTCTCAAGGGCTCTGGGACCCTGTCTACATGATCCGCCCCAATTCAGAGTCCTCGTCTTTCTCATCTTCTAAGTTTTTTCGCGGGTCAGTATACGTCGCGATGGTAGCGATGCTGGTCCTTCAGGGCATGGACGTATTCCTCGGCAGCCTGCGCCGGCATGCCCCCCGCTTTCTCTATGATGCGATGCAGCGCGGCGTGTACATCCTTGGCCATCCGCGTAGCGTCGCCGCACACGTACACGCTGGCGCCATCTTCGAGCCAGCTCCAGAGCAGCGGCGCATGTTCTATCATTCTGTCCTGCACGTAGATTTTGTCCTCCTGGTCGCGTGAGAAAGCGGTGTCAAGCCGCGTCAAATGGCCATCGGCGCGCATACTCTCAAGTTCCTCCCGGTACAGGTAATCTGTTGCCGCGCTTCGCTCGCCGAAGAAAAGCCAATTGCGGCCCTTCGCGCCCAGCGCGCGCCTCTCATGCAGGAATCCGCGAAAAGGCGCAATGCCTGTGCCGGGGCCGATCATGATCATCGGCGCATCGGAATCCTGCGGCAATTTGAACTTCTTGTTGGGCTGGATGTAGATCGGGAGCCGGTCGGAGACCGTGGAGTGATCCGCAAAAAAAGTGGAGCAAACGCCGCCGCGCTCGCGATTGTAGGATCGGTAGCGAACCACCGCCACGGTTGTGTGAATCTGTCCCTGATGAGCCAAGGGGCTCGATGAGATGGAATAGAGCCTCGGCGTAAGTTTTGGCAGCATCGCCACGAGTTCCAGCGGTTCTTCGATCACGCCGGGGTACTCGACTAGCAGGTCGATGAGACCGCGTCCATAGATGTATCTCTGCAGTGGTTCCTGCTGCTCTGGGACAAGCAGATCGAGAAGCTTCGCGCACTTACCCTTCGCCGCGTATTCCTTCACGGTCTTCCGATTCAGAAGCGTGATTTGGAGATGGTGAGCCAACGCGTCGTGGAGCGTCGTCTTGCCCATCTTCCCGCACATCACCTGCTCATTTCCGTTGAACCGCAAGGTTTGCAGAATCTCGGCAACCAGATTGAGGTCATTGCGCGGAATCACGCCGCAAGCGTCTCCCACGTCGTAACGAAGCCCTGTTCCCTCAATCGAGAACGCCAAATGAAGTGTCGACTTGGTCGATCCGTTATGTGTCAGGTCTCTTTTGTCGACTAAGGAAGCTAACAGTGGATTGTCACGAGAAAAACTTGCAGCGGGAGCCGCGTTTCCCGCGGAAGCGGACAATCCGTCGCCCGCAAGCATGGACCCCCCATTGCCAATTGCGGCAGCAAGAGCAGGCCGGGCAGTCTTAGGCCCGGCCTCAGGTTCATTCAGGCGGGGAAGGACCGCAGACTTCCACTGACCGAACGGTTCGTCCGCGTCCACATCGCAATCCACCCGGTCGCAGAGCGGGTTTGCCCCAAGCGCGATGAGTTTCGCGTCCAGATTTTTTCCGAATTTGCAGAAATGTTCGTAGTGTTTGTCCCCCAGCGCCAGCACCGCGTAAGAGAGGCCTTCGAAGCGTGGGAAGTGTTCCGAACAGAGCTGCTCATAAAACGGTTGAACTCCGTCCGGCGCGTCCCCGTCACCATAGGTGCTGGCAAGAATAAGGGCGTATTTCTCCGCGGCCAGCGACGCCGAAGTATAGCCAACCAAAGTGGAGACGGCAGGCACGTGCCCCTGGGCCTTCAACTCCTTTGCGAGCTTGCGCGCCAGTCCTTCGGCGGTTCCCGATTGCGACGCATAAAGGACGGCAACGCGGTGCGATGGTTTGGCCAGCGCAGCGGCAGGGAGGGCAGACGTCGAGAATAATCCTGCAAGCAGGCCATTGAGCCATGCTCGTTGCTCGGCCGTGAACGGTGCATTTTCTGGAATGAAGGGAACGGTTTCGACCATGGCTACACATGCTCCATAACTTCGCAATATGACTTCAGCTCGTTGATGCTGTGCCTGCGGCTGAATTCGAGAAACGTTTCATCCTCGTGGCGACGTTCGGTGTAGGCGCTGAACAGCCGCTCCATCACTGGCCCCAGTTCGCGAAACGGAATCGCGGCGATGAGTTCGCGCGCCAATCCTTTGTCCTGATCGCAGCCACCGCCAATGACCACCTGGTAGCCTTCCTCGCCGCCGATCTTTGTGCCCAATAGGCCGATGTCCCCGATATAGTGTTGGGCGCAGGAGTGAGGGCATCCGGTGACGTGCAGATTGACCGGCTGCTCGATTTTGAAATGCGTATCGAGCCGATTGGCGAGCGCTACTGCATGGGACTTTGTATCGGTGGCCGAGTACCGGCAGCCGCGATTTCCTGTGCAGGCCACAGTTCCTCGCATCACCGTTCCAGCCATGCAGTCGAGGTCTGCGGCACGGATAGCCGCCAGCGCCTCATCGATCCGCTCGCTGGAGATATTCGGTATCAGCAAATTCTGCCACACGGTAAGCCGCAATTCTCCGCTGCCAAACTGATCGGCGGCATCCGCTAGAGCACGCATTTGCTTCACGGGTAAGCGGCCAACCGGAACAGCGATACCTATATAGTTGAGACCGGATTGGCTCTGCGCGTGGATGCCGATGTGTCCCGCGCGGTCGATGGCGTGGCGAGGTTCGCAGTTCCCGGCAGCGAACCGGACGAGCGGAAAGGCCAGCAGCTTTTCGGTCTCCGCGAGAAACTTCTCAACGCCCCATCGGTCGACCAGGTATTTCAGCCGCGCCTTTTTGCGATCCGTGCGGTCGCCGTTTTCATTGAAGACACGAATCATCGCGGCAGCGGCAGCGACAGTTTGATCCGGGCGCAGCAGCAAGCCGCAATCCTCGGCGAATTGCTTGTGACCCGTGATCCCGCAAAGAAGAACGCGAAAATAGACGCCTGCCGGCACATCGTGCCCCTCGCCAACACGCGTGGCAACAAAACCGATGTCGTTCGTGTCGGCAACCACGCTGATGGCGCCGCCGCCGTCGAACGCAACGTTGAACTTGCGCGGCAGTCCATACATGTCGCGTGAATTCAGAATGTAGTAATGGAGCGCCTCGGCCAACGGAGCCACATCGCACAGCTCGGTTGGATCGATTCCTGTTATTGGCGAGGCAGTAATGTTGCGGATGTTGTCTGCGCCGGCGCCGCGTGAAGTCATACCCAGCGCATCAACCTTCTCCAGCACACGAACGATATTCTTCGGTTGAAACTCGCGGATCTGCAGGTTGGCGCGGGTCGTAATGTCGGCCCGGCCCGAGCCCCACTCCTCAGCCATCCACGCAAGGCCGCGCATTTGTTGCGCCGTGACCATCCCTCCGGGCACTCGCAGGCGCAGCATGAAAGAATCCTGGGCCGGCGCCACATGGAACAGACCGTGGAATTTGAAACGAAAATTGTCATCCGGCGCCGGTGCGCGATTGTCGTCGGCGTGCGCGATGAGCTTATCCCAGACATCGAGAGGATCTTGCTCATGCTTCCAGCGTTCTTCTTTTGAAAGCTCGGATACCGGCGTGCCGTGAAACTTCTCCTCTGCAGGTTCCGCCAGATTCATTGTGCCGGAGGCCGGATCGCCTGTGAGCAGACCCTCTGCGGTAAAACCAACAAACGGCCGCGCACCACGTTGCATCGTGCCTGCCAAGAAGCCCAGGAGATACTCCTTCTGCTCTGCCGTAAATCCTGCCGAGTTGAGAGATGCCGGTGTTTCCATGCCGAATGTCCTCAATTGAAGCCGCAACCAAAGTGGATTGGCTGGGACGCTCTCCGGACGCGGTTCGCCATGGAAGCGCGAATCGGCGTCGAGACCAAATCGAACACCGCAATCAATGCGGAGGATTCAAGGCTCATCGCGGAGCGGGGACGTACTTGACTGTCAAAAGTGGAGGACCGCTGCACGGCATGGTGCAGGGATCAGAGGTTAAGAGAAGACTTCGGAGTCTCCCCTATATCCGGATAATAGCGTGCCTCCGCTGTGATTGCAACATGACTCATGACCCATCGATTCGGTAGGACGCCTGTTCGATTCGCGCAGCTTCGCGCCTATTCACTTTGTTCAGCCCTGCATTTTTAAATTTCGCTTGAATTGAGATGAAGGGTATGGTACTGCTTTTATAGAGCAGCCCCTTAGGACACCGCGCTGTGTCCGCTGTTCGATTCAAATCTTACCCGCTCTCTGCTGAGCGTCCCCAAAACACAACAGTGCAGATATTTGCGTGGCGCGCTTGCGTCTACGCGTCCGTCCAATCAAACACCCACATCGGGATGAGAGGAATTGTCATGGATTACATCAGCCCTTCGGAGGTTGCGGGGAGTTTTGTCGCCAATGGCGCGGTGAAGTCGAAGCTACCAGCAATGCAGTTGCTGCTGCGCGGCGCACTCTCCGGCGCCCTGCTTGGATTTGCCACCACCGTCGCGTTCACCGCCAATGCCCAGGGCTTGCCGCCCATCGTGGGCGCAGTCTTATTTCCAGTTGGCTTCGCAATGATCGTGATTCTTGGCCTCGAACTTGTCACAGGAAGCTTCGCCATGCTGCCTGCGGCGTGGCTGGCCGGGGAGACTAGCCTGCTTCGCGTGCTGGGAAATCTCTTCTGGGTATTTGCGGGAAATCTAGTGGGGGGGTGCCTCTATGCGTGGATGTATGCCGCCGTGCAGACCCAGTTTTACCATGCTCCCGCGACCGGCGCAGCCGCTCTGATCGTTGCCGCAGCCCAGGCCAAAACGCTCGGATACGAAAAGCTTGGGACAAGCGGCCTTTGGCTCGCCGTCGTGAAAGCTGCGCTTTGCAATTGGATGGTCTGCATGGGCGTCGTCATGGGACTCACCTCCCGCTCCACACTAGGCAAAATCGCTGCATGCTGGCTTCCCATTTTCACCTTTTTCGCACTGGGATATGAGCACTCCGTCGTCAACATGTTCATCATCCCGGCCGGCATTTTGATGGGCGCACCGGTTTCCCTGCGCGAATGGTGGCTGTGGAACCAGATTCCCGTCACCCTGGGCAATCTCGCCGGAGGATTTCTTTTTGTGAGCCTGCCGATGCTCTGGCTTCGCGGCACTGCGCAAACCAAAACCGTGTCTCCAGACGTTGCTACCAGAGTCGAACCACTTCCTGCGGCGCAACCCGACCCAGTTGAGGCTTGACGCAAAACCTGTTTGCTTTCGAGGCCGTTCCCGTTTGCCCGCAATTCGCGCTTGGCATGATCCACGGGAGATTGTGAGTGACACAACACGAAACTCAATTAAGGAGAAAAATGATCAGAGTCCTTCGCATCCCTGCATCCGTTACCGCTCTATTCACTGTGGGCATCGCACTTTGCCATTCGCAAGCGCAGGGCAGTGCCCCTGTCAGTGTCGCTATCTACGACCGAACCCGCGTGGATTCATGGCAGTGGTTCGCAGCGCCGCCCTATGCAAACACTTACGGCTATGTAGAGTCATTGCTGCGCGTCGGCGTTGCGCAGCACATCCAGCGCTGGGATTGGCAGTTGGAGCTTTCGCAGCCGGCAGTCCTCGACGCGCCCAGCGACGCTGTTTCGTCCGTCGCCGCGCAGGGCCAGTTGGGCCTGGGTGGAACCTACTACGCATCCAACACCAACTCCTATCCGGCCGCTGCATTTTTCAAGCAAGGTTTTATTCGCTATGACGGCGAAGAGGCGCACCTGCGGGTGGGACGGTTTGAGTTTTTCGACGGACGGGAAATGCAGACCAAGAACACGACAATCGGCTGGCTTCAGACAAACCGCATCTCCGACCGGCTGATTGGCAACTTCGGCTTCTCCACGGCACAGCGCAGCTTTGACGGAGTTGACGCCCACCTGAGCGCGGGCGCGTGGAATATCACCGCGTTGGCGGGTCGCGCCGATCAGGGCGTCTTCAACATGAACGGCAACCCCGAGTTGAATGTCGATCTTCAGTATCTTGCCCTTACGCGGTCTGACTGGAAGCAGCACGTGCTTTGGCGGGCTTTCGCCATCGGCTATCACGACGGTCGTCTCGTGACCAAGACCGACAACCGCGCATTGGCGGTGCGCTCGACCGACCATCAAAATATCCGCATCGGCACCTATGGCGGCGACCTGCTTGCAACGGTTCCCGCGGGGCCGGGCCAGTTCGACTTTCTTTTTTGGGGTGCGCTGCAGAACGGAAGCTGGGGAGCCCTGGGACATAGTGCTGATGCCGCTGCCGTGGAAGGTGGATATCAGTTGACCAAGGCGCCGACAGCTCCCTGGCTACGCGGAGGCTGGTTCCGTTCCAGCGGCGATAACAATGCCACCGACACCACGCACAACACTTTCTTCCAAATTCTGCCAACGCCACGCATCTATGCCCGTCTTCCCTTCTATAACCTGATGAACAGTACCGACGAGTTCGTGCAGCTCATGGACAAGCCGGCCAAGCGGCTCACGCTCCGCGCCGACCTGCACTGGCTGCAGCTCACCTCGGCTCATGATTTGTGGTATCTGGGCGGAGGCGCTTACGACAATAAGGTCTTCGGATACGTGGGCCGTCCGGCAAACGGCGCCTCCTCGCTGGCATCGGTTCCCGACATCAGCGCCGACTGGCAGGCGACAAAGAACGTTGCACTCAATTTCTACTATGCTTACGCCCAGGGCAAAACGGTGGTGAACGCAATCTACCCCACGGATCGGAATATGCAGTACGGGTATGTGGAGTTCGTGTATCACTGGGGGCTTAATCAGAAAGGGAAAACTACGAGATGAGCATGACGCGATCCGTCAGGACGCCTCCGGCAAATCGGCGGATGCTTGCGGCGATGTCTCACTCGTTGCCGATTTGCCTGTTTCCCCAAGCCGGCTCTTGCGAAGATCTTCGTTGAGAATAATGGCATCGGCGATCTCGCGCATGGATTTGCGGCGCTGCCGGCTCTCGCGCTGCATCGCCCTGTAAGCCGAATCTTCGTCGAGTCCGAAATCGCGCTGCAGCACTCCCTTGGCTTTCTCGATGGATTTGCGCGATTCCAGCCGGTCGGAGAGTTGAAGGTTCTCGGTTTCCAGCCGTGCCCGCTCCAGTTCCGCGCCGACCAGATGCCCAATGGCGGTAAGAAGACGGACTTCGTTTTCAGTGTGGTGATAAGGCTTTCGATGCTGAAGGTTTATGACTCCGACCAGCTTGCTGCGGCAGAGGATTGGCACTGAGAGGAAGGCTTCAAAGGTGTCTTCCGGCAAATCTTTGAAGCGCTTGAAACGCGGATCATTCAATGCTTTGGCTGGAATCGCGACGGGTTCACGATGCCAGCCAACCCAACCGGTGATTCCCTGGCCAAGCCAGAGACCCAGGCGGTCCACCACGTCCGAATGCGGATTCTTCGATGCGCGAAGCACCAGTTGATCGTTTTCGAGAACGTAGACAAAGCAGGAGTCGCATTTGATTAGAGTGCTTGCAAAATCCACAATGTGATCGAGGACCGTATGAAGAGGGTCCGACGCAGCCATGCGGCTTCCGATCTCATGAAGAATATCCACGCCTGACAGTGCAGGCTTTTCAGTAAGCGAGCCGGCGACCTCGCCTCGTAAAAGCGGGCTGACAGGAGGCGGTGGGATGCGCGGCACGTGGAGCGCAGCAGCCGACCGCTTTTGCGCCAGGAGAGTGCCGGCGTTCTCTGAAATCTCCTTGATGAGGAATCCCATTTTCGATTGGGTCGGCTCATAGTCCGGCGTCAACCCATAGAGGGAAAGCCCTTCTGTTGTACTTGGCCCAATCGACCCAATTACCGTGGAGCGGAATCCTTCGTAAAGTGCTTCGGTGTAGCCCATTCTTTCCGCCATAAGAAACAGATGCGCGATCTGCCCGGCGTTCATAAAAAGAACGGCATCGACGTGCCCGTGGGCAAGAGCCAGGACCGCCTCGCGCAATGGTTGAACGTCCTCAGGCAATGCCCATTGATAAACCAGGAGCCGGGTAATCGAAACGCTTTTCTCGGCAAGGGCCGTCAGTAGCTCGGGGTTTGATGTGCCGTATTCCTGTACCGCGATATCCATACCTTGAAGAGAAGCCCCGAGCCTGGCCTCCAATGCGGACATCAGTGAGCGCCAGGTGAACGGCTCCGGCGCGACGACAGTGATGGGAATATTCAGTTCGCGTAGCGCGCTGGCAGACTTCGGCCCTCGAGCTGCAATTTTTACCGAGCGAAGAGCCGCGAGAAATTCCTCGCGGTCGTAATGCTCGGAGGCGGTTTTGACAAGAGTGCGGACTCCAACCCCGGTAGTGAAGATCACCAGGTCAAATGCGCCACGCAATAAGGCTTCTGTAAACTCAATAATCGGCTGATTGGAGTCGAGGGGAATCTCGCGCATGGCAGGGGCGGTCAACGGCTCACCACCATATGTGCGGATGAGCTTTGAAACTTCAACCGAGCGGCGCGATTCAAGCGATAGAACCCGCAAGCCGTCAAAATTCGCCGCTGACATGATGCTTCTCCGCAGACCAGATTGCAAAGCAACTCTAGTTGGTAGCGCCGACCGGTAAAGCCGGAACGCTGCGTTGAGCCTAAGTGCACGAAGGCAATGTTGCAAATCGTTCTTCGCGCAGAATTGAGACCATCTCAAAACCGGCGTTCAAGGTGCATTCGCATTTGACGAGAACTGGAAATCTCCCTGAGCCAACTCAGAAATGGAATTAAAAATATTTCGCTGCGCTTTATCGGGCTTGAGCGGGACAGAGAGCGGGATGAAGTTCGCCGCGGGGATTTCTGTCATTCTCAATGCCTTTTGGTACATCGTGGTATCGAAGGCAATCGAGCACACTTCTCCGCTTAATCAGTATGTAGTTTATCGACAACGCAATAAAGAACGAATAAGGATTCACGAAGTCTTCACACGAGAATGCATCGCGCGCAATCGCGGCATTCCACTTGCGCTGCGTCCAATTTACCCTTATCATCGAACCAGTCGCTCCGAGCGGAGTTGCACGATAAACGAACTCCATCCGCTATTTGCCGGCTCCGAACGCCGGTAGCTTCCCCAAGTTGGAGTGATTTCCAGTCGGCTCCCCGATGAGCCTTCCCCGGCCTGGCCGCCGCAATTCAATTTCACAAATCTATGCGGGCTCTTGTGCCTGCACTCATCTGTTTTTGCCTGAGCAGATGTGTGTCCCGACACCGGACAACCTCTTCTCACTGTGTGCGCCAACGCGAATTAGTGGAGCTGTGCATGGAACTGCCCTTACTCGAACGAGCTCAGGCAGGCGACGACGCCTTCCTCCTGACCACTGCGGCGAATCCGGCCGGCGAGGTGGTGGCTTCGCTCTGCGGAATCGGCTCCAGCATCGCGCTGCCGCTTCCGCCCGGACCCGGCGAGCAGTATCGATTTCACTTTGACATGACCAAGTGCATCGGGTGCAAGTGTTGCGTCGTGGCCTGCAACGAACAGAATGGCAATCCCGCCGATATTCTTTGGCGACGGGTAGGCGAGATTGAGGGCGGCACTTATCCTGACACTCTCCGCCACTATCTTTCCATGGGCTGTAACCACTGCCTTGAACCGACCTGCATGACGGGTTGTCCGGTCGATGCCTATTCAAAAGATGGCCCCACTGGAATCGTGCGTCACAGCGCCGACATCTGCATCGGCTGCCAGTACTGCACCTGGAATTGCTCCTATGGCGTGCCGCAGTACAACCCGGAGCGCGGCGTGGTGGGCAAGTGCGACATGTGCTACGGAAGGCTGACCCAGGGGCAGAATCCGGCTTGTGTTTCCGCCTGCCCTGAAGACGCAATTCGCATTGAAACTGTGCGTGTTTTGGAGTGGCGAGAGGAATATAAAATTGCCGCCAACTCGCCCGGCATGCCCTCCGCCGACGACAGCCTCTCCACCACGCGCATCACGATTCCCAGCCGCATGCCCCGCGATGTACGCAAAGTCGATCTCAATCGCCTGCGCCCGGAGGAGCCCCACTGGCCGTTGATCGTGATGACTGTCCTCACACAACTCTCTGTGGGAGCCTTCGCTTCCATTTGGTTGCTGCAGGTTTTCAGCGCCCGCGCCCATCGCGCGGCCGCGTTGATTGCGTTGCTGGTGGCGACTGTGGCCCTCTGCGCATCCACACTTCATCTCGGCCGGCCCATTCACGCCGTGCGCGCTCTCAAGATGTGGCGTCGCTCCTGGCTCAGCCGGGAGGTGTTGCTCTTCACGCTATTTGCCTTCGCGGCAACGGCCTACGCCGCGGCATTGTGGATGCGTCTGCCGGGAACGATGTTCCTTGGCGGCCTCACCGTTGTGTTCGGAATCTGCGGTGTAGGCGCGAGCGCGCGCCTTTACCTTGTGCCGGGACGCCCCGCGTGGAATTCGCCGTTCACCATCTTTGAGTTCTATTTGACGGCCGTTTTGCTCGGCTCGGCAAGCGCAAACCTTTTGACCGGCTCTTCTCCCAGGACGCAAGAGGCAACGATCGTCGCCGGTATCGCCACAATACTTGCAGGCGGATTTAAGGTCGCCTGGCTGGCCCGATCCGGAGTCCATGAGCGCCGAGGAGCCTACGCGCTTCTCTTCACTACGCTCTCCAACCTTCTTCTACTGCGCTTTCTTCTGCTAAGCGGAGGGCTGCTATTGGTGCCCCTCGCGCACTCGCGTTGGATGGCAGTTCCTGTCGCTCTTGCACTGATTGCCGGCGAGTTTGTCAGCCGCTATCTGTTTTTCGTAAGTGTCGTGCCCACAAACATAGCCACTGAATATCTTTCCGTGGAGGCCGCATGAGTCTTGTGGACTGGCTGGCGCGGAAGAGCGGATTGGATATCCGCTCAGAAAAATACAGTTACGGCGAAGATCCGGTCCTCGGATTTATTTCCGCGCGCAAGCATGCCGATCATTGGGTCAACAGTACCTGCGGGTACTGCTCCGTCGGCTGCGGAATGCAACTGGGTGTGCGCGACGGCAAAGTGGTCAGCGTGCGCGGCAACCCCGATCATCCTGTCAACTCCGGCAAGCTCTGCCCCAAAGGCCTGGCCGAGCACTACGCAATCGACGCTGAGGACCGAGCCAGGTATCCGCTGCTGCGCAAAGATGGCGAGCTCACTCGCATTAGTTGGGACGAAGCCATCGATACTCTTGTGGAGCGATTTCGTCGGGTGCAACAAAAGTACGGGCCGGAATCGCTCGGCATCGTAAGCACCGGCCAGTTGGTGACTGAAGAGTTCTATGCTCTGGGCAAGCTGGTGCAGTTGGGGTTTGGCACCAACAACTACGACGGCAATACCACCCTCTGCATGTCCACTGCGGTCGCCGGTTACAAACGATCCTTCGGCAGCGATGGTCCTCCCGGCGCTTATGAAGACCTGGAGACAGCCGACGTGATTCTGCTCATCGGCGCCAACGTTGCCGAGAATCATCCCATCCTGTGCACGCGTTTGGAAGCCAATACCGCAAAGACGCTGATCGTGGCCGATCCACGAGTGACCAAGACCGCGATGATGGCCGACCTCTTCCTGCCATTGAAGCCGAGATCCGATCTCGCCCTCATTAACGCCATCCTGCGAATCCTCATCGACGAAGAACTCTACGACAAGGATTATGTCGCGCGGCACACAACAGGATTCGCAGAACTCTGTGCGTCTCTTGCGGCTTACACCGTCGACTACGCGGCGAATATCACCGGCCTCTCTCCGGATTTGATTCGCAAGACTGCGTTGCTCTACGGGAATGCCAAGGCTGCGTTCATTGGTTGGACGATGGGAGTCAACCACAGCACCAAAGGCACCGAGACCGTGAACGCCATCAACAACCTTGCACTGATCACGGGCAATATCGGTCGTTCCGGCGCCTCACCTTTTTCCATTACCGGGCAATGCAACGCCATGGGCACGCGGGAAGCTGGTTTCTCCTCCTCGCTTCCCGGCTATCGCAAGTTTGAATCGGATAAAGATCGGCAGGAACTCGCACAACTGTGGAATCTGCCTGCCGATTGCATTCCCGCGAAGCGCGGCCTTGCCTATCCGGACATCATTGAAGCCGCCGTATCCAAAAAAATTCGCGCGCTCTGGATCATCGGCACCAATCCGCTCGTCTCGTTTCCCAACATCGACGTCCTTAAGCAGGGTCTCGGTAATCTGGATTTTCTCGTCGTCCAGGATGGTTTTCATCCGACCCCGACAACCGAACTGGCAAACCTGATTTTGCCGGGTGCCATCTGGGGCGAAAAGGAAGGAACCTACACCAACTCCGAACGGCGCGTGAGCAAAGTGAATGCCGCCGTGAACCCTCCAGGGGAAGCGCGCAGCGATTTCGACATTTTTCTCGCCGTCGCCGAGCGCCTCGGCTGCCGTGAAGAGATCTTTCCCGGTTGGCGAGGCCCGGCGGATGCTTTCGACGAATGGCGTCGCGTTTCCGAGGGGCGGCTCTGCGATTACTCCGGCATCACCTACGCCGCACTCGAGACAGTCGGCGGAATCCAGTGGCCATTTCCAGCGAACACGTCCGCGAAGCCATCAGCAGCGCGCAGGCTTTATACCGACGGCGAGTTTCAAACCGATGACGGCCGGGCCCGCCTTCTACCCACGCAATGGGCGCCGTTTCCCGAGCAGCCGCATCCGGAATTCCCTTTGATCCTCAACACCGGCCGCACCGTTGAGCACTGGCACACCCGCACCAAAACCGGCAGCATCTCCATCCTTCAGCGAATGTCTCCGCGCGCCTGGCTGGAGATGAATCCGGTGGACGCCGCGAAACTCGGCCTGCGCCCGCATGACCGCGTCGAAGTGATCTCCGCGCGCGGCCGGGTTAGCAAAGTGGAGCTGCGCATCACAGAGATCGTCGCGCCAGGACAGGTATTTCTCCCATTTCATTTTGCTGAAAGCAACGCCAATCAAATTACCCAGAGCGCCTTCGATCCGATCTCGCGCGAACCAAATTACAAGCAATGCGCCGTTCGGGTCGATAAATCAACCACCATGCATCCCTAACCAAAGTCTCAAACGCACCACACTCCCGATTGAAGGATGGATAATTTCATGACTACGCACAAGGTCGAACAACTCATCATCGCCACAGTGGGTTTCTTCTGGTGCTTTCTCATGTGGTTCTCAACCGCCGCATTCAGCCCGAGTATTGCCGCAAATTATCACCTCAATATTAAGGCTCTCGGTCTTCTGGCAAGTTCCGCAATCTGGATGGCGCCGATCGGCAGGATCGTCGCCGGATGGGCCTCCGACCGCTTCGGAGCTCCGCGCACATTCGCACTCATCCTGGCAGGTTGCGGCATCATGTCAATTGCATCGGCATTCGCCACCGATTACAGGGTTCTTTTTATTGAGCGAATCGTTGTGGCGATTGCGGGCGTATCTTTCGTGGTGGGCATCCAGCACGTTGCCCAGTGGTTCAATGCCGATGAGATTGGCACCGCGGAGGGGCTCTATGCCGGCACCGGGAATGCGGGTGCGGGCGTTGGCGCACTCTTTCTTCCGCGCATATTCGGTACGGATTATCACAGCGCATTCCTTTGGCTGGGAGTATTCGCCATCGTTATTGCAGGTTGGTATCTATTACGCGGCAGCGCCGCCAAATCTACCGAGCAACGCAATCTCGTGCGCGTGCGCAGCAACCTGCGCGACACCATTTTCGTATGGAGCCGCTATATCGCCATCGCATTAATGCTCGCCTATGCAATGTCCTTCGGGCTTGAGATTGCCATGAACGCGTGGCTGCCTGGCTATTTCACCCGCGGCTTTCATCGGGAGATTCTCGCTCTCGGCTTTACCGGAGTGGCTGGGATTCAGATCGCCGCGGGCACCTTTGCGGCCGTGGGGTCATTTACCGCATCGCTCTTCCGGCCCTTTGCCGGGTTCATGTCCGACCTCTTCCAGCGTAGAAATTGGACGCCCTTGCCATTTATCGCCAAGAGCCTTCCTTATGCGCCGCGTCTGCACTGGCTCGCCATCTCGCTTGTCTTGATCACCATGGCCATGGCCGGAATGACGATTGCCGGCATCTCGGGTTCGCTGCATGTTTCCGTCGCGGTGCTCGTTGCGCTCGGCGTCTTCATTTCATTTGGCACCGGGGGAACTTTCGCCCTCGTGCCGCTGCTCTTCCCCGATCGGCCAGGCGCCGCCGCGGGATTTATCGGAGGAGTCTCGACCGCGGCCGGTATCGTTTATCCGCTGGTTTTCGCCGGAGGCACCGACATCCATCTGGGTTATTCTCTCGTCGCCCTCTACATGTTTCTTCCTTTTGTCCTGTTCTACTTCTGGGCCGCGCGTTACGAGCGTCATCCAGAGGAACACGGCCTGCTTCCCAGTACCTTCGCCCCGGAAGAAGCGTGACTCCATGCTCATAACCAACAGAATCAAATGCGAGGCCCATCATGAATATTTCTTCTACGCCGGATAAGGCTGCTCTCCATCAACCCTGGTACAAGTACGGCGTCGCCGTCCTCCTGTTTGAGATGGCCGCGGCCATTGCTGTCAGCGGCTATTCGCTTTACATGACCTTCCATGGAATTGGGGGATTTCCCGGCAAGCATTAGCGCCCCTTTTGCAGGGCAAGCGTATCCCGAGAAGGCTCGAAGAGAGAGCGTTGCGCCGGTGACGAGTTTGTTCACCGGCGTCATGAAGCATCTGCGATGCGTTTCATTGCGGCGTCTTCGCAGAGCATTTCCTTCATCGAAGACGCCGCGTAAACTTCCGACGTCGCAATCAGCGCGCAGCAAGTACCTCTTCGCGTTCCTGCTGAATGCTGCGCGATGCGGAATCCACGTCGATCGGCTTCGTCTTGTCGAAAGAATGCCCTGTCAACAACCCACGGATTGGCAAATACGAATGCAGGGACTTTAGTCACAGGCTCGCGAGAGTGTCTCGGCAGTCCCCGGGTTCGCCCACACAATTCTGTGTATTGGCATTTTGATGCCGGCAATCAGGAAAGCCTGATAGAGTCTTCAATGTTCCGTTCTGCGGGTGGAAAGCAACACCTGAAGCACGGTTCGCACGCCCATTTTCCCCTAGGGGTAGAACTCCATGTCGTTTCGCTCTGTGTTCATCGCTGTTGTGGCTGCTTTTGCGCTCATTGTCGCAGCCTTCCTCATCAACCGAGCCCGTCCAAAGGTTGAGATTGAGCAGCCCACCGCCGCCTTCGTCCGGGCCTCGGGTAAGTGCGCGGAATGCCATGCGCGCCTTCAATACTCCGTAGTGCATGAGTACGAGATGTCCGCCCATGCCAGAAAGGGCGTGACCTGCCTGGACTGCCACCAGCCAGCAGCCAACCAGAAGAAGGTCGATCACCACGGCTTCGTGATCAGTGCCCACCTTACGGCTGGAAATTGCCGCTCATGCCACGAGAGCATCTACGAGGAGTTTCTTCGCAGCCGTCACGCTGCTCCCAGTTGGGCAGCCGTCCACGGAGAACAAGAACTCACACCGGAGGAGATTTCATATAGCGAAACCTACCAGCCGGGCGGCGTCAAACGTCCGCCGAACCCGTTGACGCAGCTTGAAGGTCACCCAGCCATTTCCTCGGGTTGCGAGCAATGCCACTCCATCGGCAAGCCCAATGACGACGGCACCATCGGCACCTGCACCGAGTGTCACTCGCGCCACACCAGCTCCGTCGAACTTGCCCGCCTGCCCACTACCTGTGGCCAGTGCCACATGGGCCCCGACCACTCCCAAATGGAGATATACGACGAATCCAAGCACGGCGTCATGTTCGCGGCCCAGCGCAATCTCTTGCGGCTCGATGCCGATCCTCGCACCCTTACTACGCGCGATATGTTTGTTCCTACTTGCGCCACATGTCATATGGGTGGCATCAACGGTCTCAAGGTTACACACAACCCTTCCGAACGTCTCAGCTGGTACCTCGCCGCCGCCGTAAGCACTCATCGGCCAAACTACTTGCAGGCCCAGGTCAACATGAAACAGGTCTGCACGCAGTGCCACACTCAGGCGCTTGTCGATCGGGTTTACTCGCAGGCCGAACAGGTTGTTGCAAGCACCAACGCAAAGGTTCTCGCCGCCAAGGCAATCGTTGACGGCCTGCACAAGGACGGTTCCCTCACCGGCCCGCCATTCAGCCAGCCTATCGATTTCACCTACTTCAATCTCTGGCACTATGACGGCCGTACCAGCAAACATGGAGCATTCATGGGCGGAGCCGACTTCGTTCAATGGCACGGCAACTATGCGCTGCTGGAGCATACCGTCGAACTCAAGCACGAGGCCGACGAACTGCGGAGACAGCATGTTAACAAATAAAATTCTCCCGCGCGTTCAGTCAATTGTGGCCGACCCTCGCCATTGGTGGACACATGATGCCCAGCTCTGGGTCGAAATGTTTGTGACAGTGAACCTGGCCATTCTTGCGGCGGACATCTACCTCGCGCACTCGGTAAACGACTTTGAGAAGACCGCAGAATACATTCCACTTTTCTTTTCACTTGCGGCGCCCTTCGTGCTTTTTATTGTGATCGCCTTGCGATGGATTTGGAGATTTGAGGCTCCTTGGCGGGACGTCGGTTATCTGGTTGGCTGGTTATCCATCCTGGTGGGTCTCGCGGGCGTACTCTTCCACCTCGAGAGCCGTTTCTTCCTTGACCGAACGCTCAAGAGCCTCACCTACGCAGCACCGTTCGCAGCTCCGTTGGCATACACAGGGCTTGGATTTTTGCTGTTGGTGAACCGTATGGTGACTGCGCGAAGCGCGGAGTGGGCCCGCTGGGTCATCTTCCTTGCGTTAGGCGGATTCTTCGGGAACTTCGTTCTGTCTTTGACTGATCATGCGTCAAATGGCTTCTTTTTTCGGACCGAGTGGATCCCCGTAATCTCATCGGCATTTGCCACAGGCTTTCTCGTGGTTCCACTCCTCCTCCCTGTCACGCGCCGCTACCTCGATCTTTGTCTGCTCGTCATGTTTGCCCAGGCGTTTGTGGGCGTGTTGGGGTTCTGGTTTCATATGCGCGGAAACCTGCTTGAACCCGGCCATAATCTCTTCGACAAGCTTGTGAATGGCGCGCCCCCCATGGCTCCCTTGCTGTTTCCCAATCTCGTTGGGCTGGCGATGATTGGAGTGTGGGTGCTCATTCCCCATTTACAGGAAAGTGCCACTGGAAAATCATGGCTTGGGGCTGCCTATAATTGGGCCCATCCCGTCGACGAAGAGCGGTACGCAACCGACTAAGTCGTACTCGAGAGCCGCAATCATCCCGCTATTGGTAGATTCCGTTACGCAGAGAGCGTTCGGCCGCGCTCTTAATGGCAAACGCGGAACGCCCCAATAGAAACGTGAGCACGATGTTGTTCACGAACACCAGCACTCCGCCAAGTTCCAGCATCCCTGAGATCGGCAGCGTCTCCCATGCGAAGGGCAGCAGCCATTCGTAGGCAAGTCGAATGAACGACGGTAAGCTGGGATGAATTCCCAGGACCTTTCCAGGCCCATGAGGATGCTGTGTCAAATGCTGACTGAGGACGATTGAGACGCCTCTCAGAGCAACCAGTTCAATTCCGGCAGAGATCGGGAACACCCAGCGCCAATGCCGGCCTTAAATGCTTGCTGTCCATCGCATCGAAGCGCCTGAGGTCCTCAGAACGAAGCATGTCAGCGGAATTCTGAACACCGACCGCCCATGCCATGGCTGCGAATAGAATCCGATTCCGAGAATGAAACTGCCGATCCGGACGAATACCTGCGCATGTCCGCGACCCTGAATCCACGCAGCAGGCACCGCAGCCAAAAATAGTGACGACCCTCCATCTACTTCAGTGCGCATGATGCCGCAATCGCCGTCGAGTAGGCGACAATCAACAAGAACGAAGATGTAAAGGGGAACACGATGGCAATTCAGATTGGCGCAAAGCCCGACAGCGGCTTTGACGATCCGATCGGCATGCTCAAAGACTGCCACAGAAGGATTGAGAGCTTCCTCGGCATTCTTTGCATTGTGGTCGATCGAGCATCAGGCAGGAGTCTTACCCGCGAGGAGCGCGATGCGGTCAAGGCGGCGCTCGAGTACTTCCGTACCGGAGGACAACGCCACACAGCCGATGAAGAAGAATCGCTCTTTCCGCGATTGCGCAAGTCGGACGCAAATGTTTTTGAGGAGATCGACCGGCTTGAAGACGATCATCGCGAGGCGAACAATGTGCACAATTCAGTTGAGCGGCTGTACTCAATCTGGGTTGAATCAGGCAGTTTAAGCGCCGAGGATACACGGCTGTTGCTCTCCGAAACCGCGCGTCTCAAGCAGTTGTATTCGGCCCATATCGAAATAGAAGAAAAGATCGTCTTTGCTCGGGCAAGCGAAATACTGGACAGCCACGCAATCGCGGCAATCGGCACCGAGTTTCGTTTCCGACGGACGTAGCTCCCTGCGGCACTCATCTCATGCCGGCACCACTGGCCTCTCTCGCGTGCGAAACCAGATCAATACTCGCAGGGGAGACCACTCCCTCCGGGCCATGTCCGGATAGTGGCTTGTTTGCGGAAGGGACGGCGGCGGCAGCCGGCAGTGGCGCACAGGAAAAAGTGACCGTCGCGCATCGGTCTGCGAATGGCAGCGAGGCCAGGTCGGCGTGGCTACACTGATGCTCTCAAACTAAGACAGCAGCAGCGTCTTGTTCCTTCCATCGCTGTTCGTTCACGCCGAACACCAGGAGCCACAGGATCAGCGCAATTGCCCCAAGCAGGCCAAAGGCTGCGAGGTACAGGAATAGACGATGTCCGAGCGGCGGGTATAGAAAGGTCAGCCAACCCGCTCCCGCAATTACACCCCACAGGCCGAGGAGACGAGGCAAGAAGGTGGACCTGAAAACGAGATAGCCCGCTAAGAGTGAGTGGAATCCGAAAAATGCCATCGCCATATCCGCGCCGTGGTCATTCACGTTAAGCGACACAAGCGCCAGCGCCTGCAACTGCTCCCTGCTGAATATGCTCAGGTAGGGAGCGCCGTGCAAGATGAACAGCGGGCCGAGATAAAAGACGCGGCTGAAACTCTTGATCACGCAACCGGCGAGGCCAAGAGCGGCCGCAACCAGCGAGATGCTCTTGCTAACCGGCTTAAGCAGTTCATAAAAGAGAACCATGAAAATGATCTGGCAGGTCATTTCGATCATGTAAACCGTGAAACCCAATCGAAACAGGTTCTCGTGCGCCAGTATGTTAGTCGCGGTGGCGGCGGCGTCGCTGGAGACAACCAGACGCATGCTCACCAAGCCCTGGGCGAATATTCCCGCCAATATGGTGAGCAGGTAAAACACCCCCGCAATTCTGGCCTTGTGACGTGGCGATGCTGGTTCGATCCGTTTCATAAGTGCGACTTTGTCCGCACGGTTTGCGCCCGGAATCGGTGCCTGATACGTAGCCATGCAGCGACGCCCTCGATTCTACGAGAGGCGGAGCGGCAAGTCCATACTGAGCGTTGAAAGCTCCGGAAAAAGACTCTGTAAGCCAAACGGGAAAGGCCATTTTCCATGGGGGCCCTAGCCTGCGGTCGCGCGCAAAGAACCTTGGCTATCGGGAATTTGGAAGTCGAACCGGCATTTTCCAAATCACAAGTCGCAAATCGCTAACGCGCATTTCCAGCCGCCGGAATTCTGGAATCATCGTTTGCCTGTCACCAATTGACAACTCCTTAGCGGTGACCCGTCTAGCGATAGCCCATTCGACAGAGCCTCTTCCAGTTTTTTGCGGAACTGTTCGGCCTCGCCCCAAACCCTGGTCAAGGTACTCTTGCGGAAGCGCTCGCGGTTGAACCTGCCTTCGACCCACTTGGGGCAGTTGCAGCGGTTGCAGAACCGGTCACGTTTGAATTTGCAGTCGGAAGAGGTACGAGTGTAGTCGAACGAATCCATGAGGGCCTCCCACTCCAGCTGGAGTTTTGCTCGAACGCTGAAATGGGTCAAAAAATCGGGAGGCTTTTTGACACCGGTACAAAATGGGTACAAAACGGTCACAAAAACGGCCCGATTCTTAGGCCCTGATTGGTAAGTGAAAGAAAAAATCTTAAGTATGGTGGAGGCGGCGGGAGTCGAACCCGCGTCCGAAATCGCTGTCAGCCAGGAGAGTTCATGCTTTGTCCGATTCCTTTTGGATTCGCCCCCGCAACTCAGAACGGACAAGATGCGGCGGGAACTAGTCCGATGGTCTCACACAAGCAACACGGACCGAGCTGCTCACGCCAGCCTACTGTATGACGTCCGCTCACAGCCCATAGGCGAAGCCGTGGAAGACGGCAGCTTATTTAATTAAGCTGCAAGTGCCAGATTATCGTTGGCAACTTTTGTTTTGCAGGCGATTACAGGTGCCCACACCCTGACATGCCTCCTAAGCCGCAATCGATCCCGTCGAAACCGTGACGCCCCCATCTTGCTCGGCTGCTCTTTTAGATGACCAAAGAGCCCCGCAGGGTGCGAGCCCGTCCAACTGGCTCGTGCTGCTGCTTCCATTCTACCCGTTTTCCAACTTTATCGGCGAAAGCCGGCCACTCCGTCGCGCACTACTGCTTGTCCAGGTCGATCTTCTCGTATTCGTGCCTGGCGATTCCGGCTCGAATCTGGGCAGGTGTTTTGCCAAGCTTGGTCTGCTGGTAGGCATAAAACCCTTCCTGGGCGCAGGTCGAGCACTCGGTTCCGTGCAGCCCTTCAAAGCAGCTCCGCAGGCTGGTGTGGCCTAGCGCGCGATCGCAACGGCAGTAGCAGGGCAACTGGTAAACCACGCTGCTGATCCGGGCCACCTGCTGGTAGACATGCACCTGCCACGGGTAGCGAAAATTCTCTCCGGTCAGCTTGGCGCCGGCCATAATCGGTGGCAGCGCACTCACTCTCAACGGCGCCGACGGGTGATACGCGGGCACATCCTCCGCAGGGTTCGACCACTGGGCGTAGCTCATAGCCGTCAGCGCGAAAACCCCCAACCCCAATGCAAAGCGGCTCTTCAGCAGGTGCATCATCTTGCCTCCCAGGCTCTGGTTTTATCTTGATTCAGAATAAACCGAAATCGTCTTCGGCTGCAGGTTGGCCGCTTGTGTCCAGATTGCCCCGCACAAAAAAAAGACGGCACGAACGGTCTAGCTGTTCGTGCCGGGAGGCCAGTGACGCAAACTACTTCCGACTGGAAGGCAGCTTCGAAGCCGCCTCATCAGTGGAATAAATACACGATAGCATAGATTGGGTAGAAAGCAAATACAAAAATCGAAATCTTCTGGCGCCGGCCTGCGTTTCGGCCTTTTCTCGCCTGCATGCGTCTATCCACTATGGATTATTCTGGAAAACCAATTGCGCTTCGGTTCGCGAAAGGCCTCTCCCCAGCATGACAAAGCTAAAAGAATCAGATATTTCCGTCCAGGAAAAAACGCAGCCCTCTCGAACCAAAAGCCGCCTGAAAATAGGAGTGATTGCCGCCGCCTCCCTGCTGGCCGGCGGCCTTGCTGCCGCATGGTGGTACCGCAAGACCCTCAAAACCCTCCGTCAGACGGCCGAATCGGGTCAAAATCCACATTTTGGGATAACAAAAACCGAAAACTCCGACGACCTCTGACCTTCCCAGGCTGACCGCCGGTTCCCCGCTTCCGCCCAGCCCGCTCCTCAGGCCAGTTTCTCCGCCCGCGCAGCCAGATCAAAGTCCTTTGCCGTGATTCCGCCGGCGTCATGCGTGGTCAACCCCAGCCGCACCCGGTTGTAACGGATGTCGATGTCCGGATGATGGCCGGCCTCTTCCGCCAGCTCCCCCACGCGATTGACGAAGCCAAGAGCAGCAACAAAATCTTTGAATTGAAAGGTTTTTACCAGCTCACCGGAAACGATCTTCCAACCCGGCAGAGCCGCCAAACGGCGAAGGGCGTCTTCCTCGGAAAGTGCTGGCATGGGTTGTCCCTCTGATTTGCGGTCTGGATTTCGGTTCCCGCTTGCCCCTACCCGAGCCTGCCGATTCCTGAATCCTACTCCAGAAAATCAGCTCGTCAAATCCTGCAAATTCGGGACCGTCAACTCGAAGGTCGAGTAGCGTTTATTCTGGCCGCTGATCTCCGAGCGCAGTTCCTGCCAAAGCTCATTCGGAATCTTCAGGAACGCCTCCACCACATTCGGATCAAACTGCGTTCCCGAGCAGCGCAGAACCTCTTCGCGCGCCGAGTCGAAGCTGCGTGCTTTCCTGTACGGCCGGTCGCTGGTAATCGCGTCCAGCGTGTCGGCCACGGCAAAAATCCGCGCTCCCACGGGAATCTGCTGCCCGGCCAGGCCGCTTGGATAACCGCTTCCGTCGAAATGTTCCTGGTGGCAAAAAACAATCTCTGCCGCGCCGGCAAGAAATGGAATCTTCCTCAGCATGTGGTAGCCGCGCGTACAGTGCTCGCGCATAATCTCCTGCTCTTCCGGCGTCAGCTTGCCCGGCTTGCGCAGAATATCGTCGGGAATCGCCATCTTCCCAATGTCGTGCAGAAATGCGCCGCGCGCAATCACCTTGATCTCCGCCGGAGCCAGCCCCATGGCCCGCGCCAGAGCAATCGTGTACGCGGTCACTCGTTTCGAGTGCCCCTCCGTCTCCGAGTCCTTCAGATCCAGCGCGTCGCCCAAAGCCTCGAGCGTCACATCGTAGCTGTGTTCCAAATCTTCCATCGCATGGCGCAGCATTTCGGTCCTGGCACGAACCATCTGCTCCAGGCTCTGCTGATAGTTTTGGCTCTCTTCCAGCAGTTGCCGGTGCTTCAATGCCCGCTCGACCGTGCCCATCAGGTGGTCCCGCTCGAACGGTTTCAGCAGATAGTCGTACGCTCCCCGCCGCATGGAGTCGATGGCCACGCCGATGTCGTGAATCGCGGTCACCATCACCACTGGAAGATTCGGCTGCTGCGCGTGAACCCGCTCCAGCAGCGCAATCCCGTTCAGGTCCTGCATCACTATGTCGGTGAGTACCAGATCGTAGTTGTTCCGCGCGAGCTCTTCCAGCGCTTCCCGGCCGCTTGAGGCCAGTTGCACTTCGTAGCCATTCCGCTCCAGGGTGGTGCCCATCATCGACCGAACATGAGCTTCATCATCCACGACAAGAACCCGTGCCGGCCGGCTCGCTTCTGCATATTGTCGCGTGATGTCCTCAGAGGGTTGCCCCACTGGTGTGTTCGGTATGCCCGGTGATGCTAGGTTCAGTCCCAAGAAATTCCCTCCAGGCTCGTGAGTTGCGCCGTGGGGCTTGCCAAGTTATCCCATCGCATCCCTGTGGTCTGCACCGCGAGTACCCGGTCCTTCTATTAGTAAACAAGCGATTTAGGCCGCTGACCATCACTAAAAGGTGTCATAGCCCCTACTTGTGTCCCTCGATGATTAGACTGAAGGTAACCAGTTTAGGTTACTTTAAGCCATAGGTGGCTTCAGCGCCATGTCTATGGATTTATGTGCTTTCCAGCCACGGAAAGCCGAGACGAATCACCTGGAATTGCAGCGATCCGCTAAGGGAATCGGACCCTCAGGTCCACTCCCTCTTCGGAGCATTCAACGGGCCCTGCAGGCAATCCGTGAGAGAGATTTCCACTTTGATTTTCTTTAAAGAATCGATCCGTAATCCAGGAACGGATTTCCATACGTCGCTCAATTTCTTTGCTACGCTACTCCTTCTTTTTCTGCCGCGCTCGTTTCGCTTCCGCCCAGCCTTCCTTGTTCACCTGCAAGCTCCGGGCCACCGCCAGCGCCCCCGCCGGAACGTCCCTGGTAATGCACGACCCCGCGCCAACGTACGCGCCCTCGCCCACGCTCACCGGAGCCACAAGCGTCGAATCGCTGCCCACAAACGCATGCTTCCCTATGTGTGTCCTGTGTTTATGTACACCGTCGTAGTTGCACGTAATCACGCCGGCTCCAATATTGCTGCCTTCGCCCACTTCCGCATCGCCCAGGTAGGTCAGGTGGTTGGCCTTGGCGCCCTTGCCCAGCTTTGTCTTCTTGGTTTCAACAAAGTTGCCCACGTGCGCGTCTTCGCCAATCTCGCTTTCCGGCCGCAGATGCGCGAACGGCCCGATCTTGGCTCCATCGCCCACTGTGCTGTCTGTCAGCACGCAACTCTGCCTGACCAGCACATTGTTGCCCAGCGCGCAGTTTTCAATCACCGTGAACGAACGGATCAGGCACTTCGCGCCTACCTGCGTCCGCCCCAGCAACTGCACAAAGGGCTCAATCACCGTACCGGCCGCCACCTCGACTTCAGCATCGATTACGCACGTCTCCGGCATGTAGATTGTCACTCCGGCCGCCATCAGCCGCCCCGCTGCTTCCATCCTCAGCTTCGCGTCATTCGCCACCAATTCCTCGATCGTCTTCACGCCGCGCACTCTCCCACTTTCATTTCCATCAGCCTATCTCGCCGTTACTTCCCCGCGCCACCCGCCGGCCCAGCCGGCATCGGTATCGTGATGTCCACCGGATGAACCGGTCCCATACCAAGCGCGTCCAGTCCCGGCTTGATCTCCGGTCCATTGCCCACCACCAGGATCGCCAGTTTGTCCGGATGAATGTACTTTTTCGCCGCCGCAGTCACGTCGGCAAGCGTCACCTTTTCCAGCGCCGCCTTGTACGTTTCCAGGTAGTCCGCCGGATAGCCGTAAAACTCCAGCCGCTCGCGTTCATCCAGAATCTTGTCCTTGCTGTCGTACCTGAACAGAAACGAATTCAACAAGTCGTCCTTGGCCCGCTTTAGCTCCACTTCGGTAAAAGGCTTGGTGTTCAGCCCGGCAATCTCGCCTAGCGTCGCCTTGGTCGCGTCCACGGTCGTCGCGCTTTTGGTCAGCACCACTGCTTGGAAAAGCGCCGGATGGTCGTACTGCATTCCCAATCCACCGCCAACCTCATACGCCAGTCCCAACTCTGTCCGAACCTTCTGGAACAGCCGGCTCCCGAACCCCCCGCCCAGAATCTCGTTCATCACCGCAATCGCGGGCACGTCCGGATTGTGCCGATCCGTTCCCAGCCCAACAATCTCCACATTCGATTGATTCACGTCTTCTTTGTCGATGAAATAAACTCCCGGCTTCGGATCGGAGAATTCGTCGTGCCGCGCCGGCAATGCCTCCACTTGCGGCAGTCCTTCGAACGCCGCCCGCACCTTGGCTTCCATCGCCACCGGATCAAAGTCGCCGCTGATGCCGACAATCAATTTCCCTTTGATCGTGTGATCGTGCCACGCCTCCAGATCCGCCACCTTCACAGCGCCAATCGTTGCCAGCTCCGGCTGGCGCGTATACGGCCCGTTGATTCCATACACCAGCTTCGCCGCCTCGCGCTCCGCAATCTCTCCTTCATCGTCGTTGCGGCGCACAATGCCAGAGGCCATTTGCTGCTTGGCAAGCTCCAGCTTCGCTTCGCTGAACTTGGGATGAAAAAGCAGATCCATTGCCAGCGCGAAAACCTGGTCGGAGTCGCCCTTCAGCGAGTCCCACCCGATGAACGTCGAATCCACGTCCCCGCCGGTCTCAATATGTGCGGCCCTGGCTTCAAGAAATTCATCCATGGCGTCGCCGCCCATCTTTTCGCTGCCGCTGGTGCGCCACGCCGCCCCATACAGATCCAGAAGTCCCGTCTTGGCCGGGTCGGTTTCATCGCGCGACCCGCCGGGAATCAGCACCGACCCTGAAATAAACGGCAGCTCGTGGTCCTCCTGCAAAAACACCACAATCCCGTTCTTCAACTCAATCCGTTTCGGCTGCTGCGGCTGGAACTCATGCAGCTTGGGGATCGGAATCTTCTCCCACGGTTTGCTCTGCTGCGCACTCAGAATCGTCGGCGCGGTCATGGCCGCAAAAGCTGTGGCAATTGTCAGAATTCTGGAAGCACTTTTCCTTGTCAGGCTCTTCATTCCGCGCCTCCACTGTTCTTGGCCGCAGCCGCCGGAGCCTCGGTATCAATCTCCGCGCTGGTCCTGTTTGATGCCACAAACACCTGGTTCGCCACCCGGCGTATATCCGCCTTGGTCACCTTGTCCACCTTGTCCAGTTGCAGGAATAGTTCTCGCCAGTCCCCGTAGCGCGTCTGGTATTCCGACAGCGCACTCGCCAGCCCCTGGTTGTCCGCAAGGCCGCGCAGTAGGTCGGCGCGCGCGCGTGTCTTGTACATCTGCAACTCCGCGTCCGTCACGTCGCTCGTCTTCAGTTTGTCAATCTCCTTGTGAATCGCCTCGCGCATCTCCGCCGGCGTGTGTCCGGGAGTCGGAAATGCATAAAACGCGAACAGGCTGGGATACTTCTCGCCGGGATAGGGGCTGAACCCCGCCGCCGCCGCCGCTATCTGCTGCTGCTCCACCAGGCTCCGATACATGCGCGAAACTCTTCCGTTCGACATGATGTCCTGGATCGCGTCGTACACCGCATCGTCCGGACTGCGATAGTTGGGCCGGTGATAGCCCTCGATATAGAACGGCTGCGACTGTTCGCGAATCACCACCGACTTCTCCGCAAACTGCTTCGGCTCTACCGTCGTCATCTCTTCCGGCTTCGGTCCGCCCGGGACCTTGCTGAAATATCTCTCCAGCATCGGCATCGCTTCCGACGCCTTTACGTCACCGACAACCGCCACCACAATGTCGGCGCCCACATAGTATTTTTTGTGAAACGCCATCGCCTCCGTCGCATTAATCTGGCTCAACTCGCTCGGCCAGCCAACAGCGCTGCGCCCGTAGTTGTGCGCAACATACGCCGTCGCAAGAAATTGCTCAATCATTCTTTGGATCGGATTCGAGTCGGTCCGCATGCGGCGCTCTTCCTGCACCACGTCCCGCTCCTTGTAGAACTCGCGCGGAACCGTGTCCGCCAGCCGATCGCTCTCCATCCACGCCCAAAGCTCAAGCCGGTTCTCCGGCATCGACCAGTAGAACTGCGTATCGTCCAGGCCCGTTTCCGCATTCAAATCGTGTGCCCCGTTGGCATCGGCCACTTCGGTGAACTGGTTGGGGATTACATATTTCTCAGCTTCTGCCTGCGCTTCCACAAATGCCTTGTGCAGCTCCGCCAGCTTTTTCTGGTCGCGTCCCGCCGGGTTCAGGTATTCGGCCTCGTAGGCGTTGTTCGCCGCTTCAACCTTCGCGAGAGCAATCTTCTCCGCCGCGTAGTCCTTGGTCCCGATCTGGCTTGTGCCCTTGAAGGCCAGATGCTCGAACATGTGCGCCAGCCCGCTCTCGCCCGAGGGGTCGTTCACGTCTCCGGCATCCACGAACGTGGAGTAGGAAAACACCGGCGCTTCCGGCCGTTCGCAAACGATCAGCGTCAGCCCGTTGGGCAGCACCTTGGTCGTGATTCTCTGCTCAAAGCTCTTCAGGTCCTGCCCGTGAGCCATGGTGGAAAAAACGGCCGCGAACATCAGGGCCGCGCAACTCTTCCAAATCGGGGAAAAGGCTCTACTATGCATCCAGTCTCCTTGTTCGAGGGCGCAGACGCGCAACCTCGCACTCTTCCAACCTATTTCTCTTGCCTTGGCAGGGTCAAACTCGAAACGGCCTTCCAAGGCCTGCCCATCTTGCTGAAAAACCCCACCCGGAGGGAGGCGGGGGTTTCAACCCCCGCGCAACGCTCACAACATCAATGCCGGCTTCAGCCGCGGAGGGAGGCATTTCGTCAACGACTTTGGGAACCTGAGTTTGTCATAATCCTGAGAGCCCGCCGTCGCTCTCAGTTCCCGCCCAGCGCCTTCGAGAACGCGTAAAAGAAATCCAGCGATTTGAAGTAAGAATCCACGGGCACCCGCTCGTCGCGCCCGTGCGCGCGATCGTCGCCCCGCTCCATCGCGATCGCCGAATACCCATAGCAGGGAATGCCCGCCTGCGCAAAATAGATCGAGTCGCTGGCTCCGTTTTCCATCACCGCCGTCACCGGAGTGCCCGGCCAGATCGCGTCCGTCAGCCGGGTCAGCGGCTCAAACACCTCCGCAATCGGAGCCGGCGGCACAATCGCCTTCCGCTCCGGAGCCGTGTCAAAAACCCCGCCCGCATCGGAAACATACTTCACCGCCAGTTTGTTGTCTCCGAAAATCTCGATAAGCGTCTGCCGTATCTCTTCCGGCGAATGCCCCGGAAAAATCCTGCAGTTCACAATCGCCTGCGCCGTCTGCGGCAGCGCGTTGTTCGCCACGCCGGCATTCAGCCGCGTCGCCACGCACGTTGTTCTAAAGTTCGAGTTGAAGCTGGGCTCGGCGCTCAGCCTTGCCGCAGCCGCAAGATCCGGAGGCTCGGCCAGAATCGCCCGCATATCCGTAGCCGCCTGCCCCGTTTCCCGCGCGGCCAACTCGCCAAAGTAGGCGCGCGTCACCTCGTTCAGCTCAAAGGGAAACGTGTACGCCTCCAGCTTCCCGAGCGCCGCCGTCAGCTCATAGATCGCGTTGTCTGGCCGGGGCAGGGAACTGTGCCCGCCGCGATTCACCGCCGTCACCTGAAAGTCCGCATAGACCTTTTCCGTCGCCTCCACCGCGGCAACAATCGGCCTTCCATTCACCAGCTCCACGCCGCCCGCATCCAGATTGATCACAAACGCCGCGTCCACAAGCTCGCGATGATTAGCCACCAGCCACGCGGCCCCATTGAACCTTCCGCCCTCCTCATCCGCCGTCAGCGCCAGAATCAAATCGCGCTTCGGTTTGTAGCCTTCGCGATGCAGGCGCAGAAACGTCGTCACCATCGCCGCGTCGCCGTCCTTCATGTCCTCGCTTCCGCGCCCGTAGTAGAAGCCGTCTTTTTCGACGAACTGGAACGGGTCCGTCGTCCAGTCCGATTTGAGCGCCTCCACCACGTCCATATGGCACAGAAACAGCACCGGCTTCTCCGTCGGCGTCCCCGCCGCATGGATCCTCACTACAAGATTCTGCTTGCGCGCATCCGGCCCCAGCAGCTCAACATCCTGCGGCGCAAAGCCCGCATCCAGCAGCCGCTTCCGCATCGCCTCGGTCGCCGTGGTCACGTTGCCACGAGGCGTATCGGTAGTGTTGATCTCGATCAGCTCTTTCAAAATTGCGCGGCCAAGTGCGCGATCCTCAGCTGAAGCCGCGGCCAGCGGCTCCAGGGCCAACAGAGGTATCGAAACGCAGAATGCCAGAACCCCAGCGGCGATGAGGGGAAAAGAAGATCTACGCAGCATCAACCCATTCTACGGCTGTTGCTTGCACTGTTGACGCGCCGTCGCGCCAAAATTCAACGCGCCAGCCGCGCCTCAGGGTTCACCGCCAGCCACGCCGCCGCCCCCAGCATCGCCAGCAAAGTCGCCGTAAAGAACGACGCCACCCACCCAAAGTGAGCCGCGATCAACGGCGTCAGCGAAGCAGTCACCGCCGCGCCAATCTGGCAACTCATGTTCACCGTGCTTGAAACCACTCCCGAGAATTCGCCGGCAAAGTCCGCCGTCACTGACCAGAACGAGCTCTGCGACACGTAGAGCGCGCCCGCCCCGCACGCCAGCACCGCCGTCGCCGCCACCGCGCTCTGCGCCCTCGACCCCACCAGCAGCAGAAGTCCCGTCACCACCAGCGCCGATGCCGGCAGAAAGCAGCGTCCCACCCGCGGACTCCACGCCCGCGCCAGCCAGTCGCTCGCTGCACCGCCCAGCAGTGAACCCACCGTCATCGCCATAAATGGAAAGATGGAATACACCGCGCTTGTCTTCAAGCTCAGCCCGCGCACCTGCGCAAGGTAAATATAAAACCAGCTGAAAAAAAGCCACGAAATATAACCAAAGGTGAAGTAGCTCGCCATCAGCGCCAGCACTTCCTTGCTGCTGAAAATGCGCATCCACGGCACCCCGGCTTTTCGTTCCGCTTCCGCAAGCGCCGCTTCCCGCTTCACGTCTCCGCGGCCCGAGGCGATCATCGCAACTTCTTCGCGGCTCACCCACGGATGCTGCTCAGGCGTATCGCGCGCCACCACGCACCAGACAGCTGCTGCCAGCGTGCCCACAAGCGCGCAAAACCAGAATGCGTCGCGCCAGCCGTAAAGCAGAATAATCGACGTCATCAGCGGTGGCGTAATCGCCGAGCCCAGCCCCACGCCGCCAAACACAATGCCGTTCGCCTTGCCCCTCTCATGAATCGGAAACCAGCGCTCCACAAACTGGTTTGCCGAGGGATACATGATCGAGCTGCTTGCCCCCAGCGCCACCCGCACCAGAAACAGAACCCAGATTGCCCCGCGTATGCCCGGAGGCACCAGCGCCGTTGCCACCGTAAAAACTCCCCAGATAATCACGAAAAACGTCAGCACCCTGCGCGGGCCAAATCGCCGGATCAGTACGCCACCGGGGATCTGAAACGAAGCATACCCAATCAGAAACGCGCTGAAAATCCAGCCCAGGTGCGAGTTGTCGATGTTGAACTCTTTGCCGATCTCGACGCCCGCAATGGAGATATTGGTCCGGTCCACGAAGGCGATCGTGCTGAGGACCATCACCCATAAAACCAGCAGATACCGCATGGGCAGCCCCTGCCCAAACTTGTGACCCTGTTCCTGAATCATTCGCCTTCAGTTCCCCTTCCCCGCTTCGCGAAGGCCATCGTTCGCCTGTTTTCCAGCAAGCGTCCATTCTCTCTCTTCGACCCTTCAGCGGGATACCAAAATCGGCCGCTAAACAGCGAACCGGGGCGCTCAAAATCGGAGTAAACTGCCGAGTCAATATTCGCCGCATCTCTGTGTCCGTGCGCCGAACCCCGCGTCTGCACATGAAATCGGCGATCCGCCGCCGTCCACACGTTACCTCCGGGCGCACTTGGAACCAGCCAATTCACAAACACTTGTCGCCGCAAAGCCGGGGAATGCACTACTCTTGCCAGTGAGCGCATGAGCCATTACCTTCGTAAAGTTCGCAAAGCGGTCCTCCTGGCCATCGAGCACGACGTCATCAACACGGCCAAGGCAGCTGCCTACTCCGGAATGCTGATGCTGTTTCCTGCCCTGCTGGTGATCACCACGCTTCTGGCCCAGGTGCAGGAGGGAACAACCCTGGTCGGCGAGATGCGTTCCGTCTTCGAGCAGTTTCTCCCCGCTGACACCATGGACATACTCCAGTCCTACCTTCTTTCCCGCCGCATTTACTCCGCCCAGTTGCTGCTCTCCGCCACCGGCCTCAGCATCTTTGCCGGCCTTGGCATGATGCTCTCGTTGATGGAGGGGTTTCGCCGCGCCTACCAGATTCCTCACGAGGATTGGGGCTTTGGCGGTCGTCGCCTGCGCGCTCTGCTGCTGGTGCCCATCGCGCTTGTCCCGCTTTCGGTGGCCACTTTGGTCATTGTCTTCGGACACCAGATCGAGTTGTGGATGGTCCAAAACGCCACGCACGAGTTGCGCCACATCGTGCTCTTCTTCTGGCGCATGGTGCGTTGGACCATTGCCCTGGCCACCGGAGTCACCGTGCTTACCGCCGTCTACCACTTCGGTACCAAGCGGACCGAACACTGGCTGTGGGTTGGGCCGGGCGCCATTGCAGGCACCCTTCTCTGGTTTCCAACTACGCTGGCCTTCGGCTGGTATGTCACCCGCGTCGCCGACTACTCCATGTTCTACGGCTCTTTCGGCGCAGGCATCGCCACCCTGGTCTGGCTCTACATCACCGCCTTCAGTGTCCTGGTCGGAGCGGAGTTGAACGGAGTTCTCTATCGAGATCGCCAGGACCAAACGTCCTCGCAGATGTTTTCCAATCCGGATCCGGATTCCATTTCGAAAAATCAGTGACGACGTCAGCCCAACCTCTCCTCCAGTCTCGCGAACCTGCCATGTACAATAGAGGCAGTCGTTCCCCGCAACGTCTTTCTGTCCGTCGAATCAGGCTGCGGAAGAAAGCTGAGAGACAATCCAAGGTCGTTGAGAGTTTCCTCAGGGTCTATAGCATTCGCCTATAATCATTTGCAAGCGGACCGCGGCCCCTCACAATGGGTGCACTGCTCCCCGTTCGCACCCTGAAAAAATAGCCTGGGCGTGTCGCACGATGGGGTAGTTTTTTCACAAGCTGTTGTGTCCCTCGTTAACCCAAATTGAAGCTTTTTTAATGGAGCGATCCCTATGTCCTTTGCTGAATTCAGTAAGAGCGAGTCCCCGTCGCAACGCCGCGCAAAAATTGTTGCCACCCTCGGACCAGCCTCGAACACAGAGACCGTCGTCCGCGATCTGGTACGCGCCGGCGTCGACATTGTTCGCCTGAATTTTTCCCACGGATCGCATGAGCGAAAGCTGGCGGTCATGAAACTCATCCGCAAGGTGAGCCGCGACGAACAAAAGCCGCTCTGCATCCTCGGCGATCTACAGGGACCGAAGATTCGCACCGCGCTCCTGAAAGATCACCAGCCCGTGCTCCTCAAGGCTGGCGCGCGCCTCACCATCACCCCGCGCGAAGTCCCCGGAACCGCATCGCTGGTCGGCACCACCTTCAAGACCCTGGCTGAAAACGTAGAACAAGGCTCGCGCATTCTGCTCTCCGACGGCCTCATCGAACTCCGCGTCCACGAGGTGCTGGGCGACGACATCTCCTGCGACATCGTCAACGGCGGCATGTTGGGCGAGAACAAGGGCATCAACCTCCCCGGCATTCCGGTCCGCGTTCCATCGCTCACCGACAAAGACACTGAGGATCTTGAATTCGCGCTCAAGAACGGCGTCGACGCCATCGCCGTTTCATTTGTCCGCACCGCAGAAGACGTTCGCCTCGTGCGCAATCGCGTTGCCGCTCTCGGCTTTGAAACCTGGATCATCGCCAAGCTTGAAAAACCTCAAGCCATCGAACACCTCGACGCGATCCTTCAAGTCTCAGACGGCATCATGGTGGCTCGCGGCGATCTCGGCGTTGAAGTGCCGCCGGAGATGGTCCCCGCCATTCAAAAGCACATCATCCGCCGCGCGGCCGAGTACGCCAAGCCGGTCATCACCGCAACACAAATGCTCGAGTCAATGATCGAGAACCCGCGCCCCACCCGCGCCGAAGTCTCCGACGTGGCCAACGCCGTTTACGACGGCACCGATGCCGTGATGCTCTCCGGCGAATCGGCCGTGGGCAAGTATCCCGTCGAAACTGTCGCCATGATGGCGCGCATTGTTTCTGAGGCCGAGCGCGATATGAAAGAGACCTACCAGAACGAGCCTCGCCAGCGCCAGGCGCGCCTCTCCATCGCTGAGACCATCTGCGAAGCCACGGCCCACGCCGCCGACGACCTCGACCTGCGCGGCATCGCGCTGTTTACCGAGTCGGGACAGACCGCGCGCCAGCTCTCCAAGCATCATCCAACAGCGCCCATCTTCGCGCTCAGCCCCGTCGAGATCACCATCAATCGCTTAAGCCTCCTCTGGGGCACCACACCCATCCTCTGCCCCAAGATCAATAGTACCGAGGCGCTGGTCGATTGCGCCGAGAGCCTGCTCGAGCAGAATGGTTACGTTCGCTCCCGCGAAGTGATTGCGATCGTGGCCGGCACGCGCACCAAATCCGGTTCCACCAACTTCATGCGCCTGCATGTAATGGGCGACAGCCGCCTTGAAGGCGCGCGCTTCCACCTGACCCGCGAGCAGCAGCCGGAAGAGACCAAAGAAAAGCGTTCCTCTGTCCGCAAGCCCAAGGTCAAAACCTACGAGCGATTCCCCTCGCCCAATCCCCCCAAGATTTCAAATCCATAAGCTCATTGTGGAAGAGTCTTACCCCTGTCCAACTTCTTCGCCCGCTCCAGCAGGCGGGCAAAGAAGTCTTCTGTGCTGCCTATGCGCAGGGTAATCTTAGTTTTCTTCATCTTCGATCCTACATAGCTCGTAGACTTCTCCGGTTAGGCCGCCGAATAAAAGATCGCGTCAGCGTCCGATCTCCGGCACAGATAAACCGCGGCAAATTTTCCGAGCGAGAAGATCGGCAACTTCGGTATGGCGCGGAACCGCCTCTGTCTGGCCGGTCTTGGGGTTGCACCATAGAGAGTGCGATCCACCCTCGCGCTTGAGAAAACAGCCGTGCAGGCGAAGGTGGCGCAGGAGCGACTCGCGCTTCACTGGACGGTGACCGTCTCCCGAAGGGCATCGGCCGGAGCACCGCGAAGCCCATCCTCACGACGATCTTCGAGAATTAGCTGGATCGCCGCGCCCAAACTCACGCGGCACTCTTCCAATGTGCGCCCTTGCCCGTTGGCGCCGGGAATCTCCGGGGACCAGGCGACGAACCATTCGCCGTCGCGTTCGAATACGGCTGTGAATTCATTCCGCATAGCAAGAGTATAGACCGGGATCTATTTCGCGGCAAAGTCAGACGCTGTAGGGAGACCTCCTTCACTCGGCTCAAAACAGGGTCGTAAGGCCGTCCATAAATACTACTTCGCCGCCAACTGCCGCAGCACATACTGCAAAATGCCGCCGTGCTCAAAGTAGCCGATCTCCTGCGGTGTATCGATGCGGACAACCGCGTTGAAGTTCTTCACCTTGCCATCCGGCCCCGTCGCCTTCACCGCAATCACGCGGCCCCCGGCAAATTTGCTCGCCAGCATCGCCGTCAGTCCGGGAAAGTCGTAGACCTCCTCGCCCGTCAGCCCAAGCGACTCGACATTCTGTCCCGCTTCAAACTGCAACGGCAAAATGCCCATGCCCACCAGGTTCGAACGGTGAATCCGCTCGAAGCTTTCGGCAATCACCGCGCGCACGCCCAGCAGCTTCGGTCCCTTTGCCGCCCAGTCGCGCGAAGAGCCGGAGCCATACTCCTTGCCGGCCAGGATCACCAGCGGCACGCCGCGTTCGGCATACTTCACGCTCGCGTCAAAGATCGACATGCCCTCGCCTTCCGGCAGCAGCCGCGTGACGCCGCCCTCGGTGCCCGGCGCAAGCTTGTTGCGCAACCGCACATTCGCAAACGTTCCGCGCACCATCACTTCATGATTGCCACGCCGCGAACCATAGCTGTTAAAGTCTGTCGGCTTCACGCCGTGCTCCGCGAGATATTTTCCCGCCGGCCCGTTGGCCTTGATGTTGCCCGCCGGCGAAATATGGTCGGTGGTCACCGAGTCGCCCAGCACCGCCAGCACCCGCGCACCCGCGATGTCCGTTACCGGCGCGGGCTTGCTGGTGATGCCGTCGAAGTACGGCGCCTGGCGAATGTAAGTCGAGTCCGGCTCCCACTGGTATACGTCGCCGGTCGGGAAGCTCAGCCCTTGCCAACTCGCATCGCCGTCCGCAACCGTCGCGTATTCCTTACGGAAGCTCTCGCTGCTCAGCCCCTTTTCGATTGCCGCGGCTACCTCAGCCTGCGTGGGCCAAATGTCTTTAAGGTACACCGGCTTGCCTGCGTCGTCGGCGCCCAGCGGATCGGTCTCAAAATTGTGGCCGATCTTCCCTGCCAGCGCGAAAGCCACCACCAGCGGCGGACTCATCAGGTAGTTGGCGCGCACATCCACGTTCACGCGCCCCTCGAAGTTTCGATTTCCGCTGAGCACGCTGACCGCAACCAGTCCATGCTCATCAATACTTTTTGAAACATCCGAAGGCAGCGGCCCCGAATTGCCGATGCAGGTCGTGCAGCCATATCCAACCACGTTGAAGCGCAGCTTTTCCAGATAAGGCAGCAGCCCCGACTTCTCGTAGTAGTCCGTCACCACGCGCGAACCCGGCGCCAACGAAGTCTTCACCCACGGCGGAACAGTCAGTCCCTTCTCAACAGCCTTCTTCGCGAGAATGCCCGCCGCCACCATCACCGATGGATTCGAAGTATTCGTGCAGCTCGTAATCGCCGCAATCACCACCGACCCATGATCCAGATACTTGTCAGGATCGACGTTGAACCGCTCCTTCACCGTCGTTGTAACCGGGCCGGCTTGAAATGTGCGTTCTCCTTGGCCCGCAGCCGCCGGGCCTTCATTCTCTTCCGCCAGCGCCGCGTCCGTAATGCTCACGCGCTCCCATGCGGCCGCCGTGCGCGAACCAAGCGGCTTGGCCGTCGGCGCGAGCAGCGACGGCAGTTGCTGCGCAAAGCTCGCCGCCGCATCTTTCAGCAGCACGCGATCCTGCGGCCTCTTCGGTCCCGCCACGCTCGGCTCCACTGCGCCCAGGTCAAGCTCCAGCGTCTGCGTATACTCAGCCTCCGGCGAGTCCGCGGTGTGGAACAGCCCTTGTTCCTTGTAGTAGGCCTCGACCAGCGCGATCTGCTCTTCGCTTCGTCCGGTCAACCGCAGATAACGCAGCGTCTCCGCATCCACCGGGAAGATGCCGCATGTAGCGCCGTACTCAGGCGCCATGTTGCTGATCGTCGCGCGATCGGCCAGCGGCAGCGCCGCAATTCCGGGTCCGTAAAACTCCACAAACTTGCCCACCACGCCCAGCTTGCGCAGAGCCTGCGTCACGGTCAGCACCAGGTCGGTCGCCGTCGCGCCCTCGCGCAGCTTGCCCGTCAGCTTGTAACCCACAACCTGCGGAACCAGCATGGACACTGGCTGCCCTAGCATCGCCGCCTCAGCCTCAATGCCGCCAACGCCCCAGCCCAGCACGCCAAGTCCGTTGATCATCGTTGTGTGCGAGTCCGTGCCGACAACCGTATCCGGATACGCAACCTGCTCGCCGTCAATCTCAGCCGTAAACACCACGCGCGCCAGATATTCCAGATTCACCTGGTGGCAAATGCCCATGCCCGGCGGCACGGCGGAAAAGTTGCGAAACGCAGTCTGGCCCCATTTCAAAAACGCATAGCGCTCGCGATTGCGTTGGAACTCAAGCAGCGAGTTGGCGCCGTACGCGCCCGCGGTTCCGTACTCATCCACCTGCACCGAGTGGTCAATCACCAGCTCAGCCGGCACCAGCGGATTCACGCGTTCCGGATCGCCGCCAAGCGTCTTGATCGCGTCGCGCATCGCGGCCAGATCGACCACCGCCGGCACGCCCGTAAAATCCTGCATCAGCACCCGCGCCGGCATGTAAGCAATCTCGCGGCTGGGCTCGGCCTTCGCATCCCACTTGGCCAGGAACTCAATGTCGCCGGCCGTCACGGTTGTGCCGTCTTCGCGGCGCAGCAGATTCTCGAGCAGAATTTTCAGGCTGAAGGGAAGGCGGCTCAAGTTGAAGCCGCGCGCAGTCAGTGCCGGCAAACGGTAGATCGAATACGTGCTCTTGCCTGAGGTAAGCGTGGCCTTGCTTCTAAAACTATTCATCGGAGAGAGACCTTTCTATCCGCGCATCAGGCGGATGGATCTTGAATCGCAGCGATTCCAAAACGCAGGGTAAACCAGGTCTAGTCCGCCGCAGCGGAAGACCTGGGAACCATAGATCGACGGGAGCGAAAGACTCAGCAGGAAGAGCGCCGTCCACGATCGGGTCTGCCGCGGCGAAAGCGCCTGAGCAGGGGCGTCGAGGAGATTCGGGCTGCGGAACGGCTAAACATGGCTGACACTAAGATTCTAGCGCGGATGCTATTCGCAAGGGAATCGAAAACGATAGGCCCTGTAGCCCCTGAACGCGATTCTCTCAAAAGATCAACTTGCACCGCATGAAACCAGCCGTTACGCTCGAATCGAACGCCCAGGAGCAACCACATGAACACACGCGCTCTCCGCACCCTCATCTCAGCCGCCGTCTTCTCCGGCGCATTCGCCTTGTCCCAAGCGCAATCCACTCCGCCCCCACAAACCTGGCCCGCCGTCGACGGCGTCGTTCTCCTCAACAACTTCCGCTTTGGCGCCGGCGAAACGCTCCCCCAGCTCAAGCTCCACTACCTCACTCTGGGTAAGCCGCACCGAAATGCCGCGGGCCATACCGATAACGCGATCCTGCTGCTCCACGGCACCGGCGGCAATGCACACTCGCTCTTGAACCCGCTCTTTTCCAACGTGCTCTTCGTGCCCGGCGGAATCCTCGACATCAATAAATACTTCCTCATCCTCCCCGACGACATCGGCCATGGAGAAAGTTCCAAACCCTCCGACGGCCTGCGCATGAAGTTCCCGGCCTACGACTACGACGACATGGTGCGCGCCCAGCGCATGATGCTCGACCAGATGAAGATCGATCACCTGCGCCTGATCCTTGGCACCTCGATGGGCTGCATGCAGTCCTTCGTTTGGGGCGAAACCTATCCCAGCTTCGCCGATGCGCTCGCCCCATTTGCCTGTCTGCCTGTTCCCATCGCCGGCCGCAATCGCATGATGCGCTACATGGCGATTGAAGCCATCAAGAACGATCCCGCGTGGAGGAATGGCGACTACACAACCGAGCCCAAACAAGGACTGCACAACGCCAACGAAATGATCTTCATCATGGGCTCCAGCCCGCTGCAGATGCAAAAGCTGGCGCCCACGCGCGAACTCGCCGAAAAATATCTCGACCAGCATCTGGCTCTCGCCGACTCAAGAACAGACGCGAACGACATGATCTACTACGTCAACGCCAGCCGCAACTACGATCCCAGCCCGCGTCTTGAAACCATCACCGCACCGGTGTTGTGGATCAACTCTGCCGACGACTTTATCAATCCGCCCGAGTTGGGCATCGCCGAAAAAATGGTCAAGCGCATGCCGAACGCCCGCTTCATCCTGATTCCCATCTCCGACGCGACGCGCGGCCATGGAACCCACACCGTCGCCGCCGTCTGGAAAGACTACTTGGCCGATTTCATGCGCGCCACCGAACCCAGGCCCTGAAGCAGAAAAGTGCGCTGCGGCCAGAGCGATAAAACCGACCCAATCGCCGCTCTTATACTTAGAGTGCACGGTTATAGATAGCGAGGTCATTCGCGCGTTGAATTATTGGGTTGGCATTCAGGGCCAGTTTTCCAAAATATTGTCGTGGTTCATGCGCCGCCTGCCCAACGAGCAGCAGCGGCTACTGGCCTTCACCATCCTGGCCGGAGGGTCATGCGGACTTGCTGCCGTGGCCTTCCACATCAGCGTCATGCGCCTTGAAGCGCTCTGCATTAATCCGGCCACCTCCGCGCCGGGCCATAGCTGGATCTGGTGGACAATCCTCACCCCCGCCGTCGGTGGCTTGGTGGCCGGTCTCGGCCTTTATTATTGGGTTCCGGCCGCGGCCGGCAGCGGCATTCCCCAGGTAAAAGTCGCCTTCACTAACCGATTCGGAGCCATTACCTTCAAGGAAACGGTCGGAAAGTTCGTTCTGTGCGTGGTCCAGTTGGGCGTGGGCGCGTCGCTCGGCGTCGAGGGCCCAACGGTCCACATCTGTTCCGGCGTCAGCAGTTTTCTGGCGCGCATGGCCCGCCTCAGCCCCAAAAATTGCCGCCGCATGACCTCGGTGGGCATGGCCGCCGGCATCGCCGCAGCCTTCAATGCGCCCATCGCAGCCGTCACCTTTACCCTTGAAGAGCTCATCGGCAGTCTCGACCAGACCATGCTGGCCGGCGTCATCGTCGCAGCCGCGCTGGCCGCTGTCGTCGAGAACAAGGTCCTCGGAAACAATCCCATCTTCCATGTGCCGCAGCACTATGAACTGGCCAAGGACTCATCGCTGGTGTGGTACGCTGTGCTCGGCCTGCTGGCGGCCATCGTCTCGGTTACGTTTACTGACTCGCTGCTTTGGCTGCGCGCCTGGTTCAAGCGTCTCGAGTCCGTTCCCAAGTGGGTGCATCCGGCCATCGGCGGCGCGGCCACAGGCGGTTTTGCGGTCGTCGCGCTTTATTTCTTCCACCAGAACGGCATCGCCGGCGATCCCTACAAGACCCTCACGCTGGCGCTTACCGGCTCGCCATCGCTTACCGTCACGGCCATGGTGGTCTTGTGCCTGCTCAAGCTTGCAGCCACCGTCACGTCCTATTCCAGCGGCGGCGCCGGAGGCATCTTTGCACCGGCGCTCTACATGGGCGGAATGCTGGGCGGTGCGGTCGGCTACATCGATGTTGCCGTCTTCCACCACCCCGCCGATTCCATAGGAGCCTTTGCCGTCGTCGGCATGGGTGCGGTCTTTGCCGGCGTCGTCCGCGCGCCCATGACGTCCATCCTCATCATCTTCGAGATGACGGGCGGCTACGGACTGGTGCTCCCCTTGATGATCGCCAACATGAGCGCCTTCGCCCTGGCCCGCCACTGGCGTCACACCTCGGTCTACGATGCGCTGCTCGAGCAGGATGGAATCTTCCTCCATCACAAGCCGCGACCGCCGGAGCCCTCAGGACCCGAGAGACTCTCCCAGGAACAAATGCCCGTCGACGCAAGCGTCTGAGCGCCGGCGGTTCGCGAGAAAAGTGCCGGCCCTCTCCAGCTCAGCCGCGCTTTTTCCCGCCCGGCTTTCCCTTGAAGCCTCCGCCCTTTGGTCCGGACTTTGAGAAGCCCCCCGGCCGGGGCTTGGCGAATCCCCCAGGCTTCGACTTCGAGAACCCACCGGGTCGCGATTTCGCCGCCCCGCCTGGTTTGAAAGGCTTGCTCGATGGCCGTGCGCCGCCCGCCCTGGGCTTGCCGCTGCTGGTCGTGAAGGGCCGCGTCATGCCGCTCTCGCCTCGTGGCGAGCCAGGCCCGCTTCGTCTCTCCGTCCCCCCGCGATCGGGACCGCTTGGACGCCCCGGATCCCCTCGATCGAATCGCCTCGTCTCAAACCGAGGTTTTTCAAACCGAGGCTTCGCCGTTCCCGGCCTCTCAAATCTTGCCCCTTCCGATCGGGGCTTATCAAATCCGCGCTTCTCGAAATTCGGCTTACCCGTCCGCGGACGATCAAAACTTGGCCGACCCACGCCCGACCGCACCGGAGGCTTGCTGTAGGTTTTCGGACCGCGCGCTTCGGAGCGATCCGCCTCAATTGGTTCGATCCGCAGTTGCCCTGGCTTGAACGGGACAAAATCATCCGTAGGAACAGGCGCCTCGCTGCGCGGCGCAGCTGGACGCTTGAACGCCGGCCGATCCTCGCCTCCAGGCTTTTTCCATGCCGGCTTCCCTGAGGCCGGTTTGCCGAACCCTGGCTTGCCAAACGCGGGCTTCCCTGCAAACGGCCTTCCCGCTGGCCTGCCACCAAAGTCGCGCCCTTCCGCCGGTCTTGTCTCGAAACCGCGCCCTTCCCCCGGCCTGTCTCCAAACGGCTTTCCCGCGGGCGGTCGCCGCTCTGCTCCCGCGCCCGGACTAAATCGAGCCGCTGGCCGTGGACCGCGGTCGTCTTTCTTCCATGCCGGCCGCGCCGGTCCTGATCCGCCAGCGCCAAACTTCTTTGCCCCAAACTTGCCGCGATCAGCCCCGCCACGCCCTTCCGTGGGCCGAAATCTCTCGCCCGCCCCACGCGCTGGGCCGCCTTTACCGAACGACGGCCTGGGCCTGAATTCTCCTGAACGCTCGGGAGCTGCGCGACGAACCTCAATTTGCCCCGGCTCCACCGGCTCCCTCGCTGCTAGCGGCTTCGCCGGCTCAAACGGTCCGCGCGCCGGGTACGGCTTGCCCGGATTTGGGCGGCTCGCCTTGGGCTTCACTGTCGGCAACTGCGCATCAGCCAAATTCCGCCGCCGCACTTCCTTCGCCTTCGGTGTCTTCAGCTTGCCTTCGGCAGCCAGCCGCAACGCAGCCAGCTCGTCCGCTTCGAGCTCCCGCATGTTGCCCGGCTCCTGGTCCAACACCAGCGGCCCGTAGCCAACGCGGCGAATCTTCTCCACAAAGTGCCCAACCGCCACAAACATCTTGCGCAATTCGCGGTTGCGCCCTTCAATCAGCACTACTTCATACCAGGGATTGTCGCCCTGCCGCACCTGGCGAATCCGCGCCGGCGATGTACGCACCATCGGCGTGCCCGGCTTGCCGCGCTCAATTGAAACCCCCGCCCGCAGCAGTTCCAACTCGCCTTCCGTCGGTTGCCCGGCCACCTTCACCAGGTAAACCTTCTCCACGCCCGATCCCGCCTTGGTCAGCTTGTTGGCCAGGTCGCCGTCGTTGGTCACCAGCAGCAGACCCTCGCTCATGTAGTCCAGGCGGCCCACCGGGTAAAGCCGCTCCCGCATCTTGTCAAAGAACTGCATCACCGTCGGCCGGCCCTCAGGATCCTTGACCGTTGTGACAAAGCCTTTAGGCTTGTTCAGCACAAAATAGCGCAGCCGCTCAGCCCCATGCAGCAGCTTGCCGTCCACGCGGATGTGGTCGCGATTTGCATCAGCTTTCGTCCCCAGCGCCGTCACCACCGTGCCGTTCACGGCCACGCGTCCCTGCTCAATCATCTCCTCGGCTTTGCGGCGGCTGGCCACGCCGGCCTGCGACAGAATCTTCTGCAGCCGCTCCAGCTTCGCCGGCGGCCGAGCCTTGGCAACAAACTCCCCTTCGCCTTCTTCTTCTTCGTCTGAAGCCTCTGCGGCGTCCGCTACGTCGGCGTCCGCATCCTCTGCAGCGCTCTGCTCCGTCGCAACTTCGGCAGCCGAAGCTTCCTCCGCAACCGAGCTTCGCGCCTCGCCATCGCTCGTGTCGCCAATCGGGTCAACAACCGGCGCAACGATCTCCGCAGCCGCCGCGATCTCAGGAATCTCAGCCTCAGCCGCGACCTTTTTTACTCTCTTGGTTGCTTTCTTAGTCGCCTTAACTTTCGGCTCGCCTTTTTTGGCGGACTTCGTGGCTTTCTTCGTCGCCATGGGGAATGCCTCTGTTTCTGCCTACTCTGTGGGAGGAGGCGCAGCAGGCGCGGCCTCAAGGGTGGTTGTTTCTTCATCGCCGATTTCGGCCAACTCCGCGGCCTGTGCCGCATCTTCTTCCAACTGCCGATCTTCGTTGACCTCAGGCGAAGCTTCAGCCTGTCCCGCCAGTTCCGGCTCGTCCAACTCCATCGCCGCCATCTTTTCGAACTCTTCCATCGACGGCAGTTCAGTCACATCCTTCAGCCCAAAGCGGAGCAGAAATTCCTTGGTCGTCTTGTAGAGAATGGGCCGCCCGATCACCGGCTTGCGCCCCGCCGTCGCAATCAGCTTGCGCGCCAGCAGCGACCCAAAAACACCCGATGAGTCCACGCCGCGAATCTCATTCACTTCCGGCGCAGTCACAGGCTGCTTGTACGCAACCACAGCCAGGGTCTCCAGCGCAGGCAGCGAAAGCTTCAGCGCCGGCTTCAGCGCCTTCACAAACGCACGCACCGCATCGTGGCACTCCGGCTTGGTCGCCATCCTGTAACCGCCGGCAATCTCGCGAATCTCCACGCCCCGATTGTCCGACGCATACTCCTCGATCAACTCGTCGAGCAATTGCCGCAAAATGCCCTTCACTTCGCGGTCGCGCAGCCGTGCTTCGCGTTTCAGGGCTGCTTCCGCGGCGGCCTCGTCGGTTTGCGCCGCCTCGGCTTCAGCGTCCGAAACCGGCTCCGCGCTCTCGTCCGCCTCAACATCCAGGACTGCATCTTCGCCCTCGGCATCCTCGGGTGCAGCCTCGGCAGCTTCCGTCTCCGGGCTCTGCTCCAGAACGGTCTCGGCTCCCGGCTCTTCAGTCGCCTTTCCAGGCGACTCGAGCTCCCCAGGTGCAGCGTCCCCGGCCAGCAGGTGGTCAAATTCCGTGTTTTCAGCCGACGCGGGTTTTTCAGCCTCCGCAGCCAGCGCTGCGGCAGCCTCCTGCTCCGCCTTCCACTCCAGTGCGTCGGCAGTGAAAAGCAGCGCGAGTTGGGCCAGCGTGACCGGCTCTTCGGCGGCGTAGATTACGGCTTCCAGCTTTGCTTTCAGGCTCATTCGTCTATAGGTACCTCAAGTATGGTACCGGAACTTGAGCCCCCCTGCGCGTATCGGCGCCTCCCTGCCTGTTGAAGATAAGGAAAAAGGCGTCCGGCAACCGCCGAACGCCCTCCAAAAGCTCTTAAAAACCAGTCTAGTGAGTCACTTGCCTGAAAAGCCAGAAAAGCGTCCCCGAGAGCAGTGCCGCCGCCGGTAGCGTAAATACCCAGGCTGCCGCAATATTCCGCAGCGTCGCCACCTGCAAACCGCTGCGATTGGCCGCCATGGTCCCCGCTACGCCCGAACTCAAAACATGCGTTGTACTTACCGGCAGCCCAAAGTTGTCAGCCGCCATAATGGTTCCCATGGCCACCAGCTCCGCGCAGGCGCCCTGGGCGTAGGTCAGGTGCTCTTTGCCGATCTTTTCGCCCACCGTCACCACAATCCGCTTCCAGCCCACCATCGTGCCCATGCCCAGCGCCAGCGCCACGGCCACCTTCACCCATCCGGGAATGAACTTTGTAGCCTTGTCTACCTTGCCCCGGTAGTTGGTCAGCACGGCGTTTTCCTCCGCCGTGAATGCCGGGTTCTTCGCTTTCTGCATCAGCCGGATCGCGTCGCTCGCCACGTACATGTCGTTGCGCACGTTGCTCTGGTCCTTCGACGGAACCGACTTGAACTCCTTGTAGAGCGCCACCTCGTGTCCCAGGTCCTCCACCAGCTCGCGCAGCGCCAGCATCGTGTCCGGCTGCAGCTCCTTGGTGCGGATGTAAGTCCGTCACCTCGGTGCGTGCATCCGCGCCCAGCACGCCGTTCTTGTCCACATGGCCATCCAGAACGTGGCTCGCCTGGTCCGAGGCCGCAACAAATGCCGCCACATCCTTCGTTGACACCGCATGGTTCAGCGCATAAGCCGTCGGAACGGTCCCAATCAAAATAAGCATGATCAGCCCCATGCCCTTCTGCCCGTCGTTCGACCCATGCGAGAAGCTCACCCCCGAGCAGGTCAGGATCAGCAGCGCGCGAATCGGCCACGGCGGAGGCGTGTTGTCCTTCGGAGCCTGGTAGAGAGCCGGATACTTGATCAACCACTTCGAGAGCAAAAACAGCAAGCCGGCGGCAGCGAATCCAATGATCGGCGAAATCAGCAGCACCTTGAAGACCTTGGTGGCCTGTTCCCAATCCACGCCAGAGGTGCCAGTGTGCGCATTCATCAGCTGGTTGGCCACGCCCACGCCAATAATCGACCCCACCATCGTGTGCGAGCTCGAGGCCGGTAGCCCAAACCACCACGTACTCAGGTTCCAGATAATGGCCGCAATCAGCAGCGCAAACACCATCGCGAACCCGGCCCCTGAACTGACCTGAAGAATCAGCTCGACAGGAAGAAGAGTGATCACGCTGAAAGCCACCGCGCCGCTCGAAACCAGAACTCCAGCCAGGTTGCACAAGCCCGACCACACCACCGCAAGGTTGGGCTCGAGCGAGTGCGTATAGATCACCGTCGCCACCGCGTTGGCCGTGTCGTGGAATCCATTCACAAACTCGAAGCCGAGCGCAATCAGCAGCGCCACGCCTAAAAGAACAAAAGGCCAGTAGCTGGTCACGCTGATCGTGTTCAGATCTTCGGAGATGTGGAAGCCTATGTAGCCAAGACCGCCCAGCAGCGCAATCAGCACTATCGCACCGCTGATCCACGCGTGGGACTTCTTCATCTTGCTGTCAAGAAGCGAGCTACCGGCAGGAAGTGTACCGGCTGCGGTTGCCAGATCGGCCATCGAGATTCTCCAGTTTCAGGATTGTGCGTTGGTCCGGCAGGTTGGGGAAGCCGCTATCCAGACTCTGCAATGGATATAGGCAACGGATGAATGGAAGATGCAGGGCATGTTAACGGGAGATGAATTGTGAAACCAGGAGAGAGATGCAGCGCTTTTCACCGAATTTGCGAACGCGGTGCCGCCGTTTGAATTAGCTAGACCCGTGGCAATCTTGTGCTGCACAAAAACTCGTTCGGGTGGTGGGCCGGGGATTTATCCCCGGTATTATTGGCATGAAATTCATGCGGCCTTCAGGCGCTAAGGTTCACTTTTCGTTGCTTTCCTCGAAGCCACGCCTTTCTGCGCAAGCGCCGTCAAGCAGAAGCCGGCTGCTCCGCCCACGAAACGGCTTCAAGGTAGCACTGAACCAGTTGCTTCGAATTCAGTCCAAAGTTCGTCACAAATCGGTCGCACGCTTCCCAGTCGCCATGTTCATGGCTTTCCAGCCATCCCAGCAGCTTGCGCTCCGGATTCGCGGTGCCCGCCAGCGCCTCGCAGATTTGTCCGCGCAACGGAAGAATCGGCACAATCTCCTCCATCGGAACCCCAAGCATCGCCGGCAAAAGGCTCAGCATCCCCAGCAGATACTGCTCGTCCGCATCCTCGCTGAACTTCCGCGCCGCCAGCTCGCAAAAACGCGCCCGCACCAGCGACATCTGCAGAATCGTCGAAGGCTGATCCCCGTTTAGTTCGCTCAGCACCGCCAGCGAAACCACGCGGCGAAACGCAGCCTCGCCCAGCACCGTGATCGCTGCCTCGACAGATCGCACTTCTTTGTAAATTCCGTAGATTGGCGAGTTCACCATCCGCAGCAGCCGATAGGTGAGCGAGGCGTCGCGCCGCACCAGCTCGCTCACCTTCCTTACGTCGATCGGGTCGTGATAAAGCTCCCGCACCATCTCGAAGTGCGATCGCCCGTTCGCCGGCACCTTGCGCTTTTTCAACAGCACCGGGTGGCAGAAGTAGTCGCCCTGGAACAACGTAAACCCCAGCGAGCAAGCCTTTCTGCGATCCTCATACGTCACCACCTTTTGCGCCACCAACTCCACCGATTTCGAAGCCAGGTTATACAGTTGCTGCCTTTCCGCCTCGCGAAACCGCGCGAAATCCATGCGCACATAATCGGCTTGCTCCAGCAGCGGATGCGGTTTCGTGGTTGCCGCAAAATCATCCAGCGCCAAACGGAATCCGCGCGTCTTCAAGTCGCGGCAGGCATGCACCAGCCTCGGCTCCGCATCAAGGCTCGCCGGAACGCTTAAAACCGCCACCGCCGGCGAGAGCACCAGCACCGAGTTCTCGGTCAGCGCCTCCGCGGTACACGTAATAAACGCCGGCAGTCCATTGGTCAGCCGCTCCAGTCCGAAAATCACTTCGTTGTCCAGCATCGTCTGCATCGCCAGCTCCGCATCCCGGCGAAGCACCACCTCCGGCGCATTCCGGAACAGCAGATCGTAGCCATGCACGCGTCCTTGCAGATCCAGAATCGGCTGCCGCGCAACGTACCGTATGTCCCCCGAGAAATCCGGCGGAAAACTTTCGATGTTGCCTCCCAATCCACCCTGCGCCGCCATCCGATGGTTCTCCCGTCCCTTTTCAACCACTCCTGCATTTCCCGCGGTTTCAATCCTTTTCCTTACAAAGAACCTCGTCGCGGAGCGGCATCTTCCTCAAGAAAATGCCACCTCCCATAAGCTCCAATCGGCGTTACGCCAATCGAAACCCGCTGAAATTTTGTTTCGTAACAAGAGCGCGGCTTTAAAGACTGTTACCAAACCCACTGAAATCCCGCTTTGTCAGTTCTGTCACGAAACCCACTGAAATCCTGCTTTGTAATAAGGGCACGGCTTCAGCCGGGCCGTAATCATCGCCAACCGACCGTGGGCTTCAGCCCCTGCTTCGAATCCAGCCCGAAAAGCTCCGTCCTTTGCGAGTTTCGTAACCGCCTGGAATTCGCCCCGCAGCGCCGAAGTCGCTCCGCAATCGCCGTGCAATTGAAAGACCGCTCCGTCCATTCATCGGCAGGGCGCGCCATGCACTTGAGACGCTGTCGGAACATGAGATTTACTGGGGCGAAGCCGCGCTAAGAAAGGCTGCGGAAAAGGAAATAAAGCATTCCCGACAGCAACGCCGCGGCCGGCAGCGTAAACACCCACCCCGCCGCAATATTGCGCACCGTCGACAAGCGCAAGCCGCTTCCGTTGGCAGCCATCGTCCCCGCCACGCCCGAGCTCAGAATGTGCGTCGTACTCACCGGCAATCCAAACTGGTCGGCCGCAAAAATTGTCGCCATGGTCACCAGCCCAGCGCTCGCGCCTTGCGCGTACGTCAGGTGCTCCTTGCCGATCTTTTCGCCCACCGTCACCACCACCCTCCGCCAGCCAACCATCGTGCCCAGACCCAGCGCCAGCGCCACGGCCACCTTAACCCAGTCGGGAATGAACTTGGTCGCCTTGTCCAGCTTGCTCTTGTAGTTGTCGAGCGCCGCGGTCTCCTGCGCCGTAAATCCAGGGTTGTGGCTCTTGGCCATCAGCCGAAGCGCTTCGCTGGTCAGGTACATGTCGTTGCGCACATTGGTCTGGTCCTGCGCCGGTACTGACTTGAACTCCTTGTACTGAACCACTTCGCGATTCACTTCCGTCACCAGTTGGCCCACGGCAACCATCGTGCCAGGCTCCAGTTGCCTGGTGCGCAGATAGAGGGTGACCTCCGCGCGAGGATTGGCGCTCATGCTCCCCGTCCTGTCCTCATGCCGGCTCAGGATTTGCCCAGCCTGCTCCGACGCCGCAATAAGGTCCTGAATCTGCGAGGGACTCACTGCGTGGTTCAGCGCGTACGCCGTCGGCACCGTGCCAATCAGGATCAGCATGATCAGCCCCATCCCTTTTTGCCCGTCGTTCGATCCGTGGAAGAAACTCACGCCGGTACAGGTGCCGATCATCAACGCGCGGATCGGCCACGGCGGCGGCTGCTTGTCCTTGGGCGCCTCATAGAGCGACGGGTACTTGAAAAGCTGCTTCGATATCAGGATCAAAACCCCGGCCAGCATAAACCCGAGCAGCGGCGAAATCAGCAAGGCCTTCAGTACCGTGGTCACCTGCCTCCAGTCCAGTCCCGAAGCTCCGCCGTGCAGAGACAAAAGCTGGTTGGCCAGGCCTACGCCAATGATCGAACCCACCATCGTATGCGAACTCGACGCCGGCAGCCCAAACCACCACGTTCCCAGGTTCCACAAAATCGCCGCGATCAGCAGCGCAAAAACCATCGCAAACCCCGCCCCCGAACTGACCTGAAGAATCAATTCCACCGGAAGCAGCGTAATCACCGCAAACGCCACCGTGCCGGAAGAAAAAAGCACACCCGCCAGATTGCAGATCCCGGACAAGACCACGGCTACATTTGGCTCCAGCGAGTGCGTGTAAATCACCGTGGCCACCGCGTTGGCCGTGTCGTGGAAACCGTTCACAAACTCAAATCCGAGCGCGATCAGCAGCGCCAGCCCCAGCAGCACGTAAGGCCACGCGCTGGTAATGCTCACGTTGTCCAGATCTCTGGCCACGTGAAACGCGATATAAGCCAGGCCGCCCGCCAGCGCCAGCAGAAATGAAACAATTCCCTTCCGGCCCGACGACTTCTTCACCTTGCGATCCACCAGCGACTTGCCCGCCGGCATTACGTCCACAACCGTAGCGAGGTCGGCCATCAGATGTCACCACGGCAGCCGGAAACATTCCGGACGCGCCTGGGCCTCCGAGATTGAAGCTCATCAACGAATGTGCTTTGGAAATAGAAAGGGGATGGCTTGTTTGAGGAGTGTGAAGAGACGGTTACAGCGGTTCCGATTCCGCACTTTACTGGAACGTATACGCTGAGCGGCATTTTCCTCAAGAAAACGCCGCCTCGCATGAACTCCAAATGGCAGCACTTGAATCGAAACCGCTCTAAGAAGACGTCCATAAAACCCCAACAATCGAATCGAATCACGATTGTTTACCCGGCGAGGAGGGACCCGATGCCGGACTACCGATGATTCTACACCGGATAGAACGAATGCCAGGAATTTGCCGCAGCGCCCCGGTGGAAAAGGAGGCAACGAAGGGGTGAGGGTTAGAAGCTAGCTTAATCAGCGGACGTATGCTCTGCTAACCATAGAGCCAGCTCAGCTTCCTTGATTTCTCCGGCCGCTAAACGCAGGAAAGTGAGACAAGCCTCTTCTTGACCTGCCGTCACCGTAAGTCCATTCGATTCAAGGAATACAAAGGCAACCTGCATTGCAGTTCTTTTATTCCCATCCAGAAATGGATGGTTACTGCTGATGCCAACCGCGTAGGAAGCGGCCAAATCGGTCATCGTTATTGCGCTTTCGGCATACGCAAACTGGTTCTTCGGACGGGAGAGTGCTGAGTCCAGAAGGCCGCGGTCACGCAATCCGGAAATACCGCCGAATAGCCCAATCTGCTGAGCATGAAAAGCCATGGTCTCGATTTCGCGAATCCAGACAGGCTCTTTCAACTATTCCGCCAATTTCTTGAATGCATCTCTATAGCGGCGAATTATGTCGTCGGCAACCTTCATCTTCGCGCCGAATTCTTCATCATAGGGGCTTATCTGGAGGTTACCGTCTACCTCGCTCACATAGACCGGATCACCCTTCTTCACATTGAGCCGGGCCAGAGTCTCCTTGGGCAAAATAATCCCGGAAGAGTTGCCGATCGCTACAATTTTTGTCATCGTGGCCATGGACCGCCTCCTGAATGACTTTATTATAACTCACGTTATAACGGAGTGTCTACTTCCAGTCGTCCCGCGCCCGGTCCAGCCCCTCGTTCATCACGCTCTCAAACCCGGTGTGCTTCTTGATAAAGATCTCGCTGAAGGCCAGATCCTGGCGCAGCAGGATCGCTTGCAGCCGCACCAGCTCCAGCAGCGCCAGGAACATGGCAATCAGCGCCCGCTCCGACTTGGTATGGCTCAGCAGCCGCCTCAGCGCCACCGGCTTGTCTTCCATCGTCAGCCGCCGCGCCAGAAACTGGATCATCTGGCCCACCGTCACCGAGTCCTCTTCCACGTTGATCACCGGCCGGTTCCGCGCCCGCTCCAGAATGTCCCGGAACACCCGCACCAGGTCCACCGTGTCGGCGGCAATCTCCGGCTCGGCGGCTTCGTCGTCCTTGAACTCCCGTATCCCAGGATTCGTCCACGACGCAGCTTCCAGCATCTGTTTCTGTTGCAGCATCTGGGCAGCGTTCTTGAAGCGCTCGTGCTCCAGCAGCCGCTCCACCAGCTCGCGCCGCGGATCTTCCGCCGCATCATCCGGCCCCGTGGGCGCGCGCGGCAGCAGCATCTTGCTCTTAATGTGGATCAGCAGCGACGCCGTATAAATAAACTCGCCCGCCACGTCCACATCGGTCGCCTTCAGCTGGTTCACATAGGCCAGAAACTGCGCCGTAATCCGCGCAATCGGAATGTCGTAGATATCAATGTCCTGCTTGCGAATCAGGTCCAGCAGCAGATCGAGCGGCCCGTCGTACACTTCTAAAACCACCACCGAGAACGGAGACAAATCCGCTTCATTGTCGCGCGTCTCGAGTTTGATAAACGGCTTGTGCGCCGCCGCAGTTGTCGCTTCCGTCTTCGCCGCCGGTTCATCTTCAGCCGGCACAGCAGCCGCTTCCGCAACACCGTCAGCCTTTGCTGCCTCAATCTCTGTCGCGGGCACAACCTCGGCAACAGCAGCCGGAACCGTTTCTTCCGCCGCTGGCACCGTCGCCGCTTCCGACTCCACCTCGCCATCGAGCGCTGTCTCGCTCACCGTTGTCGGCTCAGCCTCTTGCTCCGGGATTGGTTCGTTCATTTCCATCGTTTCGTTGCCCGGTTCCTCGCCCTGATCCTCGCCCTTATCTTCGATATGATTCTCGCCCTGTCCTTCTTCCTGCTCTTCGCCTGGATCTCCCTCCCGATCCCGGCCCTGCCCCTCGTTCTCTGCCTCGTCCTGCTCCCCGTCCTGCTCCTCGTCCTGCTCTGTCACTCCGTCGTCACCCTGCTCCGCTTCCAACGCCACAACTTCAGGTGCGGCCTCCTCAGGAACGACCTCAACCTCCGCCGCAGTCTCTTCAACCTCTTCTGTCTCTTCGGGAGGCTCTTCGACCGCCGGCTCCTTCAATTCTACGGATGGAACATCCAACTCCGGAACCGCCGCCTCGGCCAAAATACTTTCCTCATCCACAACCGGCTCAGCGACTAATTCAGCGGCCATCTCCACCGGCGTCTCGACAGCAACCGCATCCTCCCCCGGTGCCTCCACTAACTCTTCGCGCGTCTCCGGCTCCGCTTCGGCTTCCTCGGAGATCTCGATCAAAACCGCATCCGCTTGCTCTGATTCGCCCAGTACCACCGGCTCTCCGGCGGCGACCGGTTCGACTGCTTCCTCCGGCTCTGGCTCAGGCGTTGCAGCCATTTCTATCGGTTCAGGTTCAGCCGCAGACGCAGGAGCTGTTTCTTCAATCCGTGCTTCAATCTCCGGTCCAACCTCCGCCAACTCAGTTCGTTCGGCCCCGCTCTCCCTCTCGACCTCATTCGCAGCTACTTCAGGCGCAGCCGGACTCACTTCCTCCTTCACATCCGCAGCAACTGTATTCACTTCAGGGGTATCAATGCTCAACTCTGCGTCTTCTTCCGGATCTTCTTCCCGTCCGTCAACCATTCCGGCATGATCCGCAGCATTATCTTTTTGCGCCCGCGAAAAAAGCCCGAACCCCGAGCGAATTCCACCCAGCGCGTAACTCAGAGCCCTGCGCCACCACGGGACGTTCCTCTCTTCCATCTCGATTCCCTCGGTGGCTACTGCCGGGCCTACTGACCCGCTCCGGTCCACATTGGCAGCTTCATTGCTGAACGAACTTCAACCATGGTCTGCTCGGACCGCACCGTGGCGCGATGCGATCCGTCTCTCAATATCTCTTCCACCTGCGCATCGCTATAGCGCGCACGCCGCTCCTGTATCGGTTGCAGAATCTGGACCAGCGCATCGGCGGCCCAGCTCTTGCACTCAATGCATCCAATCCCCGCCGACCGGCAACCTTCATAAACCTTGGCCAGCGTCTCCGGCGTCGAAAAAACCTTGTGCAGATCGCCCACCGGGCATTTGTCCGGGTCGCCCTTGTCCGTGCGCCGCACCCGCGCCGGGTCCGTCACCATCGTCTTCAGCTTCTTGCGCACTTCCGTTTCCGGATCGGTCAACTGGATCGTGTTGCCGTAGCTCTTTGACATCTTGCGCCCATCGGTGCCGGGCAACTTAGGCGATGGCGTCAGCAGCACCTTCGGCTCCGGCAAAACTTCCTCGGTTCCGGGCCTGCAGGCAGCCGTTGGTTTGTAGAAATGGTTGAACCGACGCGCAATCTCCCTCGTAATCTCCACGTGCGCCTGCTGGTCCTGTCCCACCGGCACAAACTCCGGCTGATACAGCAAAATATCCGCGGCCATCAGCACCGGATACCCGAGGAACCCATACATCGTCAGGTCCTTCGTCGACAGGTTCTCCTGCATCTCCTTGTAGCTCGGCACCCGCTCCAGCCAGCCGAGCGGCGTAATCATGCCCAGGTAAAGAGGCAGCTCGAAGTGCGGCTTCACCAGGCTCTGCACAAAAATCGTCGACCGCTCCGGATCCAGTCCCGCTCCCAGGAAGTCCAGCGCCACTTCAAGCGTATTCGGCGCAATCCCCGAGGTGTCGGCGTAGTCGGTGGTCAACGCATGAAGGTCCGCGATAAAAAAATAACACTCGTACGCGTCCTGCAGCTTCACCCAGTTGGCCAGCGCGCCCATGTAGTTGCCCAAATGGAGCTTGCCGGTGGGGCGCATGCCGCTCAGCACGCGAGGGCGGGGAGATAAAGTTACTGCTTCAGGCATCTTGTTTTTCGATTCCAGGGTGGCGTCAACCGAGTGCCGCCGTCTTTAAAGAGAATTGCTCAAAAAGGCTCATTCCATTGTAGCGGGACGTAGCGGAAAGCGAACCTCGGCTCTAGAGAACCGGGCCTTCTAAATGTGGATAAGCGCGAAGTACACCAGCTCGAGCGCCGGGCGCAACAAAATCGACATGATGAACCCGCCCACTAAGATCATCAGCAGGTAACTCACCCAGATCGGTATCCGATCGTAAGCCTGCACCGCGTTGTAGGGCAGCATGTTGCGCAGCAGGTGGCTCCCGTCCAGCGGCGGAATCGGCAGCAGGTTAAAGAAGAAAAGCGAAAAGTTGATCAGCACCGCCAGGCTGCACAACAGCGCCACCGGCTGAATCGGTACCGGGGCCCCAGGGTTCAGCGCAGCAATAAACGACGCTTGCACGATCTCGCGGCCATTGGGAAGCGCAACCGCCATCACCGCGAGCACCCCAAAGGCCACCAGCACCAGCACCACGTTCGACAACGGCCCCGCCAGCGTCGTCAAATTATCGTCGCGCACAATCTTGCGGAAGTTGCGCGTGATCACCGGCGTCGGCTTGGCCCAGCCCACCAGGAACCCGCTGAAAAAACTGAACCCGATAAACGGCCCAAAGATGATCAGCGCCGGAAACAGAAGCGTCCCGATAGGATCGATATGGTAAATCGGGTTGAGCGTGATCCGGCCTTCCAGCCGCGCCGTCTGGTCCCCCAGCCGCGAAGCCATCCACGCATGAGCGCACTCATGAAAGCTGAGCGAAAACAGCAGCAACACAAACTCAAATATGGCAATCAGAAACCGGGTATCTAACAATCGAACTCTCCACAAGTTGGAAAGCTCAGGTTAGCATGTCAGCGCACATCGCCCCTACATCCCGCTCACCGGAAACACGCCCACCGCTTCGCCCTCGGCCACGTTATGCCCGGCCAGCACAATCGCGTGGCTCGCAATCCGCGCCCGCGCCCCAATCACCGTCGGCACCAGCGTAATCTTCTCAAAATCATCGGAATCGTACGACTGCGAATAGATCCGCGCAAACGACCCGATCACTGTGCCTTTGCCGATCGTGATCCCGCCCCGGTCGTTCAGCAACGCACCCTGGCGAATCGTCACTCCGTCCCCGATCGACATGTTATAGCCAAACGTGAGATCGACCCCGTGGTAGATCTTTACGCCCGTGCCCAGGTGGTCAAAAATATGCCGCCCCAGCATGCAACGGAAGCGCAGACCCAGCCAGTGATTCAAGCCAATCGGCGAACGGTCGAACATCTTCCAGAACCACAGCAGAGGCTTGCGCCGCGCATAGCGGTCGCGGTCGGTGTCGGCATAAGTACTCCGCCTCCAGCGTCACATTGGCCGGGTCCAGTGAAAGCGCAAGCGTTGTGCCGGGCAGCTCCGAGGTCAGCGCGACGCTGGTCTTGAGCCCGTGCGGCCGCCCAAGGTAAAGCTGGTGAAGCTGGTCGCGCACAATCTCGGAGCGCCGCTCCGGCGAACTGTGGCGGACAAATTCGTCATCCAGAAACTGCAGCCAGCGCCGGTAAAGCTCCTCTGCCTCTGGAGCAGGATGGGGAACACCGTTTGGAGATTCCATTGGTAGTCAAGATACACCATGCGAGTCCAGTGCATCGAGGGCCACGCCCAAACCCCATTTTCGCCCCAAAGAAAAAACCCCGCTCAAGCCATGCCTGGGCGGGGTTTGCCGTAAATCGAGCCGGTTTACTTTCTTCCTTGAATGGTCTTCGAGCCGCTCTTTTTAGCCGCTCGCCTCGCCGCAATCTCGTGCATCTCCCTGCCCAGCTTCGACTGATTGATCGAGACCTGTATCCCCAGGTTGATGATGTTGCTCGTGCCCCAGTAGAGCGCCAGACCCGACGCGTAGTGCCACAGCATAAAGCCGAACATGATCGGCATCATGAAGGCCATCATCCTGCCGCTGCGCCGGATCCATGCCCGGCGACGGGGTAATGTACTGGGTCAGAAACATCGTCAGAATGATCAGAATCGGCAGTATGTGCAGCGGGTCGGGATTCGAGAGATCGGTTAACCAGAACCAGTGAGCCTGGCGCAACTCCACCGCATTCTGCAGCACGCGGAAGTATGCGAAGAACAGCGGCATCTGCAAAAGAATCGGCAGGCAGCCGCCGTACATGTTCACGCCCTCGGTCTTGTAGAGCGCCATCATCTCCGTGTTCATCTCAGACCGTTTGGGATCGTTGACCTTCATGTGCGCGTACCGCCGCTTGATCTCGTCGACCTTGGGCTGAATGCGCATCATCTTCAGCGAAGACTTCATCATCATGAACCGCGTTGGCAGCATCACCAGGCTGAAGATAATCGTGAAAACAATAATCGCCCAGCCCCAGTTTCCAATTCCGTGATCAACCATGAAGCGCAGCACAATGTAGAGAGGCTTCGCAATCACCGTCATCCAGCCAAACTGGATCAACGGCTCCAGCGACTGGCCGTTCGCCTTGCCGTCCGGACCCATCGCATGCACCGATGCCAGAATGTCGGTTGCCTTCGGTCCGGCAAATAGGCGCAAATGCGTATCGCCGCTCGTGTCGCCCACGGCCACGCCAATCAAGTCCGCTGGTGTTTTTGGGGCTGGTTGGATCGTTCAGCGTGCCCGGCAGGTCGATCGAGTTGTGCAGCGTAACGACGGTTGTATCAGAGGGGTTGTCAGGCAGAAAGGCGGCCGCAAAGTAAAGATCCATCACCGCCGCGTAGCTGTAAGGCGCAATCAGGGTCGCGTTGCCGCTCAACTTCTTGGCCGCGATCGTATCCTGCTTGCCGTCAAGCGACCAGGCGAACATCGATGCCGCCGAGGTCCGCACCGTCGAGCGCGTCGACGACGAAGGCAGAAACTCCTCCATGTCGCCCAGGCCCGCCGGCCATTCCACCAGCGCGCGCACCCGAGCGCCGTTATGCTTCACTTCGGTTTCCACGCCGATCACATAGCTGGAATCGAACTTGAACGTCTTCACCACGTCGAGACCGTTCACGGCATAGTGGTAGCTCAACGTCGTCGGCGCTACCACCAGGCCCGTCGACGAAGGCTGTGCGCCCTCCACGGTCGATTGGTACAGCGCATTGTTCAACTGCGCCGACGATACCGGCGCGTCCGGGTATGTAAACAACGAAAGCGGATAGCCGAAGCGCTCCGAGGCCTGCGGCTGCACCATGTCCAGCGGCTTGCCCGCCGTGTCCACATACTTCTTCAGAATCCATTGCTTCACCCGAGCCCCGCGATTGGTGAAGACAATTTTGTAAACCTCGTTCTCAACCGTGATATCGGATTCGCTGGTCGCGCCGATCGAAGGCGTCGCCGCCTGCGTCGCTGCCGGCGTCGCCGCAGAAGCCTGTGCCGCCGCAGGCTCGGTCTGCGCCGCCGCTGCCTGCCCGCCCGCCTGCGGCGTCCCTTGCGATTGCGACTGCGTTTGCGGTGTCGGAGCCGGCGTGGGCGCGGGCTTGAAAAAGTACTGGTAGCCAAGCAACGCCACCAGGATCACCAGCGTGAAGGCTATGGTCGAACGCATATCGCTGCTGCCGCCGCCGCCGCCGCCGGGACCCTGCGTCTGTAGATTGGGATTCTGAATTTCGGGCAAAGGTTACGTCCTGTCAGTTCAAAGGGAGCAGCCGGTCCGGCTGCCGCTTCTTCTATGGTAACGGTTCTTCGTGGGGAAACGGTTTTGCGTGAGAAAGAGGCGGCTTTGGGGTGGTTGGAACCGGGGTCCCCAGGGAGCGGTCATTGTTTCCTGGGGTGGTTGGAACCGGATCAAGACCTCCGCGGGTAAATGGGTTGCAACGCAGCACTCTCCAGATCGCCAGTCCCGTGCCGCGCAACGGTCCATGCGTCGAGATGGCAATCACCGCATATTCTGAGCACGTCGGCAAATACCGGCAACCGCCCGTGCCCAGTGAGTGCACGATCGGCGAAAGCCACCGCCGATAGAAAGCGAGCAGCGCCAGCAGGATGCGCGTCATAATTCCGGCTTCGCGGCGACCGCCGCCGCGGCGCTGGGCAGAGTCGGTTTTTGCGTCATGCGCATCGCTTCGGTTCTTGCGGGTTGCAAGCGCGCAGCTTCGGTCTTTGCCTGTTGAAGGATACGCACAATCTCCGCCTCAAGTTTCGCAAATTCCATCGTCAGCACCGTGCGCCGTGGATGCAGAATCAGATCGAAGCCCTCGGGGACAATCTCCAGGTGCCGCCGTACCACCTCGCGCATGCGGCGCTTGATGCGGTTGCGCTCATGCGCCTTGCCGAGCACCTTGCCCGCAGTCAGCCCGATCCGCGAACCCGCCGCGCAATCCGGCGGTTGCGGAGCAAGAAACCAGCTCATTGACGTGGATTGCTTTTTGCGACTGGCCGCATAGGCCCGCTGATAGTCTGCGTGTTTACGCAGACGTGCACCCGCCATTGACTGGCGCTTGTCTGGCTCGGCAGGCATGGCTGGGGACTTCATGGCTTGGCTGGCGAGTACTCGCACCGGAATCGCCTTGGCTTTAATCGCATTCCGGAACGGCTGGAAAAGTGCGGGAAGCGGGCTCTCGACGAAAGGGAAGCGTTAGTCGCGGAAGCCGGCGCTCACCGCAACGCGCTTGCGGCCGATAGCACGGCGGCGGCTCAACACGGCTGCGCCGGCTTTGGTCTTCATGCGCGCCCGAAATCCGTGGGTCTTCACACGGTGGCGGCGGTTGGGTTGAAATGTGCGCTTGGGCATCGAAATGCGCTCCTGTTTCCTCTAAAGAATCTGCGCTTTGACAGCATCTACGAGTATATCGTAACGCGCGTCAGGAATCCAGCGCGTTCCATTCGAGCGCCCGCTCCTCAGCCCGCCGAGCGCGCAATCGCGTCACCTCCTTGCTTCAACTCCTTCGCAATTCTCGTCCACGCATCAAACCAAATTACGAGACTCAATGTGTGCCTCAACACCATTCAACTTTCGACTCTGCGCATTTTTTGCCAAGTTTCACCAGCATTGGTGCAACTCATTCAAGCTCGCGAAAAGTTATGTGAAAGAGTGATTGCAACGAACCATAAATGTGCTACTATCGGGACCGTTCAGGAAAGTTTATAGCGTCCCACGGAACGGTTTTTTGTTCACCGCCCGAAGGCAAATTTTCTCGGGCAGACCAGCACCAAAATGTAAGCGGTTATCGGCAGCAAGACGGAATTCACCATCTTCCGCCGTTCGAGACCCGTTGCCGGAATTCAATAAAAAAACCAAAGCAGTCATTCCGTAGGCGATGCAGGCAAGGATTCGTACGATGTCATTTGCAACCTCTCCCAGTTCCGCTCTTAATCCCTGGCTCCAGATTCTCGCTGCTCTCGAGAAGAAGGTGATTCGCCAGTCGTTCGAAACCTGGCTCAAGCCCACCCGCTTCAGCCATGCGACGGGCCGCACCCTCTACGTCCGCGTTCCATCGCCCGAGTTTCAGCACATCGGCGACAAGTATGGCGATCTCATCCAGGAAGCTATCGATCTGCAATCCCTCGAGTTTGACGACGTGAGCTTTGTCACCGCCGAGGAAGATCCCTCGATCCCGCCTCAGCGCAAGGACGGCGGTTTTGCGCCCGTACCGGCGCACGCGCCCACCGCCCCGCCCCAAACCCAGGCCCGCACCCCCGAGCAGAGCCGCTTCGACTGGTCCACCGCCGCGCAGCTCAATTCGCGCTATACCTTTGACAACTTCGTTATTGGCAATGGCAACCAGTTTGCCCGCGCCGCCTCGCTTGCCGTTGCCGAGCGTCCCTCGCGCGCCTACAATCCGCTCTTCCTCTATGGCGGCGTCGGCATGGGCAAAACTCACCTCATGCACGCCATCGGCCACGAGGTAAAGCGCCGCCAGCCCTCTGCAAACATCTGCTACGTCTCGGCAGAAAAGTTTACCAATGAGATGATCACCTCGCTCCGCAACGACCGCATGACCAGCTTCCGCGATCGTTTCCGCTCCGTCGACGTGCTCTTGATCGACGACATCCAGTTCATCGCCCAGAAGGAGCGCACCCAGGAGGAGTTCTTCCATACCTTCAACGCCCTCCACGAGAGCATGAAGCAGATCGTCATCGCCTCTGACCGTCCGCCCAAGGAACTGGCTGAAATCGAAGACCGCCTGCGCTCGCGTTTCGAGTGGGGTTTGATCGCCGACATTCAGCCGCCCGATCTCGAAACCAAGGTCGCCATCCTGCTCAAGAAGGCCGAGTCCGAGCAGGTCCAGTTGCCTACCGATGTTGCGCTCTTCGTCGCCTCCAACGTCCGCACCAACGTGCGCGAGCTCGAGGGCGCACTGGTCCGCCTCATCGCCTGGTGCCATCACAACCACATGGAGATCACGCTCGCCTCCACCCAGCAGTGCCTCAAGCAGTTCATTGACATGCAGGTGCGCAAAATCACCATCGAGGCCATCCAGCGCGCCGTCTCAGAGAACTTCGGCATGAGAGTCACCGACCTCAAGCAGAAAAACAACTCGCGCAATGTCGTTGTGCCGCGCCAGATCGCCATGTACCTGGCCAAGCAGATGACCGAAGCCAGCCTGCCCGAAATCGGCCGCCAATTCGGCAACAAGCATCACACCACAGTCATGCACTCCATCGCCAAAATCGACGAGCAGCGCCGCACCGACAAGGACCTGCACCGCACTCTCAACAAGCTCCAGGACCTCCTCAACGGATAAGCGCCTCGGCAATCCTGCAAGGTCAAACGAAAGCCCACGGCCCTCACGGCGTGGGCTTTTTCATCTGCGCCGCGGCAGGTAAAAATTACCGGCAACCGGGAAATTCTTTCCTCGTTACTTTTGTTTTGCAATCGCCAACCTGCGGCAATCACGCAACTTTCCTTTCCCATCGAACTGGCCCCACACGTGCATCCTCCCCGGAGAAAGCCGAATTCAATCCCCCTTCTGAGGAGGCACTATGGTGGAGTTTTCTTCTCTACCTGAACGAGTGATCAACAAGGGCCTGATCGCTCTTGGAGCCGTTGTGGTTCTTGGCGGCGTCCTCTGCGGCTATGCGATTCACGAACAGAATGCCGCGCAGAGTCTTCAAACCCAGAATACGCAACAGGCCGCCGCGCTCACCGCAACCCAGCATCAAATCGGCGACCTCACCGCCAAGGTGAACGAGATGGCCACCCGCGCTCAAACTCCGCCAACTCCGCCAGCCGTGTCGGCGCAACAGCCCGCAAAGGCCCATCGCACCGCGGCGCACCGCGCCTACGACGATCCGCGCTTCAAGAAGCTGCAGGCCCAGCTCGATGCCCAGGGCCATGCAATCGACGACACGCGCGCCGGCCTCCAGAACACGCAGGGCGATCTCGTGAACACGCGCACCGAGCTCTCCGGGTCCATCGCCCACACCCACGACGAACTGGTGCTGCTCCAGAAAAAAGGCGAGCGCAACTACGCGGAATTCGACATCACCAAATCCAAACAGTTCAATCGCGCCGGATCCGTGCAACTGCGGCTCAAGAAAGCCGACGCCCGTCACCAGTTTGCCGATCTGGATCTCATGGTCAACGATCGCAATCTGTCCCAGAAACATGTCAATCTCTTCCAACCCGTCATGTTCTACATGCCTGACAGTCCGCAGCCCGTCGAGATTGTGATCAACGACATCGGCAAAGATCATATTCACGGTTATGTCAGCACCTCGAAGTACCGCCAGTCGGAACTCGCCTCGATGACCGCCGATTCCGCGAACACCGCGCAAGACGCGAATCAGGTGAACCCCACCGACCAGCCCGCGCAAAGAAAAAAGCTGACTCTGCCGCAGTAAGCGCAGAGCGTCGCCAGCGCCTCGCACCCCAAGCCCTCCCCCAGCAACACGCAGGCCGCCTGGCAAACGCAAAACAGCCCACGCATCCACATTCGATGCATGGGCTGTTTTCTTTCGTGCAAAACCGCGCCTTTAAACTAATCCCTAACCACTAATCCCTAACCCCTGCTCTTCTCACTTCGGCACTTCCATGTTGTAAAGGAAGTAAGCCCGTAGCTCCAGGTACGGCCCATGGAATTCCCTCGGCAGCGCCGGATAGCTCGACCCCGTCAGCGCGCCCCACGCGGCTCTGTCCAGCGCCACGTCGCCCGAGCGCCCTTCCAGCACCAGGCTTCCATCCATCAGCCGCCCGTTCGGCAGCACCTTGAAGCGAATCGCCACCGCGCCCGACTTGTAAATCGGCGGATTCACCTCATCGGGAATCAGCGGATCCCATGTGTGTTCCGTCTCCCAGTGCCAGCGTTGCAGCCAGTTGCTGAAGTCCACGCCCTGCGTATCCGACAACACCTGCACGCCACCCGTACCCGCGCCGGGATGCATCGCCAGTCCGGGCGAGTTCATGTTGCTCGTCTCGCCTGCGCCGTGGCTCCGCGCCGCGTTGCGCATCGCCTCGCGAAGCTGGTCGGCGGGATTCGCGGAATTCATCGCAAAGTTTGGGCGCGCCGGTACCGCCGCCGGGCGTGGCGCCTCAGCTTGCGCTTGCTGCGTCGGCTGCGGCGGTGGTGTTTGCACCGGCGCCTGCTCCGCGGGCTTGGTCTCTTGCACGGGCGGCGCTGCCGGCGCAGGTGGAGTCTCCTTCCGCATCTCTTCTAGCGTCTGCTTGTCGATCTGCGGCGGCTTGAGCATCGGTTTCTGCGTAATCTTCGGCCGGAACTTCGGCGTGTCCATGTACGTGAACTCGTCCTTGTCCACCATCGCCGTCTTGTCCACCACCCGCGGAACAAAAATGTATTTCGGCAACAGGAACAGTCCCAGCAAAATTGCCAGGTGCACCAGCAGCGCCCACAGCGCTCCCTCGCGCAGCCGCGCCCACCGCCGCTCGTCTTCGAGCTCGCTGATCATCTCCAGCAGTTCGTGTGTGTCGTAATCTACCCACCGCGAGCCGCGCACCGTCGGCGGCACAGCCTCGCGAGCCTCTTCTACCGCGACAGAACTCTCCCGCTCCGATCCCTCTGCTCGGCTGGCGGCAGGGCTCGCCTGCGCCGGCTTGTTCGGCTTGCCAGGATCGTTCACGTCTGTGGCTGGTGCTTCGCTTGTGGGCATTCGTTCCCGATTGGGCCTCGCGGAGAGTGTCTGCCTTGCCGGCTCCGCCTCGAGTCCTTCCTGTCTATTCTCTCATCCCGTTTGAACCCGTATCCAGTGCCCACTTACCCCCAGGGCACAAATCACCACGCTTCGTCCATCACGGCCGGGCCTCGTACAATGGTCTTTCTGAATGGACGTGTCAGAAGCCGGAAAGGGAACTTGTTTTGAAGCAGTTTTTTCTAGGAATTACGGGCTGGTGGAAGCTGATTGCCCTGCCCGCGCTCGCCAAACTTGGTTTTTGGGGAATCGGCGCCATCGCCCTCCTCGACTCCTCCACAATTCCTGTACCCATGGACGCCATCCTGGCCGTCTATGTCTGGAACAACAAATCCCACTTCTGGCTCTATTGCCTCATGGCGGCCATCGGCTCGGCCATCGGCGGCTTGCTCCCCTATGGACTGGGCCGCGCCGGCGGCGAACTCTTCCTCCTCAAGCGCATCAATCGCGAGCGCTTTGACCGCTTGCGTCTACGCTTCGAGCGTCAGGAGTTTCTCGCCGTCATGATTCCCTCCATGCTGCCGCCCCCCGCCCCCTGGAAGATGTTCATCTTCGGCGCCGGCGTCTTCGAGATGCGCGTCCTCCCCTTCATGCTCGCCGTCTTTGCCGGCAGAATGGTGCGCTGGCTCATCCTCTCCGCGCTCGTCCTCAAACTCGGCCCCGGCGCAGTCGACCTCGTCGCCCATCACGCACTCCCACTGGTAGCCCTTGTCGGCCTGCTCGCGGTCCTCGGCTTCACCTGGTGGTGGATCAGGAAAAAACGCTCTGGCAAACTCCTCGAAGACTAAGGGAATGGCCGTCAATGGGTAGCGCCAGGCTCCAGGGCGGGGCCTCGGGGAAAGGACTTCTTCGCTGGAGCGGAGACCCACAGAAAAAGTCTTGGGCCGTTGGTTGGATAACCGGGACCCAAATTCGTCTGCCTTCGATCGCCCCCGCGCCGGAAGCTCAGCGGATGTTAGCCCAGCACTTCAGTGCTGGGGACAAGCAGCAAGAAACGATTCGAGTCCCGTAGGGGCACCGCAAAACTTCCCCGGGCCCCATTCATCTCGCCTTTATCCAAATGAGCGGCAGCCGGTCATCGCGCCCAGCGATCCTGATCTACTTCTCCGCCAGCGCCGCCTGCGCAGGAGCCGCATTCAACCGCCGCAGCAGCACCGGAACCCCAAACGCCACGCCCAGGACAACCGCCGTTGAAGCCAGATCGTTCCGATAGAAAGGAAGCGCCGCCGCAAAGCAGGCCTCAAGCCCGGCCAGCGTGCGTGGATACATGAAGTCCCCCGCCCACACTGCGTAATTCGAAACCACAAAAAACGACGTCGGCCCCAGCAAAGCCGCCGCCACCACCCGCACAAACGACGTGCGCGCGTGCAGCAGAATCTGGCCCAGCGCCATCGCCATCACGTACCACGCCCACGTCGGCAGGTACATCGTCCAGTTGAACGCGTAGTGATACGCGAACACCGTCAGGAAATAATCCGTAGCCGCCAGAACTGCCAGCGGAATCACCATCTCCCGCCACGGACGCCGCGCGCCAAAGTAAAGCAGCGCGCCGCCCACCGCGGTAAAGTTCAACCATGCCGCATGCGGCAAAACTCGTGTCAGAACCGCGACCAGCAACAGCAGATAAGCGACCATGAAGACCTCATTCTCTTGATTTCCGGGACGCCTCTCCCGGAACAGGGAAGGACTTGCCCTCGGCGTTACTCTTCCTATTCATTCTGCGGTCCACGGCGCGCGGGGTCAACCTAAACCGTTCCACGTGGCCAACAAATTCTTCCATCAGGAGAAAAACGCCTATTTCTGCTGGCGATTCCCCATCCCCTCGGCCGCCTCTTCCCGCCCGTCAACGATATAAACCCAGCCACCCAGCGCCGTCCGCCCCGCATCGCTCCGCGAAGCCATAAACGAGTAAGCAAACCTCAGATCAGAGAACTCGACCGTCGTCCACGTCCGCCCTGGCGGCAAATCCGGCGGCCGCACGTCATCCACCGGCTCCTGGCCCAGGTCGCGCACCACTGCCCATCGCCCCCAATCCAGATAAACCTTGCCCAGCTCCGTCTGCTTCGCCGCTTCCACCGCCCGAGTATCGGCTGGTTTATAAATCGTGTCCCGCTGCCGGTCGCTCTCAATCGCGCCCGTCCACGTATTGATCTCCGCTGCCTGATAAAAATCCGCGGTCTCCAGAATCGCGTGCCAGCGATACATGTTCACGGGATAAGGCTCAAGCGCCAACCGCTTCACCGGCTCTGAAGCAACCTGCATGTTCTCCAACATCGCGCGCGCCTGCGCCTGTTCGCCCCAGCGCCAGCACCACAGCACCACCATTCCGGTCAACGCAAAAATCGCCCACTCGCGCCCCCGAAAAGCCTTGCGCTTTGCCCCAATCTCGCCGTCCGCCAGCCCAAAGATCCAGGGCATCACCATCGCCGCCAGCAGCAGCGCCCAAATCACCGGCTCCGCAATAAACACAAAGCTGCCCGCATACCAGCGCGGATTGAACGGGAAAAACGGCCTCACCCCGTAATTGTTCGTCCAGTCAAGCAACAGGTGGCTCAGCGCCGCAATCAACGCCGTCAAATAAAGCCATCCCCAATGCACCGCCTGTCGCTGCGCAGGCGGCGCTTTTCCGTCCAGCTTCCGAGCCCTCCGCCCTTCCCACCAGCGATGCCCCAGCCACACCACGCCCACCACAACCCCCGCCACCACCGGCGCCGCCAGAAACGTATGCGTGATCCCGCGATGGTGCTTCAGCTCCTCCACTGGCCCCGCAAACGACCACAGAATATCCATGTCCGCAGCCTCGGCAGCCAGCACCGCCGCCAGCGTCGCGTACGCCGTCTTGCGATTCAGCCCCGCGCGCCCAAGGCAGGCCCCGGTTAAGAAATGTGTAATCGGCTCCATACTCTGCCAACCATCCTAACCTGCCCCACCAGTCAAAGCATTTTTTCCCCAAGGCCCATGCCAATTCCACACCAGATCCCAGAAAGAACCCAGGGCCGACTTGCTAACTCGCTCTTCCCGCACAGCGGGAGCTGAAGCAATTCCAGGATTGGTATACCTCGAAGGCACCTCGCTAAGGTGACGCGACCATCAGGGAGCGGCATCCTCGTATGAGATCGGCCAGGGTACGGTAATCCTGGAACTGCTCTGACTTGCTGCACCGCAAAAAAACTCCCCCACCATCCGGGAATCCATCACCCAATCCACCAAGCAGGCGCCCCCCGCCGCCTCCTATAATTCACCCCATGGCCGAACGAAAAAGTCCGGACTCCCCAGCCGCCGCAGCCCCGCGCGTCGAGCAGTTGCGCGCCGACCAACTCCGCGCCAGCCTCCGCCACCACGAACACCAGTACTACGTCCTCGACGCCCCTGAAATCTCCGACGCCGAATACGACGCCCTCATGAACGAGCTCAAGCGCATCGAGGCCGCCCACCCCGAGCTGCTCACCCCCGACTCGCCCACCCAGCGCGTCGGAGGCAAGCCCGCCGAAGGCTTCAAGAAAGTCCGCCACTCGCGCCCCATGCTCTCGCTTGACAACGCCTACTCCGCCGAAGAGCTCGCCGACTGGGACCGCCGCGTCCGCGAACTCGCCGGCAATCTTCCCGTCGACTACATCGCCGAACTCAAACTCGACGGCCTCAGCGTCGCCCTGCAGTATGAAGCAACCAAAGACGGCGCGCGTCTTGTCAGTGGTGTCACCCGCGGCGACGGACAGACAGGCGAAGATGTCACCTCCAACATCCGCACCATCCGCAGCGTTCCTCTATCCCTCTCCGCCGAGCGGCTGAGCGAAGCCGGCCTGCCGCAGACCATCGAGATTCGCGGCGAAGTCGTCATGCCTGCCGAAGCCTTCCAGCGCATGAACGAAGAGCGCGAGCGTGAAGGACTCCCCGCCTTCGTCAATCCGCGCAACTCGGCCGCAGGCACCCTGCGCACCCTCGAGCCCAGCATCGTCGCCAACCGCGGCCTGGTTTTCTTCGCCTATTTCCTTCTCGTCGAAGGCGAGTACTTCGCCGCCGGTCAAACAGCCACGCTCGATGCGCTCACCACTCTCGGCTTTCGCGTCAACCCCCATCGCGTCCGCGTCCACTCCGTCGAAGCCATGATGAAATTCATCGACAAGGCAGAGTCCGACCGCGCCACGCTCGGCTACGAAATCGACGGCGTCGTCCTCAAAGTCGATTCCCACGCCACCCAGCAGCGCCTCGGCTACACCGGCCGCGCCCCGCGCTGGGCCATCGCCTACAAGTTCACCGCCAAGTCCGGCATCACCGTTGTCCGCGACATCACCATCCAGGTCGGCCGCACCGGCAAGCTCACCCCTGTCGCCGAACTCGCTCCCGTCTTCATCGGCGGCACCACCGTCAGCCGCGCCACTCTCCATAACGCCGACTTCATCGAGCGCCTCGGCCTCAAGATCGGCGACACGGTCAAAGTCGAGCGCGGCGGCGACGTCATCCCCAAGGTCGTTGAAGTGGTCGAAGATCCCCAGCACCCGCGCGGCGAACGCGCCTTCGTCTTCCCTACGCATTGTCCCGAATGCGGCAGCGAAGTCGTCCGCGTCGAAGGAGAAGTCGACTACCGCTGCGTCAACGCCGATTGCCCCGCCAAGCTCCGCGAAACGCTTCTCCACTTCGGCCGCCGCGGCGTCATGAACATCGAAGGCCTCGGCGAAGCCGTCGTGCAGCAGTTGCTCGATCGAAAGCTCGTCCGCAGCGTCGCCGACCTCTACGCGCTCACTGAAGAGCAACTGGCCAATCTCGATCGCTTCGCGGAGAAATCCGCCCGCGCCCTCATCGGCGAAATTGACCGCTCAAAAAAAGCCGGCCTGGCGCGCGTGCTCATGGGCCTCGGCATTCGCTTCGTCGGCGAACGCACCGCCGAACTTCTCGCCCAGGAATTCGGCTCCATGGATGCGCTCGAAAAAGCCAACGCTGAAGAGCTCGAACGCGTTGAAGAAGTCGGCCCCCGCATCTCCCAGGCCATTCTGGAATTCTTTGCGCAACCGGCCAATCTTGCCCTCGTCGAGAGTCTCAAGCAAGCCGGCGTCGACATGACGGCTGAGAAAAAGCAGCGCTCCACGCAACTCGCAGGCCTCACCTTTGTGCTCACCGGCACACTGCCCACCCTCACCCGCGACGATGCCAAAAAGAGAATTGAAGACGCCGGAGGCAAAACTGCCGGATCGGTCAGCAAGAAGACCAGCTACCTCGTTGCAGGCGAGGAAGCAGGTTCCAAGCTCGAAAAAGCGCTCCAACTCAAGGTCCCGGTTATCGATGAGCCAGGCTTGCTGGCGCTGCTTCAATCCCCACCGGCAAAAGATTAGGAAGCTCGTCCGGCAACCTCAGCGCAACCGCTCCAGCGCGTCGCTCGCCAAACCTGCCCTCGACCACAAGCGGCAACACCGCCACCATCAGCAACAACACGTCCATCCACATAGCTGCCCCACCTCCGGCGGTCGAACTTCTCCGCCAGCTCCTTGCATCCCGTCCCTAGGCGCTCGATCTGCGCCGCGCCCCAATATCCGGCCGATGCTCAATCGCGCGCATCTCCCGTTCCCGCTCCCGCTCCCAGGCTTCCGCCCGCCAGTTGCGCGAGGCAAAGCGCGCCGCCTCCTCCACCGGAGCCACATACGCTTCCGCGTGCTGCCTTCCCGGCATCGTCACCAACTCAGCCTGAGGTTTGAAGATGGCCGCCGGCGTCACCGGCGCCTTGGGCGTTATCAGCCGTGCCGACGATTCCAACTCCGCATAGGCCGCCTTCGAGGTAAGGCTCGTGTCCACGCCCACAGTCTGCACCTGCTCCTCAGCCGCCTCCGCCACCGCATGTCCCCGCACCGCGATCGCCTTGGCCATGAATTCGTCCACCAGCTTGTGCAAGCAGGTTTGCCCGCACAAATGCTTCGACCCCGGACGCAACCGGTTGCGCGACTGCCACCCGCTTACCCGCAGCTCGCCCCCCTGCTCATAAGCCACGAACCAGTGGTTCGTCTGCTTCTTTTCCGTTGCGCAAATGTCGCAAGATATTGCCTGCCGGATCACCGCATCTCCTCCACTCCGTACAGTTCCGGAAACGTCTTCCCCTACTTCATCGGGCATCCACGCAAATACGTGAGGCGCACTGCTTCGGAATCTCGCCGGAGATCAAATTAGAACCGCAGGCGCAGCAGTGTCCTGAAACTGGACACACGCCCGCCCGCGTACTCCTTCGCTGCACAGGATTGTTCGGGAGCCAAACGAAATCACCTCAGGAGCAGGTCCAAACCCCGCTCCTGAAATGACGGAAATGTATCGAGCAATAAAAAGAAATTCTAAGTAGGTTCAAATTACTGCCGCGGTGCAAAGTAGCCCTTCTTGGCCCGCACCGTGTAACGCCGGTCGTTGCAATAAAGATAGATCGTGCGGAACGCGCCGTTGTTCTTGAAGTCCGCCGGAGCGTACGTCAGCGCATACTGGCTGCGCAGCTCCTCCTCAATGGACTTGAAGCTGGTCGAAACTTCCTCTACCGATGGCGGGAAAAACACCTGTCCCCCCGTGTCGCCCGCAAGCTCCGCCATCACTTTGTCGCCTGCGCCGCGGCTCGGCGTCCAGTTGGTGCTGATCGAATAAATAATCGTCTCCGCCCGCTGGCACTCCTTGATCGCCTCGCCCAGGTAAACGCGGCTCTGGTTGTCGTCCCCGTCCGAAAGCAGAATAATCGCCTTGCGCACCGGTTCCTGTCCGCGCGATTCATCCAGCAGCTTGTCGCGGCAGGCCGTATACACCGCGTCGTAAAGCGCCGTGCCGCCGCCGGGGCTCAGCTTGTTGATGCCCGACTCCAGCGCATCGAGGTCGTTGGTCCAGTTCGCCGTCACCGTCGGTGTCACGTCGAATCCCATCACAAACGCCCGGTCGCTCTTGGCCTTCAGAATCTGCAGCAAGAACTCCGTCGCCGCCTGCTGCTCAAACTTGAACCGCGAGTGAATCGACGTACTCGTATCGATCACCACCCCCACGCGCAATGGCAGGTTGATCTGCTGATGGAACGAGGTAACCCTCGCCGGCGCCTTCTGGTCGTCCAGCAGCGCAAAGTCATTCAACCGCAGGTTGGGAATGTAGTGCCCGTGCTTGTCCGTCACCGTAAAGATCAGGTTGACTTCGTTCACGTTCGTCTTCAGCGTCGTCACGCCCACATCGGCGCCCGATGCGCCCGGCTGCGCTGCGCCCTGGTCTTGTGCGGCGGCAGCTGGGGCCGCTGCGGCTGCCGGCGTCGTCTGCGCGGCCTGCGTTGGCGTCGTTTGCCCGGCCGGTGCCGCGGGTTGTTGCGCAGTGAGGGAGACGGTCAGCAGTGCAGCCGCAAGGGCGAAACCTGGAACGCCCCAACGGCAGAGATCTGTTGCTGGGGAGGCAAAATTCAGTCTTGTCATATCGTCCCTATTTTATCAATTGCATCCATCGAAACACATTCATCTCCGCCCAACGGAACCCGTTCCATTACCTAAGTCATTTCGAAGGGCCTCTACCGGTAGAAACAGCCCCGGCATCGCCTTCCAGCCTTTTCAAAAATCTCTCCAACTCCTCCGGCAGAGGAGCCTCCAACTGCATTACCTTTCCCGTCACCGGGTGCGTAAATTCCAGCTTCGCCGCGTGCAAAAAATTCCGTCCCAGCCGCAGCACCTCCGGGTCGGCCTTCCGCCTCGCCGCCTTCGATTGTGCCGCCTGCGCCGCCACCTGGTCGGTCAACTGCCCCGCCCCACCGTAAAGCGAGTCGCCCACCACCGGGGTCCCAATCGACGCCATGTGCACTCTGATCTGATGCGTCCTTCCCGTCTCAATCCGCACCCTCACCAATGTGAATTTGCCGAAGCGCGTCGCCAGCCGCCGCACCACCTCGTAGTGTGAGACTGCCGTCCGCGCATTTTCGTTAGGATGCACCGTCATCCGCGTGCGCCGCATCGGGTCGCGGCTCACCGCCGCCGTAATCGTCCCCTTCTCCCGCTCGACGGCTCCCGAAACCAGCGCAATGTAAGTCTTCTTCATCTGCCGGTTCGCAAACATCTCGCCCAGCGCCGCGTGCGTGCGGTCGTTCTTCGCCACCACAATCAGTCCGCTGGTGTCCTTGTCCAGCCGGTGCACAATCCCCGGCCGCAAGTCGCCGCCGGTCGATGAAAGATTCTTGAACCGGTGGAGCAGCGCATTCACCAGCGTTCCGCGGCTGCGTTCGTCTTCGTTCTGCCCTGCCCCCGCATGCACCATCATGCCCGCCGGCTTGTTCACAACCGCCAGGTCTTCGTCCTCGAAAATCACGTCCAGCGGGATATCTTCAGCCGTCGCCTTCAGCGGCGCAGGATGCGGCTCGCCGGTAATCACAATCCGCTCCCCGCCGCGCAACTTCAGCGAAGCTTTCTCCCGCTCGCCATTCACCAGCACATCGCCCTGATCCATCAGCATCTGAACCCGCGACCGGCTCACTCCCTCCAGTTGCGCCGCAATAAACTGATCCAGCCGCTGCCCCGCAGCCTCCGCGGGCACTTCAATCTTTTGTTCCTGAAAGCCTCCAGCCCTCGAATCGGAATTTGAAACGGTCTTGCAAGCGCTCTCGGAATTCGCCCCGGCATTCGATTTGGACTTAGACATTGCCAGCCTCATTCCTTGTGCCCCGCACCTTGCGCTCCAGCAGCAACGCTGCCCCGGCCAACACCAGCGCGATCGCCGCCACTTGCGGCCCATCCAGCGCACCGCTCAACATCGCTCCGCGCCCTTCCGTGTCCCGCCAAAGCTCGGTGATGTAAACAGCCACGCCGCCGCCCATCAATCCCATCCCTGCCAGGTCGCCCGCTTGTCTCACCGCCGGCTGCCAAACAAGCAAACAAATCGCCAGCGTAAAAAAAGCCATCGCCGCATAGGCCTGCACCGGTTGCAGCGCAATTCCCAGCGGCGTCCCGCTCCAAATCGCGGCCATCGGATTGCTATACGTCACCGCCCATCGCACCGTTGTCTCGGTTCCATAACCCGACCCGGCCAGCAGCGCGCCCAGTTGTTCAAACGCCAGCCCCAGCGCAATCGGAGCCGCCAGCACATCGGCCGTGGTTCGCAACGGCATCTTCTGCCGCCCGGCGTAGAGCGCCGCGCATCCGGTGCCCGCCAGTGCTCCTAGAGCCGCCAGCAGCGGATGATGCACCATCCCCAGCGCCAGTATCCATGTGGGGTGATCGCGCAGATTGCCCAGGTTCATCGCCACCAGCAACAGCCGTTGCCCCACGAGCGCCGCAAACAGCGACAGCACGCTCAAGTTCCACACATGGCCAACATTCAGCCCCGCAACCCGCGCCGTATGCTGCGCCAGAAATAAGGCCAGCAAAACTCCAACCGCGGCCAACGCGCCATACGCGGGAATCAGAAATGCGCCGATGTGGAAGAGAACTGGATGCACCAGTCAGAGAATACGGCATGCGCCCTGGGAATACGGCATGCGCCTTGCGAATACGGCATTCGCCTTAGACCGTGTCGCGCTCGCCGGAATTGAGAAGGGAAGTAGAATCCGGCCCACGGGGCCGTGGTTGATGCGCTGGTGAACCCGTCCTAAGACGGTGGAGCTCTCCGCGGTTCATTAGGCATTCCGGACTGGCGGACACGGCACACAGAACCGATTGTCGAGTTGAGCCCCTGTTCATTGAATGTTGGTTCAACCAGCGTTGATCGCCCACCTGCTTTGCAGGCCGGTTTCTATTGCGGATAGTATGGGGTCTCGCTAACAATTGCAAGTCTTGTGCAAGCCATGCGCAGTGTGCTACGTTTTTGGGCCGCCTGTTTCGGAACCGGCAATCCCAAAACTGGAGTCGTACTTCTACGACCCCGTCTTCCGCTCCTCGTCCAGCACCTCATCCAGCAGCCCGCGCAAATTGGCCGCGCGCGCGTGGCCCAGCAAGGGATCGGCAACCCCAGCCTGCGAAAGCTCATCGGCAAGATTCAGCGCCGCCAGTACAGCCACGCGCAACGAGTCCACCGTGCGCCCCTGCGCCGCCACGGCACGCATCTTTGCGTCCACCCGCGCCGCCAACTCGCGCACATGCGCCGGGTCCTGTCCGGAAAGATGATAGGTCTGGTCGTAGATCTCTACCGTCACGTATTCAGTTGCCTTGCCCGGTTGTAGCGCCATGTCCTTCTCCATGTATCGGTCGCGGGCCCATTCCATAACCCTAGATTTCAAGTGCGTCGAGCTGACCCAACAGCCGCTCGACACGTTGCCGTACATGGTCGCGCTCGCCCTTCAGCCCGTGCAGTTCCTTTTCCAACTGTTCGATGCGCGGCGCCTGGTCCTGCAGTTGCAACTCAACGTGTGCCGCACGTTCTTCTGCCGCGATCCGTGCCTGCCGCTCCCGCTTGACCATCTCAACCGCGCGCACAACCCGTTGCTCCAGCGCCGAAAAATCGTCCGCGCTCACCGTCAAGGCGCCAGGTTGCGAGGCATGGTCACCCCCATTTGCAGCCTGTTGACGCCGTTCAAACTCTGCCCCTTGAAGATCCGAAAATATCTCAGACATCGTTGAGACCTCCACCCAGTTGCAACTTATCCGTGTAAGTATAGCGCCGAATCAAGCCATTCTTCACTCAACTCCGCAGCCGAGCGCCAGCCTTGCCAACAGCCTCCACAACCTGTGCCTGGAAGCTCTGCAACTCCTCCTCGCGCAGCGTCCGGTCAGCCGCCTGGAAGGTCGCGCCCATCAGCAGCGAGTACTCATGCTCGCCCAGCTTGGCATCGCGGAAGACCTCCCGCACTCGCCATTCCACCAACTCGGGAATCCTTAACCCGGCAAGCGCTCGATCAATCTGCTCCCACTCGATGCTCCGGTCCAGAACCAGAGAAAAATCCCGGCGCACCGGCTGGAAGCGCGAAATCTCCCTGGCCGCCGGCTCGCGCAGCGGCAGCTTGTAGAGACGGTCCAGATAAAGCTCTCCAACAATGATCGGGTCTTTCAGCTTCCGCGCCGCCGCCTCGCCCGGATGCAGTTGCCCAAACCATCCCACCGTTCCGCCCTCCACCACCACCCGCGCTGAACGGTAGGGATGCAGCCACGCCGGCGTCAGCCCTGCCTCGGCAGGGAAGCGATCAAAATAAACCGACCGCGCCTGGAACCACGCCAGCACCTGCTCCACCGCTCCCTTCACATCGTAAAAATCAATCGCCCGCCCGCCGTGCAGTGCCCCCTGCTCAGCAGTGCTGCCCACCGCGCCAAACGCCACCGCGGGCCGCTCCTCCACCTTCTCCGTCGTCCCTGAAAAAACCGTTCCCACTTCGAACAGCCTTACATCGCTCACATCCCGATGCAGGTTGCCCGCGATCATCCCCAACATCCCCGGCACCAGCGACGGCCGCAGCACCCCTGCCTCTTCGCTCAGCGGATTCCCGAGCGGCACCACAAGCCCCGGCTGAGGAGCAGTTAACGCAGCCTCCGCCGCCGAGCAGAATGTACTCGCAATCGCCTCATGGAATCCAGCCGACAAGAACGTCCGCCGCACCGCCGCTTCGCTCTCCGCCCATGGCAGCGCCCGCACCCCTTCGCCAAACGACGGCAGCGTATTCGCGAAACGGTTGTAGCCGTAAACGCGCGCCACCTCTTCAATCAGATCGATCTCGCGTTCCAAATCCAGCCGCCAGCTCGGCAGCGTCACATTCCAAGCTGCACCCGTGACCTGCTCCTTTGCTAACTCCGCTAACCCGCCGCGGCGGGCTAACTCCGCTAACCCCGCTAACCCGCACCCCAATGCCACCAGCACGCCTTCGACCGTCGCAGCATCAATGCCGTTCTCATCCACTGTCTTGCCCAGCAGCCTATGCACCTCGCTCAACGCCAGTTGGACAGGCTCCCGCCGCGCCGTCTTCTCCTCCATCGCCGCCACGCGCACGTCCACCAACTCGCCCTCGATCCATCCGCCGTTTGCAAGCAGAATGCTCGACACCAGCGCCGAAGCCACCGGCGCAGCGTTAAAGTCGGCTCCGCGTTCAAAGCGATGGCTCGCGTCCGTATGCAGCCCATGCCGCCGCGCCGTGCGCCGAACCGCCATCGGATCGAACCACGCCGCCTCAACCAGCACATTCGTTGTCGCCGGCGTAATCATCGTGTCCCACCCGCCCATCACGCCCGCCAGCGCCAGCGCCTTCGCGTCGTCGGCAACCACCAGATCTTCCGCATCCAGCGTCTGCTCGATCCCGTCCAGCGTCTTCAGCTTTTCCCCTTTACGCGCCCGACGAACAATAATTCCGCCCTCAATCTTGTCCAGGTCGAAGGCGTGTGTCGGCTGCCCCATCGCGAGCCACGCATAATTCGTCGCGTCCACCGCATTCGAAATCTGCTTCTGCTCCAGCAGAGCAAAATAAGTCGCCACCTCCGCGCCCGCAAACCAGTCTTTTGACTCGCCGATCTTCACGCCCCTCAGCACCCGCGCCGTAAACCGCCCGCACGCATGCTCAGCCTCAATCTTCACTGAGAAGGCCGCCTTCGCGGGCTTGGCCGCAGGCAACGGAAAACTCAGTTCCGGCAGCGCCAGCCCATAAATCGCCGCCGCCTCGCGCGCCACCCCGTAATGGTTCATCGCATCCACGCGATTGGTCGTTACGTCCATCTCGTAGTACGACCCATTCCCCGCGCCCAACGGATAAATTCCATCCACCGCAATCCCGCGCAGCGTCAAGTCTTCCGCCAGCCGCGCGTCATCAACCGGCAGTCCGGGGAGGTACGCTCGCAACCATTTTGTAAGTATCTTCATTAACCAGTCCTCTTAAGCGGAGTTAGCCCGCCGCGGCGGGTTAGCGGAGTTCGCGGAGCTAGCCTCCCGTTCCCTCGTGGACTTTGTTCCGCCCAAGCGCCGAAACCAATCCGTTGATCAACCGCGCAACTTCCTGTCCCTGGCCCATCAATTCGTTCACCGCTCCCGCTTCGACATACCCAAGGTCGCCTGCCAATTCGATCTGTGTCTGCATCTCATAAAGCGATCCCCGTGCGTTGCCCATAAAATACCGAAACTGCGAATCGGTCAGCCGTCCATGTCCTTCAGCAATATTGCTAGGCACTGAAACCGCCGCTCGCCGTATTTGCGAAAGCAATCCATATGCCTCCGATTTCGGCAATCCACTTGTAACCGAATAAGCCTTTCGTGCGAGCGCCATCGCCTTTTGCCAAACAATCAAATCGCGATAGCTCTGCGAACGCGCCATTTTTCTCCTTCGTGACCCACCGTTCCCAACGGAGCAATCGACGGGAGCGTCCCTAACTCCGCCAACTCCGCCAACCGCGCGCAGCGCGCTAACTCCGCTTCCTCCGCAATCCGCCCCAATCACACATGAGGTATCAGCGTCCCTAACTCCGCCAACTCCGCTAACCGCGCGCAGCGCGCTAACTCCGCTCCCTAAACAAACTGCCCTAAAAATCTCATGTCCCCAGCATAAAACTGCCCAATCTCCGAGATCCCGTACTTCATCATCGCGATCCGCTCCACGCCCATCCCAAACGCAAATCCAGAAATCTTCTTCGCATCGTAAGCCGGATGCTTTTCCGCCGCGAACGCAAACACCGCCGGGTCCACCATCCCGCAGCCCAGCAGCTCAATCCAGCCCGACTGCTTGCACTTCCTGCACCCCTTGCCACCGCAAAAAATGCAACTGATCTGCACATCCGCGCTCGGCTCCGTAAACGGAAAGAACGAAGGAAAGAACCGCGTCTTCACCGCCGAACCAAAAAGCGCCTTCATCGCGTGGTCCAGCGTGCCCTTCAAATCGCTGAAGGTGATATTCGTATCCACGCACAACCCTTCCACTTGATGGAAAATCGGCGAATGCGTCGCGTCCTGCGCGTCGTTGCGGTGCACCTTGCCGGGAATCACAATCCGCACCGGCGGCGGCTGTTGCTCCATCGTCCGCATCTGCACAGGAGAAGTATGTGTACGCAGCAGCAGCCGGTCGCGCAGCGATCGCCGTTCCTGGTTCGCCACCACCAGCGTGTCCTGCGTGTCCCGCGCCGGATGCCCCGGCGGAAAATTCATGCTCTCAAAGTTGTAGTAGTCGGTCTCGACCTCAGGCCCCACGCCCACCGAGTAGCCCAGCGCCGCAAACACGCTCGTAATCTCATTCAGCGTTCGCGTAATCGGATGCTCCGCGCCGATAAGCCTCTCGGTGCCCGGCAGCGTAATGTCGATCGCCTCGGCCGCCAGCGCCGCGTCCGTCGGCCCAGCGCCCAGCGCCGCGTCCAGCAGCGCCTCCACCGTCGCCTTCAGCGCGTTAAACCGCACGCCCAGCGCCTTCTTCGCCTCCGCCGGAGCAGACTTCAGCCACCGCCCTGAAACTTCGTTCAGCCGCCCCTGCTTCCGCCCCAGCCACTCCAGGCGAAATGCCTCCACTGCCTCAGCGCCGTCAAGCGCCCGCGCCGCATCGCTGGCCTGTTTCTCCAGCACGGCAAAGGCTTTATCCAGCGAGGCTTCGTCAAAAGCCGTCAGATTAGGTATCGTTTCGTTCATCATGCGTAAACGTCAGGATAAATCACTGCGGCCCTGAAAACTCGGTTATGCTCGTGTCCATGAAGATCTTGCGTAAGCTCTTCCGCCTTGCACCCGCCCTCATCCTTGCGGCGTCGTTCGCCATCCAGCTCGCCCCTGCCGCCGCGCAGCCTTCCTCCGTCTACCCCTCGCACGACGGTTACATCGATGCCAACGGCGTTCTCATCTACTACATTGAATTCGGAAAAGGCGCGCCCCTGGTTATCCTCCACGGCGGTCCCGGCGCGGATCACACCTACTTTCTGCCCTGGCTGTTGCCTCTGGCCCGCACCCACCGGCTCATCTTTATCGACGAACGCGGCTCCGGCAAATCCGAGCGGCTCCAGGACGTCACCAAGTACACCATTGAGGCCATGGCCGACGACGTAGAAGCCGTCCGCGTCGCGCTCAACCTGGGCAAAATCGATCTTCTCGGCCACAGTTGCGGCGGCGTGCTCGCCGAGGCCTACGCGCTCAAGTACCAGCAGCACCTCAACCACCTCATCCTCAACAGCACCTTTGCCTCAACCCGCGAAATGAACGAAGTGCTGGCCCGCGAAAAGGCGCAGATGCCGCCCGACAAGCTGGCCCGCCTCAACGAACTCGAACAGGCCGGCCTCTTCGACAAGGGAGCCCCGTGGGAGCGCGGACGCTATCCAGCCGAGTACCAGACCCTCGCCTGGGGCTGGGGCTACTTCCATTTCCTCTACGGCGCGCGTCCCGACTCCAGCTACGACCCCTCGCAAGGCAACGCCCCCTCCAACTGGGAGCTTTACCGCGAAATGTGGGGCTCCCACGGCGAGTTCATCATCGACGGCAACCTCAAATCCGTCGAGTGGGTCGACCGCCTGCCCACCATCCATGTCCCCACCCTGATTGTCGTCGGCGACCACGACGAGTGCGACCCCAGCCTCAGCCGCGAAATGCACCAGAAAATCGCCGGCTCCCAGCTAGCCATCCTCCCCAACGCCGGCCACATGAACTTCGTCGACCAGCCCGCAATGTGGCAGAAGGCGGTGGGCGATTTCCTGGGCCAATAGCGGAAATCGCTCCGTTTTACTGCGATTATTGACGCGTTAATGTCGATAACACGAGTACAGCCCTTTATTTTCCCTCTATACCCCAAACGCAAAACGGCCCGGAGCCAGGCTCCGGGCCGTTTGTCTTTCCGTTCAACTAGCTCTTAAGCCGCCTTCGCCTTGTCCCGTTCAGCTTTCGCTTTCGCCTGCTCCGCCTTGGCCTGATCGGCCAGCTTGGTAAAGCCCGCCGGATCCTTCACGGCGATATCCGCCAGAATCTTGCGATCCAGCTCAACGCCGGCCTTCTTCAGCCCGTTGATGAACTGCGAGTAGCTGGTGCCGTTCAACTTGGCGGCAGCCGAGATGCGGACAATCCACAACGAGCGGAACTGGCGCTTCTTCTGTTTGCGGCCCGTATAGGCAAACTTCAGGCCGCGCTCCACCGCTTCCTGGGCTGCCTGGTAGAGCTTCGATTTTGTAAGGAAGTAACCACTTGCGCGTTCAAGAATCTTTTTGCGGCGGTCATTCCGCTTCGTACTACGTTTTACGCGGGGCATCGGTATTCTCCATTTTGCGTTCTTGGGTCATCGCGGCTGGAGGTAGGAGGCCGGACCTCTTGGGGGCCGGCTTTAAACCTCTTCACTCGCTCATTCAAGCCTGAATCTCTCGCCAGTGCAGACGCATTTCGCATCCGGCGGGGGCCCTTTTTCAGCGGCCCATCAACAGCCTCGCAACTGCACTCGTCCAAAACGAGAACAGTGCGAAGCACTCAGGCGTAGGGGATCATGCGCGCTACCTTCGCGTAGTCGCCGTCGGAAACAAGAAGGGTCCGTCCCAGCTTGCGCTTCACTTTTGGCGGTTTCGACGTAAGGATGTGACGCGTCTTCGTCTGGCCACGCTTGATCTTGCCGGTGCCAGTCTTGCTGAAGCGCTTCTTCGCGCCCGTATGGGTCTTCAACTTGGGCATTTTCTTCTCTTTTCGGCCATAACTCGCGCTACAGCCGCCAATTTGGTCCAGAAGACAGGGGATCCCCTGCCTCCAAAGGCCTCAACCAGTATACCCCAACCTGAGATTTCCGCGAAGCCGGCGCTTTGCGGCCCTATAACGCCGCCAGCCCGCCGCCGCGGCCTAACTCCGCGAACGCGCGCAGCGCGCTAACCCCGCTAACTCCGCTGCCCCACCCTCACTCCGCCGGGTCATCCGCCGTAAACGGCGAGCAGCACGGCTTCTCCGTCGCGTGGAAGTTCATGATTTCCGTGCGGATACCGTCAGGATCGTACATATTCAGCTGGTACTTGCCATCGGCCCCGATCTTCGGCGCCGCATCGTGCCTGCTGCCCTCCAGGCGCGTCCCCGCCGTCAGCTCCTTGAACGTCTCCGGAACCGAATTCTTCCCGATCGAGAAGTGGTCCATCACGCCCAGCTCTCGTTGCGTCATGTCCGCCGGAATGCCCGACGTCCCGCGCGTCATCATGTACTCCATCCAGTCATGCCCGTCCGGGCATTGCTGGCTGATCCACTCCAGCTTCCCGTTGCGCCCGCCCCACCAATACGGCCTGAACCCCAGAATGTCCTTGTAGAACTTGTCCTCCGCGGCGCGGTCATGCGTCATGTAGCCCACATGGATAATGTGGTGCCCAATCGCGTTCGGCGCATTCACCGCCGCCGGATGCGCAGGCGGCTGCACAAACTCCACCTTGTTGCCCTCCGGGTCCAGCACCGAGAACCACCGGCTCCCATCCACACCCTTCTCCACCTTCGGCGGAGTCTTCCAGTCCTTGGCCGCCAGGTACTTCCGCATCCCCTCCGCGCTGTCCGTGACCCACGCCGTGTGATCCAGCCTGTCGACACCCACCCCCGCCGGCAGTGGAAGCACCTCAATATACTGCGTCGCGCTCAAGGCGTACCGAACCCCCTTCGGGTTCTCCGGATCGGGCAGCTTCACCGCCCCCACAACATCCACGTAGTAGTGTTCCGTCGCGGCCGCGTCAGAAGTATAGACAGCCAAATGCGAAACGCCCGTGATCTTCGGCCTGGGCGGAGTCGTCTGCGCAACGGCAGTCAAAGTGAATGTGGCAACAAAAGCGGCAGTAAGAAATTTTGCATGCATGGCACACCTCGAGATTCTCTAGCCTGACAACAATAAATCCCAGGTGCCGAACGCGCAAACCCGCACCGCCGGAAAAGATTGAAAGAGGTAGGCCGGTTGACCCAACCCCAGGGTGAACTGAATACCACCATTGAAGATGGGTGCCCATGGTCCCGATTTTGGGACCAGGGAAATCAGAAACTCACGCGTCGAAATCGCTAGAGCAGTTTCAAGTCGTCGCCGGCGCCCGCATCGCCTCAAGCGCCGTCTTCAGCCCGCTGCCCAGCGCCTGCTGCGCTTCAGCAGTCAGCTTCTCGCCGTGGCTGGTCAGGTAGAACACGTCGATGGCGGTCTCGCCTTCAGTGTCGATCAGCGCCACCTTGATATCGCACTGCTGTGTTGAAAGCGTCAGCGCAATCTCCCGCAGCAACCCCGGCAAATCCTGCGCAACCACCTGCAGCAGCGTCGAGTGCGTCGACGACTCGGAGTCGAACTCCAGCCGCGTCGTCACTTCCACCTTCAGGTTCGCCGGATGGTTCAGATGACGCCGCGCTTCCAAGAGCTGTTGCACTGAAACCTTCTGCGCCACCACGTCGTGAATGTTGGCCAGGAACCGGTCCTTCTCGCTCGGGTTCAGCTCGATCGTCCGGAAAACGTCCGTGAAGTGAAAGCTGTCCACAATCACGCCGGCCTCATTCGAGAACGCACCTGCGCGCACGATATTCATGCCCCACGACGCCAGCGCCCCCGCCACATCGGCAAACAGCCGCGTGCGGTCCCGCGTAATCACTGTCAAGTCAAAGAGCTGGCGATTCGGCCGCAGGTCCAGCTGCACCGCGTCCTTGTCCAGGTTCAGCGCCATCTGGAAATGGTTGCGAATCTGCTCCGGCAGCCGCGTCTGCAGATACCGCTGCGGCAGCCCCTCAAGAAATTGACCCAGCGCCTCGTACTGCGCCGAAGGCACCATCGAACGCAACCGGTTCAGCAGCGTCGGATCAATCGCCGCGTGGTAGCGAACCTCGTCCACCGAGCGGTCCATAAAGTTCGCCGTCGACATGTAAAACTGCCAAAGATTCTCGGCCTTCCACGGCGTCAGCGCCTCTGGATTTACAGCCTTGATGTCCGCGAAGGTCATGATCGTCAGCATCTTCAGCAGTTGCGGGTTGGCGATCTTCTCTGAGAACGCCCGCACGTTTTCCATGTCGAAGATGTCGCGCCGCATCGCCTGCGACATGTCCAGATGCAGCCGGATCAGCTTCAGTATCGACTCCCGCTCTTCCGCGTCAAAGTCCAGCCGCGCCAGAAAGGCATCTGCGAATTCCACGCTGTGGTCCGCATGTTCCCCGGTCCGCCGCGCCTTGCCCGTATCGTGCAGCAGCAGCGCCAGCAGAAATAGATCCAGCCGATCAATCTCCGGCAGCAACTGCGCCAGCCGCGCTTCAAAGTCGTGCGTGGGCTGGCGAAGATTGTGCACATTGTCGATCGCCAGAAACGTGTGCTCGTCCACCGTATAGCGGTGATACGAATCCCGAATCACCAGCGCATCGATCCCGTGGAACTCCGGAATCAGCATCTCCAGCACGCCCAGCGCATGCATCGTCCGCAGCGCATGTGCCGCGTGCGGTCCAAGCAATACCTCGCGCAGCGCATTCCAAAGATACGGCCCTTCCGGAATGTGAATCGCCAGCACCGGCAGCGCATCGGTGATGCGGTCTTCCGCGGCCTGCGAAAGCGTGTACCCATGCGTCGCCATCAGCGTAAAGATCCGCAAAATCGCGCTCGTGTCGTTGAACTGCGCACCCGGCTGAATGTCGATCCGCCCCTGGTCCAGCAGAAACTCCGTGCCCGCAATCGGTGTCCGCCGCCGCCTGAACTGGCGATAGAAACTTACCGGAGCCGGCAGATGCTCCATCAACAACGCCGCGCGCCGGTAAACAATCCGCGCATGGCGGTAATAGGTCCGCATCCAGTAAGAAGGATCGGCCGTGCCCCGCGTCTCCAGCCCGATCGAAAGCGCCGCTGCCTCGTCCTGCGACTGCCAGTCCAGCGTATTGTCGTCCCGTCCATGCCTGAAGTGCAGAAAACATCGCGCCGCCGCCAAAAAATCGAAGGCCGCCTCCGCGTCGCCCCGCGCGCTCTGGAACACCCCGCCCCGTTGCCGTGGCCACTCCTTGGTGTCCTTCAGATGAAAAAGTACAGCAAACCACACCGCCAGGTGATAGTCCCGCAGCCCCCCCGGACAGTCCTTCAAATTCGGCTCAAGGTGGAAAATCGTGTTGCCAAACTTTGCGTGCCGCGCCCGCGCAATCTCGCCCAGCTTCTGCGTAATCGTCGTCCACTCGCTCAGCACAAGGCCGGGAAACGTCACCTGGTGCAACTGCTGGTAAAGCGGAAACTGCCCGGCAAGAAATCGGCGATCCAGCGTTGCCAGCGTGAACTCCAGGTTGTCCGGATCGAACCGCCCAGCCTCTTTCACCGTCCGCGAACAGGGGCTGGCCCGCAAGCCAATGTCCCACATGCCCTGGATGATCGCCCGCACCGCCTCACGGGAATGTTCTTCCGTCTTTTCATCCGCAAACGCGAACAGCACGTCGATGTCCGAGTACGGAAACAGATCCTTCCGCCCATAGCCGCCCAACGCCAGCAGCGCCGCATTCTGTGGAGAACCGCCGGAGAAGGCCCGCCGCCACATTTCAATCAGGATCCGGTCCACCACCGCCGACCGCCGCCGGATCGCAGCCGTACCGTCCCCGGTGCGCTCACAGGTCTGGCGCACAAGCGCCATCTCCCGCAGATACTGCTCCCGAAGATCGTCAACCGCCAAAGCGACTGGATTCATAAGTGTTTGTGCGTGGCTCGCCGAAGCAAAAGGATGTCCTATCAGCATAAGCCATGGCGGCGCAGATGGGAAACACTGATTCTTTTCACCGGCTGGATCAGTGCATTCATCTTTCCCGGCAACTCTTTAAAAAGATGAAAAACCAACCGTCCCTCAGCCTGTTGCAGCTTAAGGTGCCCCGTCCCGCCCTCAAACTGCGGCCCCATCGCCTCGCCGCTCTATAGTTATTCTTGGGCCCCGGAACAGCAAAGTCATCCAATTCTCAGCTTCCGGTGCCTCGCCTGGGTTGCAACCCCGCCCATCCCCCGCAACTCCCAGGGAAGCTCAACCAGGCGTAATCGGGCGGTTTTCAGGAGGACGTTATCAGCGCGCGAATGCGGTTAGGTGATCTGCTGATCGAGGCAAATCTGGTCAGCGCGGCAGATGTCGACAAGGCGGTTGCGCATAAGGCCGCCAACGGAACCCGGCTGGGCGATAGCCTGATCGCCGTCGGCGCCATTGATCCACGGGTGCTTGAGGCTTTTCTCCATCGCATCCCCACCGAACCGGCCAGCATCAAGGCCACGGGAATCGATGAGCTCGACCTGATGGGCCTGCTCTTGAAGGTCATGTATGCCGGTCGGCTAGAGACCGCCCGCCAATTCGTCGAGGCCATCAAGCTCCCCTATCACATCGTCGCCGAACTGGTGCAGATGGCCGTCGACCGCATGCTTCTGCGCACCCTCGGCATGCGCGACTCCAACAGCCCCCTCGATCTGGGCTACGCGTTCACTGAAGAAGGCAAGCGCTTCACACTCGATGCCCTCGAGCGCCTGCGCTACACCGGTCCCGCCCCCGTCGCTCTCGAGGACTTCACCAACCGCATCAACATCCAAAAGCTCACCAACGAACTCGTCACCTTTGACCGCATCCGCAACGGCCTCGGCGAGCTTACCTTTGAAGACAAGATCATCGAGCAATGTGGCCCCGCGCTCAACTCCGGCCGCGCCATGCTTCTCTATGGCCCCCCCGGCAACGGCAAAACCTCCGTCGCCCATGCCCTCGGCAGCATCTTCAACGACGTCATCTACGTCCCCTACGCCATCTCGGTCGAGGGCCAGATCATCCGCTATCACGACCCCAGCGTTCACGTCCCCGTCGTGCCCACCCATACCCGCGACGAAGGCGAAGTCAGCTTCATCCGCGCCGCCGAAGTCGATGCCCGCTGGGTTCCGTGCCGCCGCCCTTTCGTCGTCACCGGCGGCGAACTTACCCTCGAAATGCTCGACCTCCGCTACGACTCCACCGGCCACTTCTACGAGGCGCCTCTCCACGTCAAGGCCCTTGGCGGCTGCTTCATCATCGACGACTTCGGCCGCCAGATCGTCAGCCCCCGCAACCTGCTCAACCGCTGGATCGTCCCCTTGGAAAATCGCGTGGACTATCTCAACCTCCACACCGGCAAAAGCTTCCTCATTCCCTTCGAAGAACTCGTCATGTTCTCCACCAACCTCGAGCCTGAAGACCTCATGGACCCGGCCTTCCTTCGCCGCCTTCCCTACAAAATCGAAATCGGCGCCCCGCCCCTCGACATCTACAAAAAAATCTTCCAGAAAGAATGTGTTCGCCAGGGCATTGAACTAACCGACGACACCTTCGACGTAATCTCCCACAAAGTCAGAGTCGAACGTGGCCTCGACCTCGCCTCCTTCCAGCCCAGGTTCATCGTCGATCAGGTCGTCTCCACCTGCCGTTTCATGGGAGAAACCCCGCACTTCGAGCTCAGGTACATCGAATACGCCCTCAACAATCTAAAAGTGAACCGCACCTCGCCCCCAAGCCCCACCGCCGCCACCACCGGACACTAACCCGTCCCCCATCAAGCGTTCCTTCCGAAGAGCCGACGTCACACTCGGGGCACTTGTTTTCATCGCTCGTGTTCAGAAAACTGAGAGAATAGGAAGAACACCACAGTCCACGCCGGGCCAAGTGGCGAAACTCACCGGTGGAGGTGAGAATGAAAGATCGCGTTCTCAAAAGATGGATCATTCCAATACTTTCCGGAGCATGCCTGTCCGTCGGGATGTCGGGACAATCCGCCGAGCCACAGAAGAAGGCGAACAGCACCCGGCAAAAGGCAGAAATCACGAAGTTTTTTATCGGGAACCCGGTAGAAGATTCTGGATTTGAAACCGGACCGTTGCACATCATTTACAGCGATGGAACCGAAATTGTGAAAACCCTGCCTCCCCCGAACGCTGGCACCGAGAAGGATATCGCCTTCAAAGCTGTTGGATTCGCAGATGTTCAGTTGGCGGAAGATCGACAAACGCTTGGCTGGACGATCGATGTCGAGAACTGCTGTACGTCCTATTCCATTCCTTTGAGCGTGGTCGTATTCAGAGACAAACATGTCCTTCATACCTTCAGCGACGGGATGATGGTTTGGAGCTGGAAGTTTCTTCAGGGTGGGAAGCAAGTGCAGGCGGTCTTTGGACCGACCCACGGCGATTTTAGTGAAGATCTGCTCTACGACGTGAGTACCGGTAAGCTCATATCGGGAGCGCAGGATGAGCAGAAGACTCAAGCACCGAAACCCGAGGCGCCGAAATTGGCCAGCACCCCAGGCGACGATCTTATCCATGCGGCTCAGAAGGGCGATCTGCCTCGTGTGCTGGCGCTGCTTGGATCCCACGTCGATGTGAACTCCAGACTGACCGGCAGCTTGGACGGGGGTACGACGGCGCTGATTGAAGCATCGAAAGCCGGTCAATTCGACATGGTAAAAGCCTTGCTCGCCGCAAACGCCGATGTAAATGCCAAAGATAACGTTCTAGAGGAATCGGCGCTAATGTATGCGTCCGCAAACGGCCAATTAGATATCGTCCGAGCGTTGCTTGCCGCTCACGCCTCGGTGAATGCCAGAGGAATCTACGGCAATCCTTCCGCACTGTTCTTGGCTTCGGCTGGAGGGCATGCTGCGGTGGTATCCGCGCTGATCGCCGCAGACGCAGACGTGAACTACCGAGGCTCTATGGGCATATCCTCGCTGATCATAGCGTCAAATCAGGGCCACTTGGATGTCGTGCGAGTATTAGTCGCGGCCCACGCAGACGTTTCCGCCAAGGAAGACAATGGCGACACGGCGTTGATCGAATCCGCCGCCGGCGGCCATCTGGATGTCGTACAGTTCCTTCTGGAGAATGGAGCAAATCCATCAGATATGGCAGACTACGGCGGGACGCCCTTAAAGGCGGCCTCGGAAGCGGATCACCTGGACGTCGTGCGGGCATTGCTCGCCGGAGCTGGAAATATCAACGAAATGGGCAGGGACGGCACGACAGCATTGATGTCCGCATCAAGGACGGGCCATTTGGACGTAGTGAAAGAGCTCTTGAAAGCCGGCGCTGATGTGAACGCGAAGCAAGGCTTTGCGATGCCTACAGCGCTGATACTGGCGGCTGAACAGGGCCACCTCGACGTAGTGGTGGCCTTGCTGGAAGCTGGCGCTGATTTGAACGCAGGGAAGGGCGAATGGGGAACCGCCTTGATGAAAGCGGCTCAAGCTGGGCACTTGCAAGTAGTTTGGGCGCTCATGAATGCTAGAGCTGACGTGAATGCAGTAGATCAAGAGGGCGCAACAGCGTTGATGGCGGCAGCAAGAGTCGGATATAAGCAGGTCGTGCAAGCGCTGATCGCTAACAGCGCCGACCCGAGCATAAGGGCGCGCAACGGCAATAGAGCTGAGGACCTTGCGAGGCTCAATGGCCATGAGCAAATTGCGGAATTGCTTCTTAGTGCGAGAACCCCCGCACACTAGGCGGCCCGGTGCACCTTCCATTCCGCCTTCTCCGCGGAAAGAGTGGGCTCGCATGCACACCCAGCCCCAACTCTACTTCCAAGCCCCCAGCATCCGCCGCATCAGCACCAGCTCGCCCAAATGGTAAGCGTTGTGGTCCGCCGCCAGCAGAGCTTCCCTCAACACCGTCTGCCCCGTCCCATGCGGAATCGCCGCGAACAAATCAGTCGACTCATCGGCCACCAACGCGCATAGCGCCTTCAGATCCTTCCTGAACGCCCGCACGCTTTTGTCCCACGCCTTCTCCTCCGGCGGCGCAGCCTTCACCGGCCAATAGCCACCCGGCCACTCCGGCGACTTGTGCTTGGCATCGCGAGAAAACTCCAGAATGTCCCATTGCGCAATCCGCAGATGCTCCAGAATCTGCCACGCCGAGTGCTCCGCCCCCTTCGGCTTTTTCCCCCGCAAAGCAACCGGCATCTCCCCCACAGCCTTGTCAAAAGTCGCGTGTGCATGACCGCCATTCAGCAACTCCAGAACGTGACTCCGCAATGAAGCGTCTTTATCCATGGTGTTCGTTCCTTCCTGTTCCCGTTTCCCTTGTTCGATGGCGACCACTGCCGCCCGGATGCCGAAGATTCCCAGCACACGAGCGATTCCCGCCAAGCCCGCTAGCCCCGCCGCTTGCCTTTGATCGCCGCAGCGAATGCCTTCCATACCTTCAGATTCCCCGCATACTCCTTCAGCATCCGCTCCGGATGAAACTGGAGCCCCACCACAAAATCAGCCGCGGGATCGTAATAGGCCTCAATCAACCCATCGTCCGCATGAGCCATCGGCCTGAACCGGCCCGCCAGCGCGCGAATTCCCTGGTGATGATAGCTGTTCACCTTAAGCGTCTTCCGCCGATACCAACCCGCGAGCGGCGTCCCAGCAACCACGCTCACCGGATGCCGATACGTGTCGTAGTTCTCGCGATCGATATGCCGCCGCTCAGTCCCCTTTTCCTTCTGCACATCCCCGTAGAGCGTTCCGCCGCAAAACGCGTTCAGCAGTTGCGATCCGCGGCAGATCCCCAGCACCGGCAGCCCGAGCCGCATCGCCCGGCGCAGCAATCGAATCTCGATCTCATCTTTCAGTGGATGCGTCTTCTCAACGTATTTGAAGTTAGCCTTCCGCGCCGCATACCGTTTCGGCTCTACGTCGTCGCCTTCCACCAGCAGCAGGCCGGCCATGCTCTCCATGTATTGCGCCAGACAAGCAGTCGTTCCCTTTACCACTGGCACAATCACCGGCATTGTGCCCAGCCCAATCAGCAGCCCAAGATGAAGCTCGCCGACATAATCAATCAGCTTATCTTTCCTGACCGTTTGGTTTGAGACCACCAGAACCACCGGCCGCTTCATTTCAGCAGTGTCCTCAGTGCTTCCACCAGCCGCGCGTCCTTCTCCCGCCCCTGCGAGGCAACCCGTATGTGGAACTCATCCATGCCCAGTTTGTTCGAGCAGTCGCGCACATACATGTCATGCTCCCAGAGCAGCCTCTTCTGCAGCTCATGCGCCGTCATGCCGTTCTCGACCTTGAACAGCAGAAAATTCGCGCCCGTCGGATAAACCTCCAGGCATTCGATCTTCCGCAGGTCCTCGTAAAGATGAACCACGTCGCTCATCAACCGCTTGCGTCCCTCGTGATAAGCCGCATCCGCATCAGGCAGCAGCGAAAGAAAATACTGCGCCAGCGTATTCAAGTTCCACGTCGGAAGAAAGCGCCGCAGCCGGTTCAGCAGGTAAAGATTCGCGCTGTAGCCATATCCCAGGCGAAGTCCCGGTACCCCGCAGTGCTTGCTCATGCTGCGCACAATCAGCAAATTTGTAAACTGGTCGGCCAGTGGCAAGAGGCTCGGAATCGGATCGCCGGCAAAATCGATGAACGACTCATCCACAATCACCAGCTCCAGATCCCGCGCCCGATGCAAAAACTCCACCATCTCCTCCAGCGGAATAAACTGCCCCGTCGGATTGCCCGGATTGATCACCAGCAGGCTCGTCAGATTTCGTTTGTGCACCCACGCCAGGTAATCGTCCAGGCGCAGTTGGTACCGGTCCTTCGGATCCAGCGTGTACAGCTCCGCATCCCGCGAGTCCTTCATCTTCTCGATGTACTCGCCAAATGTCGGAACAGGCACCGCGATCCGGTCAATCAACGTCAGCTTGATCAGCGTAATCAGTTCCGTTGCGCCGTTGCCGATAATCAGTCTCTCCGGATCGACATTCAGCACCGCCGCCAGGTGTTTCTGGCTCATCAGCGGATTGCTCGACGGATACGACTTGATCAGGTTCGGCAGGCTCCTCTGCAAATCCTTGAGCATCCCCGCCGTCGGATAGTACGGATTCGCGATGAAGCAAAAATCGACAATGTCCTTCGCTTTTTCATAGCCCACCAGGTCGGTAAGCGCAGGCGAATGCGAGGTCTCGTAAAAGAGATGCTTCCTCAACTCATCCGCGGAATTCGCGTTTACCGTACTCTCAATCATGGTGCTGTTTCCCCGCAGATTTCCGGCTCGAGTTCCGTTCTTAGCGCGACCCGTTGCCCGCTGCCTTACCAGGTCAAATCAAGCCCCAAAAACAGGAATACCCCCTTGGCCTTGGATGCAAGACCGGAGGCACCTGTTCTTGGCGGGTTCGACTTAAAGCGCGGTTTCCCCGCGCTCGTCGTTGCGGATGCGGATCGCTTCGTCAACGCGGCTCACAAATATCTTGCCGTCGCCGATTCGCCCCGTCCGCGCGGCCCCGATAATCGCCTGAATCGCCTTCTCCTTCAACTCGTCCAGGAGAACCAGCTCAATCTTCACCTTCGGCAAAAGATCCACAGTGTATTCCCGGCCCCGGTAAAACTCCGTATGGCCCTTCTGCCGGCCATGGCCCCGGGCTTCCAATATCGTCATGCCTTCAATGCCCGCTTCCAGCAGCGCATCCTTCACGGCGTCCAGCTTTGATGGCTGGAGTACAGCTTCGATCTTGAGCATATCCAAAATGCCTCGTTTGCCAGCGTATCAGGCGAACCGCCCCGCTGGCCTTAATCCGGAGAAAGTTTTTCGGCCCGGAACATTAGTGTGCCACATATTTACGAATTCCGGCCTCAGGAATTCAGGTCGTAACCCTCTTCCCCATGTTGCGACAGATCCAGTCCGACCGCTTCCTGTTCCGGGCTCAACCGCAGTCCGATCACCTTGTCGACCACAAAAAGCAGAATCAGCGTGCCCACAATCGAAATGCTCCAGGCAATCCCCACCCCGGTCAGTTGGTTCAGCACCTGCCTCCAGTGCCCGTCGATCGCCCCCGTCGGTACGCCCTTCCCGTAAACCGCGTTGATCGCGCTGGTTGCGAAAAGCCCCGTCAGGATCGCGCCCAGCGTTCCCCCCGCGCCGTGAACCCCAAAAGCGTCCAGCGAGTCGTCGTAGCGCAGCCGGCTCTTCACCTCAAACACCATAAACGAGCAGAAGGCGCCCGCGATCAGGCCGATCAGCAGCGCTGAAAACGGCTGCACAAACCCCGAAGCCGGCGTAATCGCGACGAGCCCCGCCACCGCGCCCGAAATCGCTCCCAGCGCCGTCGGCTTCCCGTTGTGAATCCACTCCGCAATCGTCCATCCCAGCGCCGCCGCAGCCGCCGCAAAGTGCGTATTCACAAACGCGCTCGTCGCCAGCCCATTCGCCGCCAGCGCGCTTCCGGCGTTAAACCCAAACCACCCCACCCACAGCAGGCACGCCCCAATAAAACTCAGCACCATCGAGTGCGGCGGCATGTTCGTCTGCGGATACCCGATCCGCTTGCCCAGAAAAATGCACGTCACCAGCGCCGAAACACCGCTCGTCACGTGCACCACCGTCCCGCCCGCAAAATCCAGGCTCGGAATGTGCCCGCCCGTCGCGTTCAGCAGCCCGCCCACGCCCCAAACCATGTGCGCCATCGGGCAATACACAAAAATCGACCACAGCGACAGAAAAACCGCCATCGCGCTAAACTTCATCCGCTCCGCAAATGCCCCCGTAATCAGCGCCGGCGTAATAATCGCGAACATCAGTTGGTACACCATATACGTCTGCTCGGGTATCGTCGCCGCGTAATCCGTGTTCGGCGTCAGCCCCACACCCCGCAGAAACAGGTGCTCAAACCCGCCCACAAACATGTTTCCGTGTCCAAACGCCAGCGAATACCCGCAAATCGCCCAGATAATCGTCACCAGCCCCATCATCGCGAAGCTCTGCATCATGGTGCCCAGAATGTTCTTCTTCCGCACCAGGCCGCCGTAAAACAGCGCCAGCCCCGGCCCCGTCATCAGCAGCACCAGCGCCGCCGATACCAGCATCCACGCATTGTCCCCGGCCGACTGCGCGTTCTCGACTGCCTTTTGCAGCGCTTCGATCTGTGCCTGCGTCACCGGAGCTGAAGCGGGGGGTTGGGCCAGTCCGGCGGTAGAAAGTATTGATAGGCCAGTCAGAACAGACAACAGTCTTGCGGCTTTCGACATGATCTTTTCGGCTCCAGGTAGACGTCCGCAAGCGAGGGGGCACGGACTAAAAATGAAGTGAAGTTCTTTCGTTAACAGCCCTTGAATCAAGCAGATTCGGCGTAGAATTACACTCGTCCTTACGCCGCAAAAGTCCGGCCGCCAGACGCTGAACGCCCAAAAAGTTTGATTGCGCTTTCACATCATTTTCTTAAACCGAGGTCAATTGCGCAAGCATCTTTGCGATTCCTTGATTGCTTTTTTATGCCGCGCGTGTAAAAGCGCCCAGAGAGATCGCCCTGCCCACCCGCCTGCTATCGTGATATTGCCCTAGTAAGTTCCATCGAACCTGAAGGACAAAATATGTCGAAGCTGATCGGAATTCTGCTCTTATCCGTCTCCCTTTTCACCGCCGCCGCCGCCTCCGCACAATCCAGAACCATCGCCGCCGACTTCACCAAGCCCGCTGGTCCCCACAGCACCACCCCCCTGATGACCGTCGGCGCAGGCCGAGCTAACGAGGGCCTCCGCGCAGACTGGCAGCAGCAACTCGCCACCGTCCAAAAGGAGATCGGCTTCAAGTACATCCGCTTCCACGGCCTGCTCTCGGACGATATGGGCGTCTACTCCGAAGACCAGAACGGCGTCCCTCAATACAACTTCCAATACATTGACCCGCTCTACGACGCCCTGCTCGCCCTCCACATTCGCCCCTTTGTCGAGCTCGGGTTCATGCCCGCCAAACTCGCCAGCGGTTCCCAAACAATCTTCTGGTGGAGAGGCAACGTCACCCCGCCCAAAGACATGCAAAAGTGGAACGGCCTCATTCGCGCCCTCATCGAACACTGGAAGCAGCGGTACGGCGCAGACGAAATCAACCAGTGGTATTACGAAGTCTGGAACGAGCCCGACCTCTCCGGCTTCTGGGCCGGTACCCGCGATCAATACTTCGACCTCTACCGCAACACCGCAACCACCATCAAGTCCGTCTGCCCAGCCTGCCGCGTCGGTGGCCCCGCTTCGGCCGGCGACGCTCTCGAGCCCGCCTGGTTCTCCTTCATCGCCCAGCAGCACGTGCCCGCCGACTTTGAATCCACCCACACCTACGGCGTCACCCAGGGCGCGCTCGATGCCGATGGCCACGCCGGAACCGTCCTCGACACCTTGCCCGACGCCATCGTCAAGCGCGTCCGCAACTCCCGCAACCTAATCGACTCTTCCGCCACACCCAAGCTCGAGCTCCACTACACCGAGTGGAGCACGTCCTACACCCCCACCGATCCCATTCACGACCAGTACATCTCCGCGCCCTTCATCCTCGAGAAACTCCGCGAAACCTCCAGCCTCGCCCAGTCCATGTCCTATTGGACATTCACCGACATCTTCGAAGAAAACGGCCCCCGCTTCACTCCATTCCACGGCGGCTTCGGCCTCATGAACTACCAGGGCATCCGCAAGCCCTCCTACTTCGCCTACAAATTCCTCGCCGCCCTCGGCCCCACCGACCTCGTCACCAACGACCCCCAAAGTTGGATCACCCGCGGCCCCGATCACTCCGTCCAGGCGCTCTTCTGGAACTACACCGCCATCGCCGCCCCAGGAACCGGAGCCGCTCAGGAATCCAATCAGGTCTTCTACAAGCGAGCCCAGCCCGCCCTGCCCGCGCCCCCGACCGAGCTCAAGATCACCAGCCTGCCCAACGGAAAATACGCCGTCAACGTCTACCGCACCGGCTACAAGCAAAACGATGCCTATACCGCTTACCTCGCCATGGGCAGTCCCAGCCAGCTAACCCGCGCCCAGGTCGCCTCCCTTCAGCAGACAGCCAGCGGCGCGCCCACTGAAACCCGCATCGTCACCATCACCAACCACAAATTCGAGCAGCAATTCCAAATGCTCCAGAACGACACCGTCCTAGTCACCCTCAAGCCCCAATAGGGGCCGCGTACAACACCGGCCATCAGCTGCCGCCACCCCAGCCAATTATTCTGGAGTGTGACCGAAAGCCCACCCACGCCCAGCCCAGACCCGCCTCTCCCGGCCCCGCGCCGTAAATTCTCCCTCCGCGCAGCTCTGCGATGGTTCGCCATCGCCGTCGTGTCCGCCTGGCTCTTCGCCGCCCTGCTCCTCGTAGCCGCCCGCTTTATCGACCCGCCCACAACCGCCGTCCACATCCAGCGCCGTCTCCAGGCCTTCATCCACGGCAAGCCCTATCAGGAACACTTCCAATTCGTTCCCCTCAGCCAGATCTCCCCCGACTTCCAGCATGCCGTCATCGCCGCCGAAGACGCGCGCTTCTATCAGCATCATGGCTTCGACTGGCACGCCATCCAGCTCGACGCCGAAACCGACATGGACGGAGGCCGCCTCCGCGGAGGCTCAACCCTCACCCAGCAACTCGTCAAAAATTTGTTCTTCGGAACCGGCCGCTCCATCCTTCGCAAGGGTGCGGAGACAACACTCGTCCCCGTTGCCGAGCTAGTCCTAGGCAAGCAGCGCATCCTCGAGCTCTATCTCAACCTCGTCGAATGGGGCCCCGGCATCTACGGCGCAGAGGCCGCCTCGCGCCACTACTACCAAACCTCAGCCCGCAACCTCGGCCGCCAGCAGGCCGCGCAGCTCGCCGCCATTCTCCCCGCCCCCCTAAAACGCCGCCCCGAGCGCATGACCCACTACACCGGCCTCATCCTCGAACGCATGCGCCAAATGGGCTGGTAGCCCCGCATCCGCAGCCAATCAGCCAGCTCCTAATGCGCCGCCGTCTTCACCGCCGGCCTCGGCTTCACCGCCGCATGTGTCCCCGCCGCCACCATCGGAACAATCCGCGCCACCTTGATCTTGTCGATCATCGGAAAATTCGCCTTCAAATACGCGTCGCCCTTTTCCATAATCTGGTCCTGTTGCGGAGCCTCCCTGTACCCAGGAAAAATCTTGTCCACCACGTCCATGCCTTCCACCACGGTCCCAAACGGCGCAAAGCCCATCCCGTCCAGCCGCGAGTTGTCCCCATAGTTGATAAACAGTTGCGTAGTCCGCGTATTCGGCCCCGCCGTCGCAAACACCAGGCTCCCGCGCTTGTTCGTCTGCTTCACCGGATCGTCCTCAATCTTCGCCTTGCTCCAAACCTTGTTCACCGCCGGGTTCGCGCTCAGCCCAAACTGCACCACAAACCCCTGTACCACGCGAAAGAACGCCGCATTCGTAAAGTACCCGCCGCGCACCAGGTTATAGAACCGGTCGGCCCCCAGCGGAGCCCAATCCCGATGCACCTCCACCACAAAATCCCCCGCCGTCGTGGTAAACCGCGCCCTGAACACCGCCGGCGCCTTGGCCGTAAACAGTGCCGGCCGCAGCAGCGAAGGATGCGCCCCGCCCGTCGCGTGCGTAGCGCTCGGCTTCGCAGCAGAATGATGCGCAGGAGTGCTTTTCGAACCCGGAGCCTGCCCATAAACCAGCAGCCCCGCAAACAGAATAAGAAGCGTCGCAGTTGCTTTCATGCAGTCGATTATACGAACCTCCAGCCCGAGCGAGAATCCGGCATCGTACCAGCCCAAGTCACCACCAACCTGCGGATAGAATTTTCCCCAGGCACGGGTGTCTGCTAGTCTGTTCAGCAAATGTGCTTCTGAGGTGATCCATGCGTCTTCGGTATCTTTGCACGGCTTTCGTTCTAGGCGGCTCCATGCTCGCCGCCTCTGCGCAATCGGGTTCAACCAGTGCAAAGCCGGCCACAGGCGCCCCAATGTCACCAGTGCAGGCGCAGGAAGAACTGCTGAACCTCTTCGAGCATGAGTTCATGGCAGTCGCCCAGGCAATGCCCGCCGACAAATACAGCTTTGCCCCCACGTCGGCAATCTTTGCCCCCGCGCAGGGCGCCAAGTACGACGGTGTTCGCACCTTCGCGCAAGAAATATCCCATGTCTCAACGGCGAACTACTATTTCGGTTCGACGATTCTCGGCGAAAAGATGCCGGTCGACCCGAAAAGCATCGACCGTCTGACGTCGAAGGACGAGCTCCTCAAGGCTGCCGCCGATTCATTCGCCTACGCACACAAGGCGCTCGCCACCATCACCCCCGAGAACGCCTACTCGACCATCGACGGCGTCGACGGCCTCCACACCCGCTCGGTCATCGCATCCTTCATCTCCGCTCACGGATACGACCACTACGGCCAGATGGTCGAGTATCTGCGCATGAACGGCATCGTGCCTCCCGGCTCGAAGTAAGCCCCTGCTCCATTCAGCCCGGGATTCCATGCATCCCGAGTTCGCTCAATGCTTCTTCCACAGCGCGAACGTCTTTTCCATGCGCGGATCGGTAAAAAGTTTCATGCAAACCTCGCGCTCCACCGGCCCAGCCACCACGCATTTCATATCGGTCCGCCGCGCCACCTCTTTTGCCGGGATACCGATCTGCGAAACGAACCTGCCCGCATCGGCAATCGTGGCCCCGAACACCAGCCGGTCCAGCCCCGCCCACAGAGCGCAGGCCATGCACATCGCGCACGGCTCGCACGTCGTATAGAGCGTGTAGCCCCTCAGCGATCCCGAGCCCAGCTTGGCGCAAGCCAGTCGAATGGTCAGCGTTTCGGCATGAGCGCTCGGATCGTGGTCGGGACCCACGCGATTCACCCCGCGCATCAGCCGCTCTCCGCTAGCCGTGTTCACAATCTCTGCGCCGAACGCCATCGGATGATCCGTCCTCAGCGTCTCCGCCGTGAAGGCAGCCACGGACCGCATCCGCTCCCGGTCCATTTCATTCACGACATCCGCAGCCAACGCGTGCGCGTCCAGAATCCCCGCGCCCAGGGACGCCGCGCCGGCCCGCACAAGAAAACTCCGCCGATTTAAATTCATGCGTTCCTCTCGTCAGCAGCCATGCAGAAATCATACAGATGGGGCATTTCCTTAACCAGAAACAACCGGCTCAGTTGTTGAATCTGACCGCAAAGGCAACATTTGACCTCCTCTCACAACCGGCGGTCGGGTGCCCCAGAGCTTGCCCTGAGCTGTTCAGACCATTTAAGCCCGCGCAAACTCGCGTTATAGTAGATACATGGCCGGAACTCCTGTAGAACGCGACCATTACCTCTTCGGTGCGCTCGATAGCAGCGCCAGCAATCGCGCCAAGCTCAATGAAGTCAACTACGGCATCGAGGAGCCCGAGGGCATCTTCCTCACCTCAATGGACTACGCCGTCAACTGGATCCGCAAGAGTTCCGTCTGGCCCATGACCTTCGGCCTGGCCTGCTGCGCCATCGAGATGATGTCCATGGGCGCATCCCGCTTCGACATCGCCCGCTTCGGCGCCGAGGTCTTCCGCCCCTCCCCGCGACAGTCTGATTTGATGGTAGTTGCGGGCCGCGTCTCCAGAAAAATGGCCCCCGTCCTCCGCCGCCTTTACGACCAGATGCCGGAGCCCAAATGGGTTATCTCCATGGGTGCCTGCGCCACTTCCGGCGGCGTCTTCAATAACTACGCTCTAGTCCAGGGCGTTAACCAGGTAGTGCCCGTCGATGTCTATGTTCCAGGTTGCCCGCCGCGTCCCGAGCAACTCATTTACGCAATTACGCTTCTACAAGAGAAGATACAGCGCGAACGACGCAGCCTCCTCAAGACGTTGAACATGGATTGAAATGCGGCAGGTAAGCCTGAATCAGTAACTGGGGTCAAAGGTACTTTAGCTCATTGTGGTAACCTTCCAGGTGTCCAAAGTAACCTATGGAATGAGCATCTTGCAGTGCCAAAGTTGTTGGGAAAAATGTTCCATGAGAATCGTCTTATGTTACGTTTAGAGGTGCTTTGATGTGCCTTGAGCTTCGCAGGGGTTGCGAAGTCGAGCTGAGCGAGCTTTCAATGTGCCGCTCGCGAACAGCCTGAGTCCATCTTTACTAAAGCTTCATTGCGGAGGAAAATCGCATGCATTTACGTCACCAGAAATTAGTGTCCCGCGCCCTGGCCCTTGCTTTTGTAGCAATGTTGCCTGTTGCCGTGTTTGGACAGGCCGCTAAGTCGACTGCCAAGGCTGCACCAGGAGATAACCCGTCGAGGTGGGATATCTTCATGGGCTACAGCTACTTGTCTCCCCACGGAACGGTCACAACTTCACCCGCCACGGGCACTCCCATTTCGGCGAACTACGATGCCGTCAATGTCGGCGGACTTGTCAGCGGCGCTTATTACTTCAATCGCTATTTTGGCGCCCAGGGGGAATACGGAATCCATGAGTGGGGCAGCCAGTCCACAAACGGTTCAAACATTGGTACGCACGGCAACGACGACGGTTTCATGACAATTGCAGGCGGTCTTATTGCCCGCTATCCGGCTGGCAATATCACACCTTTTGCTCACGGCCTTGTCGGTACAGCTCGTGTAGATGGTCCTTACCACCAGCCCTTCAAATGGGGCCCGGCCTTGACCATCGGCGGAGGCTTGGATTACGAGACTCCACTCTTCAATCATCATCTCGCCATCCGTCTCTTCCAGGCCGACTACGAGTACATGCACGCCGACTTCGGCACTGGCACGTATGGCGGTCGCGCCAATATCAACGCTGCGCGGCTCAGTGCCGGTGTGGTCCTCCATGCCGGATCAATTGCGCCGCCTCCGCCAGTGACTCTGGCCTGCTCGGTCAGCCCCGAGTCTGTTTTCCCGGGAGATCCGATCACGGTGACGGCGACCGCTGGAAGCATTGAGCCGAAGATGAATGTGATTTATTCGTGGAGCGGGACTGGCGCTTCGGGCAACGGAACCACCACAACAATCGCAACAGGCGCCCTTGATCCAGGTACTTACACTGTCACTGGAACAGTTAAAGAAGGCAAGAGTGGCAAGGAAGGCTTGAAGCCTGGACAGACGGCAGATTGCTCAGGGACTTTCACAGTGAAGGCATTCGAGCCGCCGACGATCAGTTGCTCTGCCAACCCGACCACCATCAAGCCGGGTGAATCCGCGACCATTACTTCCGTGGGCATGAGCCCGCAGAATCGTCCGTTGACCTACAGCTACTCGGCCACTGGCGGTACGGTAACGGGCACCGGGACAACGGCCGAGTTCTCCTCAGCCGGCGCCCCGACAGGCGTAGTTGGCGTCACTTGCAACGTAAGTGACGACAAGAGCCATTCGGCCAGCGCGAGCACCAGCGTCACGATCGTGGCGCCGGTAATTCCGCCGGCTCCTAAAACACAGGCTCTCTGCTCCATCAGCTTCGCGACCGACACCAAGCGGCCGACGCGCGTTGACAATGAAGCCAAGGCCTGCCTCGATCAGGTAGCCCTGGATCTGCAGCAACAGGCAGACGCCAAGGCAGTGGTTGTGGGCGAGTCGGACGCCAAGGAGAAGGAGATCACCGCCAAGCAGCAGAAGGTGGCCTTGAAGCACAAGAAGGCCAAGGTTGAACTGTTCGACGCGCAGCGCGCAGTCAACGCCAAGGACTACCTGGTGACCGAAAAGGGCATTGATGCTTCGCGCGTCAGCGTCATGACGGGGACCACAGATGGCCAGACGGTGGAAGACTACCTGGTGCCCTCGGGAGCAACCTTCGCAAACGACGTGCAAGGAACCACCCCGGTGGATGAGTCAACTGTGAAAGCGGAAGTTCGGAAACCACTGGCGGAAAGGCACCCGGTAAAGAAGCACGCCGCTGCCAAGTAGGTTTGCCGCCGCTTGCTGGTACTTAACAGCCAAATCAGGCCCTCCGTCTTGAAGAGATGGAGGGTTTGATGGAAGCCAGATCATGCGATTCCTTTTGCAATCCTTCGAGGCTGACCGGGAAGCCGGTTGGCCTCTTTGGTTTTCTGCAGTATTTTTCTTCGTTCTTCTTTTGTGCTTTGGAGCTCCTTGTTTGAAACGGTTCTTGCAGATTCCTTTATGTCTTTCGTTGAGGCGCAGCGTACTGTCGCCGGCTTTTCTTTTTTTTCTGTTTGCAATTTGCGGTCAACGGATATTGGCTGCGCAATCGCATGGTGCACCTGGATCAGACGCGACAGCCTGGACTCCGGTGGGGCCGGCCGGTGGAGACGCCCGCGCGTTCGCATCCGAGCCGGGTCAGCCGAGTCACCTCTACCTCGGAACCACCAACAGTTGGCTCTACGAATCCATGGATTCAGGAGCCAACTGGCATCGCCTGGCAAGGCTGGATGACTCGGGTCACTTGATCCTGGACCACATCGTCGTGGACTCCGCGGATACTGCTACCATTTTTGTCGCTGGGTGGAAGGACGGTGATGGCGGGTTGTGGGTGAGTCACGATCATGGGCGAAGCTGGAGCGAAGTTGCAGGCTTGAAGGGGCAATCGATCCGTTCATTCCTGCAGTCGCCCTCCGATCCAAAGCTGCTGTTGGCGGGAACGCTTGAAGGAGTCTATCGCTCGTCCGATGAAGGCGCAACATGGTCATTGATCAGCCCACCAGACAGCCGCGAGATTCACGAAGTTGAATCTCTGGCAGTGGATCCTGCAAATCCCGATGTCGTATATGCGGGAACCTGGCATCTGCCCTGGAAGACAGAAGACGGCGGCAAGAACTGGCACAACATCAAGCAGGGTCTGATCGACGACTCCGATGTGTTCTCCATCATTCTCGATCCTGACCGGCCGAGCACGGTATTTCTGAGCGCATGCAGCGGAATCTACAAGAGTCTGAATGCGGGCGCGAGGTTTCGCAAAATCGAGGGCATTCCGTCTACAGCGCGCCGGACAAGAGTGTTGAGACAGGACCCGGCCAATCGCGAAGTCATCTACGCTGGCACTACGGAAGGACTCTACAAGACCGCAGACGGCGGCAAAACCTTCGCACGGCTTACTGGACCAAATGTAATTGTGAACGACGTATTCATCGACCCGCTGGACTCGAATCACCTATTGCTGGCCACGGATCGGGGCGGAGTATTGGCTAGCACTGATGCCGGAGCATCTTTCACAGAGTCGAACGAAGGGATCTCAGAGCGCAAAGTTACGGCGTTGCTGGTTGATCGCGACAATCCGATGCGGCTGTTTGCCGGAGTGGTGAATGACAAGGACTATGGCGGAGCTTTCCTTTCGACCAATGGCGGCGCAGCCTGGCAGCAGATCGGCATCGGTCTCGACGGGCGCGATGTGTTCGCACTGTCGCAAACGAAAGACGGGGCCGTGCTGGCTGGAACAAGCAGCGGGATTTTTGTTTTGGATCCACCTTCGAGTGCGAGCCCGGCAGATGGTACACCGAATTCAGCGTTAACCTGGGAGCCGCGCAATACGATCTCGAACACGGTGATGAAAGTGTCGACCGAGATTGTTCGTAAAACGCGCGTCAACATAGAGAAGGAAGTTAAGGCTCCAATCGTCAACTTGGAGAGCCGCGTGAATGCACTCGATGTCTCCGACAACATATGGCTTGCCGCGACCGCGCTCGGTCTGCTCACGAGCCGCGACCAGGGCGCGAGTTGGCAGGGCGGCCCGGTGCTGGGCCTGGGCGAGTATCTGTCCGTGGCTGTGCATGGAGACGTGATGGCCGCGGCGCGGATTGACGGCGTGGTTCTATCGAAGGACGGTGGCGTGACCTGGTGGCCGATGGGGTTGCCCAAGATGCTGACGCACATTCGCAGGGTGGTTTTTTCTCCAGACGGGACGCTGTGGCTTGGAGCGCGGGAGGGGGTTTATTTTTCTGAGGATCAGGGCAAGACCTGGCTTTGGATTGAAAGGCTTCCTTTCCGTGATGTTGACGACCTGGAATACGACGCAGCGTCACACAGAATACTGGTTAGCTCGAAGAGTAACGACCAGGTATTCTCGATCGATCCTAAAACCATGACCTGGAAATGGTGGCATACGGGCTTCCGAATCGCACTCATCCGGCCGGCGGGCGATCATTTGGTGGCGGCCTCGCTGGACGATGGCGTGCTGCTGGAGAGGTAGCGACGAAGACGTCCGATTGCCGGCACGAAAACGTCGGAGGGAATGAATTTGAGTATCATAGAGCTATGAGCGCTGAGATGTCTGTTTCCCCTGAGCGGAACAATTTTCGGAGCGATGACAAGCGACTGGAGCTGATCGCCGCAAAGGTGCTGGCGGGCGAGCGGCTGGATTTTGCCGATGGCGTGGCGCTCTACGGCTCCTCCGATGTGTTGGCTGTTGGTTGGCTGGCCAACTTTGTGCGCGAGCGGATGCACGGGGACGTGACGTACTTCAACGTGAATCGGCACATCAACCCGACCAATGTTTGTGTGGCGGCATGCAAGCTTTGCGCTTTCGGGCGGAAGAAGGGCGACCCCGCCGGTTACACGATGGCGCTTGAAGAGGCGTGGGAGACTGCGGCATCGGGCTACTCGGAGGCGGTGACGGAATTTCACATTGTCGGCGGACTGCATCCGGATTTGCCGCTGGAGTATTTCCTTGACCTGGTGCGGGGACTGAAGGAGCGGTTTCCCAAAGTTCACATCAAGGCTTTCACCATGGTGGAAGTTGCATACCTGGCGCGGCGAGCGAAGCTCACGATTGAGCAGACGCTGGTGAAGATGCGCGATGCGGGTGTGGAGTCGATGCCGGGGGGCGGAGCGGAGATATTTGCCGCGCGGGTGCGATCGATAATCTGCGACCACAAGATTGACGGGGAAGAGTGGCTGGAGACGGCGCGGCTGGCGCACAAGCTGGGATTCAAGTCGAACGCGACCATGCTGTATGGGCACATTGAGAACGATGAAGACAGGGTGGACCACCTGCTGAAGCTGCGCGCGGTGCAGGACGAGACGGGAGGATTCCAGACGTTTATTCCGCTGGCTTTTCATCCGGAGAACACGCCGCTGGACCACTTGCCGGTGACGACGGGGCTGACAGATATTCGTCAGATTGCAGTCGGCCGACTGATGCTGGATAACTTTCCGCACATCAAGGCCTATTGGCAGATGATGACTCCGAAGATTGCGCAGATCGCGTTGCGCTTTGGCGCCGACGATCTTGACGGCACGGTGATTGAAGAAAAGATTTATCACGATGCCGGGGCGACGACGCCACAGGGGATGACGCGAAAACAGCTTTGCCGGCTGATTACCGAAGCCGGGCGGGTTCCGGTGGAGCGTGACACGCTTTACCGCTCGGTAACGCGGACCGAGGAGAGCTTCACTGTTGCCGTGTGAGCAGTCCTAGTTTCCCGCGGAGGCTACGAGCGGCTTTTCGTCTGCGGTGAAAACTGTCCAGGGGCCGGCGATCATGTCGTGGAGGATAGGTTTCTGCCACGAAAACTCCGGATGCGCGGCGAGAAACGGCTCGACTTTGAAATCTTCGCCGCACGGATGTCCGGCTCTTGCAATGAAGCTCAGTTTCGCCGCCATCTCTGAATCCATTACCTTCCCTGTAACTGCACCCATCGGAGTGTAGGGCGCATCGCCCCAGACTTTTTCACCAATCGGGGAAGTGTCTTCATGACCGCAGAGACTGCGTTTGCCGGCATCGATTCTGTGCTCGTAACTGTCATAGTGATCGGATAGAAATGCTTCCGCCAGCGCGGTATCGAGCTTGCCGAGGTGCTCCTGGACGAATTGCTCGGCGCGGATGTGGCGGGCGTTCATCGAGGGTTCGGGATTGGCGGGATCGAAGCCCGGCGTGTCGTCGCGAATGAGTTCGGGGTCGGCCGCAAAATTCGACGAAACGAAGTAGCCGTCTTTCTTCCTGGTGAGAGGGGTGTGACGCAGGCCGAGTTCGAGGTAGGCGATCTCGCCGGTTTTGCGATCGCCAACGAGCCATGAGTTTGCATAGCCGCCGTTGTTGCCTTTGCGCATGATGGCCGCGTATTCATCGATCGATGTTGCGTATTGCATTGCCTTGCGCGAGCGGTCGAACTCTGGAATTCCGTTGACATCGAAGCCCTTGGTCTGGGGCAACGTGGTTTCGGTAATCATGAGGCCGGCGGCATTGACGCCGAAGTCGTCCTGGCTGGTGATGATGCCAGGCATGCCGTCCATGATGAAGTGCTGTCCGCTTGCAGGCACAATATCGAAGACGATGGTCCAGCGCTCGCCTTCAGCGTAAGGGAGACCAGTTGCTGTGCGCGATAACGATCTTGCCGTCCTTTGTCGCGGAACCAGTGGCGATGAAGGCACTGCATTTGCCGGGGGCGACGGCCTGGGGCGGGTTGGATTTATTCTCCTGCGCGTTGAGCAACGGTAGATAGTAGTTGGCCAACTCCATTTCGCCGTTGAGCGCGACAATGTCCCACAGATCGAGCTTTGATCCCTGCGCTTGCAGGCCTTGAACGATCCCGTTCAGCTCCTGTTTGTATTCCGGATCGAGATGCGGCCAGAGGACTTTCTGCGCCGATGCGCGGAAGAAGTTCCAGTCGCGCTTGTCGGCGTGGGGCACTTCGACCCGATAAACGTTGACGATGTCTTCAATTTGGCGAGCCAGGAGATAGCCGTGCTGGAAGCCGATTTGCTGGGGCGTTCCCCGGAGGTGCACGTAAGTCCATCTGTTTTCGTTGAATTTGTAGGCGCCGTGGAGGCGGGGGTCGGACTGGGATGGAGTCGCGGCGTGTAGAGCGATGGAAGCAAGTGCCAGAAGTGAGAGAGCTGCGAGGCGCATTGCGATTGCTCCTACGGGACTTTATTGCCGGGGTGCGATCCGTGATTAGATGAAGTGTACTACTGGCGGACGGCGGCTTGGCTGGGCGGACCGTGCCCCTCCACTCCCTCTAAAAAAAAATTGAAGTCCGGACTTTTTGGCGAAGTTCGCTCTTTTCATCAGGATGCGGGGTGGTCGGCGCCGTAATGTCCTCCCAGGATTCAGGTTATAGGCAGAGTCGTCTCAGCAAAGGAGTTAGAAGGCAGCTTCTGGCTTCTAGCCTCTAGCTCCCAGCTCTCTCTTCTGAATTGAGGTCGACTCTGAAATGATTGTGCGCCAAAGACGGGAAATTATCTGCAAAGTTGGACTTGAAAATCCAAGAATCTTTCGGGCGGGGAATCGATATTTGTGGAAGCCGTTCCCGGTTGGCGTTTTTCTCATAGGAGGGATGGGTGTATGCGCGGCGTTCCTACGGGACTCCGGATGAATTGGGGGGTGCGCGCTCACCCCGCGCTGAAGCGCGGGGCTAACATAGGTTACGCCTACGGCGCGGGTGTCGAGCGGCCTATTTACGGACGATTTGACCGGCTTTCATTACGAAGCTGACGTGCTCGACGGCGGTAATGTCGTCGAGCGGGTTGCCGGGGACGGCGACGATGTCGGCGTAGTAGCCGGGCTTAAGCTGGCCGATCTCGTTTTGCCATCCGAGCACCTTTGCGCCGTTGATCATGTCGGCCTGGAGGACGGCGAGCGGCTTCATGCCGTAGCGGACCATCAACTCCATTTCGACGGCCTGGGTGCCGTGGGGAAAGGGGCCGACATCGGAGCCGACGGCGAAGGGAATGCCGGCGGCGATCTGCTTTTTGAACTCGGCGATTTTGTAGTCGAGCATGGCAGCTTCGTGGGCTGCCTGATCCTGCGATCCCTGATGCTGCGCGAAGTAGTTGAAGATGGCGAAGGTGGGGACGGCGGGGATATTTTTTTCGCGCATGAGGCGCATGGTCTCGTCGCTGAGTTGCGTGGCGTGGTCGATGGAGGTGACGCCGGCCTGCGCGGCGTAGAGAGTGCCGGGCTCGCCCATGGCGTGGACGCCAACGGTCATGCCGAGGCGATGAGCTTCCTGGACGGCGGCGGCGAGTTGTTCCGCAGTGTATTGATAGGGCGTGTGGAGGACGCCGTCGATCATCTGGTCCGGGCCGGTCTCGTAGATCTTGACGAAGCTGGAGCCTTGCTTGTGCTGCGCGCGGATGACTTCGATGAGTTGCTGGGCGGAGTTGGCATAGTCGGCGTTCGAAAGAACATGCTGCGCGGGATTGAAGCCGATGGCGTCTTCGTGTCCGCCGAGAATGTCGATGGCGTTGCCGCTGATGCGCAAACGGGGACCGGGAATGAGGCCTTGATCGATGGCGTCGCGGATGGCGGTATCGGCAGAGCCCGCGCCTTCGGTTCCCATATCGCGTTCGGCGGTGAAGCCGGCGAGGAGATCGGCTTTGGCGGCCTGCTCGGCGAGGAGGGTGCGCCAGGGGACGGATTCCTGGACGGTTTGCAGATCTTCTGCACCGGGGTGGAGGAAGAGATGGACGTGGGCGTCAATGAGGCCGGGGAGCAGAGTGGTGTCGCCGAGATCGATGATCTTTGCGTCTTGCGGATGATCGACAGAAGTGCCGACGGCGCGGATGCGGTCGCCCTGGATGAGAACTTCGCCGGGACGGAGAAGGACACCGGTGTCAACCTGAAGCAGGCGCGCGGCGTGGAGGACGATGGGCGTGGATCGAGGCTGCTGGGCGAAGGCGATGGAGAAGACGCAGGACGCACTGAGGCAGAGGGTGATTGAAAAGAGTTTCCTCATGCATTTGACTATGCAGCGAGGCACCGTTGCTTGTCGATAACTTTTGGGGGGCAGGATGTAACATAGGCAATGAATATTTATGAAAGAAAACCTGAATCTCTCCCCTGAAATTCTTCTTCATATCGCCCAAACCCTAAACCTTCCGCTGCGTGGACTTGTGGCTGTGATTGAGCTGCTGGATGACGGCGGCACTGTTCCGTTTATTGCGCGGTACCGCAAGGAGGCTACCGGCAATCTGGACGAGGTGCAAATTCGCGACATTGAGGAGAAGCTCGCCTACTTTCGCGATCTGACGGAGCGGCGTGCAACGATTCTTGCTTCGATTGCGGAACAGGGCAAGCTGACGGATGAGCTGAAGGCGCGCATTGAAGCGACGCTCGACAAGAACGAACTTGAGGATCTCTATCTTCCTTATCGCCCGAAGCGGCGGACCAAGGCTACGATTGCGCGCGAGAAGGGGCTGGAGCCGCTGGCGCTTTACCTATGGAAGCAGGAGGCGTCCGCGCAGACACTGGCGGAGTTTGCGGTTGGGTTTGTGAATGCGGAGCTGGGTGTCGGGAGCGTGGAAGAGGCGCTTGAAGGCGCGCGGCATATTGTGGCCGAGTGGATGAGCGAAGACGCGGACCTGCGCAAGGCGCTGCGGAAGCTGATGTTCGACGAGGGCGCGATTGTGAGCCGCAAGGTGCAGGACGCGACGGATGAGCAGGACAAGTTCAAGATGTACTACGAGTACACGGAGCCGGTGAAGACGATTCCATCGCATCGGATGCTGGCGATTCGCCGCGGAGAGAGCGAGAAGGTGCTTTACTTTCTGATTGAGCTGGAAGGCGAGCGGCCGCTGGCGGTGATTCGGCGGCATGTATTGCGAGCGCAGGGCGATTGGACACCGCAACTGGAGCTGGCGATCGACGATGCATGGAAGCGGCTGTTGAACTCTTCGATCCAGGCGGAGATTCGCATGGAATTGAAGAGGCGTTCGGATACGGACGCGATTGCGGTGTTTCGCGATAACCTCTACAACCTGTTGCTGGCGCCGCCGGCGGGACCGATCTCGGTGCTGGGCATCGATCCGGGACTGCGGACAGGATGCAAGGTTGCAGTAGTGGATGCGACGGGCAAGATGCTGGCGCACGATGTGTTGTATCTGCATACGTCGAAGCACGGCAATGCGGAGGCGATGCCGAAGCTGGAGGCGCTGCTGCGCAAGCACAATGTGCGCGCCATTGCGATTGGGAATGGAACGGCGTCGCGGGAGACAGATGCTTTTGTCCGCGAGTTTTTACGGGAGAAGAAGATCGACGGGATTTTTTCGGTGACGGTAAGCGAATCGGGCGCGAGCATTTACTCGGCGTCGGACGTGGCGCGGCAGGAGTTTCCGGATCTTGATTTGACGGTGCGCGGGGCGATCTCGATTGCGCGGCGGCTGCAGGATCCGCTGTCGGAGCTGGTGAAGGTTGATCCGAAATCGATTGGGGTGGGGCAGTACCAGCACGATGTGGATCAGCGGCAACTGCAGGAGTCGCTGGAGAAGGTGATTGAGAGTTGCGTGAATCGCGTGGGCGTGGACCTGAATACTTCATCGTGGACGCTGCTCAGGTTTGTGGCGGGGATTACGGAGCGCACGGCGCAGAATATTGTGAACCACCGGAACGAGAAGGGCGGGTTTCGGTCGCGAATGCAGGTAATGGAGGTTGCGGGCATCGGACCGAAGACATTTGAGCAGGCGGCGGGGTTTCTGCGCATTCGCGATGGCGACAATCCGCTGGATCGGACGGCGGTGCATCCGGAGTCGTATCCGCTGGTGGAGCAGATTGCGGTGTCGCTGAAGACGACGGTGAAGGCGATTATCGAGCAGCCGCAGATGCTGGAGAAGGTGGACACGAAGCAACTCGCGGCGGGGGCCTACACGCTGGGCGATATTCTCGCCGAGTTGAAGAAGCCCGGGCGCGATCCGCGCGACAAGTTTGTTGCGCCGGCATTCAACGAGCAGGTGCGGGAGCTGGGCGATGTGCAGCCGGGGATGGTGCTCGAGGGCGTGGTGACGAACGTGACGAAGTTTGGTGCGTTCGTGGATATCGGGGTTCACCAGGATGGGCTTGTGCACATCAGCGAGCTGTCGAATCGGTTTATCAAAGAGCCATCGGACGCGGTGAAGGCGGGACAGATTGTGAAGGTGAAGGTGCTGACGGTGGATGCGAAGGCCAAGCGAGTTGGGCTCTCGATCAAGGCTTTGACGGCACCGGCACCCCAGCCGCGGCCGGCGGGGAAGGCGGCTGCGGTGGCCCCGCGGAATGAGAAGTTCGCGGCGTTTCTGGAGAAGTGGAACGCGGCCAAGAAGTGAGCGGCACACGCTCCAGGGCTGGGTGCGCCTCGTAAAGTGCAGCATACATCGCGAAACAGGAATGGGAAAGAAGGTTATTCGAGGAATTCGCGAACGATGGGGTTATCAGAATGGATCAGGTCGTGAATGGAGCCATCGAAGACGAGGCGGCCTTCATTGAGCATGAGGAAGGTGGTACGCGGGTCGGTCTGGCCGTTCGGAAAAGGAATCATGCAGTTGAATTCGGTGGAGAATTCGTGGGTGCAGAGCATGAATGCGTCCTGCAGGCGATGGGTGACCAGCATGGAAGGAGTGTGGTGGACGTCGCGCTCCTTGACGATGAGCTCGATGATGTTGGTAGAGGTGACGGGGTCGAGGCCGCCGGTGGGCGAATCGTAGAGCAGCATGGCGGGGTGGTTGATGAAGGCACGGGCAATGGCGACGCGGCGTCTCATGCCGCCGGAGAGGCTGGCGGGATAGGAGGAGAAGGTTTGTTCGAGGCCTACAAAGGTGAGGGCTTCACGGACGCGCGTGTCGATTTCGTCGTCGGGGACGAGCTCCTGAATGAGCTGGTAAGCGACATTGTCGCGGACGGTGAGGGAATCGAAGAGTGCGCCCTCCTGAAAGACCATGCCGATGCGGGTGCGCAGTGGCAGGAGCTTGCTTTCAGGCATGGCTTCGATCTCTTCGCCGAAGAGCTGGATGGTTCCCCGGTCGGGGCGAAGCAAACCATTGCAGAGTTTGAGCAGAACGCTTTTGCCGACGCCGGCGGGCCCGAGAAGAATGCGCGTCTCGCCGGGCGCGACGGAGAAGGTGACGTCGTTCAGGACGGGCGGGCCGTCGAAGGCGATGGAGACGTTGCGAAAGGCGAGCACGGGGACTTGCTCGGCCGCCGGGCTCGGATCGGAAGGGAGCGGTTCAGGCGGCGGTGGCTGGGGCGGGCCGGAGATATTGGTAGCCATCATAGAGGAGGGAAGAAGGCCAAGAGCACCCTGGTGAGAAGGAAGTCGACCAGGATGATGAGCACGGAAGAGTTGACGACGGCCTGAATGGTGGAACGGCCAACGCCCTGGGTTCCTCCGGTGGTGCGCAAGCCGTAGAAGCAGCCGACGGAGGCGATGATGTAGCCGGAGAAGAGCGGCTTGACGAGTCCCTGGATGATGTCGGGATAGCGGAGCGACTCCCATGCTTTTGAGAAGTACTGAGTTCCGTCCTGGTGATTGAGGAAGACGGTGACGGCGCCGCCGCCGATGATGCCAAAAGCGTCGGCAACGATGGTGAGGAAGAAGAGCATGGAGATGCAGGCGAAGATGCGCGGGGTGACGAGCTTGCGCATGGGATCGACGCCGAGGGCGCGCATGGCGTCAATCTGTTCGGTGACGACCATGGAACCGAGTTCGCTGGCCATGGAGGAGGCATTGCGTCCGGCGACCATGATTCCGGTGAGCACGGGGCCCAATTCGCGGATCATGGTGATGCCGACGAACTGGCCGGTGACAGCGGTGGCGCCGAACTGGGAGAGCGTTGCGGCGGACTGAAGGGCGAGCACGCCGCCGGTAAAGAAGCCAGACAGCAGAACGATGGCCGTGGAGCCGACGCCGATGATGTCGGACTGAATCAGGTACTCGGAATAGTAGCGGGGCTCCGTGAAGAGATTCATGAAGGCGCGCCAGGCAAACAGGGAATAGTCCTGGACGGTGAGGACGAGTTCTTTGGCGGTGCGTTCGATCGGGTTTATCGCCATATTTTGTGCCGGTTTGCGGGAGTCTGGCCGTTGGAAACTGTCTTGGACAGAATAGCGCATCGAGCGGGTACTCTTTGGCGGATGCGCGGAGGAGGGATTTGGACTGATTGCAGGAAGGCGAGTCTTGAATGTGTGCGGAGTGGCCGAGTGGCCAGAATTGATCACATAAGCGGCTTAAAATAAAGAATTTGCAAATCTCTCGCAGAGGTGACTGGCAAAGGAGAACGAAACGGCATCTAATAATTAAACGAGCAAAGGGGAGGGAGCGAATGCACTTGTTCCGCGTGCGCCTGATTCTTGCCCTGATCATCGCCGTAACGCTGGTCTCGGTTGCGTCAACCTATTTTGATGTCCTGGCGCACAAGCACACGCTGCGCGTGGAACTGGAGCGGCGCGTAAAGTGGATGGGTTTGAGCATGCAACCGGATGTGACCGGGGCGCTTGAGACCGGCGATCCATCCGTCTTCCCGGAGTTATTCTCACATCTCAAATCGGGCACCGGCACGCTGGGGCTGGCAATTTATGACGGTCAAGGAAAGCTGCTTGCCTGTACCGGGCCTCAAGAAGTGTTACAGGCCCTGCCGTATGGCGTAATCCAGAAGTCGATTCAAAAAGGAGATGTGGTCAACGCATTCGGACACGCCGGCAATTGGGAGTGGCTGGAAGAGGCGCAGCCGCTGCATAACGGAGATGCGTTGATAGGCACGCTGGCGATTGTTGCCGACGCCGGGTATATCCGGAGCGAGGGAATCGCCGTTTGGCAGCGGAGCTTTCTTCGGATTGTGGCGTTGGTGTTTTTGATCGTGGTGGTGACACTGGCCATGGTGAGCTGGTTCCTGCTGCGACCGATGATGCAGGTGGCGGAACGGCTGCGCCTGCTGCGGCTGCGGGCGAACGACGCGGAACAAAGTGACGGGTCTGCAACTGAGAAACTGACCATCGGGGATTGGAAGCTTTTCAAGCCGCTGGCTCGAGAAGTGGAGACGATGGCGGAGAATTTGATTGCAGCGCGCGCCTCGGCAGCGACGGAAGCGCGGCTGCGCGATGCCGGCGAACATCTGTGGACGGAAGAGCGGCTGGCAGTTCATATGCGCGAGCGGTCGGGATCGAGCCGCATTTTTGTAGTGTCGAACCGCGAGCCCTACATTCACGTTCACCAGGGGCGGGAAACGGTGTGCATGGTGCCGCCGAGCGGGCTGGTGACGGCGATTGAACCGGTGCTGCGGGCCTGCGACGGGGTGTGGGTGGCGAGTGGCAGTGGCGATGCGGACGCTTTGATGGTGGATGATTTCGACCGCCTGCGGGTGCCTCCGGACGATCCGCGCTATACCTTGAGGCGGGTGTGGCTTTCCGCCGAAGAGGAGTCGCAGTACTACGACGGCTTTGCAAACGAGGGATTGTGGCCGCTTTGCCACATTGCGCATACGCGGCCGATTTTTCGCGCGGCGGACTGGGAGTGTTATCAACGGGTGAATGCGCGCTTTGCGGCCGCAGTGCTTGAAGAGATGGAAGGATGCGAGAATCCAGTTGTGTTTGTGCAGGATTACCATTTTGCGTTGCTGCCGCGCTTGGTGAAGGCGGCGCGGCCCGATGCGCGGGTGGCGATTTTCTGGCACATACCGTGGCCAAATCCAGAGGCTTTTGGGATATGCCCGTGGCAGGACGAGCTTCTGGACGGATTGTTGGGCGCAGATCTGATGGGCTTCCATATTCCACTGCATTGCAATAATTTTCTTTCCACGGTGGACCGCGTGCTTGAGTCGCGCACCAATCGCGAGCAGATGACGGTGCTGCGCAACGGGCACCTGAGCACGGTGCGGCCCTATCCAGTGAGCGTGGCGTTTGAGGGGCCAATGCGCGAGGCGGATTCGGGGATCAAGGATGAAGCCGAGGTGGAGGAGGAAGCAGCATTCGCGCGCAGCGAACTGTTGCGCGAGTTTGGGGTGAGGGCGGAGCGCCTGGTGCTTGGTGTCGATCGGCTGGATTACACCAAAGGAATTGTGGAGCGGCTTCTGGCGATCGAGGAGCTACTGGAATCGCATCCGTGGCACCGGGAACGGACGACGATGGTGCAGATTGCGGCGCCAAGCCGGACGCGGATCACCAGCTATGCGGACCTGGGGCGACAGGTTGAGGAGACAGTGGCGCGGATCAACCTGCGCTACCAGACGGCGCATTGGAGACCGATCGTCCTGATTAACCGCCAGTGCAGTCACGAAGAGGTGGCGCGTTGGTATCGTGCCGCGGATCTCTGTCTGGTGACATCGCTTCACGATGGGATGAACCTGGTGGCCAAGGAATATGTGGCAGCGCGCGGGGATGAGGACGGTGTGCTGGTGCTGAGCAAGTTTACAGGCGCCGCGGTGGAGCTTCGAGATGCGCTGATCGTGAATCCCTACGACATTGCCGGAGTGGCTGAGGCGATTCATGAGGGGCTGGAGATGAATCGCGGAGAGCGGCGGCGACGGATGCGGCGGATGCGGCGCCAGGTGATGGAGCACAATATCTATCGCTGGGCGGCAAGCGTGCTGGGCGACCTGCGGGAGTTGCGGCTGGAAGGCGGGGAGGGCGCCGAACTGCATCGGGCGGCGCCGGTGTCAGTGTCTGCGCCGGAGATTGAGGATGAAAAGCTGGCATAGAGCCTGTTATGAACTTTCGCGTGGGCGCTGGGAGCCAATTCTTCCGAGTTCAAGGAGAGAGGAGCGACGCAGACCGGGTGTCTGTTAGCGACGAACGACGCAGAAATCGGGAAAATTGGCCCTAGCCCTACGGGTTGCGGCGCAAATCGGGCCATACTTCGTTGTCGTTCTAGCCTTGGAATAGCCAAATTCTTCGTCCTCCGCCTCGTCTGGGCCGATTTTCACTCGCAACGCCGCCCGCGGGAAAGTTCATAACAGGCTCTAGGAAAGGAAACTGAGGTTTGAGTCTTGGGCCGCAAGAAAAGCTGGAAGAGTTCTTTTGCGCCTTCGCGGGCGCGCCCAATTCATTGTTGCTTTTGGACTACGACGGGACGCTGGCGCCGTTTCGCGTGGATCGCTTTCAGGCGCACCCATGGGCCGGGGTGCGGGAGGTGCTGGCGCGCATCCAGAAACAAGGGCGGACACGCATGGTGGTGGTGACGGGCCGGCCGGCGGCGGAGATTCGGCCGCTGCTGGGGCTGGAGCCTGCGCTGGAAGTTTGGGGATTGCACGGAGCGGAGCGGCTTTATCCGGATGGGCGCCGCGAGCTGGACGGAGCTTCTCCAAAAGTACGCGCGCGGCTGGACGAACTGCGGGCGCAGTTGAGACAGGACAGCCTGGGCGGGCTGTTTGAAGACAAGGCGAATGGAGCCGTGATGCATTGGCGGGGTGCTTCGCCGCGCAAAGCGAAGTTGATAGAGCAGAGGACGCGGGCGCTGTTTGAGCCGCTGGCGCAGTTGGATGGGTTGGCGCTGCTGGAATTCGAAGCGGGACTAGAACTGCGGGCGGGACGCGACAAGGGTGGGGCGGTTGAGGCGATTCTGGGAGAGTATGGCGCTCGTGGGCCCGTCGCGTTTTTGGGGGACGACTTGACGGATGAGGCGGCGTTTCATGCGGTGAACCGCGCGGCGGGGGCGCACTTGAGTGTGCTAGTGCGAAGAGAGCGGCGGGAGACGGCGGCGGATGTCTGGTTGAGGCCGCCGGGGGAGTTGCTGGGGTTTTTGGAGCGGTGGGTGCGAGCTTCTAGCTGATAGGTTCTAGCCTCTAGCTTTAGAAGCCGCATAGCGAAGGGCCTGCATGATGTCGTCGCGTTCCAGGTAGGGGTATTCGGCGAGGATTTCATCGACGGTGCGGCCGGCACCCACCTGGCCGACGATCATGCCGACTGTGACACGCATGCCACGGATACAGGCCTTGCCGCCCATCACAGCAGGGTTTTGGGTGATGCGGTTCAGTGGTGTCACGCGTGGCTCCTTTCCGGGGCTTGTTGGTATGTCAGCGGTTTTTTGAGCCTTATTTCAAACAAAGCGATGGACGAAATCGTGGATCAGGGCCTAATGGACGAGCTGTAAGCCATTTGCGTACAGCGTTGCTGCATCTTGAAAGCCACCGTTCTCAATCTTCGCAGCTTCCCAAAATTGCTTATCAAGAGCGTCGAGATCGAGTGTCGATGTTGCTTCTTCGAAGGCTAGATAGGGGTTTTCCTGCCTTTTGAAGATCTGCTTCAACTCTCTTGTTTTGCGCCCGGAAGCTACCAGGAGAGCATCCCAGCGGTCATCTCGATCTCGGGGGTACGGTGAGCCCAGCTTGAGTGCAGCATTTTGAAGTAGAGCCGCCATCGACGGCATTCCAATCAACCTGAAACCCTCTTCGCCTTCCGGCACCAGAATGCCGGTGCCGTTCCAAAAGAGCTGAAGAAAGCCGCCATTGTGAACTTCGGCCAGGCACATATGGGCGGCAAAAAGGAGCAGTTTGGGGCGTTCTATCGAGGTGATTGAGTCGGCAAATTCCTTTGGGCCATTGCCATAATCGATCGTTGAGAAAAGCGGCTCAATTAATTCCCAGTACGAACTAATTTGGTTCGGCAATGTCGTCTCGCTCTACTCGCGGCCTTTTTTGCGGATTTCGATGTTGAGGCGTTTGATCTTTTGGTTGAGGGTGGAGAGGGGGATGCGGAATTGCTCGGCGGCGTCGGTTTGGTTCCAGTTGCAGCGCTCGAGTTTCTCGATGATGATGCGGCGTTCGATGACTTCGAGGATGTCGAAGAGCGAGGCGTTGGGGTTGTGCTCGAGGAGGGCGTCCTGGAAGCTTCGGCCGGTGATGTGGCCGGGGAGGAGATCGGAGCCGATGATGGGGCCGTTCGAAAGTACGACGCCGCGCTCGATGGAGTTTTCGAGTTCGCGGACGTTGCCGGGCCAGTCGTAATCGACCAGGGCGCGCAGGGCGTCGGTGGAGAGGCGGCGGGGCTCGAAACCATTCTCGGTGGCGTAGAAGTCGAGGAAATGGTTGGCGAGCAGCGGAATGTCTTCGCGGCGGGCGCGCAGCGGGGGCAGATCGACAGTGATGACGTTGAGGCGGTAGAAGAGGTCTTCACGGAAACGGCCTTCGCGAACTTCCTTGCGCAGATCGACGTTGGTGGCAGCGAGAATGCGGACGTCAACCTGAATCTCCTGCACGCCGCCCAGGTGCATGAAGCGGCGGTCCTGAAGGACGCGCAGGATCTTGGCCTGGGTGTCCATGCCCATGGTGGCGATTTCGTCGAGGAAGAGGGTGCCGCCGTGGGCAACTTCAAAGAGGCCTTTCTTTGAAGCAACGGCCGAGGTGAACGCGCCCTTGACGTGTCCGAAGAGCGTGGACTCGAGCAGCTCGGGCGGCATGGCGCCGGTGTTGATGGGAACGAAGGGCTTGTCGCGGCGGGGCGAGTTGGCGTGAATGGCCTTGGCGATAAGTTCCTTGCCGGTGCCGCTTTCGCCCTGGATGAGCACGGTGGAGCGGCTGGGCGCGACCTGGGCCACGAGGTCGAAGACCTTGAGCATGATTTCGCTTTTGCCGACGATGTTATTGAAGTTGTAGCGCTGCTTGAGGGTGCGCTTGAGCTGGAGGTTTTCTTCTTCAGCCTTGTGGCGTGCGATGGCGGAGCGGACATCGGCGAGAAGCTTTTCGTTGTCCCAGGGCTTCTGGACAAAGTTTTCTGCGCCGGCGCGGACGGCTTCGACGACATTGTCGACGGTGCCGTAGGCGGTGATCATGATGACGGGGAGTTCGGGCTGGCGTTCCTTGATCTGGGGCAGGAGTTCGAGGCCGCTTTGGCCGGGCAGAGCGAGGTCGAGCAGCACGAGGTCGAAGTTATTGGCTTCAATTGTTCGCAGTCCCTGTTCCCCATCGACCGCCATGGTGACCGTGTAACCTTCGAGGGACAACAGCACGTCAAGCGACTCGCGGATGGAGGCCTCGTCGTCGATTACCAGGATGCTGGCGGTGTCGGCGGGGGCCGTGGCGTTGCCGTTTGTTTGAAGTACGATGGCGGGCTCACTCAAGGACAGGTCTACCTCGGCAATGGACTCAGGCATGTACAGAATTCCTTAATAAGGGAAACTCGAGATGAAAGGTTGTGCCGGCGCCGATGGCACTTTCGACATGAATCTTGCCGGCATGCTCCTGAATGATTCCGTAAGAGACGGAGAGCCCGAGTCCGGTACCGCGGCGGTCGCCGGGCTTGGGGGTGGTCTTGGTGGTGAAGAAGGGGTCATAGATGCGCTTGAGATGCTCGGGCGCGATGCCGCTGCCGGAGTCGGTGATCTGGGCGGCGACATGGCCGTTGACCAGAGTTGAGACGCGGAGGGTACCACCGCCGGGCATGGCCTCTTTGGCATTGAGCAGGAGATTGAGGAAGACCTGCTGCAGCTTGCCGGGGTTGCCGTTAATGGGGGGCAGCTGATCGGCCAGAGCGAGATCAACATCGATCTGAGCGGTCTTGAATTGGTGCTCGAGCAGCGAAAGGGTGTCACGAATGACCTGGTTGAGGTCGGTATCGCGAAACTCGGTGGTTGAGGTGCGCGAGAAGTTGAGGAGGCCGTTTGCGATCTCAGCAGCGCGGAAGCTCTGCTGGGTAATTTTGTCGAGCACCGGGCCAAGGCGTGTATCGCCGCGCATCTGCTTGGAGAGCATCTGGGCGTAAGAGGAGATAACGGCAAGCGGGGTGTTGATTTCGTGGGCCACACCGGCGGCAAGCAGGCCGATGGAACTGAGCTTGTCGGCCTGGGCGAGCTGGGTCTCGAGGGTGACGCGCTCGGTGATGTCGTCGACCAGGATGATGCGGCCGACGGAGACGAAGTCGCGGGAGAGCAGCGGCGCGATGGCGATGTTGGCGGTACGCAGCTCACCGGCGCGGGTGGTGAGGCGGAATTTGTAGAGATGATGGACGCCCTGCTCGTTGCGGAAGCCGTCGAGGGCCTCGACAAACTCGCCGGGAAAGACATCCTGCACTTTTTGGCCGAGCGCTTCGGCGCGGCTGAGGGCGTACATGGCCTCCATCTGCGCGTTCCAGCTCTCGATGCGGTCTTCGAGGTCGAGGGCGAGAATGCCGACGTTGATGGATTCGACGATGTTCTCGTTGAATTCCTTGAGGCGTTCGAACTCGCCGATCTTTTCTTCGAGGCGGGCATAGAGGCTGGCGTTCTGGAGGGCGATGCCGATGTAGCTGGCCAGGGATTCGAGGAGCTCGACGTCTTCGCTGGAGAGGAAGTCGCCGCCCATGGTGCGGCCGAGGCCGATGACGGCGATGGTGCGGCTGATGGCTGGACGGCCATCGATTTGGCCGGAGGCAACGCGGCAGGGCAGGTAGTAGTTCAGGTCGAGCAGGGCTGCGGTGCTCTGTTGCGACTCGGGCAGATGGAGGGCGGCCTGCGTGTTTTCGAGGAAGATGTGGGAGTGAGGGTTGGCCTGATCGAGATCGAAAAAGGCGTGGTTAAGGAAGCCGAGGTCGAAGCGCTGCTGGGCGAGAGTGACTTCAGCGGGCAGGCCGTGCGAGGCGGCCAGGCGCAGGCCGGAGTCCTTGGCCAGGAAGACAGCGACACGGGCCACAAAAAGGGTGCTCGGCAACTGGTTGACGATGGATTGGAGCAGTGCCTGGAGATTGGTTTCGGAGCTGAGGCCGCGGCCGAACTCGACCAGGGCCTTGCGATAGTCGTAGTGGTGACGGTCGAAGGCCTTGTCGACCCATCCCTGGATGCGGCGTTTGAGGGGGTCGAAGATGGCCATGGCGACGGGCATGGCAATGACGAGGACCCACTCCCGCACCGCCAGGGGCGCGGAATTGTGAGCAACGAGGGTGATGAGGGCGACGGTGCCGAAGTAGCCGCCGAGGATAAATCCCGTGGCCAGGGTGTAAGCGACGCCGCGCTTGAAGATCAGGTCCGTATCCATGAGCCGGTAACGGACGATAGCCCAACTAAAGGTAAGGGGCAGAAAGACGAGCGATAGACCGGCTAGATTGGTGAGGAGCACCGGTGGATTCAGATCGAGCAGGAAGGGAACGGCGTAGAAGACCGTGAAAGGCAGAACCGCCAGCAAAGTTCCACGCGTGACCCACTTCAACTGCTGGCGAAGGACTGGGGTGTCGGCGTGGCTGTAGCTGCGCAGGAAGAGCAGGGCGGCCAGCACGTAAAATACGGCATCGTAAGCGGTTGCGGTTTGATCGAGGCGGTGTTTCAGCAGTCCGGTGGCGAGGCGCGTCTCTACAGCCCACAGCCAGAGGCCGAGCAGACCGGCGCCGGGAGCATAGATGAGAGGCAGCAGATAGCGGCGGCGCAGCCTCTTGAACCGCTCTTCGGGGAAACTGAGGGCGAAGTGCAGGAAGAGGGCTGGCTGTAGGGATTCGGCCAGGGTGTTGGCCCAGAAGACAGTCCAGTCAAGCCCGTCCAACTTGCCTGTGTACTTGAGGGCATAGAGGGCAAAAGAGACCAGGCAAAAGAGATAGAAGTGGGTGGCGCGCGGAGCACCCCAGCGGCGGAAGAGGACGTAGAAGCCGATGATGAGATAGATGAGGCCAATGACGCGCAGGCCCCAGGCGAGGCTGCGGTCCAGAGGCTCGGGGATGACCTTGACCGGCGTATCGAGCGGGATGCCGTCGCGGGTGATGGAATAGAAGACCTGGCCGTAGGGGCCGGCGCGGTAGAGGGCGCGGTCGAGGTCGGCAATCCGCTGAACGGGGACTTCATCGCAGGAAGCGCAAGTAGCGACCCCGGTCAGAAGGTCGTTGCTTTGAATGCCGGCGATCTGCCCGGCCTGACCGGGTAAAACGCGTTCGGCTTTCAGGCCATCGTCCGCTTCGTGCCACCAGACGCCGTCGTCGGGCTGTTTGAAATGGCGCTCCTGCTGCAGATTGAGGACTGCCAACACAAAGAGCGCGGCTGTGGCCAAGGCCAGCAGCGTCGCCTGCACGCGATTAAAAAGGCTCGTCTCCATGGGGGGAGCACCCTACACCAATCGATTCTGTTGCACGTTAGTCGCCAAGCGGAAGAAATGCACAGACTGCCGGAGCGAGAGTCGGCAATCCATAGAAGTCACGCGAGATATTGACTGAACCTTCGAAGGATCGTCAACGCTGAGCCGGGGGGAAGTCCGGAAATGGTTGCAGAAAACAGTATGTCATCTACGGGGAAAAGGATCAATCTACCGGAAACTGTAGAAGGCTGATGAAATGGCGGTTAATGTCTGATTAAGCAGGGCCGCGGATGGAAAACTGACGGACGAGTTGAGGTAACGTTACGGGAAACCGGCCGATGGTGTTTGCCGGCGACCTTGAGAGGAGCGGGCGCAATAACAAGAGCCTGACAGGGGCCACATTGGAGGTTATCTCTGGCCGTAAGTGGCTTTAGGCCCGTGTTTGCGCAGGTAATGATGTTCAGAAACGTAGGCTGGAATCCCGGATTCGGGAGCACCCAGGAGCGTACTTCTGAAGGCAAGACGGGCAATGTACTCAAGAACATCGGCGTGTTCGACCGCAGCGGCGGCATTTTTTCCCCAGGCGAAAGGGGCGTGGCCGGCGACGAGGACGCCGGGGACGGCGACGGGGTCAAGGTTGTGCTCGCGGAAGTGCTGGACAATGACGGCGCCGGTGTTGCGGACGTAGGCTTCGGCGACTTCGTCGGCGGTAAGGGGGCGGGTGACGGGAACGGGGCCGTGGAAGTAGTCGGCGTGAGTGGTGCCGAGGCAGGGGATAGCGCGGCCGGCCTGGGCCCAGGAGGTTGCGAACTCGGAGTGGGTGTGGACGACGCCGCCGATCTGGGGGAATTCACGGTAGAGCAGGGTGTGGGTGTCGAGGTCGCTGGAAGGGTTCAGGGTGCCTTCGACGATCTTGCCGTTGAGGTCGGTAATGACTAGATCGGCGGCGGTGAGGGATGCGTAATCGACGCCGCTGGGCTTGATGACGACAAGGGGTTCGGAGCCTGAGCGGTCGACTCCGCTGGCGTTGCCAAAAGTGTGGGGCGCCAGGCCGCGACGGGCGATTTCCTGGTTGGCGTGAAGAACTTGTTTGCGGAGCGACTCGAGCAGCATCTTGGTTTTCCCTGTCGTTGTGGCTGGAACTGGTAACCGTTTACCGGATACAGTTTAACAGCCAAGGATGGAGCGACTCGAGCTATCCGCGGAGCCAATAGGGTTTGGGCACGACTGCGCCGAGTTCGGCGAACTCGGCGTCGGTGAGCTGGAAGGCGGCGGCACTGACGTTCTCTTCGAGATGCTTGACGGAGCTGGTTCCCGGGATGAGCAGCGTAACCGGGGAGCGGCGCAGGAGCCAGGCAAGAGAGACGACCGCGGTGGATACATTTCTTGCGGCGGCGATTTTCTCGACGACTTCATTGGCTTTGCGGGCCTGGGCCATGGGACCCCAGGGGATGAAAGCGATTCCGTTGGCCTGGCAATGGTCGAGCAGATAATCCCACTCGCGGTCAGAGAAGCTGTAGCGGTTTTGGACGGAGACGATGGGGACGATTTTGCGGGCGCGCTCGAGGTGTTCGAGGGTGACGTTGGAGAGAGCGACGTGGCGGATCTTGCCCTGCTGCTTGAGGCGCGCGAGGGTTTCCATGGAGGCGTCGAAGGAGCTGGCCGGGTCGGGAACGTGGAGCTGATAAACGTCGATGCGGTCGAGGCGGAGGCGTTTGAGGCTTCCTTCAATGGATTGTTCGATGTGGGCTGGGGTTGCGTTGTGCTGCCAGACACCGGCTCCATGACGCGTCCAGCCGACCTTAGTGGTGATGACCAGGTCTTTTGGATAGGGATAGAGGGCTTCGGCGATGAGCTCTTCAGAGATGAATGGGCCGTAGGAGTCGGCGGTGTCGATGAAGTTGATGCCGAGCTCGATGGTGCGGCGGAGGGTGGCGAGGGCGGCGGCGGGGTCGGCGGGCGGGCCCCAGATTCCTGGACCGGTGATGCGCATAGCGCCGTAGCCCATGCGGTTTACGGTCAAATCTCCGCCGAGGGTAAAGGTTCCGGCTTGAGCGGCAGGCAGTTGAGCAGTTGAGGCAGGCATGAGGGCTCCTTGAAGGCAGGTGTCAGGGGTCAGGGATCAGGGGTCAGAGATCAAAGACCGAGGATCAGATTTAAGCTTACAGCTTTGAGGTTGCGCGGTTTCTTTAGACGGTGACTTCCCATCCTTTTTCGTATTCGCGGCCCCAAAGCTTCATGGCTTCAGGATCGTTGTGGATGTGGCCGTTTTCCGTGTCGATGTGCAGGGTGCGGTCCATGAAATAAGCAATGTTCGAGAGCAGCAGCGAGGTGACGGAGATGTTGGCGACCTGGATCGGCGAATTGAGCTTTGCTTCTCCCTTGATGGCGGCGATGAAGTTGGCGAAGTGGGCGTCGGTCATGGTGTCGATGCCCAGCGTGTCAGAGGAGCTTGTGATTTTGCCGGTACGGAAGGTGTCGATCTGCTTGCCCTTCCAGTCGTAGACGTCGTAGCCGTCGCGGTCGATGACCACGGTTCCCCTGGTCCCCAGGATGGCAGATCCCCGGTCGCGGCCGTAGACCTTCATTCCCTGGCAGCTTGTTCCTTCCCAGGTGAGGGTCTTGCCGGGATAGGCGAAGCTGGTGACGAGGGTGTCGTAGAATTGCCAGTCGTCCTTATATTGATAGCGGCCGCCGGTTGCGGTGACGGTCTGAGGGAACTCAGCCTGGAGGGCCCAGCGGCAGACGTCGACTTCGTGGGTGCCGTTGTTGAGGGCTTCGCCGGTGCCGTAGCGGCGCAGCCAGTGCCAGTTATAGGGATGGATATTGTCTTTGTACTCGCTGCGCGGTGCAGGGCCCTGCCAGAGATCCCAGTCGAGATTTTCAGGGACGGGCGCCGGCTTTCCGGTGCCCATGGAAAGGCGGGTGTTGGCGTACCAGGCGCGCGCAAAATAGGCCTCGCCGATGTATCCCTCGTGAATCCTCCTGATCATTTCGATGGTGTAATCGGAGGACCGCTGCTGGTCGCCCACCTGGACGCACTTTTTGTATTTTTCCTGGGCGGCGACCAAGAGTTCGCCCTCGCGGGCGTTGTGGCTGGAGGGCTTTTCAACGTAGACGTGCTTGCCGGCCTTGAGTCCCAGGACCGCGAGAGGCGTGTGCCAGTGATCGGGAGTGGCGATGGTGATGGCGTCTACGTCTTTGGAGTCGAGGATGCGGCGGAAGTCCAGCTCGGCTTTGGGGGCGTAGCCGAGGGCTTTCTCTGAGGCGCCGGCGAAGCGAGCGAGGATCTTGGTGTCGACATCGCAACAGTAGGCTACGCGGGCGGTTTTGCTGTTGCTCTTGAGCGATGAAAGATGGGCGTAGCCGCGGCCGTTGAGGCCGATGATGGCGAAGTTGAGCCGGTTGTTGGCGCCGAGGATCTGAGCGTAGCTTTTGGCGGTTGAGGAGAGGGCGGAGCCAGCCATGCCGAAAGCTAGTCCATTGACAAAGGTTCGCCGAGAAATCATTGCTGTCTCCAAATTGTTGTGCGCGTTGGCAGCAGGCAGACGATGGAACTGCGATGCCGCATGGTCGCCAGAACCTTCTTTTTCAGCCGTCGTGAATTATATGCCTGGATGGAGAGGTACATGAGTGGCGCGGGAGCGGGCAGGGAGGAGAGGTGGCACAGGGTGCGGAAGCTGGGCGATGGGGACACCCCCCTCCCCCCTGTTTTGGCTAAATTCCTCTTTTGATTGGACTTAAGCATGAGCCGCCAAGTTCATGATTCGAAGGAATTTACTGCAAAATTCTCTCAGCAAAGGAGTTAGGAAGACAGGTTTCAGGGGTCAGGGCTCAGGTTTCAAGTTCGAGCCTCTGGCGCTCCCGGTGAAGGGTGCCGACAAAGTTATTGTGCGCCGATTGCGGGTAATTATCTGCAAGGCAGGGGGCAGAAAGACAGGGATCAGGGATCAGGGGACAGAGATCAGGATTCGGGGCTGTTTTGGGCGGGTGCTTATGGGCGCGTATTCGCCAGCAATGAGGCCGCAGTTGTAAACTCTCGCCGGAAGCAGGCGTCTACCAAAGTGATGGCAGCCGGATCTGCAATTGAAGCGCTTCGCAGGGCAACGGCAGAGCAATTTGCCGGGCAAGAGAGGGAGACTGCCGCGGAAGAGTTTTCGAGCGTAGTCGAGGCCCACCGGCCGCAGATCTTCCGGTTTCTTCTGGCGTCTACGCGCGACGTGGACCTGGCGGAGACGCTGACGCAGGAGTGTTTCCTGAAGGCGCACCGGAACTGGGACCGGTTTCGGGGCGATTCAAGCGCGCTGACGTGGCTGATGCGGATCGCGATCAACCTGGAGAAGGACCACTGGCGGAACCGGCGGATGCAGTTCTGGCGGCACACGCGGAACAACTCAGTGGATCTGGACGAGGCGAGCGACTGGCTGCCGAGCGGGGAGCGGACTGTGGAGCAGCAGATGATGGCGCGGGAGCAGGTTGCGCACGTCTGGAGAACGGTGGAGGAGTTGAGCGCGCGGCAAAGGACGGTATTTCTGCTGCGCTATGTGGAAGACCGGGATTTGAGCGAGATAGCGAAGGCCACCGGGTTGAGCGAGGGCACGGTAAAGGCGCATCTTTCGCGGGCACTGGTCAAGGTGCGCGCGGAGTTGAGGGGAAAACGATGAGATTTGGCAAAGGATCGAGAGACGAAGGAAGCGAGCTTGAGGCGGGGCTTGAACAGGCGCTGAAGGATTTCCGATCGAGTGTTCATGCATGGAGCGAGGCGGAGTTGAGCCGGCCCCGTACGACGGCAAGGGTGGAGCGGCTGTTGAGTTGGCGAGTGGCCGCGGGCTGGGCGCTGGGATGCGTTCTGGCGGCAGGCAGCCTGGGTGGTGGCCTTTACGAGCATCATCACCGGCAGGAATTGGCAAAGATAGCGGCGGCGGCGGAGGCAGCAAGGCAACAGAAGCTGGAGGCCGAGCAGCGGGCTGCGAAGGATAACGACGATTTACTGGCGACGGTCGACAGCGAAGTTTCGCGCCAGGTTCCCCAGGCAATGGAGCCTCTGGCCCAACTGATGGCCGAGGACGAAGCTCAATAACGAAGCAAAGCTGAAATACGAAGTGCTCCCGGGGAGATGCCGGGATGAGGGAGATGAAGATGAAGATGGGCAGAGCGGGACAGATGGTTTTGGCGGTAGCGGGAGTCCTGATGGCCGGGGCGGCATGCGGTCAAGGTTTCGGCGGCGGGCAGGGAGTGGGGCCTGGATTTGGCCACCACGAGCCGCCGATGCAAAGGGCATTCGGTCCGGCAGGCGTGGAAAAGGGATGGTGGAACAATCCGCAGACGGTTGAGCGGTTAAAGCTGACCGACGATCAACGGAAGGCGATGGATGCGATCATGCTGGAGCATCGGACGAAGCTGATCGATCTGAGGGCGAACCTTGAAAAGGCGGAGCTGGCGATGGAGCCGCTGATGAGCGCGGATACGCCGAATGACGCGGCCATCACTGCCGAGATCGACAAGGTCGTGCAGGCGCGGGGCGATCTGGAGCGGGCGAACGCACGATTTCTGCTTGCGATTCGCGAGAAGCTGACGCCGGACCAATGGAAGCAGGTGCAGGCGTTCCGCGGACGAGGCGGTATGCGCGGGGACGAGCATCGTGATTGGCGAGGGGACGGCCGGGGCCATGGGATGCCGGGACCGGGGGGGCAAGGGCCAGGCGGGCCTGGTCCGGGAATGCAGTTCCGTCATCGTCAGCCGCCACCTCCGCAAGCGCCTGGCAGCGGGGCACCTGCTCCAGCGCCGGGAAGCGGTTCAGGCACGGGAGCTGATGAGTAGTTTTTGAGGTTCTTCCGAGAGGCCGGGGCAGAGAGCCTGGCCGCGCAGGTTGAATTGAAAACATAGAACACAGAGCAGAGAGCAAATACGGTTGAATTTGGAACCGGTGGCGGCAGGGAGGGAACCTCCTGCCGCCGTTTTTTTTGTGTTGAGGGGCCTGTTGGGCCGGGAGACTGGCGTGAAACGAGACAGAGCGGTGGAGCGAAGCGGGACAGCGATTGACGCGCTTTGAAACAGTGAATGAACGGAAGCGAGACAGTCTGTTTCGCCTTGCGACAAAGAGCGCGAGGGGAATTCTAAAAAATATGACTAAAGTTATTTTTCCACATACCGATGAAGGGGGTGGATGCAGAAACGTCCCACCAGAAGATCTGGAGACCCCGACGGAAGCATGAAGCGGAGGGGACGGGACGAGCAGCACGGCATCCGAGAAGGAGTTGAGCGCCATGGCCCTCGGAGTATTGAACAACCTGTCGGCAATCTACGCAGAGAATAATCTGAACAACACGAACAGCAGCCTGCAGACGGTATTGCAGCAGTTGTCATCGGGGTCGAGGATCAACTCCGGCGCGGACGACGCTGCGGGCTTGTCGCTGGTGAACGGCCTGGCCGCGAACTCGGCGGCGCTTACCCAATCCGAGACGAATGCGACCGAGGGAGTTGGACTACTGCAGGTGGCCGATGGTGCGCTGTCGCAAGTGACGAGTCTTCTGAACCGGGCGATCACGCTGGCGACGGAAGCCTCGAACGGGACGCTGAACAGCACGCAGGAAGGCGCGGCGAACCAGGAGTACCAGTCGATACTGGCCGAGATCAACAACATTGGATCGACGACCACCTACAACCAGCAGGCGGTGTTCTCCGGGGCGACGACGGCAATTTATACGGGGGATTCATCGGCTGCTGGTTCCTCGGTCATCGATCTGAATATTCGCACGCTCTCGGAGGAGAGCGTCGGCGACACGGGCGGGACCATGTCGTATAGCAGCGGCCAGAACAACGTGTTTCTGAATCTGTCGAGCAGCACAGCGAACGCCGCAACGACGGATACTCTGAATACGTCCGGCACTACGACGATCGACGTGAATTACCTGGTGAAGGGATCGGACGGAACCTCGACAACGGCTTCGGCGGCGATCACGGTGGGCGGCAACACGAGTTACAGCAACACGGCTTCGGGATTAATCAGCGCGATCAATAATTCGGGACTTGGGTTGACCGCAACATTTGGAACGCAGGCGCAGGCCGGGGTAGCGGGCGGGGGCACGCAGACCGGCATCGAGATCTCAGGCGCAGTAGTGTCGGCAGGCGTGGATCCGAGCTCGTCGAGTACGAGCGGCATTCTGGACCCGAGTGGAATTCCTGCCAGCCAGCTTTTGACCCAGAACCAGACAGTGACAGTGATGGTGGGGACGGCGACCGCAGCGTCGGTTACGATCAGCCCGACTGTGAACACCCTGGCCGAACTGGCGCAGGCCATCAACCATCCGAATGGCCAGGTTGCGCAGAATAGCCTGGTGACCGCGAGTGTGGTGACGAACGGCGATGGTTCGCAGAGCCTTTCATTGGCGGACACGGCCGAAGGCGGAGCGCTGAGTGTAACGACGACCGCCGGGACGGGCGCAACAGCTCCAGCATTTACATACGGCAGCGCTCCGACCAGTTCTCCGGCCTTCACGGCAGGGACCGCTGTGACCGGAAATGCGGCGACACCGGCAAACGAGAGTTCATTCACCATCGGCACGAGCGGCACGAATGCAGGCAGCGATGCATTGGCCGTGGGTGGAAGCATCACGATCATGAACTCGGCATCCGGATCCGCGACGACGTTTATGGTTGGCACGGGAACGGATAACGTACCGGCCGGGACGTACTACACCGGCAATCACGGCGGCGACACGCTCGCGGATCTGGCGACGGCTATCAGTTCAGTTGCGAGTCTGGACGTGACGGCATCGGTCGATCCTGGCGGGACGGGGATCATCGTGACGGCGAACCGCGCGCTCACCGGGGAAAATCTTTCAGTGGTGGGGTCGCCAACTCTTTACAACGCAAATAGTACGCTGGGCCTTTATCTTCCGGTGGATGGTGGCGCGGCTGGCACGGGGACGCCGGAGATCACGGCACTGGACTCGGGATCGGTACTTGCGACGCAGGACGATGTACTTAACACCGGTGGAGCGGTTACGCTGACCAATGCCAACGGATCGACGACGTTCACGGCAACAGCAGGTCAGACTTATGCCGATCTTGCGCAACAGATTAATGCAAGCGCAATGGGCGTCACGGCGCAATGGAGTACGACCGACCATGCGTTGCTGTTGACATCGACGGGCAACGGGGCGGACCCGGTGGTAGCAAGCCTGAACACACTGACGGACACGACGCACGGAGGCGCCGTGGTTGTGGACAACACGAACGCCGGCTATCAGGTTGGGACGGCGGGAACCTCGGCCACCTTCAGCACGGCGGTTTTGCAACTTCCGAATGGGGCGACACTGAACGACGGCGGCGCGACGCTGACAGGCCAGATCCAGGTGGAGAACGGGGCAGGGACCGCACAGACTTTCATTATGGGAGCGGGCGTGGATAACCCAGCGACAAGTACTTATTACACGGGCGTAAACACAGTGACGAGCCTGGTGAACAAGATCAACGGCGATGCGGCGCTGGGGATCGTGGCAACCGCACCGACCGGGGGAAGCGGCGCCATCTATCTGCAATCGGCGGTGGCCGGGTTGGGCCACGTGATCAGCACACCGGGAGTGACCACATTGGCAAATGCGGTTGCCGAGACTGCTACCGCTCCAACTTCCGGCGTGACGGCCGTTGCAGGCAATGTATCCACGCTGGCCGTGAATGTGGTCAACAATGGAACGAACAACGGATTTCTGAGCACCAGTGATCTTCTTGCCGGGGGTGGCACGATCACGCTGAAGAACGGCGGGATCACGCACACTTTTACGATCGGAGCGGGGACGGACAATGTTCCAGCGGGAACCTACTATACGGCTAACGCCGGGGATCACAGCAACACATTGGCCAACCTTGCGGCGACTATATCCGCCGACTCGACGCTGGGAGTGAGCGCGCAGGCAAATACATCCGGTCTGGCATTGACCTCGTCCGCTTTTGAAGGGGCTCCTGGGATCCAACTGGTTAGCAGTTCAATCGCGGACCAAACGGAGGGAAGTTCCTCGACAGCCACGCTGGGCTCATTCGCTAGCGAGAGCGACACGATATCCGGATCTATCAATTTTTCGGTGAATGGCCAGCCATCCCCGACGGTGCCGACAACGGCGGGGGAGACAGTAGGTGCGCTGATTGACTACATCACTCAAAATGCCGGTACACTCGGTGTGACGGCGAAGTGGGTAGCAGGCACGAACGGATTCGGGAGCGTGCAACTGACGTCGAATACCATTGGATCAGGCGGCCTGATCAGCGGTGCGACATCGACGATCACCGACACCACGACCACGGCCGCTCTTTCGTACGGAGCGACAAGCGCGTACAACACGGGAGTGACAAGCGACTCTACCTATAAGGTCTACGATTCGACTTCCGGACAGAATTCGACGACAGGGCTAGCCACGTTTATCGCAGACACAAAGTCAGGGAGTGGAGTGGCGATAACGAGCTATTCCGATGGGGCCGGCCAGGCGCTGAATGGAACCGATCTGTTGAACCAGATGGATGCGCGCAGTGCGCTGGCAGTTCTGAACAACGCCATTACAGACGTGGCTGCGCAAGATGGCTACATTGGTGCAGAGATCAATACGCTGAATTCGATCAGCCAGGTAATGAGCACGCAGCAAGAGAATGTGGTTTCTGCACAGAACGCGCTTCAGGCAACGGATTATGCATCGGCGACGTCGAACATGTCGAAGTACGAAATATTGAGCCAGACGGGGATCGCGGCATTAGCGCAAGCTAATTCTGTTCAGCAGGAAGTGACCAAGCTATTGCAGTAAAGGCAGTGGACGGGGCACATGGATCAGGGCACAGTGGACAGTGGGCAGTAGACGGTGTGCAGGGTCGCTGAACGGAGTTCTGCGGTAAGGCAGAGTTTTAGCAGGATTGCGGTATTTTCAAGACAACCCAGGGACGGGCGGCGGCAAAGGCTTCGCTTTTGCCGCCCATTCTTTTTAAAGACAGGGAACAGGGAACAGGGAACAGGGAACAGGGAACAGAAGGACCTGTTCATAGCGGGGGCACCATGCGAAAGCCGGCGTGCGCTCTTGCACGCCGGCTTTTCTAATCCCTAATCCCTGTTCCCTATTCCCTGTTTTTAAAACGGTATGTCGTCGTCCGAGATCTCGGCGGATTGGGCGACATCGTCGTGTCCTGCCGGTGGCCGCTGGTCAAAGCTGGCCGCGGAACTGCCGGCATCCGCGCCACGGCTGTAGCCGCCCGAGCCCTCTTCGCGGCCGGAGAGCAGTGAGAGGTCAGAAACAATAATCTCGGTTTTGTAGCGCTTCTGGCCGGACGTTTTGTCTTCCCAGTTGCTGGTCCTCAGGCTTCCCTCGACATACAGCTTGGAGCCCTTCTTCACGTAGTCGCGAATGATCTCGGCGGTGCGCTTGAAGGCCACCAGGTTGTGCCATTCAGTGCGGTCCTGCCAGTTGCCCTGCGGGTCCTGGTAGCGATCGCTGGTCGCCAAGCCGAAGGTAGCAACCAAGGTTCCGCTGGGGGTGGAACGCATTTCGGGGTCCTTGCCCACATTTCCTAAAAGGATGACTTTGTTAACGCTCTTGGCCATATTCGTTCACTCCGCTTAAGTGAAAAGAATAGCAGAGGATTACCGCCCCCGTGCGATTCGCCGGTTGCGCATCCACTTGGCCACGCCCAGCGCCAGCAGCAGCCCCCCAAACGGAATGCACATGAGCGCGACGATCAGGGCAAACCAGCCGGTGTTGGTGCTGGCGCCGGTGGGCGAAAATCCGCCCAGCAGCGTCTCGAGCAGCAGGGTTGCCAGCAGCCCCGCGCCCACCATGGAACCGCCCCATTGCAGTAGTTGGCGCGTGCCGTCGTCTGGTTGCGTTGCATCGGGCTTGGCTTGCTGTGCTGTCATGGCCTTTATCCTTGCGCCAGGCGGAGCATCACGTAGGTGATGACGCCGGTGACCGAGACATAGAGCCACAGCGGAAACGTCCAGCGAGCGACCTTTCGGTGCTGAGGGATGCGGCCGCTGAGCGAAAAGAAGAAGGTGACCAGGACCAGCGGCAACGCAACCACGGCCAGAATGATGTGGCTGGCCAGCAGCGGCAAATAGATTTCCCGCAGGGCCGCGTGGGCCGGGTAGCGCACATCGCCATGCAGCGCGTGATGCAGAATGTAGCTGACGAGAAACAGCGTGGAAAAACCAAAAGCCGTGATCATCGCCGCGCGGTGCGCCTTGATCTTGTGCGCGCGGATGAAGGTGTAGCCGATGAGCAGTGCAGTCGCGGCCAAACCGTTGAGCACTGCATTGAGCGCCGGCAAAAAGGCATATTGCGCGCTTGTGCCCGCGGCCGGATGAATATAGATGAGCCAGAACAGAAACAGCGTTGCCGCGGCGCTGATGGCCAGAATGGCCGCGATTGCCGGCCGAGTGCTGGATGAAGGGGCAACCGATGTCGTCATTTGTTCCGCTTCCTTTTCTACTTCGCGATGGCGCAGACCATCAATGACGTGAAGAGCAGGGGGAGATAGAGGACGCTGACCTTGAGCAGATCGCGTGCCAACATGCGGCTCACATCTTCATCTTTGGTGCGCAGGATGCCGGCGAAGCGGACGGTATACGCCAGGTAAAGCAGGCCGAGGGCGGCGGCTAGAACGGCGTAGGTTACGCCGGCCATGCCTAGCCGCCAGGGGACAAGGCTTACAGGAATCATGACCACGGCGAAAAACAACGCTTCAGCCACAGTGGACCAGCCGTCGGGCTGCACCACGGGCAACATGCGGATGCCGGCGCGCGCATAGTCGTCGCGGTAGAGCCAGCTGATGGCCATGAAGTGGGGGAATTGCCAGACGAAAAGAATCGCGAACAAGGCCACGCCCTGCCACTCGATGCGGCCGCGGGCGGCGGTCCAACCGAGAAGCGGACCCATGGCGCCGGGAAAGGCGCCGATGAATGTAGCCAGTGCCGTGACGCGCTTGAGTGGTGTGTAGATGGCGACGTAGGTAAAAGCCGTAAGCAGCGCGAGAGCCAGCGTCATCAGGTTGGTGTGCAGCATCAGCCACAGCGCGCCCAGGGCCAGCGAGCCGAGCCCGGCCACAATGCCCATCCCGAGTGAGAAGCGGCCCGAGGCCAGCGGACGATCCGCAGTGCGCTTCATGCGCGCGTCGGTCTTGCGTTCGAGAGCCTCATTCAGCGCGCCTGCCCCGGCCGAAACAAGGCCGATGCCGAGCAGCGTGTCGAGCAAGCCACGCTGCACGCTGGAGATCCCGGAGAGCATGGAGCCGAGATAGAAACCGCCCCAGCCGGTGACCAGAACCAATCCAACAACTTTGACTTTGAACAGCTCGCGCAGGTCGTGGATGAGGGTAGCCGTCGCGCCCGGCTGCGGAGCATGAAGGTGCGAATGCGCGAGGTGCTCATGAGACGCGGCGAGATCAACTGGATGGGCGGCCTGGGAAGCGGGTGTCATTGGGAAGGATAAGACCCTCGGCAGCATCGCGGCGAACGGCAATGCGCTTGTTCTGATGATAGCAAGCGGCAGGTCGCATCGTGCCGCATGCTGCACGGTTAGCCCAACTGAGCGGCCCGCAGAATTGATTTCGCCGCCTGGTCCGGCGTCAGGGTATCCACGGCGATTGAAATGTGCGCTTTGCGGTAGAGCGGCAGGCGGCGCTGGTAGCGGTCGGCGAGATTGGCCTGGTCGGCGAGGACGGGCCGCGTGTGCTCGGTGCCGCCGCAGCGGGCGAGGGTTGTCGCTAGTTCGACTTCTAGGTGGACCAGCAGCGTGCCGGGGGCGGTCAGCAGCAGATCGCGGGTTGCTGGCGTCTCAATGGCGCCGCCGCCAAGGGCGAGGACCAGATTGTCGCTTGCGGCGAGGCGGGCAATCGTTGCGTGTTCGCGCTCGCGGAAGACAGGTTCGCCGTGGCGCGCAAAGATCTCGGCAATTGGCACGCCGGCCTCAGCCTCGATCACGTCGTCGACGTCGACGAAGCGCCAGCCCAGGCGCGCGGCCACCAGCGGACCAACGGTCGATTTGCCGGAGCCCATGAAGCCGGTGAGGACGATGCGGCGGGGTGAAAGCGGAGCCTGGGTTTCTGAGGTCATTCTGGTCTTCCGGAAGCGGTTTTCCTGGTTCCTCACCAGTATAGGGAATTCGAACCCACGAGTATGGGGCGATGCAAATCAATGAAGCAGCGGCGCCCGGATCGGGGCTATTTCTGGTGCGTGCGAGTCGGGGGACGCTTCGGCGTTGACCGCGAACCTGCGATGAGGATGTCGACGAGGCGGCGCGCGCTGGGCTCCCAGCCGGGAATGGCCGTGGTGTGAAAGATGCCTATGAGAGCGCGGACGAAGTCGTCCGGGTTGGTGTCGGAGCGGAGATCGCCGCTGGCGATGGCGCGCCTGACAGAGGCCGCGAAGGCAGCGTGAACGAGCGAGCGGGAACCTTCAATGAGGCGCATGGATCCTCCAGGGACGGTCTCCATGGCGGGAATAATCAGGCTCTTGGCGGAGACGTGGTCGATGAAGAGAAGCATCCAGGCGCGCAGGGCTTCGAGCGGGGGCATGGAGGCGGCGAAGCGCTGCGCGGCGGCGGCAAGCTTTTCAACTTCGCCGCGGTAGACGGCTTCGATAAGAACGTCGCGGGTGGGAAAGTGACGGTAAAGCGTGCCCGGGCCGATGCGGGCCTGGCGCGCAATTTCGTCGAGGCTGGCCGCGGCGCCATCTCGAGTAAAAACCTGCTTCGCGACCTCAAGGATGCGCTCGCGGTTGCGCTGGGCATCGGCGCGGGGCTTGCGGGCGGGCGGAGGCGGCGCGAGCTTCTTTTTAGGCATAGGCAGGTTCACGGAAAATTTTTGCAACCGGAGACATCCTCCGTTTATCTTATGTATGCGGAGGCTATCTCCGTTTTATTCCGCGAGCGGCGCGGATGTCAATTCCGGCGCAATCCTCGCGGGTGGCGCCATCACAGCAGGAGGAGCAACAATGCGTGTATTTGTGACGGGAGCAACGGGCTTTATTGGAACTGAATTGGTGAAGGAACTGATTGCGGCGGGGCACGAGGTGCGCGGCCTTACGCGCAGCGACGCCGGCGTGGAACAGTTGAAGGCCGCGGGCGCAGAGGTGCATCGCGGAGATCTTACCGACCTCGAGAGCCTGCGCAGCGGAGCGGCGGGGATGGATGCCGTGGTGAACCTCGCCTTCAACCACGACTGGTCGAAGTTTGCGCAGAACGCCGAGGACGAGATCAGGGCGATCGAGGCCCTGGGATCGGTACTCGAGCCGGGCAAGCTGCTGGTTGTCACTTCTGGGATCGGGATCACGGCCGGCGCGCCGGGCCAGGTGCGCAAGGAGACCGATCCACCGACAGATTCGCCCACGATGCCTCGGAGGCCGGAACAGGCGGCGCAGGCCGTGGCGGCCAGGGGTGTCCATGTGGCTGTCGTGCGTCTGCCCCAGGTACACGACACACGCAAGCAGGGGCTTGTGACGTTGTTGATCCAGATCGCGCGAGAGAAGGGTGTATCGGCGTATGTGGGCGACGGCGCCGCTCGTTGGGCTGCGGGTCCGCTCAAGGATGTGGCGCACCTTTATCGGCTGGCGGTCGAGCAGACCGGCGCCGGCGTGACGACGTACCACGCGGTGCAGGAAGAAGGCGTATCGCTGCGGGAGATCGCGGAGACCGTCGGAAAGGGACTGAATGTGCCCGCTGTTTCGATCCCGGCGGAAAAAGCCGCCGAGCACTTCGGGATCTTCGGCAGCCACTTTGCGACACGGGATATGCCGGCTTCGAGCGAGTGGACCCAGAAGACGCTGGGGTGGAAGCCGACTGGGCCGGGACTGATGGAGGATTTGTCGAAGATGAAGTACTGACGATTCTGCTGGAGTGTCTGGACTCAATTGATGGGCTGAAGGCGAGGCCTGGGCTTCGTAACAGCCTCGCTCAGCTCATCACCATCACGATGGCGCCGGCGGTGATGAGCAGTCCGCCGACGACGGCCGGCGCGTTCATCTTTTCTCCGAGCAGGAGCCATGCGAAGACCATCACCAGCGGCACGCTGAGTTTGTCGAGCGGGGCAACGCGGGAGGCCGGGCCTAACTGCAAGGCGCGGAAGTAGCAGATCCACGACAACCCGGTGGCCAAGCCTGAGAGCGCAAGGAAAAGCAGGGTACGCCGGTCGAGGGCGCGAATCTCTCCATGTTTGCCCAGCGCGAGCGCGATGCCCCAGGCAAAGACCACCACGACGCTGGTGCGCAGGGCCATGGCCAGGTTTGAGTCGACATGTTCCACACCCACCTTGGCCAGCAGGGCCGTGGCGGCGGCAAAAGCGGCGGAGAGAAGCGCCCATCCGATCCAGGTCATGGAGAAACATGTTACGCGGTCATGTGACACGGGTCCGGCGCGCGGGCGCGGAATTCTGCGGCATTTAGACTTGGAGAATGGAGACAGGCCGCGCCAGCAGGACAGCACTTCGGGTCGCAATTCGCCGCGCGGCGCACCAGCTCGCCGACTACCCACTGATTCTTGACGACCCGATTGCCGTGCGCCTGCTCGGCCCCGGATTTGACCGCGACATGGAGCGGGCCATGCACAAAGTGGCGCGCGACTTTCGGCTGTTTATGGTGACGCGCAGCCGTTACACGGAAGATCGCCTGGCCGCTGCGGTCGCGGAGGGGGTCACGCAATACGTGATTCTGGGCGCGGGCCTGGATACATTCGCTTACCGGAATCCCTTTCCGCAGGTGCGCGTCTTTGAAGTGGATTTTCCGGCGACGCAGGAGTGGAAGCGCGAGATGCTGGCCGCGGCCTCGATCCCGCTCCCCGCGAATCTGACTTTTGTTCCACTGGATTTTGAGCACAAGACACTGGCTGAGGGGCTGGTCGAAGCGGGATTCGCTTTGAGCGCGCCGACATTTTTCGGATGGCTGGGCGTGGTTCCTTATCTGACACATGAGGCATTTCGTTCGACGCTGGCCACGATTGGAAGGCTGCCGTCCGGAACGGCAGTGAGCTTCGACTACGCCTTTCCGCCTGAGACGCTCAGTCCCGAGCGCCGGACAGTCTTCGAGACGCTGGCCAGACGCGTGGAGGCAGCGGGCGAGCCCTTTCAACTTTTTTTCGCGCCTGAAGATTTGGAAAGGGAACTGCGCGCCGCTGGATTCAGTCGCGTCGAGCAGACAGATACCGAGCAGATGAACGAGCGCTACTTCAAAGACCGCGCCGACGGGCTCAAGCTGTCGCCTGTGCGCATCGGCATGCTGGCGACGGCCTGGGTGTGAGCGCCGGCTCGGGCAGCACGCGCGGGTTAAGATGAGTCATGCGCCTGTTCGCCCATGTGCCGGTTGCCGCCGCGTTGCTCGCTCTCTCCGGATGCGGATATCACACGCTGGGCGCGGCCACTCATCTGCCGCCCGATATGCGGACACTCGCGGTGCCGGAGTTTGCCACGCGCACCGAGGCGTATCACACAGAAACCGTGATGACCAATGCGGTGATTCGCGAGTTCGCGACGCGCACCCGCTTCCGCGTGACTCCGGTTGAATCGCCCGACGCCGACGCGGTGCTCCACGGCACAATTCTGAAAGAAGCGATTCTGCCGCTCACCTATAATTCCTCAACGCAGCAGTCTTCCAGCTTTTTGATCACGATTCAGGCTTCGGTTACGTTGAATGGGCGCGACGGAAAAATTCTGTATCAGAACAACAACTATGTTTTCCGGGAGCAGTATCAATCGACCACCGACCTGGCGACGTTTATCCAGGAGGACCCGGCTGCCGTCGAGCGGCTCTCCCGGGCCTTTGCGCGGCAGCTCGTGGCCGATGTGCTTGAAGGGCTGTGAGTTCCCGGCTGGCGATGGGAAACATTCCTCGCTCGGCACTCATGAGTGTCTTGATTCCTTTTCTTCAACTCCACGGGCCGGGGCAACTTTTCCACCGAAATTCAGTTCATACTGCAGATGCTTCCCTTTTGTGTCCGGCTCGTTTTTTTGAGCCGCCGCAGAACTTCAAGCTCAGGAGATCGCAATGACCCCCCATCTGTCGAACCTCCAGTTCTTTGTTGCCGTCGCCGCCCTGGTTCTCGCCGCAATCCTCACCCTGGCCGCGATCATTGACATCCGGAGAAGAAGAAGAACTCCTCCGTTTCTCAATTACTTCTACTCGAACTTCGAGCAGGACCGGTACGACCGCGATGAGGCGCGTCCGAGTTCATTGTCCGGCGTCGGCGAATGGCGCGCGTACAACCGCGATCGGATGGATACCTTCGAAGGCCGCCACACCGCCCTGCACAACAGCAGCTGGGAATAGCGCGGAGATACATCGGCGAACCGAGCTGATCGGGAGCGATGCGTCCCTGGGGCGTCGCGCCTGTGCCCCGGCGACCAACTGAGGCTGCGGTCACCTGTGCGCCACGAAGCTATAGAGCAGAATCGCGAGCACGACTACGCTGACCGCGGTATAAAACTTGTCGCGCAGCAGGGCGAAGCCGACCACGCCGAAGATCACTCTGGAGATGGGCGTTGCAATCAGCAGCAGAATGCCGAAGCCGATCAGGCTGCGCGCATCCAGGTGCATGGCGCCGCTGACGATGCCGCTCACCGTGCTTAGCGCTGCCGGCGCAGTCTGGAAATGCGTGTAGTCCGGCTTCGATCCGCCCGATTGCAGCAGATATAAAACTCCCCCGGCCAGCACCACCAGTGCCGCTACGGTTACGCCGATCTGCAGCATACGGCCCATCGCCATCTCGAGGCCGTGCTCCCTTTCCTCTGCCATCTAGAGCCTCCCCGTCAGGCCGTTGTAGATCATCTCCGCGCCCAGCGCCGCAATCACCACCACAAACGCCAGCCGGATCGACCGGACCGGCGCATGCGCCAGCGTCCGCGACCCGATCAGCGATCCCACCAGAACCCCCAAGACCACCGGCATCGCCAGCGACGGAAGAATGTAACCATGGCTTAAGTAAATTCCCGCGCTCGCCGCCGCCGTCACGCCGATCATGAAGTTGCTGGTCGTCGTCGACACCTTGAACGGCAGCTTCATCGCCTCGTCCATCGCGAGCACCTTTACCGCGCCCGATCCAATGCCGAGCAGCCCCGAAAGCGTTCCCGCCCCGAACATAATGCCCCATGCCGCCGGCACATGTTCGGCGACATACTCTTGTCGTCCGCCATCCACCGGATAACTGCCGCGCAGATTCAGCTTGAGCGCCAGCGCGTTCGGCTTGCCCTGCTGCGGCAGCTCGTCAAGCTTGTGCACCGACATCCACGCCGAATACAACAGCACCAGACCGAAGATCACGCCGATCCAGTTGCCCGATACTTTTGCCGTGAGATAAGCACCCAGCAGAGCGCCGAGCGTGGTCGCGACTTCAAGAAACATGCCGATGCGAATATTCGAGAACCCCTCGCGCACGTAAGCCGCCGCCGCACCCGACGACGTCGCAATCACCGAAACCAGCGACGCACCCAGCGCATAGTGAAGGTCCACTTTGAAGAGCAGGCAAAGCGCCGGCACAATCACCACGCCGCCGCCCAGCCCGGTCATCGCCCCCAGAAACCCAGCCAGCACCGACGTAAAAAACAGCGCCAGCGAAAAATCCAAAACGTTCATTCAGCAGATACCTACCGTCCACTGATAGGATACCCGCGCAGAACGGTCGTCCTAATCCCTATTCCCTATTCCACTACCCTCCCGCAATCGCCCCAAGAATCAGCAGCGGCTCGCGCCCCTCGGCCACCGCCTTCGGAAGTTCAGCATCCATCGGCTCATGCGACCAGTCTTCCTCGCACGCAAAAACTCGCATGAACGCTCGCCGCTTTCCCGTGCCATGTTCGCGAATCGTTCCGGCAAGCATGGGATACCGCTCCTCGAGCGCATCCAGAACCCGCCGCACCGTCACCGGCGCAGCAACTTCCAACCGCACCTCCGCGCTCTCAATTTTCCCGAGCGTCCGCAAGTGATACGGCAACGCCACGCGAATCATCGGCCCGTCTGCACCGCTCTCTGTCATGCCAGCGTCTGCACTTCCACGGAAAGCACCGCCGGCAGATCGCGCACAATCGGCATCCAACTGTCGCCCGCATCCGCCGACGCGTAAACCTGGCCGCCGCTGGTTCCAAAATAAACGCCGCACTTGTCCAGCCGGTCGACGGCCATCGCATCCCGCAGCACGTTCACATAGCAGTCCTTCTGCGGAAGCCCGTTATCGAGCGCCTCCCACTCGTTGCCGCCGGTCTTGCTGCGGAACACGCGCAGCTTTCCGTCGGGAACAAAATGCTCGGCGTCGCTCTTGATCGGCACAACAAACACCGTCTCCGGCTCATGCGCATGGACGTCGATCACAAATCCAAAATCCGTCGGCAGATTCCCGCTAACCTCGTGCCAGTTGTCGCCCGCGTCGTCGCTGCGCATCACGTCCCAGTGCTTCTGCATGAACAGCACTTCCGGCCGCGCGCCGTGCATCGCCACGTGATGCACGCAGTGGCCTACCTCCGCATTGGGATCGGGAATGTACTGCGACTTGAGCCCCTTGTTGATCGGCTTCCACGACTTGCCACCGTCATCGGTCCGGAACGCTCCCGCCGCCGAAATCGCGATATACATCCGATCCGCGTTGCTGGGGTCCAGGATGACCGTGTGCAGGCACATGCCGCCCGCGCCCGGCTGCCACTTCGGCCCCGTCCCATGCTCGCGCAATCCCTTCAGCTCTTCCCACGTCGCGCCCGCATCCGTCGACTTGAACAGCGCCGCATCTTCCACCCCGGCAAACACCGTGTCCGCCTCTGTCAGCGAAGGCTCAAAGTGCCACACCCGCTTGAACTCCCACGGATGCGCCGTCCCGTCGTACCACTGGTGCGTTCCCGGCACGCCCGCATAGGCAAAGTTATTGTTCACCGCATTCCACGTCGCGCCGCCATCGTCCGAGCGCTGCACCACCTGCCCTGACCAACTGCTCGATTGCGACGCATAGAGCCGGTTGGGGTCGGCCGGCGACCCTTTCATGTGGTAGATCTCCCAGCCGGCAAAGAACGGCCCGCCCACCTTCCAGTCTTTCCGCTTGCCATCTGAATTCAAGATGAACGCGCCCTTCCGCGTCCCAACCAGCACACGCACACTGCTCATTCCGGTCTCCTATTCGGTTCGGCGCCTTAGGCCTGGCAGGCCCGGCTCTATGTCGATACGGCCCAGGGGAACGCCGTTCTGCGATTTTTTCCGATTCCCCTTGCGTTTTGCAAGCTAATTATTGACCCGGATGTTCGCCTCCGTGCACCATATCCGCTATTGACCAATCTCAGGCAAGGCATGGAGAATTGCCTGTAACTTCAACCAAATCGCGCGCTCGGCCGACTAAGAGGAAAGGCAACCTATGAGACTGATAGTACGCAGCTTCTCTCGTTCTTCCATGGGCCATCGTTCGTCATTCGCCCTCGGCAGAATAGGTCTTTTCCTCGTGCCTGTTCTTGTGGCCGCGGCCACTTTCGCCAGTCCCCAGCCCCAGCTTCCCAATCGCATCACCCAGCCCGTTGACACCTCCCAGGTACAGCCGCTGCCCAATCACCATCCCCTCTGGGCCAACTCGGCCAATCAGACGGGCGTGGTTCCGGCAGACCTTTCACTGAATCAATTCACACTGGTTCTCGCCCGTTCGCCTCAGCAGCAACAGGCCTTCGAGCAGTTCCTGGCTGACCAGCAGAATCCCGCCTCGCCCAGCTACCACCACTGGCTCACTCCCGCAGAGGTCGGCGAGCGCTTTGGCCTCTCGGACCAGGACATCGTCACCATTACCGGCTGGCTCCAGTCCCAGGGCCTGCATGTCAACTGGGTCGCGCCCAGCCGCGTTTTTATCGGATTCGGCGGCTCGGCAGCCGGCATCGGCCGCGCCTTCCAGACCGAGTTGCACTACTACACCGTCCGCGGAAAGCTGCGCCTGTCGGTCAATTCCGATCCCATGGTTCCCGCGGCCATCTTCCCCGCCATCAAGGCCGTTCGCGGCCTCTACACCATCGACGAAGAGCCCAACAACCAGGTCAGCGCCGCCCTGTTGGCCTCGCCGCAGGTAACCGGTTCAACAGGAAGCCACTACATTGCTCCCGCGGATTTCGACACCATCTACGACGTTCCCTCCGGCGTCACCGGCGCAGGCACGACCATTGGGATTGTCAGTTGGTCGCGCACAAATTCCGCCGACTTCGATAACTTCAAGAGCCAGACCGGGGTTACATTTGCCGATCCTACGGTGGTCGTGCCCACTGCCTACGGTGGCATCGATCCCGGTCCCGCGTTGACGGCTCCGCCGACCGGCAACGTTTCCATTGATGCCCAGTCCGAGGCGACGCTCGACGTGCTCCGTTCCGGTAGTGTCGCACCCGGCGCGGCTCTCCTGCTTGTGGCCTCATCTTCGTCAGGTTCCTACGACGGCATCGGCGCGGATGCGCAATACCTGGTCAACACCTCACCCGTTCCCGCGCAGATTATGACCATCAGCTTCGGCGCCTGCGAGTCCGCAGCGGGCTCTGCCGGAGTTGCCTTCTGGGACCAGCTCTTTCAAACCGCCTCCGCCGAAGGCATTTCGGCGTTCGTCTCCTCGGGCGACTCAGGCGCTTCAGGTTGCGATACTGCTTTTACAGCGCCGCCCTCCTTGCCTAAGGCCAACAGCCCGAATTACATCTGCTCCTCAAGCTATGCCACCTGCGTCGGTGGCACCCAGTTTGCCGACACAGCCAGTCCTTCTACTTACTGGTCCTCGACCAATAGCGCAGGCTACTTATCTGCGCTCGGTTATATTCCCGAAGGCGCATGGAATGAGTCAACCGCCTCCTCCGTGGCCGCCACCGGCGGAGGCGTCAGCACCATCATCTCCACGCCCACATGGCAGACAGGCACCGGCGTGCCTTCGGCTAGAACCGGCCGCTATACGCCCGACGTCTCCTTTTCGGCCGCGGAGCACGACGGCTATTTCGCCTGCATGGCTGCGGCAGGCGGCAGTTGCGTTGTAACCAATGGCAGCTTCAGTTTCATCGCCTTCTCCGGCACCTCGGCAGCCGCGCCCGGCATGGCTGGCGTCGCCGCGCTGCTCGATCAGCAACTCGGCGGCTCGCAAGGCAACCTCAATTCCGAGATCTACTCCCTGGCCGCCTCGGCGCCCTCAGCCTTTCATGACGCAACCATCGTCTCGAGCGGTGTCAGCGGTTGCATTGCCAGCACGCCCAGCACATGCAACAACAGCATTCCGGGCGCAAGTGGAACGGCAGCCCAATCCGGATTTACGTTGCAGACCGGCTACGACGAAGCCACAGGCCTCGGCTCGCTCGACGTGCAGGCCTTCCTGAATAACTACCTCGGTTCCACAAAGCTCACACCCACGGTGACCGTCACGCCAAGCGCTGCCAGCATCACGAGCGCGCAGTCCCTTTCTGTCACCGTCACCGTCAGCGGCGGCACCGGCAACCCGACACCCACCGGCACGGTCACTTTGACCAGCGGCTCCTACGCTTCGGCCGCCACCACCCTCGCCTCGGGCACCGCCACCATCACCGTCCCCGCCGGATCGCTCGCCGCCGGCACGGACACGCTCACGGCAACTTACTCGAGCGATAGCAACTACAACGCCAAAACCGGCGCGAATACAGTCACGGTGACGCAGAGCGGGACATTCGCAATCGCCGGCACTGCCGTCAGCCTTACGGCGGGCGCGACAACAGGGAACACCTCGACAATCACGGTGACTCCCTCCGGCGGCTTCACCGGCGCGGTGACGTTGACCGCTGCGATCGCCACCAGCCCTTCCGGCGCCGTCAACACGCCCACCCTCAGCTTTGGCACAACCGGCTCGGTAACCATCACTTCTACCAGCGCGGCAAACGCCGCGCTCACCATCACCACCGCTGCCAGCCAGACAACGTCCTGCACTGCCCTAAATCAATCGCCGCGCGGAATTCCCTGGTACACGCAGGGCGGCGCGGCGCTGGCATGCCTGCTGCTCTTCGGCATCGCGCCACGGCGGCGCAAATGGAAGACCATTCTTGGCTCCATGTTTCTGCTCGTCGCGTTGCTGGGCGGCATCTCCGCCTGTGGCGGCAGCAAATCCAATTCCTGCACCCCAACCACCACGCCTGGAACCACCGCTGGGACTTATACCTTTACCGTTACCGGCAGAAACGGCGCAACCACCGTAACCTCCGCTGCCATCACCCTCACCGTCAATTGACAACCCTATCTACAGGCGGCCGCATCCCACCACGGGATGCAGCCGCAATCGTATCTTCCAGTGATCGGCCCTGGCCTCGCGCCGCAGGCGTTTGCCGCGGCGACCGACGAAGGATCTTCAGTTGCCTCTAAGAGGCTGAAATTCAGCAAGAATCCGAAATCATCGTTACTTCCGGATAGGCGACCATCCGACCGGAGCACTGTGCAAGGGGTTGTTTCAGTTTTAGAAGTGTCACAATTGGCGACTTCGGCAGCGCGGTTGACGGGTGGACTTCTCCGCGAAACTATCTGACATGGGTTGTAACCCAGGACCGCGCTGATCCATCGCAATCCAACTCTGCCTGCAAAATTGAGCAATCGGAATGTGAACGCAGAGCTTGTGTCGAGGTTGCATAGACTATTTCACATGCTGCCCGTTTTGAAGCTTTAGCTGTTCGATCTGCGCAATGACTGCTGGAGCAGACCAGTCAGCGCCTCCCACCTGTTTCAAAGCAAGTGTTCCATCTTTCCTATAGATCGAGGTCGAGGGGAAGGTGGAGAAATTGAGGCCGGTGGTGTCAGCGTTCTCTTCTATGTAAAAGGGCAGGTCCAAGTGGTGACGGAGCGCGAAAGTCTGCACGTCGGAAGCGGAATCGCGGCTGGCGATGATCAAAAATTTGACATCGGGATCATCTTTGTAGTGGTCGTACAGCTTTTGAATGGAAGGCATCTCGGCGACGCAAGGGGCGCACCAAGTTCCCCAGCGGTTTACGAATAGCACTTTTCCTTTGCTGGAGAGTAGGTGTTCTCCCTTGCCGTCAAGCGTATGGTAAGCAAAGTCGCCAGGTAGAGTCAGCACCAAGCGATCAGGTGACTCACTCGGAGTAGACGGCCGGCTGGTCACCTTGAACGTGATCCTCGAATGCCCGAAGGTTAGGTAGAGCGCACCAGAGCAGACTGCGAGTAACAGGATCACGACGAGACTGATGCCAATATGAGAGAGCTTTCTCACTGAAACCTTTTCGGGGCGACATGACCAATACACGTTAGTTTACCGAATACAGCTCCGATTCCTCCCGGATCACCGCCAATTCGTCTCCAACTCCATTTTCCCGGATTTGGGTTTTTTCAGACCAATCGCACTCGCCGCCCCGTTAATCCTGGATCATCCCACTGGTTTGCTCTAAGCTCTCTGTATGGCTGAGTCGAAACGCTATAGAGCAATTACAAAAGAAATAATGGTAAGCGTAGTGCCGACTTACCTTGAGACGCAATCTTCGCCTGACAGTTCGCAGTACTTCTGGGCTTATCGGGTGATCATCGAGAATCAGGGACAGGAAACAGTCCAGCTACTGAGCCGACACTGGATGATCACGAACGCGCGGGGTGAATTGACCGAGGTCAAGGGTGAGGGGGTCGTTGGGCAGCAACCTGTTCTCAAACCCGGCGAGAGCTATGAATACACAAGCGGCGCGCCTCTCAACACCAAATCGGGGATGATGGGTGGGGCTTACCAGATGGAGAGTGAAAGCGGTGAACGGTTTGATATTGAGATACCGACATTCTCGCTCGACACTCCAAATCAGACCGTACTGTTGAACTGAGAATTCGGAGTTCCTGTCGGTTGACCGGCCAGCCAGAAGTTGCACGAATTTTGGTGAGTTTCTGTTTGGGCGGGTGGCGCACCCTAAGCCTCTAAAACATTGCCCCTACCTATGCCGGAGTCCCCCAAAAATTCCTCCTCAAATTTGCAGATAATTACCTGCACTTGGCGCACAATCGTTTTATAGCTGTCTAAAACTCAAAGCGCGCAAGCCAAGGCTGTCCACTGTTCACGGTTCACTGCCCACTGTTCACTGCCTACTGTTCACTGCCTACTGCCCACTGCCGTCCTAACTCCCTTGCTGAGAGGATTTTGCCCTTAACCTCAATCCTAAGATGATTTTAGAGCAGGACAAAAGTCCTAAGACCAAACGGCAAAGGAATTTAGCCAAAACAGGGGAGGGGGGTACCCCTCTTGTTACCGCGGTACCACCTCAGTGATCTGCACTGGTCCCAGGAGTCCTGAGGGTAACAAAGGCGAGTCGGCCTTGTACGGCTCAAAGTCGGTGAACGCGTACTTCTTCAAGGCATACGGCTGTTGATCGCCGATCAGCCGGTTGACCCACAGGTTGGTCACTTCGATGACGATCTGGTTGCTGCCCGGCCGCAGCGCAGCGGTCACGTCTACCTTGAACGGCGTCTTCCATTGGATGCCGAGATACTGGCCGTTCACCGCAACCTCGGCGACATCGCGGACATCGCCCAGGTCGAGCCACAGGCGCGCACCCGGCGTCAGCGCGCTCTCGGGAATTTGAATCGTCTTCGAATAGGTTGCCGTTCCTGAAAAGTACTTCACGCCATCGATCCCGCTCTCGCTCCACGAAGCCAGCCGATCGAATGGAACCATCTCCGGTGCGCCGCGATTCGGCTGGAAGCTCACGCTCCAGTTCGTATTGAGCTCCTCATCGAGACCCGGCACCACCGTCTCCCTGGTTTCCGGCAACGCAACCGATGCCGCCTTCGCCGTTTCGCGAAACACAACAAAGATCGATCCGTCCGGATCGAGTTCGAGAGGAACCGTCGTGCGCCCATTCGCGATCTCGTAAGAAACCGGCTTCGATTCGCCCGTCACAGCATCCCACAACTCCGGCGTCTTCCCATCCACCCGGAACGTCGCAGTCACCTTCTCCGCGCGCGCGTTGCGGTTATCAACAAAATAGATGTCTCCATCGTCGAGCCTGCGATGCAAAAACATCAGCGAAGTATCGGCTTCCGGCTTTGTATACTCAAAGTCTTCGCTTACATCCAGATCTTTCAGCACTTCGTTCGCCGTTATGCCCGAGTAAACGCGCCCCTTGCCAACCTTGCGATAAGTGCTTGGCTGCTGAGCTAACTTGCCTAAGATTCCCTTCGCCCATCCCTGCTTTCCGTCTGCGTTAGTTCCCCATAACTCATCCGCTATGCGATGGAACTGGTCCTGATCGTCGGAGAGGCTCGGTGAGTCCGTAGGCTTGTTGCCAACGATCACCGCGCCCTGCTCCACCAGGCTCTCGATCTGCTGCAACACCGGCAGCGTCATGCGCTCGCTTCTGCCGCCAAGGTAGAGAATCCGATAACGCGTCCCTCCAGGGGTCACAAGCCTCCCGTCCTTGAAAGACAGTTGATGCAGCACAACATCGCTGTTGACGAAGTCGAACCCGTAACCCTCCGGTGCATCCTGCTGCGCCTTCCACCCAAACACCGCCGTCAGCGGTCCTTCCTCGCCGTAGAAGTACGCCACATCGCCGTAGAAGTGTCCCTGCTGCAGCAGGTATGAGCACCGCGAGAGATACGTAATCCACGGCCCCGCCTCGCCTGCCCACGTCTCGTTTCTGTTGAACCACAACCCGAACGGCCCCAGCGTCAACCCCGGCGCCATATCCGCCACCGGCTGATGCGACGACTCATGGATCTCGAACCGGTTCACGCCCAGCGCAAACTCGAGGTCAGTAACCTTCCTGAGGTTGTTGGGCGAGTAACTCCATGCAGGTCCGCGCGAGGTCATCGACTCCGCCGCGACCAGGTTCTGCCCGTAGATATGGGCGACAGACGCGGCTCCGCGCAAATCCGCGATGTAGTCCCCATCCGGCCCTTTGCTTCCGGCCCACGTCCACATGGCCCCCATAGGCACGTCGGTTTTGCTGCGCATCTCCATGTCGTCGCCGAGCGATGGACGATGGGATTCAAGCGCTTCACCGTAGTAACTCAGGCCATGCTCGTGTAAGTCGTCCGCAATCTCTCCATAGTGGTTTTCCGCGATAAGTTGACCGATGGTGCGGCGAAAATCCCATAGAAATCGATCTGTATCTTCCGTGCTCTTGACAACCGCTCCGGTCAGCGCGGGAAGCCACGGATGCGCATCGTAACCACGCCGTTTCTGAAATTCGTCCAGCATGTTATCAGTCCAGTTTTGCGGACCTACTTCAATGCTGTCAGTGAGCAGATAAGATATTCCATCCTTACCCAACTTATCCGCGCCCACGGTATCGGAGTACATCTGGAGATAACTGTCGAGATAGTTCTTTACATACTCGCGGTTGAGCTTGTCGACTTCAAGGCCAGTAGCCTCAGCCGGCGCCGGACCGTTTTCATGTCCTGTAAGTGAATAACCTATTCGTAGAACCATCCAGTTACCGGGTGGAGGCGTCCACTCGAGGGTCCCATCCGGATTCATCTTGCCTGTAAGATCGATCACGTCCGTTTGCGGTACGACGAACTCCGGCGCAACCCGCGGATCGTGGATTGCATAAAAGTTCCGCGCGTTCGAGTAGCCCGCGCGCTTCTCGAACTCATTCACGCGCGCACCGCTGCTCAGCACCAACTCTGTGATTTCGTGATTGCTGGCGGGCCTACCCAAAGCCTGTGCGGGAAACACGACACGGAAATAGCGCGCTGTCACAGCATCGAAGGCAACCGTACGCTCAGGCGCGCTGCTGGAGGGAATCTCTGCAATCTTGCGGAATTGCCCTCCATCATCGCTGGCTTCAATCCATGGAAGGGCGGTGTTCCGCTCGGGATCGAAGACGCTGCTCATATCGTCGAGCGAAGCCAGGGTAAGGGCCTGGATGGTTTGTGGATGGCCGTAGGCGAACAGGACCCACGCTTCGCTGCCGGCCGCGCCCACAGGCAAATCGAGAGCCACCGTATTCACATCTCCATCCGATAACCGAGGCACATTCACGTCGCCACCGCTCGATGTTATTTGCGGATTCAACTCAGCCTGCGCTTTATCTCCATCGGGAAGTTTGTAGGCCACCACTGCGGCGTCTGCATAAAACTGAGGCAAGTCGGCGACCTTACCATCAGCACTGCGCCTTCCCGGAAGATTGAAATTCTGAAAGGTCCCGTCCACCTCGGGTGGATGTGGCAGAAGGCCGGTAAACGGCAGTCCGCCTTCAATGCGGGTCGCGCTCCATACCATCTTCTTCATGCCCTGCGCTGCCGGAACCCAAGGTCCGCCTGTCTCGCTCCAACCAGGGGAACTTGCGATTGCTACTTCCATTCCCATGCTTTTTGCGGTTGTCACCGCATAATTGAACGCCTGCTTCCACTCCGGCGTCATGTAGACAAGCCGATGCGGCACCACTTGCGGAGTTGAGATAGAGCCTTCAAAGATTGTGACTCCTCCCAGGCCGATTGAGTGCATCCACTCAAGATCAAGCTTGATTCCCTCCGGCGCAATATTTCCGTTCATCCAATGCCACCAGACGCGCGGGCGCGCGCCATTAGGTGGATTCTCAAACCCACGCATCAAATTGTCTTGAGTGGATGCTGAGTCTAGCGTTTGAAGTGGCAGCGCCTGCGCACAGCAACTTGCCAGAGAGACAATGACCAACATGGCAGTTCCACCCAGCCTGCAACTTATCATTCCGACTCATCCTTGTTCTTCTGGCGGAGCAGTAACATTCGTCAGCTTGCACTCAACCTTGATTCGTGGGTGCAACTGTCGCCCGCGTGGCTCCGGTGGAGATTCCGCCATCGACTAACAGCGTTTGACCGGTAACATAGCGGCTGGATTCGGAAGCGAGAAATACGACTGCCCCATCGAGATCGTGCGGCTGCCCTGGACGCCGGACAGGGATGCGGTCGACAAGATAATCGACCCATTCCTGATTTTCGTAGAGGACTTTATTCTGCTCGGTACGGAACCAGCCCGGAGCCAGGCAATTGACAGTAACGCCATGTTTGCCCCAGTCATCGGCCAGGCTCATCGTCATCTGCCGCACGCCTCCGCGGCTGGCACCATAAGGCGCCAGGCCTGCGTAGCCTGCGACGCAGGTTACCGATCCGATGTTGACGATGCGCCCGTATCCGTTGGCGATCATTCGGCGCGCCACGGCTTGCGCGACAAAAAATGTGCCACGGAGATTCGTGTCAAGGATTGTGTTCCAGTCTTCCCACTCTACTTCAAGCGCGGGCTTGCGGATGTTGCAGCCGGCGTTATTGACGAGGATATGAATCTGCCCGAACGCGGCCTCTGCGTCGGCGGCCATCTTCTCAATGCTCTGTTGATTGCGCACATCGAGTTCAAGTGAAACGACGCGGCGGCCGAGCGCCTTGATCTCTGCCTCGAAGCTCGCGAGTGAATCCAGCGTGCGGCTGGTCAAAACCAGATCGGCGCCAGCCTTCGCCAGCGCCATTGCAAAATATTGACCCAGCCCGCGGCTGGTTCCGGTCACAATGGCAACTTGCCCTGTGAGATCGAAGAGTCCGTCGCCCATTAAATCCTCGGTGTCAGAATAATTTTCATCAAATTCGGTTCGCGCGCATGGAGCCGCTCGAACCAGCCTGGCCCTTCTTCAAGTGAAGCGACAGCGGTGATCAGAGGCTTGACCTGGATCTTTCCGCTGGCGATCAATTCGATGGCATCAGGGTATTCGCCGGATGAAGCGCACGACCCCTGCAAACGGAGTTGCTTTACCACCACTTTCTGCAGCGGCAGCGTCACCTCGGGCGAAACGTTGCCGACCAGGGTGACGGTTCCACCTTTGCGTGTGCAATCGATTGCGCCAGCTACCGTTTCATTGCGTCCAACCGCTTCAAGTGCGACGTCGACTCCGTTGCCGCCGGTCAAACGCATGACTTCGGCCACCAGTTCGGCCCCGGAGCAATGGAGGATCTGGTCCGCTCCAACCTGCTTGGCAAGTTTTAACCGTGTCTCATCAACATCGGAACAAAAAACACGCGCGCAACCAGCGGCTCGCGCCGCCTGCACAATGAGCAAGCCGATCATGCCGGCGCCGATCACGAGCGCTGTTTCGCCACCCATGATTTGCGACAACTTTACGCCGTGCATCGCTACCGATACCGCTTCAAGCATTGCCGCCTCGTTGAATGAAAAATTCTCAGGCAGCGGATACATGATGCGCTCGGGCACAACAACATACTCGGCAAAGGCGCCGTGCCTGCGGTAGTCGCCGCAGGAGACGCCGATTACCTGGCGGTTGTCGCACAGGTTGATCTGGCCGCGTTTGCAGTACTGACATTCGCCGCAGTAGACGGTCGAATCGAAGGTGACGCGATCGCCTTTCTTGAAGTTCTTCACGCCTTCGCCAGTTGTCTCTACAGTTCCGGCAGCTTCATGGCCCATCACGATGGGTGGAATGCGCCGACCGGTTGAGCCATCGAAGCCATGGACGTCGCTCCCGCAAATGCCACAGGCTTCGACACGCACCAGGACCTCGCCACGTCCGACGGCCGGCAATGGAAGGTCCGCTAATTCCAGGTGATTGTATTCAGAAAGGAGCAGCGATCTCATCGGTTTCTCAGGTCCTTAACTTAGTTAGCATGCATGTTTCGACTTATTCATTGTCACTTACACGTCGCATAGTTCTTTTGCGGCGCGGAGGCTGGTCATGGGATCGTTGAGCGGCAAGAACTCGTGCGCCACATGTCCCTTGAATCCTGCGGCGGCAATGGCTCGCATCACGCCGTCCCATTGGACTTCTTGCGTATTGTCGAGTTCATGACGGCCGGGGACGCCGCCGGTATGGAAATGCGCTATCCACGCAATGTTATCGCGAATGGTGGAGATGAGGTCTCCCTCCATGATCTGCATATGATAAATGTCGTAGAGCAGGCGGACATTCGGAGAGTTCACTTCTTCCATTACCCGCACGCCCCACGCAGTGTGGTCCGCCATGTAATCCGGGTGATCCACCTTGCTGTTGAGTAACTCAAGGCAAAGGTTGACGCCGTTGTCTTCGGCGATTTTCTTAACGCGGTTCAGCCCGAGGATGGTGTTGCGGGCGCCCTCATCGTCGGACATGCCGCGCCGATATCCTGAGAACGTAATGACATTGGGCACGCCCGCTTTTGCAGCCAGGGGAATGTTGGTGCGCAATGCGGTTTCGATTGCCGCGTGATGTTCCGTCCGGTTCATTCCGTCGGGAATCGTTCCAGCATTCGCATAGCCCATGGCGCAGACAAGCCCGTGACGGCGTGGAACGTCATATTCCTCCGGCTGAAGCAGGTCCACGGCTTCAAGCCCAATCTGGGCGGCGGACGCGCATAACTGATCCAAGGGAATTTTTTGATAGCACCACCGGCAGACCGATTGATGGATCTTGCGCTTCTTTGTGTTGGCCTCTTGGCTATGCAGCAGGCGGGTCAACGGCGTGAATGCTGTTGCGGCGAGGCTGGACTTAAGAATCGTGCGGCGGCTGATGTTGGACAAGTTCAACTGCTTTCTCCGGCGCGGCTGAAGGAATCGCGGCGGATTTCACTTTTACTTTACGCTTCCCGGTTGGCGCAGCGCACGGGAAGACGTGGAGAGAGAACTGGCCATAAAAGTGCGCGTTTCAGAGCTTCAAAAAACGCAAGAGATAGAGGAGGGCAGGATTGTGGGGGCTGTGGTGCGAAGAGCCAGCTTCGACATTGATTGGAGGTAAACAGATCAGAAGGTAAATGCCAGGCCGCCGCGGATGCTGCGCTGGTCCTGGGCGAAGACCAGCAAAGAACCATCGCTCAAAAGAATGGGCCGATAGCCTTCCGCGAGCAGGTTCCCGACGTCGAGCAGGGCCTCAAAGCCAACCACGCCGTCACGGCTCAGACGGATGGGCTGGCGGAGCCTAAGGTTCAGATAGGGGGCGGAAGCATCTTGCGCATACGGAGCCACTTGAGTGACTGTATCTTCAGACTGCCAGCGGTAACTGGCGCGCCAGCGGGTTCCAGTGCCGTCCAAAGTTCCGGAGAGCGAGATGGAATAGGACTGGGCCCGACGGGGGTGGGCTGCACCAAGCGCTTGTGCCATTGCGACCGGCCGAGGCTGAGCGGGCAAGACCAGAGCGTTGCCATTGGCATAGCTCACGCGAACGTTGGTTCCACCGGGCAGGCGGCGATCCATGCTGGCCACAATTCCCTGGCTGGAGAAATTTGGACCGGAGGCACGGAGCAGACCACTTGCACCGTCGAAGAGAGCATCAACTGTGGAAGCATCGGAACTGTCGCCGGCAAAGTGTCCCTGGGCCTCGATCACCGGATTCATGATTTCGTCTAAAAAGACCTGAACATTCATTCCCGAAACGTCGGTTGTTCTCGCCCAGCCGATTTCCTGGTGCAGTCCGTGCTCCATTATGAGTTTGGCGTTGCGGAGCGAAAACTGGGGCAACCAGGTGCTGGCCTGGGTGTCGTCGGTTTGAATCATTCCGGGATGGAAGGTAGCAACCCGGTAGCCAACCGAAGTGCTGCCGTTACGCCAGTCAATTGAGGCGTTGGGCAGCGCAGCGATCACGGTGTTTGCAGATTGCCCGGCGAAACGGCTCATCACTTCAGTAGAGCCCACTTCGACGTCGAACTCGTCGCCCAGGTGCATGGTCTCCCATGTACGGATGGCGGCCTCATCGAGTCCTTGCTGACCTGCAGAGCCGTCAACTTCGGGATGAATGGCGACGGCCGCTACGGATTGCACGGAGCCGGCAAATCCCAGATCCTGGCGGAAGCCGAGCATGGATTCCATTCCAGCGTCAGTGTCGGGCGCAAAGTCGACGCGTGCCAGCAACTCGCGGCTGTTGGAGGGCGTGTCTTCCACGGTCGCTGAAAAGCGCTGGCCGCTCTCGCCGAAGGTTCCCGCCTGCCCTGTGGCCATCAGGCGCGCCTTGAGCTTGGGTGTGGCTCCCGAGCCGTCAGTGACTACCACGAGCGGTCCATCTTCAAGCCAGCGGAGCAGCGGCCGGTTGGCGGCTGATCGCAGAGTCCAGGCCCAGTCGTCTTTTTCGGAGTTTGCCGTCCGCGGCTCGGCCGGAAGCCATTGGATGGCTTCGTAGAGAGTGTTCAGCGTGAGGTTGACAATAGTGCCTGTGCGCACACGCACATTCTCCCTGAGGGATGGCAGGAACGACATACCCATAGCTTTGAGAGCGTAGCGGCCGGGAAAGACCGCCGAGATAGCGAAGCGGCCCTGGCTGTTGGTATAAACGCTGGCGACGATGCTGAGATCCGGGCGCAGCAACTGGACCTCGGCGCCGATCTGCGGCACACCGGCCGAGTCGCGCACCAATCCTGAGACTGACGCCGACGCCGCTCCACAGACAGGAGCTGCCCCAAAGGCGATCAGCATCGCAAATCCGGCGAAATGGGCTCTGCGCTTCATCACTCGTATGTGACCTGGCGGCGTCCCTGGCAATATTGTGGCAATTCGAGCCCGCGCACGTTGCCGAATCTCAAGTCCGGCTATTGCATGCGCGGGAATAACTACTATTCCACGACAAAAGGCGCCGATTGCGCAATCTCTTGTTTCGAAATTGCGTCATTTATTTTCACGGTCACCTTATATTTGCCTGGCTGCAGACCAGCAATGGGTAGAGTTTTCTCCACCGTCAACTGGTCGCTGTGGGCCCCAAGGTCCTTTGACTCCAATTGTTTCTGCAGAATGACCGCCCCGGACGCCGAGTCGGTAATCTCATAGGTCACCGTGGCCGAGTTACTTTTTGTTGCCTCATCGATGCCGAGGTTATAAAACTGCATCCAGAAATTCAGTGCCTGATTGCGCTTGAAAGTCACCGGAGAAGCCGGAACTGTTGTGGCAGCGACGCGCGGACGGACAAAATCGCCGCCGATGATAAAGTTTCCGCTGCCAATCTGGCGTGAAGATACCGGGTACATTTCGTCGGCCAGAATCAGCGAAGAAGCGCCAAGCTTTTCATCGTGGTAAACCGGCACGTCAATCCCGCGGCCAAAGATTCCAACATGGTCCGGGTTGTTGACATCCTTGATGGCGATATCCAGGCGATAGAGGCCGGGCATCAGAGGCAGGGCCTTCCAGTAAACCGACTGGCGGTCGAGCGACTTTTCGAGCAACTCCGCCGGCTGATCCACCTTGACCGTATCTTCGAAGGTCTGCACGGTCTTGCCGGTAATGGTTGTCACCTTGCCCAGAATGTTTACGACGCCGGTCGCCACGCCGTCTTTGGTCACAAAGGTGATGTCCCGGTTCTTGATCTGCAAGGTGATCGGGACCAGGTCCATGCCTTCGGTGACCTTGACGAAGTCGGTGCGGACATCGAACGGGAACACGGGGCCGGTCAGCAACTTGTGTTCGGAGACAAAAGCATCGAGATCCTTGAACTTGATCGGCGGCGGGGCAAAAAGCTTGGCTGCGAGCTCGATGCGGTCGAATTCCTTGCTTTGGTCGGGGCTTCCACCCGCCTGGTTGCTGCCGAGGCTCTCCAGACTGCCTCCTTTGAAGCGGTCCATTTTGTCCCCGTGGTTCATTTGCTCATACTGCGTCAGGCCGGCGCCCGGAACATGCAGCAGAGCATCCTTCTCGCCACGGTCGATTGTGAAGTGATAATCGCCGCACATGCAGGTATCGACAAATTCGATGTCGACGTTCTGGCCGACGCCTTCCAGGTAGCGATAGTGCCAGACCTCGAACGGGAAAGTGGAGGTGCTGCCGCCGCCTTCATCCGGATTGCGCTGATAGCTTCCGCCGGAGGGGTGGGACTCGATCTCGTCGGGCTTTCCGAAGGATATGTAAATGTGGCCTCGGTCGGTTTTCCAGCCGGGCTTGCCAGCCGCAAAGTGTTCATTGGCATAGGCGATGCGCCGGTAGTGTTCTTCGCGGAACTCGTTTTCAGGTGAATCCGGGTTGGGGTTGCGGCGCAGCCAGAAATTCTCAATGAAGGCGTCGCGCTCTTCATCGTTGCTCAAATTCGAGAAGGCTTTGCGTTCTTCGTCGGTAATGATGTAGGGAACTTCCTGGTTCAGCCAGGTTTTGTAGGTCCCTTTTAATTCCTGGCGGAGGGCCTTTTGGGACTTGTAACGCTCTTTGTCGGATCGCTGCCGCATGAGCGGGTCCACATCCTGGTCTTGTGGGCTATCGGTGCCACTTTGTGCCTGGTCCTGCGGCTGTGCCGGGGGCGTGGCGGCCCTCAGGGACTGAACACAAGATGCTGAGATCAGAACCAATCCGCAACCAATCACTACAAGAAGAAAACTACGACCTTTGAGCGTCATTCCCTTTAAAACTCCTGCGATCCCTTATTCTACGGTTCCCAATGGGGCTGAGCAATACTTCTTACGCAGTAGCCTGGCGATTTGACGGGTCCTTGTCCCAAAGGTTACCCAGGAAAGCAGCTCCAAAGGCGTTAAAATCATCAATAAAGGGCTGAAAAGGGCCGACGCGGAAACTCCTGGGCCAGCCGGGCCGTCCAACAAGAAACTGCTCTTCGATTTTGCCTTTCGCCTTCGACGGGCTGCCAGTGAGGCGTTCCCGATCGCGAACCAAAGGAAATGGTTCTGTTGAGTTCCAGGAACCGTACGCATCGCAGTTGCGTACACTGGAAAGAGAGTGAGATTCGGAGCACCCATCATTCATGAAGAAAATTCTTTTAATAGTCCTTGCCGTGCTGGTTGCCGGGGGACTCGTCGCTTTCATGGTTGTCAAGCAGCAATCCGGGTATACCAAGGTCCTGACTGCCACAATCGCACGGGAGGACTTGTCTACGGTTGTGAGCGGGACCGGCCAGATCAAGCCCAAAACCTATGTGAACCTGGGGGCCACCGCGATGGGCCGGGTTACGAGCCTGGCCGTCAAGGAAGGCGACAAGGTCAAGAAGGGCGAGGTGGTTGCCACCATTGAGAATGTGCAACAGGAAGCCACAGTTGCCGGGCAGCAGGCGGCAATTTCTGCGGCGCAGACCGATATCGCTTCTTATGTTGCCGCGGAAAAAACCGCCGAGGCCAACCTGGACCACGCCAAAGCCGACCTGGAGCAGAAGAAGCTGGACTGGGATCGTGCCCAGGCACTCTACAATGCCGGCATCCTCGCCAAGCAGGATTACGACGCCAAGAAGGCCGCATATGATCTGGACGTAGCCTCCGTCGCCCAGGCGGTTGCAGGCGTCAACCAGGCCAAGGCAAACACTGATTCGGCCCGAGGCCACCTGGGAACCCAGGTCGCCACGCTTCGCGCCAACCAGGACTTGCTGAACCGCACGATCGCTATCGCGCCCTTTGACGGTATCGTTACCAATGAGCCGGTTCGCGAGGGCGAAACGGTGGTTGAAGGAATTCAAAATACCGAAGGCTCAACCCTGATGACCCTGGCCGATATGAGTATCGTGACTGCCGAGGTCAAGGTGGACGAGACGGATATCGTGAATATTCAGCTTGGCCAGCCTGCCGAAGTCACCGTCGATGCGCTGCCCGGTCGAGTGTTCAAAGGTCACGTCACTTTGGTAGGCGATCAGGCGCTGCTCAGATCGACGGGCATCGCGACTTCGCAGTCGACAACGGGCACCGAAGAAGCGAAGGACTTCAAGGTGGTCGTTACGCTGGACAATCCCAACGACGAGTTGCGCCCCGGCCTTTCGTGCACCGCCAAGATCACCACAGCCCACAAATTGAATGTGCTTTCGCTTCCCATCCAGGCACTGACCATGTACGATCCGATGGCCGTCCCAGCCCTGGGCAAAAGCGACGTCCAGGCGGCAACTTCTTCCCCGGACCAGCCCAAATCCAACCCTGTGCAGGGCGTCTTCATCGTGGAAAAGGATTCAAGACGAAGGCTGCGCGCCAAGTTTGTTCCTGTCTCGACCGGCATTACGGGCTCGACCAACATTGAAGTACTCTCCGGTCTTAACCAGGGACAGGAAGTGGTGACTGGGCCGTACAAAACCTTGAGGGACTTGAAAAATGGCTCGCTGTTGAAGCGCGACACCGTCAAAATAGTACTTTCGTCCGAGGGAAGCAGCTAAAGGCAAAGAGACATTTTGCTTCAAACAGGAAAACGCTGCACGCCACGGCAACCATTCTATGCAGGCGAGAACGGGCTGGGAATCGGCGCCAGGCGGCAGTCGCGACTGGAAATGGACTTCCGGGAAAAGGATAAGATTCGGATGGCAATGAACAGCTTAATCACCGACGAACAGGCTCCGACCGTGGCTCCGCCCGCGAGCGACATCATTGTCGTTGAAGATCTTTGGCGCACTTACGATATGGGCTCTGAGCAGCAGGTGCAGGCTCTCCGCGGGGTCTCGCTTCGCATCAAGCGCAATGAGTACGTCGCCATCATGGGCCCTTCAGGCTCGGGAAAGTCCACGCTGATGAACCTGATCGGCTGCCTCGACACCCCGTCCAAGGGAAACTACTGGCTCAACGGGCAGCTGGTCAGCGAACTGGATGACGATCAGTTAGCACGCATCCGGAACAAGGAGATTGGCTTTGTCTTCCAGACCTTCAACCTGCTGGCTCGGGCTACGTCTTTGCATAACGTCGAGCTGCCGCTGATCTACAACGGAACGCCGGCCGCCGAGCGCATTGCGCGCGCCAAGGAAGCGCTGAAAGATGTCGGCCTGGAATCGCGCATGAATCACAAGCCCAACGAGCTTTCAGGCGGACAACGCCAGCGCGTTGCGGTGGCGCGAGCGCTGGTCAACCACCCCTCGATTATTCTTGCCGATGAGCCGACAGGAAATCTCGACTCGAAGACCGGCACTGAGATCATGGCGCTGTTCGATACGCTTCATGCCGGCGGCAACACCATTGTCCTGGTGACGCACGAGCCGGATATCGCGGAATTTGCCCATCGCGTGGTTCATATTCGCGACGGTCAGATCTTCTCCGATGAGCCGTCGAAGCGCTTCCAGTGAGACCCGCAGGAACGTACTCCTCTCCGGAGCCCCGTTCGCCTCGCGAAGTTGCTTCCTGAAACGAACCAGCGCGGAGCCACCCAAGATTCACCTCGGCGCCATCCTCGCGGATCATCTTGGGGATCTGTGTGGCTGGTCAAAATTGCTCGCTCTACCCATGAATCCTCGGGCAATATGAACGCGATCGCGGCGGCACTGTTCGCGTAACGGGCGTATGCTCGAAGTAGTAGTTAGAGTTTCCTCTTCTCGCCTCCGGCATTCCAGGCTTCGCTCCAGACGAGCGCCCTTCAAGCACGCAACCGAACCACCGGAATCGCCATGCCCCTCATCAAGAAATGCGATGTAAACGATTATCTTGCAGCTCGAAAACGCGCTCGGCTACATCCTTTGAAGTCCGCAGCCAAACCAGTTGCAACCGGCCTTGCAGAACCTGCGCCCGCCATTGCAGTTGCAAATCAAAAGCGTTTTGCCAAAGACTTCCTCGGGGAACATTCGCTCGTTAAACCGATTGCGCCCGGTGGCGATGAAGGCCTTGGAGCGCTCTAGGGTATCCCGGTTCGCGCTGCAAGGCATCCTAAGTTTCCTACCAATCTCCATTCGACACTCGCCCATGTAATCCGCGGCGGAATTCGGCCTTCGATCGAGATGCAACGAAGTTCAATTGTGACGAGTCTGCTCAAGTGCGAGAGTGCGACTGGTGCGCACGCAGGCATTTTCAAAGAGAACGCTGAAAGAAGGACCCGATGCTGATCCCCAAGACGATGTATCCGGACAAGATCTCAGGATCAACCGACTCCGCATCGAGCCTGCCACTCACACTGAAGGCAAGCGCATTGCCCCTGCCTACGCGCATCGCATTTATCGGAAACTATTTGCCGCGCGAGTGCGGCATCGCCACATTTACGACCGACCTTTGCAATTCGCTGGCAGGAGAATACGGAGAGGACCGGCTATTTGCAATTCCGGTCAACGATCCCGATTCGAGCTACGCATATCCGGAGCAAGTCCGTCTGGAACTGACCCAGGAAGAGATTGCGTCGTACGAGCGGGCCGCGGATTTTCTTAACTTCAACGGGAACGACCTCGTCTGCCTGCAACATGAATACGGCATTTACGGCGGCGCCGCGGGACGGCATATTCTTGCCCTTCTGCGGAAGTTGAAGATGCCGCTGGTCACTACGTTGCACACCGTCCTGCGCGAGCCTGACCGGGATCAGCGCGCCGTATTGGAAGAGATTGCCCGGCTCTCCGATCGCCTCGTCGTCATGAGCGAACTTGCCGCGGAGATGCTTCGCGATGTGTATTCCGTCCCCAGTGGAAAGATCGACGTGATTCCGCACGGCGTGCCGGAAATGCAGTTCATGGACCCCAACTACTACAAGGACAAGTTTGGAACGGAAGGCAAGTCAGTCCTTCTCACATTCGGCTTGCTCTCTCCCAACAAGGGCATCGAAAACGTGATTCGTGCGTTGCCTGCGATTCTCGAGCGGCATCCGAAGGTGGTCTATATCGTTTCCGGCGTGACCCATCCCCATATCCGGCGGCGCGATGGAGAAACCTATCGCGAGGGTCTGCGGGCGCTTGCGGAGGAGCTTGGCGTTTCAGGCCAATTGATCTTCAACGACCGCTTTGTTAGCACCGAGGAGCTTGTCGAGAGTGTTGGTGCCGCGGATATCTACATCACGCCCTACAGGCAAGAGGCGCAGATTGTTTCCGGCACACTGGCCATTGCGCTCGGCGCGGGCAAGGCCATCGTCTCCACGCCCTACTGGCACGCGCGGGAGCTGCTGGCGGAGAAGCGGGGCGTGATCGTTCCGTTCGACAAGCCGGAGGCAATTGCGGAAGCAGTGTTGGCCCTGCTTGAAAACGATGCGGAGCGTCATGCCATGCGGAAAAGAGCTTATCTCTACTCGCGTGGAACAACTTGGCCGAAGACGGCGCGGGCTTACATGGCGAGTTTTCAGCGAGCCCGATTCGAGCGTTCGTTGCAGCCGCGAGCGGCGCAGACCGACGAAGACGCGATGGGTCGCACAGACCCGATGGATCGCCTGCCGGCCATGAATACAGGCCATCTGATCACCATGACCGACGACACCGGCATGTTGCAGCACGCCATTTTTTCGGTGCCAAACACGCGGGAAGGCTATACAACCGACGACAACGCTCGCGCCCTGGTGGTGTCGATGCAGTTGGATGAAAGCATCCTCTACAACGGCAACGCCGATCATCCCAACCTATCGCGCAGATACCTGGCCTTCCTCTGGCTTGCGTTCAATACCGATAGCGGCCGATTCAGAAACTTTCTCGGATACGATCGAAAATGGCTTGAAGAGGTTGGCTCTGAAGACAGCCACGGCCGTGCGCTATGGGCAGTGGGTTCTGTGCTGGGACACTCGCGGGATGCGGGTTTGCGCGGAGCCGCGGGAAGATTGTTTGAGGCCGCTGTGCCGGCGGTTGCAAAGTTCAGCAGCCCGCGCGCATGGGCTTTCAGCATCCTCGGCATGCAGGCTTACCTTGATTGGTTCCCCGGCGACAGGGCGATCCAGGGAGTGCGCAACGCGCTCGGTGATCGTTTGTTGGACATTTACGAACGTAGCCGCGGTGAAGGCTGGAACTGGTTCGAGAAGAGCCTTTCCTACTCCAATGCGCGCTTGTCGCAGGCCCTGATCCTTGCCGGCTGGCGCAGCGAAAACGAACGCATGATGGCCGCGGGAATCGAATCGCTGGAGTGGCTTGTTGCCGCGCAACACTGCGAAAACGCCGAAACCTATGTGCCCATCGGCTCTAACGGATTCTATGCCGAAGGCCAGGAGAAGGCGCGTTTCGATCAGCAGCCCGTCGAGGCCTGCTCCACAATCTCCGCCTGCCTTGAGGCCTACAGGCTCACGCACCAGGAGCGCTGGCTTAAGGAAGCTCACCGGGTCTTCACCTGGTTCCTGGGAAAAAATGATTTGCGCGTTCCACTTTACGACGCGGCCACGGGAGGATGCAGAGATGGTCTTCATCCCGATCGCGTCAATGAAAACCAGGGAGCCGAGTCAACCCTTTCCTTCTTGATGGCACTGCTCGACATGCAGGGAGCCAAGGTCACAAGCGCAATCGAACAGCAAAAGGAAATGAGTGTCACCTATTGAGTTCTATCAACCCTCCCACTGCGGCAGCGGAGTCGAACCGTCTGAAGCAACCGGCGATGAAGGAATGTGACGATCACCAACTTTTCACGCGCCACTTAGGGAATCCCATCCTGAGCAGGGAAAACTGGCCTTATCCGATCAATAGCGTATTCAATGCCGGCGCTGTACGGCTTGAAAACGGAGACACACTGCTCTTGTGCCGCGTGGAAAGCAGGACCGGACTTTCGCATCTGTGCGCAGCCCGGTCAGCCAATGGAGTGGATGGCTGGCGGATTGACCCAAAGCCAACCCTCGCCGGCAGTCCGCGCGATTTCCCTGAGGAGATTTGGGGCATTGAAGATCCCCGCATTACCTATGTGCCGGAACTGGAGCAATATGCTGTGGCCTACACCTCGTTTGCCCGCGGCGGCCCCGGCGTCTCTCTGGCGCTCACCAGGGACTTCAAAAGCTTTGAGCGCATGGGCGTCATCATGCCTCCTGAAGACAAAGACGCCGCACTGCTGCCGCGCAGAATTGGCGGCAGGTGGGCAATGATCCATCGCCCTGTGACTACGCTTGGCGCGCACATGTGGATCTCCTATTCGCCGGACCTCCGGCATTGGGGAAGCCACAATGTCATTTTGGAAGCGCGCCGAGGCGGATGGTGGGATGCCAACAAGATCGGACTCTGCTCGCCTCCCATCGAAACCGAAAAGGGATGGCTCACCATCTACCACGGTGTCCGCCAAACGGCTTCGGGAAGCATCTACCGTCTTGGTCTGGCGCTCTTCGATCTCGACCGGCCTGAGGTCTGCCTGCAACGCGGAAACTCGTGGATGTTCGGACCCGAAGAGCCCTACGAGCGCGGCGGAGACGTTAAGGACGTCGTCTTCCCCTGCGGTCAAACAATCGACGCGGACGGAGACACCATTCGCCTGTATTACGGCGCTGCCGATTCAACCGTGGCCCTGGCTACGGGAAGTATTCGATGCTTGCTCTCCTGGCTCGACGCACATTCAACTCCGAACTTCGAGATCGTTCTTTAACGCTCTACCGCAAAATGAGGGAGGGACCGGCGACATGAACAAAACAAATTGGCTCCGGCCCAGTTGGGCGCCGTGGCTCCCGTTGATCATGCGCAAATGCCCAAGCTGCAATTCGGTCAAGTTCAAAGCGGCCGAGTTGCGTCCCTTCGATCAGTTCCTCGTCCTGCTCGGCCTGCATCCCGTGCGCTGCCTCTTCTGCTGGCGCCGTTTCTACTGGATATCCTTGCGCGGGGCCCCCGCAGGTTAAGCCACTGTACACATAATCGACAGCGAATCCACACACAATCGATCGCAAGCTAGAGTTAGCAACGAAATATTAGATTATTGAAACGGCTTGCATTAGTACATTCCCCACGCCTGATGAAAATTCGATTGACTTCCGCCGCCTCGCCCCAACGCTAAAGTGGAGTACTTCCCCGCCGATAAAGGGTTCAGATTCCATACGGGAATAAGTTATCGCCACCTGTATGCGGTCTTAATTGGCAGGTAGCGAGCTTGTTCGCACGCGCCTGGCCCCAGAGCCGACACGGATCTTCGCCGATTGGGCAAGACTCTGTCAGCCATCGACCGGGAGGAATAGGCCATGAAGCAAACGCTCTTTAAGACAGTTGCAGGAACACTGTTTATCGCCCTGACAGCTTCGATCTGCATGCACGCGCAGGAGTTCAAGATCGGATCAAAGTCCGTTCAGGTACACGGATTCGGAACCCAGGGCTATATCAAGACGAACGACAACAACTGGCTGACCATGAACACCAGCGGCGGCGGCAGCGGCGCTTTCACTGACATTGGCTTGAACCTGAGCTCGCAGTTCACAAGCAAGTTTCGTGTTGCGGCGCAGGGCTACGATCGCAAACTCGGGCAGTTGGGCGACTGGCACCCGCAATTCGATTTCTATATGGCCGATTTTCGCTACAAGCCCTGGCTTGGTTTCCGCGGCGGCAAGGTAAAGACGGTGTTGGGACTGTTCACCGACACACAGGACATGGACTTCGACCACACATTTGCCCTGTTGCCGCAGAGCATTTACCCCACCGATCTTCGCGATACCACCATTGCTCATGTGGGCGGCGATATCTATGGCAGAGCAAGGTTGCCCAGGAATTACGGAACCGTTGCCTATACGGCATACGGTGGGCGCCGCTCGGACAGCAAATACAGCGGCTATCCCTACTTGCTGGCGCACGTCGCTCCCGGCGTTTCCATCTATCTGAACAGCTATGGTGGCCCGATCTACGGCGGTGACTTTCGTTGGATGACACCTGTGCGCGGGCTCACGGTTGGCATTTCGCGCTTGAACGAGTTCATCACCGGCAAGGGAACATTCTTCGGAGAGCCGTACGCGGAATGGTCAAACAAGGATTGGACCAATCAGTATTATGGCGAATACATCAAGAACCGGTTCCACGCCGAGTCCGAGTACAAGCGTTACTACCAACAGAAGGACGTCTTCAACGGTGGAACCTGGTTCTTCGCAGATACGCGCGGTTGGTACGTCAGCGGCGGGTACAAAATCAACAACTGGCTTGAGAGCGGAGCTTACTACTCGCACTATCGAATTAATTTCAACGGCGGGCCGCTGGTTCCCGGTGGAATGAGTATCGATACCGACTTCACGGATCCCCAGAAACGCGACTTCGACAAAGTTGTGACCGCGAAGTTCTCGCTTCCAAAGAACTTTACGGTGAAGGTCGAGGGACACTTCATGGCCGGCAACGGCGAGGCCATGTACCCGGACGGTTTCTATACAAGCGTCAATTCAAACGGTCTTAAAGACAACACCAACGCCATCGTTGTTCGAACCGGTTACAGCTTCTAGAAAGGAGGCTCATCGTGAAAAAGTTACTTTGCTCATTTCTGCTTCTAGCATCCGCGTCGATCTTTATTGTCCAGGCCAAGGCCCAGGTGATTGTGATCGCCAACCCCAGCGTTAAAGCCTCCGAGGTATCGAAGAACGATTTGAAGGATGTCTTTACGGGCGCGTCGACATCACTTGGCGGCGCGAACGTAGTGCCGATTCTGCTCAAGGCCGGTACAGCCCACGAAGAGTTTCTTCAGGCGTATATCGGCAAGAACGATACTGCCTATCGCGCAGGATGGCGCAGCCTGGTCTTTTCCGGCCAGGGAACGATGCCGAAGAGTCTGGACACAGACGCCGCTGTTGTGGAGTTTGTTGCCCACAATGCAGGCGCCATCGGCTACATCGGCAAAGCAACAGCGCATGAGGGCGTCAAGGTGCTGACGATCAGGTGAAGCTCGGTCGGATGATTCGCCGCAAACAATGTTGACAACCGAGCATTGCGCATCCCGCCAGGAGGATGCGCAATGCCGCAACCATCTTGCCGGTGTCGAAAGGCACTGGCAAGATGAGCCCGCAAGAGCCCTGGCGTAAGGTGAGCCAAATGTTCGGAAATATGAAAATCAAGTCGAGAATCCTCGGCATCCTGGCCGTGCTGGCAGCCGGTTATCTTGCTTTGCTCGGCATGGTGCAGTTGACTGCCTCGGCAACGCACAGCAGGATGTCGGAGATATCCTCCTCCTTGTTTCCGGCGGCCATGCGCATGCAGGAAGCATCGGCTTCGTTCGAGCGGATGAAGAAGCGCTATGGCGATGCAGTGGTGCTGCAGGATGCGGGGTCGCTGAAGGGCGCGGAATCGGATGCGGAAGCTACCGCAGTCGCCCTGGGGGACGTGAAGGCGTCGCTGGCGGAGTCGCCGGAACTGGGGAAGCAGGCCGAGGCCCTGAACGAGCAGTTTTCTGCGCTGCGCACGCGCGATCACAGCATCTACACCGCGATTTTGTCTACCAGCGGAACACCCAGCGACGATTTAATGGCCCAGGTGGGGGCCCTGGGCAAAGACAACACCGCTTTTGGCGATGCGATGAGCGCGTTCAACAAGGGCATCTCCGCCAACTTCCAAAAACAACTCGACGCGGTGGATGCGTGGTCTGTTCGGAGCCGGATCGCCGGTCTTGTGATGCTTTGTTTTGTGATGGTCATCTGCGCCGTCGCCTGGTGGGTGATCCAATCGAAGGTGGTGTTGCCGCTTAGTTCCCTGGCACTGCGTCTGCAGGATATCGCCGAGGGCGAAGGCGATTTGACGCGCCGCATCGAGGTGAATGGCAACAACGAAATTGACGAAGTCGGCATCTGGTTCAACGTCTTCATCGCCCGGATTGAAGACATCGTGCGGCGGGTGGCCGCTCATGCAGAGACACTGGGAGCGGCAGCAACCGAGCTGGCTCTTACAGCCGAGGAGACCGCAAGCCAGTCTACGGTGCAGAAGGAGCAGGCATCGCACATTGCGATAACGATGAGCGAGATGTCGACGGCGGTGAAGGAGATTAGCGAGAATACGCAGGTTGCGGCCGTGGATGCGCGCAAGGCGGAGGAAAGCGCACACTCGGGCGGCCAGACCGTGCAAGCCACCGTCGAAACTATCGAGGATCTGTTAAGAACCAACCAGCAGACTTCGTCCCAGATTGAAGAACTCGGGCGCTCCAGCGACGCGATTGGCAAGATCATCAATGTAATTGACGAGATCGCCGAACAGACCAATCTTCTGGCGCTCAATGCGTCCATTGAAGCGGCGCGGGCAGGAGAACATGGGCGCGGATTCGCCGTGGTTGCGGGCGAAGTCCGCCGCCTGGCGGAGCGCACCAGTTCTGCGACGAAGGAAATCGATAAAACAGTGCGCGCCATTCAGCAGGGAACGCTTGAGGCCGTGGCAGCCGTGCGCTCCAGTGTGAGCCATGTGCAGAGCGGCGTGGACTCCGCGCGCTCCGCGGGCGAAGCACTTGACAGCATCATCCAAGGATCGGAATCGGTGCAAAAAATGGTGACCCAGATTGCTTCTGCAGCTACCGAGCAGTCGTATTCCACGCAATCGGTGGTAACCAGCGTGAATGAGATTGTCTCCATTATTGAACGCACCGCGGCCAGCTCACAGCAATCTGTACAGGCGTGCGAGCAACTTTCCAGCCTGGCTGACCAACTCTCGAAACTGGTTGGATCGTTCAAGGTGGGAGAAGCAGGGGGCGACTCTCAAGTAGAAGCCCCAACCAGAAACACAAGCCGAGGAGCTGCGTTTGTCTCTCCACGGAGCTTTAACCGGCCGATCGCTGCCTCTCACGCCTGAGGAATTTGCGGACACTGGACGGCGGGTGCGGTTTGGCCCGATAGGCGCCGGAAGACCAAGTACGAGGTCAGCCGGCGCCTGATCACCAGCGCACAGGCCGGAATTCCGATCCTTTGAGACCCGGCGATCTGGCTTTTCGTCCAGCAATCCCGGTAATTATTCGCTGACAAGCGAACGGGTGGGTGCTAGACTAGCGCATCCCCGATGGTCGAACGAACCGAATCTTTGTCAAAAAATCAGAAGCTCTTCCTCTACTTCAGCTCGTTGACGCTGTTGATGAACATGGTTACGCCGGAAATCCTGCTGGATATTCCAACAGCGTTCATGTTGAAGAACCACCTTCATGCGACAGCCTCGCAGGTGTCACTCTTCCGGCTGCTGACGGGGGTTCCGTTGTATGTCGGCTTCATCTTTGGCATGACGCGGGATCTCTGGGATCCGTTTGGCTTGCGCGACCGAGGATACTTCCGACTCTTCGGGCCGGCGGGGATGATCGTCTTCGGCTGGCTGGCTCTAACTCGACTGTCTTACTCGGGACTGCTTATCGGAATGTTCCTGGCGATGATTGTTTTCAGGTTTTTGATGGCGGCTTATCAGGCTCTGATTGCTTTGATCGGGCAGGAAGAATTAATGTCCGGGCGCCTGAGTGCGCTTTGGATGACTTTCAAATATATCTCTTACATTTCCGCCTATTTTGCTTCGGGATTTATCACAGAACATCTTTCACCGCGCGAGACCTTTCTTCTGGCGGCCGGGGTTACTTTTCCATTCTTCCTTTACGGTTTCTGGAAGCCCCGCGCCGTCTTTAGCCATGCCTACGAGAACCCGCAGGCGCGCAGTTCAACCTTTGTCGACGATCTGAAACGGCTCGCAAAGCATCGCGCCGTTTATCCAGCGGTGATCATCATCCTGCTTTGGAATTTCATGCCGGGGTACAACACGCCCATGCAGTTCTATCTCAGCAATCAGGTGCACGCGCCCGATGAGATCTATGCATATTTCAATTGCATGTACTATGGCACCTTTATTCCGTCGGTCGTGGTGTATGGGCTGCTATGCACGCGGTTTCCGACGCGCAGGCTCTTATGGTGGGGAGCGATCGTTGGAGTGCCGTCGATGATTCCTCTGGCCTTTATCCACTCGAGCAATCAGGCCCTGGCGATGGCCGTGCCCATGGGCTTGATGAGCGGGTTCGGTTCGTCGGCCTTTTACGATCTGGCGATTCGATCGTGCCCGCCAGGGTTGCAGGGAACGCTGATGATGATGGCCGAGTCCGTGAATAACCTTGCTTTCCGTGGCAGCGATGTTCTGGGAACGAAGATCTATGGTCTGAGTCCAACCCACGGGTTTCTCTACTGCGTGATCGCGATGACCGCCATCTTCACTTTGATCCTGCCAACCCTTCTGCTGGTGCCGAAGGAACTGATTGCCACCTCGGATGGGGAGGCAAATCCGGCGATCGATGCCGGGATGATGGGTGAGCTGGGCGAAGCGACGGCGACCTGACCTTGAAGAAACTCTGGAAGGCATCAAGCCGATTGTGTTTTCCACTGCGGTCGATTCTTTGTGCTTGCAATTACGTTCCCGATACGCGTAGATTCTACGAATCAAAAGGGAAACCGGAGCCCGTCCGGGCTTGGACTTTCAAGTTTGAAAAGGAGAAAGACATGGGTTTGCTCGAAGAACTGGCAGGAGCCGCGGTGGCGGTTGAAGGCGCAAAGAAGTTGGATCCGAATGCGGGAATCGTCTCAGAAGGCATTGCCGCAGTGGTCGGATTTGAAGGCACTGAAGCTGTAACCAACCTGATTGAGAAGAAAGAAGAAGGGACGAACGATCAGCAGAGCTGAAACTTCCCCTCGGGTTGCCTGATTCAGCTCCGAGAAAAAAGGTTCCCTTGCGGCATGGCGGTGAACCTGCGCCCTGCTGTTGCAAGACACAACTCTCACAAACTGTTGGGCCTGGCATCGCTCGCAAGAGATTTGCCAGGCCTATCCCCTGCGTAATAACCCCGCTGCGAATACGCTGCGGTTGCGAGAAACATTGTCCAATCCAGAAAACTGCGGGGCTGGCGCAAAGCGATCCAGTCTAGCAATGTCGACGCATCTCCGTCCGTTTTAGGAGAAAGAATCGCGGGCGCGAGTAATATTCACAAACAACGTCTTGACACCTGAGGAAAAGAGAGTCAATATCCTCGCAGACACTTCGGGAATAGACGCAGGCGGTCAGGTATGCCGCTGAAGCGCTTGTCTGAATTCTCCTGGCCTACCTTGCTCCCCCGGACTCGATCGACATTCTTGTGCGCAGTTAGTCCGCTTGGCGAAGGTGTAACGTCGCTGCGCAGGTTAGTGCATTTGCATGACGTCAAGCTCGCCGGATGAACACTCCGCCGGGCAAAACGGATGCACGCGAATTGCGTCCAATATCCTGTCGATCGAAACTTCAACTGCCCTCTTGGCCAGGGCCTGACCCAGCGACGCATCAGATCGAAATTTGCATTTTGACGGTCCATGCCGCGCCCTTTTATAGGCGGCACGTGGCTTTACAGCAATCCCCCTAACTGACCTCTTGGGTCGTCGAACCAATTAGAGGTAAGCCATGGTAGTGAAGACTCAATACGATGGGCTCCGGGTTTCAGGACTCTATGTGGGAGTGAAGAACGTCCGGCGCTATTTTTCTAAACACACAGACGCCGTCGAGCTGCAACTGGATCATCTGCGAATTGAATGCGGATTGCCGCCCCGTTTCTGGGACGGCCAGCCGGAGATACACGATCCCCGGTTGTGCGACTGGTTGCAAGCGAAACTGATGCGCGACCGGCCGTGCCGAACCCCAATCCCCGTCGAAATGATTCCTGCGGGCAAGAACTCTTTCAGGCTGGCGTCCATTTCGCGGAATGGAATTTAGGGAAACGGGTCGCCGAACGCAGCGCGGCCAGGAATGGAGGTTCACAATGAGTGTTGCCGTTTCAATGCAAGCGATGCGGAACGCAGCAGCGGAGGCTCTCAATTCCGTGCTTCACCACGTTTCTCAGATCAAGGTAAAAAGCATTGAGCTGGATTCGCCGAGGGCTGATCTCAAAGTGGATATACTGGCTTATCTCGACGTGCAGGGCCACAGCCATACGCTGGTGTGCAAGGTGAGGGCCAGCGGCCGGCCCGAACATGTGCGCATGGCACTCAAAGAATTTCAGGGGCAGACCTCAGGGAATTCAGCGAATACGACGCCGGTTTTGATCGCGCCTCATTTTTCCGAGGAGGCACGGGTTCTCTGCAGGGAGAGCAAGGCCAGCTTTCTTGACCTGGAAGGAAATGCGCGCCTCGAACTGGGCGAAGTATTCATTGGCAAGCGCTCTTTGCCGCGAGCCAGGGATGGAGCGGATTCACCGATGAGAGTGCGGCGCGCTGAAAGCGAGTTTCAGCGCGGCCAGGTTGCCGGCGCCGCCTAGAGTTGGCTCATGGAGCGGTTTGGGACTGGTTGCATGGATGCCGTCCGGACGGCGTGGGGTCCTGCAGGGGTTGAAACCCCCGCTATTTACGCGCCTCTTGTGACCCGGGCAAAACAGTCAGTTACGAAACCCGCCAGCCGCGGAGTTTGTTCGAGATTGGTCAATTGCAGGGGCTGAAGCCCTCGTCGATTTTGTGTTGGTTACGGCCCGGCTGAAGCCGTGCCCTTGTTACAAAGCATGGGTTCAGCCGGGTTTCGTAACAGCCTGCGAGGTCGTTCCCTTAATGCAAAACATGGGTTCAGCCGGGTTTCGTAACAGCCTCTAAAACGCCGTGCCCTTGCTACAGGACCATTTATGCAACCGGTTTTAGAGTTCCAGAATTACCGGCATGATCATGGGACGCCGGCCGGTAGTTTTCTGGATAAGGCGCTTGAGGTCCGCGCGCACTTTTTCCTTCACCATGCCGTAGTCGGCTTTCTGCTCGGTGTTCAGCCCGTCGAGCGTCTTGAGCACCGCTTCGCGGGCCTGGTCAGTGATGTCTGCGCCGCCAAAGCCGCGCATCACCACTTCAGGCTGCTGCTCAACCTTGCCGGTGCGCTTGTTAATGGCCAGAACCGCAAGCACGATTCCGTCTTCCGACAAGATGCGGCGGTCGCGAATCACCAGGTCTTCAACCACATCGATTGAGGAGCCGGAGTCGATCAGGATGCGGCCCGCGGTTACTTTGTCTTTTTTGCGGGCGTCGTTTTTGTCGAGTTCGAGCACATCGCCATCTTCAATCACGATAGCGTGCTCTACAGCACCGGTTTCCATAGCCACCTGGGCATGCTTGCGGAGGTTGCGATAGTCGCCGTGCACGGGAATGAAGTACTTGGGCCGTACCAGATTGATGAGCAGGCGCATCTCTTCCTGGCATCCGTGGCCGCTGACGTGAATCAGGCCGTTGGCGCCATCGTCGCAGATGACGTTGGCGTCGCGGCGGTAAAGATGGTCGATGACGCGGAAGATGCTCTTCTCGTTGCCGGGAATAATTCTCGAGCTCAGCACGACTGTGTCGCCGGGCTCGATCCGCGCGTGCTTGTGGTTGTCAACGGCGGCGCGGCTCAAAGCACTCATGGGTTCGCCTTGTGTGCCGCTGATCAGAATCATCAACTGCTCGGGCGGGTAGTCGCGCATCTGGCCGGGCTGAATGACAAGGCCTGGCGGGATGTCGATGTAACCGAGGTCCTGCGCAATCTCTGTACTCTCCATCATCGATCGGCCCACAATGGCCACCTTGCGGCCGTGCGCGCGCGCCAGTTCCATGGCGATGCGCATGCGGTAAATCGACGAAGAGAAGCAGGTAAAGAAGAGCTTCTTCTTGGTCCGAGAGAAAATCTCGTCGAGACGTGGAATCACCGCGCGCTCGCTTGGCGTGTAGCCCGAGCGCTCCACATTCGTTGAGTCCTGCAAGAGCGCCAGCACGCCGCGCTTGCCGTATTCGGCAAAGGTGTGCAGGTCGAAGGCCTTGTCGTCGAGGGGCGCGAGGTCGATTTTGAAGTCGCCGGTGTGGATGACAACGCCGACTGGAGTTTCGACAGCCAGGGCCACGCAATCGACCAGCGAATGGGTCACGCGGATCGGCTCAATCGTGAACGGCCCGATGGTAAATTTTTCCTTCGGCGCAATTTCGATCAGTTCAATCTCGTCCGAGCAACTCATGTTCTTCGAGCTTGCCTTCAACATAGGCCAGCGTGAACTCCGTCGCGTAGACGGGAACCTTCAGCTCGTTCAAAATCCACGGCAAGCCGCCGATGTGGTCCTCATGCCCGTGGGTCAGGACGATCGCACGGACGTGCTGCTTGTTCTCAATCAGGTAGGTGATATCGGGTACAACGATATCTACGCCCAGCAACTCCGACTCCGGGAACATAAGGCCCGCGTCGATCACGATAATGTCGTCTTCCCAGCGCAGCGCGAGGCAGTTCATGCCGAACTCGCCCAGTCCGCCGAGGGGAATGATCTTAAGTTTTTTAGTTTGCATCTGTCTTATTGATGCTAACACCCCGCGTGTTCCGGCAGGTGCTGTTACGTCTTGGCGATACGCTGCAACTGGCCCAGATGGTTCAGGTCGTGGCCTGCCATGGTCTCAACAATGATTTGGAAGGTCATGGTTCCGCGTTCGGGGTGCGTGGTTTTTCGGCCGGCTGCGGCTGGAAGAGCGTCATCGATCAGGCGTAGATTCCAGGCGCGCATGGCCGTGAAGGCCGCCAGCGCCTGAGTTGCCGCGATGCCGGTGTAGGTCGCGGCCCACTTGTCCTGATCGAAGGGCTGCATGATGGGTTCGTCTTCGGCGAGTGTCTGGCGCAGCCGGAAACCGAAGGCAATCTCGCAGTCGGCGAGGTGGGCAACGATCTGGGCGGGACTCCATTTGCCGGGCGCGGGTGGGGTGGACGCCTTGGCAGGGCCGATGGCATCGAGCACTTTGACCAACTCGGCGGGCGTCGCCGCGAGGATGGTCTGGACGGGGCGGCCATCGAGAAAGCTGTCGTAGGGATTGAGTATGCTCATGGGGCAATCTCCTTTGGGTCGAACTCTCAATGCAGCTTCCTATAATTTTCTCACCAAGTTGCCTTTTGGTTCAGCGTGTCTCCATGTCGATACGACGTAGCGCCGCGCGCACTTTGTTTCAGAGATACTGCTGCACCATCCGCTGCCATGTGGGCCAGTCGTGGACGTTCTCTGAATCCCACACATGAAACCGATGCGGAATTTCTATTTCGGTGAGGATGCGGTGGAGAGTCCGATTCTGGTCGAGGCAATGGTCGTCCAGGCCGGTGGCGAACACAAATGTGCTGTTCCGGTAGCGATCGAGAAACCATGGGTCGTTCAGGCTGGGCAGGTAGTGCGTGGGCAGGTTGAAGTAACAGTCCTGATCGTAGTAGCCGTCCAGGAAGCTCGATAGGTCGAAGGCGCCGGACAAGGACACCATTCCGGTGAAGATGTCTGGATGACGGAGCGCGATATTTGCGGCGTGGTAACCGCCGAAGCTGCATCCGAGGGCCACCATGCGCTGGTCGTTGTTCCTGCTGCGGATGAAGGGAACCACCTCGGTGAGCAGATAAGCTTCGTACTGCAGGTGGCGTGCGATACGCCAGCGCGGAGGCACGCTGCGGTTATACCAGCTCTCTTTATCCACGGAATCCACGCAGAAGAGCTGCAAGTGGCCGGCGCTGATTTTATCGGCGAGTGCTGCGACCATGCCTCGATCTTCAAACTCGTAAAAGCGCCCGCCTGAGGTGGGAAAGACCAGAACAGGCATCCCGGCGTGGCCAAAAACAAGCATTTCCATGGTCCGACCGAGGGGGCTGGAATGCCGATTCTGATACTCGCGATTCACTGCTTGCCTGCTCCGAGGTTTGAAACGGCCAGTTGGAGAAGGGCCTGTTGCTAGTTACTTTAGCAGCCTGGGTTGTGCTCCTCGTTAAAGCCAAGAGTGCCGATGCCTTTCCTCTCTTCGCCGTCGGCCAGGTCAGCTATCCCGCCCTCCGTCCTCAAGATCGTCGATCTGCTTTTGCAACTTGCGCGCGGCTGCGCTGTTCAGCTTGGCAACCCCTGCAAATAGGGCGCAACCCACCAACGCCTCAATCGCAATGACAAGCCATATAAGCTTCAAGTGTCCCGGATTCGCAAGACCAAAGGCTACCAGCAGCACGGCCATTCCGGGAACAATCGGCGCAAGGTACCATTGACCCACGCGGGTCAAAGCATCGCGCTGACGTTCCAGCTCGTGCCGCTGGAATTCGACATAGCTCGAAAGACCCGCATCTTTGGGAATCGCCTTCGAAGAGCCCCTGGCGTGCACCTGCCAGGCCACGTAGACCACCCCGGCTATCAACAAGGCGAAACCAATCCGCACAAGCATGTCTCCGGCCCTCCAGAACTCGAAGCCAGAGAAGGCCACCACCATTGCTGCCGCCACATATTCACGGGCATTCCTGTTCTTGATCCTGCGCTGAAACTTGCCTGCACTTGCTTGTACCTCTGCAACAGACATACGCACTCCCTCCGTTTTCTGATCCTGCCAAAGCTCTCTCATCCTGCGATCCTGCGGGGACTCATCGTTCATGGCACCCTCCCTGCTCGCGGCCCTGGAGCGCCGGGCCTTGCTCCTGGGGTTTCGATCCGCGCTCCTGGAATCGCTGAGCCAGCACCTGCTTGATGCGGAATATCTTGGTAGCCACGTTCCGCGCCGAAAGCCCGGTAATCTCCGCCGTTGAGGCTGCGTCCATGCCTTCCAGATAGGCCAGCATCACCTGTCGGTCCAGCGGCTTCAGCTGCTCGATCAACTCATAAAGCTTTTTGAGGGTGTCGGCCTGGCCCACCGCCTTCTCACCATCCGATCTGTCTGCGAGTTCCGCCAGATCCTCCAGGCCGACGAGAGTGTGTTGTTTCAAGCGCATTCGCCGGCCCACGTGCGATGCCGCCGTGTTGTGGGCCACGCGGTAAACCCAGGTGCGCAGGGAACACCGGTCGTCAAAACCTTCCAGGCTTGTCCAGAGAGAGATCAGAATCTCCTGCACCAGGTCGCGGCGGGCGTCGAGGTCGGCCTCATAAGCGCGGGCCAGCCGTTCCAGCGCCGGGCCGTAGGCTGCAGCGGCTTCCTCGAATCGCCTGTTCCGGAGGTTTTCGGCGTTTTCCATGGGCTGGATCTGCTTCACATTCAAGGTAGTCCCCGAGGGACGAAGTTTCTTACAGTTTCGTTGCGTAGCCCGAAAAACCAGCAGGCAGGCCTGAAAACTTGCTCAACTGCCCATTTTCAGCGATACTTAGATGTTGTGTCTTGTGCGGCTGGGCACTCTTGTCCGGCCCTTTTATTGGCGGGGCGAGCCGGAACCCAAATGGCCGTCAGCCCGGAAGAACTCCAAAGACAGCAACAGAGCATTGGAATTTGAAAGGAACCGTATCGCCGTGGTGATGATTCGTTTGGCGCGCGTTGGCGCCCGCAAGCAGCCCTACTATCGTATCGTGGTCATCGAAAAGGACCGCGCCCGCAATGGCCGTTCGATCGAGGTCGTCGGAACCTATAACCCCCGCACCAACCCGGCTTCGGTCGAGTTGAAGCACGAGCGCGTCGCCTACTGGCGTGGCGTGGGCGCAAAGCTGTCTCCAATCGTGGAAAAGCTGGTTACGAAGAACCCGGCCCCGGTTGCGGAGCCTGCGGTAGCCTGATTTTCCCCGGCTTCTCCCAGAGGAATGCACGCGGGAAACAATTCCTGCATAGAATTGCTGACGGCAATGGGTGTGTGCTGATAGTATTCGCGCACAGATTCAGGGTGTCGTTTTTTTGAAACGCACTTGGTCAGGGGCAAGAACATGACCCAAAACGATATGAGCGCACCAACGTCGGTAGCCGAACTGGTCCGGGAGATCGCCCAGGCTCTGGTGGATGAGCCTGCGGCGGTCGAAGTCGCATCGGTGGACCGCGACGAAAACACCGTCCTCAAGCTTCGGGTTGCGCCGCAGGACGTGGGCAAAGTCATCGGCAAACAGGGCCGCACCGCCCGTTCGGTGCGCACGATTCTGGGCGCCGTGAGCATGAAGCTGCACCATCGCTACACGCTCGACATCCTCGAAGAGGACGACGAAGGCTAGAATGGTCGAGGCTCACGCATCCGGCTCCCCCGTCCCGCCGGATGGAATCGCGCCGCAGCAGGCCGCGCAAACTGGCCAGGAACCTGAGTGGACCTGGCTGGCTCGTATCCGCCGCCCCCAGGGGCGGAAAGGCGAGGTCTTCGCCGACATCCTCACCGATTTTCCTGAAAAATTTGCAGAACGCCGCCAGCTCTGGCTCCTGCGAGAGAATGCAAAGGCCGGCAGCTCTGCGGCGCCGCGCGAAGTTGCGCTCGCGAACCACTGGCTGCACAAGGGCGGTGTTGTCCTGCAATTCGGCGGCATCGATTCCATCACCGATGCCGAAACGATGGCCGGACTGATCGTCGCCATTCCGCGAACGGAGCGCGCCGCGCTCACCGGCGGCGAAGTGTATATAGGCGACCTGATCGGCTGCGCCCTCGTTGACGTTGCCGGCGCACAGCCAAACCTCATCGGCGAGATTGAAGACGTCGACCGAACAGCCGGACCCGTGGCGCTGCTGGTGGTCCGTGCTCCCGGGTCAACCGATGAAGTCCTGGTGCCCTTCGCGAAGAGCTATATGCGGAAGATCGATCTCGAAGCCAGGCGCGTAGAGATGGCGTTGCCCGAAGGGCTAATCGATTTGAACGCGACGAAAAAAAGCTGAGCCCGAGCGGAACAGGAACCGGCTGATTCTCAACCTCGCCGTATGGGGAGCCTCGAAAAATCTCAATTAAAGTGGTTCAGGGCGTTGAAAGGTGCAGGGGCAGAACAGTCTGCCCCTGCGTCGAGTTTGTGATCGTGCCGAATTGAGGCTGATTTCGGCGGCTCGGTTACCGATGGTCTCTATCGTGTCGCGAAGGTCTGCCGAATTTCACGGAACAGGCAAGCGATGACGAGGTCATCGTCAGCTTGTTCCAGAAGATGTTGTAATTTTGGTCGTAGTTGTAGCCTTGGAGAAGCACCGCAGCTAAGGTTGCATCGGCGGGATCGGAGAACGGGCTTGAGATCGATACACCGCGGCGGCTCATGGTGTCATTCACGGAGTATTGGAATCCGACTCCGGGCACGAGCGTTATGGTGAGCCGAACCCATGAGTTGTAATGGAAGTTCGGCGGGAGTCCGATGTAATCGAAGGCGTCAGTGACGCCGTTAAAGCCATAGAACCCTGCCACCCCGCCATTGGGGTAATAGCCCGGACCTCCCAGATCACTCGTGATCGGACCCTGGAACTCGATGATCGGGTAATCCCCAAGGACGCTCGAGGTATCCTCTGCGGTGGCCCAGAACCCTGCCATGCGCGCGTTTTCCGTTCCCCAACTGGCAGGAACGTAAAGCTCAATGCTCAGCGAATAGGTGTTGGCGACCAGGTCATAATCGCGACCCTGCGTGTTGTAGAAGCTTGGAGTTGGAGACTGGAATCCGGACGTAAAAATGGATTCCTCAAGGGTGTTCTGCGTACCGTCGGGCGCAATTTGCTGGGATTGGAATGCACCGGGCGCATAGCGATCGGCATACCAGGCTCCTGGCGTGGCGGAGGTTGTGAGTTCAAGTGGAACTGCGAAGTTGGCTTGAATGCTCTGGCTTGACGCGGCAAGTGGCGCCAACGCAAGCAAAGAAACCGGCAAGTACCCGAGGAGTTTCCTCAGGCCGGGGGCGCTCAATTTCATATATTCCTCCTCTGTTCGGCTAGGACCGTTCCTGGGGAGACTCTAGCCGCTGGGAGACAACATATCTCGGGATTGACTCGCTGATCGATCCAACTAAAGAAGTATGTGTACCTTTTCTATAAACACCCTTGAGAATCGTTTATTTTGAGGTCTTTTGCTCCGAATTTGCGCTCGGCATCGATGCGGCCGGTAGATGGAGCAGAACCAGGCTCTTGCGGAACGGCGTCCGATGTTCTTGCGCTCGACTCTGTTTCTACTGGAACGCCAGCGGCGTCCACCCGCCGTTTTCTTTGAGCGCCAGCTGCATCGGGCGCGGCGGACCATTGGGCGGGACGGTCACTTCGATCCACAACTGCTGGCCCGGTCTTGAGCGGTAGCGGGCTTTGCGCGTGCTCGGCAATGTAGAAATCGACTGGAGTATTGAGCCGCATGGCGTCGCAGGCCGCGCCAGGCCACACTGAAACCGCCTGCCCGAGCCGCCCGTTCTTGTCGTCGAGAATGTTGATTGCCAGCAGGCGGTTGTTCTGGACCTTCAGATCGGCGTGGAATGTCGCCGATGCGCGCAGTTGATACGGACCCCGGATAGCCGAGCCATTGATGTCTCGCGGGAACTGGGCGGCCTTGGCGGAGGGCAGCGTGCTCTGGCAGCCATCGACCGTGAGTTGCAGGCTCAGGTAGCGGCCACGCATCGGTGTCTCCGGATCGATGGCTACGGCGTGTACCCACACGCGAGGGCAGGTCCAGCGCTGATAAAGATACTTGGCCGCGATCGACGAAACAATTGCCAACTGGATCAGAAGCAGCACGATGGAAGTCTTCGAGATTTTCATTGCGCCTCCTGAGTCTTGCATTCGCTCGATTCCATCCCCGCCAAAATTCGTCTTCGCATCTTCTCAAGCGCCCAGCCTCCGGCGAGAAATAGAACACCCAGGCCGATCAGACTGAGCGAGCGGTTCATCTTGTCCCAGATGTCGCTGAAGTAGAACCACGCCACCGCGACGGCAAACCCCACGATTCCCAGGTTGACCAGGGCCTTCGATGCAAGGCGCACGCCCCACCAGCATAGAAAGATCGCGAAGAGCGCTACCAGGGCGTGGGCGGCGATATTGGGCTCGGTGCGCGTAAAGACGCGCCGGCCCCCGTTGACCCAGTTGTAGGTTTCGGTCCAGGTCCGGTAGCACCACGGCAGTGCGATCGAAAACGCCACGGCGAGAGCTGGAGGGATGAGCCCCTTGTGTCCGTGAAAGGCGGCGATCACGAGCGGCAGAGCGGCCAGAGCGATCCAGGCCCAGACGCGGGTGCTGAAAGGGATGAAAGCCTGATCAGACGACCAGGAGGCCCAGCCCGAGAGCATCAAAACCACGCCCGTTGCGGCGGCAATGGCGCCGGCGGCGAAAAGGATGCCCTGCACGACCCTGTGCTTGGAAGCAAGGAAAAACGTCAGGAAGAAGATCGCCCAGACGAAGAGGAATCGACCGATATAGACGTCTTCGCCGATGTAGCCGTCCATGTAGAACGCGATTTCGGAGAGCATCCATGCGGGGAAGAGGAGCAAGGTGAGAGTTTCCTGGGCTTGATCTCGGAGCAGCACCCATCCGGCCAGCGCGGCCAGCGCCCACATCAGCACCGCGGCGGGCCAGTGTTCCTGGATGTTGAAGATCTGGCCAACCAGCGCAATGGCCGCGCCGGTTGAGACAGTCCCCACGGCGTGGAGAGTGGTTGAGAGCCCCAGAAAGTCTTTGCGCACGTAGCCGCCGGCCAGGTGAAAGATGGCGACCATGGCGACGACGATTGCGAAGCGCGCGGCTGGGCCAATTTCGTCCCAATGGGCGGAGACAAAAAGAACCACGCCGCAGGCCAGCAGGATGGCGCCGAGGATGAGCGCGACCATGCCTTGCCAGCGGAGGCCACCGGGCTTTTCCTGCTGTTTTTCGAAGGCGCGAATGCGGATTGCGGCAGCCGCATCCAGGACGCCGGCCGTTTGCCAGCGATTTAACAGCGATTCAATGTCAGCCATGGCAGTTGGGCAACATTAAAGCACATTGCGGCGGATATTGCATGAAACAACTATGATCGGAGAGTATGCGGTTTGAGATTGTGACCATCTTCCCCGGTTTTTTTACCGGGATCTTCGAGAATGGAATTCTGCGCCGGGCGCTGGCTGAAGAGCTTGTCTTCGTAGGCGTGCACGACCTGCGCGCCTTTACGCACGACCGGCACCGGACGGTCGACGACCGGCCTTTCGGCGGCGGCGAAGGGATGGTTCTGAAGGCTGAACCGCTGGCCGAGGCGCTCGCTTCGCTCGGTGTGAAGGCCAGTGCGGAACGCGAGACGGAGGCAGCCGGGACTCGCGTCATTCTGCTTTCCGCGCAGGGGCGGCGATTCACGCAGTCAACGGCGCGAGAGCTTGCCGGCGTTGACCGCGTGGTGCTGATCTGCGGCCGGTACGAAGGTGTGGATGAACGCATCAGCCAAATCTACTGCGATATGGAGCTGTCGATCGGGGACTACGTTTTGAGCGGCGGCGAACTGGCGGCGGCAGTGGTGGTGGACGCGACCATGCGGCTGATTCCCGGCGTGCTTGGCAATGAGGCATCAGGAGAGTTCGAGAGCTTTGGCGTGGCGGATGAAGAGATCGCTTCAGACACCGATGGAGTGCCGCGGTCGCAGCATGGCGCCGGAGGGTTGCTGGACTATCCGCATTACACGCGGCCGGCGGAGTTTGGTGGGTTGCGCGCGCCGGAGGTTCTGATGAAGGGCGACCACCAGGAGATTCGCCGCTGGCGGCGGGAGCAGCAGTTGCGCAAGACGCTGGCCAACCGGCCCGATCTGCTGGAGGGCGCGACATTGAGTGCGGAAGACCGGCGGCTGCTGGATGCGATTCGGCGTGAGATGCGCTAGCCGCTGACAGGGTGCGGTCTTTGGTGGTTTACTGATGCGGGAGCGAAGCCATGAAAAAATCTGTCCTGAAAAATGCAGGATTGCATCCGAGCCGGCGCGACTTCATGCTGACTGCGCCGGTTGCCGCGGCTGCAGCCGGTTTTGCGTTCGGCGACTCACGCGTCGTTGCGCAGGGCCAGGATGCGGCGGTTGGAGCTGCTGCGGGAGTGCGGTTGTTTACCTCTGAAGCTCTGGATGACGAGATCAAGGCGATGCACGGCGGTCCGGCCAACAACACGATTGTGACGGACAGGGATTTTACAATTATCTTGACCGTCGAGACTGCGAAAAGCGCTCCGGAGTTTGAGTACCACGAGGGCCGCGATCACGTGCTTTACATTTTGGACGGGACTACGGTGTACGAAGTGGGAGGGACGCCGAAGGGGGCGCACAGCACCAGGCCGGGAGAGTGGCTTGCGCCGGACTCGGAGGGAGCGGTTACCTACAAGTTGAAAAAGGGAGACATGCTGGTGCTGCCGCGCGGAACGCCGCACAAGCGGCTCACCGAAGGCAGTGTAACTCTTTTGCTGGTTTCGCCCATGGGGAGCGCAAAGGCATAGCGGAACTCGGAACAGAGCACTGACCGAGCCGATAGAGATCTGTTTTGCCCCCTTATTATTGATCGAAGGGGTCGCATCAGCTTTTAGCAGAGCTTCAGCTCTGAGCCTTCAACTCCGGCTCTGACTCCATTGCGGCGACGCCAATTTCCCTTCCACAAGTCATGGCCTGGAGAATCACGCGCGCGGTGGCATCCTCATCTTCGCAGGACGAGATCATCAGATCGTAGAGGTGGATGTTGCACCAGCTTTTCCCGAAGTACTGCTGCAGGTATTTGGCGCGCTCGCCATCCACTGATGCGAATACGTTGCTCGATATCTGCGCCCTTCTCGAGTCGCTTGCGCAGGCGTAGAATGCGATCGCGGAGCGGGGCATAGACAAAAGCGTGGTAGACATCGGACTTGTGTTGAAGAACGCACTGAGCTCCGCGGCCGACGATCACGCAGTTGCCATCGGACCAGGCCTGTTCGATGATCTTTTGCGAGATCTTGACCATCTCTTCGGCATCGAAGACCGAGTTGTCGCCAAGTTCCAGGCCGGCCGCCAGTGCCGCGCCTCGCATGGCCTGCTGATTGAGGCGGCGAAGCCATGAGACGACGTGTTCATCGTAGTTGCTGACCACGTTCTTATCCACATGGGCCGCATACGCAATGGCGTCGATGATGTCGCGGTCAAGAAGCTTCCAGCCGAGCCATCCAGCTATGGTTTGGGCGATGCGCCCGCCGCCGCTTCCGAACTCCCTGTTCACAGTCAATACACGGTAATTCACGTTTTCCTCCCGTGCAGCCAACTGCCTCAAGGTTACTCCTTTTGGGCGCACTGACCCAAATTGCGGATCAAGGGTCGCTGGACCATGGGCTGACGTACACTGGACCGGGGCATTCCAGAGACATGCGCGGGCCGTGCGAGGGCAATAGGGTTTGTGGAGGGCAAGACGGCATGAAAACGATCGGAGTTCTGTTCGGTATTGAGAACAGTTTTCCCGGCGCGCTGGTGGAACAGATCAACGCACGGAACGTTGAGAACATTCGCGCGGAATTTGTGCAAACCGGCGCAGTCGAACTGGACAAGGCGCCCCGCTACGCCGTGATTGTGGACCGCATCTCGCACGACATTCCTTTCTATCGCGCATTTCTGAAGCACGCGGCTGTCAACGGGACAGTGATTATCAACAATCCGTTCTGGGCTTCTGCCGACGACAAGTTCTTGAATTACACGCTGGCATGGCGACTGGGAGTGGCTGTCCCGCCCACGGTGATTCTTCCGCATAAACACTTTCCCGGCGAAACGACCGAGCGATCGATGCGCAATCTGGAGTATCCGCTGAATTGGGACGCTGTGTTTGCCGATGTGGGCGAGCACGGATACTTGAAGCCTGTGGACGGAGGGGGTTGGCGCGATGTGCATGAAGTGCATAATCGCGAGGAGTTCTTCAGGGCCTACGATGAGTCGCGCGATCTGTGCATGATGTACCAGAAAGCCGTAAACTTCAAAGAGTACTTTCGCTGCTACGTTGTGGGGCAAAAGAAAGTGCGCATCATGGCCTACGACCCGCGCAGGCCGCACGCCGAGCGATACATTCAAGATCCGCCGCGATTCAGCAAGGGATTGCTGTACCGAGTGGAACAGGACGCATTGAAACTATGCCAGGCGCTTGGCTACGACCTGAACACGGTGGAGTTCGCGGTGGAAGACGGAATCCCCTACGCCATCGACTTCATGAATCCCGTGCCGGACGCGGACCTGAATTCCGTGGGCGCGGCAAACTTTGACTGGATAGTGCGGGCAGTGGCGGATTTGGCGATAACCAGAGCGAAGGTGGCGCCGCGCGATCCGGAATTGCGCTGGTCGGCGCTTCTTGGGGCGAATATGGGTAAGACAAAAGCCGCAAGAAAGAATACTGCATCCAAGAGAGCAGTGAAGGCGGTGAACAAAATGGCGGAGAAGGAGAGCAAGCTCGTAGTGGATGAAGAAGAGATGGCGGCGGAAGCCGAACCGATGGGGAGCGTTGCCGCAGCGGTGGCTCGCGATCAGGGTTCTTCGGCGGCCGGATTCAATGCCGAACCGCCGAAGAGTGCTGCCGTGGACACGGATGCTAAGCGAAGTCGACCTTGAGCGTGATGCCGATATCGGAGAGTTTCTCCGCCGGCATTTGAACTCTCAATGCTGAGTCGCTCTGCTGCCAATTCACGTCTCCCTTATTGCCAAGCAGTTCTACCTTCAGAATTTTGCCGGGCTGCTGATTGCTGCCGAGGCCAAGCGCCTGCACGACGGCTTCTTTCTGAGGCCAGCCCTGGACGAATGCGTAAATCGTGCTGCCCTTGGTGGTAAATCGCACATCTTCGGCGGTGAGGTCGGTCTGTTTGTCCTCGTTAAAGTTGCCCGTGACGAGTTTGGTTTTGGTTGACGGTCCTTCGCCGTAAATCTTCCATGGGCGCGAAGAGTAGATGCCCTCGCTGTTGACCTGCATCCAGGTGGTAATGCCCTCCAGCACTTCGCGTTCTTCGAAGTCGAGCTCGCCTGAGTTAGGCAGCGGGAAGTTGAGCAGCAAGTTGCCGTTCTTGCTGACGATATCGGTAAGCAGATCGATCACCTTCTTCGGAGTCTTGTACTTCTGGCCCCGCTTGTAATGCCATTGCCCAATGCAGGTGTCGGTCTGCCATGGTTCGGCGGCAATCGCTTCAGAGACACCGCGCTCATGATCGAGCGCGCAGGTCCCGATGGCGCAATCGGTGGCCGTCTTGCTGTTGTAGACGGCTTCGGTCACGCCGCCATGTAATTGCGCACTCACGTTGTAGAGATGCGCCACCATTTTCAAACCGTAGTCCTCGAACGGAAGGTGCCCGTCGGTGTAAAGAAGGTCCGGTTGATACTTGTCAATGAGGTCGGTCATGCGGTCAAGGTAATGGCGCTTCCAGGATTCGGGAATATCGTCGTCATTCCAATCCAGATGGTCCATGATGCGGGCGCAGTCGGCATCGTGATACAAGTCCGCAAACTTTGGATCGACGCCGTCATAATTCACGCCGGCCATCGGTCCCGTCTTGTCCGCGCCGTGACTTACAGCGAACCACTTATAACTTATCCATAAGTGTTCACTAACTCCGAATCTAAGTCCACGGTCACGCGCGGCCTTCTGCCACATGCCGACGATGTCCTTCTTCGGTCCCATGTTGACGGCGTTCCAGCGCTGGTACTTCGAATTCCAAAGGTCGAAGTTATCGTGATGAACGCCCATGCTGAAAAAGTATTTTGCCCCGGCCTTTTTGTAGAGGTCCATCAGGTGATCCGGGTCCCACTTGTCGGCCTTCCAGACGCCTACGATGTCTTTGTAACCGACCTTGGAGGGATGGCCGTAGGTCTCGCAGTGGTAATCGTATTGCGGTTGGCCCTGGACATACATGTTACGGGCATACCAGTCGCCATCTTCGATCGCCGATTGCGGACCCCAGTGCGACCAGATACCGAACTTGGCATCGCGGAACCAGTCTGGGATTTGATACGACTGCAGAGATTGTCTCGTGCCTTCGAACGTCCTGGTCTGGGCCTTTACGTATTTTGAGAGAGCAAGAGCGGAACATGCACCGCCCAAGGACTTAAGCAAATCGCGCCTGTTCAATGCCATTGCCGTATTTCTCCTTTTTGTAACTCTGATGTTACGGAAGACTCGGAATACGGTCTCCCTGCTTGAGCTTGGTTGTCTGTTCTATTTCGAATCCAATGCCGCGATCGCGAGGCGAAGGCGCTGCTCCGCGTCCACATTCCAGTAGCCGCAATCCAGTTCGAAAAAGACAGAGGTGTAGGGGATAGTCATGTCGGTCTTGATGATGAGGACGTGGAAGACCTCAGCGGACTGGTCGAGCTTGGCGATGATTTCTTCATGTGGGATGGAATTGACATGGGCTCGGCTGAAGACAGCGGCGAGATTGCGACGATAGTCCTCGATGCCCGGTGCGTCGATTTCAAGGACGAACTCAAGCTCCTTGTCCACGTAGATATTTGCGCGGATATGGGCGCTGGAAGTAATTGCATTAAAGACATGCCGCACTACGTGAAGCTGATCTTCGCTGCTGACGAGGGTTTCAATCCCGTCCCTTGATTGCGCAGGATAAGCGGAGTCGGCAACGACGATCCAGTTTCGGTGGCCGTAAAGCGGGAGGATGGCGCTCAATTGGGCTTTCCAATCAGGCACGGTGGTGGGGAGGGAGGCGGTCATTGGTTGTTTCCTCTCGTAGTGGCTTTATTTCAGCTCTTCGTCCTGGCACACGGCAACCTTGCCGCACTTGCCTGAGGCCATGAGTGCATAAGCGTCTGAGGATTTGTGGAGCGCGAAGCGGTGCGTGATGATGTCGGCCGGGTGCAGGTTCCAGCGGACAAGGCGTTCGACCAGTTCTTCCATCAGCCATGTTGAAGTGACCCACGAGCCATAGAGCGTTTTTTGATCGTGAATCATGTCGGGCGAAGGATTGAACTCGACCGTGCCGCCTTCGCCGAGGAAGACGATCCGACCCCACTTGCGTGTAGCGCGGATAGCCGTTGCGCGTGCCGCATTGTTTGCCGAACAGTCGACGGCGCGCTCCACGCCAAAACCGCCGGTAAGCTCCTTCACTTCCGCAACATTGTTCGGGCCTGACTTCAAAACGGCGTCACACAGGCCGAGGTCAAGCGCGATCTTCATGCGCTCCGGGACAATGTCGATGCCGATAATCTTGTTGGCGCCGAGTTTGCGGCAGAGGGCGCCGGTGGCCAGGCCGACGGGGCCCAGGCCGGTAATGAGCACGGCGTGATTGCCGTCGATGCCGATCTTCTCAAGCCCTTCGTAGACGGTGCCGAACCCACAGGCAACCTGTGCGCCATCGGCAAAGGAGAGCGCGTCGGGAAGCGCGATCAGGTCCTTTTCTTCGGCGATCATGAACTCCGCCATCCCGCCGTCGCGCTGCCAACCGTAGGCGCGGCGATACTTTTCGCTGGTGCACGAAATCATGTACCCGCGGCGACAATCGTTGCACACGCCGCAACCGGAGATGTGATAAACGATCACGCGATCGCCGGTCTTGAATCGGCGGCAGCCGGGTCCGGCGGCGACGATCTGCCCGCAGGGCTCGTGCCCCGCAATCACTCCCTGGTAGCCTTCCGGTCCCTTGCCAAGATGCTCGTGATAGATGCAGCGAATATCCGAACCGCAAATGGTAGAAGCTTTGATCCGCAACAAAACCTCGCCATGGCCGGGAGCGGGCACGGGAACGGTGCGCATCTCGACGGTCGAGTTACCGGGCAGGTAAGCGGCAATCATGGATTCCTGCATGTCATCTATCTCCGTTTCTTCGTCGGCGATTTTTTTGGACTTTCGCTCGATCCCGCCCTTACTCGAAAAAGCGGAGCATGGGCCTGGGGTCGATCCGCTTTACTGCACTACGGCGGTGTAATTCCACCGTTCGTGTCCCAGAGTGCTTCCCAGGATTGGCCGTCTTTCCAGAGGAAGACTTGACCCTTGATCAAACGGCAGTTGCGATCGATGGCGGCAATGGCCTGCATCTCTTCGCTCGTCAACGGATCGGAGACGACGCAGGCGAGATTATCGTAATAGTGATTGATGGAAAACGGGATCGGCGTTTGTCCGCGCTGCACGGCCCACTTGATGCAAACGGCAGCCGGATTGATGCCGTGGTGCTGGGCAATCTTAAGAATGACCGGGTCCTCGGTGGGCGTTGTATCTTCAGGGGTGCGATCACGCTCGGGGCGGCCGGGCGAGCCGATGGGGCAGTAGCCGATTGGCTGCATACCGTTGTCGACGACAAACTTGAAAAGCTCCGGCTGCTGGAAGTGCGGGTGAAGCTCCATCTCGTTCACCGCGGGCTTGATGCGGGCGTCACGAAGAATGAGCTTGAGCTTGGGGACGGTTACGTTGGAGGTGCCGATGTGGCGCACCAGGCCGAGGTCTACCAACTCCTCCATCTTGCGCCAGGTCTTCATGAAGCTCTCGTGGATGTAGGGCTTGGCGTCTGGGCTGCGCGACGTGACATCGCAATGAGGCGGATGGAAGTTGGGGAATGGCCAGTGCACGAGATAGAGGTCGAGGCAATCGAGCCGCAGATCGGCGAGCGATTTGCGGCAGGAGGCGATCACGTCCTTCTCGCCATGCTTGTCGTTCCATAACTTGGACGTAATCCAGAGTTCGTCGCGCTTGATTCCCGTGCCCATCACCCGTTCGAGGGAGGCGCCCACTTCCGCTTCGTTTCCATAGACGGAGGCGCAATCGAAGTGACGATAGCCCGCCGCAGCTGCACCACGGACAGCTTCCGCAACCTGGTCCGCAGTCACGTGATCGGAACCGAATGTGCCCAAACCGACGGCCGGCATTCTCGCCCCGGTAAAGAGCTTTCTTTGGGGGACTTTAGCCGGATCGACGGTCCGGTTTTCCTGCTGGTCTGGCTTGCCCATGGGCTCTCCGCGCTGTCAAAGTTATCGATAACTACAACCAGCGAAGAATACGCGCCATCCCAAACTGTGTCAACATCGATCTTTTCCACAGTGAAAAAAGTTATCGGTTAAGGAGGAGCCGGGATAGTATTTGTTGATGCTCTCTACGGAGCACAAAAGAGTCTGAACTAGAAAAGACCGGTGCAACTCGAATGACAAAACCTCGAGGCGGCAAGGAAAAGCAGCTCAAGTTTCAGTCCGGCGGGCCGGTGCGCATGAAAGACATTGCGCGAGAGATGGGCCTGTCTACGGTCACCATTTCGAAGGTTCTCCGCGGCCACTCCGACATCAGCGACGAAACCCGCAAGCGCGTCCTCAAGCGCATGGAGGAGATGCACTATCAGCCCAACCTGGCGGCCCGGGCCTTGATTACCGGCCGCACTTCGACCATCGGACTTGTGGTTCCTGATCTGCTGCATCCCTTTTTTGCCCAGGTGGCGAAGGCGGTATCCGCGGGAATCCGCGGGCAGGGCTACAGCCTGATCATCACCTCTTCAGAAGAAGAACCGGATTTGGAACGGCAGGAGATTGAACAACTGCTGGCACGCCGGGTAGACGTAATGCTGATCGCGTCGGCGCAGTGGACGGTGGAGAGCTTTCGCCGCATCGAAGAGCGCGGGATTCCCTATATCCTCATTGATCGCTTTTTTGTGGGCCTGGCCGCAAATTTTGTGGGCGTGGACGATGAAGCCGTGGGGATGATTGCCACCGATCATCTGATCGACCAGGGATGCCTGAAGATCGCGCACATCCGCGGCCCAGAAACCAGCACGGCTTTGGGCCGGTTAGAGGGATACAGGCGCGCGCTTGCATCCCGGAACCTCGCGCCCCTTCCGAAGCACGTTGTTTCCATCGGGAATTCGGGCGACGACCGGGGAGAGCCGGGCGGCTATGAAGCCACAAAGACCCTGCTTGATACGAAACCGCGGCCGGACGGAATCTTCTGCTTTAACGACCCGATCGCGCTGGGCGCAATGCGCGCGATTCTCGATGCCGGCCTGCGCATTCCGGAGGACATCGCAGTGGTGGGCTGCGGCAATCTGCTCTACTCTGACTTTCTTCGCGTGCCGCTTACGTCTGTCGATCAGGACAGTGCTGCGATCGGAAGAATCTCCGCCGAGCTCGCGCTTGCGCTGGTTGGAGCCAAGACGCCGATGGCTCCCAGAACCGAGTTGATCAGTCCGAAACTGATGATTCGCTCTTCCTCGATGAGGAAGTAAATCAGTGCCTCAAGGCCAGTGACGCCCAGATGAAATCGAGCAGGAACTCTGCATCGACGGCCGGCGCAATCTCACCTTGCGAGAGCAGCCTGCGCTGAATCGTTCCCCTGGTCATGTCGACAATCAGCCAAGCGGTCTTTTCAGGATCGACGCTCCGAATCTTGCCCTTTTCCGCAGCCTTCTCTATGGCCGAGGCTAGGCGCAACACCGGCTCGCGGAGCCAGTCGCGATACTGACTTCGCGTATAGGCGTGTGCTCCCCGTTCCGAATCCATGATGCGAAAGAACTCTTTGTTGGCCTCGGCCCGCTCCAGCCGGACCAGGGCAAAGGCGCGAATCTTCTCTTTCAGGCCCCTGGCTTCGTCGAGCCGGCCGAGAGTGATCTCTTTAAGGGACTTCATGTCGTGATCGAGAACAGCCCTGTAGATTTCGTCTTTCGATCGGAAGTAGAGGTAGAGCGTGCCCTTCGCGACGCCTGCCTCTTTGGCGATCGCGTCCATAATGCCAAGCGCGAATCCCCGTTTCGCAAAGACCGTCCGCGCGGCATTAAGAATCTCAGCCCGGCGAAATTCCGAAACAACCTGCTTCTTGTTTTTCATGGCCATCCGGGATACCGCCTCCGCGCCTGATCAGACTGAAATGCTTTACTGACTGCATAGTCTATTAAAATGACTCCATGGTCAGCCAATCAACTGAAGGAGCCTCCGGCGATCACGCCGACTGGCAGCCATCAGTCAATCCATGGATGGTAGCGGCTTCAGTGATGCTTGCGACCTTCATGGTGGTGCTCGATTCTTCGGTTGCCAATGTTGCGCTTCCGCACATCGCGGGAAGTCTTTCTGCGTCGACGGACGAGTCGACCTGGGTGCTGACCAGCTACCTAGTTGCAAACGCAATCATGCTGCCGGCGGCGGGATGGATCGCGCGGCGGATCGGGCGAAAGCGGCTGCTCATGATTTCCATCCTGGTATTTACAGGCGCATCGCTGCTTTGCGGAGTTGCGATCGACATGCCGATGCTGATTATGGCGCGCGTTCTTCAGGGGCTGGGCGGCGGCGGCATGCAGCCGCTGGCGCAGTCAATTCTGCTGGAGAGCTTTCCGCCCAGCAAACATGGCACCGCGATGGCCGCTTACGGAATGGGAATTGTGGTGGCGCCGGTAATCGGTCCAACGCTCGGGGGCTGGATTACCGACAGTTTTTCGTGGCGCTGGATCTTCTATATCAATCTCCCTGTAGGGATGCTGGCTCTTTTCATGGCCAACTTGTTTATTGAAGACCCGCCGTATCTGCGCCAAAAATTCAAAGGAGCCATTGATTTCCTCGGCTTCGGCTTGATGGCCGTCTGGCTCGGCGCCATGCAGCTGGTGCTGGACAAGGGACAGGAGGCGGACTGGTTCGAGGCCAATTGGATCCGTTTCGCGGCAGCTATCTCCGCGGCCGCGTTCGTGGCTTTCGTTGCTCGCGAACTTAGGAATCATGAACCGATTGTTCAGCTACGCATTCTGCTCAATCGCAACTTCTGCGTGGGTACCGTGATTGCGACCATGTATGGTTTTTCGCTTTATGGCGTCACGGCGATGTTGCCGCTTTATTTGCAAACCGTAATGGGCTATTCGGCGCTCGACAGCGGCTTGGCCGTGAGCCCGCGCGGCCTGGGCTCGCTGGTTGCGATGATGATCGTGGGCATCCTCGTCAATTATGTCGATGGACGAATTCTTCTTGCGCTCGGCATAGCCGGGTTCGCCTATTCGACAGTGCTGCTGAGCCACATCAATTTGAGCATTTCGATGTGGTCGGTTGCCTGGCCGAATTTTTTCAATGGATTTGCGGGCGGGTTCATCTTCGTCCCTCTTACCACGATGACCATGAGCATGCTGCGCAAACAGGAGATTGGCAATGCCGCCGGGGTCTACAACCTGATGCGCAACATTGGGGGCTCGGTCGGTATTGCCACGGTCACCACTTTTCTGGTGCGCGGCGCGCAAACCCACCAGAATTATCTGGTGGCCAACGTCGCGGCATCCAATCCAGTGGCGATGAGTTCGCTGCGGGAATTGCAGGCCCGATTCTTTGTCGCGGGTGCGAACGCGGTCACCGCCCAGCGCGATGCGCTCGCGATGATCTACCGCGGTATCCAGCAACAGGCGGCTCTGCTTGCCTATGCCGATAACTTCCGCCTGCTGGCCTATCTCTCGTTGGCTTGCCTGCCTCTGCTGGTGCTGATGGTGCGGCTGCGCCACGACAAGGCGAACACCGCTTCGATCGTCAAGGAGCACGGGGCAGAATTGTGAAGAGCGCCGGTTACGCTTCGGCGTGGAGCAGCAGGCAGGTAATGTTGTCGCCCCCGCCGGCATTGTTTGCTGCGTCGATCAGGCTCTTGCAAAGGGCGCCAAGTGAAACCGCGGCGGGCGCCAGTCCGGCGGCCAACAGAGACTCGATCCTGGCATCGGGGAGTTCCCGCGTGAGCCCATCGGAGCAAAGCAGAAAAAGGTCGCCGGGCTCGGCTTCAAGCTCAAAGACATCCGGAGTTACGCGGCTCTGCGTTCCGAGGGCCCGCGTAATCACATTCCTTAGTGGCGAGCGGAGTGCCTCGGCAGGGGTCATCCGGCCCATTCTTACCTGCTCATCGACCAGCGAATGATCCTGCGAAATCTGCTCCAGACGACCGGCCCTCATGCGGTAGCATCGGCTGTCTCCGATGTTGAGAACCCTGACGGCGCGATCGTCGACGACCAGGGCTACCAGCGTGGTGCCCATCCCGCTGAGCTTCGGGTTGGCCTGCGAACGGGAGTAGATGGCTTCGTTTGCCGCGGAGATGGCCTGTTCGATCAAAGTGTGGAGAGGCAGGCCTTCCGGACGGTCGGTGAGCTGTCGCATCACCTCGTCCACGGCCAGGGAACTGGCGATTTCTCCCGCTGCTGCACCGCCCATTCCATCACAGACAAGGTATGCGCCGTGCTCGATTGAGTATCCAAATGCGTCTTCGTTGGAGGGGCGCTTGCGGCCCCGGTCGGAAACCGCCGCAGCCGAATAGTGGACGACAGCCGTGGCCAAAATGGAAACTCCCATCGCCAAGTGTACACGGGATTTTGCGGGCGGCGGAGATTCGCCCCCGTTATTCTTCGTAGGCCTCCCCTCGCGGTTTAGGTTGCCGGTCTCAAGTCCCGGAGTAAAATCTGTGCAACGTCAACTGTTGAAGGTGAACTCCGTGAAAAACTGGCTCTGGAACAAGATTTTTGTGTCTGTCGGCTGTTTGCTGGTAGTGGCGGGCATTACGCCAGGGACCTATATTCTCGTTCAGCTTGGGAGCGCTCACAAGGAGAAGCCGCTCTCCGTACCGGTTTCGCTCAAGCAGGGCATCTATACTTCGCCATCCTTTACGACGGGTTCGGGCGGCGACTATCTCATTGATTTAAATTGGGATATGATTCCGGCTCGGCAGACTCTTGTGGATCTGGACTGGAAGATCGTCGCCGAGAATGGCTCGGTACTCGAGCAAGGGTCTTTCAACAGCGACTTGCGCGGCGCAAATACGATCAGGCTCGGTAGCTACAAGCCGGAGTCGGGACAGCGCGAACAAGTCGTCCTCGATGTACACCAGGACGTGGATCAGGGCGGCGCCCACGCTAAGCTTGAGATAGGCCCGCAAGACACTTCCCTGGGATTATCCAACCAAATAGCTTTCGCTGCAGGATGGGCAGCCTATGTAGCCGGCCCCGGCATTCTCCTGCTGATCATCTGGCTGATTCTGCGAACATCGCGGCGGAAGACCTCTGCCGTGAAGGCTTGAGCGAGAAGCTCCTGGAACGGCATTCCAATTAACCCTCAGTGCGCCGGTTGCTTCAGGGCAGCGTCTGGCAAAGGAGGCGGCGGGGGCAACTCAAACACCTGGATTGTTCCCGCAGTCAGCACCGCCGCGCGCTGACCGGAGGGCGAGATTGCCACGTTGCCGCCCGCATCGAACATCGGGCTCGCTGGCGACTCGAATACCACGTCGCCCGTAGCCGCGTCGAAGACCCTGACCAACTGTCCCCTGATTTCGTCACTTCCGAGCGGAGCGTAAGCGCTGACCGGGTGGGTGACGGCCAGCGTCTCCTGGGAAACCCGGAGCCCGTTTGCCGAGTGACCCAGCAGCGGCCAGATCGACGTCTCAGGATTCAAATTGTCCCAAAGGATCTTCCCGTTCGTTGTGATCGCAATGAACTTGTGGCTTCCCGACCCGGTGCAGGCAGTCACCAGCACCTCATCCTCTGAGATGAACTCGTTGGTGGGCGCACAGGTTGAATTCACGGTGCCCAGAATCTTGCTTCCGCCGGTAAAAAAATGCAGATTCAGGACCCAATCTTCGCCTCTTCCGCGAAGGCTTTCCAAATAGCCCTCGGCGTTAATGGGCAAGTGAACTGTGGCGCGAACGCGGCTGACCAGCATCACCTTGCCGGAACTGAGACGCAGGATGCGCACCACCCGATCTGGCGCTACTGGACTGTCGTCGCCATTCGAATCGCCGTCTGGATTACTCGAAGAGCTCTGGCTGTCCTGTGTCACAGTGGCAGTGGCAGTTGCGGGACTGTCAACCTCTCCTGGCTTGACTGGCGTGGATACCGGTTCAAACGAATTCGAAACCAGGTATTGCTCGGTGGGGTCGAGCTCCAGCCACAGGAGCGGGCCGGGGAACTGCAATTGCGGCTTCAGGAGCAGGTGGGCATCTCCTTGCTGCACGTTGTTCCTGTCGCGAAGCAGAAAGTGGCCGTCCTTCAACATCCACAGGTAACGGGTGCGATCGTGAACGGTCCACAGGCCCTCGGACTCGACATTGCCCTCCGGAAGCGTCAGGACCACTGCTCGAATCTGGCGCTCTTCGCTGTCGGCCGTTTCGCCTGGCTTCAGTTCGCGGCGAATCAGCCCTGGAACGCGAAAGCTGAACAGCAGACGGTCTTCGCCGATGAAATCCAGCGAGACAAGGCTGTTTCGCTGGCCGAGATAAAGAGCGCCGGGAGCGGAAAAGCCGAGAGGTTCGACGGGAATCGTCCAAGTTGGCGGCAGGGAGGGTTTGTCGGGGTAGCCAGAAGCCAGAACTCGTTCCTTTACCGGATGAGAGCGGCCGGGCGTGAACCCAGGAGCCTGCCCCTGCGCCATCTGGGAGGCCGTGAGCAACAAGCCGGCTATCACCAGCCGGCCACCGGAGCACCTCCGTTGGTTCATCCTCTTTGACTGTTCAACCGCCGGCCATTTCATCATCGATATGTATTCTCGCCGATGAGGCTCGTTTTGCGCAGTGGTACCCAAATGACTTAGGTGTGCGACAGTAAAGAAGGGATGGCGTACGTTACGATCGCCGGGGGACGGCTGCGGTTTCTGGGGTATGGCGCCTGTGCGCTCGCGGGATGTTTGTGGGGTACGGGCTTCTACTTCGGCAGGTTGGCGCTGAACGAGATGAGCGTGGAGTCGATGGTGCTCTACCGCTTTGCGTTTGCTTCGCTGGGGATGCTGCCGGTGATGTTCTTCCACGCCCGCGGGCAGGGGCTCGGAAGGTTGAGCCTGACGGGCGCTGAGGTGCGGGTGCTTCTGATCGCCTCTCTTTTCGGAGTGCCCATTCAGTTTCTTCTCCAGTTTCACGGGCTGGTGCGGACTACGGTAAGCCATGCCTCGCTGATGGTGGGCGCGATGCCGGTGATGCTGGCGGTGGCCGCGGCGCTGTTTGCCGGCGAAAGTCTCGACTGGCTGGGCTGGGTTGCGCTTTGCGGATCCACCGTTGGGGCGGCGCTGGTCACGCTCGGCGGCAGCAGGACCGCAACCGGGCATGAAGTACCAACCCTGCTCGGAGACCTGATGGTCATTGTCTCGCTGTTCATCGCCCTGGCCTGGATACTGCTGAGTAAAAAGTTGATGGAGACGCACAGCCCACCGGTGGTGACCGCCTATACCATCCTTTCTGGAGCCGCGATGCTTGCAATCTGGGTTCTGGGACCGTGGCTGCTGTCGCCGCTGACTCATCAACATGTCGAGGCGCCGCCGTTTGCCCACGTGAGCGCAACCGCCTGGATTGCCCTGGCCATCAGCGGACTGCTCTGCACCGCAACCACCACCCTGCTTTGGAATTGGGGCATCCATCACGTGCCGGCTTCGCGCGCCGGCGTCTTCCTCAATATTGAGCCGGCAATGGGTTCATTTCTGGGAGTCGAGTTGCTAGGCGAACACCTCGGCCCCTTTGCCTGGGTGGGCGGCGCGCTCATCCTGGCCGCCGCCATCGCACTCACCACGCACGGGCACGAGCCGGAGCCGGCTGTAATTCTGGAGTAGGAGCGGGAGACTCGCTTAACATCATCTGCATGACTGACGGCGCGGCTCAGGGGGATCGCTGCCGCAACTTCGCGGGAGCGCGCGGCAAGCGCCGCGCCTTACTCGAAATCGCGATTGGTTACGTGGTGATACTGGCGGTTATCTGGACGCCTCGGCCATTGCAGAGATTCCTGTGGCTCATCGCGGTGGCAGCGCTTGCGGCCATGACGAGCCTCTCAATCAACGGGCTGGAAGAGATGGGACTGCGGCGGGGGAATTTTCTGCGCTCGCTCTGGGTGGTGGGCGCGGCGATTTTCGTGGCGGCAGCGGCGGTTGTCGTATCTGGCCGGGCGCACACGCTCCATGTTCCGACCGGCCCCCTTCATTTCATCGGTACTTTCTGGGCTTATGCGATCTGGACCTTCGTGCAACAGTTTCTGATGCAATGCTTCTTTCTGCTACGGATGCTGCGTGTGATGCCAGGTCCGAAGTCTGCCGCATTCTCGACCGCGCTCCTGTTTGCATTGGCGCACCTGCCCAATCCCGTCCTGGCTCCGGCAACGCTGCTCTGGGGCTTTGCCGCATGCCTGATTTTTCTGCGCTATCGCAATCTTTATCCGCTGGGCATGGCACATGCGATCTTTGGCATCACGATCGCGATCAGCATTCCCGGGCCGATTCTGCATAACATGCGCGTAGGCCTGGGTTACCTCAACTATCGGGAGGCGCCATCGTTGTCACTTCAGCCAGAGCGACCAGAGCGCATCCACTGATGCGTGGGTGACGGCCGATGCACCCACACGGCGTTGCTGCCGCCATGCGCGACCGTAGAAGATGCCGGCGAGCGCCGCGAGCAGGACGTAGCGCCAATTGAAATGCACAGCGCGCTTGTTGAAGTGGGCCAGGCCAAACAGCGCAGCCGTCAGAAAAAGCGCCGGGTAACGCCCCATGCGCCGTTCCAGAAGATTCTGCAGCCAACCGCGGAAGAACAGCTCCTCGGGAACGGCGATGAAGAAGAAAGTGAAGAACCAGGCAAAAGCGATCGATGGGGGTGGCGGCAGTTCAGCATGAAGGTGCAGAAAGCCCAGGCTCAAGCCAAGCACGAGCGCAAGGGGGGTATAAAAGGCCAACTCGCGGAGGCCGATAAGGACGTCGCGCAGGCTCAACCGCAGGTCGAAGCCGGTTCCATCCAGATTGCGCAGAAGAACAAAGCTGTAGATTCCCGCGTCGAGCAAAAGAATCTTATTGAAAATGGCCAGGTGAGCCGGCCACGCCCCTTCAAACCACCGCAGGTCCACGGCCAGACCGAGAACGGCAAGAACCAAATAATCCTGCCACGTCCCGCGCGCGCAATGGGCGCTTGAAGCGGATCTCCATTGCAGAAGAGCCACCCCTACCGGGAGCACGGCATAAAGTGCAAACCATGCCCAGCGAAAACTGCCGGCGCCACAAGCGACCAGTGCATAGGGAACACTCAGCAGGGCCGGCAAGGAAAGCTGCGCCCACACAGGAAGCGCGCGCGCTCGTCCGGCAAGACGCCGTGGAAAGAAAGCCGCGCCAAGAAACGGTGCGAGCGCGAGACAAGCGGCAGCAATGTTAGCCGGAGTCATAAGACGATTCGGGTCCATGATGCGTCTTCATCCATTGTGCTCCCTGTCAGGTGAGATCAACGCACCTGCAGGAAGCCAATCTTTCCCGCCCCAGGGGGCAAGGCAAACCTTAGTCACCTGAGCCCTCACATAATTGATAGCGTCCGCCCTGCGCCCGTCGATAAGGTCCTTTGTGATTAATGGAGGCTCATGTGCCGCTTTTAACCTGGAACCACGCTTGCGCGGTGAACGTTCGGTCCATGGACGATCAGCACGCCATCCTCATGGACACGATCAACGAACTCCGGCTGGCGCTGGTGCACGGAGGTGGACGCGAACAAGTAAGCGAACATCTGGACCGACTCATCGAATTCACACGCATGCACTTCTGGAGCGAGGAAAAGCTGATGGAGCTGGCCGCATTTCCCGCATTGGCAGAGCATCGGGTCCAACACCACAGGATTCTGGCTGAGCTTCTCTATGCCGCCCAATGTGTGCAACGCGGAACGGAGTTGCAAACAAGCGCAATGCTCGGCAAACTGCGTGACGGATATATCGAGCACATCGAGAACCTTGACATGGAGTATGAACCGTGGCTGAATGCCCGATCCATATGCTAACGCCGTGCCGCTCCGGGCATTCGGAAGATTGACGGTCTTTCGCGCTGGAATCGCGGTTTATCCCCGTGGTTTGATTGCCGATATATGTATTTAAGGTGAAATTGTGAATGGTACTGAATGGCCTTGTTGAATTGGAGAGTTGCCAAGTATTCCGTGGGCGTGGAAGCACTCGACAGCCAGCACGGCGAGTTCATTAGAGCCTTGAACAAACTGCATGTCGCCATGATCAGGGGCAAGGGGAACGATGTAACCGCCCCTTTGCTTCGCAGTCTCGCTGCGGGTGCGCGCGTTCATTTCTCAGCAGAAGAAGAATTATTGGCATCCACACATTACCCGGACCTCATCAATCATCGCGTCAAGCACAAGGAATTTGACGCGAAACTGGAGGAATTGATCGAGCGTCATGAACTGGGAGAAAGAGCCTTGAGCATTCCGCTCATCAAATTGATGCGCAACGAACTTGCGCATCACTTGCTTGAGGAGGATAGGAAATACGTTCTCTGGCTTGATGAACACGATGTCAGCTGAGGCAATGATCCGGTTCCAGCCCATCATCCAGTCGCTTCTCTGCTCCTGCCGAGTTCCCGGCTCAACTTCCTGCCCGATCTTCCGATATTCCCATTACCGGCGTATGCCGGAGAGGAGATACGTATGGCGCTTTTGACCTGGAGCATCAGATATTCCGTCGGCGTTAAATCCATGGATGCGCAGCACACTGTGCTGTTTGGTTTCCTGAACGACCTTCACGATGCAATGATGAAGGGCCAGGCGCAGAAGATTACCGGGGAACTGCTCAGCGGGCTTCTGGATTACACACGCAAGCACTTTTCCGCAGAAGAGGGGTTGATGGCGTCAGCAAGGTATCCGCAGTTGGCCCAGCACCGAACCATGCATCGCGAACTGATCAAGAATGTAGAAGAGTTCACTATCCGCTACCAGCGGGGCGAAAGCGCGCTCAACCTGCAACTGCTGAACTTTCTTCGCGACTGGCTCACCAACCACATCCTGAGTGAGGACCATAAATATGCTCCCTGGGTGAACGGACAAAGCACGCCCACATCTGAGCACGCGCTGATCTCAAAGTGAGGTGCGAGGGTGGCAGCATGAATGGACACGTGAAGTATTCGCCCCTTCCCCTCATCTTCCTTTCACCCTGGCAGGCAAATAAATAGAATGCCCGATACGGAGGACCGCGATGGCTCTATTCAACTCCAGCGACGCTGCGAGTATTGGGATCGGGGTCTTTGACAGGGAGCACAGCGAGATCGTCACCACGCTGCTTGCGCTTGAGGCTGCGGTCGAAGCCGGCAACGACCGGAGCGACACAGGGTCGCTGCTTGGTAAACTCGCCGACCAGGCAAAGGCACACTTTCAATCGGAAGAGGCCATGATGACGGCCTCAAAATATCCGGGGCTCCTGCTGCACGCTCTCAAACATCAACACCTTATCGATCAGTTGACCGCATTTCAAGCCCGTTATAGCCGGGACAGCTCGACAATGGACCGGCACTCGCTCAAGTTCCTGCGCGATTGGGTCAATACGCACATCCAGAGCGACGATTTGAACTTTGGGCTCTGGCAAAACGAGCACGGCAAGCGATGACTTCAGCTTTGCAGGCTCTCGAAGGATAATTGCGTCGAAGTCCAGGATGGTCCCGCCGGCTTTGGTTCCGAGGCAAGTTCGTAGACCAGGCGCTCAAGCACCAGGCGCTTGTCAGGTGGCGAAGAGCGTAGTTCCAGATCGGCGCGCGCCACAAGCTTCAGCGCGCGAGTCAGTTCGCGGCGGCTCTTGTATCGGCGTGCCTGGCGTATGAGATCGTCCGCGGCAAAGGGTGGCATGCGGAAGCCCTGCCACAATGCCTGCCAGATGGCGCGCGAATCGCGCACATTCTTCTCGAGGATCACCAGCATCTGGCGGAAGGTGCGGGCCAGCATATAGAGATGACCGATGGCCGCGTCTTCGCCGGCATCGGAGCTATTCAGCAGCCCCTGCAGTAGAGCCAGTGCGCGGGCGCGATCATGAAGGCTGATGGCGTCGGTCAATTCGTAGAGCGAGCGCTGCTTGGCGCCCAGCACCATGGTTTCTACGTCGCCCAGGGTGATGCGGCCGCGGCCCATTGCATAAAGCAAAAGCTTTTCCAGCTCAGAGGCGACAAGCATCATATCGGCGCCCAGTGCATCGACCAGCTCGCGTGCTGCGTCGGCGTCCACGCGGACCTCGGACTCCTGCGCAGTTGCCACAATCCAGCGCATGGCATCCTCTTCGTTCACGCGCGCCAGTTCCACCATCCCGCAGTGTTCGCCGAGAGTTTCTGTGAGGCGCTCGTAGCGGTTCTTGTCGTCCATCTCCATGCGGCGCGCGTCAGAGGGGATGCGAATAAAGTCTGCAACAAAAAGCAACAACGCCTGCGGGTTCGGCGAGCGGAAATAACGGTCCAGCGCCGCAAACTCATCTTTCTTGGCGCCCCGCGTATAGAGCTGCCGCACGTTGCGCACAAAGATCACCTGAAAGGGCGCCATCAGCGAGGGCGTTTGGGCGCGATCGAGCACTTCAAAGATTGAAGTTGTGGACAAATCCAAGTCGGAAAGGCAGAAGTCGCGCAGGTCGGGTTGAACGAATGCCTTCAGAACGGCGGCGCGGCAGCGATCCGAGAGAAAGACTTCGTCGCCGGCAAGCACATAACCGGGCTGCAATGGTCCGTTGTTCGCCGCGGCAGCCTCAATCTCAGAGACAAAACGTCCAACGGCCGCAAATCCTGCACCCCAACGCGCCGCGGTCAAAGGGACGGTCCCCGTTGAGCGTGTAGTGATTTCGCACGGCCTGAGAATGCCTGCATCATGCGGTTCCAGAATATCCTGCGCAGCGCCGCAGAGCCAGCGAGGAAATTCAGGGAGTTGCCACAAGCTGCAATGGCATTCGCCTGGATTCGTCTGTTCTTCGCTCTGGGCCCAGCGTCTCGCCTCGGCAGCTTTCCCCTCGATTCAGCATGGAGTCGCTTAAGGTCCTCCGCCGCTAGGATGTGCCTGGTGCGGTGCACGACCGAACACTCCTTCGCGATGATGAAGCGACTCAACTCCGGTTCGGCCTTGGGGCGCTTACTGTTCGTCTTTGCCGGGGCGGAGCATCAGGTCTTTTATGGCTTCGCGGGGATCTTTACCTTCGTCGAGGATGAGTTCCATCTGTTCGGTGATGGGCATTTCGATATTGTGAATGCGGGCGAGGCCGAGTGCGGCGCGGGTGGTGAGGACGCCTTCAGCAACTTTGCCTCCGAGCGAAGAGAGGATTTCCGGGAGTTTACGGCCCTGGCCGAGAGCTTGCCCGACGGTGCGGTTGCGACTGAGCGAGCCGGTGCAGGTGAGCACCAAGTCGCCGGTGCCGGAGAGGCCTGCGAGAGTTTCGCGGCGGCCACCGCAGGCAACGGCGAGTCGCGTGATCTCGGCGATGCCGCGTGTCATGAGAGCGGCGGCGGAGTTGTGGCCGAGGCCGACGCCCGCAGCGACACCGGCGGCGATGGCAATGACATTTTTGAGTGCGCCGCCGAGTTCGACACCGATGACGTCGGTGGTGGTGTAAAGGCGCAGCGCCTCGGAAGAAAACTCATTTTGGACGCGGGTGGCGATGGCCGGGTCGTGGAAGGCGAGGGTGGCGGCGGTGGGCTGGGCCTGGGCAACTTCGATGGCAAAGCTGGGCCCTGAAAATGCGCCGATGGAGAAGGGCTCGCCGCTAAGGAAGCCCGGCTCTGCGGGGATGCCAGAGGAACTGACTTCCGGCGCTCCGGCTTCGACAAAGACTTCAAGATGCGTGTCGGGATTTGCGCGGGCTGTGTCCGCATCCGGGGACTCGTCGAGGGTGGCAGCGATGACCTGGGTCATGCGGAGGAAGGTATGGTCTTCCACGCCCTTGGTGGCAGAAACGATGATTTGGCCGTCGTGCATGTAGGGGCGCAGGCGGGCGATCGTGGGCCGCAGGAATTCTGAAGGGATGACGGTGACGACGATCTCTGCCTCGCTGACAGCGGATTCCACGGACGTGACCGCGATGTCGGCCGGGAGGGGAAAGCCGGGTAGGAAGAGCGTGTTTTCTCGTGCATTGGAGATCTGGCGCGCTTCTTCCGCGCTGTGCGACCAGAGAGTGATGTTGTGGCCACCGCGGCGGCTGAGGGAAAGCGCGATAGCGGTTCCCCAGGCGCCGGCGCCTAGTACGACAATTCGACTCATGCAGTTTTCCTGGCTCCGAAGCGGGATTCGGTGCCGGCGAGAAGACGCCGGATGTTCTGGTGATGTTTGACGATGATGAGAAAGGCGACGGCGCACTCTACAGCGATGAAGAACGCGGTTGGATGCCGGCCGGAAGTTTGCGTCCGATTGAAGAGCCAGGCAAAGGCAGGGAAAGAGGCTGCGCCGAGGATGGAAGCGAGAGAAACATAGCGGCTGAGAAACAGAACGATGGTGAAGACGGAGATGGCGGCGAGGGCGGCCCAGGGCGCGGCAACCAGAAAGACGCCGAAGCCAGTGGCCACGCCCTTGCCTCCCTTGAAACGGAGCCAGAGGGGAAACATGTGTCCGAGGACTGCGCAGAGGGCGGCGAGGGCCTGGGCAGAACGCAAAGGAGCCCCCGGAAGCAAAAGAGCGCCCAGGAATCCACCAAGCCAGACGGCGGAGCAGCCTTTGAGCATGTCGAGCAGGAAGGTGGCCGCGCCGAGGCCCTTGCCGCCGGAGCGGAGGACGTTGGTCGCGCCGATGTTGCCGCTTCCGACAGAGCGGATGTCCTGATGGCAGAAGAGGCGCACCAGCAGATATCCGACAGGGATGGACCCAAGCAGGTAGGCGGCGACCGCGATTGTTGCGATTGCGAGGAGCATGACGATTGAGAGTTTAGCAGGTGGGGGGTAGGGGGCAGGGAATAGGGAATGGGGGATGTGGTTAGAGCTGGGTGAGAGCTAGGCGGGCGGAACGGACTTCTGCGGCGAGAACCTTGAGGATGAGGAGCATGAGGGGCTGATCGGATTGCATGAGTGCGGTGAAGTCGTCGCGGGCGATGAAGCTGACTTTCGCTCCGCGGAGGGCGACGGCGGTCAGCGAATAGGGCTGGTTTCCGATGAGGCCCGGGACTCCGAGGATTGAGCCGGGAGTTGTCTTGCAGGAGAAGCTGTTCTCGCTGGTGCCTGGGTTCATGGAGAGGACAGCTTCGCCTTTATGGATGACAAACAGGCCTGTGGGCTGATCTCCCTGGCGAAACAGGACACGGTCTCCGTCGCAGAGGAATGGAGTAGCACGTTTCTCAAGCGCTTTAATGAGTTCGGGATCGGCGAGAAATGCGGACGGATCGAGCTGCACGTACGGTCTCCGGTCTGGGAAAAAGTGGATCAGGAAAAACTGGGGATAGTTCTATTACCTGCTAGAGGCATAGTTTCATTCTTGGAACTTCATATTATGTGATGCGCGTCACATATTCCGGGTCAAGGAGAAAGGGTATTGAAAGCAGACAGCTTGCCGGAAACGAAGGGGTGCACGGCAGACGGAATACGGCGGCTAAGGTTTTCCGGTCTGCTGGCGGTGCAACTCGGCCAGGAAAGCCTGTTCGCGGTCGGCGATGTAGGCTTTGTAGCCGGCGGGGTCGATGAAGGCGTCGCGGTCGCCGGCCTTCCAGCGGGGGTATTTTGCTTCCAGATCGAAGTAGCCTCCGTGGGCGCCAAGGAAGATATCGCAGGGCAGGGAGCGAAGGACGGCAAACTCGTGTTTGTAGTCTTCGGCAATGCGGGGGTAGGACTTGTTGCCGACAAGTTTGTAGCCGGGGTTGACGTTGGGGCTTCCGACGATGACGACGTGGAGAGTTCGGCCGGCTTCCGTCTCGTCGAGCGTCCAGGTGGTTGTGCCTTTGGTGTGGCCGGCGGTGAGGTGGGCGGTGAGGACTGTTCCGCCGAGAGAGACGGTGCTGCCGTCGTGGAGGATGCGATCGACGTGGGTGGGGGGAAAATGCATGTCCCCATGTGAGGCGTATTGAAAGTCGGTTTTGCCGCCGGACTCAACAACGGAAACGTCGGCGTCCATCACCTCATATTTTGCGCCGGTGAGTTGCTTGATGCGGGCGCTGCCGGCGCAGTGGTCGTAGTGGCCGTGGCTGATGAGCAGGATCTTGATGTCGCCGAGATGGAAGCCCAGGGCTTCGACACTTTTCTTGATGAGAGGCGGGCTGGATTCGAGGTTGCTGTTGATGAGGATGTCGCCCTTGGGCGTGACGATGAGGTAAGAAGCGAGGTCTTGGCTGCCAACGTAATAGAGGTTCCCGGCGATGCGGAAGGGCGGGAAGGGCGTCGTCCATTCGGAAGGGTTCTGGGCGGAAATGTGAAGGGACGCGGCGAGGAGCGTACCGGTAAGGAAGAGTCTGCGGAAGTTCACTGGTTCTCCGTGAAGTTGGATTGGTTTTGGAGAGCTTCGATCGCGCGTTCGAGATGGACGCCTCGGGAGCCTTTGACGAGTACGACGTCGCCAGGGTTCACATTCTGGAGAAGCCAGCGGCCAGCGGTTTCTGCGTCGGGAAGAAAGAGGGAGGCGACTCCGCCGGAGCAGGCGGCTGCGGCCAGGTGGCGGGCGTTTCCCTGTACGGCGACGACGAGGTCGAGTCCGGCCTCGGCGGCGGTGAGGCCGCAGGCGGCGTGGAGCTCGGGGCCGTGCTCGCCCTGCTCGAGCATTTCGCCGGCGACCAGAATGCGGCGTCCTGCTGCGGGACGTGCGGCGAGGGTGCGAATCATGGAGCGCAGTGCCTCAGGGTTGGAGTTGTAGCTGTCGTTGAGGATGGTGACGCTGCGGATCTCGATGATCTCGCCGCGCTTGTCTCCGGCGGTGAGCGTCTGGAGCGCGGCGATGGCGGAGTCGAGATCGACGCCGGCTTCAAGAGCGACGGCGAGTCCGGCAATTGCGTTGGAGGCGTTATGCTGGCCGAGGAGACGCAAAGTGAATGTGCCCTCGCGTTCGGCGGCGCGGAAGTTGACGTGTAGGCCGGCGGGGTCTTCAGTGACAGAGACAATCTGCGGGTCGGCGCAGGGGCCCTCGCCGAAGTAGACGACGCGGCCGGGGAAATCGCGGCCGAACTGCGAGACGTAGGGGTCGCAGCAGTTGAGGAAAGCAACGCCTGTGGCAGGCAGCGCGGCGACGAGTTCAAGTTTGGCGCGGGCGATGCCGGCTTGGCCTTCCGCGAAGTTTTCGATATGTGCGGTGCCGACGTTGGTGACGACGCCCCAGTCGGGCGCGGCGATGCGGGCGAGGGCGGCGATTTCGCCCTGGTGGTTCATGCCCATTTCAACGACAGCGATTTCATGCTCGGGCTCGAGGCGCAACAGTTGCAGCGGGAGGCCGAATGCGTTGTTAAGATTGCCCTTGGACTTGAGCACGCGGAACTTTGCTGAGAGTGCGGCGGCGATGGCCTCTTTGGTGGTGGTTTTGCCGGCCGATCCAGTGATGGCCACGACGCGGCGGCCCCATTGACGGCGCACGTGCGTGGCCAAAGATTGCAGGGCCAGTAACGGATCTTCGGCGATGAGCAAGGGCGCGCCGAGAACAGCATCGGGCAAGCCAGCCACGCGCGCGCGGGAGACAACGGCTGCTGCTGCGCCGCGGGCTAGAGCAGCGGCGACAAAATCGTGGCCGTCGAGATGCTCGCCGCGGACGGCAAAAAACAGGTCGCCGGGTGCGGTGGTGCGCGAGTCGATGGAATATCCGGAGACGGCGATGGCGCCCGCGTTGACATACGAGGAGGGCGCCTCGAGCACAGCGCTCGCGCCAATGGCCGCCTCTGCAAGGGTAAGTTTCATGGCGCCTCACCGGCGCAGTGGACAGTGGGCAGTGGGCAGTAGACAGTGGACAGTTTGCAGTGTGCAGACGGTTTGTGCGAGGTTGAGTTCATTTGGCGCTACCGGATTCTGCTGAGTTGATTTGCTTGAGAGCCGCGAGGGCGACTTCGGTGTCGTCGAAAGGAATTGTACGCCCGTTGAGGAGTTGTTCCTTCTCGTGGCCTTTGCCGGCGATGAGGACAACGTCGCCGGGCGCGGCTGTCGCGAGAGCAAGATGGATGGCGGCGGTGCGATCGAGCTCGATGGTGTAGCGAGTGCCGGTGGCTTTGAGGGCGGGTTCGATTTCAGCGAGGATGGCGAGCGGATCTTCGGTGCGGGGATTGTCGCTGGTGGCGACGACGAAGTCGCTGCCTTCGCCTGCGGCTTGCCCCATCTTTGGGCGCTTGGTGCGGTCGCGGTCGCCGCCACAGCCGAAGACGGTGATAACGCGCTTGCCGTCTGCCCTGGTCATCTGGCGAGCGAGAGTGGTGAGGTTGCGCAAGGCGTCGTCGGTGTGCGCGTAGTCGACGATGACGGTGAAGGGCTGGCCGCCATCGACGAGTTGGAAGCGGCCGGGGACCGGCTTGAGCGCAGGAATGGCGGCGACGAGATCGGCGAAGGGAACGCCGCGCGCGTGGGCGGCGGTGAAGGCTCCGAGCAGATTGAGAATGTTGACTTCGCCGGCGAGATGAGACGTGACTCGCGCGGAGCCGGCCGGGGTTTCGAGATTAATAACTGCGCCGGAGGGAGTGAGCTTGTAGCTGGCGGCGCGCCAGTCGCCTTTGCCGATGCCGTAGGTGCGCACCTCCGCACCGGCTCTGAGCGCGGCGGAGGTAAGCCGCTTGGCGTACTCGTCGTGTTCGTTGATGACGGCGACGCGCGGAGCCGGGTAGACGGTTCCGTCGAAGAGCAGACGCTTGGCGGCGAAGTACTTCTCCATGGTCTGGTGATAGTCCAAATGATCGCGGGTGAGGTTGGTAAAGACGGCGACGTCGAAGTTGATGCCGGCGGCCCGGCCCTGGTCGAGGCCATGACTTGAAACTTCAGTGATGAGTTCGGTAGCGCCTTGGGCTGCGCCTTCTGCCATCAGCTCAAAGAGGTCGCGCGACTCGGGCGTGGTGTGGATGGAGGGGCGGACTTCGCCGGCGACGTGATATTCGATGGTACCGATTAGAACGGTTTTGCGGAGGGCGGCGTTGAGAAGCGATTCAATCAGAAAAGCGGTGGTGGTTTTTCCGTTGGTGCCGGTGATGCCGGTGGAGGCGAGCTTGCGCTCGGGGTGGCCGAAGAAGGCGGCGGCGGCTTGCGCGAGCGCGCGGCGGCCTTGCTCGACTTCGAGGACGGGCAGGCCAGCTTCGTAGACGGTGAGGTGGTCGAAGGTGGGCGCGGAGTCGGTAATGATGCCGAGCGCGCCGGCGGCGATGGCTTTGTCGATGTATTTATTGCCGTCTGTGGAGCCGCCTTTCATGGCGACAAAGACGGAGCCTGGGCGGACGCGGCGGGAGTCGTATTCGACACCGGTGATGAGGGCGTCAGAGTTGCCGGTCGCGCCTTCGGCGGTGATTTCGGAGGTGAGTTCTTGCCAATTCATTCTGAGGTTCATTGTAGATTGGCTGAACCACCGAAGTGGGCGAGAAGCATTTCGGCGGCCAGCCTTGCGCCGTCCCAGCTCTCGACAATTTTGGCGAAGGCAGCAGCCTTTGTCTTAGCTTGCTCGTCGTTCAGCAATTTTGGAATCGCGGCTTGAATCTTGCGCGAGGGGTTGCTGGATTTTGGAACGCGGATTGCGAAGCCCAGCCGTTCGAGGCAAGCGAGGTTGGCCACCTGTTCCATCTGCATCCCGACGCCGACCACTGGCTTGCCTGCCAGCGCGGCAGCCAATACGGTTCCAATGCCTCCGTGGATCACGGCGAGGTCGGCCATTTTATTTACCTCGACGGCCGGGACCCAGTCTGTGATGAGTACGTTAGAGGGGACGCGTGCGCCGGGAACCTGGTCGAGTTGAAATTTTACGGGAGCGACGACGCGATAGGGCTTGCCATCAAAGCCTTCAACGATGTTGGCGACAATTTTGGGCGTGCCGGAGCTGCCCATGGCGAGATAAATAAGCGGCTTGTCCCTGAGGATGGATGCGAGCTCGGGGGGGAAGGCGAATTCGTCCTGTGGGATAAGCGGGCCAGTGAAGAAATGGCTCGGTGGTAGCGTTGTTCCGGAAAACTCGGGGGGCTCGGCGACAAGTGTGATGTCTCCGCGCCAGAACTCGAAGATCGATTTGTAGCCAGGGACATTGAAATGCTTTGCAGCACGGTTGATGGGGTTGAGAAATCCGATCTCTATCCAGAAGTTGATGAACCGCAGCAAGAACCAGTCTGCGACGGCTTTCAACAACATGGGGCGGATCTTATCCGTCATGCCCGCGCCGTGGCAGAAGAACCCAGGAAGCCAGGTGGATTGGATAACCCAGACGAGCGGGACGCGAAGAATGCGACACGTGAGCGGGATGGTGACATAGGAGCCGGTAACGACCGCAACGGGATCGAGGCGCTTGAGACAAGCGATTTCATTCTGTACGCGCACGATGAGTTCGGCGTCGGTAAAGGCGGGGGCGAACTTTTCGCCGCGGTCTACTTTGCCGATGAACTCGATCTTCTCCGGCGTGAGGCGCGGCTCCATGCGGGTGAGCGCAAAGCCGTGGCGCTCGATCATGGATTCAAAGTCGCCGCCATCGGAGATGAAGTGCACGTCGAAGGCCTGGCTCGCGGCGGGATTGCGCAGGATTCCCTTGGCAATCTCGACCATGCGGCTGGTCTCGGCCAAATTGAACGCGCAGGGAGCAAACAGGAGAATTCGTTTCGACATGGTCCCGGTCCAGCGAGAATTGTACGCTTTGGGTGGCCGCCAAGCAGCCGGCAACTTGACATGCAACCAAAAGGTTGCCTATTATCTTGACTATGGGCGCGGATATGGACCTGGTGTTTAAGGCGCTTGCCGCGCCGGAACGAAGGCTGTTGCTGGATCGGCTGCGGGCAAGCAATGGGCAGACACTCGGAGAACTTTGCGCGCACCTGGAGATGACGCGGCAGGCTGTGACCAAGCATTTGAAGGTGCTTGAAGCTGCTTCGCTGGTGGTTTGCATCTGGGAGGGGCGGGAGAAGCTGCACTATCTGAATCCGGTGCCTATCCATGAGATCGGCGAACGTTGGATTGCGAAGTATGAACGGGGGCGTTTGCGCGCCCTGAGCGAATTGAAGAAGAAACTGGAGGATGAAGACAATGGGTAAAGCAAGCGGGAGTGAAGTGAGCAACGGCAAGTCGGAGTTTGTGTATGTGACGTATATTCGCACCACGCCGGAGAAGCTTTGGAGGGCGCTGCTGGAGCCGGAGTTTACGCGGCAGTACTGGGTGGGCACGGTGCAGGAGTGCGCCTGGACGCCAGGCGCGGCTTGGAAGCTGTTGAGGCCCGACGGGAGTGTTGCGGATAGCGGCGAAGTGGTGGAGATTGAGCCCTGCAAGCGCCTGGTTCTGAAGTGGCAGAATCACCTTTTCCCAGAATTGACGGCGGAGGGATTCTCGCGGATGACGTACGAGATTGAGCAGATGGATGACTCAGTGAAGCTGACGGTAACGCACATGATGGAGAGGGACGAATCCAAGTTCATTGAGAAGGTATCGAATGGCTGGCCGCGGGTTCTCTCAGGTCTGAAGAGTTTGCTTGAGACAGGAGAATCTCTGGAGTCGTCACGGCAGTGGCCGAAGGGAATTTAAGGACAGGGAACAGGGAATAAGAAGGGGCGGCGTTGAGTTTCTGCTGTCCCACCCATTTGCCAAACCTCCCGTCGGACGAAAGCCTATCCGTGGGGGCCTTGGGGCGGTGGCTTCTAGGAAACGAAAGACAAATGCAGGTCCTTCGACTCACCACCCCCAAGCTGAAAGGCGCTTGGGGCCCCGTTCGCTCAGGATGACAGCATCTTGAGATAAATTCTGGATGAACCCGCTCGCTTATTTGCCGCAGCGGACTACGACTTTTGTGCCTGCGGGAACCATGGTGCCAGGAGCGGGGACTTGCTGGCGGGCGGTGCCGTTGCCTACGATCTGGACTTGAAGGCCTGCGGCGGCGGCCTGCTCGATGACCTGGCGCACGGACAGGCCGATGAGCGAGGGGACCTGAATGCGCTTCGCATCGGGAAGTGTCACGGTTTTTGTTGGCGGCGGCGCCGGGGGTTGTTGCGCGGCGGTCTGTGACGGCGATGCGGCCGGCTGGGCATTTTCCGCGTGGCTCTGGCTGGCGGGCTGTGCGGTGTTTGTCGGCTTTGGTTGCGATGCGCTGAGCGGGTCGTCGCTGGGCAGATCGTTGGCCGCGTCGTAGAGGGCCTTGATGTCCTCATCATTCTGAGAGTTATCGTCTTCAATGATAGGCGCGGTGGACTTGGATGGGGGAGCCGGGCGCAGATCGATGTCGTGGGGGACGCCGAGATATTCGAGCACCTGCTGCGCGACGTCCGCGAAGACAGGGGCGGAAACTGTGGTGCCGTAGTAGTCGCCCTTGGGCGAGTCCATGACGACGACGACTGCGATGACCGGGTTATTGACGGGCGCGAAGCCAGCGAATGAAGCGATGTGCATGGTCTTGGAATAGAGGTGGGTCTGAGGGTCGATCTTCTGCGCGGTGCCGGTTTTGCCGCCAGAGGAATAGCCGTTGAGCTGTGCGGGTTTGCCGGTGCCGAAGAGGACGACACCTTCCATCATCTTGCGCATTTGGGCGGCGGTGAGTGTGGTGATGACGCGGTGGGCGCCAGTGGGCAGGGGATTGGGAATGTCCCCGCCCGGCTTGAACGCCTGCGGCACCTGCGGTGCGGCAGGCTTTTGGTTTGCGTCTGTTGAATCGATCTGATTAGGAAAGAGGATGTGCGGGGGCAGGTAGATGCCTCCGTTGGCGATGGTGGAGACCATGGTGACGAGCTGAATCGGCGTGACAGCAACTTCCTGGCCGATGGCGATGGAACCAATGGAGGATCCGCTCCAGCGTTTGGTTGGCTGGAGGAGCCCGCGGGTTTCGCCGGGGAGCTCGATACCCGAGCGTGAGCCGAAGCCGAAGGCGCGAATGTATTGATAGAAGCGGTCGGGGCCGACTTTGAGCGCGAGTTTGACGGCGGCGACGTCGCTGGATCGAGCCAGAGCCGTGGCGACGGTGACGACGCCCATGCCGCGATCGGACTTGTCGTCGTGGATGACGCGGCCAGCGAGGGTGATCTGGCCGCCCTGACAGTCGATCGTGTCGTCGGGCGTGGTTACGTGCTGATCGAGCGCTGAGGAGTAGGTCACGAGCTTGAAGACGGAGCCCGGCTCATAGACATCGCTGACGGCGTGGTCGCGCAGCAGGTCGGGCGTGGTGTGGCGAAAGTTGTTGGGATTGAAGGAGGGCCGCACGGCGAGGGCGAGGATCTGGCCGGTATGCACGTCTTGCACGACGACGGTTCCACTGGCTGCCTGGGTCCTGGCCATTGCGCGGTCGAGCGCCTTCTCAGCGAGGAACTGAATATTCTCGTCGATGGTGAGGACGAGATTGCGGCCTGGCTGGGGGTCTTGCTCGCTGGAGCCAAGAACTTTACGGCGCGCGTCCATGGCGGTATACATTTCGCCGGGAACGCCGTGGAGCTGGGCATCGAACTTGTCTTCGAGCCCTCCGAGGCCGTTGTCGTCGACGCCGACATAGCCGAGGATCTGGGCGGCGATCTGGTTGTCAGGATAAAAGCGCTGGAACTCTTTCTGGTAGTAGATGCCCTTCATATTGAGGGCGTGTACGCGGGCGGAGACGTCGTTGGAGACGCGGCGAGCGATCCAGGCAAAGTTGCGCCCTGCAATGAGGCGGGCGGCGATTTCGGATTCTGTCGTGCGCTGGTCTTCCGGGTCGATGTGGACGAGGCCGGCGAGGGTGTGCGCGGCGGCCCTTTTGTCGGCGATCTCAGAGGGGTCGGCGTAGATGGAGTCGACCTGGACGGTCATGGCCAGCTCGTGGAGGTTGCGATCGTAGAGGACCCCGCGGCGGGGAGCGACCTCGAAGGTGCGCTGCTGTTGGCGATCGGCGCGTTCGACGTATTCCTTGTGGTGAACGATTTGGAGCATGAAGAGGCGGAAGGCGATGGCGCAGGCCCAGAACAGAAAGAAGAGGCAGACGAGCCAGAAACGCGCGCGCGGGAGCGGGATGACGCGGGGAGGGTTGTTGCGGTTGCGCGTAGTTCGTGGGGCTGGCTGCATGTTGGTTCCAGCTTCTAGCTGCTAGCTTCTAGCCTCTAGCTATGAAGCTGCGGTTGTTGCGGACTACGGGAAAAGCCCGAGCTTATTAAAGGTCTTTGCACTTGCCCCGCCGGCGACGGCCGCGCCTATTCAAACTCTAGCAAAAGGGCGGGTTGCCCGACATGTCAAAGCTAGAAGCTAGAAGCTGATCCTGGTTACTGCGCGGCCGGGGCCGGAGGAGCGAGGCGGGCCTCGACGGGCGCAGACGAATCGATGCGCGCGTTGGGGTGGATCACCTGTCCGGGCTGGGGCGCGGCCAGGCCAAGCTGGCGGGCCATTATGTCGATGCGTCCGGGCTGCGTGAGTTCGGCTTCGGCCAGGCGCAACTGGCGGTTCTCTTCGCGCAACTGGTCGAGGGTTTGCTTTTCCTGCTCGACGCGGTAGCCGCCTTCGATGGCGTAAAAGTGCTGCATGCCGTAGACCATGACGAGCGAAAAGAGGACGCAGATGGCGGCGCAAAAGAGGCGCATCTCGCGGGTCCGCACCGGGTCGGCCGCCTTGACGAGGCGGGAGTTGTCAATGTGACGGGCGAAGTAGAACTCGGGCGTACGCATGCGGCGGCGCAACTGAGGCTGACGGGCCAGCATCTCGGCGTTGTGCTCGGCAACCCGCGCGCTGAGGCTACGGCCGGCTTCGAAATAGGTTGTTGTACATGCCGCCATTTGGTTCTCCTTCGGAGAACAGGGGTCAGGGTTCAGGGGTCAGGGATCAATGAGCTTCAGCTCTGCGTACCTTTTGATCCCAAATTTCTGACTCCCAACGCAAGACTCCGGTTCTTTCTTTAATGCCAATTCCTTGTATGGCCTTACAGCGCCGATCTGATCCCTGAACCCTGACCCCTGAACCCTGCAGTTACTTTCTTTCCGCCGCTCTTAGCTTTGCGCTTCTTGAGCGGGGGTTTATGTCTGTTTCTTCTTCGCCGGCGGTGACCGGCTTTCTGGTCAAAATCTCCCAGATTCCTTTTTGTGCTCCGTCTCGCAGGCTGTCTTTTGCAATGCGGTCTTCAAGAGAATGAAAGCTGATAACGACGAGTCTTGCGGAGGGCTTAAGCAAACTGGGTGCGGCCTCGAGCAAGCTCTTTGATTTCGTCCAACTCGCGATTTACATAGATACGGAGAGCTTGAAAAGTTCTGGTGGCCGGGTGAATGTGGCCGTGCTTCTTGTCGTGTTTCATTGCCGGGACGGCTGAGGCTACTATCCGGGCCAATTGCCCCGTTGTTGTAACCGGCCGCCCCCGCACAATGGCTCTGGCGACTGTCCGCGACCTCCTTTCCTCACCGTTCTCGTAGATGAGATTTGCCAGCTCGCGCTCGCTTATCTCATTTACCACTTGTGCGGCGGTCGGGCCTGACCGCGTGTCCATTCGCATATCCAACGGCCCATCCGCCTGAAAACTAAAACCTCTTTGCGCCTCATCGAACTGGAGGCTGCTAACCCCAAAGTCGGCCAAAAGGCCATCGAGCGAAGCCGGCTCGACATGCCGGGCGATGTTGCTGAAGGCCTCGCCGATCAGCGTCACCCTGGGCTCTTCGCTGCCCATCTCGTTTAAAACCCTGCCCAGCCGAACCTTTGCCAGCGAAAGCGCCTGGGGGTCGCGATCAAAACCGATCAAGTGACCTTCAGGACCGAGCCGCCTCAAAATCCCTTCGGAGTGGCCGGCAAGTCCAACCGTGCAGTCCGCATAGGTCCCATTGGGGCGAATGCGGAGAAACTCAAGCGATTCATGAAAAAGAACTGGCACATGGCGTTCATTGGTCTTCGTCATGCGCTCCCCCCTGGGGGGTATTTACCCTTAACTGCCGGGACTGAAAATGTTGTCCAGAACCTGGAGATCTGCGTCGGTCATTTCGTTCTCGGGCAGATCGTGCTCGAAGATGGCCCGGTTGTGCACTTCAAGATGCGTTGTCTTGCCGAAAACCGTTACGTCGGAGTCCAGGCTGGCCTTGCCTCGAAGAATCTGGGGGAGGAGGACCCGTCCCTGGTTATCGATTTCTGTCTGCTGACCGTAATAGCTGGTCAGGTTGAGGTATTTCTTGACTGCCTTGTTCAGCGTGCTGTGGCGGGCGAGCATTGCCTCGCGCTTCTCCCACTCCGGAAGGGGAAAGATTTCGGCGAACTTGCCATCCTGCGAGGTGATGTAGAACTGGGTGACGTTTTGGGCGTCCAGCAGCTGCTTGAAAGCAGCCGGGAGCTTGAGCCGTCCCTTCTCATCGACCTTTGCCGGATGGTTGCCACGAAACATGGAACTTCCTTCATTTGTGTTTTCCGGTTAGCCAAGCTGGTTCCCCAGGATTTTTGGAATCGGAAAAACTGGTGTTGCTTGGAAAAGCGAGTAAACTTGCCTTGGAACGCCGCGGAGTTGGTCTAAAAACTTCCACTTCGTTCCCCTTTTGACCACTACTGGTGAATACTACCTCTGAACTGGATATCCGCCAAGGGGAAAATGGGTTAAAAGAGTGGTTTAGAGCGGCATGCTGTGGATAATTGATCTAAAGGTTTAAGTAATTTATCTACTAATGGGCTTTCCATTTCCCAAAAGCACAACATATTGTGTTAATGAGTTCGGTTCCGGGGCTGGACAGGGTGTGGATATTCTGATAGGGAACAAAAAGCGAAAATTGTGGATAAGTGGGGGGAATTGAGGCGTCGGGCGGTGCCGTGGCCTGGGGAGCGTGGTTTGGAGCGGGGTTCTTGACGCGCATGGCGTTGGAGGTTGGGCGTTGTAAGGGGGTAACTTTCGGGTTGGCGGTCAACCGCCCGGAACCGATTCCAATCCGCTCACGGGTGCATCCAGCGCCCGACCAAAGGACCACGGCTGACTTCACGGCGTTAAAGTAATGTGTGTCATGAGACTGCCTAGAAGTAACAGAGTTATCGGTTTGCTGACACTCGCCTTTTTCCAACTGCCGGGATGCCTATCGGCGCAACCTGGGAAGGTTGCCGCGCCAGCGGAGTATCACCGTTATATTGAACCCTTGCTTGAAGTGACGGACTTCCGAACGCAATACTTCGAGGATGGGGCGGCAGATTCTACAGTTCTCTTTCCAGAGAGCAGTCAGCCCCCATACGATTACCTCATGCCTCCAGCGCCAGTCACTGCCCTCGTTCGTCTCGGAGACAGAAGCATCCCCCTCCTAATTGATTGCCTCAGCGACAGGCGAATCACCAGCATGCGGTTTGAGGGCAACCGGATCACTCAGCCGATGAACGTACCCCTCGGATATGTTTGCCTGGACATACTGATGAATGAGGTTTCTGGCAAGCCGGTTTCCGATCCAAGCTGCGCCGAGGATGGACTAGGCGCATGCATGAACTATGGCTTTTACTTCCGACCGGATGATTACTACGCCTGCACTGACAAAGATTGCATGTTAAGGCCCTGGATTTCTGTAGTCCAACGGAAATGGAAAAATGAATATCTCGCTCATCGGCTCAGATTCCATAATCCCTACGACACCCTGCGTGTTGAGGAATACAAGGAACTCAGGACGGTCCGCAACTAGAGATTGCCATTTACCCTCGGCATTCAATCGTCGTGGGAGGCTCGTCGCCAATTCGGACCTTACTCAATGGCAACTGATAGGTCGCCGATTAGACAGCCACAATCACGTTAGTGATTGTCATCTTGAGCGGAGCGTAGCGTAGTCGAAAGATCTGCGGTTGCCTTTGTCACAGCCAATGAACCGGCAGGCGTGTACGATCCTGACCATGTACCGGGAGTCCTATTTCACATACATCGTCGCGAGTCGGAGCCATACTCTCTACGTTGGTGTCACGGGGGACCTGCGAAGGCGGGTCTTCGAGCACAAATGGAAAGAGCACGACGGATTCACCGAGCGTTACAACTGCGATCGGCTTGTCTGGTTTGAGATCTATCAGGACATTCACAAAGCTATCGCGCGCGAAAAACAGGTGAAGCGTTGGCGGCGCGAGAAGAAGATTGGATTGATTGAGAAGGCTAATCCCACTTGGGTGGATCTGAGCAAGGACTGGTACGACCTGGAACCCGCTGACCTGAAGCGTGCGACGGATCGGATGAATTCGTAGAAGCAACCGCAGATCTTTCGACTTCGCTGCGCTTCGCTCAAGATGACAGTGCATTTTGGGGTTGGGGTGTTTTGTGAGGGCGGGGGGAGCACGACCTGGAGCCCGCTGACCTGTAGCGTGCGACGGATCGGATGAATTCGTAGAAACAACCGCAGATCTTTCGACTTCGCTGCGCTTCGCTCAAGATGACAGTGCTTTTTTTGAAGGTGACCGAATCTCACCTTTCACCAGAACTAGGTGTGTTTGCCCTTGCGGCGTTGTTTCATGCGGATGGCAACCAACTGGAACAAATAGAAGAAGACCAGCAGATTGGCGGCGAGGAGGCTGACGCGGATTAAGGTGAGCCTACGGAAGATTTCGAAGATTTCCCAGGGCAGGAAGGAGGCGGTGATGGCGAGTGTCATGTACTCGGCCCAGACCTTTTCAAGGTAGAGGCCGACGCCTTCAACCATGCTTATGGTGGCGTATGCGAAGGCGACCAGGCCGATGCGGCGCAGGAGCGGGTCGTTGAGGAGTTCGGCTCTGTCGAGGAGGAAGTTGACCAGGCGTGGTTCGGGGTTGAAGCGGAGGTGGTCGACGAAGTTGGAGAGTTCGTCGCCAACGTCTTTTCCGACCAGGTGGCGTGCGCCCAGGCCGATAAGGGTGATGAGCAGCGCCTGGAGGAGCTTGTACACCGCGATGAGTACGAGCCAACTATTATGGTGGCGGCTCCTGGCAGAGATGCGAAATGGGGAGCGGATCATTATCTCCGGGGGATCTTGGACAATCACTGAACCTCTCCTTAAGTTAAATGATGGGGCTGGGGTCCGTTGCGGAGCTATGCCTCGAACGGGGGAGGATGACTGATTCGGGAATGGTATGTGCGTAACGCGTGGAGAAGATCTGGAGTGGGGAGAAAGTGAGGGTTTCGAAAAGGCGCGGCGATCGCATGAGGTGAAGGCGCTCTTTGCCGGCCGGAGAGATGAATCAGCGACTCGCTTTACCGGTACCGACAAACAATCGGTGGATTGTTGGTGGGGTCGAAGTGCAGCAAGATGGCTGGAATCCGATGGCGGGTATTGCGCGTTCTAACTGTGTAGTCAATTCCCCAACGGAGGTTTCACATCTCATGATTCGCATTAACAAGAATGTCGTGGCCGCAGTGGCGGCTGTCGCCCTAACTTTTTCCGTCGCATCGCTGAAGGCCGAGACGGACCCGAACGTAGGTGGAGCCGCGATGTATCCGACAAAGAACATCGTGGAAAACGCCGTGAACTCGCAGGATCACACGACGCTGGTAGCCGCGGTGAAGGCGGCGGGCCTGGTGGGTACCCTGGAAGGGCCCGGACCCTTCACAGTGTTTGCGCCGGTGAATGCGGCTTTTGACAAACTGCCCTCAGGCACAGTGGACACGCTGCTGAAGCCGGAGAACAAGGATGAACTGGTGAAGGTGCTTACTTACCACGTTGTGGCAGGGAAGATCAGCTCGACGGATTTGGTGAAGATGATCAAGAAGGGCCACGGGAAAGCGGAACTGAAGACCGTGGAAGGCGGAACGCTGACCGCGTCGCTGATGGGCGGCAAGGTGATGCTGACTGACGAAAAAGGCGGCATGGCGACGGTGACGATTGCCGACGTCTACCAGTCGAACGGCGTGATCCATGTGGTTGACTCAGTGCTGTTGCCTAACTAAGTCAGCCTCGGCCGAATTCGCGGCTCCAATATGAATCGCGGGTTCTCTGCCCAGGCGGGCGGGATTTTTACCCCACGGGCGAAGGCCTGTCCGTGGGGGCTTCTTTCCCGAGGTACCTTTAAGTGAAAGGAAACGAGGCGCGATACCATCGAAGCCATGAGCGAGAGTGCGACGCATCGTTTTGAGACCGAGCAGTGGGTGCCGTATCCGGTTGAGTTGGTGTTTGCTTTTTTTGCGAATCCGACAAATCTGCCGCACCTGATGCCGCGCAAGTTTGAAACGCTGATTGAGGATGCGCGGATTGAGCCGCCGCCGCCCAGGCCTGTAGCTGCGGATGAGTCGCGGCGCTTCAAGAGCGTGGCTGCCGGCGTGGGGTCGGAGATGCTGATCAGCTTCTATCCCATTCCGTGGGTGCCGCGGCGCGTGAGCTGGCTGGCGCGCATAACGGAGTTCGAGTGGAACAGCCACTTCTGCGATGCGCAGGTGCGCGGACCGTTCACTGCATTCAATCATCGTCATGGGATTCGCGCGGAGTTTCGCGATGGGCGCGAGGGAACTCTGGTGAGCGACGAGGTAGAGTACGAGCTGCCTTACGGGTTGATGGGGCGCGTGGCGGGCGCGATGGTTCGGCGGCAGATGGTGACTTCGTTTGCCTTCAGGCAGAAGCGGTTGCCAGAGATATTGGCGGCGACCGAGAGGCAGGCTGTGCGTCGGGGGAAGGGCTCGCCAGGGACTTAGGGACTGGAAGTGTTAGCGGGGGTCGTGGGCGGCGGCGGGGAGCGTGAAAAGGAATTTGCTTCCCTTGCCAACGGTGCTTTCTGCCCAGATGCGCCCGCCGTGCTGTTCGACAATGCTGCGGCTTAGCGCAAGTCCGAGGCCGGTGCCGCCGAGGGCGCGCGAGTCCGAAGAGTCTCCCTGCTGGAAGCGCTCGAAGATATGGCCTAGTTTTTCCGGTGGGATGCCGCGTCCCTGATCTTCGACACTAAAGCAGACTTCTCCAAGTCCGAAGGGATTGGCGGTGGTATCGGCGCCAGGCGCGGGTTGTGCCGCGAGGCGAATTGATTTGCCCTGGGGAGAAAACTTGATGGCGTTGGTCACCAGTTCGTTGAGCACCTGCAGGATGCGGTCTTCATCGGCGTAGACCGGGGCCAGGGGCGCTTCAATGTGGAAGGAGATGCGGGCATCCGCGGCCGCGCGCTGGGCCACGTCCGCAGCACGGCGCAAAAGATCGATGGCTTCGACGGGCTGACGATGCAGCGGGAGGCGGCCGCGTTCCACGCTGTCGAAATCCAGAATGTCGTTAACCAGGCGAATGAGGCGGTCGCTGTTTCCAATGGCGATGTCGATCATCTGGCGCTGCTTCTCGGGGCGCTTGTCCAGAGTGCCGGAGGAGATGAGTCCAAGCGAGGCTCGCAGCGAAGTCAGCGGAGTGCGCAACTCGTGGCTGACTGTGGAGATGAACTCGTCCTTCATTTTTTCAAGGCGCTTGCGCTCGGAGACGTCCTGGAAGGCAACGACCATGCCGGAGATTTTGCCGTCGTCCATGAGCGGGTTGGCGCTGTACTCGACGGGAATGGCGGAGCCGTCCTGACGCCAGAAAACCTCGTCCCTCATGCGGATGGATTCCGAACGGCGCAGGGCCTGCAGAATGGGGTTGGTTGATTTGGAGTAGGGAGTGCCGTCGGCGTGACTGTGATGGATAACCTCGTGCACATCTTTGCCCGTGAGTTCCTGGGGAGTGTAGCCGAGGGAGCGCGCGCCTGCTTCATTGATGAAGGTGAGCCTTCCATCGAGATCGATGCCGTAGATTCCGTCGTCGACCGACTCAAGGATGAGTTCACGCTGGCGGGTGGCGCGGTGGAGCGCTTCCTCGGCTTCGTACTGTTCGGTAACGTCCATGCCGTGGTTGAGTACGAAGGGGCGTTCGCCGGGCAGTTGCATGCGCCTGCTGCGAAACGCGATGCGGCGATAGACGCCGTCGCTGCGACGGAGCGGCAAAGCGCCCTGCCACTCTTCCTGCGTCTTGAGGGTGTTGAGGCAATCTTGAAATGCAGCGGCACCGGTCGAGTCCATTAGCTCGGTGACGGCGCGCCCGGTGAGCGCTTCTGCGCGATAGCCCAGCGTTTCCGCGGTAAATGCGTTGAGCGAAGTGAGACGGCCCTCCATGGAGCAGGTGAAGACAAAGCCCAGCGAGTTCTCAACGACCTCGCGGTAGCGCGCTTCGCTGGACAACAGAGCTTCTTCCATCTGCCGTTGATCGGTTACGTCCTGGCCGCTGACGATGACATATTGAATTTCGCCGTTTGGGCCTTCGAGCGGGCGTAACGTCCAACTGACGCGCCTGGTTTGAGCGCCGGGACTGTTGATGGAAGCGGCGCCGCCGACCAACCATGCGGTTTCGTGGGGGCCCGACTGCTGCCCAGCAGCGGCGTCGCGTAGTCTGGCCAGCGCCCAGTCGTGGTCGTCGGGCTTGAGAACCTGCTCGACAAACGGGCGGCCGACAGAGTCCGCCAATGTAAGCCCGGTCAACAGCAGACAGGGCTGATTCATTCGTACCAGACGTCCAGCTGTATCGACGACGGCGACAAGAGCCGGAATCGAATCGAGAGTCGCGGCGACGAAACATCTCTCGACGGCCAGTGCGCGCTCGGTTCGCTGGCGCAGGCGCTGCGCCTGCTCCTGCAAGCGAATGCGGCTGTAGAGTTCGAGGCGGGTGACGGCAGCGCGGCCCAGGATCTCAAGGAGCGTGAGGTGCTCCGGAAGAAACTGGTTTGGCTTGACTGCCAGCAGTGCGAAGGTGCCGACGATTTGTTGCGCGCCTGTAATCAGCGGCGTTCCGGCGTAGGAAAGAGCGGGCTTTGCACCCGGCACCGGGATTCCCTGGGGAAGGAATCGCCGGTCTTCCGCCGCATTGGAGATGAGCAGAGGCTCGCCCTTCTCCAGCATCCACTGACAGGCAGTAGTTGAACGCGATTGCTCGATGGCCTTGAAGCCGAACCTGGATTTGAACCACAGCCGGTTGAAGTCCATCCACCCTATATAGGCATAGTCGGCGCCGCACAGGACCGCGGCCAGCTCCACAAGCTCATCCAGAGCGGGGTCCGGGTTGCGGTCGAAAATATTGAACTCAGGATGCAAGTATGCCTCCTGGTTCTCAAATGGCTTTGAGCCTGGCATGGCGCCCATACTGTACAGGTACCCAGAGTCAGTATCTTGGAATGAATACAGGATGACACTCACACAAAGCGGCCAATTTTGTGGAAAACGAAGTGCCACACAAGTACTTGGATATTTTGACTTTCCGAGTCACTTGCTTGTTACCGTGGGCACTCGCTGGATACGTTACCCGCGATGAGCCAGGTACTGCGCATGATCGCGGTTGGCGGTCATGCATGACTGCACTGCGCAGTTTTTGGGGCTTGGGTCTTAGCCTTTTCGGACGGAATCTTTCTCAGTTTCCAACCGGCAACTTGCAGCAATCCCCGGCTGCGGGTGGTTCGTTTGCGCCGGCGTCGAGGACGACCTTCCAGTCGCCGTCCGGCTCGCGCCGCCACAGGGTGATGTAGCGCCCGCTGGTGGTAACCGGGTAGCCGTTGGCATCCTTGCTGTGGCCTTCATAGTGACCCCAGGTGTAGCCCATGTCGCCGGACGGCCCCATCATGGCGTCAGTGGGGGTCCAAGTTAATTGGTAATCTTTTGGCGACCAGTTGGCAGATTTGGCGATGGCGACCTTGCCGATGTTGGGAGCGGCGCCATTGCCGAGGGAGACGCCATCGCCGGCAAACCAGTCGGCAAACGCAGCGCCGCCGCGCGCGGCCACGTCTTTGGCAAAGCGCGCTTCCAGCTCGAAGAGCAACGCTTTGCCGGGGTTCATCGTGGTATCGGTGAGCGGGTTGGGAACGTCAGTTTGCGCTACAGGCTCCGGCAACTGGGCCAAGGCCACAACAGCTCCGCCGGGAACAATCCCGGCCAGCAAACAGAACAAAGCGCCCGCAAACATCGCCGTCAAGAGATTCGCTTTCCGATTAGTTGCCACTTCACACAACCTCCATGAACGGATAAAAGCTCTATGCGCTCATCGTACAACGCAGGGTCGCACTATTTGGACGGGGCGGGCGGCTGATCGCCTCCGGCATTGTCACCGGTGATGATGCGGGACTCGGAGCGGAAGACGTGGTAGTCGATAAAGGCGACGTCGTTCAGCTCGGTTTGAACGGGAATCGGGCCGGGCCGAATCCCATTCTGTCCGGTGATGACGGGCGTCTTGGAGAGAGCCACGCTTTTGACGGGGCAAATGTAGTTTGTTCCGCCGATCGAGATGGAGCCATATTCCACCGCGATGGAGCTCTTCACTACCTGGTTTGGGGGAGCGAGGTCGGAGTCGACTGTGATGCGGAGAATCTCTCCACTATTCGGATTGATGGCGATTTCGCCATGATAGGCGGGATGAAGCTGGTTGATCAGGTTGCCGTGGGGGATGCCGACGACATAGTGCGACTCCTCAGGCGGCACCGAATAGCGAAAGACGGCGGCAAGATCGTGGGCCGGCTGACCACTGCGGGCAATGCCCACAGGGCTTTGCTCCCAATGGCTCCAGGTGATCTGGCCGTGCATGGCGTCATCGAGAACGACTAAAAGGATAGGCCCGAACTCGCCCGCGGTTTCGAGGGCCGGCTGGTTTGGATCTGCCAACTTGAAATCAAGTTTCTTTGAACCCTCCAGTTCATAACCATCCCGGTAAGTCACGCTCACGTTCGATATGCCAACACTGTGCATCGGCACATCGGCGGATTGCCCGTTTGAGAAACCGGAACGGCCGGCCTGTGCGGAAGCGAATGCAGAGTTGGGAGCTTCGACTGTCTGGTGCGCAGGCGAGTCTTCAAAGCGCTCGGTTCTGCGGGTGGCGTAGAAGTTCGGCAGCCGGTTGATCGTGGTGTTTACATATTGGCTGGTTCTGGCGAGTAGGGCTTTTTGCGCATCCTTATCCGGCGGCGGATCGGCGGGCATGTCTTCGGCGGGCAGATCGAGAAAGGCAGCGGCATCCGCGAGTTCCGTTAACACCTCGTGACAGCGGCGTCCGGGAAATTGAGCTTGCCACCGGGCCAGCCGGACGGAACTTACGCGCTCAGTCAACTCAAGATCATAAAGCTTCTTTGCCACGTTGCCGTCCGATTGTCCGTGGACGTTGGAAAGCAACTGCTCAAGTTGCGACACAGTGACAGGTTTTGCCGCCAACACTGGCTGGGCAAAGCCCGCCGTCAACAACAGCAAGAAGACAAATCTGCGCACCACACACCGCCCAATTCAGGTCGAAGGTCAAGTATAGTCGGCAGCGGAGTTTTGAATTGTAACGAAATGTATCAAGCGTCACCGACGTTGATTGACGAACGGCGCTAGCTTCCCGCATGGCTGCGTTTGTATTGATGGGCGAGGCATTAGCCCTCGGGCTGGCATCGGGACCTGCGGGCGTAGATTCGTGCGGGCCGGTGCTGGTTCCGTCGCTGCTTACGGGGGATGGCGGCGTGCGTCCCAATGCACGCGTGCTGATGGTGTTTCTGGGGGCGCGCCTGCTGGGCTACCTGGCGTTTGCCGTGGTGGCGTGGGAAGTGGGCGCCCTGGCGCACCTGGAGGCGGGACCGCGCATGGTGTTGACCGGCGTGGTGAATGTGACCCTGGCAGGAGTGCTGCTTTGGTACGCCTATAAAGCCAAAAATGTCTGTGGTGGAAACTGCGGGGACAAGAAACTCGTAACAATTGAGAGCAGCAAAAAAAGCAGGATTCCAGGCGCGGCGGCGTTGGGTTTGCTGACTGGTTTGAGCCTTTGTCCGCCCTTTGTGGCAGCTGGCTTTCGAGCGGCGCAGTTGGGAAGCGTACTGTTGGCGCTGTTATTTTTCGCGTGCTTTTTCCTGGGGACGACGGTGTGGTTCGCGCCTTTTGCCGGGCTGGGGTGCGTGGTGCGCAACCAGGCCGTGGTGACAGTGGCGCGGATGACGATGGCGCTGATTGCTGTTTATTACATGATATTAGGCATCGCATTGCTGATGGGGAGAAGTGGACATGGCTACTAATGTTGAAGCGGCGTGGCCTGCAGGTCCGGCGGCACACACCATGGCTCGGTCACTGCTGCTGACATTGCCGATTGTTCTTTGGTCGCTATTGATGTTCTTTCATCCGGGCACAAGCACGGAATGGCGGTCGCGGGTCGCGGCCACGGTTACGGCTGTCTTCATGACGGTGCTGTTTTTCATGATGATGCGCACGGGAACGACCTATCGCTGGCGGCGCTGGTTTTTTGTAGCCCTGGGGCTGCTCTTCCCTGTCGGCTTCATCTACAATCTTCTGGCCGCGCGTGGCAGCATGTCGATTCCAGTTGAAGAGATGATCGCCGGCCGAACGCCGTTCTGCTTCATGCCGATTCCCGCGCTGATCCTGCCGGCTGTCTTTACGCGGACGATTGCTTTCCCTGGATCCATTGCTTCGGCGAACCACGGGATTGCGATGATGGTGGGTTTGTGGCTGGCCGTCACGCTGGTTATCGGCAAAGGCTGGTGCAGCTATGCGTGTTTCTTTGGCGGCATTGAAGAGGGCGTGGCTTCGATTCCCAAGCGTGCAGAGATTCGCAAGATTGATCCGCGCCTGCGATACGTTCCGTGGGCTGTGCTGCTGGCGATGGTGCTGCTGTCGTTTGCGTTGTTTGAGCCGGCGTACTGCATGTGGCTCTGTCCCTTCAAGTCGGTGACGGAGTATGTTGCCGCGCGTAACACAGTGGGACTGGTGCAGAATGTGATCTTCATCCTGCTGTTTGCGGGATTGGTGATCGTGCTGCCGTACCTGACAAAGAAGCGAACGCAGTGTTCTTTCTTCTGTCCGTTCGGCGCTTTTCAATCGATTTTCAACAAGACCAGCATCTTCGAGATAAGGATTGACCAGGCGCGGTGCAAGTTCTGCGTAGCTTGCCAGAATGCCTGCCCGAATCTTTCTCTTTCGAAGGAGTCGATTGCGCGCGGCGAGACGCTGATTTCGTGCATGAAGTGCGGCGCGTGCGTGGATGCCTGCACGAACCATGCGGCAGTGTGGCATATCAAGGGAACCGATGTTGACGTTGAGCCGGAACGCGCACGGCTGATGTTTCTGTATGCGGCCTGGGGGATGGCGGTGATGTTTGGCGGGAGCATCATTGCGCAGGGAATTGCAACGATTCTTCACCTTGTCGCCTAGAGGGAAGCGATGAAATTACGGTCGACACTTGGCTATACGGCGGCGGGGGCAACGGTGCTGGCGGCTGTCCTTGTTCCCTTTCAGTTGATGGGGATGTTCTCAAAAGGCGTTGTGGCTCTTGGCCTGCATGTGGATGAGGTGTACTCCGGCGGGCCGGTCGAGCGCGTGATTCAGGAGGGCGCGTACTCGATCACCATTCACAAGGCGGTTTATCCGCATATGCTGCAAAACGAGAAACCGTTTGTGCAGATGGACTGGGGTCCGGCGAGCGCGCTGCCCGGGACGGTATCAGATCTTGTGGACATTGACGGCGACGGGCGACCTGACGTTCGCGTGAGCTTCGCTGTGCCGAGCGACGCCAAGGCTGCGCTGCGTGTTGATGTGGCGTCGCTGAGCGGGCGCTACGTGGCGATGCAAAATACGGGGAAAGAGAAAAATTCCCGCCTGATCGTGCGCGTGGATAATTCGATCCTGGTGCGGGTTCCGCTTAGGAATCCGTAGGCATAGGACACACCTTTCGATCCCAACGAAGTCCCCCTTGGCTCACGCAACCAAGCAACCATTGGAAGCGGGTCAGTTTGATTGAGCTTCACTCAGGGGTAAAGACCGCGATGATTTTGCAGAAGTTACGCGCGAGTCAACGCCCGGACCCCTCAAATTGAAACATTACCCAACCAGGGGTCCGACTTGGGCCGCGGGTATACTATAGGCTGGCCTGAGCAGTTCCGAAAACGCGATTCAAGGGAGATTTTCAGGACGCCGGGGAGTGTTTCCCTTGGAAGCCATGCAATCTCCGGGAGGGAAGCCGATTCATGGGAACACTGCTTGAGTCTATCCAATCGCCCGCTGACGTAAAGCGCCTGAATTATGCGCAGTTGGCGGAGCTGGCGGAAGAGATTCGCGCGTTCCTGATTCAGACGCTCTCAAAGACTGGTGGGCACCTAGGCCCCAACCTGGGCGTGGTGGAACTTACGCTGGCGCTGCACGCGGTTTTCAACACTCCGGAAGACAAGATCATGTTTGACGTGAGCCACCAGGCTTACGTGCACAAGCTGCTGACCGGGCGGCGGGAGCGGTTCGACACCATTCGGCAGCCGGGCGGGTTGAATGGCTTTATGCTGCGCACCGAGAGTGAGCACGACTGCTTTGGCGCGGGACACGCCGGCACCGCGCTTTCGGCAAGCCTGGGCATGGCGGTGGCACGCGACCTGGCAGGCGGATCGGAGCATGTGATTGCCGTGGCCGGCGACGCCGCGTTCACGAATGGCATTACGTTCGAGGCGTTGAACAACATTGCCGAGCAGACCAAGCGGCTGATTGTTGTGCTGAACGATAACGAATGGTCGATCGATCGCAACGTAGGCGCTGTCGCGCGGTACTTCCACCGGATTGTGACCAACGAGCACTACCAGCACCTGCACAAGACGGCAGCTCGGCTGATTGAGCGCTTTGGCGGCAAGACGGCGATCAAGGTTGTGCGACGCGCCGAAGAAGCAGCCAAGAGCATTCTGTGGCCGTCGATTATGTTTGAAGAGTTTGGCCTGGAGTATTTCGGGCCGATCGATGGACACAATCTGCCGCTGCTGATCGAGAGTTTCAAGTTTCTGAAGGCGGCCGATCACCCCGTGCTTTTGCACGTGCTGACGCAGAAGGGGCGCGGCTATCAGCCGGCGCTGGACGGCCAGAAGAAGTTTCATGGGTTGGGGCCGTACGATCCAGAGACCGGCATGACCAAGCCCGCAGGCCTGCCGACCTACTCTGAAGTTTTTGCCAACACGCTGTCTGAGCTGGCCAACAAGAATGACCGGATCGTGGCCATAACGGCGGCGATGCCGAACGGGACGGGGCTCGATCTTTTCAGGCCGCATCATCCGACACGGTACTTCGATGTGGGTATTGCGGAGGAACATGCGGTGGTGTTTGCGGCCGGGATGGCGACGCGCGGCTTCAGGCCGGTGTGCGCTATTTACTCAACCTTCCTGCAACGCGCCTTCGATCCGATCGTTCACGACGTATGCCTGCAGAAGCTTCCGGTACTTTTCTGCATGGATCGCGCGGGGCTTTCGGGCGACGATGGGCCGACGCACCATGGGCTGTTCGATATAGGCTATCTGAGGTCGATTCCGGAGCTTGTGCTGATGGCTCCGAAGGACGAGGACGAGCTGGCCGACATGATGAAGACAGGGCTCGAGCTACCCGGTCCGAGCGCTATCCGTTATCCGCGCGGAGTGGTGGTGGGCGTGTCCCGCAAGGCCGAACCGCAGGCGCTGCCGGTGGGCAAGGCAGAGATTCTTCAGGACGGCTCGGATGTTGCAATTCTAGGTCTGGGACCAATGACGGCCATGGCCAGCCAACTGGCCGAAGTTCTAGAACACGATGGATACTCGGCCGCGGTCATCAATCCGCGGTTTATCAAGCCCATCGATCGCGAGATGCTGAGGGAATTCGCGAGCCGCGTGGCTGCGTTTGTTACCTTTGAAGATCATGTAAAGATGGGCGGATTCGGTTCGGCTGTTGTCGAGGCTCTTGAAGAGCTTGGCAGCGCAGTTCCGGTGGTAAGGATCGGATGGCCCGATCAATTTATTGAACATGGCAAGGTGGACGACCTGCGTGCGAAACATGGGCTTAGCGTTGATGCAGCGCTGGCGCAGGTGCTGCCTCTGCTTGCAGGGCGCAGACGGCCGACACTTGTGGCCAGTTGAAGGCATGCATTGCGGGGAAAATGGTAACTGACCATAGTTCAGGTACGACAGGCGGTTTCGCGCACGTTTTCAAATTGGCGTGCGACAATCCTCACAAGACCTGCCAATCGATGCGTATTGTTTCCAAGATGTTGACCTGCCTGCTGGGTTTGTTCCTGGCATCGGTCCCCGTGTGGGGAAAAGCGGGTCCGCAAGCCGGCGCGAATTCTGCGGCCTCTGTTCCGCTGGTTTTGACGGGTGGCACGGTGGTGGATGTGACGAACTGGGGTCACTCGGCGCGCGACCTTCAGGATGCGGTCGTGATTATTCGCGACGGGCGTATTACGGATGTCGGAACGCCGGATACGGTGACGATTCCGAAGGGTGCGCGTGTCATTGATTGCACGGGAAAATTTATTATTCCCGGCCTGGTGGACGGGTTTACCGGAGTGAACTCGCAGGGGCAGGCGAATGCAAATCTTTACATGGGCGTGACCACGGTCGCGGTCCGCAACGACCGCGAGCATGGCCTGATCGATTTCGCCGCCAATCCTCGACCGCATCTCTACATGATTGACTCTGTGGGCGTGACCGACAACTGGAGCCTGCTGGCCAGGCTGCCGGAGTGGATGGGCAAGCTCAAGGAGGGCTCGCGACCGGTCGAACTCAGTCCCGGCGATACGAATCAGCAACTGAACGACACCGCGCGATTGGGTACGCGCGTTGTTTTGCTCAGGCCTGAGGTTACGGCCGCCAACACGCAGTTGATTATTGCCCGCGCTCACCAGTTGGGGCTGGTTACGTATGGGGAGTTCGTTGCCACGCCCTACAGGGTGGGGGTAGAGGCCGGCATAGACTGCCTGGTGCACATGAACCGCTACGACCTCGGCGTCATTCCCGATGAGCTGCAACGGCCGCTGGTTGAGGACCCGGACGGTTCGTCGGCAAACACGGCGTACGACTACTCGCAGCGCCTGCCCCCGACCGATCTGCACCTGCGGACGTATGCAAGTTTTCTGGCATCGCATCACGCGGCGCTGATGCCTACATTCAGCCTTTACTTTCTCAATCTTCCCGGCCATCGCAATCTTTGGAAAGAGCCGGCGGCGGCCATCCTCAACCCCGCTCGCATGTTCAATCCATCAAACCCCCAGACCGGCGAACTTGATTATCCGCTGGGCTACTGGGCGCGGCACGCACCTCTCGCAACCCAACGCTGGCTTGAGGAGAATCAACGCAAAAAGGCCGCACAGGATGCCATGCGCATGTGGCTCATCAACGAGACGATCTTTGCCGACTATCCCCACTATCTGGCGGCGTCGGGCGCGCCGGTTGACGGCACGATGCCCGGCATTTCGCTGCACACCGAGCTTGAGCTGCTGGTGCGGCTGGGTCTGTCTGCGCGCGAGGCGCTGGCAGCGGCAACCAATAACTACGCCCTTCAATTTGGGTGGACTGAGCTGGGTCAGGTGGCGCCAGGCCGCCGCGCTGACATTGTTGTGGTGGACGCCGATCCCACGGCCAGCATCTGGAACGCGCGCCGGATTTCATTGTTGGTAGTGGACGGCGAAGTGGTGGACCGGGACGCGCTGCTTACGTTGAAAAGGTGAGCGCCTCTGCTTTCCTATTCCGGCCGCAAACCGTCACAATGGTGCGTGGACGTTTGGACAAACAATTGGCGAACGGAGAGACGGCGACCCTTTCGCGCGATTGCTATATCCCAGGCGGTGAGCGCGGCCTTGGTGTTTGCAATTCTTGCGGTTGCCTCAATTTCAATTCAGGCGCAGGATCAGGGACAGGGCTCGCAGCCCATGACCGTTGACCACACGCTGGCGACGCTGCACGGGGTGGTTCGCAACGCTGCTACGGGCGAGGGGTTGCCGCGGGCGCTGGTGCGGATTGAAGGCGACGCCGATACCGGCGCGCTGACCAATGGAGAAGGACGTTTCGAGATTGCGAACATTCCGGTTGGACCGCAGCAAGTGGAAGTGCGCAAGCCTGGGTTTTTGGATCGCGGGATGTTGCCGGCGGATGCGGCGAGCGAGGCGGGCCAGGTCCTGATTGCCATGCCAGCCGTTGGCCACAACGTCCTGGTGGCCGCAGAGATGCCGGATGTGGTTTTCACGCTGGCTCCGACGGGGGCAATTCGCGGCCAGGTCGAGCTCTCGACGGGCGAACCGGCTGAGGGCATTTCGATTTCGCTGGCGCAGCGGACGATCGAGGATGGGCGCGTTCTTTGGCAGCAGGCCGCCACGACAAAAACCCACAGCGATGGAACGTTTCGGTTTGGCGCGCTTGCGGACGGGGACTATGCCCTTTTCAGCGAACCGGCGATGGACAGCGATCTGGATGGTGCGCCAGGCGGGGCTGGTCAGCGGCAGGGTTACCCGAGCGTCTATTATCCAGATGCGCGCGATCCCTCGGGAGCGGGCAGGATTCAAGTTGCCAACGGCCAGGAGACGCAGGCCAACCTGACGCTCACACTGGAGCCTTTTCATGCCGTTCGGGCGGCGGTATTGTTTCCGCCAGGCGTCTCCCCGGCAGGCGCGGCGACCAATCTCTCCGCGGTGGTGTTGGACAGCGCCGGCCGGCAGCTTCCTTACCTGGCACAGTACGGCGAAGATACGCAATCCCTGCAGACCGAGTTACCCGACGGCAGTTATACGCTGCTGGTGTCGAGTCTTCCAATGCCGGAGCGTCGCGGAGGGCCCGGCAATCTGAATGCCGGTGTGCTTGCGGGCTCGGTGGATGTGACCGTGGCAGGGCGAGCGGTGCCGAATCTGCGATTGGTGATGTCGCCGGCAAGGCCAAGCCCCGTGCAACTGACGGTGCGGCGCAATGGAGCGTCTACGGTTGCGGCGTCTCCCGTGGAGGTCCAGGTCAGCCAGGCGGGCGGATGGATCGACGACAGCATGGTCGGCGAGTTCGCACGAGGTGTACCGCCGGGGCCGCTGGAGGCGATCTATACAAGGCCTGGTTCGTATTGGGTGCATACCCACAACCAGGGCGGCTTGTGCGAGGCGTCTTTCACGGCGGGCGGCGCAAATCTGGCACGAGAGCCGGTGACCATCGGGATCTCGGGTTCATCGGCGCCGATGGAACTTACGATGCGCGACGACTGCGCCAGCCTGCAACTGAGCCTGCCGGAGGCGATGGATTCGATTGACTCCGGTGAGGAGATCTTCTTTACCGTGTATGCGGTTCCGGATTTCGATTCGACATCAGAGGTACAGGCGGTGACGCTGCGCGCTTCGTCGGGCGGATCGGTCGCGCTGACCGGGCTGACGCCGGGCGATTATCACGTGTATACGTTCATCGGTGCGGTGGAGCTTGCCTATCGGAACCGTGACGCGCTGGCAGCATTGGCAAGTCGCGGGCAGGCGATTCAGTTGTCGGCCGGGTCGACAGGCAATCTCGTAGTGGAGGTGCCTAAACTATGATGCGTTTGGGCAAAGCAGCCTTGGTCCTTGTTCTTGTGCTGGCGTATTTTGTCTTGCCTCACGCTGGAGCGCAGGCAGGCACGGCCGGCAACTACCAAATTGCCGGAACTCTGCTGAACGCAGTAACAGGCGCGCCGATACCGGGTGCAACCGTCGCGGTATTGGCGGTGGAAGATAGTCACCGTATCGCTGCGATCCAGAGCGGGAATGACGGAAGCTTTGCGATCGGGGGGCTGGCTGCGGCCAAGTACCAGTTGACCGCATCCAAGCGCGGCTATTCGACTGCCGCGTATGACGAGCATGGGAACTATAGCTCCGCCGTGGTGACGGGTCCGAAACAGGATACAAGCAGCCTGGTCTTCAAGCTGGTGCCGGGTGCGGTACTCCTGGGAGTGGTGACGGGCGATGGGGGCGACCCGGTGGAAGGCGCTCAAGTAATGCTGTTCGAGAAGCCCCAGGATCATGAGCCGGGAGCAAAGATCGAGCAGGTGAATTCAGCCATTAGCGATGACACCGGCGCGTACGAGTTCGACAGCCTGGGAGCAGGGGAATACCTGCTGGCCGTAAAAGCAGAGCCCTGGTACGCGATGCATGCGGGCGGCGCGCAGCCGGGGGCGTTTAATCGCGCGCTTGATGTGGCGTACCCGATTACGTTTTATGACTCGACAACGGACGAGTCCTCGGCGACGCCGATTGTGCTTACCGGGGGGATCCGCGTGGAAGCGGATGTGAGTCTGCACGCGGTTCCGGCGCTGCACCTGGTGGTGTCCGCGCCGCTCAAACAGGATGGCTCGCCCGCGAGGCCGCAACTCAGGCAGACAATCTTCGGCACGGTGGTTCCTTCTGATCATCAGGATATGCAGGGGCAGGGGCAGCCAGGTGTGGCAGACCTGATCGGCATTGCGCCGGGCCAGTATGAGTTGACGCAGGGCGATCCGCCGCGCGTGGTTGAGCTGGATGCGAATAGCAGCCAACGGGTGGAACCCGGAGCAGGCATTCCCGCCGTGGCCTTAAGCGGAACACTGCAAACTGCGACCGGCGCGCCGTTGACGGGCGATGCGGAGGTGACAATGGAGCCCGCGGACAGCGCGCAAGGGCTGAAACCGATCGAGTCGGAGTTTAGCCGCGGGGCATTCAGCTTTGCGGTTGTTCCGAGTGGGACGTGGCGATTGCAAGTGGAGCGGTCGGGGCTGGTGACGCCGGTGATTTCGATCGCAATGGGAGGGCGGACGCATGCGGGGAACCTGGTTGGAGTGCAGGATCGTCCGCAGACGCTCGTGGTGCGCGTAAGCGCGGATGGGGAACGGGTAGAGGGTTTTGCGCGGAAGGGCGAAAAAGGGCTGGCGGGGGCGATGGTGCTGCTGGTGCCTTTGGATCCTGCGGCCTTTCCTGACCTTGTGCGGCGCGACCAGTCAGATTCGGATGGCAGCTTTGTCCTGCGCGATGCGGCGCCGGGTCAATATACAGTGGTGGCCATCGAAGGCGGTTGGGAGCTCGATTGGACCCGCCCGGAGGTGATCCGCCGCTACCTTCCAAGGGGAATTGCCGTCACAGTAACAGACACACGGGACAAGCTGATCCTCCTTCCCGAGCCGGTTCCGATTCAGGAGCGGTAAGCGCGTCTCAAGGGACCAAGTCGAGGTGCGGGGAAAGCGGAGTGGAGCGGATTGGGGTCGAGAGGATAGTCTATGAAGGTACCAAAGACCAGTCGCGGCTTCCGCTTCCGGACCCCAGTCCCGCGAGCGGCAGGATTAACCAGCAAATTTAGGAGTGTTTACCGTTGAAGAGCAAGTTTCAGGTTTCGATTTTGGCCGTGCTTGCGGCCGCACTTATGCCCCTGGCTGCGACAGGCCAGATTGCCCCGGAACGTGCTCAGCCGACGGGGCCGCCGGCGCCCACATACAAATGGGAAGCGATTGGCATGGCCAGCTACACGAGCCTTAACCAGGTAAACCAGTCGCGCTATGGACTAATCGGCGGTCGGGCGGGCGTGACTCGCGACTTTGGGAAGCACTTTGGTCTCACCGCAATCGGGTCCTACTACAAACCACCAACCGGCAAGGGCGGCGGCGGTAATCCCGGCGATCCGTCGGTGTATTCCCTGCTGGCCGGGCCGGAGTTCCGCGTCAACCTTTACGGGAATTTTGATGGTTTCCTCCACGGTTTGCTGGGCGTTGAGCACACCGGCGGCGAAGGCATTACTCCGAATATTGCGTTTGCCGGCGGATTTGGGGGCGGCCTGGTCTACAACATGAGCAAGCACTGGGCCCTGCGCGCCGAGGGCGACCGGCTTGGCGCCTCGTTTTCGCTGAACAACAACACGCCGGCACTTGCCTACTCGCCCCACTTGCACTGGAATGCAAACGGCGATTTTGGCGTGGTCTTCCGGTTCTAGAGAGATTTTCAGAAAATATTGTCCAAAGAGGCTTCTCCCCGGAGAGGCCTCTCGCTTTTTCATCTCATTTAGTCCGATGGAAGAAGGGGCCCTGGATGCGGCGCGCTCCTTGCTAGAGGGGCAAGAATTCAGACAGTTACAAGCGATATGAGCGCGATGGGGAATCGGGCTGTGGAGGCAGGGTAACTCGTATCGCATTTTGGTATTTAGTACTCTATCCCGATATACAGGCGAGCAGAGCGAGGTGCATACTTGTCAATAGGCCGTCCTTGTGAGGCGCACTCTTCCCCTTGGGTTTCCTCTGCTTCATTCCGGCCATTACACTTGCAAGTGAATCGCTTTACGCAGTTGGGTTGCGCGAACTGTGAAGGCGACAGAAAAATAAGGCGCGGCGCGGTTGTGCACGGATACGTTTACACGCATCCCTGAGCTCGGTGCGCAAGGCGAAACAAGTCAACCTGAAGAACAGAGCTCACTGAGAGGGATCTATGGCCGCACGTTTTCCGGGAATCAGAGTTACCGCGAACGGCAATCAACTGGTTTCGTACCACACCGAGACGCGGATCGCCGACGCCGGCGTGTTTTATCCGATCACGCCTTCGACCGAGGGTGGAGAACTGTTCCAGCAGGCCTATGCAGAAGGGCATCTGAATGTGTTTGGCCACAACACGATCGCGATTGAGACCGAGGGCGAACATGCGGCCCAGGGCGGCGCCATTGCCCACTCAGTGTGCGGAAAGCGGGTGGTGAACTTCACTTCGGGGCAGGGCGTGGTGTACGGCGTTGAGCAGTACTATCACGCGCCGGGCAAGGGCTCGACCATGGTGCTGGAAGTGGGCGCACGCGCGCTGACCAAGCACGCACTGAACGTGCACTGCGGCCACGACGATATTTATGGAGCGCTCGATACCGGCTGGATCATGCTGTTTGGCAAGGACGCGCAGCAGGCCGCGGACCAGGCGCTGATTTTGCGCCGCGTGACCGAACTGAGCCTGACGCCGGGCATGAACATCATGGACGGTTTTTTGACGTCGCACCTGGAGCGGACCTTCTACAAGCATGAGTCGGATCTGATTCGCGAGTACCTCGGCGCGCCTGAAGACATCATCGATTGCCCCACCGAAGCACAGCGCGTTTTGTTTGGGCCGACGCGGCGCAGGGTACCGAAGATGATGGATCTGGCGAATCCTGTGCTGCTGGGCCCGGTACAGAATCAAGAGCACTACATGAACGGAATCGTGGCGCGGAGAAACAACTTTGCCGAACCGATTCTGGAGTTCCTCGAAGCGGCGTACAAGGACTTCGGCGAACTGACCGGACGCAAGTATGGACTGATCAGCGAATATAAAACCGCGGATGCGGAGACGGTGTTTGTGTCGCTTGGTTCGGCAGCGGAGAACATTGAAGCGGCAGTGGATTATCTGCGCGAGACGCGGGGCGCGAGCGTGGGTTCGATCCACGTGAATGTGATTCGGCCGTTCCCTGAGGCGGCGATTGTGGCGGCGCTCAGGGGCAAGAAAAACGTGATTATCCTGGAGCGCACGGATGAAGCGCTGAGCGGCGACAATCCGCTGGGCCGCGATATTCGCACGGCGTTGTCGAAGGCGATCAAGACTGAAGGGCGTCCGTCGGCTGAAGGGTTGCCGTCTGTATCGCTGAATGAAGTGCCGACGATCTTCGGCGGAACGTATGGACTGGGCTCGCGCGATTTTCGTCCTGAGCACATTATTGGTGCGTTTGAATATGCGACCGCCGGGCGCGCGCGCAAGGATGGCAAGACAGCGGCCGATGGAGTCTCGTTCATGGTGCTGGGCATCGACCATCCCTACTCGGTCGTGGCCGACGAGACGCCTTCGCTGTTGCCGCAGGGTGCGGTTGCGGTCAGATTCCATTCGATTGGCGGATGGGGCGCGATCACGACGGGAAAAAACCTGGGCGCAATTCTCGGCGATTTGAACGATCTGCTCTACGAGCGCGACGGATTGAAGGACGACCTCGGCAATCCGAAGGAAGTGATTCACGTCAGCGCGAATCCCAAATACGGGTCTGAAAAGAAGGGTGCGCCGACCAGCTACTTTATGGTCGCGGCCAAGGACCGAATTCGCGTGAACTGCGATCTGCGCCATGTGACCGTGGTGCTCTGCTGCGATCCCAAGGCGTTTACGCACACCAATCCGCTGGACGGAATTCAGGAGGGCGGGAGCCTGGTGTGGGAGTCGGACGCGGACGGCGAGCGCGCGTGGGAGAATCTGCCACTTTGGGCGCGCAAGCAGATCATTGACAAGAACATTCGCGTGTTTACGCTGCCGGGCTTTGACATTGCGCGCAAGGCGACGGACCGCGGCGATTTGCAATTGCGCATGCAGGGCAATGCGTTCCTGGGCGCGTTTTTCGCGGTGAGTCCCATGCTGCAGGAGTTTGGCATTACGCAGGAGCAGTTCCGCGAGGTTGTTTACAAGCAGTACGTGAAGAAGTTTGGCAAGCTGGGCGAAGCGGTTGTGCAGTCGAACATGGAAGTGATGCTGCAGGGCTTCGATCGCGTGAAGGAGATCAAGATCGGCGCGCTTTCGGCTGCCGATCGCTCAACCTTGCGCGGCCAGGCTCTGATGCCAATCTTGGAACTGGCGACGGCGGGTGGAGGGTGCGGGTCAGGATGCCGTTCCACGCCAGTGCCGGCCGGACAAGGGCCGCGTGCGCCGATCGATAGCATTACGACTTTCGACGCGGAGTTCCGCTCGAATTATGGATACAATCAGCCGGCGATCGCCACTTGCGGCGATGGGCGTGATTGCGGCGGCGACGGGCGACACTGCCTCGAAGTACGTTGCGCGACGCGAGACTCCTCTCTACATTCCTGAGAATTGCACGCAGTGCATGGAGTGCATTTCGGTTTGCCCGGATACGGCGCTGCCGAACTGCTCGCAGGATCTGGGTACGATGCTGTCGACGGCGATTTCGTACTACGTGGCGGATGGCGCGGAACGGACGAAGATGCTGCGTGCGCTCCCCGAGATTGAGAAGAAGACACGCGAGCGGATGGTGGCGGAGATCAAGACGGGCACGCCGCTGCAAACAATCCTCCGCGATGTCGTGGAGCAGGTGGACGGGTTCAGCGCGAAGTCGAAGGACCAGTTCTTCGCAATCATGAACAAGGTGCCGATGGCGTATCAGAAGGTGAACGCGATCTTCTCGTCGCCGGAACGCAAGACGCCGGGGTCGGGCGGAATCTTCTCGATATTTGTCAGCGATCTTTGCAAGGGCTGCGCGGCTTGCGTAACGGCTTGCGGCGATCACCAGGCGTTGAAGATGGTGGCGGAGACCGAAGAAGTGAATGCCGAGCACGAGAGCGGCACGGGCTTTCTGGACTTGCTGCCCGATACTTCGCAGAAGTTTCTGGGCTTGTATAACGGGGCGAATCCCGCGGACTCGAAAACGGCGACGCTGCGCAACATGCTGATGGTGAGGACGAATTACGACGCGCTGGTGGCAGGCGACGGAGCGTGCGCCGGGTGCGGCGAAAAGAGCGTGCTGCGTTCGATTGCCGCGGTTACCGAGGCTTACATGCGGCCGGTATTCCACGCCAAGAGCGACAGGTTTGTGGAGAAGGCCGGGCAGCTCGAGAAGACCGGTGTTGCAAAGCTGGCGGCGCTCAAGGAAAAGAATCCTGCGGAGTACGAACTGCTGCGTCAGGCTATTCTGCACCTGGTGATGGGCCTGGGCGGCGAAGACGTAAAAGACACCAAGGGGCGCATTGCGGCCTACGAGGCCGAGCATGGCACGGTGACCGATGCGCAGCTTGTGGAAGCGATTGCGGCGGTGCTGCTGACCGAGGCCTTCAACCACAAGAACCTGCAGCCGGTGGATGGGCGGCTTGCGAACGGCATGAGCGTGATGGCGATGGCCGCGCACACGGGTTGCAACACGGTGTATGGTTCGACGGCGCCCAACAATCCGCATCCTTATCCGTGGATGAACTCACTGTTCCAGGACGGCGTGACGGTGGGCTGGCTGATGGGCGAGAGCTTCATCGTTGACCACTCGCGGCGGTCGGTGTTGCCGGAGCGCTTGGCAGACATTCTGCTGACGCGCGCCAGTAACGTCATCACTGAAGAAGAGTACTACCACTTGACGCACTTCACTGACGCCCTGATGACGGACCAGGAGATTGTTGAGCTGCCCAAGGTTTGGGTAGTTGGCGGCGACGGCGGCATCGGCGACATCGGGTACCAGAACACCTCGAAGGTGATGTTGCAGAATCGGCCTAACGTGAAGGTTCTGATGCTTGACACGCAGGTGTATTCAAACACCGGCGGACAGAATTCAGACTCGACGCCGATGCTGGGCGGCAACGACATGAACGTCTTCGGCTCCGCGACGCAGGGCAAGAATACGGAGAAGAAGACGGTGGCCGAGACGTTCCTGGCCGGGCATGGTTCGCCGTTTGTGGCGCAGGTTTCAATGGCCAACGCGCCCAAGCTCTACCGCGCAATTCTGGATGGACTGGAGTACCGCGGAACGATGTTCCTGCAGGCGTTTACCACTTGCCAGCCGGAACACGGCGTGGCGGACGACATGGCTCTGCACCAGGCGCAGAGGGTACGCGACTCGCGCGGCGCACCGGAGTTTGTGTTCAATCCGCGCATGGGCGAGACGTACCAGGAAGCGCTGGATATCAAGGGCAATCCTTCGATCGATCTCGACTGGTATGAGACCAAGTCGAAGGAGACGGGCGAGATTTCGCGCTATACCGTGGCGCACTGGTGCACGACAGAAGCTCGCTTCCGCAACCACCTGAAGAAGATCAAGCCGGAGCAGGCGGAGAAGATGATTCTGCTCGACAACATGCTGGTGCGGATTACGCAGCAGGATGTGGTCTATCGCTACTATGTGAAGCCGGGCCACCGGGCTTACATTCCTGACTTCGGCGTGTACATCAAGCAGGAAGTTGACGGCAAGACGATCTACTACGCGCTGAGCCGGCAACTGGTGATGTTCTGCGTGGAGCGGCGCAAGGCGTGGCGGATGCTGCAGTCCAAGGCCGGCATCGTGAACAAGGAGTACCTGGCCCAGAAGGCGATTCTGGCGGAAGTGGATGCCGGAAAGCTGCCGATGGAAGAGCTGTTCACGCGCGGGCATGAACTGGTGCGGGAGCGAATTGCCGGGCCGGTTGCTGCTAAGGCATAGGCAACATTAGTCAGAGGAAGCAAAAACGCGGGCCGCAAGGTCCGCCTTTTTGCGTTCGCTGCCTGTGTCGAGGCCAGGGCACACGGGCGGCTTTTTCATTCATAGTTTGCCGGTTTCACGAGATGGGGTAGGAGTGCGACAATCGACGGGTTGGGCCCGATCGGGAGAAGGACTGGCTCGGCACCAAGGAGATCATTATGAATCGTCGAAATTTTCTGACCATTGCATTGATTGCAGCAACCCCGCTGCTTGCGCAGACTGCGCCCAGGAAACCGCCGGCGAGCCCGCCAGCAACGGCGTCGGCGACCATCGGCGGCAAGAATATCAGCATTGCATACAGCTCGCCCGGCGTGAAAGGCCGCGAGGGACAGCTCTTCGGCAAAGATGGACGCATCAGCAAGGATCCGCACTATCCGGTGTGGCGCGCGGGAGCGAACTCGGCAACTACTCTGAAGACCGATGGCGACCTGATGATTGGCGACCTGATGGTGCCGGCAGGAACCTACACGCTGTTTGTGGATATATCCGACCCTGACAACTGGACGCTGATTGTGAGCAAGGATACGGGCGAATGGGGCCTGTCGTATGACAGCACCAAAGACCTGGGCAAAACCAAGATGATGATGAGCAAACCGCCGGCGATGGTGGAGAACCTGGTCTGGACGATTACCGATGACGGCAGCGGAAAAGGCACGATGACGCTAGCGTGGGAAGACCACAGCGCTTCAGTTCCGATCATGGTGCACTGAGGGCGGCATTAAGGGCGATAGGCCAGGGCAGGGCGGCATTTGCGTAGAATTGCGGCCCTGCCGATACAATTGAAACAGTGGGAGACGTCTTCCCCTGGGGGTAACGAACCTTGCCGTTGTATGCGTATCGCTGCACTGAATGCGGTCATAAATTCGAAAAGATACAGAAATTCAGCGACGAACAAGAGACGGAATGTCCCAAGTGCCACGGGGTGCTGGAGCGTCCGCTGACAGCGCCGCGGCTGAACTTCAAGGGCGCGGGTTGGTATGTGAACGACTACGCGTCGAAGAGCAGCTCGTCCGGGAGCGGTTCATCAGGCGACGGTTCCGGGTCTGAGAGCGCTGCCAAGTCCGACTCGAAATCCGATTCCAAATCTGAGTCGAAATCTGAGTCAGGGAGCGGAGCGAAAGAGAGCAAGCCTGCTTCGGCTTCCAGCGAAAGCAAGCCAAGCGGACCGGCGGCCTCGTCGACGCCTGCTTCGACTACTGGGTCGTAGCGCGGCTTTCGGTTTGCCTCCTTCTATGCCACCCAAGGCGCAAACGGCGCGGTTGGGTTGGGGCACCGGGCAGTGCCACTAAGATAGTTTGTGACCATGTCTTTGCTCGATCCAATTCCGTCTCTCGTAGAACATGCGGATTATGCGGCCCTTGAGTGGGAGCCGCTGCTCGCGCTGGTGGCGGGGTTTGCGTCATCGCCAGTTGGGCGGCAGGCGATTCTCGATCTGCGGCCTTCGACCGATGAAGAGTGGATTCAGAAGCAGCACCAATTGACGGGCGAGGTGCGGCTTGCGCTGGAAGAGCAGGTTTCAATTCCTCTGGGCGGGTTGTTCGATCCGACGCAGCTTGCTGCCAAGGCGCAGATTGCAGGAGCGGCGCTCGAGGCTACCGAGTTGCAAGCCGTGGCGCGGCTGGCGAACGACGTCGCTTCGTGGCAGGCGCTGTTGCAGTCGCCGCCGGCTCGGCTGCTGGGCAAACTGCCGGGGCTTTCTGCATTGTCGTCAGCGCTGACGACGAGTTTGCGTCCGTTGGCGGAAGCAATTGAGCGCACCATTCAGCCGGATGGTTCGCTGGCGGACAATGCGTCGCCGGAACTGGCGCGGATCAGGCGCGAGCAGGAGCGGCAGCAGCGGGCGATCGAAGAGAGCCTGCGTGCGGCGTTGCGCAAGTTGTCGGGCGAGGGCGCGACGCAGGACGACCTGATTACGATTCGCGGTGAGCGGTTTGTGATTCCGGTGCGCTCGGAGTTAAAGCGGCGCATCTCGGGCGTGATTCACGGGGCGAGCTCGTCGGGGCAGACAGTTTATGTGGAGCCGCTGGAGACGATTGAGCAGAACAACGAACTGGTGCGGCTGATAGAAGAAGAGCAGGCGGAGATTCACCGGATTTTTGTGGCGCTGACGCGGCAGGTGGGCGGCTATGCGCAGGGGCTGGTGGAAGGAGCGCGTGTGCTGGCGTTGGTGGATAGCGTGCAGGCGCGGGCACGGTTTGGACGCGAGTACGATTGCATTGCGCCGTCGATAACGCCGGAGTTGTTGCATCTGGATGGGGCTCGGCATCCGCTGCTGGAAAAGAGGTTGCGGGCAACGGGCGCGCGCCCGAACACAGCAGTGGTTCCGCTCGCACTTGAGCTCACTTCAGAAGCCCGGCAAATGATTATCAGTGGGCCGAATACGGGCGGCAAGACGGTGACGCTGAAGACGACGGCGCTGCTGGCGATGATGGCGCAGGCGGGTGTGCCGGTGCCGGCCGCGGCGGCGAGCTTTCCGGTGTTCACGGCGTTCCTGGCCGACATCGGCGATGCGCAGTCGATTGAGGCGGCGCTGTCGACGTTCTCGGCACACATCACGAATCTTGACCGGCTGTCGCGGCTCGCCGATGCGCGCTCGCTTGTGCTGCTGGATGAACTTGGTTCGTCGACCGATCCAGAAGAGGGCGCGGCGCTGGCGGTTGCAGTGGCCAGTCACTTTTTGAAAGCGGGTGCCTGGTCGCTGATTTCGACGCACCACACTTCGCTGAAAGTTTACGCGGCGAATACGGATGGAGTGTTGAATGCGGCGGCGGGCGTGGACGAAGTGACGCTGGCGCCGAACTACAAACTGCGACTGGGCGTGCCGGGAGCTTCTGCGGGCATTCAGACGGCAGAGCGGCTGGGGCTGAATCACGAGATTATTGTTGCGGCGCGGCAGCGGCTGGGGTCGCAGCAGGTAGATATTGCGCGTTTCCTTGACCAGATGCACAACGAACTGACGCAGCTGGATGAAGAGCGCAAGGCAGCGCGCGAGCAACAGTACGCGTTGAACCAGGAGCGGGCGAAGCTGGCGCGCGAGGGCGACGTTGATTTGCGCAACCGGACGCGCGAGCTGGAGGTTAAGCTGGCTTCGCTGGTGAAGGATTTCGAATTCCAAATGCGGGAGACGGTGCGTGCGATTGAGGATCGCGCGGCGCAGCAGAAGTTGTCGAAGGAAGCGGAGCGAAGGATTTCGCGGCTGCGGCGTGAGTTTCAAGAGAGCTTTAATCAGGCGGTAGTGGCGCATCGAACGGGCGCGGACCAAGGCGATGCGAACGCGCAGCCACATGTGCTTCGCCACATTGCGCCAGGCGACCGAGTGCTGCTCAAGTCGATGGGCAAGATCGCGGTGGTGCAGCGCGAAGTCGAGAAGGATGTTTTTGAAGTGGCGCTGGGGCCGATCAAGATGCGCGTGAAGCGTGACGAGTGCTCCGCACCTTCAGGCTCTGAAGCGGAGACCGCACGAGGGCAAAGGGCCGATCCGCTGGCCGCGGCGCGCCGGCAGAAGGGTGTGCACGTCACGGTGACGAGCGCGAACACCGACGACATGCGCATGGAGATCAACCTGATTGGGCGCACGGTAGATGAGGCGACCGAGGAGTTGGAGAAGTATCTCGATCGCGCGTTTATGGCGGGGCTGCCGCGGGTGCGCGTGATTCACGGGCATGGGGCTGGGATTCTGCGGCGTGGCGTGCGTGAGTTTCTGAAAGGGCATCCGCACGTCGCCACGTTCGAAGAGGCACCCCAGAATGAGGGCGGGCAAGGGGCAACGCTGGTCGAGTTGCGGCAGTAGTTGCTGCTATCCCCCTCAAGCCGCAAAAGACGCGGCTTGAGTTGTCGATCCGGTTGAGTTACGCCATGGCTTCGCGGGACATGGGCTCGAAGTGGAGCTGGTTCGACTTGCGGTCAACGTCGATGCGCACGTGCGAGCCGTGCAGGATTTCGCCATTGAGTATCTTGATGGCGAGTGGGTCCTGGACCATGCGCTGCAAGGCTCGCTTGAGCGGCCGCGCACCGTAAGCTGCATCGGAACCGGCGGCCAGGATGAGCTGACGCGCGGGCTCGGTGAGTTCAAGCGAGATGGCGCGGTCTTCCAACAGCTTGCTCACGTCGTTGAGGCGAAGGTCGAGGATGTGGCTCATCTGCGCATTGCCGAGCGGACGGAAGATCACGATGTCGTCGACGCGGTTCAGGAACTCCGGACGGAAGTGCTCGCGCAACACGCGCATGACGGACTCACGCGCCATGTCGTAATCGTGCTCGGTCTTCAGTGCGTCGCCGATCAACATGCTTGCGCCAAGGTTCGAGGTCATGATGAGCACGGTGTTCTTGAAGTCGACGGTGCGGCCCTTGGCGTCGGTCAGGCGACCGTCGTCCATCACCTGCAAGAGGATGTTGAAGACATCTGGATGCGCCTTTTCGATTTCGTCGAAGAGGATGACCGCGTAGGGACGCCGACGCACGGCCTCAGTAAGCTGGCCGCCTTCGTCGTAGCCGATGTAGCCGGGAGGCGCGCCGATGAGACGCGCGACGGCGTGCTTTTCCATGTACTCGCTCATGTCGATGCGGATCATGGACTGCTCATCGTCGAAGAGAAATTCGGCGAGGGCGCGGGCTGTTTCAGTTTTGCCAACACCGGTGGGGCCAAGAAAGATGAAGCTGCCGATAGGGCGCTTGGGATCGCTCAAGCCGGCGCGGGAACGGCGAATTGCATTGGCAACTACGGTCAAAGCGGCATCCTGGCCGACGACGCGCTCGCGCAGGCGCTCCTCCATATGGACGAGCTTTTTCACTTCGCCTTCCAACATGCGGGAGACGGGGATGCCGGTCCACTTGCTGACGATGCCGGCGATGTCTTCTTCATCGACTTCTTCCTTTAACATGCGGGCCACGCCGGCGTTACCGCTTTGCGCGGCGTCCAGCTGTTTGAGCTCTTTCTCCAGCTTGGGCAGCTCGTCGTATTGAATTTTGGAAACGCGATCGAATTGGCCCTTGCGTGTCTGCTCTTCGGCTTCGAAGCGGAGGGCTTCGATCTTCTTTCTTCAATTCGCTGATGCGGCTGATGGCTTCGCGCTCTTTGGTCCAGCGAGAGCGAAGGGCGGTGATTTTCTCAGTCAGCGCAGCGGCGTCGCGCTCGACAACCTTGCGGCGCTCGATGCTGTTGGAGTCGGTCTCGCGCTTGAGAGCTTCGCGTTCGATTTCGAGAGAAGTCTTCTCGCGCTCGAGCTGATCGATCTCGGTAGGCACAGAGCCGATTTGAATGGCGAGAGAAGCGGCGGCTTCGTCTACCAGGTCGATGGCCTTGTCGGGCAGGAAGCGGTCGCTGATGTAGCGATGCGAGAGCGTGGCCGCGGCCACAATAGCGGAGTCCTTGATACGCACGTTGTGGTGCGCTTCGTAGCGGTCCTTGAGCCCGCGCAGAATCGCGATAGTGTCTTCCACGTTGGGCTCGCCAACGTAGACGATCTGGAAACGGCGCTCGAGGGCGGCGTCCTTCTCGATGTACTTGCGGTATTCGTTCAACGTTGTCGCGCCGATGGCACGCAGTTCGCCGCGCGCGAGGGCGGGCTTGAGCATGTTGCTGGCGTCGATGGCGCCCTCGGCAGCGCCTGCGCCGACCAATGTGTGCAGCTCGTCGATGAAAAGAACGATTTCCCCGTTCGATTCTTCGATCTCCTTCAAGACGGCCTTGAGGCGGTCTTCAAACTCGCCGCGATACTTTGCACCGGCGAGCATGGAGCCGAGGTCAAGCGAAATAACACGCTTGTCACGCAGGCTCTCCGGCACGTCACCGGAGACGATGCGGCGTGCGAGGCCTTCGACAATGGCGGTTTTGCCGACGCCGGGCTCGCCGATGAGGACGGGGTTGTTCTTGGTCCGACGACTGAGGACCTGAACCACGCGGCGGATCTCTTCGTCGCGGCCGATGACGGGATCGAGCTTGCCGCGGCGCGCGAGTTCGGTGAGATCCTTGGCGTATTTTTCCAGGGCCTGAAACTTGCCTTCGGGATTCTGATCTGTAACGCGCTGCGAACCGCGCACGGCGGTAAGCGCTTTCAGTATGGCGTCGTGCGTTGCGCCGAGACTGTTGAGCGCATCGCGCGCCGGATCGTTTTTAAGATTGGCGGCGGCGAGCAGCAGGTGCTCGGTGGAGACGTACTCGTCCTTGAAGTTGGCGGCTTCCTTGAATGCCTGGTCGAAGACGCGGGTCAGCGCCTGGCTTGCGTTGGGCTGCGCGGCAGCCCCTGAGACACGAGGAAGTTTTTCCTCGATAGCGTGCAGTTCGTGCTCGAGCCGTTCGGTGGGGACGCCGATTTTTTCAAGCACCGCAGGGATGACGCCTTCGCGGTCTTCAAGCAGGGCAAGCAAAAGGTGTACGGGCTGCGTCTCGGGGTTGCCGAGTTCGGCGGCGCGCCCCTGTGCCTGCTCGACTGCCTGCTGCGACTTGACGGTGAATTTTTCCCAACGAATGGCCATTAAAATTAGCTCCCAGCTTTCAGCTCTCAGCCTCCAGCTTGTTCGTGCCGGAACTTGGAGTCCGGCATATTCTCAGATTCTGCATCCCGTCGAGGTTTTTGATTTTGTGCTCGAAGAGTGTGATGCAAAAAACACAGGCGCCGGGCGGACTGCGAACATCTCTCCTGCCCGGCGCGGTAGATTTCAGGCCGCCAGTTCGAACTCGAAGGCAATAGCTGAGAGCTGACGGCTGGAGGCTGCTCTTACGCGGCTACGTTGATCTTGATCTGCTTGGGCTGGGCTTCTGGTTTCTTCAGCAGCTCCAGCTTGAGCACGCCTGCATTGTACTTGGCCTGCACATGCTCCGTATCCACAGTTGACGGGAGTGTGAAGGCGCGGAAGAAGCTGCCGTAGCGCCGCTCGATGCGATGGAAGTTCTCTTCCTTCTCCTCGGACTCGAACTTGCGTTCGCCCTTGACGGTGAGGGTGTTGTTTTCCATGCTCACGTCGAGGTCTTTCTCGTCGATGCCCGGCACCTCGAGCTTGAGCATGACTTTCTTCTCATCCTCATAAATATCGACGGCGGGCACAAAGGCTGCAGTCGACAAGGGGCTGTCGCCGTCGTTGTTCAGGTCTCGGAACAGCGAGTTCAGACGGTTCTGCATGGTTACAACTTCACGAAATGGGTCCCAACGGGTGATTGCCATAATTTTTCCTCCAATATGGGTAGGCGATGATGAGGCGGGGCGGAGCCCCGGCCATTCAATCAATCTGATGAAACTATAGCACAAATGATTCATAAAATATGAGCGTATTACGCGCATATACCTAAAATCTAAGTAAACTGTTTATTTTGAAGTTTTTGGATCGCAGTATTGGGGCTTCGGGGAATAGAAAGGAGCGAATTTGTGGTCTCAACTCTTGGGAAGCGGGACTCCCTTCTCAGATCCGCCCGGCCTCTCCCTCCGGGAGGGTTGCGACTCTCTCCGAGCGTATTCAGGCGGGAGCGAGGGAGGGGTTGCTGAGTTCGGTTGGGGACTGCGTTGGCGTGGCTAGTCGAGTAAGCGTGAGGACTGTGATGTCGTCTTCCTGGCCGAAGTCCTGCGCGGCTGCTGCAAGGGCTCCGCCGTCAGAGCCCTCGTGCAGCAATCGTGCAATCCGCTCGAAGCCAAAGAGCTGGCCATGAGTGTCCTGGGCTTCGACGACGCCGTCCGTCATCAGCATCAGGGAGTCACCTTCGGCAAGCGTGAAATGCATGGCGGGCAGATGCAGGCCGGAGACTGCGCCGAGGGGCAATACACCTTCGACCAGAAGTTCCACTCCATTGAGGTAGGGAGGCAGGTGCCCGGCGTTGGCGAGCGTTACGGCGCCATCCGGCATCACGTCGGTGCAGAGGCAGGTGGCGAAGCCGCTGAGATTATTCTCGCGCAGCACGCGATTCAGGTGTGCGAGCAAGGCGGTGGGCGAGTCGGAGTCACGAGCCGCAGCCGCGCCAAGCAGTAAAGTGGCGGCCATGGCCGCGGCTGCTCCTTTGCCGCTGACGTCTCCCAGCACCACGCGCTGGCGGCCGTCGAAAAGGACACGGCAGTGATAAAAATCTCCGCCGACTTCGCGCATGGGGTGAAAAGCGACGTCGATTTTCAGGCCGGGCGCGGTATCGATCGCCGCTGGCGCCAACATGCGCTGTATCTCACTGGCCGCCTGCATCTCGCCGGCCAGGGATGCGCGCTCCCTGGCAGTTTGTTGCTGCTCGCGGAAGAGCAAAGCCAGCAGCGCCACGAGCACGCTGAGGGTCATAAAGGCTTCCGCGTCAGCTACGGCGTTGCCCCACCGCGCCTGCAGGTTGGGGATTCCCGGAATATCTGCGCCAGAAAAGCGCACAGCAAAGAAGCACATCATGGTTGCTCCCCACGCCATGCAAAGCACCGCAAGCGGCTTCATCTGGCGGGTTAGTCTCTTCCACGGCAAGAAGGCGACGAAAGGCGCGAAGGACTCGAATATTGCGGCGAACTCGGCGACGGCTGAAAGCTGGTGGGAACGAAATGAATCAAGCCAGAGAGCCTGGGCTGGAGGAAGAAAAGGCACCATGTCCGCTGCCGGATAAAGAAGGATCGACAGGCCGATCAGCACCCAAAAGAACAAAGGCACTCGTCTGCGCGCAAGTGCGAAGAAAAAGAGGGTTCGGGTAACGTTCGAGACTATTGCTGGAATACCCCAACTCAAAAAGTTGACGGTTGCGGAGTAAGGGAGAAGGGCCCCAGCGCCAAGGTAGTTGAGATAGAGCGGCGTGACCATGATGCAGTTTGCGCTTAACAGCCGCAGGTCGCGGCGGCTGCGGTCGCTGATATAGAGGCCAAGGAGAAAGATGCCGGCAATGCCGATGATGCTGAAGCAGATGGCGGGGATCAAATTTCGCTGAATCCCCGCGAGTATCAAGCTGCTGCGGCGGTAGTTCAATACCTCGCGGCTTCCGGCATCAATCTCAAGCGGCGGGAGGGGGCCGGTGGGAACCAATGAGGCGATATGGAAAGTAATGCGGAGAGCGATGGTTACGGGGTGAGAGAGATCGCCGGAGAACTGCCAGTTGCGGATTACGTTCATAGTAAATGCGCCGCTTTGCGGATTACCGGCGGCGCCGATGCTACGGCCTTCAACGAAGATTTGGTACGCAGCGTAGAGCTTAACCTGCAGGGCGGGTTGATCGGCGGCGCCAAGTGAAGAGAGATCCGCGTGGCAACGGACCCAAATGCGTGGCTCGGAGGGTTCAAGCTTCCAGTTTGTGTAAGGTTGCCAGTCGGATTCATCGAGATTCGATGCGGCCCAGGCAGTGTTGTCGCCCGCGCGCCACACGCATTGCTGCGGCGATACGGTGAGGATGGGCTGCGAGAGTAGCACGGCAGGCCAGACCAAGGCGAGCAAAACGACCGGCAAGGTTGCGCTACGCAAGGAGCACCTCTGCAGGGGCAAAAGAAAGCGTGAGCACAGTGATGTCGTCCTGCTGGCCGAAATCTTGCGCGGCGGCTGCAAGGGCTCCGCCGTCGGCGCCGGTCCGCAGCAATTCTGTGATTCGCTCGAAACCAAAAAGCTGGCCACGGGCGTTTTGCGCTTCGACGACACCGTCGGTCATCAGCATCAGGGTGTCGCCTTCGCCAAGCGTGAAATGCATGGCGGGGAATCGAAAACCGGAAACCGCACCGAGGGGCAATGCACCTTCAACGGGAAGTTCCTTGCCGTTCAGATAGGGAGGTAGGTGCCCGGCGTTAATCAGGGTGACGTCGCCGTCCCGCTCAATGCGGAGAGCGAGGCAGGTAACAAGCCCGCGGCCGCGTAGCCGCTCGTTGAGTAGAGCGAGGATGCGCGCCGGATCGGAGGTAAAGCTGGCTGCGGTACGAACGGAGCCGACGATCAGGGTGGCGAGCATTCCCGCCTCGACGCCTTTTCCGGCCACGTCGCCGACCACGATGAGCACGCTGCCGTCGGCTGGATCCGGCAGAACCTGAAAGAAGTCCCCGCCGACTTCGCGCGAGGGCCGGTACTCGCTGGAAATCGAAAAGCCCGGAGTGACCGGCAATTGCGCGGGGATGAGGTACCGCTGAACATCGTGCGCTGCCTGCAGCTCGCCGGCCATCTCGGCGCGCTGGTCCGAAACGCGACGCTGTTCGCGAAACAGCAGCCAGAGCAGTGCAGCCATGACGCAGAGCGTCGTAAACACCTGGATCGACTGCGACGCAATGAGCCAATTCCGTTGCAGGTTCGGCAAGCCGGGATTGCGGAAGGAAGTGGCCTGCCCGGCGTGTTGGAAGACCAGGGCCGTTCCCCACGCCATGCAGAGCACGGCGACAGGGCGCATACGAGGGGCAATACGCGAGTACGGCCAGAAGGCGACAAAGGGAGCAAAGGACGCTGCCGCATCGGCGGTCTCGCTTATTCGTCCGAGCCAATGCAAGCAAAACGCATTCGTCCAGAGAGCTTGAGGGAGGGGAAGAAAAGCCTCAACCGCCAGCGACGCCATGTATGGGACTACGAGACCGGTGAGTATCCAGAAGAGGAGCGGAACGCGCCGACCGACCAATGCAAAGAAGAACCATATCCGCGCAACGAACAGAGTTGTCACCGCGACGCCGGCAATCGCCATATAGGTTGTATCAGAGAACTCCACAAGCGCGACGTGACAGGCGAGATCAATATAGAAAACTGACGCGCTGACGGAGAAGACGCCGAGTAGAAGAAGCTCGCGGTGGCTCCGGCCATGGAAGAAGAGCCCGAGAAGCACGAGTCCGAAGACACCAACAATGCCAAAACAAGTAATGTTGGTCAGGTTAGCTGAGGTGAGCGCCACAAGAACGCCTGCGCGCCGGTCGCGCAGTGCGCTCTGGTCTCCGGCATCAATTTCTAGAAGCGCATCGCTGGCAATGCCCGCCGGCGACGTGCCGAAATAGCGATACGTGACGCGCAAAGCAATGGCCGCAGGTTGTGGAATGGATTGCGCCAGGGGATAGGAGCGGATCGAATTCATACTGAAGTGGCCGGTGCTCAAGTTGCCCGCGCCGCCGATCGGCACACCGTTCACAAACAACTTGTAGGCGGCAAGGAGGCTCACCTGGATGGCAGGATGGGCCATGCCGTGCAGCGCAGACAGATCAGCATGGCAACGGACCCAATAGTGTGGTTCATCCGGGTTCAGACTGAAGCGTTTCCACTGTGTGTAGGGCCGCCAGGCGGATTCGTCGAGGGAGGGCGCGGCCCAGGCGGGGTCGTCGCCGGCGTGCCACACGCATTGCTGCGGCGATACGGTGAGGATGGGCTGCGAGAGTAGCACGGCAGGCCAGACCAAGGCGAGCAAAACGACCGGCAAGGTTGCGCTACGCAAGGAGCACCTCTGCAGGGGCAAAAGAAAGCGTGAGCACAGTGATGTCGTCCTGCTGGCCGAAATCTTGCGCGGCGGCTGCAAGGGCTCCGCCGTCGGCGCCGGTCCGCAGCAATTCTGTGATTCGCTCGAAACCAAAAAGCTGGCCACGGGCGTTTTGCGCTTCGACGACACCGTCGGTCATCAGCATCAGGGTGTCGCCTTCGCCAAGCGTGAAATGCATGGCGGGGAATCGAAAACCGGAAACCGCACCGAGGGGCAATGCACCTTCAACGGGAAGTTCCTTGCCGTTCAGATAGGGAGGTAGGTGCCCGGCGTTAATCAGCGTGACGTCGCCGTCCCGCTCAATGCGGAGAGCGAGGCAGGTAACAAGCCCGCGGCCGCGTAGCCTCTCATTGAGTAGAGCGAGGATGCGCGCCGGATCGGAGGTAAAGCTTGCTGCTGTGCGAACGGAGCCGACGATGAGCGTGGCGAGCATTCCCGCCTCGACGCCTTTTCCGGCCACGTCGCCGACCACGATGAGCACGCTGCCGTCGGTGGTATCCGGAAGGACCTGGAAGAAGTCCCCGCCGACTTCGCGCGAGGGCCGGTACTCGCTGGAGATCGAGAGGCCCGGAGTGGCCGGCAATTGCGCGGGGATGAGGTACTGCTGCACGTCGCGCGCGGCGTGGACTTCGCCGGCGAAGAGGGCGCGCTCTTCGGTGGCCTGGCGCTGGTCGCGGAAGAGAAGGGCGAGCAACGCGGTGAGGACGCAGGCTGTGGTGACGGCACGGGCTGCCAGCAGCGTGAGACCCCAGCGGGCGAAGAGATCCGGTATGCCGGGGATGTTCCAGGCCGTCATTTCCGTCATGAACCAGATGAAGTCTGCTGCGCTCCACAACATGCATAGGGCTGCGAGCGGGCGCATGCGGCGTGGAATCGCGGCATAGGGCCAGAACACGAAGAAAGGGACCAGGGAGAGAACGGTGTGGGCGAAGAGTGAAGAGGGTCGAACGAAGTATAGGATGAGCGGGCCCATGAGCGCGGGCTGATTGCCGGCCCAAACGGCACTTATCCAGGCAGGGAAGGAATCCATGGAGAGTAAAACCAGCAAGGCGATGAGCGGCCTGGGCATCCGCCGTCCGGCCAGCGCGAAGTAAAACGGCGCCTGCGTGAGCGTCATTCCAATGTTGCCCAGACCGACGATCACGATACCGGCTGAAACCGAGTAGTCAAGCAACGAGGCCGAAGTGAACTCGTTGATGCGCAGCGCGGCGAGACTAAGGCACCCAAGGCTCAGCAGTAGCAGCTCAGTTCGGCTGCGGTCATAGAGAAACATGCCTAGCAAGACAACGGCAAGGACGCCGATGATGCCAAAGCTGATGGCGGTAGGAGCATATTGAACGGCGTTCGTCAGTGCGGTGCGCGCGCGTAACGCGTCAAGCAGGGGTACATCGCCGGCGCGCAGTTGGAGTGGCGAACTGACGATGGTGCCGTAGGGCCCGCCATTCATGTTCGCCTTGCGATCGGTAATCCGCAGAGCGAGAGTAGAGGAGCCGGTAGCTGAATCCGCAGAGAAGGGTTCGGCAGGCACCGGGTAGGAGCGGATTGAATCGAGACTGGAATTGCCATTGCCAAGATTGCCTTCAGCGCCGATGAGTGTGCCGTTGAGGTAGAGCTGGTAGGCGGAGTAGAGGCTGACCTGGATGGCGGGATGCGCTTCCGACTGCAAGGCACCGAGGTCGACGCGGCAACGAACCCAGAGATGCGGATCGGAGGTGCTGGCCTTCCAATTCGAATAGGGCAGCCAACCAGTTTCGTCCAGTTGTTGCGCGGCCCAGCGCGCGTCGTCGCCCGCGTGCCAGACACATTGTTGCGTAGAGATTCCTACGACGGATTGCGCGGCAAGAGCGCAGGGGAAGAGCAGCGCCAGGAGCGCGATTGTTTTAGGCATAGTTCGCACGACGAGGAGCAATCTCAGCTTTCCCAAAATTTCCTGAACTCATGCTGGAGCCAGCGACGCAACGATGAACCTGGTGGAGGAATGCTGGCCGCTGGCGAGACGGGTAAGGGTCACAACGGTGATGTCGTCGTCCTGTCCAAAGTTGACCGCGGCTTCAGTGGCCTCAGCGGCATTGGGGTGTGTTGCGAAGAGGGCGTCGAGGCGCTCGAAGCTGAAGATCTCCCCGCTGGGGTTGCGGGCTTCAAGGAGTCCGTCGGTGTAGAGAGAAAAGTGATCGCCTTCGCGCAAGGTGATCGCCTCTTCCCTGTAGCCGGGGTTGGGAAGCACTCCGAGGGGGAGCGCGCCGGGGAGCTCGAGGCGATTCTGATTGAGGAACGGGCCGGGGTGTCCGGCGCTGGCCATGGTGCAGCTTCCGTCAGGCGCCAGGCGCAAGGCGAGGCAGGTCGTAAAACCGCCCTGCATGCGTCCATAGAGCCGGGTGTTGAGTTCGGCGAGCACATCGGCGGGGTGGGGTGCGAATTTGGCCGCAGTGCGCGCAGCCCCCACAATCAGCGAAACCGTCATCGCAGCCTTCAGACCTTTTCCGCTAACGTCGCCGAGCAGAATCATGGTGGAACCGGCGGATTCGCCCTCGAGAGGAATGATCTGGAAAAAGTCGCCGCCCACTTCCTGCGCGGGCCGATAGGCGCTGGTGACCGAGTACCCCGGCAGCTCAGGAAGAGACTCGGGGATGAGAATCTGCTGGAGTTCTTGCGCGCTTTTCAACTCCTGCTCGAGAGCGCCCTGGTGGCGGAGTGTCTCTTGCATATAGCGGTAGACAGCATAGATGATGGCCACCAGAAGCAGTACGTCGCAAATCTGCAGGGCCGTGAAGGCGTTGCCGTTGAGGTAGAAAATGGGGTCCTGAAGCTTGTCTCCGATCGTCCAGTGAGTGAAGCGGCTACCCTGGCGGAGCGCGATACCGGCGACGAACAGCATCTCGGTAAGGAAGGCGCAGATGGCGAGCAGCCAGCGGGAGGAGTCGAGGCGTTTGCGCACGCCGAAGGCAACCAGCACCAGGGGATAGGCTTCAACGGTGGTAAAGATGGCCGTGAGTATCGCGTCCGTCCACTGCGTCCATGCGCCGAACGAAGGGCTATCCCAAAAGATGCAGAGCAGCCCATCGAGCGAGGCTGAAGTGATGCTTATGAGAGCCAACACGCGTGTGGCCCGGACCAGGCGCGGGTTTTCATCGAGCTTGAGCAGCGACAGCAGCAGGAACCACAGCCCAATGTCCTGCAGCGCAAAGACCGGTTGCAGCCATCCCAGCGCGGTAACGAAACTCACATTCAGGCGTAGCCCTTCGAGGAACATGTCAGCGAGAGGTGCGGCGCTGAAGAGGGCCATCCAGAGCAGGACGGATTGCGAGCGATTTCGGAACCAGGCCAGCACGCTGAGGAATGCCAGCAACCCGTAGAGAGAGCGCATGGCGAAGTAAAACTGGCGACTACGCATCCAGCCGTAATCGTTCTCTGTTTTCAGATCCGCGATAGCCTTGGGACTGCCGATCACCGGCGCGGCAACCAGACCACCGCCCAGGCCGGTGTCGAACGACATCAGGGGCGCCTTCCAGACACGCAGGGCGAGCACGCCGTCGTGTACATCTCCCAGGCCAAAGGTCTGCTGGGGTGGCGTGAAAGCGAAGGAAGGGTGAGGCGGCAGGGAACCATAGCTGCCGATCAGACGTCCGTTCCAGTAGATCTCATAAGCGTCGTCAATGTGGCGGATGAGCATGGCCACTTCGGGTTGAGCGCCCGGAGCGATGGAGAGATGAATATGTTTCCGATACCAGGCAAAGCCCGTATAATCGGCGTGGCCTTGCCGTCCCCATGACTTGTCAGCGCTGATCTGCTCCCATCCGCCGGCGCCGGCTGCGTCGGGAGTCGAGGGCATGGCCCACGCAGGGTTGTCGCCGAGATGGAACTGCCAGGGCCCGTCCAGGGGCGCGGTTCCTTTGCCCAGGGCATCGATTGTGAGCACAGAGCCCTGTTCGATCCGAGGGCTGTCGGAAGGCGCGGCTGCCTTTAGGGTTGCGGCGGCGAAAGCGGCAAAAAACACTCCCGCAAGAAGTTGCGTACGGCGGGGAAGCCTTGGCATACGAAGAGCATACTCCGCCGCTTCTTTTGGCGACAGCAAATTTTCAAAGGGAGTTTATGCGCTTTGAGCAACGGGCGTGAGCGAGCTGCAAGCGACCGGCTCGCCGCAATGCGTGCCCGTCTTGGCGTCCTCCGCAGCTTCGAAAATCTCGGGGAAGTTCAATCTGATTGCATCAACCAAGGCTAAGTGTTCAGGCGATCCATTGGACGGAATCACTGTTGTTTCGCTGCCTCCGAATTCCAATTTGGACAAGGTTTCGGGGCTCTCGTTCGCGACCTGAGACATTGATTTACCTCCGGCCTTTCCGATATTGAGACTGATTATCCGGCTACCCCAGTGAGACGGAACCGACGACCGTGGCCCGATGTTGCAGTTCTTTATTGTGGGGTGAAAACTTCTGGATTGCAAGACCATTTACGGGAAAAACTTGCGAGGGTAACTCGCTTCTAACCCTCTTGCGGCGTTCCCTCTAGAATGGGTGAGTGATAATTCGATTTTCCCCATTACCCGCTTACATGGACTGGCATTGGCTCTGGCTCGCGGTAGCGGCGTTCCTGGCCGGCGTGCTGAACGCTGTGGCAGGCGGAGGATCGTTTCTGTCGTTTCCGGCGCTGCTGGGCATGAAGATTTTGCCGGTGCAGGCCAACGCTACAAACACTGTGGCGCTCTGGCCGGGACAGTTGACATCGATTGCAGCGTATTGGGACGACATTCGCAAGAATCTCCGCCTGGCCTGGCCGATGGGGCTGGCAGGCCTGCTGGGCGGCACGGCCGGCGCGCTGGTGTTGCTGAATACGCCGCAGAGGACGTTCATGCGCCTGGTGCCGTGGTTGCTTCTGGTGGCAGCTTTGATCTTCGCCGCCAGCGGGCCGGTGTCGCGGTGGCTTGAGCGGCGCAAAGCCGCAAAGGCGAGCCAGGGCGAACCTCTCCGGCTTGCGCCACTTTTCTTCTCCACGATCGTGGTGTGTTTTTACATCGGATACTTCGGCGCCGGCGCGGGGTTTCTGCTCATCACCATGTTGTCGCTCTTCGGCTGCCAGGATCTGCACGAGATCAATGCGCTCAAGGTGGTTTCAACCACGCTTGCCAACGGAATCGCGTTTGTCCTGTTCGTGGTCAACGGGCAGGTGGTGTGGCGCTATTGCCTGCTGGCCATGGTGACCTGCGCCATCGGCGGCTACAGCTCTGCGCGCTTTGCAAGGATGGTTCCGCAGAAGATTTTGCGCGGCCTGGTCGTGACCATCGGGTTGTCAATGGCGGCGTGGTTCTTCTGGAAACAGTGAGGGAGACAGTGAACAGTGAGCAGTGCACAGTGGACAGCGAAGAACCCGCTGACTGGGACTCGGCCACTGATCACTGTTCACTGCTCGCTGTAAACTGTCTTTATGAGCCACGAGGGAATTCGGATTTCCAGCAAGGAACAGCAGGAGCGCGAAAACACTGAGAATCGGCCGTTGCCGCGTATTGCCGTGACTCCGGACAAAGTGCGCGTGCTGCTGACCGAGGGCAAGGGCCTGGAGATTGACTGGAAGGACGGGCACAGAAGCGCGTGGGGCTTTGCGTGGCTGCGCGAGGCCTGCCCCTGCGCCACCTGCATTGACCAGCGCGCGCAGGAAGGGCGGAAGCCGGGACAGCCAAAGCCGAAGCCAATGAATGTGTTGCCAATGTATACCGCACCCGCCAAGCCAAAGAGCGCGCAGGCGGTGGGTCGCTACGCCATTCAGTTCAATTGGCTCGACGGTCACTCGGGCGGAATCTATTCGTGGGAGTATCTGCGCCGCGTTTGCCAGTGTGGCGAGTGCACGTTTGAGGCGACGGAGACTGCGGGCGCGCCAAACTGATTCGCAGTTTGCGCAAATTATCAAGCTTGTTCCGCTCGATTTGATCGCGGGTTTCGAATGCAGGAAATCAGATACCCGCAAGTGCACCTTTGGGCTGAACTCCAACATCCATCAAGAGACGGTCTATTTGTCTGGCAAGAGCAGACAAAGGAGAACTCATCATGAGAATCGGATTTCTTGGATTGGGGAAGATGGGGACGGCGATGGCGCTGCGGCTGGTGGCCGCGGGGAACGAACTCTCCGTGTGGAACCGGAGCGAGGGACGCACGAAACCGCTGATCCGCGAAGGCGCAATCGCAGCGGCGACGCCGGCGGAGGCTGAGCTGGGCGCCGACGCTGTGATCACCATGCTGCTTGACGATGCGGCACATGAAGAGGTTCTGTTTGGCGCCAACGGACTGCTTGACTCTCTTTCGCCGGGCGCGCTCCACATTTCATGCAGCACCATCAGCATTGCGCTCAGTGAGCGGCTGACCGAAGAGCACGCCACGAGAGGGATCGACTTTGTGGCTGCGCCGGTTTTTGGACGGCCCAATGTAGCGGAAGAAGGAAAGCTATGGGTTGTGGTTGCCGGCGCAGAGGGCGCGGTGGAGCGTGCGCGACCTGTGCTGGAGCCGTTATCGCGTGGCATCTCGGTGGTGGGCAAGCAGCCGCGCCAGGCGCACGCCGTCAAGCTGGGCGGTAACTTCCTGATCAGCGCGATGATTCATTCACTGAGCGAATCGTTTGTGTTTGCGGAGGGGCAGGGAATCGCCCCGGAGATGTTTGCCGAGACCATCAACAGCGCGCTCTTTCAATCGCCGTTTTTCGCGGCATACTCAAAGTTGATGTTGCATCCGCCGGAGCATCCAGGGGGCACGATTGAGCTGGGCGCCAAGGATCTGAGCTTGTTTCGCGCGGCGGCTGCGAGCGGAAAAACGCAGTCGAGCCTGGCCGACTCGATGGCCAGGATTTTTGCCGAAGCACAGACGATCGGGATGGGCAAAGAGGATTGGGCGGTGGGGCAGTACAAGATGGCGCAGCGCCGAGGAGCCATATAAGGCACTCTCCGCCGGCCGCGACAGTCCGCTTTTTCAAGCACTTACATGCATCGTGTTTTTCGACACAGAACCTAGCGGGGTTTTAGGTAGGATAGGGCCATGGATCTGAAGGGGAAGATTGTGTTTGTGACCGGAGCGAGCGCGGGTATCGGCGCCGCCACAGCTCTGGCCTTTGCAGCGGAGGGCGCTCGGCTGCTGCTGGCAGCGCGGCGTGCCAACAAGCTGGCCGAGGTGGCTTCGCGCGCGCTGGAGTTGGGCGCAGCCGGGGTTCACTCGGTTCATCTGGACGTGAGGCACCGCATCGCGGTGCAGAGAACCATCGACGAGCTGCCGGAGGAGTGGGCGGCGATTGATGTGCTGGTAAACAACGCTGGGCTCAGCCGCGGGCTTGAAAAGCTCTACACGGGCAAGATCGACGATTGGGAAGAGATGATCGACACCAACGTGAAGGGTTTGCTTTACGTGACGCGCTCGGTTGTGCCGGGCATGGTGGTGCGGGGCCGCGGGCATGTCGTGAATATCGGCTCGACGGCCGGTGACATGGCTTATCCCAATGGCGCTGTCTACTGCGGCAGCAAGGCCGCGGTGCGTATGATCAATGACGGGCTGCGCGACGATTTACTGGGCACGCCGGTGCGCGTAACGGCAATCGATCCGGGAATGGTGGAGACGGATTTCAGCCTGGTGCGCTTTCGCGGCGATGAGGAGAGAGCGGCCAAGGTGTACAAGGGTGTGACGCCGCTGACGCCGGAAGATGTGGCGGGGGCTATCCTATGGGCGGTCAAGCAGCCTGACCATGTGAATATTGCGCGTGTGTCGCTGACCACCGTGCACCAAGCCAACTCGCTCTTGTTTCATCGCGAGTCGTAGTGTGAGCCGGGTCAGCCTTGCGGTTTAGCCCATTGCGCTGATCTGGCCTTCGATCTGGGCCAGCGCGGCTTCCAGGGCCTGGCGGCGGACGGGGCTTGAAGTCCTTTGCGACAGGATGTTTTCCCGTTGCAGGTTGAGCGCCTGCTTTTCACGTTCGCGGACAGCGCGTTGCGAGGCCGCCAAACGCCGTGCGTCTTCGGTTTCAAAAGCGTTCCTGGGATCGACTTCCGGTTGCTTTGCGGCTTTTGCCATCTGTTCCTCCACGGATTTACTTTTTTGAATCACGAAGCCTATCCTCATTCTACGAGTCTTTCCCGGCGTTGTGTCCCACGGGATGAAGATAGATTGCCGTTGATGGTGGAGGTAAGTACGTGCGCGCCTGGCAGATTTCTTCCTTTGGTATTGATTCCTTGGAGTTTGTAGAGCGGCCGACGCCTGTGCCAGGGCCCGGCGAAGTGCTGGTTGGTGTGTGTGCAATTTCCATCAACTTTCGCGACCTGATGATGGTCAAAGGCAAATACAACCCCAAAATGAAGCTTCCGCGCATCCCCTGCAGTGACGGTGCGGGCGAAGTGATTGCCGTGGGCGAGGGCGTAACGGCGTGGAAGCCCGGCGATCGCGTGATGGGCATCTTCATGCAGAACTGGCTGGACGGGCCGCTGACGGCTGTGCGCACGAAGGGCGCTCTGGGCGGCGACGTGGACGGCATGCTCGCCGACTACGTTGTTCTGAAGGAGACCGGCCTGGTAGGCATTCCGGATCACCTTAGCTACCAGGAGGCGGCAACGCTGCCCTGCGCCGGTGTGACAGCATGGAACGCGCTGGCTTCAGGAGATGTAAAGCCGGGCGGAACGGTGCTGATCCAGGGAACCGGCGGGGTTTCGATCTTCGCGCTTCAATTTGCGCGGCTCAGGGGACTGCGGGTGCTTGGCACCTCAAGCAGTAACGAAAAGCTGGAGCGGGCCATCGGGATGGGCCTGGAAGCGGGAGTGAACTACCGCGAATACCCCGAGTGGGATCGCTGGGCCCTGGACCAGACCGGCGGCGAAGGCGTTGACCTGGTGGTGGACGTGGGCGGGCAGGGCACGCTTCCGCGCTCGCTGAACGCTATTCGGACCGGGGGGACTGTGGCGCAGGTGGGCGTGCTGGCCGGGGCGGCCGAGCAGATTTCGGTGCCGACGATTCTGCACAAGATGGTGCGCATTCACGGCGTCTACGTTGGGTCGCGCAGAGATTTTGTGGAAATGAATAAGGCTGTATGGGTGGGCCAGCTGCGGCCCATAGGCGAGGAGTTCCACTGGACCCAGGCGCGCGAAGTCCTAACCCGCATGGAAGAAGGCAGCCACTTCGGCAAGCTGGTGCTTTCGGTGGGGTGAGGTAGGGCAGGGGGTAGGGAGTAGGGAATAGGGATTAGTGGTTAGGCCGGTGCCCTTCCTGGTGCGAACTCATTGCGTGAGTGTCGGTACAGGAAATCAATGGCCAAGCGGCCACGGATCGCCCGTGTTTCAAAAACTGGACGGGTAATAACGCGGTTGAAACGGGCTTGGGCTACTGGTTAATCAGCGACTCCCGAGTTGAAGGTCAATCGACCAAAGGCTACTTTCGCACGAGGTGGAACACAATATCTTTGGGGAACGGAGCACTCTTATGCACTTCTCGATCATGAAGTTCATCGCGATTGCTGTGCTTGCGGCATTCCTTACAGTCTTGGGCCTATTCCGAAGAGCATTTCGGACGGGAGAAGATCCATCCGACGAAGGTCCGCGTGCGCTAGTGGCGGAATTCGTCGGCCTTTGGATAGGAACCTTCTTGCTGATTTGGAGCTTTACCGTCGAGGACAGGCGCCTGCAATGGACCTTGCGCGGAGTAGCAATCGCCACCGCACTCGCAGGTCTTGTGCTCTCCGTCAAGTTCGCAGGCACAACTGAAATCCCTGAAGACCCCAACAAGGAGCCAACTGGTTTCAAGAACGACGCCACCAACTTACATCTTGAGTGAGGTTTCGTTTGAGAACTCCGTCGAGTTCTGCACCACGATGGGGATACGGTGCGCACAATTCGCTATATCGGACGCGAGTTCGCTGCTTCCTAGCTGAAACCCAGCACTTGATGCGGGATGTAAGGCGCTTCAAGCGCGGCGATCTCTTCCGGTGTCAGCTTCACGTTTAGAGCGGCAACGGCGTCGTCCAGATGGTGCGGCTTGCTCGCTCCAACGATAGGTGCGGTGACGACAGACTTCGAGAGCAGCCACGCCAGCGCGAGTTGCGCGCGTGGGGTTCCGCGCTGCTCAGAGAGTTGGCCAAGTGCATCGACTACTTTGCGGTCGGCTTCTTCGGTTTGCGCGTACATCTTGTTGCCGAAGAAGTCTGTCTCGACGCGCTTGGTGGTTTCGCTCTGCCAGGGGCGCGTGAGGCGGCCGCGGGCCAGCGGGCTCCAGGGAATGACGGCCATGCCTTCAGACTGGCAGAGGCCGAGCATCTCGCGCTCTTCTTCGCGATAGAGAAGGTTCAAGTGGTTCTGCATTGAGACAAAGCGGCTCCATCCATTAAGCCGCGAGACGTAGAGAGCCTTGGCGAACTGCCACGCATACATGGACGATGCGCCGATGTAACGGACCTTGCCGGCCTTGAACGCATCGTGGAGCGCTTCAAGCGTTTCTTCGATGGGCGTTTCGTAGTCCCAGCGATGCGTCTGGTAGAGATCGATGTAGTCGGTCTGCAGACGCAGCAGGCTCTGGTCGAGTTCAAACAGAATCGCCTTGCGGGAGAGGCCGCGGCCGTTGGGCTCCTCGCGCATGGGGCTGCACACCTTGGTGGCGATCACCATGGACTCGCGGCGAATCTTGTTTTGCCGAAGGAAGCGGCCAATCACGATTTCGCTGTCGCCGCCGGAGTAGACGTTGGCGGTGTCCCAGAAGTTGATGCCGAGATCCAGGGCTTGGCGAAAGAACGGCGCGCTGTCGGCTTCGCCAAGAGCCCATGGCTGGCGGCCGGGAAGAATTTTGCCGGTGGCCGGAGAGCCGTAAGTCATGCAGCCGAGACAGATGCGGGAAACCTGAAGGCCGGTTTTTCCGAAATTAACGTATTCCATGATGTTGCTCCTGTATATGAGTCTAGTCCGAACGAGTGCCCTGCGGCTTTGGTAACTCCTTTGTTGTATGTGCGAAGCAACCGTTGTTGCCCGCGGACGGTCTAACATTAGGATGCGGACGGTGTTCTGGAAAAATGAGCCGGGAAACGCTTTAGAAAAGGATCTGGAATTCTGATCGAGATTCCAACCAAAGTGGAAAAAGGCCCAGTAGGCGGTCGGCAACGCGGAGCAAAACGCGTGGATGCGCAACCTCGTTGTGTCCAGCGCCGGAGTTCTGCGGTACCCACCCTCGCAATGGCGCTGGTTCCGGTACTCGTCGTGCTGGCCGGTTGCGGAGGCGGCGGCGCGGCAGCCAACTCATCGAATGGGACTTTTTCAATTTCCCCGGGCACAGGAAGCATCGATACCAATTGCACAGGCTGTAACGCGACCAACTCATCCGGTGCTTCGGTGGAGCAATTTACCGCGACGCTTGCCAGCGGCGGCGCAGCGGCTGTTACGTGGAAGGTGAGCGGCGGCGACGCCAACAGTGGAGCGGGGACGATTACTGCAAGTGGGCAATACACGCCGCCGAGCTATCTGACCGCGGACCACGTTTCCGTTACGGTGACGGCGACTCTGAATTCGGCCTCCGTGGCCAGTGCGGCGTTGACAGTGACGCCGGGCTTTCTGCAGCCGCTTACGCCGGAGAACGCGGCGCTCGGTTCGAACGGAACACTTTCGATCTCAGGCTACGTCGCTGAAGCTGGCGGCACCACACGGATCAATTACGCGCTGTCAAGCACGGCAAGCGGCTCCAGTGGCGGACAGGGTTCGTTGGGCTCAACCAACTGCACATTGAGCAGCACCGCGTTTACCTACTGCACGGTTTCCTACACGGCGCCTGAAACAATTTCCGCAACCGCCGGCACGTGGGTTGTGGCTACCGTGGGCACCTCGTCCTCGAGAGCGACAAGCGAAGTTCTGCTGAATACAGCGGGTGTGTCGAGCGATCCGGCGAGTCACGAGGCTATGCTGGCGAGTCCGGTGCTGCTGGGCAGCTCGGGAGGGAATAACAACGACTACGACACCAGCGGCAACCAGATTCAGGACTGCTGCGGCGGCACGCTGGGATCACTGATTCAAAACAGCAGCGGCGCGCAATTCCTGCTGAGCAACAACCACGTGCTGGCGCGAAGCGACCAGGCGAGCGTGGGCGAAACGATTGTGCAGCCGGGCTTGATCGACGACAACTGCACGCCCTTCGGACAGGCGGGCGCGGCGATTACCGCTGTGGGCACGTTGACGGGATTTGTTTCGCTTAAATCTGCTTCAACCAATGCTGACGCAGCGATTGCCGCAGTCAACGCCGGCGCGGTCAACACCAGCGGGAGCATTCTGGAGTTGGGCACGCTGCAGCCGAATGGCACGCTTGCGGCCGCCCCGCCGGGAACGTCTTCGACCGGCGGCAAGGGCGAGAGCGCGACGCTGAATATGAGCGTGGCTAAGAGCGGGCGGACCACTGGGCTGACCTGCGCAAGCGTCTCGGCATTGAGCCTTGACGTGAGCGTGGACTACTTTACTGACTGCGCGGAGACCAAGCCTTACCTGACAAAGGTGTACACGAATCAGATCGCAATCACCGGCAACCAGTTCAGCGATGCAGGCGACTCCGGTTCGCTGGTTGTGGACAGCACGAATGCGGAGCCGGTGGGTCTGTTTTTTGCTGGCGGCGTGAATACCTCCGGCGTGAGCGAGGGCGTGGCGAATCCGGTGGGCGACGTGCTGAGCGAGTTGAGCACGCAGGTGGGCAGCGGGACTTCATACACGTTTGCGGGCACGACGGACCACGCGGTGAGCTGCCTGAACTACGGCAACAGCACGGTGGCGTCGGCGCAGGCGCGGACACTGACGGATGCGGAAACGGCTCGGGCTCAGAATGCGGTGGGGCAGGCGCGGATGCTCGTCAATCCCACGACCGGGATTCTTGGCGTGGCCGCGGGCAAGAGCAGCGACCATGCGGGCGAAGCTGCCGTGATTCTCTACGTGGACCAGAACATGAGCGTGAATGCACCGGCAACGGTGAGCGGTGTGCGGACGATTGTGATTCCAACGACGGCGCGCGCGGTGGCACTGGGATCGGCGCCGCAGACGGTCTTCGAGGCAGGTGCTGTGCCGGCGCTCTCGGGCTCGGTACTCAACCAGGCCTTGACGGCGAAGCAACAAATTGCGCAGAGCCTGATGCAGCAGAATCCGGCGTTCTTCGGCGTGGGCGTGGGAGAGAGCCTGGACAATCCGAAGGAAGCGGCGCTGGTGATCTATGTGGATCGCAGGATGGTGCCGGCGCAACTGCCGGCGACATTGAATGGGCTGCGAGTGCGTTACGTGGTGATGGACCGGTTGCACGTGACGCGTTCCTATGCGACCGCGGTCGAGCGGAGAAGCCGTTGCATGGCGAAGCCGGCTGCGAGCCTGGGGCTCACCGAATTCAACCAGCTGCGAAGTTTGAAGCTCTACTGAGTCTGATTGATCTTAGCTTTTAAAAAATCAAGAAAGATCCAAAAACACCGCACCCATCAAACCTTCAACCGGCATCGCCAGCGTGAAGATTTGATGGGCGCGGTGTTTTCTTCGGCTATCGGCTAAGCGCCGAAGGCTTTGCGGCGCTCTGTGAGTTCGTTGGCGATCTGTCGGTTCTTCTCGCTTGAGATTGGATAGAAGAACAGGCAGGCCGCCACAGCGAAGAAGGCCAGTCCCGCGTAGATGCTGGCGGTCAATAGAATGCCATCCTGCGCGTGCGCCGATTGCACCTGTGCGTCAGAAACGAAACCGTACCAAGCGAAGAGCCAGCCTGCAATTGCGCCGCCCAGTGCGAGCCCGGCCCACAGCGCAAACACCACGGCCGAGGTGACTGTTCCGCTGGCGCGGCGGCCTGTCTTCCATTCGCCGTAGTCGGCCACGTCGCCCATCATCGCCCAGATGATGGGGCCTGACAATCCGTAGGCAAACTGGCGAAGCACTTCCGAGGCGATAATCAGAACCGTTGAACTGGGCGGAATGACGAACAGCGCTATGTTGAAGATGCCCGACAACAACATGCTGACGATAAAGAGCCTGCGCTTGCCCACGCGGATGGACACGGCCGTGGAGCAGGCCACTCCGGCCAGCAGCGAGGCAAGCCCGAATCCATTGAACCAGGCGAACAGATCCACGTTGCCTGCGACAAAGCGGAAGTAGGGCAGCATCACGTTGCCGCGGATCACGATGGCAGTGAAATAAAACAAGGTAGCCAGGAAGAGCACCACCCATGGACGATTCTTGAACAGGTCGGAAAGGTCCTGGCCGAGATCGGTCTTCTGTTGCGGGTCGGGCTGGATGCGCTCTTTGGTGGCGAAAAAGGCAACGATGAAGAAGATAACGCTGAGAGCGGAGAGCAGACCCATTGTGTATTGATAGCCGCGCGCGTCGTCGCCGTGGCCAAAGAATTTGACCATGGGGATTGCGAGGCTGGCGACGATAAAGCCGGCGGAGTTAGCGGCGATCTGGCGATACGAGGCAATGCTGGTGCGCTCATCAGGGTCCGAGGTCATGACCGCGGTCAGCGAGGCATACGGTACGTTGTTGACCGTGTAAACGATCCTGAGCAGGATATAGGTGGTCCATGCGTAGATGATCTTTGCCGCCGGACTGATGTTGGGCGTGGTGAAGGTGAGTACGCCGATGATGCCGAAGGGCAACGCCGTCCACAGCAGCCAGGGACGGAACTTGCCCCACTTAGTGCTGGTGCGGTCGGCGATGACGCCCATGACTGGATTGAGGCAAGCAACGCCGAGGCCGACAACGAGGAAGAGCGTTCCTGCCTGCGCCGCGGTCAGGCCAAAGGTGTGCGTGTAGAAGTCCAGTTGCAGAGCCAGCATGGCCTGGAACACAAAATTGGCCGCCATGTCTCCAAGGGCATAGCCGGACTTCTCAGTGAAAGAAAGTTTCTCGATCATTGCTACCTCGTCTTTCGCCAGCGGTCTTTTGCTGGGTCAACCTCATAATCTGCAGGGGGCCACTTTGAATCTGACTCAACGCCTCGACTGGAAAGGCGGATCGGACAGTCCACGCGTGAAGGCTCGGGGAACCGTTGAGCTTCTCTGAATTGCCTGCTTTAATGCCTCAATCAATCTAGTTGCTCAAGGTGGAAAGATCAACAGCAAAAACGATTTTCTTGGGGCCTTTTGGGTCAACGGCCTACCTCCGGCACCCTTTGAAACGGGTTGCTAAACGGCGGCTCCCCGAAAGTAAACACAGCGGCCTTAGCGCCGCTGCGTTTTGCTCCACAAGAAAAATGTTGAGGAGATCCCAGACTTTTTCCAAAAGCTCAATTCTGGCTGAGGAGGCGGCGGAGATACACTAGCTGGCCGACGTGGTAGCTCTCGTGCATGGCCAGGAAGCCGACCATGCCGCCTACGGTTCCATCCAGGCTGGGCGAGGGGGTTGGCGCCGCAGCGCGGATCGCTTCAGCGGATACTGCTTCAAGCGCGGCCGGCAGGCCGGCACCGAGTTCTTTCCACGCGGCCAGCACCTTGTCGGGCGAGGGGTATTGCACGGCATCTTCAGGCTTGGAGCCGCGCTCGAAGTGCGCGAGCCACGGCGCAGTCCATTCGACGCCAAGAAGCCTGAGAGCCCGGGAACGTGCCCACACAATGTGGCCCAGAATCCAGAGTGCGCAGTTGCCGGAGTCCTGCGGGCGTCGTGTCCATTGCCCGGCGTCGAGGCCTTCAATACTTTTGGCCAGCATCGCTTCATTGCGCTTAAAGATTTGGCTGGTGAGGACGAGCTCGGAAAGGATGGGCATGGCGACTCTCCAGTGACCGGAATCTTGTGAGGGCCACAGTTCTAAAGTACACCGGGGAGACGAGGGACAGTGAATAGGGAACAGGGAATAGAACATCACTCGATGAGGAGTTTTGCTCCCCGCCTTTCGCCCGGAACGGAGCGAAAGGGCGGGGAACTGTGAATCGAGTTAGGGTTTCGTCTCGGTGCTATTGGACGGGCTTGGCCTTGCCGTCTTTCAGGGACTCGTCGATGATGTTGTCGATCTTGCTTCTGTTTTCTCTGCGGAGTTGGCCCAATTCTGCGCCGAGCTTGCCCATTTGACCGCCGAGCTGTCCTATCTGCCCGCCAAACTTTCCCATGTCGCCGCCAAGCGCGCCCTGCTGCGCGCCGATCTTGCCTTCCAGCGAGCCAAGTTCACCCTGGATTCTGCCGACTTCGCGTTGCAGGTCGCCAAGCTCTTTTTGACTGATGGTGCCTCCCTGCTTTGCCTTGAGGCTGTCAGCAGCCGCGTTGAGTTCGGCCATCTCTTTGGTTAGATCGGGAGTAGGGACAGAGATATCGCGCATCTTCTTGCCGAGCTCCCGCTGCTGTTCGCCCAGCGCGCGCATCTGGTCGCCGAGGCCGTGCATCTGCGTTTGCAGATCGTCCATGGGTTTGTTCATGGCTTCGAGCTGGGACACAATTGCCGGGTCATCGACGATGTAGGACCTGTCGTCGTGGCGGAAAAAGAGGAAGTGTCCGTTGGCCATCTTGCGCGCCTTCTCAATTTCCTGATCGCGATCGCCATCCCAACGGCCATTTAAGCGGGGCTTGGAGCCGGGGTCGCGGACGATGGCATAGGGCTCGCCGTCGTAGGAGGAGCCGCGATACTGCTTCGCAAGCTCTTGCACCTCGGCCATTTCAGCGCGTATCTCGGGGTCAATCCGGACGTGAATATCTTCCGGGTTAATGTGAACGCGGATATCCGGCATAGGCGGAAGCGGCGGTATGGCGCCCATGACTGGATTCGGAACCTGGGGCGGCATCGGGGCAAGTCCGTTTCCGGCGTCGTCAGCGGGCGGTTTTGGCGGCGTCGGCAAGGCATCGGACGACAGCGGCAATGGCGGGACCGGGGCCTCCTCCGGTGCAGGCGCCGGCACTGGCTCCGCGACTTGCTCTGGGGTGGACTGGCCTGCGGGCGTCGTCTGCTGAGAAGGCTGCACCGCAGGAGCGGCCTGGGGCACTGGCGCTGCCGCAGCTTCAACGCGGATCATGGCGGTTGCAGCAAACAGCGCAACGGGAACGAGGAAGACAGCAAGAAGAGCGCGGCGGCCGCCGGAAGCAAAGGCCTGGCGGAAGCTGGATTCGTTGAGCAGGCGCTCAATACGCTGGGCAAGATGACTGGTGCGTGCCATGGCAACTCCTGTAAGGGTTGGGCGCGGGAGAGCCGCGAATTCAAGCAGGAGCTGAGCGTAGGAAGAGCGGCTGGCGGCCACTTCCAGGCCTGCGCGATCGCTGATTGCCTCGCTCAGTTCGGAGAGTTTGCGTTTGAGCCACCATCCCAGGGGACTGAACCAGAAGAGGGCAGCGTAGAAGCCGGCGAGTAGTTGCAGATAGAAGTCGCCCTGGCGAACGTGCGAGCGCTCGTGGGCCAGAACGACGCGCAGCTTTTCCTCGCCCCACTCGGCGTAGTCGGCCGGCAACACAATTCCGGAACCGATATTCACGGGCGAGGCGACACGGCTGCTGGAACGGAGTCGAAGGCCCGCTGCAGGGTCGAAGCCGGGGCACTCCGAGATCGGCTCGGCTCTTGACCAGAGCCGGAGAGCCGATGCAAGGCCGACGAGCAAGCGGGCGAGCAAAGCTCCAAACACGCCGAGGTAGAGCAGCCATCCCCACGCAAACGCGCTGATTGGAGCGGCATTTGATTTGGATGGATTAGGCCGCGGAGTTGCGGTTGGAATTGCGTTTGATTGAAGTTGCGATTGTGCCGGGGCCGATGCCTGCGTCCCTCTCACATGGTCTTGAGACGGACGAATACTAGCCCGGTTGGAAACGATGCGGGAGTCTGAGGTCGCAGGCGCTTCAATTGGTTCTGCCTGAGACAAATCCTGATTGGGCACTGCCTTCGATGCGGGTGCAGACAAGCCAAGGGAGTTGAAATTGGCGGTGGGCGCTGAAATCGAAGTAGCCTTGCGTGGTCGAACGGCCGTAGCGGCCGGATGCGCCCCGAGGCGAGGTTCGGTGAGTGCCTTGTTCGGAATCAGCGCCGGCAGCAATGGCGCGGACTGGGGAACTGCCGGAATGCGAAGCGCGGCAAAGGCCTGCATTGCTTGCCAGTGCGGGGCCAGCGGCATGGCAAGCGCCGCAACCAGAACCAGGCCCCAAGCGATTTTCTGCGCCACCACATTACTGACGTTTAAGAGATGCAGCGCGGCCCAAACAGAAAAAGCGGCCAGCAGTGCACGCAAGGCGGCTTCAAGAATGAGGGGAACCAGAGCTGCGATCAAGGCCAGGGGCGCGGCTGAGATCATGACTTCTCCTTTTTGGCTGGGGCGTTGGCCGAGGCAGAGCGACTCTTCGCGGGCGGAGCGGTCTTCTGGGCCAGGGCAATGCGGTCGGCCAGGCGTTGCAGCTCGGCGCGGTCCAGCACCTTGGAGTCGACCATGCCGACCAGCAGAGCCTCGACCGATCCCTCGCAGAACCAGTCCACGATGCGTTTGACGGCGCGGCCTGCGACGCGCTGCCTGGACTGTGCCGGACGGTATAGAAATGCGCGGTTCTCAACCGAGTGAGCCAGGTAGCCCTTCTCTTCAAGGCGGCGCAGCACGGTGCGAATTGTCGAGTCCTTCAACGGACGGCCAAGCTCTTCGCGGACTTGCTCAGCGGTGACGTCGCCCATACGCCAGATGATGAGGAGAATGCTGCGCTCGAGCTCGCCGAGTTCGGCAGGATCGTGACCGGGGGTAGTGTTACTCACCATAGTGTTACTGAGCGTAGCACATAAAATAGATGAGCCGTCAAGAGGGGAAATTATTTTTTTCTTGTGGGTCTAGGTGGCGTTTACGGGCACGGGCTCGGCTGTTCCAACGAGGCTCGGGTCGTCGGGGATGAAGAACTGGAAGACGGTGCCAGGGGATTTACCGGAGGAAGCGGCGCGGCTGCGGACGTGGAACTGGCCGTGATGTTTGGACACGATTTCGTGGCTGATCCAGAGGCCGAGGCCGGTTCCGGTGATTTCCTTGGTTGTGAAGAAGGCCTCGAAGGCGCGCGCCAGAACTTCCCGTTCCATGCCGGCCCCTGTATCGGCCAGGGTGAAACGGACGCCAGATTGTTGGGGGCCAGCCCAATTGCACGAGCGCCGAGCGCGCACCCGCAGCCGTCCGCCGCGAGCCGACGCATCAATGGAATTGCCGACGAGATTGGCAAAGACCTGGCGGATCTCACCTGCGAAGCAGAACAAGTCGAGCTCCGGGTCGTAGTCGCGCTCCACTTGAAGATCCAGGCTGTTGAAACGGCCCTGATAGAGACTGAGCACCGAATCGAGAAGGTCCTTCATCTTGGTGCGCGCCGGCAGCGTCGTCTGACGATAGAAGCGGAGAGTCTGCTGCGTGATCTCAGCGATGCGGCGGACCTCGTATTCGGCCATGGTTACGTAATTGAGCGCGGGATCCTCGAGTTGGCAGAAATTGCGCAGGAGAAACAGAAGGTTGGTTATGCCTTCGAGCGGATTATTGATCTCGTGCGCGATCGAGGCGGCGAGACGGCCTGTTACGGCGAGCTTTTCAGCCTTGCGGAGTGCGTCCTCGCTGCGCTTGCGATCGCTGGCATCAAGAACGATGATGCCGGCCCAGCGAATCTGATGCGGGGTGGTCCGAACCGGGTAGGCGCTGACGAGCCAGGTCCATGGACGCCCGGTCTCGCCTTCCTGGCCGCTCAACTCGAAGGTACCCGTCGGCGCCTTCTCGCTGAAGACCTGGAGAACGGCCTTTTCGAGGAGGTGCGCGACTGGTTGCGGAAACAGCTCCGGGAGCGTGCGGCCCAAGTGCCGACTGAGAGAAACCCCGGTCATATCAGCGAAGACTTTGTTGACGCGGGTAAAGCGGCAATCGCGGTCAAAAAATGCCAGGCCGATGGGCGCATTGGCCAGCATGGAATCGAGCAGCGAGAGCGTGTCGTTCAGTCCAGAACGCTGTTCAGCGATGGAAGCGACCATCCGATTGAAGGCCTCAATGAGATCGCCGATTTCGTTTTGAACGCCGCTCGGCAGGGGAAAGTTTCCGCTGGCATCCGGCGAACTCATCAGGGCGCGAGTGCCGCGGTGCAGAATGGCAAGCGGACGGGAGATGGAGTTTGCCATTAGAAGCACGAGCAGTGCAGAGGCGGCAATCCAGATAATTGCGAAGAGGACGGTGTCGTGTATCGCGGTGTTCAGTTGCGCAAAAGCCCAGGCGCGATCCTCTTCAACCCAGACAAAGCCGCGAAGGTCCGTGCCGGTGTAGATGGACGAAACACCTTCTCTGTTACCGTCGTTGAGGCTAAAGACTCTTGGATCCTGCAGCCGCATCAAGGGGATCTGTGCGAGCTCGACAGGACTGAGCCTGGCCTCGTCGGAATCGCCGTGGCTGATGAACAGGACGTTGCCGGCAGGATCGGTTACTTTTGCGATGGAGACGTCCGGGGAGTCTTCCATCATTTTTGCCGACAAGCCCACCCAGCCCGGGCGGCTCTGCTGAAGCGCCTCCCTAGCCTGCAGCGCCATGGTGGTGGCTTGATAGGCTAGCCGCTTCTGAGAATGGACCCGAACCTCGCTTCGCTGCTGGCGAAAGAGAAGAAGCGCAAAGAGGCTGATCGAAAGCACCTCAAGGAGCAGCAGGCCCGCGAACATCTGCGATCGAATCGTGCGAGGCCACCAACGCATGCGGATCTCTGCCTTTCAAGAAAGACAACGCAAACCAGTTTACCGAAGTTGAAACAAAATCGGCGGGATGACACCGGCCCTATCTCTTGAGGTTAGATGCAAGCGCGACGGCGATCTGGCATCCGTGGAAGCGCCCGTTCTCGATAAAGATCTCGCTGGTGCGGGCGCCGGCCACAATCACGCCGGCCAAATAAATGCCCGGAACGTTGCTCTCCAGCGTCTCCGGATTGCACACCGGCAGCCGGTCTGGGCCGTCAAAGCGGATTCCCAGTTTTTCAAGGAACGTAAAGTCGGGGTGATAGCCGGTCATGGCAAAGACGAAGTCGTTGGGAATGGTGACGCGGCCATTCGGAGTGTCGAGCAAGACGGCATCGGGGGTGATTTCCTGGACGTTGGTGTCAAAGAATGCCTTGACCTCGCCATCCTTGATGCGGTTTTCGATGTCGGGCTTGATCCAGTACTTCACGTTCGGCGTAACTCCGGGCCCGCGATAGATCAACGTGACTCGCGCGCCGCTGCGCCATAGCTCGAGGGCCGCGATGGCTGCCGAGTTCTTGCCGCCGATTACCGCTACGTCCATCTCGAAATAAGGGTGCGGATCGACATAATAGTGATGGACCTTGCTGAGATTCTCGCCGGGAATGTTCATGTAGTTGGGCAGGTCGTAGTATCCGGAAGAGATGACGAGCTTGCGGGTATGGAGCAGGCGGGGGCGGCCGAAGCGGTCTTCGATATGCACGGCAAAAGCTCCGTCTGTGCCAGTAACCTGCCTGACGTGCTGGTACTGGCGCACATCGAGTTTGTAGTAAGCGGCCACCAGGCGGTAATACTGCAGCGCCTCGTCGCGCGTGGGCTTGGCGTTCGGACTTGGAAAGGGAATGCCGCCAATTTCGAGGCGCTCGGAGGTGGTGAAGAAGGTCATGTGGGCCGGGTAATGGAAGAGCGAGTTGCAAAGGCAGCCCTTGTCGACGACGACGGTGCGGAAGCCGGCTTTCTGGGCTTCAATGGCGCAGGCCAGGCCCGTGGGACCGGCGCCCACCACGAGCAGGTCGAAGGGGGTTTGCGGGTTTTCCTTAGGGTCAGGTGTTTCCTTCATGTTTCTAGCTTAGGGCCTTGCGGTGGATTTGCGGGTTTTTGAGTCATTTGCGGGAGGAACGACGCTTGAATTAGTAGAATGGTAGAATTTGACAGTAGAAAGGTAGAATTATGGGTTTGAACATCAAGAATCCCAGATCCGAGGAGTTGATTCGGGAGTTGGCTGCGCTCCGTGGGGTGAGCCTCGTGACCGCCGTGACCGAAGCCACGCGCGAGGCCCTGGAGCGGGAAAAGTCTGCGAAGAGCGAGAGCCGGATGGCATGGCTCGACCGAATAACCAGGGAGACCGCAGCGATCATGAACGATGGTCGAACGTCCAAGGAACTGATGGATGAGCTATACGATGACGAGACAGGCCTGCCCAAATGATCGTTGACTCGTCAGCCCTCATCGCAATTCTCAAGCGGGAAGCTCAATGGTCATCGCTGTCGGAAACATTGGACGCCGCGAGATCTTCTCGTATCTCGGCGGCGAGCTATCTGGAATCCTCAATTGTGGTAGACGGTTGGAGAAACCCGACTCTTAGCCGCGAGTTCGACGAATTGATTGAAAGATTCAACATCCAGATCGAGCCGGTGACCTTCGAGCAAGCAAGAATCGCTCGCCAGGCTTATCGCGACTTCGGCGAGGGAAGCGGGCATCCGGCTGGCCTGAACTTCGGCGACTGCTTCAGCTACGCGCTGGCGCGTGACAAGCGCGAACCGATGCTGTGGAAGGGCGACGATTTTGGGCATACGGACATTCGGCCGGCATAACGTCATTCTCCCGAACTTCAGAGAGCCTTGGATCGCTCACCGACAGACTTTCCGTGCATCCATTACCCTAGAGAGGTCGCGGATATCGAGGAGTGCTTCAACATGACGGTGATCAAGCAGGAAGATTTTATTGCGAGCGTTGCTGGCGCGCTGCAGTACATCAGCTACTACCATCCGGTGGATTACATTACGAGCCTGGCCAAGGCTTACGAGAAGGAAGAGTCTCCGGCGGCGAAGGATGCCATCGCGCAGATCCTGATCAACAGCCGCATGTGCGCCGAGGGACATCGTCCGATCTGCCAGGATACGGGGATTGTGACTGCCTTTTTGAAAGTCGGGCTGGATGTGCGCTTTGCGCCTGCGCCGGGCGAGGTTGTGAAGGACGTCCAGGAGATGGTGGACGAGGGAGTGCGGCGGGCTTATCTCGATCCGGACAACAAGCTGCGGGCATCGATTCTGGCCGATCCGGCGGGGGCGCGCAAAAACACCAAGGACAACACGCCGGCGTGCGTCACGGTAGAACTGGTGAAGGGCGACAAGGTTGAGATCACGGTCGCGGCCAAGGGCGGTGGATCGGAAGCGAAGTCGAAGTTCGTGATGCTGAATCCTTCGGACTCGGTTGTTGAGTGGGTGCTGAAGACGGTGCCGACGATGGGCGCGGGTTGGTGTCCGCCGGGGATGCTGGGGATTGGCATTGGCGGGACATCGGAGAAGGCGATGCTGCTGGCGAAGCAATCCTTGATGGATCCGATTGACATTCAGGAGTTGATTGCGCGGGGCCCGGTGACCACGGCCGAGAAGCTGCGCGTGGAACTTTACGACAAGGTGAACCGGCTCGGAATTGGCGCGCAGGGGTTGGGCGGGCTGACGACGGTGCTGGATGTGAAGGTGCTGGACTATCCGACTCATGCCGCGAATTTGCCGGTGGCGATGATTCCCAACTGCGCGGCGACGCGTCATGCGCACATTGTGCTCGATGGATCGGGTCCGGTGTTCCTCGATCCGCCTGATCTGAAAGACTGGCCGAAGCTGACCCACGACGTGAGTGGCGCGCGGCGCGTGAATCTGGACACGGTGACGCGCGAAGAGGCCGACCAGTGGAAGCCGGGCGAGGTGCTGTTGCTGACCGGCAAGCTGCTGACCGGGCGCGATGCGGCGCACAAGCGCATGACGGATATGCTGAGCCGCGGCGAAAAACTTCCTGTCGATTTTCGCGGGCGGTTTATCTACTACGTTGGGCCGGTGGACCCGGTGCGGGAAGAGGTTGTGGGGCCGGCGGGGCCGACGACGGCCACGCGTATGGACAAGTTCACGCGGCAGATGCTGGCCGAGACAGGGTTGCTGGGCATGGTGGGCAAGGCCGAGCGCGGTCCGGTGGCGATTGAAGCCATCAAGGAATTCGGCGCGGTGTATCTCATGGCCGTCGGCGGCGCGGCTTACCTGGTGTCGAAGGCGATTGTTGGTTCACGGCTCATCGCCTTCGGCGACCTGGGCATGGAGGCGATTTACGAGTTCGATGTGCGCGACATGCCGGTGACGGTGGCTGTCGATTCGAAAGGTACAAGCGTGCACCAGACCGGGCCGGCCGAGTGGCAGCGCCGGATTGCGGGGATACCGATACTGCAGTGAACAGGGGACAGTGGACAGTGAACAGCGGGCCGTTGACAGTTGACAGTAGGGAGTGTCAGGTATCTCCCGGTTCCGCCGGTCATGGATTTGCGCGGTTTATAGCGGTTCCCAAAAAAATCGAAGTCCGGACTTTTTGTGGAAGTTCGGTCTTATCATGAGGATGCGGGGTGCGAGCCTTTCTAAAGTCCTCTTAAGATTGAGGTTATCGGCAGAGTCGTCTCAGCAAAGGAGTTAGAAGGCAGCTTCCAGCTTCTAGCCTCTAGCTTCTAGTTATTTCATCTGAACTGAGGTGATTCTGTTTCGGCTGGCCTCGCTGAGGAGGTTGACCATGAATTGATTGTGCGCCGAAAGCTGGTAATTATCTGCAAACGGAAAGCGGAAAAAACAGGGAACAGGGAATAGGGAACAGGGAATAGGGAATAGGGAATAGGGAATAGGGAATAGGAAAACCCCTTTGCCCGCGAGCGCTGGCGATGCTTGGCGAGTTTTAGCTTGCGGACGGCTTGACTCCGACGAAGAGGGTCAATTCGCGCCACTTCCAGTGGCAGTCGACGTCGACGAAGCCGATTTCACGAAGCCAGGCCAACTGGGTGTCCAAGTCGAGCAGCTTGTTCGACGGATCTTCCTCGGCGCAAGGGAGGGTACGGAGGAATTCGGCGTGAAGCTTAGGACTGGGCGAAGAGACGTGTTCGAGATGGCAGAAGACGCCTTCGGGAGCGAGCAGTTCGAAGATCTCTTTGTAGAGTGAGCGCTTGCGCTGGTGCGCCAGATGGTGGATGGCGAAGCTTGAGACCACGGCGTCGAATTGTCCCAATTCAGGTAATTTCTCATCCAAATCGTGAGCGACCACGGTCACATTGCTCTCTGCGGCAAAGAGTTTCTTGAGCGTCTGGACCATGGTGGGCGAGAAGTCGAGGGCGACATAGCTGGCTGCCGGCCGGGCGGCCTTGACGAGCGATAGAAGCCTTCCTCCGCCACTGCCAATGTCCAGAATCCGATGCGCGGCGGCTGGCACAAACTCAAGAAGCGTGGCTTCGCCCTCGACGCGGTGCGGAATCGAATCGGCACGGCGCAGATACTCCAAGGCGTGCTCGGGGGACGACCATAGGTTGGCATCGGATGAGGAAGGCATTTGAGATCCCATAGTGAGATTCAACAGGGTCCGAGCGCCGGAGTCCAATTCGAAGTCGTTATGGGCGGGCGCGCTTGAATTTATGCGGGACAACGCAATGTACCGAGCCGGGATCGGAGAACTAGAGCGGTTTCAGGATAGGTGTGCCCTGTCGATCTTCAATGCCAGGTCGCCCCTCCTTGGGGTCGGGTCGACTTGGGTGTATGCCCTTTGGGTATAGCAATCCTGAAACCGCTATAAGGTCACGGCCGCCATCTGGCGATACGCGATTCGGAAGCGGCGGCGTAGAATGGTGACGATTCCGAATCATGAAGGAAGAAGTGCGTTCGATCCATCGATCCCTGATTGCAGCGGTGTGTTGCGGCCTGTGCGCACTGGCAGGATGCACAATCAAGCGCACGGTTGGCTCCGCAACTCCGCCCGCTCCCATCGCCGCTGCTCCAACGACTCGAAGGCCGAACCCGAAGTTTGTTTGCACGGGCAATCAGGGCGGAAGCCTTTCCGGTTTCTCGGTGAAAAATTCCAGTGGGGTGCTGAGACCGCTCAAGGGGTTTCCACTGAGCACGAGCGCCAACCCCACCGTTGTTGCAGCGGACCCCAAAAATCGCTTCTTGTTTGTCGGCGATGTGGCTTTCAGCCAATTGCACGTCTTCACAATCGAATCTCGAACCGGCGCACTGAGAGAGATCGGGACTTCGCCGTATGCGACGGTCAATGAACCAATGGCCATCGCAGTCGATCCATCCGGCACGCACCTCTACGTGGCCAGTCAAGGCAGCAATCTGGTGGGAGGGTTTGCAGTGGGCGCGGGGGGCGCGCTCACGCCCATCGCTGGTTCACCATTCTCGACCTCCGGCACGGGGGACTATGGCGACGATGTAGTCATCAACGCCTCCGGTACCTTTGTCTACGTGCATGACCTGGTCAACATTTACACCTATGGCGTGAGTACCCGAACCGGGGCGCTCACGCTGGTTCAGACGATTGTGGGACCTGGTGGCCTGGGCACCGTCGCGTTCAGTCCCGATGGCAAGTATCTCTATGCCGTCGGCTCGAGCAACAACTCGATTCTGGTCTATAGCGTCAACGCCTCGAGTGGCCAGCTCACGCCGGCGGGCTCGTCTCCCATGGTCGAAAAGGACGGCGCGTTCACCATTTCGATTGCGCCGAACGGCAAGTTTGCGTACACAATCGAGAACAACAACGATCTGGTTTCCTACGCGCTCAGAAAAGGAGTGTTCACCGCCATCGGGAGCGTGTACTCGCATGTCTATGGCCAACGGATCGGTATCGATCCCAAAGGCAAGTTCTTGTATGTGCCGCAGGCGTGCGGAAACTGTTCGAGCCAGATACACGACGTTGTTCATGAGTTTTCAATCGGCAGGACCGGTGAGTTGAAGAAGATATCCGGCTCCCCGGTGAGCGCAGGAGTCACGCCTTGGGGCATTGCCTTTAGCACGCGGTAGTGGCGGGGGAGACCGGAGAGGAACGGGAGAGGCGCAAGGCAGGGAGCGTTTCTGTCTGAGTTCGAAGCAGGAGCAGAAGCCCGAATTTATTTGGCAGTGGTTACGGCCCGGCGACCCGGCCCGGCCCAGAGGGCGCCCCGTCTCCCCGGTACCGCGGCCGTGCCCTTGTTACAAAACCACTGATGCGACCGGTTCTACGGTTTTCCGAAGCGGTAGACGATGCCGGCTGTGAAGCCGAGGCTGTTCTGCATGGTGGAGCCGAAGCCTGTGGCAAAGTACTCGGGGGCCAGGCGGAAGCCGATGTTGGGGGCAAAGTTGTATTCGCCAATGACGCTGGCGCTGACCGCAAAGGTGTTGGCATCCGGGTAGAGGCCCAGCGTCTGGCCTCCGAAGCCATTCGTGTCTCCGGAGAAGTTGCCTTGGGCCCATCCGCCCATCACACGGCCGGCGACGGAGTATTTGGGCAACAGCAGGAAGCGGTAGGTGGGTCCGGCCATGACGTCGTACTGACTGATGGCGGGCCGGGTAATGTTGCTGGGGTTGAGGCCGACGTAGGCAGTGCCGTAGTAGCCGCGGCCATCGATGGTAACACCGAGCCGCTCGCCGTAATTGCGGGTAATGGCGGTGTCCCAGGCGTAGTAGGTGAGGCGCTGAATGAAGGGGCCGGGCTTGAAGCGCAGGTAGCCCATGGATTCTGCAACTTCAAAGCGATGCGAGTAGGCGTCGTGAATGGCGGCGGCGCGGCGCTGCTCGCGGCGGGCGCGGATGCGTGCCTGGACGCTCGTCTGTCCGGCATCGGCTGCCGGCTGCTGCGGCTGGGCCTGGTCCTGACCGGTTGCCGGGGTTGAAGAGTCGCTGCTCGAGCTTTGGGCTTGAACGGCGTGCAGGGCTGGGAAGAAAAGCGCCAGCAGAAGGGCAAGACGGCAAAAAGAACGCATCGTTATCGGGATTCCTCCACGGGAGTACGAAAGCACACCACCGCAGGATGCAGTGCTTCCCCCATTAGGTATTAAAACACCTTGGGGGGAGGGGGGTCATTTTGAGGACGCTCAACCCCATTTGAGGCCCGTTTCCGGCCGCTGCCGGTTTTGGGGCCGTGCCGAACCTTGAAACGCGTTGCAGTGGCGCTATGGAGCATTGGACGCGGGAAGTCACGAATGGTCGCCGGAACGGGCCAGCTTCCGGATTGGGGGACTTGGGCGCGAAGATGAACGAATTGTTACGAAAACAGCGTGGGCAAATGCTCTAGGATGGAGGGGGAGTGGAGGCGGCTGAAGGTATGGGTCGGATATTTTTTGGAATTATTCTGGGGGTCATTCTGGTTCCGGTGGGCGTCATAGCGTGGTTTCAATTCGGCCATCCGCCGGTGGCTGTGGCAGACACGCCGATCTCCCATGAGCGGCAGATTACGGGCATTGCGCTTCATGCCCGGATTGAAAGCGAGATGGTGAAGACTCCGCCGATTCAGGCCGATGAGGCTGCATTTGTTGCCGGCGCGGAAGTCTATCGCGAGCAGTGCGCGGCCTGCCACGGATTTCACGGCAAGCCCTCATCGTTTGGCCCCCAGATGTATCCAAAGGCGCCGCAGCTTTGGGAGAAACATGGGAACAGCGAGGTGGTGGGGGTGAGCGACGATCCGCCGGGCGAGACCTATTGGAAGGTGGCGAATGGGATTCGGCTGACGGGAATGCCCAGCTACAAGAAGATCCTGACAGACCAGGAGATATGGCAGGTAACGCTGCTGCTGGCCAACGCCGACAAGCCGCTTCCGCCTGCGGCGCTGGACATTCTGAAGGGGAAGGCCGCTACGCAAGATGCGGCTGCGGAAGCGATCGAAAAGGGCAGGGCGGCGGCATTGGCGCCATTGCCGGCGGGGAAGAAGCAGTAACTCGCGTTGACGGTCAACTCAGGGTGGCTCTTCTGGCGCGCGAGGATGTTCTTGCAGGAGAGAGGAAGTAGAACGATGAGCGTTCTCGATGGGTTGCGCAAGGGGTTTGGGTACGTGCTGATGAGTATGGGCGTTTCGAGTCCCACGCCGAAGAAGCAGGCGGCGAAGAATGTAGACAGGCCCGCGGACAAGCCTGAAGCCAAACCGGATTCGTGGAATGATCCCAGGGCGTAGTTCCCTGGTTCAGTTGACGAGGATCCAAGATTGCTCGCACGCAGAAAAGCCCTCCGTTTGGCTGGAGGGCATTTTTTGCGTGCGAGCGAAATGCGCTGAGGTGGTTTGTCGCCGATCAGGCTGCGGCGATGTGCATGGCCAGGCTGTTCTGTTCTTCGATGGATTCGGCGCCTACCGTGATTGCGTCAAGAACGCCGGAGCCCATGGCAAAGCGAACTGCCTCGCCGGGCTTGTCGCGCAGGTCGCCCTGGCCCATAATCTTCATGCCGATAACGCCCTTGCCCTGGTCTTTCATCCCCTTCAGGACCGAGATGACTGTGGCCGGGTCCGCGTCCATGTAGCGACCGATGGGGTTGAGGCGGGCGAGATCGACTTCGACCCAGGGTTCGGCGGCCGCGGCGCGCAGGGCCTGGATGGAGTGGCAGGAGACGCCGTGGGCGCGGATAATGCCTTTCTCCTTGGCTTCAGAAAGCACATCCATCACGCCGCGGTAGCGGGTGTTCCAGTCGGCTTCAGTGACGACGTGCACCAGGATGATGTCGATCATGTCGACGCCGAGCTCCTTGCGGAAGCGGTCCACGTCGGCGCGGGCGCCGGCGGCGGTGCGGTTGTCGGTCTTGGTGAGGATGGTGACTTTTTCGCGGGGCAACTGCTTGAGCGTTTGTGCGATATAAGGGTGGCTCCCGTAGCCGTCCGCGGTATCGAAAAAGCGGATGCCGTTCTCGTGGTAGCCGTTTAATGCAAGTTTCACAAAAGAATCCATACCCATGCGGGTCTGATTCGATGCGCCGTGCCAGCCGATGCTTCCCGTGCCCATGGCCAGGCGGCTGGTGCGGATGCCGGTGTGGCCGAGGACGATTTGATCGGAAGCCTTGAACCTGGTGGGCAGCGGATCTGCGCTGAGCCAGGCGGCGTTGGCAGTTGCGGCGTGGGTGAGGAACGTTGCTCCCACGGCCTGGGCAGATTTTGCAAGAAAATCTCTACGTTGCATGGTTGAATCTCCTCCCCCTGCCGTACACAGGGCCCTGAAGGCAGGAAAGCAGATTTTTCGCTTGTTGTAAAGGAACTCCTTGTTAAAAGAGTCAGGATTTCGAGTCGTTCGGCTGGTTGGCTCATCCAATTCGACTGTGCCGGCGGAATAAATACAAGAGGTTAGCGTCCCGTTGCGGGAGGTCGAGCCGGGCGTTCCAGCTTAGACCCAGGACTGCCAGTACAATGGAAAAGGAAGGTCACCCACCCAGCCGATGGCGGACGCAGAGCAGAAAAAGCCTGAGAAAACCGGCGCAGAGCAGCCGGCTCGCAAGCGGGACGAAGACCCGGTAGGCAAGGTCTACGATTCGCGGCTGATGCGGCGGCTTGCCCGTTATGTAAAACCCTATTGGCCGCAGGCGACGATCTCGTCGGTGTCGGTTACGCTGAAATCTTTCTGCGATGTGGCTGGACCCATCATGGTGATGATGGCGATCGACCGGTACATGGCGCCGAACGCGGCCGGCAACAGCGCCGAGAGCGCGATGGCTCATTGGCTGGATACAAACAGTCCGCTGGCGCGGGTGCTGCCGGCAGATGCCTACCGCGGCATTACCATGCTGGCTGGTTTGTACCTGGCCACTTTGTCGGCGGGTTATCTGTTCGCATTTGTGCAGACCTATCTGATGCAGTGGATGGGGCAGAAGGTGATGTTCGGGCTGCGCAAGGACATCTTTCGCCACATGCAGCGGATGGATGTTGGTTTTTTCGATGTAAACGCTGTCGGGCGTCTCGTCACGCGGCTGACTTCGGACGTGGACGCGGTGAACGACATGTTCACGGACGGCATTCTGGCCATCGTGAACGATTTTTTCATGCTGACGGTGATGGCCGCTGTGATGCTGAGCATGAACTGGTGGCTGGCGCTGCTGGCGTTTGCGGTGCTGCCGCTGATTCTGATTGTGACGCGGATGTTTCGCGACCATGTGCGGGAAAGCTACCGGCGGGTGCGAGCAGCGATTGCGCGTATCAATAGTTTCACCCAGGAACACATTTCGGGCATGGCGGTGGTGCAACTCTTTAATCGCGAGGAGCGCGCGTACCAGGACTTTGAAACGGTCAATCGCCAGCACATGATCGCGTTCAAGGACACGATCTTTGCTTACGCGCTTTATTATCCGGCGGTGGAGCTTCTGTCGTCGGTGGCGATTGCGCTGGTGGTGTGGCGCGGCGGGTTCAGCGTGCTCGGCCATGGGGCGGTGACGATCGGCGTACTGGCGATGTTTATCCAGTATTCGCAGCGATTCTGGCGGCCGATTCAGGACTTGAGCGACAAGTACAACATTTTACAGGCGGCGATGGCGGCGTGTGAGCGCATCTTCAAACTTCTCGACACGCAGCCGGAGATTGTCAGCCCCGCGCATCCGGTGACCGGCGACGGATCGAACCGGATTGAGTTCAGGCATGTCTGGTTCACCTATCAAAAGCTGGATGAAAAGCAGCAGGCGGCGGTGGCTGCAGCTGCGGGATCGGATGCGCCTGCGGCGCGGCTGGCGGCGATTGACGGCATTGAATGGATTTTGAAGGATGTGAGTTTTACGGTTGAGCCGGGACAGACAGTGGCGATTGTTGGGCACACGGGCGCAGGAAAGACGACGCTGACCAGCTTGATGATGCGCTTCTACGAAGTGACGGCCGGGGAAATTTTACTGGATGGCGTGGACCTGCGCGCGCAAGACCTGACCGCGCTGCGGCAGCACTTCGCGGTGGTGCTCCAGGATCCGTTTCTGTTTGCGGGAACGGTGGCCGACAACATCCGCTTCGGCAATAGCGCCATCACCGACGACACTTTGCGCCAGGCAGCGCGTGACGTCAACGTGCTGGACTTTATCGAGAGCCTGCCCAATGGATTTAACGAGGCAGTGCGGGAGCGCGGCAACTCGCTCTCGACCGGGCAAAAGCAACTGATCAACTTTGCGCGCGCTCTGGCCTACAATCCGCACATCCTGATTCTGGACGAAGCGACTTCAAGCGTGGATACCGACACCGAGCTGCGTATTCGCGGGGCTCTGGAACGGATGGTCGAGGGACGCACCTCGGTGCTGATCGCGCACCGGCTCTCGACCGTGCAGCGGGCGGATACGATCCTGGTGATGCACAAGGGAGTGTTGCGCGAGATGGGCTCGCACCAGGAATTACTGGCCGAGCGCGGGCTCTACTGGAAGCTCTACCAGTTGCAGTATAAGGATCAAGAGACAGGGATCAGGGATCAGGGGTCAGGGCTCAGCCCGCAGCCGTCTATCGTGGTTGGCTGATTGGTGAGAGCCTCTACTTCAGTTCGCGCACCCAGATATTTCTGTAGCTGATGGGCTGGCTCATGTCCCCATGCGCCTGGAGCTTGATTGGCGCCGCATCGTAGGCCTTGTAGTAGGGCTTGCCGATGTAGAGCGTCTGGCCGGTCAGCTCGAAGTGATTTTCGACCAGCACCCCATTGAAAAGCACGGTGACGTAGGCGGGTGTCTTGAGGGAGCCGTCTTCATTGAACGCCGGCGCGGTCCAGACTACATCGTAGGTCTGCCACTCGCCCGGTTTGCGTCCGGGATTGACCAGCGGTATGCTTTGCTTGTAGATGGAGCCGGCCATGCCGTTGACGTAGGTCTTGTTTTGCCATGGATCGAGGACCTGCAACTCGTAGCCGTCGTCTCCGGGGCCGGTAGAGGCGAGAAACACGCCGCTGTTGCCGCGCCCCTGCCCGCTGCCGGTGATGTCGGCCGGCTCGCGCCACTCGACATGCAACTGGTAACTTTTGAACTTCCGTTTGGTCTCGATGCCGCCCTTTGCTTTGTCGACCGTGAGGATGCCGTCGGCGACGAGCCACTGGGCCGGCGATTTGTCGCGGATCGACACCCACTCGTCTTCGTTGCTGCCGTTGAAGAGGACGATGGCGTCGGAGGGAGGCGCGCCGGGGGGCGAGCCTGGGGTGACGACATCGGGGGCGGGCTCCCAGATTTCGGTTTCTTCCGGCTTGGGCCGGGCGGCGGCCTGCGTCTGTGAAGCGGCTGCCGAAGGTTGCGCTGCTGGAGTGGCGGCGGGTGTCTGCGCGAGAAGCGGAAGACCCAGGGCGATCAGGGCGGCGGAAGTGAGAAGGCTTGAGAACCGAATGCGATCCATCAGATGAAAATACACCTCGGTCGCTGGTAGCGGCGAGAAAAGTGCTGAGGATGAGCTGATGATGCCCCGGTCTTCCGCCACGGCGGAAGACGGGGGCACGCGGCTCCTCATGAATATAAAGGCTAAATTAAGAGGTTCATGACAAAATCAGCAAGTTAGCTTCCGCTTCGCGGAAATCGCGAGTCAGCAAGTCAGCGGCAGTTGATCCCCGCCGTAACTCGTCGTGGCGCGGCGGGCAGCTCAAGGCGGAATTGATGCGAACTTTCGGGACACCACACGAGTGCGCCAATCAAAAAACGGAACTCGCCTCAGGCTGTTGAATTTGCTCCTGAGACGAGCGCCGGTTGCTGGATTGTAGAGATGCACTGCCCTGCGATCAATACTGGGCGGTGCCACCGTCGACGAAGAGCTCGACTCCGTTGACGAAGTTGGAATCGCTGGAGGCGAGGAAGAGGGCGGCGGTTGCAATCTCCTCCGGGCGTCCCAAAGTGCCGCGCGGGATCTGAGCTTTGAAGGACTCTCTAACTTCGTCCGGGAGGGGAGCCAGAATCGCGGTGTCGATGGGGCCGGGACTGAGGATGTTGACGCGGATTCCACGATCCTTGAGCTCCATGAGCCAGGTGCGGGCGAAGGAGCGAACCGCGGCCTTGCTGGCGCTGTAAACACCGAACGATGGGATGCCCTTGATGCTGGCGATGGAACCGTTGAGGAAGATGGAGCCGTTGTCGTTGAAGAGCGGGAGCGCCTTCTGCACGGTGAAGAGGGTGCCGCGTACATTGAGGTTGAAGGTCTTGTCGAAGTGCTCTTCGGTAACCTCTTCGAGCTTTGCGAACTCGCCTTGTCCGGCGCTGGCGAAGAGGATATCGATCTTGCCTTTTTCGCGCTTGACGGTTGCATAAAGCCGATCGAGATCGGCGAGGTTGGAGGCGTCACCTTGAACGCCGGTTACATTCTTACCGATCAGTTTTACCGCTTCGTCCAGTTTGTCCTGGCGGCGTCCGGTGATGAAGACGTATGCTCCCTCTTCGACGAATAGTTTGGCAGTGGCGAGCGCCATGCCGGAGGTGGCAGCGGTGATGACGGCGACTTTGCCATTGAGTTTGCCCATAGAGTGACCCCTTTTCTGTTGAACTGTTGAACTTGATTGGGGCACTTGCGCCGCCCTCCATCAGGTTCTGAGGAGTAGATGGGGCTCGGTCTGCGCAGGATTCAATAGTTCTGAATTAATGAACTATTGAACCTTTGGCGCGGACCGCTTACTCTTAGAAGCATGCGCCCCTTATTCCATCCATCGCTTGAGGAGATTACGGTCGAGGGGATTCTCCATGCCCTGTCGGACCCCGTTCGGGCGGCGATCTATGCGGATATTGTGGCTCAGGAGTGCTCGCATAACTGCTCGATGTTTCTGACCGTGAGCGACAGGGCAATCCCGAAGTCCACGCTGTCGCAGCACTTCAGGGCACTGAGAGAGGCGGGGTTGATCCGCGGCGAACGGCGCGGCGTGGAAATGTACAACACCTCGCGCTGTGCGGAGATCGAGGAGCGGTTCCCGCGGCTGCTGCTGTCGATCCTCAAAGCGCATACCATCCAATCAAAGGCCGATGCACAAGCAAAGAAAATTGCCGCGAAAAGAACATCCAGGCGATCAGCGAAGAGCAAATGAGCAGGAAAGTTAAAGGGCCACTTCGCGGATGCGGAGTGGCCCTTTGCCTGGTGCGTGGAGCAGTGGTTACTTTGCGGCAACCAGCGGCTGCGTGCTGAGAGCGCCGCTCTTGTAGCCCTTGGCGATTTGCTTGATGTCGATGGGGCTGTAGTCGCCGGCGTGGCCGGCCTGGCCGAACTGGGTCATGCGCAGCGCAACCACTTTCTTCATGGCTTCGCGCGCAGGCTTCAGATAGTCGCGCGGGTCAAACTTCTCCGGGGTCTCCGCAAAAACCTTGCGGATGGCGCCGGTGATGGCCAGGCGGTTGTCCGTGTCCACGTTGATTTTGCGGACGCCGTTGCGGATGCCGAGCTGGATCTCTTCGACCGGCACGCCCCAGGTTTCCTTCAGCTTGCCGCCGTACTTGTTGATGATGTCCTGGAGGTCCTTGGGCACCGAGGAGCTGCCGTGCATCACGAGGTGGGTGTTGGGCAGGCGCTTGTGAATGGCGATGAGCACGTCCATCTTGAGGACCGAGCCATCGGGCTTTTTGGTGAACTTGTACGCGCCGTGGCTGGTGCCGATGGCGATGGCGAGAGCGTCGACGCCGGTGCGCTCGGCAAACTCGACGGCCTGGTCGGGATCGGTGATGTGCTCGAGGCCCGTGCCGCCGGCTCCGTGGCCGTCTTCAACGCCGCCCAGAACGCCGATTTCGCCTTCGACCGTAACGCCGCGCTCGTGCGCATAGTCGACGACCTTTTTGGTCACTTCGACGTTCTCTTCAAATGTGGAGGGGGTCTTGCCGTCTTCCTTGAGCGAGCCGTCCATCATCACCGAGGTGTAGCCCAGTTCGATGGCGCTCTTGCAGGTCTCAAAGCTGTTCCCGTGATCCTGGTGCATGGCGATCGGGATCTCAGGATTGAGTTCCGCCGCCGCCTGGATGAGCTTGAAGAGGTAAAGATCCTCGGCGAACTGACGTGCGCCGCGGCTGGCCTGGACGATGACGGGGGACTTGGTTTCTTTGGCCGCCATCATGATGGCCTGGATCTGTTCCATATCGTTGACGTTGAATGCGCCGACGCCGTAACCGCCCTTGGCGGCCTCGTCGAGAAGCTGCCGCATGGAGACTAGAGGCATAGGAATTCTCCTTTTCTGGATGGCTCCGATTGCCGGTGCGTTGGGCTCCGATGGTGGAGGAAAACGGTCTGCCGGACTGCGGGAGCTGCGATCATCCTTATGGTAGCAGAGGTGCGCAAGGAAAAAGTGTGGCGGAGGACACAGGAAGGCACGGGACGAGGGACTGAGGGACTAAGAGGCTTTGGGACTGAGGGACAGTTCGGATTCGGGATCGTTCGCCAGCTCGTTGGGCACGTGCATCATCCAGCCCAATACCTATTTCTCTGCACCAAGCTTGGCAGCCCAATCCAGGCCGATAGGGGCAAAGTCATCAAAAAGATCGTTATGCCCGTGATTTGGAATTGAATAGAATTGGCGAGGCTCATTCGCCATTTCATAAAGCTGCGCCCCTTGGGACGGGGGAATCACCTGGTCCATTGCGCCGTTAACAATAAGAACCGGTGCATGGATGTTCTTGATTTTCTTGAAATTGTCAAAACGGTCGAGAACCATATACTCAACGGGAAAAAACGGATAATCGACCTTCGCCATCTTGGGAATAGACAAATACGGCGCCAAGAGAATCAGCCCCCTCACGTGAAACTCTTCCGCCATTTGCGTTGCTACGCCAGTTCCCAGTGAATGTCCAAACAGAATTATGTCTTCGTTTCCTACTCCAAGTGACCTTAACCCATAAATGTAGGCCCGTGCATCGGCATAAAGGCCAGCCTCAGTTGGCTTTCCCGGCAATCCGCTGTACCCTCGATATTCCGCAATTAGAAAGCCGTACCCGGCAGCAATGTAGGGGTTGGCAATCTCCGACGCCGTATACAAACTGTCGCCATTGCCGTGAAAGAAAACAAAAGTAAATGGCTTGGTCGTCGCGGGCGCGAACCAACCCTTCAAATCGAGCCCGTCCGATGTCTTAATGGACAGCTCTTGGAATGCGGGGTTTGCGTGTGCTTCGCTCAGTGGCACATAGGTGTGGCTTGGGAAATACAGGATACTTCTTTGAAACACGCAAAGACCGACCAGCGACAAGACATAGAAGCCGACGAGAACTCCAAAGACAATTCGCAGTATCTTCATGGCAGTTTAGTCCTATGCTAAACCGGTCCGGCTGTTGCGGGCGCAGAGAGGCAGCAGGCTCTTTCCTCGCAACCTTGACCCAATGGGCGACTAAGGGTTGGGGTGCACTTTACCTGGCGTCGGGTCTCAATGGCTGCCGGTGGGCGTCGTTGCACCGGGCGTTTTTGCGGGCGTCGTCGTTGCAGGCTTGACCGCCGGCTTCCTCTTCGGAGCAGCCTTTTTCACCGGGGGCGGCACGCACGGAACCGCCACCGGCGTGGGCATGGCCGCGCGCTCGGCCGCCTGCTGCTGAATCGTGGCGCGCAGGTCGATCACCTGTTTCTCCAGGGCCCCTGCCGATCCCAGCATCCGGTCGTCCAGCGCCAGACGCGCATTTCCAAGGCTGAGCAAGGCCTGTTGCAGTTGCGCAGCCTGGTCGTCTGTGCCTGAAACGCGCGAGGCTTCCGACACGCGCAGCAGCACATCGTAAAGCGCATTCAGATGGCGCGAAACCGGCAGCAGCTTGCTTACGGTTCCGGCAGCGGCATCGGCATCTTGCATCAGCGGCGGCACGTTTACCCGCAGGTCGCGCTGGATGGCGTCGATGTTCACGCTGGCCTCGTCGCGGACCGTGCCTTTTTTCCACTTGTCGATGCAGCGCGGCGAGGGTCTGGTGCACGGTATCCAGCGAGGGTTGCAGGATTCCCGTGATCGGCCGTGCGATCGGGCCCGGCGTGCCGGCCGAAGCCGGGTTGCCGGACGCCGGAGGTCGATTGCTCGGCGGCGGGGTCGGGTCGGTCGTTGCCGGGGCAGTGTTGCCGGGCGCCGGAAACTGGCTCTGCGGCGGCGTCTGAATTGCCTTCCCTTGCGCCGCGCAGCCAAGGCGACGAAGAGAGAAGGAATGCCGCAATCAGCGCCGCGAGGATGAAGTGGAAAAAGCCGAGCGGCCGCATGTCTCTGCCGAACCGAGTTCGAACCATAAGTGACTCCAAATGGATTGGATTCCATCCGGCAGAAAATGGATGGGTTGAACGGGCCGCGGCAGAAAAACGAACAGGCACCCCCTGGGGGGAGCATCAAAGAGCAGACCAACAGGCTGCCTCCATTTTATTGCCTCTGCCTCAAGGGCCCGCAGGCTGCGGAAGAAGCTGGCAGCAGGCCCAGGGGCATATGGCAGAGTGATCTTCGTCACTGCAAATTCATTCCCGAAACAGCCTAATGTCAGCATAATGTCAAGACTTTAAAGTGTCTCAAATCCTGCAACGGACGGCTCTAGGAGAAAGTGTCCTTTTTTGCACAGATTATTTTCCTGGATTCGGATACTGTCATTTGCAATATAGCCATGAAGGGCGCCCAAAAGCTTCTGGGGTGTTGCTTTGAGCGCATCTTCTCCCCTTGCAGGACACCAGTGCAAGGGAGCAGACCGGATATAACCGACAGAAAGTTGTTGCGGCCCGGCGGCGAAGTTCTGGTTCAATATTCCATTCCCCCACGTCTATTCCCTGGCGAACGTATAGACCGATCTCAGTCCATTTAAGTGCATGACCGGAATCAATGCTTGCATTCTGAAGCATGGTCAGTGGCACAGGAAATGCCTGTCGAATCAAGTTGCGGCGTGCAGGTTTTTCGCCGCCGCGGAAAGTGGGTGCCTATGGCCACTGTCGTGGTGCTTGCCGTTTGTCTTGACCCGTTACTCCCTGGGAATCAGGCGCCGGAATGGAGATCGGCGGGATACTTTTTCATCCCTGCCAGCTCAATCCATGAGGCGATTAACCACTTCAAGGCCGGAGATTTTGATCTGGTGCTGCTGGGACATGAGATCCCGGCGGAATCAAGGGAGAGGCTCACATTCCTGATTCGAGCCACTGGCTCCCGCGTGCCCGTGGCTTGCATAGCCGGCTCACCGAGCCATCACAATTCCTTTGCGGATGCGACCTTCGAGCAGGGAACAAGCGAGCTATTGACGGGCATGGGCGAACTGCTGAAAAGCAAGGCGATCCTGCGCGGCGCAACGAATTGATGGGTAGAGGCTGAGAAAACAACTGTGTCAAGGAAGCAGGCTGGCATGGAAAGACTTGACGGACGGATTGATGTAGACGGTCCAATGAGCCATTTCGCTGCGGCTCACAGCATAAACCAAACCGCACCCGGCTCCGTGCATGGCAAAACTTCGATTTCGCTGCCCCCGTCGCTTTGGAATCATCCCCGCGCAGAGTGGAGATCTGGAGAGTTCTACAAATCCTTTTCGGCCAGGGCGATGAGCGAGTTTGAATCGCATGCTGCGCCCTATTTCTGCGATGGGAAAGCGGTGCTAACCACCGAGGGGCAAGAAACTTGCAGCGTCCTGTTTTTGCTCGAGGGGAAAGTGAAAATCACAATGAGCTTGCTCGAAGGCAAGCGGCTGACTATCGGCTACGCGAGGCCTGGGGAATTGCTTGGGCTGGTCTCGGTTCTAAGTGGCTGCCCCAGCGAGATCACCGCAGTCGCAGTGTTTCCCTGCATTATTACCTCGCTTCCGCGAAAGAACTTTGTCGACTTTCTGTTGCGGAACCCTGTTGCCTGCAAAAATTCGGCACGGCTCTTGAGCGAAGAATATGAGCGGTGCTGTGAACAATTACTCGTCGACAACTTTGCATGATGGCTTTCGCTGTACCGAACCCTCGCGTTCCGATTCTTTCCGTAGCGCCATGGGACCAGCAAAAGGAGATCGGATGGAAAGAGATGGCGCAACATTCCAGGTGGGAAATCGGGTGATCATATCCAGGCCTGGCTCCGAAGGGGTTTTCTCTGCGCGGATCGAGAGGGAATCCACGGTCACCGCGGTTCGTTCCAAGTCGTTCGATGCTGGAGGGCTCTGCTTCCGAAATGACGGCAGAGAATGGAGCGGACACAACCGGGCTCGGCTGATTCCGCGCGAGGAAGAAGAGCTTGAAAGGCGCTTGGCGGCCGCGGCCCGCAAGGCGGAACTCTTCGATCGCGCCGAGCGGGCAAGAGAGGACGTTCTGCTCTCCTTCCTGTTGAGCTGCCGGCATCAGGAGGAGTGGCTCGGGCTGGGCCTTGCGGAGTTGCGCCGCATTGCAGCGTTGCACGGAATTACGTCTCCCCGGGAGAATGCCCGGCAAGCCTCTCAACTTCAGCTTTCTGCCATGCCTGTTGATGACCAATGAGCGCGTGAGAGAAAAAACGACGGGCGAAACAACATGCGTATTTACCGCAGGGAGCTTGCGCCGCCACAATCCCGAGGTGCTTAGGTGCCAGGTCCCATATGTCCTATATATCGATACAGCCTAAGCCGGATAGGCGCCCGTGATGTAGCCCTGGAGTTCCTGAATGGCTTGAGCCTGGCCGGAGATGACCCACTTGACCAGGTCGCCGATCGAAACCAGTCCGACGACGGCGTCGCTCTCGAGCACGGGAAGATGGCGGAAGTGTCCTTCGGTCATCAGCGTCATGCACTCGTCCACGGTGTAGAGAGGGGTGACGGAGCGGACCGGGCTTGTCATGATCTGGCTGACCAGCGTGTCGCGGGAGTGGTGGCCTTCGAGGATTCCCTTGCGGGCAAAGTCGCGCTCAGAGAAGATGCCGACCAGCTTGTTGTTGGAGAGGACCAGCAGCGCGCCGATGTCGTGCCTGGCCATCATTTCTATGGCCTCGTAGACGGATTGCTCCGGGGCGATCGCGAGGATCTTCGATTGGCCCTTCTTTTTCAAAACCGTTCCGATCGTATCGGTGATCTTCATCGGGTCCTCCTTTGGGAGAGCTATCCGGCCCGCCGGGCGAAGCATCCAGCCGTGGCGCAACAGTACATCCGGCTTCGGCAATGAGTCAATATAGCTGGATTTCGGGAAAACAGTCTACAGCAGGGATCAGGGAATAGGGAAGAATGCGGCGGACCCTCAGTCCCTCAGTCCCTTAGTCCCTGTCCTATCCCAGCAGGGCGCGCTGGGCGGCGAAGATCTGCTTGAGGCCGGCTTCTGCCATGTCGATGAGGCCATTGAGCTGGGTGCGGGAGAAGCTGCCCTTCTCCGCCGTAGCCTGGGTCTCGATCAGGCCGCCGTCTTCGGTCACGACGACGTTCATATCGACATCGGCGGCTGAGTCCTCTTCATAACAAAGATCCAGGAGCGGCGTTCCGCCGACGATGCCGACCGAAGTTGCGGCCACCAGTTGCTTCAAGGGCGATCGCTTGAGGGTTCCGGCAGCGACCAGCGCATTGAGCGCGAGAGCCAGGGCAACAGCAGCGCCGGTGATGGCCGCCGTACGCGTGCCTCCGTCGGCTTGGATCACGTCGCAATCGAGGATGACGGTGCGCTCGCCCAAAGCCTGCATGTCGACAACCGAGCGCAGGCTGCGGCCGATCAGGCGCTGAATTTCATGCGTGCGTCCACCGATCTTGCCGCGCTCGCTTTCCCGCGGTGTCCTTGTGACCGTGGAACGAGGCAGCATCGAGTACTCGGCCGTGACCCAGCCGCGGCCCGAGTTGCGGAGCCAGCCGGGGACGCCCTGTTCGATGGTGGCGTTGGTGAGCACGCGGGTGTTGCCGCAGGAGATGAGCACGGAGCCTTCGGCGGTTTGCACAAAGCCGGGAACCAGGGAGAGCGGGCGGAGCTGGAGCGGCGATCTGCCTCCGGGACGGAAGTGGGAGCTTGAATCTTGCATAGGTGGATTGTACGGGAGGGGGGACGGGAGCAGAGAACAGGGAATAGGGAATAGGGAATAGGGAACGGGGAGCAGGAAACAGGAAACAGAGACTGAGAGAACCGGGAGTGGGGCGCTCGAGGGCGGTTCCGGGATGGGAATTCGGGCATTGGCGGCGCCAGAATGGGAAAGTGGATGTAATCGATAGGCAAAGAACAGGTTACGCCGAGCTGGTTGTTCAGTGAGTCCCGATTTGGGACTGGAAGAGGAAGACGGCCGGTTGGGGAGATTGTGGGAATTGGCGGGTAAGCGCTTCCCTTATCAGGAACTTAGAGGAACTGTTCTGGTTTGGCACGCCACGTGTATTAGAAGAGGACAGAAAAGCGGGAAATTGGGAATGGGAATTGGGCACTGGAACCGGCGAACTGGGCATTGAAGACAGGGAACCGGGTACGGGAGCCGGAAAATGGGAAAAGAGAGCCGGCAATGATGTTCGCCTCTGGCCCCGATCTCCAAACCCCGATCTCCGAGGAGCGGGTCATGCAGCGGAATGAAGCGAGAACCGGAATGGATGGGCAGGAGCGGAAGCGGGTGGAAGCGGTGGTAGAGACGCTGGCAACGATTGGCAGCCAGGGCGAAAGCGTAGCCGAAGTGGCGCACGACGCCCGAAACATGGTGACGGCGCTGGGCCTCTACTGTGATCTGCTGGAAGAGCCAGGAGTGCTGGCGACCCCGTTTATGCACTATGGAAGCGAGCTGCGGCTGGTTGCGGCCGCCAGCCGCCGATTGGTGGAAAAGCTGGTGACGATGGACGCAGGCCGGGAGGCCGGTTCCACTTCGGGTCTGAAGCGGAGCCTGGACGCAACTTCATTCACAGGCTCGGAAGCCGGCGCGTCCGGCCCAGCGGATTCGCAAAAGCGCATTCCCGTGCTGGGCGGCAGATCTTCCCGCGCTGCGGACTCCGGCAACCGTAAAGTGGGAGGGTGGGCGGAGCGCAGAGCGCATGAAACACCCGGGCGCTGGGACCTGATGCCCGCCGCACCGATCGAAAACATGGCGGCGGAGCTGCTGGCCAATCACAACCTGCTGGCCGCGCTCTCCGGCCCCACCATTGCCCTGACCGTCGATGTCGAAGGCGCTGCAAGTCCAGTGCGGCTCACGGGCGAGGACCTGACCAGGGTGATGGTCAACCTAGTCAAGAATGCCGCCGAGGCAATGCCCGGAGGCGGGCGCATTCAGATCGGGCTGGGCGAGGTTCCTGAAAGTGCCGGAGCCGTGGAATCTCTGCTTCTGACGATCGAAGACAGCGGGCCCGGCATACCGGAAGTGGCCCAGGAGGAGATCTTCGCCTCCGGCTACACCACCCGCGCCAAAGGCACAGAGCCCAGAGGAAGCTGGCCGGTGGTTCACCGCGGACTCGGGTTGTCGATTACCCGTTCGATCGTGGAAGGGGCGGGCGGACGCATCCTGGCGGGCAAAAGCACCCTGGGCGGAGCGCAGTTCCAGATTGAGCTGCCGGTGCGGAGGCAGGGCCGATAACGGCAGGGAATAGGGAATAGGGAATAGGGAATAGGGACTCGGGACTAAGGGACTGAGGGACCAAGGGACTAAGGGAGCAGAAAACTGACAACTGATCCCCGATCACTAACCACTAGCCACTAACCACTAGCCACTAGCCACTAGCCACTAGCCACTAACCACTAACCACTAGCCACTAACCACTGATTCAGCTCTCATTGAAACAAACAACGGCTGTTCAACAATTTCATTTGAAACCACGCGAGGCGAATACAATGCTAGAAACAGTCTTCAACACAAGGGCCATGGAGTTTATCCCCCAACTTGCGGAGCCGGCAGTGCGGTTGCACCTGCTGGTGGTAGATGCGGATGCGGCGGTTCGTTCAGCCTGCGCCGAGATTGCCGCGAGTCTCGGGTATGCGGTTGAGAGCACGGGCGACCTGGGCCAGGCGCGGACCCAGATGAGAGGACACGCGGCCGACATCCTGCTGGTCAACCTGCCGGCCGGATCGAACCATGGCCTTGAACTGGTCTCTGAAGTCAAGTTGCTCTATCCGGCGACCTCGGTGATCGCCATGACCGCCTCGGGCTCGGTGAACGCGGCCGTCGAGGCCATGCGCTGCGGCGCCTCCGATTACCTGACCAAGCCGTTTGCCATGGACGAGCTGTCAACAGTGCTGGACCGCGCCTCGGCCAGCCACCAGACCGATTCGGCAACCCGTCAACTGCGGGAACGGCTGCGCCTCTCGCAAGGGCTGGGCTCGATGATCGGCCGCTCCGGAGAGATGGAGAAGCTCTATCGCATTCTTTCGAAAGTCGCGCAGAGCTCGCACCCGGTACTGGTGCTGGGCGAGAGCGGCACCGGCAAGGAGCTTGTCGCGCGGACCATTCACGCGTATGGACCGAACTCGCAGAAGCCGTTTCTGCCCGTCGACTGCGGTTCGCTGGTGCCGACACTGATCGAAAGCGAGCTGTTCGGCTACGTGAAGGGCGCCTTTACCGGAGCCAACCGCTCGAAAGATGGACTCCTGGTCTCGGCCGAGGGAGGCACGGTGTTCCTGGACGAGATCGGCGAACTCTCGCTCGACCTGCAGGCCAAGCTGCTGCGGGCTCTCCAGGAAAAAGAAGTGCGCCCCGTGGGAGCCACGCATCGGGTGCCGATCAAGGCTCGGATTGTGGCCGCAACCAACCGCGACCTAGCGGCGATGGTCGAAAAGGGCACCTTCCGCAAGGATCTGTTTTACCGCTTGAATGTTGTCAACCTGCGGCTGCCTTCGCTGCGCGACCGGCGCGAAGACATTCCTCTGTTGGCGGCGCATTTTCTGGACCGCATCAGCCGCGAACACGGCACAAAGTTCACCCTGAGCGACGAGGCACTGCGCACCATGATGCGCCACGACTGGCCGGGCAACGTGCGCGAGCTCGAGAACGCGGTCGAGCGGGCCTGCACCATGTCTTCAGGACCGGTGCTGCACCTGGGCGACCTGCCCACGCAACTTCAGCAGCAGGGGCTCGAGGCCCGGCGAACCGTCGCAGTCGCCGGCGAGCAGGGCAATCAAGGTGAAGCCGGCAGCGTACCCGCGCTGAAGACCCTGGCCGATATGGAACGCGAAGCCATCCTGTTGGCGATCCGCACTCTGAACGGCGACAAGCTGCAGGCCGCGAAGCTGTTGGGCATTGGCAAGACGACGCTCTACCGCAAGCTGAAAGAGTACGGGATCGCCGATCCACTCCACGAAGAGTAACGAACCGAGCCGCTAGCTCATGGTTTCTAGCTTTGGCCACTGGAGCTGGCTGCCTGAGATCGGCTTAGCGCACATGACCTGGGCTCGCTTGAGCCGTGAACCAAAGCGGAGAACAGCGGTTCAAAGAACTGGACCGCAAGGTTACAGGGAAAAAGACAACAGGCAAAAGCCGGAAGCTGAAAGGCGTGAGCCGGCAATCGACAACTGACAACTGACAACTGACAACTGACAGCTGGAGCTAAAAGCTAGGAGCTAAGAGCTAAGAGCTTCAGTCTTGAAGCAGGCAATGCCAATCCGGAATTGAAGGAACGAGGAACTCAAGATGAGCATTCTGATGGTGACCGGAATCGAAGGCGCCCGTAACTGCGCAGCCGTTGTGAGCGCGCAACTGGGCATGGAAGTTGAAGTGGTGGCGGGGCGCAAGGCAGCTCTTGGGGCTCTCAGGCAGCGGGAGTTTTCCGCGGTGGTGGTGGACGAGACGATGGCCGAGTGCGATCCGGCGGCTGCGGAGACAATCTGGGAGCATGCCAACCTGGCGATTCCGCTGCAGGTCAACTTTGCGCTGTCCGGAGCCGCGCGGCTGGTTCGCGAGATCCGCGCCGCGCTGCACCGCCGGGAGCGGGAGCAGGCGCTTGCCCGCCGCGCGGCCGCCGCGGCCATTGAGGCGGAGCTGAAGGGAACCGTGGCCGGCCTGCTGCTGCACTCGCAACTGGCATTGAGCGGCAGCGAGGTGACTTCGCCCATCGCCGACCGGCTGCGCACGGTGGCCAGCCTGGCCGGCAATCTTCGCCAGCAGTTGAGCGCGCCGATCGAGGTGCGGGGCACGACAGCGGCCTGAACTCCGGCCTCAAGCCGGGGCGCGGCTTGCCCCTTGCCCGGGCTTGAGGTTTGGCTGCTCAGGTGCCGCTTGCTCTCGACGCCTTATAGCGGTTTCAGGATTGCTATACCTGAAGGGCATACACCCAAGTCGACCCGACCCCAAGGAGGGGCGACCTGGCATTGAAGATCGACAGGGCACACCTATCCTGGAACCGCTCCAGGGGATGCAGGTTCCAAATCCCGGAGCTTGCAATCGCGCAATGCGGTGGGGCGAGGCAGCGAGCGAAAGCAGTGTCATGGGTCAGCGGCGCAGCTCCAAAGCGAACGTGGCGGCGCAGACACTTGGGCGCAACCATTGGGGCGCAATCGCCGGGGCGCAACTGCGGCAGCGGAACCCCGGGAGATTGACGCGACCGCTCAGCGCTTCATCGGCGGTGGACTCCGCCTGGATCCATGAACGCCCTGGCCGGCTCACGCGATCTGGCCCGCTCACTCGATCTGATGGCGGAACGAAGGAGCAAAGAGATTCTGCAGGACTTTATTGCGTTGCACGCGCATCGCCGGAGCGGAAATCGCTCCGGCGTTCTTTCTCTGAGAACCTGTTTAAAAACCGTTCTGAGGTGGGCGATAAGCAGCAAAAACCCGTCCCTCAGGGGCTAAACAGGCTGCGGAAAAACGCATATTTCAAGAGGAAGATAGTGAAAAGCATACCTCCGGGCCTGAAGGCCGCATTGATTTTATGCCAGTTACACCGGGGATAAATCCCCGGCCTACCGCCCGAAGGAGTTTTTCCGCAGCCTGTAAAGCCCTCTCATATTTTCAGCTACTTGCGGCACGACTGAAGTCGTGCCCTTTCAAGGCAACACGAGTTTTTAAACGGGTTCTGAGGACTTGCGGCCAATCCTGGCCGGCGCGGCCAGGGTACACGAGCATCGCCCTGAACGCGCGAGAGTGGAATTGCTGGATCGAGGAAATGGCGTTCGACGGCGGCGCTTCGAAGGCCGGCTCGTTCGAGCATTCGTTCCCTGCTCCCGGCCTCGCTCCTTGAATTGCTCTTTGATCTATCGAGGGGATTGGGAGAATTGCGGCTTGATTCAAGAATGGGAATGCGCAACCGCCGGCTCAACATGGCGAAGGCCGCTGGGCGCAATCTTCAATGGCCAGGCATCATGCCCCAGAGCATGACAAGCGTCATGCCGATCACAGTCAGGCTCGTGCCCCAGGCAACGATGTTCCACACGGTCGAGTTCTTGTGTTCGCCCATCAGGTCTTTGCGGTTGATCAGCATCAGCATCAGGATGATCACCACCGGCAGCAGCACGCCGTTCAACACCTGCGAGAGAATAGCGACGTTGATCAGTTGCGCATCCGGCAGTACCAGCACCGTGACCGCGCCGCCCACAATCAGCAGCGAGTAGAGCCAGTAGAAGAACGGCGCTTCCTTGAAGCTCTTGTCCACGCCCGACTCGAAGCCCATGCCTTCGCAGACGGTGTAGGCCGTCGAGATCGGCAAGATGGAGGCAGCAAACAGCGAGGCGTTGAACAGCCCGAAGGCGAACAGCAGAAAGGCGTAGTCGCCGGCCAGCGGGCGCATGGCCTCGGCCGCATCCGACGCCACCTGGATCGCCCCCATTCCATGCACGTAGAGCGTGGCCGCGCAGGCCACCACGATGAACCACGCCACCAGGTCCGTAAAAAAACTGCCCACGATCACATCGAGGCGCGAGGCCGCGTAGTCTTTGACGCGGATGCCCTTCTCGACGATCGACGACTGCAGGTAGAACTGCATCCACGGCGCAATTGTCGTCCCAACCACGCCGATCGCCATGTACAAATAAGCCTTGTCGCTCCAGACCGACTTCTGCGGCAACTTCACGGTGGCGAGCAGCGCATCGTGCCAGCTTGGCTGCGAGAGCACGCCCGCAAAAATGTAAGCGATATAAACAACCGAGGCCACAAGGAAGATTTTTTCCGTGCTTTTGTAGTTGCCCTTCACCACCATGTACCAGACCAAGGCCGCGCAAAGCGGCACGGAGATGAACTTGGTCACGTGGAAAAGGTGCAGCGAACCGGCGATGCCGATGAATTCCGTCACCACATTGGTGTAGTTGACAACGACCAGCAGCACCATCAGTACAAACGTAAGCCGCAGTCCAAATTCTTCACGGATCAGGTCGCTCAGGCCCTTGCCTGTCACGACGCCCATGCGGGCGCACATTTCCTGCACCACGATCAGCGCAATGGTGATGGGAAGCATCATCCATAGCAGCGTGTAACCGTATTGCGCGCCAGCCTGGGAGTAAGTGAGGATGCCACCGGAGTCGTTATCGACATTGGCGGTGATGAATCCCGGACCGAGAACGGCGAGAAACAAGAGTATCCGGATTCGCCAACGTTTACCCATGCCCGGCAAGCCTTAAGGTGGATTCATCATGAGTTTCCTCACTGACCATAACAGGCGAAGCCCGAATGCGCGAGTGCGCGTGTCCGAGAATGAGGCATGCCTGGTCCGTCAACAAGCACCCCGGGAATGAGAGCGCGAGGCTTGACGGGAAAATGTTATCTTGGTACATTGCTACCAAGATAACAGGAGGTAACAATGCCCAACGAATCGCAACATCGCGAACCGGTCGTCGTCGAGCGCGTGCAGACCGGCGTGCGCTTGGAAAAACGAATGCTCAAGGTGCTCAAGGCTCTCGCCGAGCAGAAGGATATGACTCTCGGCGACCTGCTCGAAGGCATCGTTCTGCACGCCTTCGAAGGGAAAATCGTTCCATTCTCGCCGCAAACTCTCAAAGAGATCGAGCAGTTCAAAGCTCTTTATGGAATGACTCTCAAGTCCTCCGACAGCCACAACCTCAAGGAGCGCAGGAAATGAGGCGCATCCTTGCTTCGAGGGCCGCCGCAGTGCTTTACCGCCGTGGAGCTCTTTGGAACTGGTTGCATGAATGTCGTCCGCGCTTCGTGGGATCCCGCAGGGGTTGAACAGGCTGCGGAAACAGGCGGCTTGCGGGGGGGAAATCCCGAAAAACATCCCTCGGTGGCTGAAGCCCGTGTTGATTTTGTTGAATTTTGCGGCACGGTTGAAAACCGTGCGCTTTCAAAACTCGCGCACAATCAAAGTTTTTCCGCAGCCTGTGAAACCCCCGCCATCGATGCGCCTTTTGTGGCCCGGCTAAACAGTTCGTTACGAAACTGGGTGTGGTGGCTGAAATTCTTTTCTTTCGACCGCTGAAGCGGGCTGGGGATGTATTGGCGCACTGGCAACCCCAGTCTCGCGACTGGGGCTATCCTATGCCGCCCGCAGAAGCGGGCTGAAAGCGGCCCGATGCCTCGCAGGCTCTACGAGCAGTTTCGTAACGGGCTGTAAAAGCCGTGCCCTTATTGCAAAACCATTGATGCAACGAGTTCTGGAACTGCGCACTCTCCGAGAGCTACGAACTTTCTTGATACTGAAGTTTGCGCTTGACTATTTTCCGGATCGGGATAATACTGAAGTCAGTGCTTCAGTATTACTCTAAAGGAGAAATCAGCATGGAACAGCCAAAAGTCATTCACAGCACCTTCACTGTCGAGCGCAGCTTTCCCAAGCCTCCTCAAGCCGTCTTCGCCGCCTTGTCCGATCCTGCCAAGCTCCGCCGCTGGTTTGCAGGCGGCGACCAAAACGACATCGAGGAGTTCTCGGTGGATTTTCGCGTGGGAGGAGAAGAACGCCTGCGGTATCGTCTCAAGGAAGGCCCCGTGGCCGGCAAACAGATCGCCAGCATCGGGCGATTTCAGGAGATTGTGCCTAACGAGCGTATTGTGACGGCGCGGACGTTGGCGCTCGAGGGCAAGTGCTTTTCAGCCGCGCAAGTGACGTTTGAGCTCTTGCCGGCCAAGGATGGCACCGACCTGATCTGCACGCACCAGGGAGCCTACTTCGAGATGCCCGATGGCCCGAAGTTGCTCGAAGCGGGATGGCGCACCCTGATGGACAGACTCGCAACGGAGCTGGCGGACTGACTGGAGGGACGGATTTGATAAGCGACCACAAACCGCCGAAGGGACCCGCGCCCCACGGCCACGCCAGGGCAAAGCCCAAGCTTCACCCAAAGCCAAAGCCTCCCCTGAAGTCAAAGGTGGACATCGCCCGCCTGTTTCAGGCCCTGGGCGATCCGACGCGCCGTGCCCTGCTTGACCGGTTGACGTATGGCCCGGCGTCCGTCTCAGCGCTTGCCGAGCCGCTGGGAATTACGCTGACCGCCGTGGCGCAGCATCTGCAGGTTTTGGAGGAGTGCGCACTGGTGCACACCGAGAAGACGGGCCGGGTCCGGACTTGCCGCATCGAGCCGACGGGATTTGACGTTCTCGAGCAATGGATCGCGGACCACCGGACCATTTGGGAGCGGCGCCTCGATCGGCTCGGAGCACTGCTTGAAGAGCCCGATGAGGATGGCTAGAGGAATCCCGTCCCAGCCGTTTCTTCCCCAAACAAAAAGGGCGGATTCATCCGTCAGATGAATCCACCCTTTTCCATTCAAAACATCAACCCGCAGCGCGGTCAGCGATCAGGCTGAGACTGCCAGCTCCTGCTCGGCTGGTTCTTCCAGGTCGGCGCTCAGGCTCAAGAGCGACTCCACCACATCCACGGCGCTGTAGCTCTCCTGCCCTGGTGCCAGGTACTGGGCTACGGTGTTCAAGTCGTCGCCCACCGTAATCAGTGCCGGCTCCACGGTCATATCCTTGCGCGTCTGCTGGTGGCCGATGTTGGCCATCAGGGCGTTGCAAAGGCACTTGCGGCCGACCGTATCTTCAACCTTGCCGCCCTTCGCCACATAGTTCTCGACTGGCTCGGCACTGCAGCGATAGCCGATCTTGCCTTCGGGGTTGGCGTAAGCCTCGCGCAGATAGCCCAAATCGCAGACCCGCTTGCGCTCCTGGTAGATATTGAAGGCGGAAGAGGTGCCCTCCAGTTGCGCAACCTTGAACGGAAATCCGGTCGGGGAGGCCACTGGATCGGTAAATACCTCGGCGCTACCCGTGACGGCCTGGGCCAGCAGCGCGCTCTTCAGGTCCGGACGCAGGCCAGATTCACGGCTGAACGCAAACGCTGTTCCGACCTGCACGCCGGCTGCACCCTGCTCGAGAGCCTCGCGCACTTTTTCCGGATTGCCGTATCCGCCCGCCAGCCAGAAGGGAACTCCCAGCGCGCGCAGCTCGGCAATGTTCACCTGGTCGCGCTCGCCATAGATCGGCTCGCCGGCTGCATTCAGTTGCAGCTTGCCGCGCGGGGGCGCATTGTGTCCGCCCGCCGTCGGGCTTTCGATCACCAATCCATCCACCCGTCCGCTCGCCCGCCGCAGCATGGTCGTCGCCAGCGTGTTTGAGGAGACAATGGCCAGAAATCGCGGCCGGTGCAGAATCGGCAGCGGCCCTTCCGCATACAGCGCCGGATCCAGAACCATCTGCGTATCCTGCCCAACCTGCGCGCCCGTTACCTGGAGTTTGTATTCGGCGACATGGTGCGCCGCAAAGGCATCCAGAACTCCGGGAATATGCAGCGGAATGCCCGCGCCCATCAGCACGTAACCCACGCCTGCCAGCATGGCGCCGTAGATCGAAGCCAGGTGCGGCATCTGCACCTTCTCAAGAAAATTGATCCCCACCGGGTTTTTGTGGCCTTCCTTCGCAAGGAAAACCTCGACAAAGTTGCTCACCATGCACAGCTCAATCACTTTGCGCGGACTATTCCGCTGGTGCATGGGAATGGCAGGGTAGGGGGCCCCGCTCGGCTTGCCGCCAGGCGTAAAGTACTCCGCCCAGATGCGCTTGGCCATGTCGGGAAAAGGAAAGGCATCCAGCCCCCGGCGCATGTGGCCGCCAAAGTCGCCGTCGGCAAGCCGGCGGACGAACAGGGAATCGAGTGCAGTTCCCGAGACCACACCCAGCTGGCCGAGTTTCGAGACAGTCTGGGCCAGGCGCCAATTGGACACGCCGACACCCATCCCGCCCTGGATAATCTTTGGGAACTGGACCATCTATGAATTGTTTCATAGATTCAGAAAAATCCACAGGCTTAATCCACTATTTGACTAGGGACTGACCAAAACTGTGTAGTTTTGCTCAGAATGGAACTTTTGGGACATTACTTCGGGAATAGGAGGGCTATTTTCGCGTGCTTCCCTAGTCGAGCCGGGCACCAGATCTTCTCCCGCAGTACTGCGGTTGCAATTCGAAAAAAACGGAGGGAGCGTGTGAAACCCCGCAATTTATGCGCGCTTTTGTGGCACGGCGACCCGGCCCAGAGGGCTCCCCGGGTACCCCGGCCGTGCACCAGATTGCTGACAAACTCGGACAGGAGACTTGAAGAAAAGGCCCGTGGCTAAAGCCACATTGAATCGAGGAGCTTTATTCGGGAGGCTGAAGCCTCCGGCTCCCTCCGGCGCACGAAATCCCGGGTTATTCATCAATCTACGGCACGGCGACCCGTCCCAGAGGGCGCCCCGGTAACCCGGCCGTGCCCTTGTTACAAAACCATTTATGCAAGCAGTTCTATTGATTCGCTGGGCCGGCTGCGGCTAAGATTCTCGCTCTAACCGAGATTTTCGAGCCTCATATCTTCTCTCTCAAGTAGCTGATGACCTGGTCGGCCTGCACCACGCCTACCATCCGCCCCAGAGCATCGACCACCGGAAGAGCATGCAGGTTGTACTTGTCGAAGATCTCGGCGAGTTCTTTTTGATTCATGTCAGCAGGGCAGGAGAGAACGCGCGGCTCGGTCAGCACGCTGAGGCGCGTTTCCGGCTGCGCCATCACCATCCGGGCCAGGGGAATCGCTCCGCGCAGGACCCGTTTTTCGTCGAGGATGTAAATCTCTGTCACCGTTTCCGGATCGCCGTCGAAGGTACGCAGGGCCTGGACGGCCTGGGCAACCGTCGACTCCGGGCCCAGGTAGACGAAATCGGTGGTCATGCAGCCAGCGGCCGAGTCCTCGTCGAACTCGAGCAGCTCCTCGACCTCCTGCCGCTCTTCCGGCTCCATCTCTTCCAGAATCGCGTCGGACTGGTCCTCGGGCAGCTCGGCCAGCAGATCGGCAGCGGCGCCAGGGTCCATCTCTTCGACGATGTCGGCAATCTTCTCTTCGTCCAGCTTTTCGAGCAGCGCCTTCTGGAGCTTGGGCTCGACTTCTTCCAGAGCATCGGCGGCAACTTCTTCATCGAGCGAGGTGAAGACAGCCTCGCGCTCTGCCGGAGCCAGATCTTCCAGAATGTCGGCCAGCTCCGACGGGTGCATATCGGCCAGGCGTTCGTGCTCGATGCGCAGCTTGACCCGCCGCGCCGGATCCACCTCGATCACGTCCACAAAATGCCAGGGAATGCCGTGCGCGCCAAACTTGCGCGAGATCGATTCCAGAGTCACGCGCGGAAGCACGCCTTTGAACACGCGCCTGAACGCGCCGCGCATGCCAATCTCGACCTCGGCCACCCGCAGCAAATGCGCCGCGCCCTGCCCCATCCATTCCAGGTCCACATCGTTGACGCGGACCACTTTTCTGCCATGGATATCGATAATCTGCCGGTCCACCAGGTCCTGCTGCAGATAGAGGTAGTTGCCCTGGTCCTGGAGCGGCATCATCGCGCCCGAGGAACGCAGCTCAAGCGTGCCGGCAGGCGTCTCCATAACGTCTTGCGAAGGCACGATCGCAAGTCCTGTGCGGGTCTTCAGCACCAGGCCAACCACCTTGCCAGCGTCCGGGCCGGTGGCGACGGCAATGTCCTTGAGCTTGCCGCGCAGATGCCCCTGCGCATCGGTCACCGGGGTGCCGAGCAGAGCGGTCAGGCTTACTCGGGCTGTGGTGCGTGGCTGCATCAGATGAGTTTATTCCCTTGCCCTCGGTGTACGCACCGGGTCACGCCTGTCGGGCCGCCAGCGCAGCGACGAAGCGGCGAATTTGCCCCGAGGCTGACGCCCTTTGTTAAAGGAAGCAACACAAACGGGCCCAAGACTTGACACAATCTGCTCCAGCCATGAAACTGCCAGCAAGGTCGGTGAGGAGCGGCAGGGGCGGATTTCCGCTTCCCGTTGCGGAGAAGGCGGAATACGAACCCATTGAGCGAACCAAAGAAAGGACGGCTGAGTTTCCGCCTGAGCTCGACGATGGAAAGCGTCGGGGAGGTGGAAGCGGCAGCCGAGAGATTGGCCACCGATGCGGGCCTGGACGAGGACGAGCGGTTCCACGTAACCATGGCGGTGCGCGAGGCGGCGGTCAACGCCGTGCTGCACGGGAACGATTACGATCCGTCGCGGCACATCGCCGTCGCCCTTGAGAACACCGGCAAGGACCTGGTTTTCACCATTGCCGACGAAGGCAGGGGCTTTATTCCGGATACGGTCCCCGACCCTCTGGCGCCCGAAAATCTGCTGCGCGGCACGGGCCGCGGCATCTTCCTTATCCGCTCCCTCATGGATGAGGTACACTTTCGACAACTGAATCCCGGCACCGAATTGACGCTTGTAAAGCATCTGGCGGCGGGTGACAAGACTTAAAAAGCCGCCGAAGCAGCGCATCTTAAACCTGAAACACTGCATGGCTTCGGCTGGGGAACTCGCGGTTGGCAATCAGTGGTTGACACGGCGGGGTTTTTCAACAGAGAATCGGCACCGTGAAAGTGCTATAACCGTAGTACAAACAAGGAGGATATCCAGTGGCACTTACTATTGCTTCCCGTGAAGTGGACGGCGTCACCGTTCTCGACCTCAGCGGGCGGATCACCCTGGGCGAGGGCAGTGTGCAACTGCGCGATGCCATTCGCGACCTGATCAGCAAGGGGCAGAAAAAGATCCTGCTCAACCTGGGAGAAGTGAACTATATCGATAGCTCGGGGTTGGGTGAGATGGTAAGCGCCTACACCACGTCCAGAAACCAGGGCGCGACGCTCAAGCTGCTGAAGCTGACAAAGAAGGTTCACGATCTGCTCCAGCTCACCAAGCTCTACACGGTTTTCGATATCAGCGACGACGAAGCCAGCGCCATCGCCTCGTTCAAGTAGACTCGTCACCGGCTGAGCCTCGCGGCTCGAACTGTCGAAGAAAAGTGCAGAAAGGCCATCCCAACCGAGGGATGGCCTTTCGTGTCTCTGCGCGGCTGGGCTTAGAACTTGACCGACGGTACCGCCTGCGCCGCCGGGCTGGCCGTAAAGTAGGCGTCATTCTTCGCGTATCCCGCCATCCCTGCCCAAATGCTGTTCGGGAACTGCAGAATAAACGTGTTGTAGTCCTGCAACGCGTCGTTATAGCGCTTGCGCGCCACGCTGATTCGGTTTTCCGTCCCCGACAGCTCGTCCTGCAGGCGCATGAACTGGTCGCTCGAGCGCAGTTGCGGATAGTTCTCGGTGAGCAGCAGCAGCCGCCCAATGGCGCCATCCAACTGCCCGTTGGCCGCAATTTTGGCCGCCGGTCCCTGCGCGTTTAACATCCCCGCGCGCGCATTCGCGATATCGCCGAAGACCGTGCTCTCTTCCTTCGTGAAGCCCTTCACGGTCTCCACCAGGTTGGGAATCAGGTCGGCGCGCCGCTCCAACTGCACGTCGACCTCAGACCAGGCTGCTTTCACATTCTGGTCTTTGGCCACCATCTGGTTTTTGGCGCTGATAAAGCTGCCAAACACCATGAAGACAACGACAAGAAGAACGCCAACGATGCCCAGCGTAATACCAAGTCCCTTGCTCATACCGTGTTTCTCTCCTCCGGCCCCTTTTTAACCGAGGCCCCTTCAAAAATCAAACCGTATCCCTTAACTTCAGCCCCTGCGGTCAACGCGAAAGTTCGCACAAAACAAGCTAAGAGCCAGTAGCTAAAGGCTAGAAGCTGAACTCTACCAGCTTCCCCCGGCTCCGCCTCCGCCAAATCCGCCTCCGCCAAATCCGCCGAATCCTCCACCGCCCCCGCCGCCGCCAAAACCTCCACCACCACCACCGAAACCGCCGCCGCCCCAGCCGCGGCCGCCGCCGCCAAAGATGCTGGAAAAAAGTCCGTATCCCAGTAACATTCTGAAAATCGATCCGCCGCCAAAAAAGATCAGCAGAAAAATCAGCAGGATCACCTTACCCAGGATCGGACTGCTGTGCTGCTGCGGTTGCGGTTCGGCTTGCTGCATCGGCGTATTGGTCAGCGACACGCCGGCGTCCGCCGCAATCACCTGCGCCACCTGACCCACGGCCAGCGTCACCGCCGAGTCGTAGTCGCTGGAACGAAGGTAAGGAACCATCTCCCGCCCGATGTCACCCACCTTGGCGTCGTTCAGGATTCCTTCCAGGCCATATCCCACGTCGATGCGGTACTTGTGGTCGCCGACGGCCAGCAGCACCAGCACGCCTTTGTCCGACCCCTTCTTGCCGATCTTCCACTTGTCTTCAAGCTGGTTTGCGTAGTCCGCAGCGTCGTCACCGTTCATTGTCTGCACGGTTACGATCGCAATTTGCGAGTTGGCCTGCGAGTGGTCCAACTGCGCGCAAATCGAGTCCAGTTGCGCAATCGCCTCTGGCGAAAGTACATGCGCGTAATCGCTCACGTAGTCGGTAGGTTTGGCCAGGCTGTCTACACCCTGCGCAAGGGCGGGGAGGGCGAAAACCAGGGGAAGAGCCGCCGCAAGCAGCCGAGAGACAGTCGTTTGTGCGCGCCAAAAGCCGTTCATCGCTTCCAATTGTACGCGGGACGCCGCCGAAAGGTTCCGTTGCGGGACTCCAGCGCCTGTCGGCAAATCCAAAGCGAATTCAAGCAAGGAGATGCGGTGCGGCCATCTCGATGAACTCGCGGGGAGAAATCACCTTGGTCCCTTTCCAGAATCGGGGAAAGTGCTTTAAATTCGCGGTGATAAGGTAGTCCGCGCGGGCAGCATCCGCGCATTCAACGAAGCGGTTGTCGTCCGGGTCGCCAGCAACCGCAAGGCTGTAACGCGGTTCAAGCACCGTGCTGCGGTTCTTGATCAGTTGAATCAGTTGCTGCTGCAGCCCTTTGCGAACCCCAAGCTCGCGCCGTCGAAGCAGGTCGGAATACTCTTCCAGAATTGGGGGCGAAACGAAGAGCCGTGACGGCCTGGTTATCGCAATCAGGAAAACGGTGTTCTGCAGGCTCTCCGGCTTGAGCGCGGCAGAGACCAACACGTTGGTATCCACCACGAGGCGCAGCGCGAGCATCAGCTCTTATTCCTCTGCGCCCTCGCAGCTTTAATCTCCTGATCAATCTGCCGTGAAGTCAGCTTGTTCGAGCCCTTGCGCTCCGACTCCTCGCCGATCAACCGCAGGACCTCAGGCTCCGGAGCTGCCAGCTTCACGTAGTCGCGCAGGCTCAAAAGCACGGCTCGCGGCGTGCCCCGCTTCTCAATCACCAGCGATCGGCGCTCGCCTTCCACTTCGTTCAGGAGCCTTCCGAAATTCGCGCGCGCACGCAGCGCAGAGACCACCATCACGTTATTTCCATTCGCCGATGCTCGCATGAACTCTACACTCCATTCTCTTGAACTGTACAGTTTACTGCCACCTCCGTCAATCCGTCCGCTACACTAGAGGAGATGAGCCAGAATCCGTTACCCTCGCCGCCCACCGCTGAAAAACACCACACTGAGACTCTTGTGCACGGAGCGCCTCTTATCGACGACTACGCCTGGCTTCGCGACAAGGAGAACCCTGAAGTCACCGCCTACCTCGATGCCGAGAACGTCTACGCCGATGCTGTCATGGCGCCCCTTGCTGCGCTCCGCGACGAACTCTACCAGGAGATGCTCTCGCACATGAAGCAGACCGACGTCTCGGTCCCTTACCGCGACGGCGACTGGTGGTACTACTCCCGCACCGAGGAGGGCCTTCAATACGCGATCCACTGCCGCAGACGGGCAGCCGATAAAGAGAAAGCGGGTGCCCCCGGTCTCGACCTTGAGACCGGGGAAGAATCCCGCGAGCAGGTCATCCTGGACGGCAACGAACTCGCCAATGGGCACGCTTTTTTCTCGATCGGTGACACCGATATCACCGACGACGGCCGCTACCTTGCCTACACGGTCGACACCACCGGCTTCCGCCAGTACACCCTCCGCATCAAAGATCTCGAAACCGGCGAGACCCTCCCCGGCGCAGTCGAGCGCGTCGGCTCCATTGTTTGGGCGGCCGACAATTTGACTCTCTTCTACACGGTCGAAGACGAGCAGCAAAAGCGTCAGTTCCAGCTTTGGCGTCACTCGCTCGGCGCGCTGCACTCAGCGGACGCACTCATTTACCAGGACGACGACGAGCGGTTCAACCTCGGCGTGGGCCGCACGCGCGACGGAAAATTCCTGGTTATGGAATCAGCCAGCCACATCACCACGGAGTCCCGTGTCCTGGCGGCGGACCAGCCCCACGGCAGCTTTGCGCTTATCAGCGAGCGCCACGACCAGCACGAGTACTCCGTCGATCACCGCAACGGCCTCTGGTACATCCGAACCAATGATTGCGGCCGCAACTTCCGCCTTGTCACCGCGCCAGTCGCCACCCCCGGACGCAGCCACTGGACTGAACTGATCCCTCACCGTGGCGATGTCATGCTCGAAGAAGTTGATCTCTTCGCCGGCTTCTTTATCGCTTGCGAGCGCGAGGCCGGGCTCCCACGTCTGCGCCTCTGGTCTTTTTCAGACGCGGGCCCCGACGCTACAAAGACAGCCGAGATCGCTTTTCCCGAGCCTGCCTACAGCGCCCACCCGCACATCAACCGCATCTTTGAGACAACAACTTTCCGCTATGGCTATCAGTCTCTCGTTACGCCCAGTTCGGTCTACGAGTACGACGTCGCTAGCGGCGCCTCAAAGCTTCTCAAGCAGCTTGAGATTCCCGGCGGCTTCGACCGCACGCTCTACGCGAGCGAACGCGTTCACGCCACGGCGCCGGACGGCGTTCAGGTTCCTATCTCTCTGGTTTATCGCAAAGACATGCGCCAGCCCGGCAGCAATCCTCTCTACGTTTACGGCTACGGCTCCTACGGCTACTCGCTTCCGCTTGGCTTCAGCTCCAACCGTCTCAGCCTTCTCGATCGCGGCGTGGTGATGGCCTATGCGCACGTCCGCGGTGGCGGCGATCTGGGCGAGCCCTGGCACGACGCCGGCAAAATGCTCGTCAAGCGCAACACGTTCACTGACTTCATCGCTTCGGTCGAGCACCTAACTGCGGCCGGCTACGGCGACCCCGAGCGCGTCGCCATCGAAGGCGGGTCGGCGGGAGGGTTGTTGATGGGCGCGGTGGCAAACATGCGTCCCGATCTGTTCCGCGCCGTCGTCTCCCACGTCCCCTTTGTCGATGTCATGAATACCATGCTCGATGCCTCGCTTCCGCTCACCGTTCCCGAGTACGAAGAGTGGGGCGACCCGAATGACGAGAAGTACTTTCAATATATGTTGAGTTACTCGCCCTACGATAACCTGGAAGCGGCGAGTTATCCGGCGATGTTAGTCAAGACAAGCCTCCACGACAGCCAGGTTATGTATTGGGAGCCGGCTAAGTACGTAGCCAAACTCCGTACCCTCAAAACCGACAACAATCCTTTGCTCTTAGTTACGAACATGAAAGCCGGCCACGGCGGCGCGAGCGGCCGCTACGACTATCTCAAAGAGATTGCGCTGGACTATGCGTTCCTGTTGCGGGAGTTGGGAATTGTGAGGCATTGAATCACCGCGGCTTTTCGCCATGAGTGGGCGGGTACGGCTAGTTGCGCACTGAAACGGGAAGGCGTCAGGGATAGAAAGAATCTCAGCAGGGATGGGTCAAAATATGGATATTTTCAAACCGCCGTCTCCGTCAGCGCCTCGGTCTGTTTGCTCATCTGCGCGGTGCGCTCAATCTTGTCCCAGTTGAACGGCTTGCCGTCGATTGCCCGCTTCAGCGTCTTGAACAGCACAATCGAGAAGACCTGCCGGTAGGCAAACCGTTGCAGCCAGATGTGAAACAGCAGCCAGCCGTCGCCCTTGTTGGCGGGGTGACGCCGCTCGAGCGAGAACGCCACCGAGGACGTAATGAAGTCGATGACCAGGAACCCAAGGAAGTAAAACACCAGCTTCTCCAGGCTCGCCGTCGAAGCCGACTCCGGATGATAATGGCGATCGACGAAGAAGTTCACCAGGCCATACAGAAACAAAAGATCGATGAACGGCGATACCAGCGGCAGAAACATCTGGAAGATAAGAATATTCGGCAGCGCAAACAAGCCCATTGCCTTGTTGCGCACAAACGCGGCACGATGCTTCCAGACGGCCTGCAGGGTTCCGAACGACCAACGGAATCGCTGCCGCATCAGCCCCTTCATGTCGATGGGCGCTTCGGTGAAAGCCAGTGCGCGGTCCTCGTAGTCGACCTTGAGACCCCGTTCGAGCAGGTTCATCGTCAGGTCGGCGTCTTCAGCAACGGTGTTCAGCGGATACCCGCCCGCAGCCTTCACCGGCACGGTGCGCCACGCGCCAATCGCTCCCGGAACCACGGTCACCACGTGAAACAGATCGAGCGCCCGGCGTTCAAAGTTCTGGCTGGTGATGTACTCAAGAGCCTGCCAGCGCGTCCACAGGTTCACGCGATTGCCGACCTTCGCGTTGCCTGCCATGGCGCCGATCATCGGATCTTCGAAGTGCGGAATCAGCTTTGAAATGGCATCCGCGGCGATCACCGTGTCCGCATCGATGCCCACATAAATCTCTTCGCTCATCCGGTCGAGGGCATAGTTCAGAGCAGCTGCCTTGCCGGCATTGGGCTTGGTCAGTACGCGTACGCGCCCGGCCTTGATCTCCGCCGCATAGGCCTCGCTCGCCACCTCGGCCGTGCGGTCCGACGAGCCGTCGTCGATCACGATTACATGCAGATTCTTGTAGTCCGAGTTGAGTACCGAGCGGATCGTGCGCACGATCACCGTCTCCTCGTTGTATGCAGGAATGAGGACCGCGACGCGCGGGGCGTATCCGGCGGTCGCCATGTGATACGGCTTGCGCAGCCGGTCGATGCACGCAAGCAAACCCACAAAAATCAACCGTGCGCTCATCAGGACATCGCCGACAAAAAAAACCATCACGATGAAGTTGCCGATGATGTCGACGACAGAAAATGCAATCGAGTCGGGGATGGCGCGCAGATGCTGCCAGAAGGTGAGCGGCGGCATCACTTCCGCGGTGGTTTTGCCCATCAGCGCAGAAACGGGCACAATTTTGTAGCCATGCGCGCGCAGCGTGTCGATCAGGACAGGCAGCGCATTTACCGTCGCCTGGCGGTCGCCGCCGCCGTCGTGCATCAGGATGATCGAACCGCGAAACTGGGGCTTGACCTTCATGGTCTGCAACTGTGCGAGCACCGACTGGGCGATCTCGCTCGGAGTTTTACGCGGATGCTCGTTCCAGTCGTCGGTATCGATTTTGTTGCCGATGATCGTGTAGCCTTCTTTCTGAATGCTCACGATCGGCGCGGCCTGGTCGTCGGTGTCGGGCTCCTCGTCGATGTCGTACGGGGGGCGGAAGTAGAGTGGCTGCACGCCAAGCTTACTGGCAAAAAGCCGCCCCGTGAGCTTTACCTCGATATCCAGTTGCCGCGCGGAGATTTCGCTGATGTCCGGATGGGTCCAGGTGTGATTACCGATCTCGTTCCCTTCCTTGAAGATCCGCTGCAGCACACCCACGTGCTCGGCGGCTGCGGAGCCGATGATGAAAAAAGTCCCCTTTGCATTCTTCTGCTTCAGGATGTCCAGAATCCTCGGCGTCCACTTCGGATCGGGTCCGTCGTCGAACGACAGCGCAACCTCATTCGGATGGTATCCATACTGCTCGATCGTGTAGGTGCGGGGGTAAACATCCATGTGCTCATCGATGATGAGCTTCTTGCGCGGATCGGCTTCGTCCGTGTCTACGGTAACGGTGCGGGCGCCGTGCTGCGGCAATCCGGTTACGCGCAGAATGTCCCCTTCGCCCTCCGTGTCCACGTCGTGCCCTGGCTGCACGGAGTTGAGCGCCTGCAGCGATTCCGGGGCGCTCGGCTTGTCCCAGATATTCCAGAGCGAGCTGTCTTCTTCACCAAGCCGCCAGAGCGCGAATGTCTGCAAGCCGAGCGCGCGTGCGGCACGCATCTCGTCCAGCAGCGAGACGCCGTCGAGAAACCAGACGACGTGGCGCTGATTGTTGTCTTCGTCAATGTACTCGTAGTGAGGATTCAGCGAGTCGTAATCCAGATCGAGATCGGCGTCGGCGTCGGATGCGCGCTGCCACGCGTCGGAAACCGAGAGGTCTTCCGTATCCAGCACCTGGGGTTTCTTGTGCCAGCGGTCCTTGGGGTTGGGGATCGACAGCGTCCAGTCGTAGCCATAGCTTCCGACCGCGCAAATGATCTTTTCCTTTGGCACAATCTTCAACACGCGCTGCAGGTTGCCGATAAACCATGTCTGGCTGGCCACGGGCCCAGGTTCGCTGTTGGCCTCGTGCTGGTCGTAGTTCATCAGCACGATGGCGTCGGAGTTGTTCGCGATCAGCTTCAGTTCACTGTCCGGCGTCGATGCAGCCACATTGACATAAAGGTGCAGATTGCGCCCGTGCATCGCGGTGTACAGCTCCTGGATAAAACTCAGGTAAGCCGGGGTTGCATCGTCATTGAGGCTTTCAATATCCAGCGATAGGCCTGGATAAGTCGGATAGGCCGCAAAGAAGCGCATGATCTGCCCGATCAGTGCGGCGCGGTTGCCGTCATCCTTGAGCACATCGCCCATATCCGCATCCCAGGTCTGGCTGCGCGGGTTGTAGTTATTCAAGTGGGGAATCACTTCGGTGTCTTCCCGCGCCCCCTGAATCACGTTCCTTATCCGATTCATGCTGTCGGGGTCGTGTACCGTGGCTCCGTCCACCACGGGATACTCATGCAGGTTGTCGCCAGTCATCGCCATCAGCGTTCCCGAGGGCGCGTTCACGTGGAACCACTGCGCGAACAGCAGGTCGATCTGGTGAACATGTTCCTTGAACGACGAGTAGCTGGCCGCATCGTCCTGCACGTAGTAAGCCGCGCGCAAACCTTCACCGGTGTTGAAAGGAATCTCGGACGGCCGGCGGCCGGTCTTGCGCCGCGCCGGGCGCGGGCCTTTGGCGGTGCGCAGCAGCGGAGCGCGGTCCGGGAGCGCCTTGTAGTTATGCTTGGGCGAGGGCAGCAGCAACTCGGGCAATTGCTGATTGCGCGCCACATTGAAGACGAAACCCACCAGCACCAGCGTGGAGATCACGGCAGTGACATCAAGAACGCGCCGAAGGCGTTTCCATCGCTTGCGTTGCGGGTCGAAAAATATCTGGCGATCAGGCATGTTTGATTTCAGTTATCTGCGAGCAAAAACCCATCCAAACGGTCTAGGCTATACATTACGAATCGTATGGAACCCAACCCCGAGAGTCAATTGACGGAGCCGCATAGCCCGGCCAGCTCCCAACGCGCCAGGCTTGCGCCGGCGCTCAGTCTTGCTGTGGCACTCGCGGCCGGACTCATTCTCCGCCTTTACATGCTGAAGGATCTCTTTGAGGTCAATGGCGACTCGCTTCTCTACGGCGACCTGTCCAAAAACATCCTGCTCCACGGGCGGTATGCCTTCACCGGTTTCAACGGGCAATTAATTCCGACCTTGATACGTTTACCTGGCTTCCCGCTCTTCCTTGCTCTCTGCTTCAAGCTCTTCGGGATGGAAAACTACTATTCCGCCGCCGTCGTACAGATCGTCCTCGAACTCGCCGGCTGCCTGCTGCTGGCTGGCTTTGCAGCCCGCATTGCGCCGCCCCGGCTCGCTCCCGCCGCACGCCATGCCACGCTCTGGCTCGCCGCGCTCTGTCCTTTCACTGCCTCCTATGCCGTCGTTCCTCTCACTGAGACGCTCACCCTCTTCATGCTGGCTCTCGCGCTATGGGCCTTGGCCCGCTTTTGTTGCCATCCAACGTGGCCCACTGCGCTCTGCTTTACCCTTGCCGTCACCGCCGCCGCGCTCCTGCGTCCTGATGGCGCATTGATCGCCGTCGCTCTCGCGCCAGCGCTGCTGTTTCCGCTCGACCACCGCAACTCATCTTTAATTCCAACCCAGAAGCTTCCAACTCAAAAGTTCTTTCGCATCACACTCGTCTGCGTCTTGCTGGCTCTCGCGCCCTTTGCCGCATGGGCTGCCCGCAACTGGCAGGCCTTTCATGTCTTTCAGCCGCTCGCGCCCCGTCAGGCCAACGATCCGGGAGAGAACTCCTATCCCGGCTGGGAGCGTTGGACCCGAACCTGGTGTCTCGACTTCGTCTCCACCTATCAAATTTATTGGAACGTGCCCGGCGGCCCGCTCGACGTAAGCCAACTGCCAAGCCGCGCCTTTGACTCTGGCGCGCAATACGCCGAAACCGTCGCGCTGGCCGCCGATTACAATGCCAACGGCTACGACCTCACGCCGGCGATGGACGCCCGCTTTTCCGCGCTTGCCCGGCAGCGCATCGCCGCCCATCCGTTCCGCTACTACCTGTGGCTTCCGCTTGGCCGCGTCGCCGACATGACCCTCCGGCCCCGCGTCGAAAATCTCAACATCGACCTCGACTGGTGGGTCTACGCGCATCACCATTCTGAAACCATCTTCAGTTGGGCTTACGCTGGGCTCAACGCGCTCTATCTTGTGCTCGCAGCGGCTGCCCTCTGGCTCCGGCCACGATTCTGGAAAGCCATGCTGGCCTACTTCCTGCTGCGCTCGGCTCTGCTGCTCACCGTGGAAGCTCCGGAAGCCCGCTACACCCTGGAGTTCTTCCCGATGGTTTTCGCGCTTGCCGGCATTACGGTCAGCAGCCTCTTCAGCAAGGCAAAGTCCGCGCTTGTTTCCGGCTGATCGCAGCCGCGGGCGCAACATCCCGCCGCGCTACTTCACAAAATGTGTCTGCTTGTCTGTCTTCAGCGTAAACGCGTCTTTGGGCAAATCCACATTCGTCCTGATATGCGAATAGGTGCAGATCCGCGATGTGCCCTCCCCTTCGTCGAAGATCTGCCGCAGGCTCACCGCGTGTTCGGTATCCAGCCAGATGGTGACCTTCGGAAAAAGCCTTAGCACATTGGGGTCTTTGGCCACCAACTCAAGCTTGTCGGTCTTGACGCCGTCCACCAATTCCTGCCCCAGGTACTTGATGTGCCACTTGTCTTCGAGTTCCTTGCCGCTGGCGCCAAACCCCAGCAGCAGGTAGCTCTCGTATTTCGCGGCGTCCATCACGCGGGCCTGGTTCAGCAGCGGTTCAAAAAGAATGACCTTGCCGCCCGAGTAGGTAAGGTCCTTGGGCACCGGCTTTCCATTCACTTCCGTAATATGGGCCGCCATCTGGAAGCTGTGCCCGTCGCGCTTGTAGTAGGCCGTGCCCTTTTGCACGTCCTTGTCGGGGATCGGAACCGTCATCACGGTGTCGAATTCAAAATCCGCAGAGGTGGTATGGAAGTTCGCCGCCGCCACATCGAGCTTGCGCAGCACGCTGTCGAGCGAGTCGGCTGCAAATGCGGCGCGCACCGGTAAAATGCCAAACACGATCGCCGTCGCAAGAAACAGCTTTCTTGAATGCATAAATTCCTTATCCTGCTCAGCGCCCATGCGCCATTATTGATACCGCGCCTGTTGCCGCCGGCAAAGTGCGTTCTACCGATGCGCCCAAATCTTCCAGGCTACGTTGCCCTGGGCGTCCGTGGTTGTTTCCCAGCGTTCCACCACCACGGCATCGCCGCTCACCGGCAAAATTGCCTGCCTGAGCGCCTTCTTCACGGCTGAGTCGGTTGCTCCCGCGGGCACGTTCACATCCGCGGCCTGGACCGTCACAATCATTCCGTGATTTCCATCGCCGGTTAGTTGGATTGGATGCAACAGTCCCGCGCTCGACGACGGCTTGTCGCCGTAGTTCCACAAGTGAGGCGTCACAAAGATGAATGCCAGAATCAGCGTCACCATTACGTCGTAGTGAAAACTTCCCCGCGGATAAGTCCAGTAGAAATAGCTTTTCAAAATCTCCGGCACGCCGCGCTTCGGCTCCGGAAACAGCTCGCCCTCAGTCACACTTTCCATCACAACTCCTTCACGATCCGGTCGAGGCCGCCCATATAGGGCCGCAGAACCTCCGGAATCAGCACCGTGCCATCGGCCTGCTGATAGTTCTCAAGAATCGCCAGCCATGTCCGGCCCACTGCCAGACCACTGCCGTTCAGCGTGTGCACAAACTCAGGCTTCGTCTTTGCGCCCGGCGTCCTGTAGCGGATATTTGCCCGCCGCGCCTGAAAGCCCTCAAAGTTCGAGCACGACGAAATCTCCCGGTAGAGCTGCTGTCCCGGCAGCCACACTTCCAAATCGAAAGTCTTGGCCGATGAAAACCCCGTATCGCCCGCGCATAGCAGCATGCGCCGGTAGGGCAGCTTCAGCGCCTCAAGAATCTCTTCCGCATCGCGCGTCAGCCGCTCGTGTTCCGCATCCGACTCCTCTGGTCGCGTAAACTTCACGAGCTCCACCTTTTGAAATTGGTGCTGCCGGATAATGCCGCGCGTATCTTTGCCCGCAGCGCCCGCCTCCGCGCGGAAACATGGCGTATACGCCGTCAGCTTGATCGGCAACCGCGCCTCGTCCAGAATTTCGTCGCGATAGAGATTGGTTACCGGAACTTCGGCCGTCGGAATCAGCCAGTGGTCGTTATCTTTGAATTCGCCCCGTGTCGCAGCCTCGGCATCCGCATCCGAACAGCGAAACAGATCCTCGGCAAACTTCGGCAACTGCCCGGTCCCGAACAGCGACTTCGAGTTCACCATGAATGGCGGCAGCACTTCGGTGTAGCCGTGCTTCGTCGTATGCAGGTCGAGCATAAAGCCGATCAGCGCCCGCTCCAGCCGCGCGCCCGCGCCCATGTAGACCGCGAACCGCGCGCCGCTGAGTTTCGCCGCCCGCTCGAGATCCAGAATCCCCAGCGCCTCGCCAATCTCCCAATGTGGTCTCGCCGCAAAGTCGAGCGCAGGCTTCTCGCCCCAGGTCTTCACCACCACATTATTTTCTTCCGACAGGCCTGCCGGAACCTCGTCGCGCGTCAGGTTGGGAATACTGGCCAGCGACATCCGCATCTTTTCGTCGAGGCTAGCTGCTGCCTGGTCCAGCTTTTCGAGTTCTTCCTTCAGCTCCCGCGTCTCATCCATCACGGCGGAGGCATCGAGGCCGGCCTTTTTCAGCGCGCCTACCCGCTGGCTCAGCTCATTGCGCCGCGCCTTCAATTGTTCTGAGGTGGTAATCGCTTCGCGCCTGCCCTGGTCGAGCGCCTGGAAATCTCCCAGCAGCGCCGCCGGGTCCGCACCGCGCGCGCACAGTTTTTCTTCAACAAGTTTGAGATTGGCCCTGACAAATCCCAGATCAAGCATCGCTCTAATAGTTTAAATGACCCAACCGCAGCCAAAGTCCCTATCCCCTATTTCCCCATCCCTTACTCCTGATCGTGGGCAACTGCCTTCCCCTTCTCCACCTCCTCCTCCCAGCCCACCAGGCTCTGGTCCCCCGTGATCAGCCGGGCGCTCCGCGTGAACGTGAAGTATGACCAGATCCAGCTCATAAACACCGATAGCCGATTCCGAAACCCGATCAAAAAGAAGATGTGCACCGTAAGCCAGGTCAACCAGGCGACGAGGCCGCTCAAGTGTGCCTTGAACGGCCACTCGACTTTCGCCACCGCGGCTTGCCGCCCAATGGTCGCCATGTCGCCCTTGTCGAAGTAGCGAAACGGCGGCCGCTCGGTTCCTTTCAAATCCGCGGCCACCATTCTGGCCACGTGGTCGCCCATCTGCATCGCCGGCTGCGCCACGCCGGGAATCTGTTTTCCGTCCTGCTCCAGGTGCGCCAGGTCGCCCAGCACAAAGACCTCCGGCAACCCCGGCGGATTCAGCCTGTCATCCACCAGCACGCAGCCACGTCTGTCAAAATTCACCTGGGGGGGCGCGCCCAGCATTTTGCCTAGCGGAGAGGCCAGCACGCCGGCCGCCCAAAGCGTGACCACAGCCTCAATCCGCCTGCTGCCGCTTTCGCTCTTGGCCTCGACCCAACCCGGACCCATGCCTGTAACCTGCGTGTTGGTGTGAACCTCGACGCCCAGCCTGGTCAAAGACGTTTCGGCCTTGGCAGAAAGGTCGGGCGGATACGCAGCCAGCACACGCGGCGAACCCTCGAGCAGAATTACGCGCGACGTTCTGGGATCGATATGCCGGAAGTCGTGGCGCATGTAGATCTGCGTGATGTCGCAGATCGCGCCCGCCAGCTCGACTCCCGTCGGCCCTCCGCCCACGACCACAAAATTCAGCGGCGGATGCCACCCCTGCTCCACCATCTGCCGTTCGGCCAGTTCAAAGGCCAGCAGCACTCGCCGTCGAATCTCGACTGCGTCCTCAATCGTCTTCAGCCCTGGCGCGAGCGGCTCCCACTCCGGCTTGCCAAAGTAGGAGTGCGTGGCCCCGGTCGCCAGCACCAGGTAGTCGTAGCCAACTTGAGCGCCGCTCGCCAGGTTTACCCGCCTCGCCGCGACGTCGATGCCCACAACCTCGTCCATCAACACTTCAGCGTTGGCTTGATGGCGCAAGATTGTCCGGATCGGTTGCGCGATATCGGCCGGCGAAAGCACGGCGAGCGCTACCTGGTAAAGCAGCGGCTGAAACAGATGATGGTTGCGCCGGTCGACCACCGTCACGTCCACCGGCAGATGCGCCAGCCCTTTGGCCGCATTGAGCCCGGCAAATCCTCCGCCCACGATCAACACCCGCGGACGACGGCCCGGCTCAGCTGCCCGAATCGCCGCCGCGCCCACTCGGGCGTTCTCCTCCGAAGCACCGGTCACTTGGATATCAGCCATGTCGCTCAATCATCTCCCTCCTGGTTTTTTGCGATCCGCACGATTCAGTTCGAGGTCGTCTTTCAGCCGCTTCGCCCGGCGACGAAGCGGTTGCCAATCTAAATGGATTGACCAGCGCTGGGGAAAACCTTATCGGCCCTTGAAAAAAAGATCGGGCATCACTCAACAATTTGATGAAGAATCCTCACTGAAGGATTTATTCAACAAGCTGTCGAGTGGTGCCCTGATACCGAGTCATGAGATTTCAAGCTCGGAATGAGCTTTTCGAGCGGTTTCGGGAAGCGGGTTCTCGTCCGCATCCTTTGGCCTTATTTTGCTGGGGCTGGCGCCAGATAGCTTACATCGGGCAGGAAGCGGTACTCGTTGAAAACGCTTTGCGTGATCAGCGGCCTGACCCTTTCGCGCAGTGCTTCGTATCCACGTTTGCCGAGCGCCTTTTCGACGCCATAGGGCTGATCGAGTTCTGACCAGCTATCCATGGGGACGACGGAAGTCACCTGTGTGCTTGACGTGCCGTAACGAGCCTCAGAGAACTCGTAGAGTTTCAATCCTGCCTTTTGCGCCGCGGGCATGATGTCGCTTTTGACCAGCGCTATGTAGTCATTGAAATGTTCCGGGCGGACGTCGGTTGTGAGTACACGGATCATTTTGGGCATGTCCGTCATGAGCTCGATGCTCAGATCGGGCTGAATCTCGGCGATGATGCGGCGGGAGCTTTCAGTGCAATCGATGATCCGCACGCTGACGCGGGCCAGGTCGGCAGCTTCATCCTTGAGCTTGGGGTCGGGACCGGCATCGAGTTCAGACCAGGTGTGGTAGTAACTGGCGCGCACGTACTCGCGGGGACCGGTGAGCGAAACCCACATGGAGGCATAGTTTGTGGAGCCGCCCTTGGCCATCAGGGCGTTGTACTCCTTGATTTCGGCCAGGAAATCGCCGATGCGGTCGGGCTTGACGGTGTAGAAGGTGACGCTCTGAATGTTTCCCTGCTGCGCGGAAGCCGAGGTGACGAGCGCTGCTGCAAAACCCAATGCGAGGATGCACAGGCAGACGACTTTTCTCAGACTCAAGGTCATGGATTACCTCCGTGGTGCGAGCCGGGACGCGGGGTCGCGGCGTTTGAAGGTCCGGAATTTCAGCCGAACGTTATTTCCAAGAGGGCCGTCGGTGGAAAGGGGTCCGGCGTCGACGGCTTCTAGTACAGGAAAGCCCAGGTTCAGGACGGACTGTCCTGAGCGGGCGAGTATACATCGGGGGTTGGGCGGTGGTGGATTAAAAAATGGGGTGGGGTGGATTTGACGAGCGGAGAGGGGT